>DATHQD010000036.1:0-188654 GCA_035483045.1 Terriglobales bacterium
GAAATGAAATCGCTCCTCGAGAGTGCGGATGGAAGCATGGCGACAGCGGCCACTCGGCGGGAGCAGAAAACCTTATTCCATGAAGCCAGTAAAGAATCGACTTGACTCCGACCGGCCTTCTCATGGAAGGCGATTTCACTCACTGACAATTTTACTTGGCCAAATACCAACCACAGCCCGTGCTATTCTATCCCGTCGCATCTGGCGAAGAGGAAACGCCCAATGCCGGGACAAGGCGAAGCGTCAAACTGCCCCTCACGGAATTTCCCATCAAGTGCCCGCACTGCAACACGCCTTTGATAATCGCGACCGTGATGGACGTGATCAAGTTTGGGCAGCGTACCTTGCCCTAAATGCGGAAAGCAGACCGTAATTGAAAAAAACGTGCCGCGAAAACCTAATGACGGCCTGAAAAAACCGAATGCATCGGTGGAGCCAGTAAAAAGCGCACGAAGATCCGGCAAGCGCCAACACGCAAGCGCGATCCCGAACGAAATCATGCCTTCGATTGTGCCCCCTGGGCTATTTCGAAGCGTGCATCGCGTCCGTAGAAGAAGGAGTACCGCGAAGTCGCTTATCTACTTCGTAAAAATACCTTGCCCTTCCTCATTCCGTTTCTGGACCTTCTGTGCCTCTTCCGCCATTTCATCTGCATCTTTTTCTAATTGCTGATCGATGGCATCTTCAGAGCGACGTTCCTTTGATGGCTGTTGCGGTGAATCCTTCTTTATATTCGGCATAGTCACCCCCTTCCACTACAGGTAGCAGTCGCGGTCAATACAGTCACTACGGCGTTCACTGTAGGAGGTGCAACCCAGCCACTTTTCCTCTGACCTGATTATCAGAACGATTTAGTCAGCGACATTTGGCTGTGTTCTTTAGGGTCCGGGTCCTCAGCAGAGGCCAGGCGCCCAATGAGAGAGCGATACCGGGCGTAACAATCCAATTCAGCACGCCGCAAAGCAAGCCGAACCACTGTCGGGGAGACGGGTGACTCATCCTGGTCGCTAATGCCAGCCAGAGCGGGATCATCACAATCGCGGGGGAGAGAGCCGCCATAAGGCCGGTCAATTTGTCGCCTCCGGCGCGGCGAGATAAATGCACGCTCAATGCGCCAATTAAGGGCAAGGCGGCGAGCCAGAGAAGTTGGTAGGCGAGCGGAAGCCCTGCGTGGTTTAAAAGTGGCTGCGATTGTGGAAAGGATCGTTGCAAGATAAACCGCCACAACATTGAACCGGTCAGGCTCACAAGAGCAGGCAACCATAGCGTTTTTGTGCGGTTGTTCGTCATCGTATTTGTCTTTGCACTGCGCCTGTTCTGCCCGAGGCATCCTATCATCATTTTGTTGGAGAACGCTCGTCAGCCGGAGACTTGCAGAAGCAGAATCGTCGTGACCGCCGACCGTGCGACTGCTTGACAATCGAGATAGATGCCGCAATCAGTGCTCACAAGCTTCGCATTTCTTCACCTCGATTGTTGACGCCAAATACCAGCGACAGCCCGTGTAATCCTGATCGCGAAACTGGGGGCCAAGAATGAGCATGGAATCGATTGCGCAACAGGTAAGGGCAGAAATCGCGAAGCTGCAACAGATATTGAGATTGTTGGAGAGAGCACCGATGCCCAGGAACCACTACATAATTCTTGTCAAATCGTGGCATTTGTGGCATTTGTGGAATTATTAGAATCAGTAACTTACACAGTCCCTTAGGACGAGAAGGCTTCAGAACTTCCTCTACTACAATCTCCAGAAATGCATAAGTTTGCGTGGTTCAAAAACAGATGTTTGTGGGCAACAACGTCTAACATTTATGGGCTCCTTTGTGAGCTGCGAGAACTATGTCCTCAAACTCCTCTTCCAGTCTCCTCGTCATCACCTGCGGGCGAAAATGCTTGACGTATGTGCTCTGGGCCTCATAGCCAATCGTTGCTCGCAGGCTCGAGTCGCTCATAAACAGCAGCAAGCCTTCAGCCAGTTCCTTCGAGTCGTTCGGAGCCACCAGAAATCCATTCACTCGGTGCTTGACCACCTCCGGGATTCCTCCAACTGACGTAATCACCGAAGGTTTGCCCAGCGACATTGCCTCCAGTAATGCATTTGGCAGGGAATCGAGTTGAGAAGCGTGCACGTGAATGTCAATGATGTTCCAGACATCGCCGATGGGGCCTGGATAACCTTCGATTCGCACCTGGTCGGCGATTCCAAGAGAAGCGGCGTGCCGAAGCAACAATTCACGGTAGCCTTCCTCACTACGCTCATAGCCGACCATGAGAAAAAAGCATTCCGGATGCCGCTCCAGCACTCGCTTCGCGGCATCGAGTAGTACGATATGGCCTTTGTAGGAAACGAGACTGCTTACCTGGCCAATGATCGTCAGAGGCCGATCTGGAATATTGAAGAGCTTGAACATCGTCTGTTTGGGTTGCGCGGGTTGAGGCGGTGGGGTTCCGTTTGGTATTACACGTATGGGCGGGCGCCGCATGAGCCATCGGCTAACAACCCTGGCTTGGGCGTCAGAATCAGTGATTAGCATGGCGGCGCTTCCGAGATTGAACTGCCCCGCCAGCCATAACTTTGCCGATTGCATCGTATTGACTTGATAGAGAGTCACCGCAAAAGGAATTCGGGTATTGCGAGCCGCTACCGCGCAGACCGGGTTTGCTGGTGAAAGGTGCACATCGAGGACATCTACTTTTTCATTTCGGATTAGTGATGCGAGTCTGCGAGTCTTTTCCCAAGCGGACAACAGCCGATTCTTGATGGCTTTCTCGCGGTGCGGGCCGGCTCCTGCCGCTGGTTGTCCGATATCGATCACACGAATTCCCGCCTGTAGATACTGCTCTCTCATGGAACCATATTTCTCTCCAATCATGCGATCTTCCTTCATCAAGGTGAGAACCGTGTGACCAAATCGACACTTATCCAACGACTGCGCAAAAGCGTGCAGACGATATTCATCACCGCCGAAGTGGAGGTCGTCAATGACCGAGAGAATGTGGATTTTGCGACGCGACATATCGTTGGAGATACGCAATCGTTCTGGAGCTGCCGTGTCTGCGGGTGCCTGCAGCAAGATCGGAGACAAGCACCCATGAGATTTCGCGTCTCCGTACCCGCGCGTGATCTGGCGGCATCTCCGCGACAAAAATGTGATGACGAGTTCGCTGTGTATTTCTAGCCCCCTGTTCGTCAAAAGACGCGAGAATATGTGGCTTCCCCACTCCTGGCAAACACAGCTCGCTCCGAAGTCGATAAGCATTTTGGAGAGGAGTGTCGTTTTGTGAAAGTAAGCTCACTACTGGGAGTCGCGCCGTAGCAGATGTCCGGTGCGACCGAGATCTCAGCAAGGCAACCCTGCGGTTGTTCAACACGCACAGTGTTACAGTCTCGATGGTAGCGGGGCGACGCCACAGTTCGAAGGCCCTGAAATCGTCCATGACCAATTCTTCTGCTTTCGCCACCGAAGCAGCATCGTTCACGTCGATCCAGGGAGAGGAGTGCGGAAAAGCCGACACCTTCTGTTTTTCACGCAGTAGGGTGTGAACAAGTTCAGGAGCGCTCGAGGGTCTGCCGGATGGAATGTTTGATCGAGCCGTTTTGCTCAATACGTATGTGCCGCTGCATAGCGGAACGGGCAGAACAGGTTTTTCCCGGTAGTCTACTATCTCCCCGTCTTTGATTGACACTTGGCCGAATGGTATTTGGAACGGCTCAGTGTGTGTCGCGACTGTCAGCGCTGCTTTGGTAGCGCGATGATGCTCAACCATGGCAGTGAGGTCGAGAGAGGTCAGATTATCTACGTTAACGATGAGAAGGTCGTCCGATACGGTCCTGATTGCCTTAGCCGCACCTATGGTACCGAGAGGATGCTTCTCAATGAAGAGTTTCAACTCGGCGCCACCGGCTCGCGCGATTCTCTGGCCGCGACCTCGAGCATATGCCAGAACTGACTTTTCGAGAACACCAACGGCCAGGAATATTTCTCGAACATTGTGGGAGAGTAGAGCGAGGATGTTGCGTTCCAGCATCGAGACGCCCAGGACTTCCACCAGAGCTTTGTGCTTCCTGCCCCGGCTGGCGCGCATCCTCGATGAGCGTCCTCCGGCCATAATGAGCGCCGTGGTGATAACAGATGGAGTCATCCTGGAATCTGCCGTGATCTGGGTCCGCCGCGAGTGGCCTCTTTCGATCCCTTTTGATCCTACTCGAAGGGGGCTGCTTGCCCGAGCGACGCACTGACTGGAACAAAGAATGCGCGCTCAGAAGATTCTTGATCGAGGAAACGCAGCGCTCGCTGTAGCACCGATACAGGAAGGCTGCGCCTTTCTGTGATGAATACGGCACTTCCGATACCGGAAGGCACGACCAGGTTTAGATATCCGCCGCGGTGAGCCTCGATCTCTTCGAGAGCCTTGAGGCAATTCACAGCTGTCAACCGCGAAGAATAAATCGGCAATCCTGCGTTCCGCAATGATCGGAGAATCCGGTTCCGGTCTTCGAAGGAAAGCAGATCCAATTCAAAAGCCACTGCGCTACTTAGTGCGATGTCGACCGCAACCGCGACTCCATGACTGACCCGAAAGTCCGACATGGACTCGACTAGGGGGCTAAATGTGTGGCCAAAATCAAGAAGTCGCCGATAGGTTTTGTCCTCGTAAAGGTTTTTCTCCAATTCCTCCAGCAAACCCAGCGCGGAACGCGAAACTAGTTCTTTCAGCTTGTTCATGTCGGCCGTCGATGGGCATCTCAAAAGCTCGTTCGAAAACTGCTCGAGGAATTCGAACAGCGTCGGGTCCATGGCAACGGCAATCTTGATCGCCTAGGCCAATCCGTCGGAGATCAATTTCCTTGGCAACGTTCTCAGAAACGCAGGATCCAGTACCACATATTCCGGGGGACAAAAAACGCCTATCGCGCTCTTTTTGTTCGGCAGGTTAACAGCTCCCTTGACCCCAATTCCAGCGTCGATCAGCCCAATCAAGGTCGTGGGAATGCGCATGTAACTCAAGCCCCTTCGCGTGAGCGCCGCGGCCATCGTAACGAGATCCGTACCCACGCCGCCTCCACAACCAATCAGCAGTGACTTTCGGTCCAGGTCGGCTCTAAAACATTCCTGGCAAAGTTCTTCGACTATGGCAAGAGTTTTGGATTGCTCTGAGCAAGCCAGTATCAGCATGCTGAGATCGACGCCGGATTCAATCAGTCGCTTGGCGATTTCGTTCGCGTAAAGGCGGGCAACAGTCGGCGTAGTGACCAACAGACACTTGCGGCAGTCTATGGCCGGAATGAGTTCGTTGACGTTACCTGTTGAGATTCCCGGAGCAAGCCTTACACAATATGATCGTTCACGATCGGCCGAAACCAGCTTGCAAAAAGCGCCCGTCATGTTGTCCCTATCCGCACCTTATAGTGCAATCGAGGAACCGCGAACTGCCCCACTGGTGCGACACGATAACACGCATCTTGGGAAGCGTCTATGGATAATCCATGGATAAGAGGTGGAACAAGAAACTTGTCACGTGTGTGCATTTTCTTGCACCCCTAGGCAGTTTGCACATACCTGTCAAAATAGGCCAACATTTCCTCACAACTGAGTTCGAGTGAGTGTTGCGGTACAAAACCCTTCTTCGTGAGTCGGGAAATATTCGCAACATGTCGGGGAACGGGATCAATCCGCGTAGCATCGATTTCGATTCGTACGTCTTTTCTTAAACCGGCAGCGTCGAGGAATATCCTTAGAACCGCATCCATACTAGTCTCCACGCCGCTGCCCACGTTGTAGACTCCCTGATGATTCGATTCCAGAATAATGGTCAGTCCATGACAAATGTCACGAACGTCCAGAAAATCACGAGAACTTGAAAGAGGGCCTACTCGAACCAGGGGTTCCGCTTTGTGGGCCAGAATTGAGGCCAGTTGGCCTGCAATCCGACCGGCAAAATGGAGGTCATCTTGTCCCGGACCAAACACATTGAAAATGCGCGCTATAGCGGACGAGACGCCAGACTGAATTGCGAACTGCCGGACCAACTCCTCGGACGCGAGTTTACTGCGGGAGTAGGAATCCAAGGGCTGAACGGCAGCGGTTTCTTCGATCGGAAAATGGTCTTGCTTTCCGTACACGCCACCGCTGGAGGCGAACAGGAGCATTTCAACGTCACATGGCAAAATTGCGTGGAGCAATGATGCAGTGCTGCGAACGTTGTTTTGGAAAATGACCTCGTCGGGAGCACCCCTCAGCGCGGCGGCAAGGTGGATCACTTTGGTGGGACGAAAATCACGCACCATCGCAATAAAATCGTCGGAAGTTAAATCCAGGGAAACGTAGCGATATCTGGGTTCAACTGTAATTCGCAAATACTCAGGCAGGGATGCAGGTAAACGACGGCCCCCGCAACTCACCGGATAATTAAAGAACAAGTCTTCCTGGGGTGAGCGCCCGACTCCGAGCACGGTGTATTCCGGAAAGCGACACAACAGATGGCAGACCATGTGCCGGCCGATGAATCCCTGCGCACCGGTTACCAAGTATCGCTGTGTCATATCTTGCGGGGTTCGATCCTATCGTGTTCGATTGAAAGGGTTAGGCACAACCCTTCCAGGAGAGCAGTCGTGGGACGCCATCCGAGAACGTCGCGCGCAGTCGTAATGTCGGCAACCAATTCAAAGATTTCTGACTGTCCGGGCCGCGGATCAGGATCCTCAGTTATCGGAATGTTCAGGCCCAGTGTCCGGAGCACAAGCTCCGCGAACTCGGCGACACTGGTACCAACTCCCGAGCCGATGTTGATGGTTCGGAGCTTGTCGTCTCCGATGCAGCAGGCTTGCAGCACTGCCACCGCCAGATCGCCGACGTGGCAATAATCTCGGACCGGCCGGAGGTCGCGTACTCGAACACAGCCACTCTTGGCGGTTGAGACAATTCTGGAAAGGAGTGAATCGGAGTGAAAGTGTGGTCCATAGATAGAGAAAGGTCTGAGTATGACGGCCTCTAACCCGAAGCTTTCAACGTGGGCTTCGATCATCTTCTCCGCTCCAATCTTGGCGGCTGCGTATGGGGAACGAGCTTGCAATCGATGGGTCTCCGCAACCGGGTTGGCCTCTGGCCGCCCATAGACTTCGGCTGAAGAGATGTAGACAATGCGCTTGACCTTCGCCATCCGGCAAGCTCGCAGCAATGCAACGGTACCTTCTACCTGGACGCGGACATATGCCTCTGCCATTTCGAAGGAACGTTGTACGGATGGTGGACCGGCGGCGTGAATCACCACCTCAAGCCCGGTGACCCAGGATTTCAGACGCTCCACCTCGGCCAAGTCGCAGGTTACGAAATCGACGCCGTCGGGAAGTGACCGTGGACTTCCGATGGGGCCGCAAAGAGCTCGCGGCACAATTCCTTGTTGAAGCAGAGCACGTAAGATGGTGGCGCCGATGAACCCATTCGCGCCAACCAGGCCAACGCTTTTCTTTTGCAGGTCATTGAACATTTGTGGGCTTAGCTGTGGGCTTGGCAACGACCAGTAAAGTCTGCGGGCCTATGTGGGGGAGCAGAGCGCCAGCACGATACCGCAGGAAGTATACGCAGGAGTGTCTTACTCGGAGCGCGTGGTCTGCTCCATCGCTAGAAATAGTTTGCAGAGCGGGGCGAAGGAGATATTTGTCCAGAACTCCAAGAATTCTTCCACCAATCACCTCAGGCGCAAGTCCGAAATACTGAATGCGAACGATCTCCAGTCCAGCTTTTCGCATCAGATTTCTGAGGGCCCTATCCGAGTAGAGCCACAGGTGCTGTCCGAGTCCGATCCGGCCCACCAGGCTATACCAGGACGGCGAAATTCCTCCCAATAACCCCACCTCGAAACACAAAACACCAGTCGGGGTTAACAGGTCGCACATGGCTGCCAAAGAGCGGATCGGATCTGGGAAATGAGCCAGCAAATCGCAGTGGTACACGACATCGAAGCTGTGACGTGGCAGAGAGTTATCTTCGACATGTTCGTGAACCACGGGCGTGTCCTGCTGCTGCAATCGCAGGTCGTAAGCCGGATTTGGCTCCAGCCCCATCACTTCATATCCGTGGAAGCGTGCGGCGGCGAGGAAAAAGCCGGCCCCACAGCCAATCTCAACTAGCCGACCATGAGGACAGTTTCGTGCCACCCATGCGGCCTTGAATTCGGCCGGCAAGGAATAGAAGTGATCCGGATGGAATTCTTTCGTCAGATCCAAAGGTTCGACGATGGTGGGCCGGTTCGAGTAAACCATGCCGCAGCCGCAGCGCAACCCCTCGACACCGTCCTCCTTCCAGACCACTTGCTCGGAGGCCTCACCGCAAAGGAAACATTTGGATCTCGCAACGCTTGGCGATGCCACTTCGATTGCCATCTCGCGCCCCACATCCGGGATACTTACTATATCTCCATAATGCCTTGCGGCCAAGAACCGAGCTGGTTAGCGGGCGCAGTATTGCCAGCTGTCCAAAGCGAGGAGGACTGGATTCTGGCATCCGCTACAATGATTGGTTCCCAACCGCTTTAACCATCTCTATGGACCTGGCTTGCGACGATCACGGGAACCGAACCCGCCTTTCGCGACTTGCGCAGAACGGAGTCAAAGTGTGGGGGCCGGAGCGCGTTTATATTTCCGAGGAAGTGCGATTGGATCGGATCGCGGCAGGTGCAGTGCTGATGAATGCCACGATCACAGGTGCCACTACGTTCATCGGCGCGGGAGCACAAATTGGGACTTCCGGTTCAGCTCGTATTCATGAGGCGCAAATCGCACCTTCCGTAGTTCTTGGCGCCGGGAGCTATGAAAACTGCGTTCTGCTTTCCCGGTCCAAGACGCGCGGTTTTGCTGAATTGCGTCAGGGTACTGTGCTCGAGGAATGCGCGGAAATCGGCCACAATGTGGGCTTGAAAAACACCGTCCTGATGGTGGGAGCGGTTGCCGGATCTTCAATTAATTTCTGCGATGTTCTGCTGGCCGGCGGCAGTTCCCGGAGCGACCATAGCGAAGTCGGATCGGGCGTCGTCCATTTCAATTTTGATCCACGCGGAGACAAATTTGGCAGCCTGATGGGCGACGCAACTGGATGCCTGCTGCAATCTCGCCGGATCTTTTTGGGAGGAAACTCTGGAATCGTCGCGCCCGTGCACCTGGAGTTTGGAACCGTGGTCGCCGCTGGTTCAATACTCCGCCGCGACGTCTCGGAGAATCAGTTGTCGTGGGGAGATCCAACCGGGTTGAGTGGCGAATACGACCTCGATCGATATTTCGATCTCAGCCGGAAATTCTGCACTACGGCAAAGCTGATTGGGAACTTGCACGCGCTGCGTGCCTGGTATCGAAATATTCGGCAAGCCTGCGCTGAGCCTGACAGTCGACTGCTCTATGCCGCCGCTGACCAGGAATTCGATCGCCACATCAAACGCCGTACGCACGAACTAGCAAAGGTTGTAGGTAAGCTGGACAAGTCATTGTCTAAACCCAGCAGGAGCGAACGAGATCGGATGTTTGAGGAACAGCATCGCAGATTGCTCGCAAACTGCGAGCACATCGACTCGCTTTTGCGTTGCGAAGATTACGCGGACACTCCTGCGGTCCTGCTCGCCGAATATACAGAGAACCGACGTGTGCGGGAACATGTAGAGTCGGTTCACAACCTCTCGGCGGAAGCTTCAGCAACAGCGGTCCGGTGGCTTCGCGAGATTGCTTCTCTGCCATATCTTCAAATGCGTGCGCTGTTCAGTTAGGCGGTAAGATTCATTAGCGAATAGCGACACCTGGCCTGATCATTCGCACAACGCTGTCCATCAGGACTTGAGTCTGGAAAGCCTCTTCAAAATCGGCAAGTATAAAAGTTCTGTTGGCTGTGGTCACAGCTTGGAGAAAGGCATGAGTTTCTTTTTCGAAGATCGACTTCGACTCCGGTTCGGGCCGGCTTCCGTCAATGGTGTTGCACACAAGGTCGAGATCCCAGCCACGAAGTTCGAGCATGCCTTCCGAAGTTTCAATAACAATAAAGATGTCCTTCTCCTTTGCCTCACAGCTGTATAGAAAGCTTCCCAGCCCGCCGCCTGACAAACGCATAGCAGCAAGCACCGTTGTCTCGATACCTCCCGGTGCATGGGCTGCGGCAAAACGCGGTTCCACTTCTTCCGCCAAATACCGAAACAGATCCATCAGATGAGTGGCTTGCTCGTTGAACGGCCCGCCGGATTGCTCGATGACTCCCCACCACGGAACCCCGTATTTCTTTCCTGCCCAATGGGCCGTGATGCCGATGATCTTCCTGGATTGCAAAATAGCTTTTGCGAGGGACACCGAATTCCTGTATCGATTCATGTAGCCGACCGCCGTCAGGACAGGGGTCTCGCCTAGCGCATCCAGAATGGCTTGCACTTGACCGACTGTAACTCCGATAGGTTTCTCGACAAAAAAAGGTATGCCAGAGCTGATCGCTCGAAGTTCGAGAGGGCCACGACAGAATGGCGGGGTACAGATGAAGAGTGCTTCGATTCGCTCGTTGATTTTCTCGCTGAAGACTGCGTCGGACTCTTTCACAATCCGCGCTTTCGGGCATTCATTCGCAAGAGATGTTGCACGACCAACATCTTCGTCGAATAGCAAAACTGCGCTGACCCCGAAGGAAGCAGCCGCCAGTGCTCTTTCGCGCCCCATCCGGCCACATCCCACGACCGCCACTTGCATATCGACATTCTCCGATTGAAGATTCACCTAACAGACTCGCTAACTATGAATGCTGGGGTTACCTTTGAAGAAGGAGCGCACGGAATCCGCGACATAGTCAACTTCCGTTGTCGAAAGGTTGGGACGTAGCGGAAGACACAAAAGCTCACGGGCGAGAGCTTCCGCGACAGGAAACTGACCCTTTCGCCATCCATACTGAGAAAACGCTGGTTGCAAGTGTATGGGAACCGGATAACGGATCACAGCATCCACCCCTCTCGATTGCAGGTGACTGAGAAGTTCGTCGCGCTTTTCGCTACGGATGCCGAACAGATGGAATACGTGCTCTTCACCTTCGTTCCAATTCTGAAACTTGAGAGGCAGGCCGGACAATCGCTCGTGATACTGACGGGCTATCTTCCTTCTCTGTTCGTTCCACTGGTCCAAGCTTGGCAACTTCCAGGAGAGCACCTTTGCCTGGATGGAATCGAGTTTCGTATTGTAGCCTGCGTGCAGGTGATCGTTCTGGCCTGCTTGACCCAAGGACCGTAGCATGGAGAGTTGTTCCTTTAGGTCCGCTCGATTGGTAGCGATCGCGCCACCATCGCCGGCGGCTGCCAGATTCTTACTGGGGTGAAAACTAAAACAGCCAAGCGTTCCGAAGGTTCCCATCCGCCGGCCATCCAGCCGCGCTCCATGAGCCTGGGCTGCGTCCTCCACCACGTAAATGCCTCTCTTTTCACTCTCGCGGATAAGGTCATGCATGGGAGTCGGTTTCCCGTACAAATGCACTGGCAAGAGCACTTGTGTCTGGGAAGTCATTGCCCCAATCGCTTGTCCAATGTCCATCAAGAAACTGTCTTCATCCGCATCGACCAGCAATGGTTTCAATCCAGCCAGGCAGATGGCTGCGACCGTGGCATTGAACGTATTGGCATGCGTCACAACTTCGTGCTCTGGCCTAAGCGCTAAAGACTTTAACGAGCACAGCAAGGCGTCCGTCCCGGTGTTTACTCCGACGACGAAAGAGCATTGCAAATAGGCCGCGAAAGCGCGTTCGAATTCAGAAACTTCTTCGCTTAGGACATAGCGGCCATCGAGCATCATCGCTGACATCTCGGCCATGAAGTCCTCGAAGCGTTCAAACTGGGAGCGATAATCGTAGCGGTTGATTTTCATCGGGATCTTTGAAATGGTGCGGACGTAACGGCATTGTTCTCAAGCACAATTTCATTCGCCATGGATTCCAGGTGGGCATTTCCCCGGGTCCACGGATGCAGCGAGAGTGCCTCCACAAGGAGCGGGAATTTGCGACTCATAATCGCTTCAGTTGCAGTTCGCTCGAATCGTACTAACGGCACAAGGTTTTCGACAACGTGTTCTGGAAGCGCGCCAGCCAAAGGCAATCGCAATAACCGGCCATCAGTACATTGGTGCGCGGTCTCCACAACGTCACCCGGTTCAAGCAGTGTAGTGTAGGAGCCGTGCGGAGTGGAGAGGAAGAAAGGAACCTCAGTCCGCCGACCGGACATCGCCATCAATAAAGGTCCCACCGCCTGCAAATACCACGGCGCCGCCCTCTGCTCAAGCATGGATGCGACTTCACGCAGCTCACTGCTCTCATAGGCGCGATATGCCTGCTCTTGAAAGTTGCGCAGCGTTTCTGCCCGCGGTGTATGTGACACCTGCTCCATAAGAACCTGCTCGGGCTCGTAGTGCAACCTTAAGTAGCGCGTCGGCAAGCAGCGATGAGTGTGCAGGAACTTGCCCGTGGGGAACGCACATTCGTCTACCTTACTGGCCAGTTCCTCGATCAGATCTTCCGAGCAAGATCGTATATTAAAAAACCAGCCGAGATGATTGACGCCAAAGTAGTCAGCTTGTACATCACGTGTCTGTCGGCCCATCTGGCGGCTCAAATTCTGTAGCGTGGTCCACGGAAGTTCACAAATGCCAACAACGTTCAGCTTTGTATAAGCCAGGGCCGCTCGCACGAGGAGGCTGAGAGGCGAAGTCAGCATGATCACGAGGGCGAGAGGCGAGAACTTCGTAATCGAATCCAGGATGTCTGAGACTACTGGCCAGGTTCGCCAGCCTGCTGACAATCCGCCGACACCAAGTCCTTCATCGCCGCATAAGCCATATTTGTGCGGGAATGTCTCGTCAAATAATCGGCCTTCGTAACCGCCGACTCTGATCTGAATGAGAACGCAATCGCTCCCGTCGAGAATCTGCTCCCAACTATTGTCCCGGATCTCTTGCGCTCTAATGGCCATGTCGCCTGAAACGAGAATTTTCGAGGCCCTCGTTACGGCATCGAGTTTTCTGCGCGAGCGACTAGCGAGCACAACCTCCATTTTGCCCGGACCTTTTTCCTGGTCAAGGAACTTGATCAAGCACGGAGTGCTGAACCCGCTTCCGCCAATAATCGCGATCTTCACATGCGCCCGTTTTGCGCCATGAGCGCGTACTCCGCGGCTCCGCGAAGGCAAGCGTGCTCACCTAGCTCGCCGAGTTTGACCATATCAGGGGAAAAGACCAGAGGTGAATAGTCGTTGCGGAGCTGAAGCAGACGATAAAGTAATTCCGGATACGTCGGCCCAACGCTGAAGGCAAACCCGCCAATTATGAAAATCCCCTGCAGCCCGAGAGCCAGCACTATGGCATTTAGCACTTGAGACAGCGGCCTGCAACCTTCTTCAAGTACGTTTAGTGCCCAAGCATCTCGTTTGCGGATCGAAGGTACGAGGTGGGATTCGTTATTCAGGGTCTTCGCTGTAGCGCCAAATTCAAGATGACAGAGAGATCGTGAAAATGTAGCCGAATCAGCTGACGCCTTTCGGCGAGCCAGAAGTTCGATACCACGTCCAGAAGCGATTGCACCGAGATGTCCCTTGCCCCCGCAATCACATACCGGCGCCGTCTCTGACTCGTCCACTGACAGATGGCCAATCTCACCAGCGTATGGCCCCTTGTCGAACAGTGTTAATTTGCCTGGGCTTTTGTCAGAACTTTTATCCGAACTGCGAAAACAAATTTTGCTTCCGATCCCGCTGCTGATCGTTATAACCATGAATCGTTCCCAAGGGCTCTGTCGAGCCAGATATAGCGCTGCCGCCGATATATCGTTGAGAATGTACACGTCTCGACCCGTGCGTCGTGAAAGCTCCGCTCGAATGTCGGGAATCTGCTCCTCCGACCCGGTCACGGTTGGTGCGTTCACTATCCGCCCATCCTCACGCAACGGACCAGGAAAAGAAATCGCCAGTGGAGCGAGACCTTCAACTAGACTCGACGAACTGGAAACGTAACTGACAATTTTGTTCAGAAGTTCGTCCCAGATTGCGGACGGGGACAATCCTTCTCGAAAGGACCTTATTCGCCCCTGGGTAAGATTGACTAGCTCATGCTCCCGTGTGAGGCAGGCACACCTCAGGTGCGTTCCCCCCAGATCGAAGACGACCGCAGTGGCGGCTGGCATAGCAAAACCCTCCATGAGAATGGCTTAACCAGCCTCCCAAAAATGAGACTTTCTCGAGTATCTTACGGCACAGGAACCCGGTGCTGGCTCCTTATCGTTCATCTCGCAACCGTCAGTCGAATTCAGTCGGCCATTCTGGATGAAGGAAGTGTTCAAAAAGCCGCGCAATTTGAGCTGCGGTCACACGCGTCAGAGACAAAGGTGGTATGCCGTCGCTGGCGAAAAAATCGACGGCATCCGTTTCCTGTTCGGTACGGGCGGTTCCTCCAACCAGATCGCATAGAAAAAACAGCTTATAGGCATGGTATGGAATCGGAGGGTGCCCGTGAAGATTGCGGTCCAGCAACGCCAGAAGTTTTCGGGCCTTTACGTCGTAACCGGACTCCTCCTTGACTTCTCTTACGACAGCGGCGCTGGGCGAATCTCCAATATCGGCCCATCCTCCCGGCAGGGTCCAGCGACCGTCTTCCTTTTCCCGAACCAGAAGTATGCGTCCTTCGCGGAAAACGGCGGCTCGCACATCGACCTTTGGTGTCGCATACCCGACGTCTCGGCTAAGGAGTTTGACAAAGAAATCCGCGCTTTGCTCTCCCGAATTCGCAGCCATCATCTCGGCAGCCACCAGCCGAACCGCTTCGTAGCGCTCAATGTCGAAGGGGTCTTTTGCATATGTCAGTCCGGTTTGCGCGATGCCCTGCAACTTCTTCGCCCATACCAACCACTGGGGATCCATAATCTTCCGCTCTCCTGACCTCACAATTACGAAACCAGATCCGAGACAGGACGCAAAATACCGTCCCGCGAATGCCGAACGAACTTGGTCGTTAGCAGTACCATCGAAATGCTGCGCTGGGGATCCGATCCAGAGAGCATGCTTGCCCCGACATGTTGCGCATGTCAAAGGATAATGATGAAGTCGTTTGCGGGGTGATTGATTAGCTGAAAGTTGGTGTCGAAATCCCCCGCACGGCAACCTCTGGGTGCAACTGTGCTAGTTTCCTGCGAAGAACCGTACAACGCCCAAGAAGCAGTAGAAGAACAAAAGCAACACACAGCAAGCCTTTTCATTGTGATCGTTCGTGGCTTGTATTATTGCGCAGGCCGTCAATTGACGCTATCAGGCCGTTTACACTCAAAACCCCTCTGGCAAGGTCAACGAGTGTTAACGGCGATTACACTCATTAATCCCCTTTTTCTCTGCCCAAACTCTGCCTGATGGCTCAAAAAAAGACGCGATAGGAAAGCATAAGACGGTTCGTACGCGAGCGGACAATTTTTGTCGGCAACGTTCCAAAAGCCGCGCGGGGCCTGGTTTTTAATGGGTCTGGCGAGAAAAAGTGAATGGGCTGGCAGCGGGAGCCACAGTCCGATGCTCTACTGATTGAGCTACTCCCACCGCAGATAGAGCATTATAACCAACCCATTCACGAGACAGCTGGTTAGGCAAAGCAGCAGGTTTGGACTTCTTAGAACGCACTCCTGCCGGAGCTTTTTCAGTTGCTTCGTGATCGCGTGTCGGATGTAAATCGAAGGCAGAACGGAGGCACGCCTTTTGGCGGCCTCCGTTTGATGTGAAAGAAAGAGCCGTCAGTTGCTGGCAATGATGCCCTTGTTTACCAGGAGCTTCACTTCCGCCCTGCGATTTTGGCCACGGCCAGAAGTAGTCTCGTTGGAGGCGGCGGGGTTGGTTTCACCCATGGCGCCGGGAGCGACAATGCGGCCAACCGGAATGGAACACTCCTGAAGCAGATAGGCGACCACTGCTTGAGCGCGTTCCTTGCTTAGCACTTGATTGCTCGCGGCACCACCCACCGAGTCGGCAAAGCCCGCAACCTGGAGGACGTAGCCTTTTTGGTAGGCGACTGCCTGTTTTGCCAAATCTGAAAGTGCCTGTCGATCCTCGGGCGAAACGCTGTAATCCCCGGTGGCAAAGTACACGGTGTGTTCGCCTCTCACGACAAAGTCACCCAACTCCGAAAAGCGTTTCTTGGTAGCTGCGGCAACTTCGTCAATGCTGGCTTGGTTGGTTGCGATCTCCTGCCGAGCCGCTGCGATCGCGGCCTGGTTAGCCTGTTGGTTGGACGCAATTTGTGCGTCGGTTGCCTGCTTATTGGCTTGGTAGGTCTGCATGTTCGAGGCTTGTTGTTGAGCGGTGGGGTTCAAACCGGCCTGGATCACTTTCGCGAGGCTGAGATCATCCCGATCAAAGGTTATGGTTTCCGCGGTTACCTGATTCTGATCACCCGTTCCCTCGAACTTCAGTTTGAGTCCGGGGATCAGGACATCTGGACCAACTTGCTTTTTGCGCGCGCCTAGTCCTACGGGGTGCTGCACTTTCGTGTCAGCTGTGACGATTACGGATACAGTTGCGTCGTCGTCTGTCTCTACGGTCAAGATATCTCCCGTGCGCAGGGTGATTACTCCTTTGCCTTTTATCTTATCCGCGGCAAGCGCCGATCCCAGGCTCAAAAGGCACAGTCCTAAAAGACTCACCACAATGCTAGCTCTTCTACCGATCATAAATATCCTCTCTCTGATGTTTCAGCGTGAGATGTCTGCGCTTGCACGGGATACTATCGACAGATGGCTGGTGCACGGAACTGATAGAAGTGACAGTGGAGGATAACGAATCCGATCATTTGTGTAGCAACCTGATAAGTAGGATGTGCCAGGTAGCGTTTGTGACTGCCTAAGTGTCCAGGTTCATACGTGCTGGTAGTTCGAATTTTGAATGGCAATGTTCATTTTCTTACTCACCCCGTCGATAGCGAGAGTGGAGACGTGGTTCGTCCCGTCCGGCAGGCGCTCGAATGTCACCGTTAAGTTCATCGCATCCTTGGGGTCGTTCATATAGGAAGCAATCTTGACTTGCAGGAGGGCTTTCTGCGTCTTGTCGAAAACCAGCGTCATCGAGTCCTGCGGTTTCAGGTAATTGCGAATGATCAGTTGAAGTTCATTGGGATTGCCTGCAGCCGAACCCAGTGTGATGTTTCCCTTCGCATAGGCTTGCTGCAACAGGTCTTTGTCCGGTGGCACGTATTGCTGGGCCAGCGCTTTCATCTGGTCCGCGTAATCTTTGTATTCTTCCTTTTTCTTTGCAACCACGCGCTGTTTCAGCCGGCCTCCGCTTGGGGCGGCTGCCTGGTCAGGAGAATCCAGCGAAGTCTTTTGTGGATTTAGATCCGGCCCGAGACGGACCTGGGAATGCTCCTGCTTCTTCTGTTCGCCATTCAAGCTAATCGTGACGGTTTCGTTCCAAACGTATTGGGCGAGTGCCTGCTTGTTCTTCGCCATTGATTGTTTGATTTCCGTGACATTCTGCTGAAGGTCCGAATTCTGGGCGGTCGCGGTAGAGATGAATACCGCTCCGGCCAAGAGAATCAGTGGACTCAGAACTGCTATCCTCACGCTGTGCCTTGCTGTTGGTCGCATAAGACTCCTCTCAATGATTCCGACGGTTATTCGACTGCTTGGTTTTCATCGGTCCGGCTTGTCGCATGTTTCAACTACTTCCTTGGAGACTGATTCAGGCTGAAGCTCCCTGCCCTGCACGACGGTCGATCTCCTCGCCGACTGCGCGTCGGCGTGATATGACAGGTTATTTGCCAGCGCCAGAAGCCCCATTCTGGACAGCTTCGAGGAATTGGCTGACCGTCAATCCCCCGCTCTTCTGGCTAGGTGGATATGCCTCGAACGTCTGCAGGAACTGGCTTACAATCACGGTGGCGGGCACCATCGTCCACAACTTCTCGCCCCACCATTTGCCATAGTTCATCGACTCGTCCTGGTAGCGCTCCCACGGATCCTGCCGCAAGTTGGTTACGATAGGCGCCTGGGTGCTTGAGGGCTCGCCGGTAAACAGGTTGCCCTTGATGGTCTTAAAGCTGACCTTCCACTGGTCATAGCGCATCGCCATGAGGTCCGCAGTGTTACTGAAGTAGAAAAATTCGTGACGCGGGCCTGCGGCGACTTCGCCCTTGAAATAAGGCATGAAGTTATAACCGTCGAGATGAGTCTTGAATGTCTTGTCGCCCACCTTCAGGCCCTTGAGGAGTTTATCTTTCATGTCGGGATCACCGGCGGCAGCAACCAGAGTTGGCAGCCAGTCCTCGTGCGCCATCATGTCGTTGATGATGATGCCAGGCTTGATAACGCCGGGCCACTTGACCAACATTGGCACTCGAAATCCACCCTCGTAAGTAACGCCTTTCTCACCACGGAACGGGTGGTTACCGCCATCGGGCCAGGAAAAAATTTCGGCGCCATTGTCACTGGTGAACAACACGATGGTGTTGTCGGCAATACCGAGGTCGTCAATCTTCTTCAGGAGTTCGCCTACTTCCCAGTCCAGTTCCATCATGCCATCGGCAAAGAGCCCGAAGCCGCTCTTGTCCTGCCATTTGGGGGAGAGATGCGTCCAAACATGCATGCGTGTGGAATTGTGCCAGAGAAAGAACGGCTTATTGGCCTTGACCGAACGTTCCATGAAATCGGTGGAACGCTGCACGAGTACCTGTTCGATATCCTCCATGTTGGTCGTGGCTTTTGGGTCCATATTTGGATGTGGCGGCAATGGACCTTCATCCATGATTTTCTGCTTGCCAACCTTGCCCCAGCGCGGATCGGTGGTCGGATCATCCACAGTGGTCGCGGTCGTCGAAATAATATTGCGGGGGCCAAAACGCTCCTTGAAACTGGCCATCTTGGGATAGTCGTACTCGTAAGGCTCCTCCATGGCGTTCAGGTGATAAAGAATTCCATAGAACTCATCGAAGCCATGGACCGTGGGCAGATATTCATTGCGGTCGCCCAAATGATTCTTGCCAATTTGCGCCGTAGCATAGCCCTCGACTTTAAGCAGCTCCGCAATCGTCGGGTCCTTGTCCTGTAGACCCTGTTTGGCACCAGGCAGACCGACCATCAAGAGACCCGTGCGGAATGGCGTTTGACCAAGAATGAACGCGGCGCGCCCGGCGGTGCAGGATTGCTGCGCGTAGTAATCGGTGAAGAGCGCACCTTCATTGGCAATCCGATCAATGTTTGGGGTGCGGCCGCCCATCATGCCGCGATGGTAAGCGCTGATATTCCAGATGCCCACATCATCACCCATGATGACGACGATGTTAGGCTTCTTGGTCTGCGCCGACGCGGAGTTGATCGCTGCGAAGAGACCGAGCGCCAGACCCGCCAACAAGACTGCAACTCGCTTCATAATTGTTATCTCCTTCATCGTTCATGTCGCTTCGTCTTCTGATCGTCACGGTCATTCGCAGCGACTTCCAGGCCAGGAAGGCACGAAATGTGCACTCACTTGAGAGTTATGGTCACACCAAAGATGACGCCGGATGTCGCAGCCGTAATGAAAGCGTCTCTGCCGCCGCCTTTTTCGTAATCGACATATAAGTAGCGATACCCTGCCTGGAGGGTCCACTTCGGCTTGACCTTGTATCCGAGAAGACCAGCCACCTGATATTCGAGCTGGGAGCCGGTTCCCCAGCCCCCGACATCGCCTGCCACCACGATCCCAACCTTCGGTGCAAGAGCCGTCTGAATTCTTCCACCCACCACCGGATCCACCCAATTTTGTGATTTTGAAAAATCGAAACCGAGAGTGCCCGGATTAAACGTCACATTCTCTCCGAAGTGCCAGAATCGGATACCTGCCAGAGCATCCGCCTTGATCATTTTTCCATCGATCAGCCGGAAGCCGACCTTTGGGGTGAGGAGGAATTCGGTCGCTTTCATGGTCGCTGAAACCGCGCCTACATTCGGGAACGGTAGCGCTTTGTCGTCCTCAAGGCGAATCCACATCATGTCGATCGTCGTCAAAAGCCGGTTGCGGCGGGCTTCGACCGCCCCCATCAGTCCAAAACGAAAATTAGAGAGAAGGTCGCCGGGACTCGCGCTATAGTTGACGTCGTGGCCCAGCGCGCCGATCGTTCCGTGCACCCCCGGAAACCAGAGATAAGGGCTTACCTCGAAATGCCATTGGCTGTCGCTGGCGGGTGGAGCTGGCGTTGTCCCACCTGCGCTGGTTCCGCCTTGCGGGGAGGGGTTGCCACCTTGGTCAGCGGATGTTTCGTTTCCGATCGCGGGAGTCGAATCAAAGGTCGAGTTCGCAGAGGAGGCTTGCGTCTCAGGAATCACTCGGACATAGAGTGATTGGTTCTGCTGTGCCTGCAAGACCGATCCGCAGTACAGGACAGTGTTCGCAAAAATTAAGATTGCCGTTCTGACGCTCATTTTTTCTCTCTGCCTTTAATTACGGATTGGGTCATGTTGAGTGCGGCGACTGCTTCCCTAGTGTCAGTGGTCGTCTTTGTCTTTACGCAGCGAAAGCCGAGATGATTGGTGCCGGTGCTGACCTCACCCTTGCCTCGCGTGCCCACGACGTATCGCGAACAATATTGGTCAGTGCACAGAAACGATCCGCCACGGTGAACTTTCTTTTTTTCGGTGGGCTCAGCAGGATCGTAGGACGAGTCCGGTCCCTGCGGATTACGTGCCAGGGTGCCTGCGAGCAAGAGCTGCGCGTAGTAATCCGGCCGGTACCAGTCGCTCGTCCATTGCCAGACGTTGCCAGCCATGTCATACAGGCCGTAACGGTTGGGCGGAAACTGCGCGACGGGAGCAATCCCCACGTATCCGTCTTCACCGGTATCGGTGACGGGGAAACGACCTTGGTGGGTGTTCGCCATCCACTTGCCGCTCGGCCGGAATTCGTCGCCCCATGGATAGCGTTTTCCGGCGAGACCTCCGCGGGCAGCAAATTCCCATTCCGCTTCAGTTGGCAGACGCTTGCCCGCCCACTGGGCGTAGGCGAGGGCATCCGCGTAGGCCACTTGCACGACGGGATATTTCCCGCGTCCCTTTAGGTTGCTCTGTGGCCCTTCGGGATGGCGCCAGTTTGCTCCTTTTACATACGACCACCATTGAAAGTGATTGTTCAGCGGCACCGGACGATCGGGCGGCGAGAAAACAACGGAACCAGCGACCAGGTTCTCAGGTGGCGCACCCGGAAAGTCCTCAACCGCCGGCTTCCGCTCGGCTATGGTCACGTAACCGGTTGCCTTTACGAACCGGGCAAACTCCTCGTTGGTGACGTCGGTCTTATCCATCCAGAAGCCATCCACAAAGACGCGGTGAATGGGGCGCGCATCATCCGCTCCGTGCATGGCAACTTGATCACTGGCGCGCGGATCTAACGCGCCCATCGAAAACTCACCACCGGAAATCCATACCATCCGCTCTGGTGGCGGCGCGCGAACTGCAACCGTGTTGGGAATGGTTGGGGCGAAAGCCGCGAACTCAGCAGCTTGGCTCGCGGACTGGCTCGCTTCCACGCTGCTGGCGGACGAAGGAAGGGACGCGCGAAACACGACTGCCAGAACCGCAATAACTCCAGCCAAGGCGAGCAACACCCACATCGAGTGTCTCAGGAGCGAACTTGCCGATGCGGGGCGTGCTTCGCTTCCGTTCTTTCGTTTCATGCGAAGTTTTGTCCCCAAGCGTACGGATGCGTGTACGCTACGAGTCCTGCGCTTGAGTTACCACTGGCAAGGCTGACAGTATTGATTAGCTCGGGCTGAACGTCCGCGATCAGTTTCCTGGGTGGCCGCCTCGGACCTACTCATAACGGAACGAAAGAAAGACCGTGCGTCAGTCAGATCAACATTATTTATTGTTCCTATGAACCGAAGTGATGGCCGTAACCGGACTCTACCCGACCCGCCAAGGCCCGGAGTGGTGACAGCGAGCCCAAGCGGATGTTCCGCTCAGTCGCTAATCGCGAGGTCCCGCCTCAGCTTTTTCTATCGCTTTCTGGTCGGAATCACTTATCTGTAGATCACCAAGGTGTTGTCTAGTTCGCCCAATTCTTCGATAGCATCGAGTACGCGGCCAATCTCGTTATCACAATTGAAAAGCGCGGCGGCATACACTTCCATCATGTGGGCATAGACTTTCTTGTGGTCGGCATCAAGCGCATCCCACGCGGGGATGCCCGCAGAGCGCTCGGTTAACTTCGTGTCGGCTGGAATGATGCCCAGAGATTTTTGCCGCGCCATCGTTTCTTCGCGGACCTTGTCCCAACCCTGATCAAATTGCCCTTTGAACTTGGCAATCACATCTTTCGGCGCATGGTGCGGGGCGTGGGCGGTGCCTGGAGCGAAATATGCCAGCCAAGGTTTGTCGGGAGCCACGGCGTGCAACATTTGAATTCGAGCGATGGCGTGGTCAGCCATGTCATGGTCAAAGAAATAATCCTTCTGGTCGTGAGGTGGCTCGATGGGCTTGATGTTCTCAAAGATGGCGGGTGCCCACATGCTCGTGTCGCCACCGATAAAGCCATAGAGGTATTCAAAGCCCAGCCCTGTGGGCCAGAGATCAAATGGCCCGGCCTGGCTGTTGTGCCAGTCTGGTACGTTGTGGTTCTTGCCGTACCAGGCGGTATTGTAGCCATTCTGTCTTAGCACCTCCGCGAACGACCCGACGCTCTTCGACATCAGCGAGTTGTAGCCAGGGAATCCGGTGCCGCCTTCCATGATGATGCCAGTATTGGCAGAGTGGTGGTTGCGGCCTGTGAGTAAGGCTGCGCGGGTTGGCGAGCAGAGCGCGGTCGTGTGGAATTGCGTGTAGCGAAGACCATTCCTGGCTAAGCGATCGAACGTTGGCGTCGGGATAGGACCACCAAACGTGCCACTGGCGCCAAATCCGACGTCGTCGGTGAGGATCAGTAGGATGTTCGGCGCGCCTTTCGGAGCCTTAACTTCCTGCGGGAAATCTTTTGCAGATTCCTTGACGGTGCGACCGATGTGGCCTTTGAAGGGCGCTTCAGGCCGCAGTAGAACCTCTTGCGCACTCGCCTCCCTGCAGCATGTTGCAGCAACAAGAAGAACAGCTACGCAGCAGGTGTTCCGCGAAAAGACCTGAGCCGTATTTGCGGCAACCGGCGCCATGCATGTGAAAATTGAAAGAAATTGTGTACGGCGCCGTCTCATGGATTATTCCTCCGCAGGTAGAAGTTGCCGGGAAAGGTTCCCGTAAACATCCCCACCGCCACAACCCACTGAAAACTGTAAGTACTGCCAGCCGCACGAGAGGCAACCAGACGGCTAATATGAGAGTTCGCAGACGGACGGGCATTCTAGACCGCTGCTGGCACGATCGACAGTTGTCAGCCCCAAGCTCCTGACAAAGGCAACTGCGGATCGCACTCAGAGAGAATGCCTGGGAACTCGACGACGTCCTCGACTGGAAAAGGTACGCCTGGAGCAAACTAGGCTCGAAGGAAATCGTCTTCCGCAGGGAGGAAACAAAATGATCCGAACGTTCGCGAAACAGCTTGTGTCAACGGTGCTCTCGTTGGTGGTGCTCGTTGTAACAACGCCATTGGACGCCGGAGCTCAGCAGTCGGCGCCCACTGGATCGCCAGCGGGACAAGCGGCGCCTCTGTCCGCGGAAGAGTTGCAGCAAATTACGGCTCCCATCGCGCTCTACCCGGACTCCCTGGTTGCGCAGATTCTGGGGGCTTCGACCTTTCCAGACCAGCTTGCGTTCGCCGCCGACTGGGTTCACCAGAACAGCTCTCTCACAGGCAAGGCCCTTCTGCAGGCGGTGGATCAGCAGGCATGGGATCCCAGTGTGAAGGCGCTCACACAATTTCCTTCGGTGCTCGACGACTTGTCGAAGAACCTCAGTTGGACCTCCGCGCTTGGCGAGGCGTATCACACGCAGACTGCCGATGTCATGTCCGCTATTCAGTTCCTGCGTGCCAAAGCGCAAGCTGCGGGAAACCTGAAGTCAGGGTCGCAGATCGTGGTCAAGCAGGAGTCGCCGCAGACCATCGTCATCCAGTCCGCGAATCCACAGGTGGTCTACGTTCCCATGTACAACCCCGCTGTTGTTTACGGTTATCCCTATGTCGTTCCGGGGTACGTCTACGCTCCTCCGCCTGCAGGAGCGGCGGTGGTTGCTTTCGGAGTCGGGATCGCGGTGGGTGCGATGATGAGCGGCGGATACGGCTGGGGATACAACAGTTGGAATTGCGGCTGGCACAGCACCACCGTTGTATATCGCGGTGGTTCTTACTACGGCAATTCCGCCTGGCACGGTGGCTACTACGGTTCCAACGGTCCCGCGGTTGGACACTATGGTGCGGGTTATAACCCATCGACGGGGACGTATGCGCGGGGCGGCACGGTCTCGAACGGCTACGGGAGCGCCAGCGCTGGTCAAGCGTACAACCCGAGAACCGGAGCGTCGGCCGCTACTGTGCAAGGATCCAATGCGTACGGGAGCTATGGAGCCTCGGCGGTTTCAAAAAACGGTAACACCGCTTACGGCCAGCATCAAACCACCTCTCAAGGAACGACTGGTCAGATACACACAACTAACGGCGGTTCGGCTTATGGTGCGTCAGGTAAGTACGGCAATAGCGCCGCGGTGGGTCAAACCGCCAACGGCAACAAGTATGCGACCGCGAACGGTAATGTCTACAAGAACACCGGGAGTGGTTGGAGCGGAAATTCGAACAATACACACCAAAGCGCATCGGGCTGGGGAGGGCAGGAAAAGAGTGGCAAATCATCGGCATTCAGCGGAGGCGGCGGCAGCGGCTGGGAATCGAGATCAGCGAGTGCGCGCGGTTCGGAAAGCAGGGGCGGCCGTCGATAAAAGCAAACCGCCAATATACAAGGCAAATGTCTTGAGTAGGGTCGGTGAATGGTTTGACAGTGGAATGTTTGGAGGTTCGGTATGTCGCGTAAGATCCACGGAGTCGCGGTTGCCAGCTGGCTGATCCTCCTGGCACTGCTGATTTTCCTGGCCGCGTGCAGTAAGCCAGAGAAGCCCTCGATCAGAGTGTTTGCGTCGGCGAACGATGCCGGCACTGCGCTCCTGGACGCAGCAAAGTCAGGGGATCAAAACGCCCTGCTGGCGATTTTTGGAACGGACGCCAAGGACATTATCTCCTCTGGCGACGCGGTACAGGACAAGGCTGCGGTTGACAGATTCGTTGCGGTCTATCCGGTCATGCACCGCTGGCGCAACCTGGCGGATGGTGAGCAGGTCCTGGTTGTAGGAGCGGACAATTTTCCCTTTCCAATTCCTCTGAAAAAGAATGCGAGCGGGCAGTGGTTCTTCGACACGGCGGCGGGCAGGGATGAGATTCTTTCCCGTCGTATTGGTCGGAATGAGTTAGCCGTTATCGACATCTGTGGCGCGCTGACCGATGCCCAGGCCGAGTATTTTTCCCAACCCCATGACGGCGGCGGCGCAAAGCAATATGCTGTGAAGTTCATCAGCGACTCCGGCCAGCAGAACGGGCTGTATTGGGACTCGCCAGAGGGCCAGCCCAGAAGTCCGCTGGGACCGATGGCGGCATTTGCTACCGACGAAGGTTATAGCGTGAAGGCGGACTCGCACGCAGCTTTCCACGGATACTACTTTCGTATTCTGAAGAAGCAAGGTAGTCACGCGCCCGGCGGCGCTAAGGAGTACGTCGTCGATGGAAAAATGGTCGGCGGATTCGCCTTTGTCGCCTATCCAGCGGAGTACGGCAATTCGGGAGTGATGACCTTCATCGTCAACCAGGATGGCGTGTTGCTGCAGAAGGATCTGGGTAAGACCACCACAGAAATCGCAACCGCAATGACCGAGTTTGATCCGGACAATACCTGGAGTGCCGTCGAATAACGGTTGTTGTAGTTCGCCGGCGCGGTAGTGTCATTGCGGGAGCGGGCTGAGGTTGACCAACACTGGAATTCACCCGCCGATCAGAAGTCGAGTACCTTGGTTTCAACCCGCGCCAGAGGCGCTGACCGGCTAATTCCGCTTGACGTGAGGGCTATTCTTAGTGGCTGGAAGCTCGATTAGTGTCGCGAGCTACTGGTTCGGGGTAGTACTGCTTGTGCCCTTGCTCGGAGTGCCCGCCAGCGCGCAGGTCGATGAACTGCTGCCCGAGGTTGATATATATTACAAAGCTACTCAGGATGTGCGACTCAGCTTGCAGGCCAAAGAGACGAGAGAGGGCGGAGATCCTACACAAGCCGAGATAGGCCCCAGTATCACGTTCTATTTGAAGCCTCTGGTCAAGCTGAAGAACGTTACCGCCTTCGATCTGAACGACGCCAAATCCCGGCCGCTCGAATTCTCCAATGGGTATCGCTACCTTCCTTCGCCGGACTCGCCATCGGTAAACCGGATGGAGCCGGTGGTAACCCTTCACTTTCCCATGAAGGGAGGGTTTCTGCTCACTGATCGGAATCGCGCCGATCTCGATTGGAAAACTGGCAACTTTTCATGGCGGTATCGCAACCGTTTTCAAATTGAAAGGAGATTTGCAATCCGCTCCTATCACCCTGCGCCTTACGCTAGCGTCGAATTCTTTTACCAAAGCGAATACAGGAAATGGAGTGACACGGCGATCTATGGCGGATGCCTTTTCCCACTCGGCAAACACCTGGAGCTCGATCCCTATTACGAGCATCAGAACAACACCGGCAAAAGCCCAAACCAGCAGTTGAACCAGCTTGGCATTGTGCTCAGCGTGTACTTCTAGGACATGCTCGAACCGGCCTGCCTCGATCTCGATGCCGCTGGCACGGTTGCGGGGCGCAGCGACAGGCAACGACTTTAGACGCGACCTACGCCCATGTAGCGGAATCCCATGGCGCGCAGACGCGAGGAGTCGAGCAGGTTCTTGGTGTCGATGATGATGGGATGCTTGACGAGATGACGGATGCGAGCGAAATCGAGGGTGCGGAATTCGGGCCAGCCGGTGGCGACGATTAAAGCGTCGACACCTTCGGCGACTCCGTAAGCGGATTCGCAATATTTCACCATGCCATTCAGTTGAAGGCGCGCGTCGGGAATGGCGACGGGATCGTAGGCGCGCACGCGAGCGCCGCCGGCAAGCAGGTTCTGCGCGAGTTGGAGCGAGGCGGAGCCGGCGACGGAGTTGGTGTGCGGTTTGAAGGACAATCCGAGAATGCCCACGTCTTTGTTCTGCACCGTATCGAGCGCGGCAGCGACCTTTTGCAGGAGCCGGTCAGCCAAGGCCAGGTTTACTTCGCGGGCTGCATTCAGTACCTTGAGGTCGACGTGATTGTCTCGAGCCAGGCCGGTAATTGATTCCATGTCACTCTCGGCGAAAATTCCGCCCATGCCGGCGCCGGGTTGCAGGCAACGGGGCGCAATTTTTTTGTCGAGGCCTAGAGCGAGTGAGAGACTTACGGCGTCGGCGTTAACATGCTCGCAGAGGCTGGCGATTTCATTGATAAAAGAAATCTTGGTGGCTACGAATGCGGTGGTCGCTTCGCGAGCCAGTTCGGCGGTTTCGTAATTCGTGACCAGCACGGGAACTCCGCGCATGACCAGCGGATGGAAAATCTGTTTGAGCGAAGAGACGGCTTCGCTGGAGGGGGTTCCGAGGATGATGCGATCGGGCCAGTTGAAATCTTCGACGGCGCATCCGTTGGTGAAGAACATGGGCTGGCAGACGAGGAGGGTTTTCAGCGCTTTCTCTTTGAGGATTTTTTCAAGGGCGCTGGTCGAACCGACGCGGACCGGGGTAACGATGGAGAGCACCTGGAAGCGGCCACCTGCGCCAGCCAACCGGATGACGAGCTCTTCCAGTCCCTGCGCGGAATCTTCGGCGAGAAAAATCACTTGAGCGCGGCGGGCCAGCTCATCGGGGTCGGCGGAATAGACGAGGCGGCCGGAGCGGACGTTGCGGCGAATTACTTCCTGAAGATTTTTTTCGAAAAAAGGAATATTGCCCTTGGCGACATCCATGATACGGGTGCCATCGGCGTGGCAGCAGCAAACCGGCGTGCCGAAATCGGCGAGGCAGGCGGAGATGACGGTAGCGAGATAGCCGGATCCATAAACCCCAATTTGCATAGAGACTCTTCCGATCTAAATTTGCGATCTAATTTCGATCAAGTCCGCAGCCTGGGATCTGGCGCTAGCGGTTACAGCCACCCGTTAAATCTATGGTAATCCGGCTAATGAGGATGGCAACGGCTAGAAAGTACATGTACCGGCGGACCGTGAAACAGGCCGCTAGTTGCGGGTTTTCTGGGGTTATTGGGGTGGTGTCAAGCGGGCAGGTTTCGCAGACCGGGATGACACGGGGAAATTACGATTTGGAAGATAATTGGCCGTGGCCTAACGGCAACTGCGCGACATCTTGCCAGGCGCCGTCCTTTTCGCGGACGAACATTAATTGCTCTACCAGAACGCTGCGCTCGCCGGAAAATTCTGCCCAGCGCTGGCGCGCGATGGCGAGGGCGGTGCGAGCCTGATCGTCGGTTTCGGTTTTCAAAATCGTGAGGTGAGGAATGTATGGCCAATTCTCGGCGCAGAGCAAACCCTTGCCGCAGACCTGGTCGTGGAGTTCACGAATGCGATAGGCGGCGCGCTTCACCTGGATGAAAACGGTGGGGGTGGTGGGGAGGAAAGTTTCTACATCTCCAAGCTCGACGCTGAAGGGAACGACATGGCTGCAGACTTCTTCCAGAAATTCGAGCGCGGCGGCTTCGGTGCCGCTCAACTGGCGGGGCGGAAGGATGGTGAGATGGGCGGCCATGTGGGCGATGGGAGGGTGGAGCTCACGGCGCAGTTGTTCGACAAACTCGCCAACAGGATTGCGCACGTAGTTGACCAACGCGTAGCGTGAAATGGGCATGACTACCGACAAAATTATAACGTGAGCGCAGGGGCAAGCGCTGTCCCGCTTATGGTGATATCGCGAAGATCATCGATGCATCATTTATAATCGGGAGTTGTAACAGTCGGGGCGTAGCGCAGCCTGGTAGCGCACCTGCCTTGGGCGCAGGGGGTCCGCGGTTCAAATCCGCGCGCCCCGACCAATACTCTCTATCGAATCCATCTACTTTCCGCCAGTCGCTGGTTTGAGGACCGCTGTGTTGCGCTCGTCGGACGCGATCATGCGGTAGAACTTTTTCAGTTCATCCATTTTGCTGACTGGAACACTCAGCTCTTTGATTTCCATGCTACGAGTGTAGTGGATGACGTTTCCGGTGGCTTCGGTTTTGCTGTGATAGCTACCGAAACTGTAGTCGACATCGATCGGCGGCGGCAGTTCATCAACTTCATAGCCGGGTGGCAGCGCTATATCGAAGCTATCGGTATCGCGGGATGGGCCGTCGAATTCAAGGGGAAATTTCCGCGGCTCTTTGGTCTCGAGGATTCCGGAGCCCTTGCTGCCCAGCACTCGTGGGCGGACGAGCAAGAGGTTGCCGGCGCTGCGAGCGTAATTGCTGGACTGGAAAGTGTAGTTGAAACCGAAGGGTTGATCAGCATGGTCGAGGTTTACCACACTTGCCCGCGCAATCTGAAAGTTGGAAAGCGAACCACCGAGAAGGCCTTCGATGGGCTTGATGCGATCCTCGTTTTTGGTCACTGTGCGTAATCGGTGGCGCTCGTAGGCTGCGCGATCTCCAAGCCGGACTTCCTTGACGTCGCCTTTCAGTACTCCGCTGGCATCGAGCGTCAGCGTGCCGACGCGCTGGATGCTGTTCATTGCCGATGGCTGTTGCGGCAACTCGACTAGTTCGCCGCCTTCGGGCATTACCAGCAATCCGTAATTGGCCTGCAAGTATCCGCCAATTTCACCGAAGGGTGTTATTTCGCGGGTGGGGTCAAAAAACAAAACTTTGCCGAGTTTGGGGTGTTGTATCACTGCAATCAACGAAGGATCGTTCGCCACTCCGTCAGGCAGCTTAATGGCCAGAATTACGTGGTTGAAAGCGCTGTGCGCTGGCGAGTCCTGCGTTACGGAGCCCCGCTCGGTGTTGATCGCCACCTGGTAGGATTCCACGCCGATTTCTCTCAGCATGGTGCGCAACAGAGTCGCTTTGTCTTTGCAATCTCCGTAACGGTGGGAGAAAACATCGGAGGCGGCGTGAGGTTGCCAGCCGCCGATGCCGAGCTCGATGGCGACATAGCGAATATCGTGTTGCACGAAAGCAGCGATGGCTTGCATCTTTGGGAGCAGTGAGATCTTTCCCGCTGTTAAAACGGCTACTTCCTGCTTCATCGCTCCAGACGCTTCCATCCGATCGCTATATAGTGTCCCGAGCCAACTTCCAATGCTCTGCCAGTTGGCAAACGCGTTATTCTGTCCACCGGGTGGGAAAAATGAGACGACCATTTGACCCGCCAAGCCCTCCCACGGCGGCATATTTGGCTCCGGCCTGATTCCTTTCACATCGCTAACCTTCCATTGCAATACGTTCCCGCTTCCTTCGTCTGGCTTCACCTCCGGATGAGAAAGCCATGAGGCCTTAAAAATCCAGCCGGGGGGGAGCTGCAGGGAATAATGGCTCTCCCACACCGGATCAATTTCCTGGAAACGCCAAACATCCTGCAGCCAAAAAGGCCGCTCCTCCACTTCGTATTCGTACCCAATGATATTTCCGGGATCCGGCGCTGGAACGCGCAATACTCTGCGCTTTAAGTCACCGACCAATTCTCCACCGTCAGGCGACGTGTAGAGATCAATCGCATCTTTCTCTTTAACTTCATAATCCTTGCCTCGCGCCGGAATACACCAGCCATGCAGGTTTGCAATTTTGGTGGTCGGGTCGAAATAGACACTCACCGTGCCGCGTCCGCGTCCTTCTGGCCGCAGAACCTTGTAGGCTTCACGTACGTGGGTCTTAATCTTATCCGCGGAAAGCACAGTGACATTGGTGTCGGAAAAGAGCAGGACCGCGTCGGTTTTGTCGTCGTAGGAAGGCAAAGTGACACCGACGAGAGCATGCATCCATTGCGGAGCGTCGCTGCTGGCTGCGGCGCGTGGCACAAGGGCGGCGATAGACAGCGCAATTAGAAACACGCCAGCCAATCGCCGGTGGCGAGTTACTTGCAGAGTTAGAACAGTTACGCAGTTAGGTAGATAGTTAGTTACTCGCATGGATTTCCCCTGGTTGCAGGACTATCTGCTCTCCGTCGCCGGTTCTTACTACCTGGAAGAAGTTGCGTAGCGCGGTGTAGTATTTCGCTTCCAGCATCATAAAATCTACGGTAAATTTCCTCGTCAGGCGGACCGTGCCCGGGCTTTGGTCAACTTTCAGAGTGTAGAGAATGACATGACCATCCTGATTCTGCGGTGGTGGCACGCTGCTTACTTGCCAGCCCGCCGGGAGTTCGACGGTCACGTCATCCGCCTTGAGATGGGGATACTCGAAGTAGATAGCGTAAGCCCGCTGGGCGTGGTCGAAAACATTTTTCTCTCCGGCGGTGAAGATGGCGGCAGGGATCATCACGCGCCTGCCGGAACCGGAGGCCCACCCGGGAATCTTGAGGTCGAACTCCGCGACTAGCGGCGTCTCTGAACTGGTCCAATCGGGCTTGTTGGTGAGGTCGACTTCTGTTCCCGCTTCAATTTGCTCCTTGAGTCCGTCTTCCAGATATTTCTTGCGGGCGGCTTCGTCGGCGTGCTGCTCCTCAAGACGGCGGTACATAGCTTCGAGGCCGACGTAGGTGATGGAAAGTTTGCCTTCGAGATCTCCGGTGTCAGAGAGTTTCAATTTGCCGGCGCGCTCGATGCGAGATTCCGATGCCTGCGGGAGCGTGGTGCGAATCCAGGTTCCGCCATCCTTGTCGTCGTTGAATGGTTTGAGCGTGAAGACGGCTTTCTTTGTGAAGAGTTCGTCGCTCAGAACCCATTGAGAGTTGAAGAGAGTGTATTCGCCGTAATCGATGGTGTAGGAGTACTCGATGATGCTGCCCACCTGGACGTCCGGAAGGGTGAAAGTTTTCGCCAAGACCTTCAACTGCCTTCCCTCAAGTCTGCCTTTGAGCAGATACTTCTCGAAAACCTTGCCGTCGAAGTTGGCGACGGAACCATCGGGCCGAATGGTTCGAGCCTTGAGGGCGACTACGTTCTCATTTTCTTTGAGAAAAGGTATTTCGATGTCGGCATGCTTTCGGCCTTCTTCGGTGAGGATCTTGATGCGAAAGTAATTGTCTTCGTGAGGAGTGTGAATGTTGTCGTCACGGTCGACCTGACGAAATAGGATGATGGCGGGGGCTCCGGGAGCCTGAGGGTCGCTGGTCATCTTGAGTTCATCCGGCGAAATGGCCTGGAAGCCGAGCGAGGCGTGGGCCTGATGAGTTGCGGTACAGAGAACACCGATGAACAAGAACAGCAGCGTACACCTTGTAGCGAGTCGCTTAGTTACTGGCATGAATCTCTCCCGGTAGCGCGACAATCTGCACGCCATCACTCGTCCTGATATTTTCGTAGAAGTTTCGCAAAGCGGGATAGTTTTTCGGATCGAGCAACACAATGTCGACGGCCAATTTTCTGGTTAGCCGCAATGTTCCCGGGCTTTGTTCGACCTTCAAAGTGTAGGTGATGACCTTGCCATCGCGATCCTGGAGCGGGGGTAAACTGCTTACCTGCCAGCCGGGCGGAAGCTCTATGGTTATGTCGTCGACCTTCTCGTGCGGGTACTCAAAATAGATGGGGTGAACACGGTTGGCATGTTCGAACACGTTCTTCTCTCCAACGGTAAAGATGGCGGCGGGGATGAGCACCTTCTTACCGGCGTTCGCGGTCCAGTTCGGAATTTTCAGGTTGAATTCGGCGACCAGCGGCGTTTCCGAATTCGCCCAGTCCGGTTGACTGGTCAGTTCGGCCTCGGCGGAAACTCCGATCTGTGAGGTGACGCGCTCTTCCAGGAACTTCTTGCGTGCCACATCGTCGGCGTGTCGTTCCTGCAACCGGTGGTACATCGCTTCCAAGCCGGTATAGGTAAGGGTCAACTTCCCTTCCAAGTCGCCATTGTCGGAGAGCTTGAGTTTGGCGAGGTGCGCGATCTGGGAATCCGCGGCTTCCGGCAGAGTGGTCCTAATCCAAGTCCCTCCATTGCTATCCAGCCGCAGACCCGGGACACCGGTTTCCGACCATTCCAGCAAACCGAACGGGGTGAAGGGCCCTCCGGGATCCAAATAGAGATCTTTGCCATTGAGTTTGACGAGGACCACGTTGGAGTTTAGTTTCGCGCTCTCCAGGGTCTTGGGAGTAAAGAAATATTCGCGGCGACTCGAAACCCAGCACCCGTAAGCTTCAAACCCGGCAGCCCGCGCAAGGCCAAGGAACAACCATGTCAACTGGACACCGCTGCCATAGCCTCGCTTCCAAATTTCCTCAACGTTTTCTATCGGCTTTTCTTTTTCCCGCTTTAATTCTTGTTCGGTTTTCCGCAGCTCGTACGATTTGTTTCGAATCTGCTGCACACGGTCATAGATCTTTCGCAGTTTCACGTCCTGCGAGTCGTTCGGAGAAACGATTTCAGCGACGGCCTGTTCCATAGCTTTTCGTTTTCCGAGGAAGCTTTCCAGTTCGCCGTTCCGCTTTTTGCCGAACTGTTTCCAGAAATCGGCCTCGTCTCCTGGAGTGATGCCCTCCTCATAAATAAAATTCACCCGCGACTTCAACTCGTTCGCAGGGGGCATGTGGTCTTCGGCTTGAAAGGCCGGTATATCGCTCGCCTCCATCCTTATGATGTGGTCGGGTCCTTCTTTTGGCACCGCGCCTGGAGGCAGGTCGTGCCAACTCCAACGCAGGGTGTACTTCACGTAAGTGCCCTCGTAGGGCTTCAGCGAAAATTGCGCTTTCCTGGTGAATAGCTCGTTGCTCAGTATCCAATTGGACCTGAACAGCTTGTGTTCGACGAAGTCGATGGTAAAGGAGTACTCGAGGATAGAGCCAACCTCCACATCGGGAAGGGTGAACACTTTTGCCAATAGTTCCGTTCCCCTCTCCTTAACCAACTCCTTTTCGAAAATTTTGCCGTCAAAGTTGGAGATTGAACCGTCCGGCCTGATGGTTCGAGCTTTTATATTCACAACGTTATCCAATTCCTTTAGAAAAGGAATCTGTATGTTGCCGTGTTTCCGCCCTTCTTCGGTGAGGATCTTGATACGAAAGTAATTGTCTTCGTGAGGAGTATGAATGTTGTCGTCACGGTCGACCTGACGGTACAAGATGATGGCGGGGGCTCCGGGAGCATGGGGCTCGCTGGTCATCTTGAGTTCATCCTGCGAAATGGGCTGGAAGCCGACCGACGCGTGGGCTTGATGAGCTGCGACGCAGAGAACTACGCAAGATACAAACAGAACAGTAAGTCGCTGAGTTACTGGCATGTATCTCTCCTGGCCGCAGGTCAGCAAATGTATTTTTCGACACACTGGAGTGCTACCGGCGGGAACCGCATGCTCCGGGGGGAGAAGTAGCGAGGTACGCGGCGACACTAATTCCGCCTTCTCCGAATTCCGCGCCCCCTCAAGCCAGAATTCAGAAAACTTCGGTAAACGCATGAGTATAGCTGGAAAGGGGTAATCGTCAAGGAAGAAAATGGCGGACGCGGTTGGCTCATCCGCGGACGATTAAAACTCGCTGTTCTGAAGTTAGGGGGAGAAACCAGGGGACCGTTAACTGACTAACCGTATAGGGGTCTTTCGACTCCGCGTGACCTTCACTTCGTGAAGGTTATGCTCCGCTCAAGATGACAAATATGAAGATACCTGATGGTTGATGGCTGAGTTATAACTCGTATTTTTTCATCAAATGGCGGAAGGAGCGGTAGGAGATTCCCAATACGTCGGCGGCGCGGACCTGGACGCCGTGAGTCTGCGATAGGGCCGATTGCAGGAGGCTGCGTTCGATCTGGGCTACATAGTTTTCCATGTTGACGCCTTCGGGCAGCACGGCGCCGGCGCCGACGGTAATGGCGGCGACGGCTTCAGCTCCGGCGGCGGCGGCGCGGGCTTTGGGACGCTCGGCGGGTAGTTCGACGCGGAGTTCGGCGGTGGTTTCGAGGGCTACGGCACGTTCGATGGTGTTTTCCAGCTGGCGGACGTTGCCGGGCCAGTCGTAGGTGGTCAGGGTTTCCAGCGACGACGCTTCGACGCTGTGAATACTTTTGCCAGCGGCAGGAGCATATTTTTTCAGGAAATGATTGGCGAGGAGCGAAACATCTTCGCGGCGCTCGCGCAATCCGGGAACGCGAATGGGAATGACGTTGAGGCGATAGTAAAGGTCTTCGCGGAATGTGCCTTCGGTGACCTGGCGATCGAGATCGCGGTTGGTAGCGGCGATGACGCGAACATCGACGGGAATTTCGGCGGAGCCTCCGACGGGACGGACGGTGCGCTCCTGCAGAACGCGCAGCAGTTTAACCTGCATGGGCATGGTCATCTCGCCGATTTCGTCGAGGAAAATGGTGCCCTGGTCGGCGACTTCGAAGAGGCCGCGGCGGTTCTGGTTAGCTCCGGTGAATGCCCCTTTGACGTAGCCGAAGAGTTCGCTCTCGAGGAGCGTTTCCGGGAAAGCTCCGCAGTTGACGGAGACGAAGGCTTCGCCGGCGCGCGGCGAGCAGGTATGAACGGCGCGGGCAACGAGTTCTTTGCCGGTTCCGCTTTCGCCGTAAACGAGAATGGTGCTGCTGGTGGTGGCGACGGTGCGGATGGTGTGCTTAAGTTTGTCGACAGCCGCACTAACGCCCACGATGTTGTCGAGCGAGTTGCGAGTGGCGGCGTCGCGGCGCAGGGCGAAATTCTGGCGGCTGAGCGAAACCTTGGTGAGTGAGCGGGCGATGGCGAGTTTGACTTCGTCGACGAGGCCGGGACTTTTGCGGATGTAGTCCGTAGCGCCTCCGGCTTTAACGGCTTCGACGGCGGCTTCGTAGTCGTCGACCGCGGTCATCAGGATAACGGCGGACTCGGGCGAGATCTGGTGAGCGTGGCGGAGAACTTCTACGCCGTCGACTTGCGGCATTTTGATGTCAGTGACGATCACGTCGAAGAGCGCACTGTCGATTTTGCGCATAGCGGCGTCGCCGCCGGTAACGGTTTCGACTTTGTGGCCATCGCGGCGCAGGGCGATGTCGAGGAGTTCACAGATGGAGCGTTCGTCGTCGCAGACGAGAATGTTACCCACGTTGGCCCCCACTGGCGGCGAGGGCCGCGGGGGACGCTTCGGCGGCCGAGGCGGGTTTGGATAAGGATAGACGAGCGGTCGGCTCGTCGTGCGCGTAATCCATGCTGCGCAGGCGCACCACGAAGCTCGTGCCCTTGCCTACTTCGGAGCGCGCCCAGACTTTGCCCTCGTGGGCCTGGACAATCTGATAGACAATGGCGAGGCCGAGGCCGGTTCCACCTTCGAAGTTCGACTGGAAGGGCTCAAAGATTTTTTCCGTTTGCTGCGGATTGATACCGGGGCCGGTGTCGGAGAAACTCATCTCCCAATCGGAGCCGCGTTCAGCGAGGACGACATTGAGGACACCACCTTTATCCTTTGGTTTTGACTTCATGGCGCGAATGGCGTTCTCGCAGAAATTCCAGAACACTTGTTTGAGCTTGTCGCCGTCGGCGAGAACCCAGGCTTCCGACTTCGGAAAATTGCGCTGCAGCCTGATGCCGGAGTTTTCGGCGGTGAGGCGATGTTCGAGCAAAGTGAGCGTGTCCTCGAGCAGCGGAATCAGATTCACGCGAGCGAAGGTATATTGCTTGCCGCGAGAGTAGGCGAGGAAATCGGTGATGATGTTGTTGAGGCGATCGGATTCGCGAATCACAATCTGCAGGAGGTGGCGTTCTTCGGGGCTGAGGCTGGGCGCGTCGGACAACATGCTGACCGAGCCGGCGATGGAGGTCAGTGGATTGCGAATCTCGTGAGCAATGGCGGCGGCCAAGCGACCGACGGCAGCGAGGCGATCCTGCATGCGGACTTCGCGTTCGAGGCGCCGGATTTCGGTAAGATCGTCGAAGGAATAGACAAAGCCGAGGTCGCCGCGGGCGCTGACGTTGAGCGCTGAGACGAGGACGCGAAAAGTTTTGCGAAAGCCGTTGACGGCGACGTAGCGGACTTCTGCGTCGGCGCGGGCTCCCCCAAAATGGGGCAAGGGATCCTGGAAGAGATCGGCAACGGAGCGGCCGCGCAATTCGGCTTCGGAGATTTCGAGTAACTGCTGGGCGGCGCGGTTGACGAGAGTGATGCGCCCATCGAGGCTGGTGGTGATGACGCCGCCGCTCATCGACTGCACGATATTTTCGTGGAGTGCCTGGAGGTTGCGCAGCGCGCCGCTCGCGTCTTTCAGTTGCACATCGACCTGACGGAGCTTGCTCATGAGCAGTCCGGCGAGGTAGGCGATGGCGAAGTAGGCGAACAGGTTGACGAAGATAACGACCTGGAGAGCTTTGAGCTTGGGATGCGAGGTGGAGTATGAGGGAACGACGAGGTAGTAATCGAGCTCGAGAATGCTGCCGAAAAGGATGAATGCGAGCGCGGCGCTCAGGTATCCCCAGACGCGGGGCAGAAGCATGCAAGCAACGACGATGACCAGCGGGTAGAGGAAATTGAGCGAGCTGTCGATGCCGCCGGTGACGTGGACGACGAGCGTAACCATGGCGAGATCGGCGAGGACTTGCAGGATGGCCTGGAGGCGATGTTCTCTCCAGACGGAAACGAGAAAGAGGAAGAAGAGCGAAAGCACGAACCAGAGCACCATTCCGGTGAGGAAGGGCAGGATGGGAAGCGGGCTGGGTGTGAGGCGAATGACGGCGAGCTCGATGGCGAGCAAGACCATCAGGATCAGGATGCGAACCTTAACGAGCCAGGTCAGCCAGTTTCGCTCATCGGAGATGGAGTGCATGGGTTCGGTCGTTAGTCGTTCGTCGTTCGCCGTTAGGCGTTAGGCGTTAGTCGCTCGCGGTTTGTCGTCAATCCCAAAATTCGGAGTTAACCGCTGGCTCGCGAATGTTATGCCTAACGACCAGCAACGAACGACCAACGACGGGTTTTCTATCCCGCCAGCTTTCCAATCATGGCGAACAGCGGCATATACAGCGAAATGACGATGCCGCCGATGCTGATGCCGAGGACGCCGATGATGATCGGTTCGAGCATGGCCAACATATCTTTGGTAGCGGCGTCCACTTCGTCCTCGTAGAAGTCGGCGATTTTTTGCAACATGGCGTCCATAGCGCCGGTGGCTTCGCCGACGCCAATCATCTGGGTCACCATGTTGGGGAAAACGCCGCATTCGCGGAGCGGATCGACGATGGTTCGGCCCTCTTCGATGGCCTTGCGAACTTTCATCAGCGCCTCTTCGAGAACGGCGTTGCCCGAGGTGCGGGCGGTGATCGCCAAGCCTTCAAGAATCGGAACGCCGGAGGTGATGAGCGTGCCCAGGGTTCGGGTAAAGCGGGCGACGGCAATTTTGCGAAGGAGTTGGCCCATGACGGGCAACTTGAGCAGTGCAGCGTCGAAATAATAGCGGCCGCGCGGGTGCTTGCGAACCTGTTTCATGCCGTAAAAGATTCCGCCACCACCGACGAAAAGCACCCACCAGAAATGGCCGACAAAATCGCTCATGCCGATGACAATACGGGTGGGCAGCGGGAGGGCAACGCCCAATCCGACGAAAAGGTTGGCGAAAATGGGCACGACGAACTTGAGCAGCGCGCCCACAATCAGCACGGCGAGCGAAACCACCGCGACCGGGTAGATCAACGCCGATTTGACGGCCGCGCGCAGCTTGACGGCCTTTTCGACGTAGATGGCGAGGCGCTGAAGAATGATGTCGAGAATACCGCCGGTTTCGCCGGCCTCGATCATGTTGGTGGTGAGGTCGTCGAAGATGAGGGGATACTGGCGCATGGCATTCGCGAGGGTGGCGCCGCCTTCGACGGTGGTGCGGACGCCGAGCAGCGTTTTCTGGAAGGCCGGGTTCTCCTGATTGGCGCCGAGAATTTCCAGGCACTGCACCAGGGGCAAGCCGGCATCGATCATGACGGAGAACTGGCGGAAGAAGACGGCCACTTCCTTGACCTTGATCTTGCCGCTGCCGAAGGTGGGCATGGAAAATTCCTTGCCCTTCTGGCGAATGGAGCCGGGCGTGATGCGTTCCTTGCGAAGCTGCTGCGCCAATCCGTCTTTATTGGCGGCAACACGCTCTCCCTGAACTTTCTCGCCCGAAGCGGTCTTCCCTGAAAATGTAAAAACCGGCATGGTTACTTCTCCTTAACTTGGTTCCCTGTGTCCAGCCCCTGAAGGGGCGTTTCAATTCACAGAACTTTTGGCATCGCTAAAGCGATGCCCTGATACGAACCTTTTTCGGCATCGCCGAAGCGATGCGTTGATACGAAACTCGACATCAGTGTTTGCCCGGCACCGCGCCCTTGGCCAGAGGGGCCGCGCCTCCCCGGTTCACAGTCACAGCACCGCGCGCAATCATTTCCTGTAGCTCGTCCTGATTGCTGGAGCGGGTAAGTGCCGTCTCGATCGTGATCTGCTTCTGGAAATAGGCGTTGGCGAGCGACTGGTTAAAAGTCTGCATGCCAAATTTCTCCTGTCCAGACTGCATGGAGGAATAGATCTGGTGAATCTTGTCTTCGCGGATGAGGTTGCGCACGGCGGCGTTGGGCACAAGAATTTCCATGCACATGGCGCGCCCCTTGCCGTCGATCTTGGGCAGCAGGCTTTGACACATGATGCCTTCGAGCACGAGCGAGAGCTGGGCGCGAATCTGCGATTGCTGATGCGCCGGGAACACGTCGATCACGCGATTGATGGTGGAGGACGCGGAGTTGGTATGCAATGTGCCGAAAGTGAGGTGGCCGGTTTCCGCAATTCGCAGGGCGGATTCGATGGTTTCAAGGTCGCGCATTTCGCCGATGAGGACAACGTCGGGGTCTTCACGAAGGGCGGCGCGCAGAGCGTCGGTGAAGCTTTTGGTATCCGAGTGCAATTCGCGCTGGTTGACTACACAGTTCTTGTTCATGTGCACGAACTCGATCGGGTCCTCGATGGTGAGGATGTGATCATGGCGCTCGGTGTTGATCTTGTCGATCATGGAAGCGAGCGTGGTCGACTTGCCAGAACCGGTCGGGCCCGTCACCAGCACGAGTCCGCGCGGCTTGTCGCACATCTTGCTGACCACGGCGGGCAGACCAAGTTGGTGGAAGGATTTGATTTCGAAGGGAATGAGACGGAAGACGCAAGCGGTAGCGCCGCGCTGATTGAAAACGTTGGCGCGGAAGCGGGCAAGGCCTTTCAAGCCGAAGGAGAAATCAAGTTCCAGACTTTCTTCGAAGCGATGCTTCTGCGAATCGGTCATCACGCTGTAGGCCAGCTGCTTGGTCTCAGACGGGGTCAATTGGGGCAGGTCGAGTGGCACCAGGTGACCGTGCACGCGGATTTGCGGCGGTGAGTTGGTGGTGATGTGGAGGTCGCTGCCGTTCATCTCCAGCATGCGGCGAAGCAGGTCACTTAATGAGAGAGCCATAATTTTTCTTTCTTTTCCTTCGTTATTTCCGATTGCAAATTCGCTATTGGTCATTCGCTGTTCGTCGTTCGCAAAGCGAAGAGCGAATGGAGCTTCTAGTGAATCGTTTCTCTTGCCACTTCTTCGAGCGTGGTCCAACCTTGCGCGACCTTCATCAAGCCGCTGCGGCGCAGCGTGATCATGCCGCGCTCAATCGCCTTCTTCTTGAGCTCGAGAGCCGAAGCGCCGACCAGAACCAGTTCGCGAATCTCGTCGTCGACTTCCATCACTTCGTACAGACCGGTGCGGCCTTTGTAGCCAGTCTTGTTGCAGGTCGTGCAACCTTTTCCCTTCATGATCTGAACCGTCTTGGCCTCTTCGGGCGTAAAGCCCTCGTCGATCAGGGCCTGGACGGGCATTTCGACGGGCTCGGAGCAGTCCTTGCAAATCCGTCGAATCAGGCGCTGGGCGCAGATCAGGTGAACCGAGGTCGCGACCAGGAAGGGCTCGATACCCATGTTCATAAGACGGGTAATGGTTTCGGGCGCGCCATTGGTATGGAGCGTCGACAAAACAAGGTGACCGGTGAGCGCGGCCTTGATGGCGATTTCCGCAGTTTCGAAGTCGCGGATTTCGCCGACCAGAATGATGTTAGGATCCTGCCGCAGGAAGGCGCGCAGCGCGGTCGCAAAATTGAGGCCGATCTGTTCCTTCATCTGGACTTGGTTGACGCCGCCGAGTTGGAACTCGACCGGGTCTTCGGCGGTCATGATGTTGGTATCGACCTGGTTGAGCTGCGAGATAGAAGAATAAAGAGTGTTGGTCTTGCCCGATCCGGTCGGGCCAGTAACGAGCACCATGCCGTAGGGTTTGAGAATAGCCTTCTGGAATTTAGTGAGTGACTCCTGCTCGAAGCCGAGCTTGGTCATGTCGAGGCGCAGGTTTTCTTTATCGAGCAAGCGGAGCACGATCTTCTCGCCCCAAAGGGTGGGAAGAGTGGAGACGCGGAAATCGAGCTGCTTTTTCTTGCCGCCGATCTGCATCTTCAGCATGATGCGGCCGTCCTGCGGCAGACGCTTTTCGCTGATGTCGAGCTTGGCCATGATCTTGAGGCGCGAGGTGATGGCGTCTTTTAGCTTGAGCGGCGGATTCATGATCAACTGCAGAACGCCGTCAATACGGAAGCGCACGCGAAATTCTTTTTCGTACGGCTCCATGTGAATGTCGCTGGCTCCGCGCTTTACGGCGTCGGTGAGCACCAGGTTCACGAGCTTGACGATGGGAGCTTCGTCGGCAGCTTTTTCGAGCTCTTTGAGTTCGACCTCTTGCTGTTCGGCCTGGACTTCGACATCGGCCGCTTCGCCCATGTCGTTCATGGACTGCATCACTTGCTCGAGCTCTTCTTCTTTGGAGGTGCCGTAGGCCTTGTCGATGCCGGTGATAATTGAGCTTTCGGAGGCGACGACCGGTTCGATATTGAAGCCGGTCATAAACTTGATGTCGTCCATGGCGAAGACGTTGGTGGGATCGACCATGGCGATGGTGAGCGAAGCGCCGACGCGGCTAAGAGGCAAAATCTGATAGCGCTTGGCGGTTTCGTATGGAATCAGCTTGACGACTGCGGGATCGATTTCGAAGTACGAGAGATTGATGGCGGGTACGCCATATTGACGGGAGAGAAAGTTGGTGACGTCCTCGTCCGAAAGAAAGCCCAGCTTCACCAGGGCGGAGGCGAGGCGAGTGTGCGACTCCTTTTGGAGTTTGGTAGCTTGCTCCAACTGCTCCGGGGTAATGACCTTTTCTTTGACGAGCAGGTCACCCAGCCGCTGAGACATATCTCTCCTAGTAATCTCGCGAAATCGGGGTCGATGCCAATGCGAAACCGCTGATTTCCGACAGGATCAGCGAGGACGCATTCGCACTGACACAAATTGTCAACCCAATGGGTATTCCGAAAAAGTAACTTAGGTACCTGTACTTCGCGGGAGTTGCGGTTTGCGTCCGTTGAGTACGGTATTTGTGGGCAGAAAAGCGGCGTGTGATCGGGATCAGAGCGCAGGCGGCCATGATCTTCGGTGTGGGGAGCCGGTATCTTTGGCTTATAACACGCCAGGGCGCGCCACTATTTTCTCGTTCGCGAATGGCTAGGTTCTTGATCCGGACCATCAACCAAACAAGGGTGAATCGCCAGCGACGTCCTACAATTGAACGTTCGCTTTTCAAGTCTCACAAGCATCATGAACGAAACCCGACAGGTCGCGATCCGTACTTACTATTCAACATTATTCTCCGCCTGGGGACCGCAGCATTGGTGGCCGGCGCAATCGCGCTTCGAAATGATCGTTGGGGCTTATTTAACGCAGAACACGGCATGGACGAACGTGGAGAAGGCGCTTCGCAACCTGCGGCGGGCGGGAGTGCTGACGATTGGCGGCATCCGGCAGACGCCTCGGGCGCGGCTTGAACAACTGATTCGCCCGTCAGGATACTTCCGGCAAAAAGCACAGCGGCTGAAAACGTTTGTAAAATTCCTCGACGATCGTTATGGCGGTTCGCCGACGCGGATGTTCGCGCAGCCGACCCGCGAACTGCGGGAGGAACTGCTGGCGCTGAACGGAGTGGGACCGGAGACCGCGGATTCGATTCTTCTCTATGCCGGGAATCATCCGGTCTTTGTGGTGGACGCTTACACGCGCCGCATTCTCGAACGGCACCGGATTGTGGAGAGTGGAGCATCCTACGAAAAAATCCGGCAACTGTTTGAGGAAGCGCTGCAGCCGATGACTACATCTGAGGAAAGCTGGCGCTCGGCAGCCGCTGTCAGCGGTCCACTTGGATCGTGTCATCGTCCTTCCCCGGTGAGCCGATCCGAGCGCACCGCTCTGGTGCAAATCTTTAATGAAATGCACGGGCTGATAGTCGGCGTCGGAAAGCATTACTGCCTAAAGTCACAAGCGCGGTGTGAGCAATGTCCTTTGCAGAAGTTCCTTCCTGCGGCAGAGTAACAGCGAAGCAAACCATTGAACGGCATTACAACGGAGAGGAACTTCAATGAATTGGCGGGTTTATGTTTTGGCTATCGCTGGCTTAAATCTGGGATCTGGCGGCCCTCCGCCTGAGCAATCGCTGCGCGAGGCGGTAAGTTCTGCGGGAATTCTTATCGGCACGGCGGTGCGGCCAGCGCAACTTTCAGAAACGACATACGCGGCAACGCTGGCGCGGGAGTTCAATATGGTGGAGCCGGAGGACGCACTGAAGTGGGAGGTGGTGCATCCGGCGCGGGAGTCTTACGATTTTTCTCAAGGCGATCAAGTAGTCGATTTTGCGACGCGGCATGGCATGAAGGTGCGCGGTCACACGCTGGTTTGGCATCAGCAGAATCCGAAATGGCTGACCGAGGGAAAATATAGTTCGGAGGAGCTGGGGGAAATTCTTGAGAAACATATTAAGACGGTGGTCGGACATTACCGGGGAAAGATATTCGCGTGGGACGTGGTTAATGAGGCGTTCGACGAATTGCGGTCGGGAGAACTGCGCAGCACGATATGGCGCGATGGACTAGCTGCGAGCTTCGAGGCCCGATCCTCGAGCGGCCGTGCTCGCGCGGAGCTCGCAGCTCATAGCCCGCAGCAACCTTACTCTTATATTGAGCGCTGTGTCCGCTGGGCGCATGAGGCGGATCCGCAGGCGTTGCTCTTTTACAATGACGCCGAGGCAGAGGTTGTAAATCCTAAGTCGGACGCGATCTATGCCATGGTTCGCGACTTCCGGCAGCGCGGCGTTCCGATTGATGGGGTGGGATTGCAGATGCACGTCGCGCACTTGCACGCCGATGTCGCGTCCATCTCGGAAAATATCAGACGCCTTACGGCGCTGGGCGTGCAGGTACATATTACAGAGATGGATGTTGCGCTGCCGGTGGACGCGCTGGGCGAGGCGAGCCCAGGGGATATGCAACGCCAGGCCGACATCTATCGCGAGATTATTGCGGCGTGCCTGGCCTACAAGGGGTGCACGGCGATTCAGACATGGGGATTCACAGACAAATATTCGTGGGTTGGGTCGCACTCGAAGCATACGGAGGGCGCGGCGCTGCTTTTTGACCGCGGATATCGAGCGAAACCTGCGTATGAGGCGGTGCGGAGCGCGCTCGTGCTGGCGAGGAGTCGTCAGACAGTTGTGGTTAGCGGTTGGCGCCCTTACCGGGTGCGATGACGATCAAGGACGCCCTGTAACGCCCTATAATGTCATCAAGCTTGGCTGCGACGAATCCAATTCGAGAAGAAAACAAAACTTCCGGCCGCCGGAAGCTGGTCATTGCGCTCGCCATCGGCGCCTTTTTGCTGCTGGCAGTTATGGTCGGGCAGGCCTCGTTCAATCTCAAGTTTCTTAGCCCTGACAGTAATCAGGAACTTCTGTTTTTTGTCGGGCTGAGCGGGCTGATCTTTTTTGCCTTCGTAGCGCTCTCGGTAGTTCTCGGTCGCAACCTGCTGAAGGTTTATGCGGAATGGCGGCAGGGCGTAGCTGGTTCTAAGTTTCGCTGGCGGGTGGTTGTGGTCAGCCTGTTGCTATCGTCTTTGCCGGTGATGGCAATGTTCTGGTTCTCGTATTTGCTGATGAACCGCTCGATCGACAAATGGTTTTCGCAACCGGTGGAAGAAGTGCGAGCGGATACGGCGGCCATGTCGGCTCTGCTCTACGACTACGCTGGCCAGAATGCGACGGCGGAAGCGCAATCGATCGCACAGACGGATGAATTTCAAAATGCATTTGCCAGCGGAAATTTTGCTGCTGCCCGGGAAGAGCTGCGGGAATATGTTCCGATGCTGCAAGGCGGATTCGCGGTTGCCCTGGCGAAAGACAATGTGGCGGCCAGTCTGAATATGCCGGTGGGCTGGGAGGACATGAAGAAAAGCTTTCCGCTGCAGCCGGCATTGCGTGGAGAACACCCACATTTTCAGGTTGGCGCCACGGACTATATTGTTGCGGCGGCTCTGCTGCCGAAGGGCGCGGTGATCGTCGCGATTCCGCTTCCGCCAAAATTCGCGGAAACGGCGCGGCAGATTCAGGAAAGCCAGAAACGCTACATCGAACTGGCGGCCAAGAGAAAGCTATTTCGGCGGACCTACATTGGCTATCTGCTTCTGCTGACGGTGGTGGTGCTGTTCGCATCGACCTGGCTGGCGCTGCTGCTTTCGAAGCTGGTCAACCGTCCGGTCGCGGCGCTGGCGGCGGGCACGGAGGCGATCTCGAAGGGGCAATTGAGTTATCGCGTCGATATACGCGCCACCGACGAATTGGCGGAACTGGTGCAGTCGTTCAACAGCATGGCCGAGCAACTGGAATCGAGCCGGCGGCAGATCGAGGCCTCCAGCCGCGATGTAAGTGCGGCGAACGAAGCGCTCGAAAGTCGTCGCCGTTACATTGAAACGGTGCTCGAGAGTATTCCGACGGGCGTGATATCGATTGACGGCTGGCGCCGCGTGACACTGGCGAATGCGGCCTTTTCGCGCATGTTTTATCTGGAGCGGAGCGAGTTCGTAAGCCCGTCGGACCTGGTGAATCTAGCGCTGCGCGAGGTGCTGCCGGCGGATGTGCTGGCGGATCTGGAACCGCTGCTGCGGCGAGCGGATCGCATGGGCATTACGGCGGCCAACATGGAACTCGTGCTGCCGCGAACGAAATTAAATGTCGCGGTGACGGTTTCCGCGCTGAGCCACGCGGCCGAGGGACTGGGTTATGTCATCGTGTTCGAAGATCTCTCCGACTTGCTGCGAGCGCAGAAACAGGCGGCATGGCGCGAGGTGGCGCGACGGGTGGCGCACGAGATCAAGAATCCGCTGACTCCGATTGCGCTTTCCGCGGAGCGCATTCATCGACATTTGACGCGGGGCTCATCGCCGGATGCTGCCTCGATTGAAGTGATCCGTACCTGCGCGGAAACTATTGGCAATGCGGTTGAAACGGTGCGCACGCTGGTGGATGAATTCTCGGCGCTGGCGCGCTTCCCTGCCTCGCGGCCGCAGCCTGCCAGTCTAAATACGCTGGTTGAAGGCGCACTCATGATGTTCGAAGGACGGCTGGAGGGCATTCGCGTGCGGACGGAACTGGCGGACGATCTTCCCGCAGTGCTGGCCGATCCCGAGGCCATCAAGCGGGCGGTGGCGAATCTGGTGGACAACGCCGCTGAGGCAATGCAGAGCGCGATGCTGAAAGAGATCACGGTATCTACTTCGCTAGTGGCGAGTCGCGACGCGGTTGAGCTGATCGTCTCTGATACCGGCCAGGGTGTTTCGCGTGATGTGAAAGAACGGCTGTTTCTTCCCTACTTCTCGACCAAGCGGCGCGGCACGGGGCTAGGTCTGGCAATTGTGAGCCGGATTGTCGAGGATCATCATGGTTCGATTCGGGTGGAAGAAAATAAGCCATTCGGGAGCCGCTTTGTGATCGAGCTGCCGGTGGCGATAGAAACGGTGAGCGCTCCGGCTGCAAGCTGATGGACGGTCGCTGGTCGTTCGTCGATGGTCGTTCGCGGTTCTTTATGTATTTCGAAGGAGCGTTACGCAAAAAATAACTAACGACGAGCGACTAACGACCAACGACTGAATCCATGGCACACATCCTCATCGTTGACGACGAATCCAGCATCCGCGATTCTTTGCGCGGCATTCTCGAGGATGAAGGCTATAAGACCAGCGTCAGCCCGAGCGGCGAGGATTGCCTCGACGTGTTGCGCAAGTCAAGCTTCGACCTGATCCTGCTCGACGTGTGGCTTACCGGAATCGACGGACTGGAAGTGCTGGAAAAGATTCGCGACATGGACGACCCGCCTGAGGTCATCATGATCTCAGGGCACGGGACGATCGAAACGGCGGTTCGAGCCACGAAGCTGGGGGCTTACGATTTTGCGGAAAAGCCGCTGTCGCTCGAGAAAACGTTGATCCTGGTAAAGAACGCGATTGACGCACGCCGGTTGCGTCATGAGAATCTCGATCTGCGCAAGCAGTTGCAGATGAAGAGTGTAATTGTCGGCGACAGCGTTCCGATGAAAGCGTTGCGGCAGCAGATTGGGCTGATGGCGCCGACCAATGGACGGGTGCTGATCTATGGCGAATCGGGCACGGGCAAAGAACTGGTCGCGCATGCCATCCACATGCAAAGCGCACGCAAAGATGAAATGTTTGTGGAGATGAATTGCGCGGCCATTCCGGAAGACCTGATCGACAGCGAACTATTCGGGCATCGCAAGTCGTCGTTTCCTGGAGCTACGGCGGACAAGGAAGGCAAGTTTCAAAAGGCGGATCGCGGAACTTTATTTCTCGACGAAGTCGGCGACATGAGCCTGAAAACGCAGTCGAAAGTCTTGCGGACGCTGGAGCAGCAGCGCTTCAATACGGTGGGGAGTGACGATACGGTTACGGTCGACGTGCGCGTGATTGCGTCGACTAACAAGGACTTGGAAGAAGAGATTGCCAAAGGGAATTTTCGCGAGGATCTTTTTTACCGTTTGAATGTGATTCCGTTCGTGGTCCCGCCGCTGCGGGAGCGGAAGGAAGACATACCGCTGTTTGCGCGACATTTTTTGAAGGAATTTGCGTCGGCGTATGGCCGGCGCCCGCGAGAGATCACCGATGATGCGATCGATGCGCTGATGCGCTATGCGTGGCCGGGGAACATCCGCGAGCTGCGCAATGTGATCGAACGCATTGTGATTATGAATCCAACGACGTCACGCTTTGAGCGCAAGCACCTTCCTCCGCTGGTGCATCGAGACGGCAGCCGGCGTGTGGCGGGAACGGAAGGTTCGACGCTGCACCAGGCGCGCGCGGCGTATGAGCGCGATTACATTCTAAAAAAATTGGACGAAAATCATGGCAACGTCAGCCGCACCGCGGAGGTACTCGGCCTCGAACGCAGTCACTTGTATCGGAAGATGAAGAGCCTGGGGATTGCGGCGAAGGAATAGGTTATAAAGGAATAGGTTATAGGTGACAGGTCGCAGGTAACAGGAAAAACGGAACTGACGTTTTGCTAAGGGTTTCCCGCCCGTCACCTGATTTTGCTTTTCCTGGTTCTTACTCACCTATTTTTTCAGCATGTGAATCTCAGTCCCGTTCTTGTGAAACTGGACCTCATCCATCAGTTGATTAATCAGGTAAATGCCGCGGCCGTGGTTGGCATAGATATTCTCACCGTGGCAGGGATCGGGAATTTTGCCGGGATCAAAACCGGGGCCGGGATCGCGGACGATGATCAGAACACCATGCTGGTTGTCGCAGGCCACGTCGCATTCGATAACTTTTGACGGATCATTTTTCGCACCATGCACCACGGCATTAGCTAGCGCTTCGGTTAACGCCAGTTCGATGTCATCTTCGCGTCCCGGAGCGCACTTCAATTCCCGCACGACTTCCATAACACTGCGGACCACCGGATCGACGGCGTCGCGATCCGCAGCCAGAGTGACGCTGAGCTTGAGATCGAGCGATTGGGGATCGAAGGCACACGATTGCTGCGGCTTCGGTGTTTGCTCGGGCGATGGGGGCGTATCTTCCATAACCGGCTGCGGGCGTGCTTTCAGCCTATCCCCCTAGTGAGATGCAGGAAGGCGCTGACAAATTCTAGGGATTTAGGGCTCAACTTGCAAACCTATTCGGTTCGCAGGAAACCGCTATCCATTACTTCGGCGGATTACCGTTGGGAGTTGACCGGGCTAAATTGTTTGGAATCCGCGGGGGAAGGGCTGAATCTGGCGACGGCGGGGTGCTCCCGCTGAGGGTTACTCTTCTGTTTCCGGCGGTCCTCCGATCTGTTGCAACTGGCGGCGCCAATCCAACTCTTCTACGAAGGTTCGCGAATCGCGCCAGCCGGCTTTGATCTTTACGAAGAGCTCAAGAAAGACTTTTGTGCCTACCATCTTCTCGATATCGAGGCGCGCAGCGGTCCCTATTTTCTTCAGCATCTGGCCGCCTTTGCCGAGAAGGATGGCCTTTTGACCTTCGCGCTCGCAATAAATGATGGCGGCGATGCGGGTCAGCCTTGGGCTCTCTTCAAACTGTTCGATGAGGACCGAGACTGCGTGCGGCACCTCTTCGTGGGTCTGCATGAGAACATGCTCGCGGATGATCTCGGCTGCCATGAAGCGAACCGGCTGATCGGTGATCTGATCTTCGGGAAAATAACGCGGGCCGTTGGGTAGAGCTTTCAGCACGCACGACAGCAATTCGTCGAGACCTTTCTTTTTCAGGGCAGAGATGGGGACGATCTCCTTGAAATCGTGCCGCGTATGGAACTGCGCAATCAGTGGAAGCAATTTGCTTTTGTCGGCGAGCAGATCGATTTTGTTGAGCAGCAGGAAAACGGGCGTGCCGGCTTTTTTCGCCAAGTCGAGAACGGCGTCATCGTCGGCGTCCCACTTTTTCTTGGCATCGATAATCATCAAGATAAGTTCGCAACCTTCGAGCGCCTCGCGAATCTCTGACATCATCTTGCGGCCTAGCGAGGAGCCGGAGCGGTGAACTCCGGGAGTATCGATGAGAACGATCTGCCCAGCCTCGCGGCCCTTCTGCTTGGGAACGTTAATGATGCCGAGGATGCGGTTGCGCGTGGTTTGAGGCTTCGGCGAAATGATGGCCAGTTTCTCGCCGACCAACGCGTTGAGGAGCGTGCTCTTGCCAGCGTTAGGGCGGCCGAGAATGCAGACGAATCCGGAATGGAAAGACATACAGATAGGGTACAGGCGACGGGCGACTGGTGTCAGGTCTTAGAGAGAGCGCGCCTCGCTTTGGCAAAATCGCCGGTCTGGCTCCGCCAGTTGCTGGAAAGAGTGCCAATCGCCCACAAAACCGCAAAAATCAGAAATGCGGTGCTTCCGGGAACAACCATGCGCCACGCGTAGAGCGCACCCAGGGCCGGAACGATTGCGGAAGAAGTGACTCCCGCTGACCACATGATTGCCTTGGCTGCTGGACTGGCCATTTGCATCGACGCCTTTTCGGTCTGAACGCCAAAGAACGGGAGATGCTGGAACAACCAGCGGAGGCCGGCGGGATAACCGGCGGGATTGCCGGTGCCGCCGACGGTGTAGAAAGCGAAGCGAATGCCGAGCATCCGCCCCACTGTCCAGTGCGCGATGGCGTGGCAGAAAAAGTAGAGGAGAAGCCAGGCAGCAATCATCATTACTGTGGCTATGGCGGCGGGTCTGGAGCGGATGGATCGCGCCAGAGTGAGGGCGAGACATGCGGCGGCGAGTCCGGCGATTTGGATTGTGTTTCCGGCGAGAATCGAGAGTCTTGCGGAGATATTTCGATGCGGAAGCGAATTCGGGCTGTTGGGCATTTGTTATTCGAATGTCAGGCCGAATTCTAGCGACGCCGCACTTGTCGCCCGCTTCCTAGATCAGCTTCATCTGCTTTGGCTCCGCGGTTGTGATCCGTACGCGTTCCACTCGGCGGTCGGTGGAATCGATCACTTCGAATCTCAGGCCTTCGTCTTCAATTACTTCGCCCTTCTTGGGGATGCGGCCGGCTAGTTCGCTTACCAGCCCTGCGATGGTGGAGGATTGGTGGCCTTCGGGGCGCATGCCGAAGAGTTCATCGAGGCGATCTACGTCCATGTTGCCGGGAACGATGTAGGAGTGGTCGCTGTCCTGCACCACCTGGGCTTTCTCGTGCTCATCGCCGATTTCTCCTACTATCTCTTCGACTAGGTCTTCGATAGTTACAAGGCCGGCCACGCCGCCATATTCGTCGACTACGATTGCCATGCGGATGTTACTGCGCTGCATCTCGCGTAGTAAGTCACTTACTAACTTGCTTTCCGGGACGAAGTAGACGTCTTTGCGCATCAATGTTGCAACGGTACGGGTGTGCGCTTCGGAGTCGGGAACTTGCAGTACGTCCTGGGTGTGGAGAATGCCTTTTATATGATGAATCGAGCCTTCATAGACGGGAATGCGCGAAAGCGGCCTGGTTTTGAGTAGCTCAACTATCTTTTCGACCGTGTAATCGGTTGGGACGGCAACCATCTCCGGCCGCGGCTTCATCGCGTCGCGAACCGTCTTGCCGCTGAACTCGACTACGGACTGAATCAGTTCGCGGTCGCCTTCCTGGATAATTCCCTCTTCCTGTCCTGCTTCAATCAAGGCGTCGACGGCTTCGGAGGGAGTTTCGGGTTGCGCGTCGGCGTGTTCGCGGGTGAGCGCGGCTACGGACTGGCAGAATCCGAGGACGAGCGTAACCGGGAGGACGAGGTAGATCAATACGCGCAAGAGGGGCGTCCAGTGGCCTAGCCAGCGTCCGTTGGAGCGCGAGAAAAATACGAACGGGAGCAGACGATTAAAAACAATGATGATGAGAACCAGGCTGAGCGTGGCTTCGAGGACTTCGTAGACGCTCCAGGCGCGATCGCGAAAGACGGTGAAGCCGACGATCATGGCGATGGCGGCAGTGACGAGTTGGGTCAGGATGGCCATGGAGAGCGATGCGCGGGTGCGCGCTACTCCGAGCCGCGGCTCGACGATTTGCTCGAAGGCGTCGATGTTGTCCTGAAATTCGCGGGAGAGAAATTTGCCGATTTCCTGGTAGAGGCGGTCGACGTAGGAGACCAGCGTCAGGAGGCCGAAGAGAAGCGCGAGAGTGAAGCCGACGCCGATCATTGTTATGGTTATGGCCGTGTTATGGCCGCGTTATGGCCGCCGCTTTCTCGCCCTGGGCGCGGGCGTGTTCCTGCAGAAGCCGTTCTTTCGATGAGGCCGAGCGGAAGGCGGAGTTTTGCGCGCAGCTGTTTTTCTCGCCTTGCCATTTGTCCATTGTCGCACTCGTGATCATAGCCGTGCAGGTGGAGGAGGCCGTGGAGGACGAGGATTTTAACTTCTTCCGCGGGGGTGTGGCCGAGGGCGCGGGCATTTCTGGTTGCGATTTCGGCGGAGATGGCAATCTCGCCTGCAATCTTTCGAGCAGCACCGGCTTCAGCGGGGAATGACAACACATCGGTGGGTTTATCTTTTCCGCGAAAACGGCGGTTGAGGGATTTCATCTCGGCGCTCGTTGTCAGGAGGACGTTGACGCTACCCTTTATTTTGACCACGCCGCGGGCACGCGCCAGGAAACGGTCAACCGCGAGTTCGGTGAGGCCGGGAACGCGTTTTTGAAAGATGACCAAGTAGAACCGTGTAGCGCGGACACTTCTGTCCGCTGCCTTTGATCTTACGTTCGACTTGCGCCGACAAGAGTGTCCGCGCCACACAAACCTCATCAATTGCGCAGATGCGGTTCTTCGGGCAGCGACGGCGTTGGCTGCGGAGCTATGGGCTTCGGCTCAAGCAGCGATAACTGTTGTTCGGCCAGACGCGTTTTATGTTCGTCATAGGCGCGGATGATGCGCTGCACCAGGTGATGACGGACGACGTCGCTCTCATCGAAATGCACGAAGGCGAGGCCGTTGACACCCTGCAGAATATCGACGGCTTCGATCAGGCCGCTGCGGCGGGCGCTCGGCAAGTCGATCTGCGTAACGTCGCCGGTGATCACGGCTTTGGAATTAAATCCGAGGCGCGTGACGAACATCTTCATCTGCTCGGAGGTGGTGTTCTGGGCCTCGTCGAGAATAACGAATGAATCGTTAAGCGTGCGTCCGCGCATGAAGGCAATGGGCGCGATCTCGATGATATTTTTTTCGAGATAACGTTCGACGCGCTCGGGATCGAGCATGTCAAAGAGGGCGTCGTATAAGGGGCGCAGATAGGGATCGATTTTTTCCTGCAATGTGCCGGGAAGAAAGCCTAAGCGCTCGCCAGCTTCGACCGCGGGGCGCGCGAGAATAATGCGGTTGACTTGCTTGTTGAGAAGCGCGGAGATAGCCATTGCAACGGCTAGATAGGTCTTGCCGGTGCCGGCGGGGCCGACGCCGAAGACCATATCGTGGGTTTCGATGGCTTCGAGGTAGCGGCGCTGATTAGGACTTTTTGGCTGGACGGTGCGGCGTCCAAAGGAGCGCTGGCGGCCAGCTTCGGCTAATCCGCGAAGAGTTGCGTTGGGATCGCCTACGACGACGCGCAACATGCTGTTGAGGTCGCCATTCACGAACTGATGGCCGGCCTTCTGGAGTTGTTCGTAGTCGGCGAATAATTGTTCGGCGCGGGCTACGTCGCGCGGCGCGCCTTCGAGCTCTATGCGGTTCGACCGGAGATCGATGTTGATGTTGAGGCCATCTTCGAGCACGTGGAGATTCTCGTCGCGCGTGCCGAACAAGGTTTCAATGTTCGGGCTGAGTTCAATGCTTTTTTTCATTCAGGATTGGGACGCCGCCTCCAGCAGCCTGACCGGGCTCACTCTTTCGTTGCGGGGATGAGATGTAGAGAAATGTGGAACTGGTTGATTTTTGTTCGGGGCAACACTCCGCTGCGTTTTTGGCACGCAGATAGCTGGATGGTGGAACGGAGTGAACCGGATTGCGCACCCCAACGACGGGGCGGTTACCAACCATTTGAGACCAGCCTAGCGCGGGCGGACGGGCGAGTCAATGGGAGAGCGCACTGGATTTCCAGCTGACCAGCAGTCCACACCAAATCGTCGCAACAAATTCAATGCCGGTCGAGGATTCCGGTTAAGGCTATAATGGCGCACCGATGGCTCTTACCTCTGGCACGAAGCTTGGTCCCTACGAAATTGTTGCACCTTTGGGCGCGGGCGGCATGGGAGAAGTCTACCGCGCGCGCGATATGCGGCTTGGACGCGAGGTTGCTCTGAAGATTCTTCCTGAATCCTTTGCGCGGGATGCCGACCGGCTGCGGCGCTTTGAGCAGGAGGCGCGGGCAGTGGCCGCGCTCAATCACCCGAACATTCTGGCGGTGTTTGACATTGGCGAGCAGAACGGCTCGCCGTTCATCGTCTCCGAGCTGCTGGAGGGCGAGAGCCTGCGGGCGGCGCTCGATCGCGGCGTGATGCCGCAGCGCAAGACGATCGAATACGGAGTCCAGATTGCGCATGGGCTGGCAGCGGCGCATGAGAAAGGGATCGTCCATCGCGACCTGAAGCCGGAAAATATTTTTATCACCAAAGACGGGCGCATAAAGATTCTCGATTTTGGCCTGGCGAAGCTGGCGCTGACGATGGGCGCGGATTCGAACGAAGTCACGCTCACCACTCCGCATACCGCAATCGGTGTAGTGATGGGCACAGCGAGCTATATGGCGCCGGAGCAGGTACGCGGCGAAGTGGCGGATGCGCGAACGGATATTTTCGCATTCGGAGCGGTGCTTTACGAGATGCTTTCCGGGACACGCGCGTTTCGGCGCGACACGGCGGCGGAAACCATGACCGCGGTGATGAAAGACGATCCGCCGGAATTATCGGATCCGGGGCGCATGGTTTCCTCGGCGTTGGAGCGGATCGTACGGCGGTGTTTGGAGAAGAATCCGGAGCAGCGGTTTCAATCGGCGCGCGATTTGTCGTTCGCGTTGAGCGCACTCTCTGGGACCGAGACGAGCGGCATGGCGCGAGCCGCTGCAGCGGTAGCAGGGCCTCGGCGACTGCCGGTGCTTCTCTGGCTGTCGATTGCGATCGCACTGATCGCCGTCGCTGGCTTGACGTGGATGCTGGCGCGGCGCGCGGCGCCGACGAAACGTATGCAATTCGCGCTGGCCGTCCCGGACGAAATGAGCATCAGCCATATGGCGCTGTCGAGTGACGGCTCGATGCTTGTATTCGTGTCGCCGGAAGAGAATTCCGCATTGCCCATGCTTTATGTGCAGAGGATCGGATCGTCGAACGTTACGCTGCTACCAGGTACGCAGGGGGCGAGTTATCCCTTCTGGTCGCCGGACGGCGCTTACGTCGCGTTTTTCGCCAACGGCAAATTGCAGAAAATGGCGGTGTCCGGTGGAACACCGCAAGTGCTTGCAACCGCTCTGGCTGGGCGCGGGGGCAGTTGGGGGAGCAAGGGCGTGATCATCTTTGCCGCGGATTCGTCAAGCCCGATCGATCGCATTAATGCCGATGGAACTGGGATGGCGCCAGTCACGCAAGGCATCAGGACCAAAGATGATCAATCGCATCGCTGGCCTCTGTTTCTTGGGGACGGCGACCACTTTTTATTTTGGGCGGGTAACTTTTCGAACGCGAAAGACGACCGCTTGAGCGGCATCTATGAATCGTCTCTTGAAGGTAAGGAAAGAAAACTTGTGGTCCTGTGCCATTCAAGTTTCGGCTTTGATGCGCACAATTTGTACTTTGCGGATGAGCAAAGGCAGTTGGTGAGCATGGCTTTTGATGCTTCCGCAGGAACGGTTTCGGCGAGCACGGTGGTGATTGCGAATGCGGTCGGGTTCCAGCCCTCGACGTATTGGGCGGCGTTCGCGATCTCGCAGAATGGAACGGTCATCTATAACACGGAGGTGGGGGCGGCGCAGTCCGCACTAACCTGGATAGACCGCTCCGGCAAAGTTCTGAGCCGGATCAGCGAACCGGCAGTCATGGACAACCCTACCCTTTCGCCCGATGGCACTCGCGTCGCGCTCGATATTAGCGACGAGAAGGCGAATAACGTGGATATCTGGATTGAAAGCACAACGGGGGCGGGCAACTCGCGGTTCACGTTCGATCCCTCGGAAGAGGTGGTGGGTGTGTGGTCGCGGGATGGGAAGACGCTGGCTTACCGCAATGCGGCTAGCGCTGGCCCGGGTGTGATGTTAAAGGCGGCGACTGGGCTGGAACCGGAAAAGCGGAGATACACTGTGCCTTCCAGTTCGATGGATGACATTATTCCCACTTCATGGTCGTCGGACGACCAACAGATCCTCTTAATACATCAGGTAGTGTCGGGCGAGCATCTCGAACTGCTGCCGGTTGCCGGCGGAGAGCCAACCCGCTTCTTGACCAGCAAAGGCAGCGAGGCCAACGGGCAGTTTTCTCCCGATGGAAAATGGGTAGCCTATGCTTCGGATGAGTCTGGTGTGTGGGAGATTTACGTCACGTCATTTCCGTCGGCAACCGGAAAATGGCAAGTGTCGCGCGGCGGAGGGACCGAACCGCGCTGGCGTGGAGATGGCAACGAGATCTACTACATTGGATCGAGCGGCATGTTGACGGCAGTGCCGGTGAACGCCCAGAGCGCTTTTGCCACGGGTACACCCACGCCACTGTTTCAGATTCAGGGGCGCGCTCCGATTTCCAGCACGGATGTTTTTACTTATGACGTGGCGAAGGACGGGAAGCGCTTTTTGGTGAATCGGTATGTAAAGCCGGAACACGTTGAGCCGCTGAGTATTTTGCTGAATGTGGCGGCAAATTAGCTGGGCGGGAACCGGTGAATTGAATCGGCCTCAGTATCAGCCGCGGATTTAATTTCCACTGGTAACGCCTCCTCTCGGTAGTTACAATGTAATTACTTAGGAGTTCCGGCACGAAAGCCGAATTGGTTCGCATTGGCAATTCTCGTGGCGTTCGCATTCCCAAGCCGATTATCGAGCAATGCGGATTCGATCGCCTCATCATCTCTCCTGGACGCCAGCCCCGCATGGGATGGGACGAGGCGTTTCGCGCGTCACTACACGAGACTCGCCACCCTAGCCGCGATGCACTCCTGCTGGAGGGACGGAGCCGAACGAGTTCGACCAAAAAGAGTGGCGGTGGTGAGCGGGCCACAGCCGGATGAGGTCTGGCTCGTAGTCCTCGATCCCGCGCAAGGCGCCGAGATGTAGAAAACTCGTCCCTGCCTGGTTATTTCGCCCGACGAAATGAACCAATATTTACGAACAATAATCATCGCTCCCATGACCACGGCCACACATCCTTACCCAACGCGGGTCGCGGTGCGATTTCATGGGAAACAAGGGCAGGTAGCGCTGGACCAACTCCGTGCTGTCGACCGGCAGCGATTGGTGAAGATGCTGGGATCGGTATCAGCAAAGAATGCTCGGGAGGTTTCGACTACGCTGGAGGAGATGTTTGCGCGGACTTAAATTCGTATGGTCAAGTGGTGCGTCGGTGCTTATTCTTCCCAGAATTCGTGTTCGCGGAAATGCCAAGTGCTACCATGTAGCCGCCCCATGAAGAAGCTGGTAATTGCGATTGCTTTCTTCCTCTGCAGCTTCTCACCGCTGGTAGGTGCTACCGATCCCGCAGCACAACAATTACTCCTCATGGCGAGGCGACAGGCAAGTCTTCACGATCAAGCTAACCCATTCGAGATGGGTGTCGACTTCGTTGTGCAAATCGCTGTTCCTACCCAAGGGCATTTGACGCTCAAATGGGCAGCAAAAGACCGTTGGTGGCGCAAGATTGTCATGGGCAGCTTCGAGGAAATCAACATTCGGAATGGCGAGAGGCTCTACACAAGCCGCAATATAGGATTCACCCCAGTACGGATTGGGGAACTCATAGATTTGCTTCAGTTCGCGGAGAACTCTGAAGGTCTTCTAGTAAAGAAACAGAAACAGCGTGTAGAAAATGGCATTGACGTCACCTGTCTGAAGGTCGAACAAGAAAACGTCAAAGCTAAGACGCATGATGTCTGTGTGAATTCTGCCTCGCACCAGATCTTAAGAGACGAATGGCAGGAACCACCGGACGAGCGGCGGAAAGAGCAGTACTCGGACTACTTCGACTTTGCAGGCCATCAATATCCACGCAAGCTTCAACTCTTAGTAAACGGAAGCGTGGTTATCACGGCAAACGTCCAAGATCTGAAGACCACCGTTTTCGACCAGACGTTGTTCCTTCCCCAGAGAGGGGCTATTGAACGGCGTCAGTGCGCTGACATGAAACACGCAGTGCCCATAAAGACGCCGGACCCGGTGTATCCGGAGTCTGCGAGTCAAAACAAACTAGCGGGCGACACCACGGTTTCCATGACTGTCCAAGCTGACGGGTCCGTTACTGACATCCGGCTCATCGGCAGCGCAACCCGGTCGATGGACGATGCCACTCTGCTAACGCTGAAGGGCTGGAAATTCAGGCCCGCCATGTGCGGATCGGAGCCAGTCGTTTCCGACGTCAATGTCGTGGTGAGTTTCAGGCTCCATTGAAGACGGTCGTTGCTGTTAACTGGCCAATGGCGCTCAGGGCGCGCTTAGCGAGATCGCGTTCCTCGGGCTTCCCTGCTCAAGCGCCATCGCTCGCAACCTCGGGGACGCTGGCCCACACTGCCCGATGCTTCGCCCATGCCCGCAAGTCCGCTATCTCTTCAGCGCGCGTGACTGACAGTGGCACCGTGGACGAAAGCGCTGTGAGCAGGTCGCCGTTACTCAACTCCTGCTTCCGAGCAAACGCCGCGTAGAGAGCGGTCTGCACCGCCGATTCAATCTCCGCGCCTGAGAATCCCTTAGCGGCTTCCGCTACTCGATCGAGGTCATAATCCGTGGGATTGCGTTTGCGCTTGGTCAACTGGATGCCGAATATCTGCTTTCGTTCGGCGGCGCTGGGGAGGTCTACGAAGAAGAGTTCGTCGAAGCGGCCTTTGCGGATCAGTTCGGGGGGGAGGACGGTGACGTTGTTGCAGGTGGCGGCTACGAAGACGGCGGGCTTGCGATCCTGCATCCAGGAGAGAAACGAGGCCAGGAGGCGCGAGGAGACTCCCGCGTCAGCGGAGGCAGAGTCGGGGCCGCTGCCGGCAAAGACTTTTTCCAGTTCGTCGATCCACAGGACGCAGGGGGCGAGGCCTTCGGCTACCTGGAAGACTTTCTGGATGCGCTTTTCAGTTTCGCCTATGAATTTGTCGTAGACGGCGGCGGTATCGAATTTTACCAGCGGGAGTTTCCATTGTCCGGCAACGGCTCGGGCGCAGAGACTCTTGCCGCAACCTTGCGTACCCAGGATGATCACGCCTTTCGGAGGATCGAGGCCGAACTTTTGGGCGCCGTCGTCCCATGCTCCTCGGCGCTGTTCGAGCCAGCGCTTTAGATTGTCTAAGCCGCCTACGCTCGCCATGGTGTCGGTTGAGTCGACGAACTCGAGCATCTCGGAGCGCTTGAGCAGAGCCTTCTTGGCTTCGAGCACGTCGGTGATGCAATCGGGCGAAAGCGCCAGGCGGCCAACGAGAGTTTGGGAGATGGCGCGTTCGGCGGCCTCTTCGGTAAGGCCGCGGAGATTGGCGGCCATGGCGTCTACTCCGGTGGCGTCGAGCTGAAGTTTTAGAGTGTGAGTGCCGGCCATGCGGGTGTAGGTTTCGCGGATGATTTCGCGGAGGCGGTCGCGATCGGGCAGCGGCAGGTCTAGGAATTCGACAAGGCTGACTAATTCGGGCGGGATTTCGATAGCGGGCGCAGTGAGAATGAGAGTTCTGCGGTTGGCGGAAAATTTCTGGCCTACGTCGCGGAGGCGTCGCACGACAACCGGGCTATCCATGTGGCGATGAAAATCTTTGAGAACGAAGACGGCCTCGAGGGTCATGGTTTCGAGGTTGGCGAGGGCTTGGACTGGGTCGAGGGTGTTGTACATCGCCGTTCTCGGGCTGGCGGCGGTGTCAGCGCTAGGCGAAAGCGGCGCTCTTGATTGGCTGAGCGGCGGCGGTGCTGCGCTGCTCCCGGTGCGGACGAGGCCGTCGGCGATTGTCCATTCGAAGAGAGCCATATTCAGATCGGAACACGCCATGCGCACCAGCGAAAGTGCGCGTATTTCCTCGACCGTCTCCATGACCACGATGGGCGTGGAGGAATTGATGAGGACCTTGAGCCGGTCCATTGGATTTGGATCTCGGGCCGGATTCTTGGCTGGGCTTTGCGCGACTGAATTCATATTCATTTGACCGGGTGCGACTTGCTCCCGTAGAATACAGGTTCGGTTCCCACCGGAATATCCTCCTGGTGAATCCAGGACAACGAAGGTAATCAAGCCACATGGCGAATCATTTTTCGGCGCTGAAGCGCGCCCGTCAGACAACGAAGCGAACGGCCCGCAACCGGGCGAATTCATCGCAACTACGCACTGCTCTGCGGACTTTGCGCGAGAGCCTGGAAAAGGGCGACAAGGCGGTCGCGGGCGAGACCTATCGCGCTACGGTTTCGGCGCTCGACAAGGCTATTCAAAAAGGCGTTTTGCATGAGAATACGGCGTCGCGGTATAAGTCGCGGCTGTCGGCGCGGTTGAGCGCGCTGAAGTAGGCGTGGCGGCCTCCGCGGTTAAATCGCGGGTCTAGTTGCCGTGGTTTCGCAGCGATGAATCGGTGCGCCACCCAAAGGCGGCGGGTAGCTGGATGGTAACCCGATTCGGGAAGATTCGACCGAAATTGTGCTTGACCTTCCCTAGCGGTTTGTTATACTTAGGCGTTCTCAGGACATTGGTGCAGTTTTCCGCTGGTCCCGACGGACCTCCGCCCGCGCAGAGGCAACTCCTTAAGAATTGAGCAACTTTCGGACGCGGCGGGGCATCTATTTGGGTAATTCTGGCAAATCCCATTGAAGGTTCCTTTGAATCTAGCCCGAATGCAGGGTTGCTAATCGTACACGACCATCGACCTGGGGTGGACGATGGGGTTCAGCCTAAATTATTCCTTTTGAAGGAGAAAGACCGAACATGCGTTCTGATCGCGTATTTGATGCACTCCATACTTTGCGGAACCGGTATATGCTCTGCCAGCTTGCCTCGAAGGCAACGCGGAAATTTCATAAGCCGAACACCCGCATTCAAGAAACCATGAATGATGTTTTTGACAAGATCGCCGATGCGGAACGTCATGACATTCTGAGCGAACCAGAGAACTTTGCCGAAGCACAACGGCGAGCTGCTTAGCAGCTCCGCCGTGTGCCCGCACGGCGGCAAAGCAATTCATCCCCCGACGGGGGAACGAAAATCCCTCCAGAGAAAAATTCCACGCAGGTAACCTATGACCATTGCTGAACTCAAAGAAAAGAACATAACCGAGCTGACCAAGATCGCCCGATCTTTGGAACTGCCGGGCGCCAGTGGACTCCGCAAACAGGATCTCATCTTCAAGATCCTGCAGGCGCAAAGTGAAAAAGAAGGACACATCTTTGCTGAAGGTGTGTTGGAGATCCTCCCTGATGGCTACGGCTTTTTGCGCTCGCCCGACTACAACTATCTGCCCGGGCCGGACGACATTTACGTGTCGCCATCGCAGATCCGCAAGTTTGACTTGAAGACTGGCGATACGATCAGCGGACAAGTGCGGCCTCCGCATGAGGGCGAGAAATATTTTGCCCTGGTCAAGATCGAGGCGGTCAACTTTGAATCGCCCGACGAAGCGCGCAACAAGATTCTCTTTGACAACCTGACGCCGCTCTATCCGCAGGAGCGGCTGAAGCTGGAGACGGTGCGCGAAAATATCAGCGCGCGGGTAATGGATCTGCTGACACCTCTCGGCAAAGGACAGCGCGGGCTGATTGTTTCTCCGCCGCGGGCCGGCAAGACCATGCTGCTGCAAAATGTTGCTAACTCGATCACCACGAATCATCCTGAAGTTGTGCTGATGGTGCTGCTGATTGACGAGCGCCCCGAAGAAGTCACCGACATGCAGCGCTCGGTGAAGGGCGAGGTAATCTCCTCGACCTTCGACGAGCCCGCCGCGCGGCACGTACAAGTCGCGGAAATGGTGATTGAAAAGGCTAAGAGACTCGTCGAGCACAAGCGCGACGTGGTCATCCTCCTCGATTCCATTACGCGCCTGGCGCGCGCCTATAACACCATCGTCCCGCCCTCAGGCAAAGTTCTCTCCGGCGGCGTCGATTCGAATGCTCTGCAGCGTCCGAAGCGCTTTTTTGGATCGGCGCGCAATATTGAAGAAGGCGGATCTTTGACGATTATTGCTACTGCTTTGATCGACACTGGGTCGCGCATGGACGATGTGATCTTTGAAGAATTCAAAGGCACGGGCAATTCGGAAATTATTCTCGATCGCAAGCTGGTCGATAAGCGGACCTTCCCGGCGATTGATATTCAGCGCTCGGGCACGCGCAAGGAAGAGTTGCTCATTCCTAAGGAAGACTTACAGCGCATCTGGGTGCTGCGCAAAGTGCTGAACCCGCTGTCTCCCGTGGAGGCTATGGAGTTGCTGATTGAGCGGCTGGCCAAGGCGGGGAGTAACAGTGAGTTTTTGGCTAAGATGAGCCAGTTGTAAGTACCTTTCTCGCAGTAAAACCTGCAACTATCGACCACCGAACGCGGTCTTGAAAGAGGCCGCGTTTTTCTTTTTATACTGTTGCCCCTTAAGCTAGGATGTAACGTGCGCCTGGCAAGGCTTTTGGCGCAACAGGGTAAGAGGAAATGTCGAATTGGTTGTGGTCACCAGGAGACTTATGAAGCACTTACTGGCTTTGGTTTTGTTTGCGCTAAGTTCGCTGGCGAATGCTCAGACGCCCCCGCCAAAGGACCATCCGCCTTTGGTTGTCGGGCCGGTTCACCTTACTTGTATTAATAAACCGTGCTCAGCGGCGACGATCACTGGAAGCGCGCGCGGCAGCGGAGTGAATGGTCCCGCGACTGCGCAAACTGGGATGACCATCAATTTTGCGAAGGATAATTGGTGGACCGGTGGAAAGGTTGGCGAAGTTGACGGATTGAATATCTTAGTACGCCAGAATGGCCTACACTCCGATTCTTCCGGAATCCTTGTCAACGTTCAAAACCAGGGACGCGGATTTCTCTCGGCTACGGAATTTGCTTCCAGCATCGTGGATCCAGTGAAAAACGTTCTCACTTATGGCATCGATGTACAGGAGGGCGTTCTCGACCATTTGAACGGCGACTACATTGGTGCTGTTTATAGCGCGGACTACGGAGCTCTCGGCACAGGGATTCTCATTCAGAATAGCCAGGGCGCTTCCTGGCAATACGCCATTCAATATGCAAGGGATGGAAATGCGTTATTTTCTGTCGACGGCGCGGGCAACATTGTTGGTTCCAGCGCCTATCTTGGAAGCGTTAACCTGAATGGCGACCCAGTCAATGGCTCGGTTGATGTCGGCAACCCTGCTAACAATTCAGCTACGCCTTACATCGACCTGAACGGCTTTGGGACTTCGCAGAATAATGTGAGAATGATCAACGACGCAAACGGCCAGTTGACGATTAATACCGTAACCGGCGGCAACCTTCAAGTGAATGCCAATGGGGTTTTTACCACCGAAAGTTTTCACGTCAATCTGGCAACGCCTTCCAGTTCATCGGCTCCGTGTACGGTTGGGCAAATTGGGGCCGACGCGAAATATATCTATGTTTGCGTTGCAACAAATATGTGGAAACGTTCGACGCTAAATTCGTTTTAGCCGATTTCATCCGCACTCAGCGCGAGGTCATTAGCCAACAAAGACGACGAAGAGGCTTTAGGCAAACTATCGCCTGACTGGGATCGGCGCCGGCTGATCGTTTGACAATCCTCCATCACAGCACGTAACTTCGGATTTTGGCGTTGTTTTGGAGGTTGGATGAAATCCCGGGTAATTTTTCTACAGACAGTTCTTGTTTGTTTTGTGCTGTGCTCGCTTGCTGTCGGGCAGGATCTGGCGTCTTTCGAAAAGCGCACTACCGTCAAGAAGCTGGCCAATGGTCTCACCGTCATTATCTGCGAGCGGCCGGAGGCCCCTGTATTTTCTTTCTTTACACACGTTGATGTGGGCTCGGTGCAGGATCCGATGGATAAGACGGGCCTGGCGCATATGTTCGAGCACATGGCCTTCAAGGGGACGGACACTATTGGCACGAGAGATTATCCCGACGAGAAAGTCGCGCTGGCAAAAGTGGAAACGGCTTATGCGGCTTACATTGCGGAGCGCGACAAACCTGTCGATCGTGATGAGAAAAAGCTCAAAGAGCTTGAGCAAAACTGGAAGGATGCGATTGCGGCGGCGGACAAGTTCTCCGCTCCTTATAACAATGAGTTCGGCAAGATCGTCGAGGGCGAAGGTGGCGAGGGCATGAACGCCTTTACTGACTATGACGAGACGGCTTACCACTATTCTTTCCCTGTTAATCGGCTTGAGCTGTGGGCGTATCTCGAGTCCGAGCGATTTTTGCATCCCGTGATGCGGCAGTTTTATAAAGAGCGCAACGTGGTGATCGAAGAGCGGCGCATGCGCGTGGACAGCAATCCTATTGGACGGTTGCTCGAGCAATTCACGGAAGAGGCTTTCGCGGCGCATCCCTATCATCGGCCGACGATTGGATGGATCTCGGACTTGAATTCTTTTTCGGCGACCGATGCGCAGAATTTTTTTGACAAGTATTACGTGCCATCGAACATGGTCGTGACCGTGGTGGGTGATGTAAAAGCTTCGGAGGCGATGCCGATTGTGGAGAGATATTTCTCGCGGATTCCGGCGCGGCCGAAGCCGGACACGGCGACCACGGTTGAGCCGCCGCAGAATTCTGAACGCACGGTCGTGCTGCATGAGCAATCGCAACCGCTTTATCTCGAAGGCTACCATCGTCCGGATTACCGGAATACTGATGATCAGGTGTATGACGCGATCGCCGACTTGATGTCGAATGGACGCACGTCGCGGCTGTATCGGGCGTTGGTTCGCGACAAGCAGATTGCGTCTGACTCGGCGGGATTTACGGGGCTGCCGGGAACGAAGTATCCGCAGCTGTTTGCGTTTTATGCGTTTCCGATTCCGGGGCACACCACGCAGGAAGTTGGCAATGCGATTCATGCGGAGATTGATCGGCTGAAGAAAGAAGATATTTCTGATGAAGAGCTCAAGATGATCAAGACGCGAGCGAAAGCGAACCTGATTCGGTCGCTCGGATCGAATGAGGGACTGGCGTCTGACCTGAGTTTGTATCAGGCGCGCTATGACGATTGGCGGGAACTGTTTCGCTCGGTCGATCGAATCGAGAAAGTCACGAAGGCGGATATTCGGAGGGTGGCGAATAAGACGTTCACGCCGGATAACCGGACGGTGGGAATTATTGAGTTTGCGCCTCCGACGGGCGGGCGGCCGGGAGCGGGCGCTGGGCCGCAGGGAGGTGGACAGTGAAGCGCGCCCTCACTTCTTGCTTCGCATTGATCGTTTTCGCGGGCTTAACCAGCTTGTTCAGCGATGTGCAACTGGCAGCGCAGACGCAGGCGAGTTCGCCGCAGCCTTGGCAGCAGATCGCGATTCCGAAGTTGCCGGCATTTCATCCGGCGCAGCCGAAGCGGTTTGTTTTGCCGAACGGGATGGTGATTTTTCTTCAGGAAGATCACGAACTGCCGACCATCGATGGCACAGCGCGCATTCGGGGCGGTGAGCGCTCGGTTCCGGCCGATAAAACGGGGCTGACCGATATTTACGCAGAGGTGTGGCGCACCGGCGGGACGAAAACGCAGACCGGTGATCAACTCGACGACTTTCTCGAACAGCGCGCGGCGAAGGTCGAAACTGGTGGGGGCGGCGACTCGACGACGGTGAGCTGGTCTTGTCTTAAAGACGATTTCGACGACGTCTTTCGCGTGTTTGATGACCTGCTGAGGAATCCGGAATTTCGCGCCGAGAAAATTGAAATCGCGCAGAAGGGGATGTACGACGGCATCTCGCGGCGCAATGACGACCCTGGGCAGATCGCCGGGCGCGAGGCGGCGAAGCTTGTCTATGGAGCGAACAATCCCTACGCGCGCGTGCCCGAGTATAAGACGGTTGCTGCGGTCAAACGCCAAGACCTAGTCGAGTGGCACGGAAAGTATGTTCATCCGAACAATATTATTCTTGGCGTAGTCGGAGACTTCGATTCGGCGAAGATAGAGGCAAAGCTGCGCGAGGCTTTCGAGTCGTGGGCGAAAGGGGCGGCGGCGAGTAATCCTGAAATCAAGCCTGAGCCCGCGAAGCCCGGATATTACGAGGTCGATAAGACTGACATCAATCAAAGCCACATTCAGATGGTGGCGCTTGGCATCACGCGGAAGAATCCCGATTATTTTGCAACGTCGGTGTTTAACGAAGCCTTCGGAGGCGGATTTTCGTCGCGCATGTTTGGCGACATTCGCACTACGAAGGGTCTCGCGTATGCGGTTGGCGGCGGAATCGGCGCTGGGTGGGACCATCAGGGAATACTGCGGCTGATGGTGAGCACGAAGAGCGCGACCACGATCGAATCGATTCAAGCGCTCGATGACGAGATTGCCGGCCTGAGTAAGCGTCCGATTGACGATGAAGAGATCAAACGGGCGAAGGATTCGATTCTGAATTCGTTCGTCTTCCGCTTTGATTCTCCGGATAAAGTTTTGCAGGAAAAGATGGCGTATGAGTTTTATGGTTATCCGCTGGATTTTCTGGAGAACTTTCAGAAAGGGATCGAGGCAGTGACGAAGGATGACGTAGCGCGGGTGGCGGCAAAATATCTGCACCGGGATCAGATGGCGGTGCTGGTGGTAGGAAACACGAAAGAGTTTGACAAGCCATTGTCATCGCTCGGGGCGGTGACCAATCTTGATATTGCGATTCCGGCACCGCCGCCGGGGTTGATGCCGGAACAGGGGGAGCAGCGGTAAGGCGCAGTGAATGGCGCAGTCAGGCAATACCATTCCAAAGCCTGGTCAATGAGTACTATCGCGATTTAACGACAGTTGAGGGCGTTGTATCGCCACTAGGGCGAGGTGTCCCCTTTCAGAGCAGAATCCGCTCGCTTAGCGAGATCGTTGCATACGGTTCGTGATCCTGTCGGGCACAGAGTCTTGGCTTTCTTCCTAATCTTCTCGACGTCGTCCATGTTGAGAGTGGCATCGACGTGACGCATAACAAACGCCCGAAACTCAGCGTCCCTCCTCGCAAGGCCGGCCAGTTGAGGCAAAGCATTCCAGTGGTCCACCAGAAGACGAGCGACAGACTCACTGTAGCCTTCGCCGATGGCACCATCGTCGCATTGTCGATATGACCTGTATGAAGTGTAGAGTGTTTCCCAACTGCGCGGCGTAAACGCTTCATCTAGCATCCGCGCTTCAAGCTCTGCACAAGACCGCTCTCGCGCATGTCCAAACTGCACCGAAAGCAGAGTGACAACCATGCCGAGAGCGATGGTAATGCGTTGTTTTGTGCTAATCATACGGTGGATTCTCCGCCTGTAAAGCGTAGTCCACCAGTGCAAAACGAGTCCACATTACTTTCGACTGCGCTGGCCGGAAGGCTGCTCATCACTGGAGCGCCTTTTCAATGGGCAACGAAACATTTCTCAGTTTCGCGAGAATAGCGATAGCACCAACTAAGAATTTGATTGCGAAGTCCTCGTCCGCCTCCGCCCATTTGACAAGACTGTTTCCTAAAGGCTAACATGGGCGAACAAATGGCGAATATTCGTCGGCGCCTATGGCTACGCTCCCACTTCTTCCCGATGCTGAGACTCACCCAGACTCCCATCCCAAGTTAATCGGCATCGCTCGGCTCGCCGCTGCCGGCAAGTCGGTTCGCGAGGGGCATAATGTCGAGTACTTTACTTTGGGGACTCGTTCTCTTCTTAGCCGGGTGGTGAGCGCGCGGCAGCTTCCGTTTACCTGGGCGATCAATCCTTATCGCGGATGCGAGTTTGCCTGCAAGTATTGTTATGCGCGCTATACGCATGAGTTCATGGAGTTGCGCGATGGGGTGGATTTTGAGCGCAAGATTTTTATTAAGCAGCATGCGGCGGGGCTGCTGCGATCGGAATTGAAGAAGGTCAAGCGCGGGGAGCCGATTGCTATTGGGACGGCTACCGATCCGTATCAGCCGGCGGAGCGGCGGTTTGAGGTGACGCGCGCCATTCTTGAGGAGCTGGCGAAACATTCGGGCTTGGAAATCGGGATCGTGACCAAGTCAAACCTGGTGACGCGCGATGCGAAGATTCTGCGGCGGGTCGGCGAGCAGAACAAGATTTGTGTGAATGTGACGGTGACTACTGTCGATGTGGAATTGGCGCGGAAGCTGGAGCCGCGGGCGCCGCGTCCCGATCTGAGGCTGGAGGCGGTGCGGCAATTGAATCTGGCGGGCGTGGATGCGGGCGTGATTTGCGCTCCCGTGCTGCCGGAGATTACGGACCACCCTCGCGACCTGGAGGCGTTGGTTAAGGCCGCGAGCGAAGTGGGGGCGAAGTATATCTACGCCAATCCGCTTTTCTTGAAGCCATGTTCGGCAGCCGTCTTTATGCCGTTTCTGGCGGAGCACTTCCCTGCCCTGGTCGATGGCTATAAGAAGCGCTATGAGGGTCGCGCATTCTTGCCGAAGGGATACTCTGAGAAATTGTCTCTTTTGATGTCGGCCCTGCGGCAGAAATACAAGATTGGAAATGAGCATGCGCGGTGCGGTCGCAGCGCTCATATTGAGGCCGCGCAGATGGAATTGTTTTAACGCGGCAGCGCTTCCGCGAAGGAACAATCCTTCTGACGCAGCACACTAGTTATCCGCGCCTTCGACCAGCTCCAACGCGGCCTTGCGCAGGGGCCTCATGAGCGGCAAGGCGGAGATGCGTAGAAGGTTGACGAGCAGCCCCAGGCTTTTCTCCATGAGGCGGCGTGTGCGCTGTTGTCCCGGCGAGCGGTCGTATAGCCAGAACATAATCAAGGACATCTGATAGAGCCAAAGAAGGTAAGGCAACCTTGGCTTCAAGTCGGATGGCACTTTGATGTCGCCTCCGTCGATTGCGATTTGCATGTGTTCGATGGCATGTTCGCGGATGGGACGGGATTCCTCGCTGAAGGGCGAGAGCGGGTCAGTGCTGTCGGGCGCGTGGCGCGAGAGCGCGGCGCAGAACTTGCGATTCGGCTCCAACAGCTCCAGACGTTTTTCGAGCACACATCGGATGCGGTCTTTGAGCTTTTTGTGGCCTGCGAGGGCGCTCAGGATGGCGTCGTTGCTCGTTTCCTGCATCTCCCGGTAAAACGCCAGCACAATGGCATCCTTGGCGGAGAAATAATAATAGGCGCCGCCCAGCGCGACGCCGGCTTTGGCAGCGATGTCGCGCATGGTGGTGAGCTCGAATCCTTTGTCGCGGAAGAGTTCCATCGCCGCCTGATAAATCTTGCGGCGGGTATCTTCGGCGCGGGGCGTGCTGCGGTTCTTGAGGGTCGAATTCATTTTGCTGGTGATCGTGGTTATGGTCATTGCAAGTAGTCCCGAATGTCAGGCGACGGAAGATTGCTTTCGGGAAAAGCGCAGGGCTCGAGCACGACCTCGCGCAGTTCCGCGGCGATCGCCTCAGGGCCGGACGAACTCAGCCAGCGCGAGAGCGAATGACGATTTCTGGACAGAGCCGCATAGGCTTGGCGGGCCAGGGGCATCAGAAGCGGATGTGTCAAACGGGCCGCCCAGTCGCAATATTCGTCCAATGCGTAGAGAACCATGATCCAGGCGCGATCATTTAAATACACGGCACCGTCGTCGCTGATCACGGCGAGATCGTTCCGGCTCGCGATCTGTTCGAGTTGCGGAAACATCCTGCGCGCGGTTTCGGAACCGGCCGGAATCACCTCCAGGCGGATCCACGACCTTTGATCGATCAGCCAGTCTTTCAAACGACAGCACAGCTCGCATCGGGGATCATAGAGAACCGAGAGCTTCTGCATGTTGGCTACTCCTTGGCGTTATTACTTCATATTTATAGTTCCACCGCGCGTCCGGGATCTCGCTGGTCGCAGGGCTAGCGCGGCATGGCTAGGTTGAGGATGGCATCAGGAGAAACTGGCGGGGGTGGCACGGGCCTACGCGATCCTTGGGATCGGCTACGAATTCGCGAGAAAACGAAAAGGTTGAAAAAGTGCATGCCCCCGAGTACGAGCAGCACCATACCCATCTTGTCACTCAGCAACTCGATGGCCGCCCGTGACGTAACGACGGTAGCTGTGGTCTTCAGCGCGAGCGAAACAAAACCAATATTGATCAAGTAAAAGCCAACCACCAGCAAATGATTGACGGAGGCGGCGAGTTCGGAGTTACCGTGAAAAGCGTCCACCAGGAAGATGGCGCCGCGCCTGTAAAGGGTGCGGGCAACCCAGATGGTAAGGGCGACGCTGATCAGCAGATAAACGGCATAGGTAGTAACGATGATGTTGTTGCCGTAGGCTTGCAATGTTGGCCTCCTGAACACGATCTTGAACACGTTCAAAATAACTATAGGACCTTGGCTGTGCCGCGTCAAGAATATTTTTGAACGTGTTCATATTATGCTAGATGCAGGTGTGCGGTGGGTCTGAGGAAGGAATCTATCCAAGAACAGCTAACATCGAGCCATGATCTGACTCATGGTTGCGAGTTTGCCCACCTCCGAAACCGACAGCTGAACTGCCCTATAATGATTGCTCCGCCATGGCCTCTACTCAGCAAACGGTCCCACCGCCACAGCCGCTTCAGAACAAAGCCCGCCGGTTCTGGTTTCGCGTAAGCGAAGGGTTGGCGGTGAACCAGCTCTGGTGGCAGTTGCAGAAAGACGCGCGTTCGAGCTATCGGCTCTATTCGGCGGGACTGGACGATTTGCCGGACGAGCCGTCGCGGCGCCGGCGATTCTGGCGGATGGCGAAGGCTTTGTTCTGGGCGATCCTGGAGAAGTTGACTCCGGCACGGCGCGTGCTGGTGCTGGCCGGGCTGATTTTTCTGTTCTTTTCCTCCAGCTCATTTTCCTACAAAGACGAAGCCGGACACGTCCAAATTTTTCAAATGGACTTCCACGTCGTGGGTGGATTGCTTTTGTTTGCGGTGCTGCTGCTGGAGTTGGCGGACCGGGTGGTGATGAAGCGCGATCTGGAGATCGCGAAGGATATTCAGGCCTGGTTGTTGCCGGGTGCGCCGCTGCAGATTCCGGGATATCAGATTGCTTATGCAACGCGGCCGGCGAACACGGTGGCGGGCGATTACTACGATGTGATCCTGCGGCCGGGGCGCACTCCGAGCGAGGGGCGCATATTGTTTGTGGTAGCCGATGTGGCGGGAAAGAGTATTCCGGCGGCGATGCTGATGGCGACGTTTCAGGCCAGTCTGCGGACGTTGTCGACGAGCGGAGTGGGGCTGGCGGGACTGGTGGGCGGCGTAAATCAGTATGCGTGTTCGAACAGCATGGGAGGAGTTCGCTTCACCACTGCTTTTTTTGCCGAGCTCGATCCGGCGACGGGCGACATAACTTATGTCAATGCCGGGCATAATGTTCCGATTTTGCGCAAGAAAAGGGGTGCGATCGATCGGCTGGAAGTAGGCGGGATTCCGATTGGGATTTTCGCCGGATCGCCGTACCAAGTTGGAACAGCGCGCCTTGAGGCGGGAGACTGGCTGGTGATTTTCACCGATGGTGTGGTCGAGGCGGAGAATTCAAAGACAGAAGAGTATGGCGAGCCGGAATTGATTCGGCTGGTGGATCGCGAGTCGGCGGCGGCTCCGGCAGAAATGTTGCGCAGCCTGATGGCGGAGTTGGACAAGTTTGTGGGGAATACTCCGCAGCACGATGACATTACTTGTTTGCTGCTGAAGAGGACGTAGGGGCAGCCCTTTGGCCGTCAGCTCTTGGCTGTTAGCCCTTGGCTGATAGCGTTTTGGGCTGTTGGTTGTCAGTTACGGTTTTTCAGATCGGCTACGGAGAGCAACTGCCCGGCTGCGATTTGCGCATGGCTCAAGTCTTGAGAGATCTTTCTGGCGTCGGCGGTTGCTCGCTCTGCATCGTTTTGACGGCCGGCTTGGCGGAGAGCTTGCGCCAGCAAGAGGAAGTTCACGTCGCTCGGATCAATTCTTACCGCGTGTGCCAAATTGGCGACTGCTTCGTTGGATTTTCCCTGACCGAGCGCCACCAGACTGGAACCGATCAGTGCCATTTCACTTTCTGGACTGAAATGCAGGGCATTCCGGTAGCTCTCGGCAGCTTCATTGTATTCGCGCAATTCCAGGTGGGCTTGGCCTAAAGTACTCCACGCGACAGCTTGAATCTTGGCGTCATTGTTGGCGGACGTGCGCAGGACTGAATTGCATTCTTCGATGGCTTCATGGGCGTGACCTACGCGCTCTTCATAGAAAGCCAGGGCGAGGATCTGAGCAGGCGGATATTTATGCAGTGCGTTCGCCGCGCGGAATTCGACTACGGCCTCGTCGGATCGTCCTTGCGTGGCGAAAGCGATGGCTAGATTGTCGTGCGCCATGTAGTTATCTTCGGTGACGCTCAGGGTGTAGCGCCAGAGAGCTTCGTCGTCGCGCCAGTAGTTGAGTTGGTGATAGGTGAGAAATCCTAGAGCGCAAATGACGACGATAGCGGTGGCGAGCGGCGCTGCGCCGATTCGAGAATGCGAGGCTTGCGGGCTCTGTGGCTGAGGGTTCGTAGCCCAGTCATTTGCGTTCCAAGCCACAGCGATGAACAAGCCGATGAAGGAAATGTAGGCGAAGCGGTCGGCCATGGCTTGCTCGCCGACGGTGACGATTCCGATCATGGGGACTAGCGTTCCGAGAAACCAGAGCCAGCCGACCAGCAAATAGCGGCGGTCACGCCAGTGGCATAGGAGCGCGGAAATCAAAAGCAACAGCGACAGGGCTCCCATAACCTCGACCGGCGGCAGCGAATTGCCGGGGTGCGGGTACATAGGAGCAAGATGAGTAGGCCAGAACATTTTGCCCAGATAGCGAACATAAGAGACGAAGACATTGTCGATGCGCACGGGTATGGATACTTCCGCTGCCGTGCGCATGGCGGAACCGGAGCGTTGCGCGATGACGGTGATGACTGAATCGGCGGCAGCGAGAAAGAAGAGCGGCCATTTCTCCCAAACCAGGAACCCTAGCGAACGCGTCACGATGGCAGGTGACACAACGGCGCCGGACTGCGCGGGAGTTTGCCCGACACCCACATCCATTTGACCCAGCCGCTGAAGCGGCCAGTAATCCCAGAGCAACAGGACGAAGGGCAGAGTGACGATCTGCGGCTTTGCCATTAATCCAATCGCAAATAAAATCACGACCCACGCGTAGAGAGATCGTTTGGCAGTACGCGCGTAACGGTCATATGCGATCAGCGCGAGCAGGAAGAACGTCATGCTGAGGACATTCTTGCGCTCGGCTACCCAGGCTACGGATTCGACGTTGATGGGATGGAGTGCGAATAATGCTCCTACGATCAGGCTTGGCCAGGCGAGGCCGGTTGCTCGCCACAACAATAAAAAGAGGAGCGCAGCGTTAGCAGCGTGCAACAGGAGGTTGATGTAGTGGTGCCCGACCGGATTGAGCCCAAACATCTGGCAATCCGCGGCGTGCGAGAGCCATGTTATCGGATGCCAGTTTGCGACGTGGAAGGTGGTGAACGACCACTTCACGGTATTCCAAGTCAGGCCGCTCTGAACCTGAGGATTCCGGACAATATAGGCGGAATCGTCGAATTCGATGAATCCGTTATGAACGATGGGATTGTAAAAAGCGAGCGTGGCTGCTACCAGCAACATGCAGTAGATGACGACGCGCTTTTCGGCGGAGGCTGGCATGTCGTAAGGGTGGGCGAGGCGTGAACGACAATTCGCCTTCCCGCTCTATGACAATTTTAGCCAGGTTGGATTGGCTGCAGTCACTTCGAAAGCTCGCATCCACTCCGAAGTAACAGGGTGGCGGCGGCTGATATCCTGCTTCGATCATGGCGGCTTGGAAAGCTTGGGCGCTATAGGGGTGCTTCGACTGCGCTTGAGCTTCGCATTCGCGAAGCTCAAGCTCCGCTCAGCATGACAACCCTCCAGGGATATCAGGGGACGCCAAGAGCGTCACGGCTGGTAGATTTTCTTATCCGGGCATCAACTCGCGATACATCTGGTGGAAGGCGTGAACGCCTTTTTCCTGCTTCACGCTGTAGCGGCCGCTGTGGTAGCTGCGAGAGTGGAGATTCTTCTGCACGATTTCGCAGATTCTTACGTCTTCGACCTGGATCTCGTCGCTGAAGGCTAGCGCTTTGGCGGCCGCTTCGCCGCCTAGGTCGTTCTCGGGCAAATACCACTCGAAGATGGCCAGGGTGCGCTCGGGCTCGAGCGGCAGGATGATATTCAAAGAAACATTGTCGGGATAGCAGTTGAGCATCCAGTTGGGGAAGATCCAGAAATAATCGGCGGTGAGATCTTTGCCGGAGTGCTCGCTGGACTCGTAACGGCGAGGAGTCGCGTCTCCGGGTTGGGCGCCGCGGATCGGAGTCCACTGGCGAACGTACTGGGAGTAAGGTTCGACCACGTAGGCGCCATAGTCGATTTCGCGATTGAGCGCGGGGTGGACGCTTGGGAGGTGATAGCCCTCGAGATAGTTGTCGATGTAGGTTTTCCAGTTGCAGTGCATGTCGTAGGTGCGGCGTTCGGAGAACTTCATGTTGCGGAAATCGAACTTCTCGGCCTGGGCGGGCAGTTCACCGAGCGATTCGCTAAGGGGACGGGCCCCGGGATCGAGATTGACGAAGATGAGATTGAACCATTCTTCGAGGCGCACGGGAGCGAGTCCGAATTCCTGGGGATCGAAATCCTCTACGCCGTCAAATTCCGGGGTGACGAGCAGGGCGCCGTCAAGGCGGTAGGTCCAACCGTGGTAGCCGCAGCGGAAGAGTTTGCGATTGCCGCAGCCGGTGGCGGGATTTCCGGCGCGATGGCGGCAGACGTTATAGAAGCCGCGAAGGATTCCGTCGTCGCCGCGGACGATGAGCAGGGGTTCTCCGATGAGGTCGAAGGTGAAGTAGTCGCCGGGATTTGCGGCCTGGTGAATATGGCCGACCACCTGCCAGGTAGTGGCGAAGATGGTGGCCCTTTCCTGCTCAAACGTTGCCGGACTGAAGTAGAGAGGAGCGGGTAGTGTGGAAGCGCGTGCGATGTCGCGATCGGTGTTGAGTTGAAGATTCGGCATGAACGATCCTTCGGCCATTCTAGCGCAGGCGCGATTGAAGTTACCTCGGTGCCGGTTACGTACCCCGCATACTTCATGACTGGCTTCGAAGACTGCTACCTTGGGAACGGCGTTCTTTGAGCCGCATAATCTTGCGTCGATCGTGCATCGCATTGATGTTGATGGGCGTGCAATGGGCGCAGGCAGAGGTTCAGAAGTTCATGTCGTCTCCCGCTAACGTGGTCAAAGTGACGCTTACAATGGCGGTGTTTGCCGTCGTGCTTGTACTGGCGGTGAATGCGGATTTTTACAAGTACTCCATCGTAGACGTATTCATGGCGCTGGCTTTGGGCGCGGCTTTTGTCACGCTGTCGGTGATGCAGCCTTCGTGGACGAACTTTGCCGGCGTGGCCGTGTGCAGCGTGGTCCTGGCGGAAATCGATTATCGGGTCATGGGTTTCCGGCCCCGCTTGATGGCTCCGTTTGCATTCGTCGGGCTGAGCAGCCTGGCGGTATTGGGCGCGCGGACAATTTGGGCGCGTAATCGGGAGCGCACGCTTCTTCTGTATGCGCTTCTGCCGGCGGTCGCATCGCTTGGTTCGGAATACCTGTCTCCGATCCTGATGCATGCCACGGAGGCGCTTCACCCCAAAACCCTTGATCTTTATCTGTATTCCTTTGATTGCAGTCTACGCATCCAGTTCAGTTTCCTGGTCGGTCAGTTCTTCGCGCGTCACGAGTGGCTGAACTTAGCCGGCACCGTGTTCTATATTGCCTTGCCGCTGCCATTGGCACTGGTGTACGCGGCCAACCTGCGGCTGAAAGGTCCGGATGCTTTTCAGGTAATGCTGGCGTTCCTGGTCACGGGCCCGATCGGCATCCTGTACTACAACCTGGTTCCGGCAACGGGACCGATCCACATTTTTGGACAAAACTTTCCCTGGCATCCTTTGTCAACGGGGCAAGCCATGAACCTCATCCTGGAAACGCTGGCGGTCAAGGGTCCGCGCAACGCAATCCCATCGTTGCACATGGCGTGGGTGTTGCTGGTCTGGTGGAATTCGAAGGGGCTGGCGCGATGGATACGCGTAGTCGCGCTGGCATTCGTAATCTTCACCGTGCTGGCGACCCTGGGAATCGGGGAACACTACTTCGTCGATCTGGTGGTCGCGTTTCCGTTTGCTTTGATGGTGCAATCGTTGTGCCGGTATTCCGTACCGTTGCAGCATAGTGGCCGGCGCACGGCACTTTTGTTTGGGACCTTCGTCAGCTTAATCTGGATGGCCCTGTTGAGTTTTGCCACACCGTTTTTCTGGGTATCAGCGGTGATCCCATGGGCTATGGTGATTGCGACAATTTCCGTCTCAAGTTTTCTGGCGCAGCGCCTCCAAAGCGCTGCAGTCGGAACTGAGCGAGTTCAATTGAAGCTTGGCGCCGAAGCCCGCCCCCTGACCGCGACCGGGTAGAGTCACAGATCTGAGTAATTTGCAGTTTCCTTCCGATTTCAGCCCCCCGTCGCAGGTAATTTTCGTTGCTTGTGAGGGCAGGTGCCGAACGTAGGAATTCGGGGGGACGAGCATTCCCACAAATGGTGGTTGCCGCACCAGACGGGCGGTTTGGCGGAAGAATCGATGTGCTGGGGTACTGGCAAATTTTGTCAATCGTGATTGCTTAATGTGTCAACCGCCGGAAACTGGCGAAGTGGCGGAAGGTGACTATCTTGCGGAAGAGGGCTGAAAACACTGAGTTTGCATCCGAAAGGACACCTGACTTCAGTCATCTCGGCTTCTGGCCCTCAGAGTGCCATAGTACAAGCGAGTTGGTCATCCAACCAAAACCAGTCAAACGGAGACGAGGAAACTATAAATGCGGAAACAAAAGGGCTTCTCACTGATCGAACTACTGATCGTGGTGGCGATCATTCTGATCATCGCTGCGATTGCTATCCCGAACCTGTTGCGCGCACGTATTGCGGCGAACGAGTCGTCCGCTGTGGCTTCGATTCGTACGCTGAACACCGCGCAGATATCTTACAACTCGGCTTACCCGACGGTAGGCTTTGCGGCTGGCCTTGCAAACCTGGCGGGCACCACCTGCACTCCGCCTACATCTGCCGGCGCTTGCTTGATCGATACCCAGTTGGCATCGGGCACCAAGAGCGGATACACGTTCTCGATGGTCGGTTCCGGTGGCACGCCCGCTTCGTCTTACACGGCGATCGCCTCGGCGCTGACGCCGAACCAGACGGGCGTGCGGTACTTCTGCTCGTTCGCGGATGCTGTCGTGCGCTACAGCGCGGCTGCCATCTCGACGTGCGACACCACCGTCCAACCCTTGCAGTAAGTTTAGATTGGCAAAGTACCTGGGGGAGGGTACCAGCCTTAAAGAAGCAGAGGAGAAATCCTCTGCTTTTTTATTTTTTATTCGTTCATCTTATTCGTTGATGCTCGCAATCTGATGGGAGGAACCTGATGCGCGCCAGCGCAGAGTGCCCGTTCTGTGGGGAATCTCATGGCAAGTCAATCCAGCCCTCGAAATTATAGCTCTGTGAGATCGCCGATCGAGGCGGGGTATCGCGCTGAAAACTCGGCGGCAGAGGACAGCCTCTGCTTTTTTTGTTGGCGCAGCCTTTCTTGTTCGCGCCTGATCATCCTCCGACCAGAGGGCAGCAGATCGAGTGACAGAAAATGTCAACTCCGATACCGAAGGCATCGCAAAAACGGGCGGCGCTGGAAATGTGTGGCGAGTTGTATTGCATTTTCAAGGAGATGCACTTTGGTCATTCGGAAAAAAGTGCGGCACTAGAAATGCAACAGTTGTGTGGGGATTGTTCGGACGTGCTTCTCCGGGGATGATCGAGGAGAGCCACCCAGAAGATGATTCGGGCAACGAGGAGACGCGATGCGCAGCAGCAAGGGATTTTCGCTTATCGAACTGTTAATCGTTGTAGCTATCATCCTGATCATTGCGGCGATTGCGGTCCCGAGTTTTCTGCGTTCGCGCATCGTGGCCGCGGAGTCTTCGGCGGTAGCGTCGGTCCGTACGCTGAACACGGCACAGATTTCCTATAACTCGGCGTACCCAACGGTGGGTTTTGCGTCGACCCTGGGAGCCCTCGGTGGCACCGCTTGCACGCCGCCAAGTTCAGCGGGTGCCTGTCTGATCGATTCGGTCCTGGCTGCCGGCCAAAAAAACGGCTACCTCTTCGTAGTAACGAATGTCAGCGGCACGCCGAACGGGACCTATAACGTGATCGCTAGTCCGGTGGTATGGGACTATTCGGGGATGCGCTATTTCTGCTCCTATGAAGACGCGGTGGTGCGAGCCAGTGTAACGGTCATCACGACTTGCGATAACACCGTGGCCCCGCAAAATTAGACAACATCGCCGTCTTTTGGTCCTCCGTCGATAGTAGATTCTCGAAAAAGGCGGTGTTGGGGATGCGCGCTTTACCTTGGTAACCTGCCTACGCCGCTCGACGCCCCTCGGCGCTCAGGCATTGCCTATAATTTCTTCATTAGACTTAGAACGAATCAGAGAATTGGAATCGGAGAATAGAAACCGAATTCCACGATTGGATTTAATTCCACGCAAACTCCGTCTAAGGAGCTGAGCAGTTCGCGCATCGTCATGGCAGCGATTGAGATTCTCGATCTCGAAAAAAGTTATCTGGTTGGATTTTGGCGCAAGCGCCCGAAGCTCGCGTTGCGCCCGTTGCGCCTGACGGTCGAAGAGGGCGAGGTTTTCGGCTTCCTCGGCCCCAATGGTGCGGGCAAGACCACCACTCTGAAACTGCTGATGGGATTGGTATTCCCGACAGCGGGCACGGCGCGGATTCTGGGGAAACCACTGGATGATCCGGCGGTGAGATCGCAGATTGGATTTCTGCCCGAACAGCCTTATTTCTATGACCATCTGACGGCACGCGAATTGCTGAATTATTATGGGCAGCTCTCTGGAGTGCCGGCGAGAGGGCGGTCGGCGCGGGTGGAGCAGATGCTGGAGCGAGTGGGATTAAGCGGGTCGGCCAGCGTGCAGTTGCGAAAGTTCTCCAAGGGGATGTTGCAGCGGGTCGGTCTGGCGCAGGCGATTTTGCACGACCCGAAGCTGGTGTTTCTGGACGAACCGATGTCGGGGCTGGACCCGATGGGGCGGCGCGAGGTGCGGGATCTCATCCAGCAACTGCGCTCAGAAGGCAAGACAGTGTTCTTTTCGACGCATATCCTGTCGGATGCCGAGGCGCTTTGCGACCGCGTGGCCGTGATCCATCAGGGTGAGTTGCGCGGCGTCGGAGCGGTCGCCGATTTGACCTCGGGAACACAGAGCAAAATCGAGATTATTTTTTGTGCTTCCAAAGTGCCGGTGGCCTTGATCGCGCTCGGGGCGGTGGCCAGGATCAGCGGCGACATGGTGAATGCCGTGTTGCCGGAGGAACAGCAGGATGAGGCGCTGGAACTTTTACGGCGCGAACGCCTCAAGCTGATTTCGCTGGCGCCGGTACGCAACTCGCTGGAGGATTATTACATTCAGAAGCTGCGGCCCCTCTACGCCGAGAAACAAGCCGAGACAGACGAAGCGCGGAAGGAAGAAAAGCGGAAAGGGGTGGGGGTATGAACTCGCGCATCGGTTCTATCGCCTTCAACACTTTTCGGGAGGCAGTGCGCGACCGTGTTCTTTATAACCTGATCGCTTTTGTTCTGCTGCTTTCGGGCGCGGCGATTCTGGTGGGAGAAATCTCGATCGATATCGAGCGCCTGGTGGTAATTAACCTGGGGCTGACGGCGGTGTCGCTGTTTGGCGTGGTCATTGCCATCTTCATAGGGATTGGTCTGGTCTCGAAAGAGATCGAGAAACGCACGCTCTACACTGTGCTGTCGCGGTCGGTGCGGCGCTGGGAATTCGTGGTTGGGAAGTTCTTCGGACTGACCGGAACGCTGGTCGTTAACACGGCGTGCATGGCTCTCGGCGTGTTTCTGGCGTTGCTCTACGTGTCGCATAAGTTCGAGAGGATGGACGAGTGGGTGCTGGTCGCGCTGTACTTCATCGTGCTGCAATTTTTCATCGTGTGCGCGCTGGCGTTGTTTTTCTCGTCGTTTTCGACACCTCTGATGTCGGCGGTATTTACTTTTGCGTTGTTCGTGATTGGGAGCCTGGCGGAAGATCTGCGCGGATTCGCCCGGATCACGCATGGACTGGGCGGTTGGCTGGCGACGGGCATCGCCTATCTCGTGCCCAATTTTTCGGCATTGAACGTGATCAGCCAGGTGGCGCACGGCGATGGGGTCGCGGGACGACTAATTTTGTATAACACGGTGTATGCGCTGCTGTATTCAGCCATGGCGATCTCGGGAGCGGTGTTGATTTTTCAGCGCCGGAACCTGAAATGAAGATGAGTGCAACGGGGCGCGTCAATCTGGTCGCGCTCGCTGTTCTTTTCTGCTCTCTGGCGGGCGCCATGGCGGCGCTCTACGCCATGGACCGTACGCGGCGCCAACCGGTGGGCGAGGACGAGCTGTATATCAGCTCTCCGAGAGTGCTGCGACGGATGAGCCTTGGCTATACCGGCCTGCTAGCGGATATTTATTGGACGCGCGCGGTGCAGTATTTTGGCGAACAACATCATGGGAACTCCGGCGATTTTCGCCTGCTGGCGCCGCTGCTCGAAGTGACGACTGAGCTGGATCCGAAGCTTTTGCCTGCCTACGAGTTTGGAGCCAACTTTCTAGCGCCGCCACCGCCGAGCGGAGCGGGTTTGCCAGGCGCGGCGCTGTCGCTAACGAAATATGGGATCGCGCATAACCCCGATCAGTGGCGGCTGTACTACAATCTCGGATTCCTTTACTACACCGAATTCAAGGACTATGCCAAAGCGGCGGAGGCATTTAAGCAAGGCGCGGCTCTGCCAGTGACCAACGAATTCATGCCGATTCTTGCGGCACGAATGGCGCAGCATGCTGGCGAGTTCGACACGGCGCGCATGTTGTGGGTCACGACGTACCAGAGCACTAAGGAACCGAGCATACGGCAGAATGCCGCGGAACACCTGCTCGCACTGCAAGTCGATGAGGAAGTCACGCAACTGGAACAGGTCGTCGAGCGCTATCGCCACCAGACGGGACGACTGCCGGAGAGCATGGGCGATCTGGAGCGAGCGGGATTCATTCATGGAACGCCTGCCGATCCGAAGGGAAACCCTTATCAACTGACGATGGATGGGCGGATCGAAGTGCAGAATCCGAGGATCCTCTACTTCATTACGAAGGGGCTTCCGCCGGGAGCGTCGCCTCCGCAGCCGCCGCGGGAGAGCAGCCGTTAGCTGTTAGCTGTTAGCTTTAAACTCCGGTCATGGTTGGTACTAAGTGCTAAGTGCTAAATGTTAAGCGCTGACCTCCTCCGCAATCTCTGGAATTTTCTTCGCGACTCTACGCCCTCGCGGCGGCAGCAGCGCTATGGCGACATGGAGTACGACTGGGAGCATCGTGTCAATACCACCAGCGGAACAGTGGGCTGGCGGGCGCAGCTGCTGGGGGCGTTTCATTCTCCCTATCAACCGACGGAGCCTGGGCTGTTTCGCGAAATGATGGCCAGTTTGCCGATCGCCTTCGAAGAATTCACGTTCGTCGATATTGGATCGGGCAAGGGGCGAACGCTGCTCATGGCGTCGGAATATCCCTTCAAAAAAATCGTGGGAGTGGAGCTGATTGCGGAGTTGCATCGGGCGGCGGAGGAGAATATACGCGCATACAAATCGGCTACGCAGCGCTGCTCGCGGATTGAGGCGGTGTGCGGGGATGCTTGCGAGTTCGTATTTCCTGCGGACCCGCTTGTGCTCTATCTATTCGATCCGCTGCCGGAAGCGGGGATGAGACGGCTGATCGACAAGCTCGAAAAAAGTCTGGCGGAAACTCCGCGGATGGCGTGGGTGCTTTATCACAATCCGCTGCTCGAGCATGTGATTGGCGAGCGGGCTGCGTTTGGGAAGATCGGCGGGACGGAGCAGTATTCCATCTTTTGTGGGGGCGGCTAGCCAGCGTATCCCTGCCCGGTGCTCGTTTTCGCGCCACCCACCCTTCGCGAGAGAACGCGAAGGGTGGGGCACCCGCATTTTTGGTTATTTGTGTAAAGGTTGCCCCGCGAGAGGTGCTGGCGACCGCAGTGCTTCCGCGCTGTTCTACTCCGCATTTAGAATGGGCTATCGTGTCGCAGAAAAGTCAATCTCTGGTGGCGCTATTTTTGGGCGTGGTGTTGTGTTGCTTGCTCGCTGCAAGAACTCAAGCCCAAGATGTTCACCAGCTTGCCCAGGCGGTCGATAATCATTACAACCGTCTGCGCAGCCTGGAGTCGGATTTCACCGAGATTTATCGCGGGGACGGTCCGGAGCGGGTGGAGTCGGGGACACTGTGGTTGAAAAAGCCGCGCAAGATGCGGTGGGAGTATCGTTCTCCAAAAGAGAAGCTGTTTATCAGCGACGGCGAAGTTGTGTGGTTTTATATGCCGGAGGAGCGGCAGGTTAGAAAAACGACGCTCAAGAAACTGGATGACCTGCGATCACCGTTGGCATTCTTGCTCGGCAAGACCAAGCTGGAGAAGGAATTGACGGGACTCTCGAAGGTGGTGGACGGCGCTCCTTTGGATGCGCGGGACACCCTTTTGCGGGGGGTTCCGCGGGGTATGGCGGGGCAGATCAGCGAGGTGCAGTTGGAGATCACGCCTTCGGACCAGATTATCCGCATCGTATTAATGGAGGCGGATGGAGCGGAGACGGAGTTTCGCTTTGCCGGGTGGAAAGAGGATGTGGAGATGAGCGACAACCGGTTTCAATTTACGCCCCCGGCAGGAGTGGAGACGGTGGAGGGGGAGCTTGGGCCGTAGGGGCGATCGGGTCATTTGACCATCGGGGGTGATCGGGTGATTGAAAGTCAAAACCAAGGCCGGTTACTTGCGTACCACACGGATGGACAAGTTGCATTAAGCGCTTTGGGCACAGAGTGTTACACTTAGTCTAAGGTAGTCACGGCTCACCCCCTGAGCTGGGAAGCAGACGGATAGCACATGGCAGAATTCCTGGTCAAAGTCGCCGACGAACAGGGCCATCTGCGGCAGCAGGTGGAGCACGGGTATTCCGAGGCTGAGGTGCACGACCGCTTCGCACAGCAGGGCTACCTGGTGTATTGGGTCAAGCCGCGGACGTTGCTGAGCGCTCGCGGCGGGCAGTTTGGGCAGCGCAGCGGAAAGCTGCGACAGTCGACATTCCTGATTTTCAACCAGCAGTTTCTGACGCTAATCAAGGCTGGGCTGCCGATCCTGACGGCTCTGGATCTTCTGATCAAGCGGCAGCGCGATAAATCTCTGCTGCGACTGCTGGAAAATGTGCGCGAGCGGGTGAAGGGCGGCGAGTTGCTGTCGGATGCGTTCGCGGCCCAGCAGGTATTTCCGAAGATGTACACGACCACTCTCCTTGCGGGTGAAAAGAGCGGCAACATGGAAGAGGTACTCAGCCGCTACATCACCTATCAGCGGATGGTGCAGACTTTCCGCAAGAAGCTGGCGGTTTCGCTGGTCTATCCGGCGCTCCTGATTACGATGGTGACGGTGATGCTGGTTTTTCTGATCACCTTTGTGGTGCCGAAGTTTGCCGACCTGTTCAATAACCTGGGCGCGGACTTGCCAGCGATCACCGTGTTCATGCTGACGATCGGATTGAACGCGCAGAAGTATGGGTGGATGGTAGCGCTGGTTTTGATCGTCGGCGGCATCCTGCTGTGGCGTTGGAAGCAAAGCGATAAGGGTGCCGAGCGGATTGATCACTTTCTGCTGGGGCTGCCCTTGATCGGCGAGATTCGGCTGAAGTATCAGGTGGCGAATTTTTCGCGCATTCTGGGTACGCTGCTTCAGGGAGGACTGCCTTTAGTGCCGGCGATGGAGACAGCGGCGGAATCGTTAAGCAGCCGGCAGATGTTGAATGGAGTCAACGCCGCGGCCGAGCGGGTGAAAGAAGGTCAAAGCCTGGCGCACGCGCTGGAGACGCAGAAACTCTTCCCAGATCTGGCGGTGGAGATGCTGGAGGTTGGCGAGTCGACGGGCGCGCTTCCGGCGATGCTGGCGTCGGTGGCCGAATTTTACGAAGAGGACGTGCAGACGGCGCTGGGCGCGGCGATGGCTCTGATTGAGCCGTTGATCCTAGTCGTTATGGCGGTATTTGTCGGCGGGATATTGATTTCGCTTTATATGCCGATATTCACGCTGGGGGCGAATGTGCATTGAGGGCAGGGCCAGCCCGTAAAGGGGCGGTTGAAAGCTATAAAGCGCGGCATCGCTAAAGCGATGCCCTGATACCAAGCGCGACGCCTGATACGAAAGACGACGCGAGAGAGCAAAAGTGGCTTGCAGGAAGCGGTAAACTGGTATGGCAATGGCGGATAAGAAGACAGCAGTGGTAAGCGGCGGAAATGGTGGGAAGCTGGCGCCGGGGAAGCTGGTGCCGGAAATGGCTCCCGTGACCGACGAACTGGTGCACGCGCGCGATATTGCGCGGCGTTATCGCTGCGAGTTTATCGATCTCAGCGATTTCCAGTTGCACCACGATCTGTTTGAAAAAGTCCCCGTGCACCTGATGTTTCGTTACAAGTTTGTGCCTTTGGAAGAGACTGCGGACGGGCGGTTGGCGATTGCCATCGCCGATCCCAGCCAGTTGATGATGATCGACGAGATCAGCCTGCTGCTCGGCAAGCGCATCGTCACCAAAGTTTCGACTTTGAAGCAGATCTCCGACATTCTGCAGAAAACCGAGCAGTCCAAGCGCGTGCTGGAAGACGCGAGCGAGGGATTCACGCTCGACGTGATTCGCGAGGACGAGGCTGGGAACGACGAGACGATTTCGATCGACAAGCTGACGGCGACGGCGGGCGCGGACATGAGCCCGATCATCCGCCTGGTCGATACTACGATTTTTACCGCTCTTCAGCGGCGGGCTAGCGACATACACATTGAGACGCGGGACGATTCGGTGTACATCAAGTTTCGTATTGACGGCGTGCTGACGAATGCCATGCCGCCGATCAGCAAGGAGCATCACTCGACCATCATTTCGCGCATTAAGGTCATGAGCGAGCTCGATATCTCCGAGCGGCGCGTGCCGCAGGACGGGCGCTTCCGGGTGAAGTATAACGGGCGCGCCATCGACTTCCGCGTTTCGATTATGCCGTCGATTCACGGCGAAGACGCAGTGCTTCGGGTACTCGATAAAGAGTCGATGAGCGAAAAGTTCAAGAAGCTAACCCTCGAAGTGGTTGGCTTCGATGAAGACGATCTGCGACGGTTTCGACGCTATATCAAAGAGCCGTACGGCATGGTGCTGGTCACGGGGCCTACGGGCAGCGGGAAAACGACTACGCTTTATGCCGCGGTCAACGAGATCAAGACCGACGAAGACAAGATCATCACCATTGAAGATCCGGTCGAATATCAGCTGCGCGGCATTACGCAGATTCCGGTCAACGAGAAAAAAGGATTGACGTTTGCGCGTGGACTGCGCTCGATTTTGCGCCACGATCCGGACAAGATCATGGTCGGCGAAATTCGCGATAACGAGACGGCGCAGATCGCCATCCAATCGGCGTTGACTGGCCACCTGGTGTTTACGACCGTCCACGCCAATAACGTGGTTGACGTGCTGGGGCGCTTTTTGAACATGGGAGTCGAGCCTTACAACTTTGTGTCGGCGCTGAACTGCATTCTGGCGCAGCGGTTGGTTAGGGTGATCTGCGATTCCTGCCGCACGGCGGTGCATTATCCGGACGAGGCACTGGAGGCGAGCGGACTCGATCCACAGGTGTGGTCGCAGGTGCCGTTGTATGAGGGGCAGGGGTGCATCGAGTGCGCGGGCACGGGGTTCCGGGGCCGGACGGCGATTCATGAACTTCTGGATTTGACGGACCGCATCCGCGAGATGATTCTGGAGCGGAGGCCCACGTCAGAGATACGGAAAGCTGCCCGCGAAGACGGGATGCGTTTTCTGCGCGAATCGGCACTGGACAAGGTGCGTGGGGGATTTACCACTCTGAAAGAGATCAACAAGGTCACCTTTATTGAGACCATGCGTTGAGGCAGAGTAACTGGTTACTCTCCGCATGACCGGCTTCCTGTTCCGGCATCCCCGGAGGTAACTACTCTCCTCGTAACGGTTGGGAATATCATCAGGTTGTGGCCGCATTGTAGATATGACTTCCACATCCAAACACGTACGCCGACCGACGCTGGCTTGTGAAATCGCAGCCGACCGCGTGCTGGCGGGGCGCGCCGCTGATGCGGGGCGGATGGTGGAGATTGCATCGGCGCGGGAACTGGCTCCGGGCACGGTTGTGCCCGATTTGATGGAAGCGAATCTGCGCGATGGCGCTGCCATTCGGGAGGCGATCGAAAGTGCGCTGGCCAGCGTTGGCAGCCGGTCGCGCGATGTGATTGCGATTTTGCCCGACACGGCGGTGCGTGTCGTGCTGCTCGATTTTGAAACGCTGCCCTCCAAGCGCGATGAAGCGGAAGCGGTGGTGCGCTTCCGGCTGAAGAAGTCGTTGCCCTTTGATCCCGCCAATGCGCGCATTTCCTATCATGCGCAGTCGACGGGCAAAGGCGTGCGGGCGGTTGCCGCGGTGGTGCTGAACACGGTGCTGGAGGAATATGAGTCGGCGTTTCGCGATGCCGGCTATAACCCGGGAATGGTGATGCCTTCGATGCTGGCGGCGCTCGGAGCGGCGGACGCGGAACGTCCGACGCTGGTGGTGAAAGTCGATGCGCGCACGATCAGCATTGCGATTCTCGATCAGGAGCAACTGCTGCTCTTCCGCACGCTCGAAAATGTTCGTGGCGTGACCATTACCGGGGATCAACTGGCGGAGGAAGTTTATCCGTCGGTGGTATTTTTTCAGGACACCTACAGCCTGAATATCGAGCGCATTTACGTGGCGGGCCAATCCGAATCGGGAGGCGCGGCCTCAGCGTTGAAAAATCAGTCGGGAGCGACGGTTGAAGATCTGGTGGCGGCAACGCAGATTGCGTCGACGACAGGAACGGTTCCGCGATGGCGGATGGCAGGAGTGGTGGGGGCGCTGATTTCGTAAGTTCGGCCATTATCTCTTGGCCGTTAGCTCTTAGCTAAAGGCCAAGGGCTAAGAGCCAAAAGCGTTTTGCATTTTTGATTTATGCGTTTAGACATCAATCTCGCTACACGGCCTTATGAAGATGCGCGGCAGTTCTGGCTGCGCTGGGGCTTAGGAGTCGGCGCGCTTGCCGCCTTCACCCTGTTCCTCCTGCTGTGGACGGTGAACGAGTGGCGACACGCGGGCAGAGATCGCCAGGAGATTGCTCGCTTAAACGCGCAGATTAGGGGGCGCGATGACGAACGGACGCAGGCGCAGGCTTTTCTCGACCAGGCCGCGAATCGCAGCACGCGTGACCAGTCGCAGTTCTTGAATGGACTGATACAGCGCAAAGCATTCTCGTGGACACGTGTCTTCGAAGACCTGGAGCAGGTCATGCCTTCGAACCTGCATGTGGTCTCGCTCCGGCCGGAATTGGACGAGCAGGGACAGGTCGAACTGAACATGAAGGTGTTGGGCGATACGCGGGAAGCGGCTGTGGACCTGGTTCATCGCATGGAAGGCTCGAAGCATTTTCAGTCAGCGCAACTGGTGGCGGAAAATCAGGAAGCGCAAGCGGGCGTGGGCGCTACGGTGATTTCGATTTATGTTCCGGATGTGGCGGAGAGGAGCAGCAAGTAATGCCCGACCTGGGGAATTCGCGGCGCAAACTTAAGATTGCGATTGGGGCGATGCTAGCCGTCGACGTGATCGCGGCGGCGGTGCTATTTTCGCCGCTGGTCGGTTCGGCGGATTCGCGGCGGCTGCAAATCAATGAACTCAAAGCCGAGCTGACAAGGAAGACGCGCGATGTGATGCCGTTGCGCAACATCGACAAAAAGATCGTGCTGGCGAAGGGGCAGATCAGCGGATTTTATAAGGACCGCTTTGCGGAGAAGGATTCCGATCTCACCAAAGAACTGGGAAAGCTGGCGGCGGAGAATGGGATACACATCCAACAGGCGCGATACAAAGAGGAAGAAGGGGAAACTTCGGGCATAGTGCCGGTCGAGATCGAAGGAAGTTTCTCGGGGGATTACCTGCAACTGGTGCGCTTCATCAATACGCTGGAGCGATCGAAGATGTTTTTTGAAGTGGATAGCGTGGACCTGGCGGGCGAAGGTGGGGGACCGGTCAAGCTGGGAATCACGATCCACAGTTATTTGCGGTCGAGTGCATGAAACTGGGAATTGAAAATCGGAAGCAGTTGATATGGCTGGGCGTGCTCGTGGCGATCGCGCTAGTATCGCTGGGGCGCGAGTTTTGGCCTTCGTCGCCGACCGCGCCGCCGGCGGCGCCAACGAACTCTGCGGCCGCTAAGCCGGCGATGCGGCGCACCGCTTCTGGAAAAATGGTGGCCGTGGTTGCGCCGCGTCTCGATCCGACGCTCGACTTGAATCTGCTGCGGCAGAGCGAGGAAATCAAGTACGCGGGCAATGGCAGGAATATTTTTGTTGCGGGGTCGGTGGCGCAGATCGAACAGGTCAGAAAAAATCCAGCTCTGGACCAGAGAGCCGACGGGATTCCTGCACCGCCGCCGATTCCGCCTCCACCGCCGATCAATCTCAAGTTTTTCGGCTTTGCTAATCGGCTCGGGGAGACTAAGAAGGTTTTTCTGTCGCAGGGCGAAGATGTTTTTATCGCCTCCGAGGGTGACATTGTGGACCGGCGTTATCGCGTCCTGCACATCTCGCCGAACGCGGTGGATGTGGAAGACGTGCTCAATAACAACCGGCAGAGCCTGCCACTCACGCAGGGCTGAGAGGGATTTGCAATTGGTGATTTGTAATTTGCAATTTTGAAGGCGAGTGTTATGCGGCGTCGTGGTTTGATTTCTCCCGGATTACAAATTACAAATCGCAAATCACAAATCCAGCAGCGCGGTTACATGATGATCACGCTGATGCTGGCGCTGGCGCTGATCATGATTGGGTTGCTGGCGGTGCTGCCGGAGGTCAAACAGCAGATTGTCCGGGATCGTGAAGATGAGTTGCGGCATCGCGGCACGGCTTACATGCGTGCCATTCAACACTTCTATAAAAAGTTTGGCCGCTATCCGACGCGGGTTGAGGAACTGGAAAACACGAATAACCTGCGCTTCCTGCGCAAGCGTTATACCGATCCGGTCAATATCGATAAGACCACAGGCAAGGAAAAAGATTTTAAATTTCTGCATCAGCAGGACATCAGCCTGAACAGTGGGATGGTCCTCGGGCAAACGCCGGGGACGAATCTGCAAGGCGGGGCATCGAACCTGATCGGCGGCGGGCCGGGACAAAGTGGATTTGGCGGAGGGCAGGTAGGCGTTGTCAGCAACGTTGGATTTGGGGCGCAATCCGGCGGGCTGCAACCAACAGCCAATCAAAACTCGGCGAGCGGAAGTTCTGGGAATGCTGCTGCGACGGGCGGTTCGTCGGACGACTCTTCTTCCGGGAACTCCGACGTGAATTCAAACGGGTCATCTTCATCTGGATCGCCGTCGTCGAACTCGATCAACAGTTCCAATCTTGGCGGGCAAACGTTCGGAGGCGGACCGATTCTTGGGGTTGCGAGCACCAGCAAAGGGAAAAGCATTCATGTTTTCTACACCAAGAACCACTACAACGATTGGCTGTTTATTTACCTGCCCATGGCTGACCGCGGCGGCCTGCTGAATGGGCCGGTGAATCCTACGGGTGGCGTGACTTCTGGAATTCCGGGCGCAGTCACTCCCGGAACGCCTGGGATGCCAGGTGGAATGCCGGGACAGGGCGGATTTGGACAGACCTCGTTTGGACAAGGCGGCAGCCAAGGATTTGGCGGCCAGAGTCCGCAGTCGCCAACTCCGCAAGCGCCTTCGCAGCCGCCGCAGTAGACTCTGACTCTTATAAAAGAGAAAAGGCCCACTGTGAGCAGGGCTTTCAAGAACCTAAAATCAGCTTAGACGTTGAACGAGGAGCCGCAGCCGCAGGTGCTCTTCACGTTCGGGTTTTCGAACTTGAAGCCGGCGCCTTCGAGGGTCTCGATGTAATCGACGTGCGCCCCGCCCAGATACATCAGGGAGGTAGCATCGACGTAAACCTTCAGGCCGTCAAAGTCGAAAACCTTGTCCATCATGCCGGCGCCGTTTTCGAAGGCCATGGAATATTGAAAACCGGAGCAACCTCCGCCGACTACGGACAACCGCAAGCCCGTTGGAACCGGCGTCTGCGAAGTCATAATTTCTTTGACCTTGGCAATCGCGGCGGGGGTTAAGACGGGTGCCGCGGTTTTCGGCTGCACATCGGGCTGTCCATGTTGTACATCGGGTGTGGTGGTAGTGGCCATCGGTTAATCTCCTTGGTATCCATTCATTATAACAAAGGACGCAACCAACTCTGCAAGGGCTTTTCACGGGGGGTACGTCCTCTTGTATCTGACGATTACATGCCGGGGGGTAAGAAGAAGTCGCGACCAGCCCTTGCCAACAGGTCTATAATGATCGCCAGCAAGGGGCCGTACCCGAACGTTAGCGAAAACCACGAGGTTTCGCAGCGGCGACAGGTGGCACTTCGGGAATTGGCTCGATCTCAAGTCCGGGGTGGCGTATGTCTCCTATGTTCGGGCTGCTAGTGGCGTGGGGTGTACTGACGGGGGTGCTCATCATCCTCCTGATCTATCGCAGCACCCTGACCATGCACGAAGATGATTCCATCTTTCTGCATGAAACCGAATCCCAAATGCACAAAGACCAGGTGGAAGTGCTGGCCAAGATGAACAAGATCACACCCATTGTCAAGGTGCTCGGCGCCTTGTCGGGAGTGATGATCCTGGTCATTGCGGGACTATTTATTTATCAAGGGCTGAGCAACTCGACCACTCTGCAATAGCCAGTCGGCTCGCGTACTTTGGCTTTGGACCGGCCCGCGGAGAGCGCGCCATACTCGTGGCGGCGTGTCGCTGTGCATGTTGCCAGCGTTCTCCGCTGCGATAAAATCCTCATCGCAGCATGAGCATTCAACTTCCTATCGCAGAACTTCCTGTCGCTATTGTCGGAGGCGGTCCGGCGGGTGCGCTGGCCGCGGCGCTGCTGGGCGCGCGAGGCAGAAATGTTCTGCTCTTCGACGAAAAGCTGGCCTGGGAAAAACCTTGCGGCGGGGGAATCACGCACAAAGCTTTGCAGCGCTATCCATTTCTGGCCGAAACGGGGAGCGCCAGCAATCTCGTTTCAGACTGCGAGATCATCAGCCCGTCCGGTCAGCGCGTACGTTTCAAGTTGCAGCATCCGGTGGCGATCTTCTCGCGCCTGGCGCTCAATGGATTCTTGCTCGATCGAGCCGGGAGTGCTGGGACGGGCGTGGAAATAAGAAACGAACGCGTCACGCGGATCGCGCGCATTGGAGAAGGCTGGCAACTGATCACGCCTCAGCACGAATACAAAGCTTCTTACCTGATATTGGCGGCGGGCGCGCGCAATCGTTTTCGGGCGCAGTTTCTTGCGCCGATTTCCCCGAGCGACCTCATGGTGACCGCCGGCTATTTCATTCCTGGTGAAAGCTCCCCGGGCGACGGCTCGCTGATGCAGATTCAGTTTCTGCAAGGCATCACTGGCTATATCTGGGTGTTTCCGCGAGCGAATCATGTTTCCGCGGGGATCGCAGGCAAGATGGGAGAAACCTCTACTGGCGAGTTGCGGCGCATCCTGGAAAAATGGCTCGCCGAAAATGGGTTCCTTGTGGATGGGGCGCGTTTTTATTCGCACATCCTGCCGTCGTTTCGGGCGCAGACTTTTGAGACGCTCGAAGTCTGCGGAAAGGGCTGGGCGATGATTGGCGACAACGCGGGACTGGTCGATCCGATTACTGGCGAAGGTCTCTATTACGCGCTTCGATCGGCGGAGTTGTGCGCCGACGCATTGCTGGGGGGACAACCTGACGGCTATCGGACTCGCATGGCAGAAGAGATATTGCGGGAATTGCGATTGGCCGCTCGCGTGTCACAGCGTTTTTACAAGGGGCAAGTTTTCGGCGACAGCGTGCTGGAGCGAATGGTGGGCTTGACTGCGCAAAGCGCTACCTTCCGTGAATTGATGAGCGACCTTTTTGCGGGGATTCAAGGCTACGGCGACTTGCGCGCGCGGCTCTATCGAATCCTGCCCGCGGTTATGAAGGAATGCCTGGGGGAAACATTGGGCTGGCCCTGGAACAACATTGGCGGTGCGGAATTTGCTGGCGATTCGTCGGCGGAATAAGTGCCATGAGTCACGTGGCGGCTTTCGCGGAATCGTAAACCCCAAGGCCACAAAGATTCACGAAGGAAAGCTGAGACGGAAACCTTCGTTAACCTTTGTGGCCTTCGTGTTGAAGCTTCTATCGTGCTCGACTCAGGCGGCTTTTGCCTTCATCCCGTTGATGTCGTCGAGCAGCACTTTCTCATGGCCGTCGGGGTTCACTTTTTCGTAGACTTTGACAATGGTGCCCTTTGGGTCGATCACAAAAGTGGTGCGGTCCCAGAACTTCATCCCTTTCCACTCAGACTGGCCGAGGCCGAGCGTCTTCATCAGGGTGGAGTTGGTGTCCGAGAGCAACTCGATGGTGAAGGCAAATTTATGAGAAAAGTTCTTGTGCGAGGTCACGTCGTCGGAACTGACACCTAGCACTTTGATTCCGGCCGCGTCGAAATCGGCCTTGCTCGCGGTAAACGCCTTGCCCTGGACGGTGCAGCCGGGCGTGTCATCTTTTGGATAGAAGTAAACGACGAGCCACTGTCCGGCGAAATCGGAGAGTTTGACTGTCTTGCCGTCCTGATTGGGCAGAGAGAAGTTCGGAAATGGATTACCAGCAGCGAGCATAGGGAGAGTCCTTTCTAAGTTGTCTCTTTGTTATCTCTTTGAGATTGTACGAAATCGGGGGCGAGTGCGACAGGAGACTCTTGGCCGTTAGCTCTTAGCCTTTAGCCAGACCCGATAACAAGCCAAGAGCTAAGAGCCAAAAGCCAAGAGCGGTTTTAGGCGGCCTGCATCGCTTTTCTGGCGCGTTCGCTCATCTCTTTCTCGGACACATCTTCTACGTGAGTCGCGACACCCCAGAGATGCCCGAAGGGATCCTGGATGAAGCCAGAGCGATCGCCATAGAACTGGTCTTGCACAGGCTTCAAGATTTTTGCTCCTTCGGCAGTGGCTTTTGCGACCACCGCGTCACAGTCGGGGAGATAGACGTACAGACTCACCGGAGAGCCGCCGATGTTCTCCGCACTGCGGTTGCCCATGGCGGGATTTTCGTCGGCCAACATAATGCGCGAGTCGCCGATCACCAGTTCGGCATGGCCCACCTTGCCATCGGGACCGTCCATGCGCACGACTACAGTCGCGCCGAAGACCTTCTTGTAATAGTCAATGGCCTTCGCGGCACCCTTGATGACCAAGTAGGGAGTAACAGTGTTGTAGCCTTCGGGAATGTAATTAACTTTTTTCATGATTTTCTCCTCAGATGTTCCTCTCGTAAATTTGGCTGAAAGCTGAAAGATGAGGTTGAGGGTTAAAGGTTTATGGCGCGCCGGCACCGCCCTGCGAGGCAGCTCCCTGGTTAATGAGAACACAGGGGGGCGGGGTCACTCAAGTGGGAATTTTCGCTCTCCGATAATCACTTTAGCCGGCGGGCACTGACGTCGAAAAAGAGTCAGAGTGGCGCTTTTTCGCTATGTGAATCAGCGACATGGCGATCAAATGCTCGTTGCAATCTGGCGCTGTATTCGGTCTTGTCGGGGCGGTGGTGAGGCGACGCTGCGAGGAAGAGCGTCTTCGGACACAGGCTGCAGCAAGCTTCGATCGGAATATCCTTCAGCCATTTGGTCACTCGCAATATAGGCTTCTTCATCGCCCTGCTTAGACAAGAAATGAATGGCCGGGTGAGGCAGGCAGCGCAAACGATCTTAGCGCGACCTGCCTCACAAGGGTGTGGGCGGTAACCGGCCTGACTGGCAAATATAGAACTAGGCCGCTTTTTGCTGCGCTTTAACCTTCGCCCACCGTGCTTTTTGAGCTGCGGCGATTTTCTTACGCGCGGCTGCCGACATGATGCGTTTTTTCGCAGGAGCGGAGCTGGCCGTCTTTCCCGCCGACGCCGGCTGCGACTGCTTCCGTACGCTTGCCCATCGCGCTTTTTGCGCCTGGGCCATTTTTCGCCGCGACGACGCCGATACTATTCGCGTCGTTTGGGTCGATGTGTGGGATGTTTCCGTGCCGTTCAAAGATTCGATCCCGGAAATCACCTGGTTTAACTTCTCAATTTCCATCTGCGCTCGATGGCGCTTTTCGCGAAGCTCGCGTAATGCATTCTGTAGATTGGACATTTTCACCCCCTCGGGTATTTTTTCATGCGGCCTAATTGTATAGGAGGCGAGGAGTGCGTGGTTTGGAGGTTTACCGTTAAATGAGCAAATCTGTCGTTATGAGTTCCATTCTGAAATCTTTGAAGGCCAACGGTCAGCGACGGGAAGATCGGAACATAACCGGTCTTTGTCATGGTCATGTTAGGTCTCCAGTTCCGCTAATCCTGTTCTGCCGGTCCTCTCTGCTAATCCTCGCGTTGTTAGTCCTCATCCAGATATTCGCCGGGTACGTCATCTTCGGGCACCTCATGGGTGCGCACTTCCCTCTCATCCTGATCTCCCGCCTCTTCGACGCCGGAAATCACTCCAGCCTCGAAGGCGCTTCCTTCCTCGACCAACTCGTCGACACTTTCAGAGTCGGCGCTCTCGACGTTGGACAAACCCTGTAAATCTCCTGCTTCCTCTCCGGAACGTGATGTACCACGCTCAAAGCCAAACGGCTGTTGCTCTTGTTTTCTCGTCCCGATCTTTTTGTTAGGCGCGCTGACAACCTTCGGGCTGGCCGCTTTCTTGACGAGCTTCTTTTTTGCTGCGGCTTTTTTCGGAGCGGCAACTCGCTTCGCCGATTTCTTCGGGGTTTTGCGTTTCTGCGTCAGTTTCTTTGGAGCCGACTTCGACTTCTTGCTGGCGCTTTTCCCGGACGTCGTCGACTTCTTCTTAGCTTTCTTCTTGGTGGCCATTGGCGCAGTCTAGCACCGACGCCGTGCCCGCGGCAAAACCCGGAGAAGAGTCAGTTAGACTGTTCTCCTTCGACTGTTGCAATCAGCGCCGCTCCATTCGCGAGCGCAGAGTGCGGCAGGCAATGAGCAACAAAGGTTTCGACTAGACTCACTTTGGCGTCCGTGGAGGGATCGTTGGCCCGTTTACCGAAAGTTTCCCCTGCGCTCAAGAAGCGCGCTGCTCAAATCAAACTGCTCCTCATGGATGTGGATGGCACGATGACCGACGGTGGCGTCACGCTGCTTTCGCAAGCCGACGGGACGGCGCTCGAAATCAAAACTTTTGACGCGCACGACGGCCAGGGCCTCACGTTGGCGCAAACCGCAGGCCTGCGTACTGGCTGCATTACAGGCCGCGAGAGCGCTGCGCTTCTACGCCGCGCAAAGGAAATGAAGATGGAATTCATCTATATGAAACAGCCAGTAAAGATGCCGGCATATGAAGAAATCCTGCGGAAAGCAGGCGTCTCCGATTCGGCGGTCGCTTATATCGGGGATGATCTTCCCGATCTTCCATTATTGCGGCGTGCCGGTCTAGCGATCGCCGTCGGGGATGCAGTGCCCGAAGTAAAAGCGGCGGCGCACTATACGACCACAGCGGTCGCAGGAAAGGGCGCGATCCGTGAATCTATTGAAGTGATTCTCAAATCGAAAGGCATCTGGGAGGAGATGATCGAAAAGGCACGAGCTTGACGCATGCGCCCCGTACGAGGGCGGCGCGATAAGGCGGGGAAAGGCGCGGAGGACGTGAATTCTCGATGGGCTTGTGCTCAACTGCGCGGCGTATTATCTTATCGAACCTGCTTGTCGGCAACGGTCTTAGTGTCACGAAAGAGTCACGGTGTCACGAAAGAGTCAGGAGGCTCCTTGGAACTCAGAGACGAATGCCGCCGCAGTTTCTTGCTGGCTGGCGTCTTGCTTTTGGGAGGTGCAATATCCCTTGCACAAACGGGGACCGCGTCGGGTCCGAGCACTCCGGGCCAAGCCATCCCCGGAACTGGTGGGGTGAACTCATTTGCAAGCAGCGTGCCGGCTAGGCTGGTTCCGGGCGTGCTATCGCTTTCGTTGCAGGAAGCTATCGATCGGGGATTGAAACAAAATCTCGGGCTGCTGCTATCCCACGCAGACATTGGCGCGGCGCGCGGGGAGCGCTGGGAGGCATTGAGCGCTCTTCTGCCGCACGTGACCGGATCGCCTTATGTGGCGGAATCAAAAGTCAATATAGATGAGCTCGGTTTTGCCGGTCTGGCTAGCGCCTTCCATCTCTCGTCGCCAGCCGTCGGCCCTTTCTCTTACTTTGACGCGCGGGCGAATTTGACGGAGAAGCTATTCGACTGGAAGTCAATCAACACTACGCGCTCGGCTAACGAGAGTTTGAAGGCGGCGAACTATACCTTCAAGGATGCACGCGATCTGGTGGTGCTGGCCGTGGGCTATACCTATTTGCAGGCCATTGCCGACGCAGCCCGCATTGAAACCGCGGAAGCGCAGGTACAGACGGCACAGACGATCTACGATCAAGCAACGGACCAGATCAATGCCGGCACTTCGCCGGACATCGACGGCTTGCGCGCCAAGGTCGAGCTCCAGACGCGACAGCAACAGTTGATCCAGGCAAAGAACAACTTCGCCATCCAGAAGCTGACGGTGGCGCGGGTGATTGGGTTGGCTCCCGGGCAGGAGTACGAATTCGCGGACAAGTCGCCGTACCAACCGCTCGAAGACATCAGCCTCGAGGAGGCGCTGAAACGCGCATACGCTTCGCGCTCCGATTACCAGGCGGCGATGAACGACCTGAAGGCAGCGGAATTCTCACGGAAGGCCGCGCTGGGCGGCTATATCCCGTCGCTTTCGTTGGACGCGGATTATGGGCTGGGAGGGTCGCATCCTTCCACGGCAACGCCTGTCGCGGATGTACGCGGGACGCTGACGATTCCGATCTTTCAGGGTGGCAGCGTTCACGGCGATGTTCTGCAGGCCGATGCGCGACTGGAGCAGAGCCGCGAACGCCTGGAAAATCTGCGAGCGCAGATCGACTCCGACGTGCGCGCCGCGTTGCTGAACCTGCAGTCGTCGGCAGCGCTGGTGAATGTGGCACAGAGCAACATCGATTTGGCGGAACAGACGCTGACCCAGTCGCGCGATCGTTTCAGCGCGGGTGTCACCGACACGGTGGAAGTGGTGCAATCGCAAGAGGCAGTGGCGAGCGCGCACGAACAGTACATCTCAAGCCTCTACGACTATAATTACGCAAAAATTTCACTGGTTCGCGCTCTCGGTATCAGCGAACAAGGCGTTAAAGAATATTTCAAAGGAAAATAAGTATGGCGGAAGAGAACCAAGGCAAAGAATCTCCGGCCAATCCGTCGCCGCTGGCGGACCGAAACTATACGCCGCCTGCGCGCCGGAGTCCGAAGCTCCGCAGAAACGTCATAATTCTGGTGGTCGTCGCGGTGGTGGTTATCGGCGGCGTGTTCTTGTGGCGCTACTTGAGCAGCTACGAATCGACCGACGACGCGCAGGCGGATGTTCATCTTTATCCTGTGAGCGCGCGCGTTTCCGGCTACGTGGTGAAAGTCAATGTCGACGACAACCAGTGGGTGGAAAAGGGCACGGTGCTGGTGGAGATCGATCCCAAAGACTATGAGGTCGCGGTGGCGCAGGCGCAGGCGAATCTGGCCAACGCCGAACAAACGGCAAAATCGCTGAACATCACGGTTCCTATTACTTCAGTCAACACAACGAGCCAATTGAAGTTTGCCGCATCGGGCATTGACGACGCAAAAGCCGGGGTGATCGCCGCTGAGAGGCAGTTGAGCGCGGCTCAATCGCAGGTGGAGGCGGCCGAGGCCAACGATGTGAAAGCGCAAGACGATCTGCACCGTTATAAGTTGCTGGTGGACAAGCGGGAGGTATCGCAGCAAATCTACGATCAGGCACTGGCTGCGGCTAAATCGAGCACGGCGACAGTAGCGTCAGCCCACGCCAGCGAATCCGCCGCACAGGAATTCGTCAAACAGGCGCGGAGCCGGCTGGTGCAGGCCGATGCGAACCACCAATCGGCGGAGACGGGCCCGCAGCAAGTGTCTTCGACCCGGGCTCGCGTACAGGCTGCACTGGCGGATGTTGAGCAAAAGCGCGCGCTGCTCGAGCAGGCGCAACTGAATCTCGGATACACGAAGATCGTTGCCCCGGTCAGTGGTGAAGTCAATAAGACAGTGGTCGTCGGGATGAATGTCGCCGACGGGCAGCAGCTGCTTACCGTAGTGCCGCTCGATGAAGTGTGGGTTACCGCAAACTTTAAGGAGACCCAGCTCAAGCATATGCAGGTTGGGCAGAAAGCGGAGATTCATATTGACTCCAGCGGCCGCACGCTGAAGGGCCACGTGGATAGCATTGCGGGAGCAACCGGGCCGCTTTTCAGCTTGCTTCCGCCGGAGAATGCCACTGGAAACTACGTGAAGATTGTGCAGAGGATTCCGGTGAAGATCGTTCTCGAACCGGGTGAGAATCACGATCGCCGGCTTCGACCGGGTATGAATGTGGTGCCGGACGTTTATCTGCAATGAGTTTCGTTCAATAAGTCACGCTCAATGAGTTCGGCTGCAATCACACTCGACCAGGACGTCTGGAAGCCAAAGTACAACCCTTGGCTGATCGCCGTCGTCGTAGCGCTCGCGGCCTTCATGGAGGTGCTTGACACCAGCATTGCCAACGTGGCGCTGCCGTATATGGCTGGGAATCTGGGCGCGAGCAACGACCAGAGCACGTGGGTGTTGACTTCGTATCTGGTCTCGAATGCGATCATCCTGCCGATCAGCGGCTGGCTCGCGGGCGCACTTGGGCGCAAGCGGTTCTTCATGTCGTGCCTGGGCATTTTTACAGTGAGTTCTTTGTTGTGTGGTATCGCGCCGAGTCTGGGCTTTCTTCTTCTCTTCCGCGTGTTGCAAGGTTTCGGCGGCGGCGGATTACAACCGATGGCTCAGGCTATTTTGGCAGACACATTTCCGCCGCACCAGCGAGGCTTGGCGTTTGCGCTCTATGGCATCACAGCGATCATGGCACCGACCATTGGCCCAACTCTCGGCGGTTGGATTACTTTCAACTATTCCTGGCGCTGGATTTTTTTCATCAACCTCCCGGTCGGCTTGGCGACATGGTTTCTGGTGCGGCGCTTCGTCGAAGACCCTCCCTATTTAGCCCGGATCAAAGCCGCTGGCGTGAAGCTGGACTACATCGGCATCGCTCTGCTGGCACTCGGCGTCGGGGCGTTGCAAGTGTTGCTCGATAAGGGCCAGGAAGATGACTGGTTCGGATCGCGCTTCATCACGACTTTAATTGTCACTTCGACCGTATGCCTGATCTCGCTGGTGATCTGGGAGTGGTATCACAAAACGCCGATCATCGACGTGCGCATGTTCAGGAGCTTCAACTTTGCGAGCTCGAGCCTGATGATGTTCATGCTCGGCATTATGTTATTCAGCAGCCTGGTCCTGATGCCGCAGTTTCTGCAAACGCTTTTGGGATACACATCACAGCTGGCGGGGCTTGCTCTATCGGCGGGTGGTCTCGTCTTGCTAATCGAGATGCCCATCATGGGCCAATTAACGACGAAGATACAGGCGCGTCGCCTTATCGGGTTTGGGTGGCTCGCGCTCTCAATCGCGATGTTCTATTCCACGAAGCGGATCGATTTGCTGATCAGCTTCAGCGCTGCAACGTGGCTGCGCATCGCGCAGGTGATTGGGTTGGGGTTCTTGTTTGTGCCGATTACGCTGGCCGCTTACGTCGGAATCGCGCCGGAGAAAAATAACGCGGTCGCCGGCATCATCAATTTCATGAGAAATATGGGAAGCAGCGTGGGGACATCGTTGGTCACCACGCTGATTGCGCGGCGCTCGCAATTCCATCAGGCGAGATTGGTTGAAACGGTGAGGGTGGACAATCCCAATTTTGTAAATTCGGCGAATGGCTTGGCTCAGCACCTGGCGTCCTCCGGTGTGGGCAGGCACGAGGCGCAGATGACCGCGTACGCCCAGATTTACCAATCGGTGCAGGCGCATGCGGCAAGCCTCGCATACATTGATACCTTTATGGTTCTTTGCGTCGGCTCCGGGATCATGTTTTTTTTGTCGTTTGCTTTGAAGAAGAATGACCCTGGCGGCGGCCCGAGGGTAGCGGAGTAATGCCATGATAAAAATCATCACTATTGAACGCGAGTACGGAAGCGGCGGCGGCGAGATTGCGCAACGAGTTGCGAAACAGCTTGGGTGGAAGCTTTGGGATCAGTTGCTGACGGAGGAGATCGCGCGGCTCGCCGATTGCCCCAAATCAGTTGTCGAGTGTCGCGAGGAAAAGACCGATCCTCTTTATTACCGGCTCTTCAAATCTTTTTTGCGCGGAAGTTACGAAGGAAGCCTGAACGCGCACAAACTCAAGCTGGTCGACAGCGAGTGCATTTTGAAATTTACGGAGCAGGTTGTGCAGCACGCGGCGAAAACCGGAAACGCCGTCATCGTGGGAAGAGGGTCACAACAGTTTCTCAAGAACCGGCAAGATACTTTACGTGTGTTTCTCTACGCGCCGAGGGAAGATAAAGTGCGACGACTGGTGGCTCGCGGCAAGAGCATGGACGAGGCCGAACAGCTGGTGGATACGGTCGATCGGGAACGCGTTGATTTCATTCAGAAGTATTTCCATGTTGAATGGCCCGACCGAGCTATTTATCACTCGATGATTAATACGACCATCGGCGATGAGGCGGCCGTTCACATGATTCTGGACGTGATGCAAACCCTCGACGCGGGAGTCACGGCCTAGACGTTGCGACTTTTCACGGCCACTTCGCTTGCACCGAGCAGGATGTCGCGCGCCGGGCGGTCGGATGCCAGCCAGATCTTCACTACTTCGAAGACAATCACCGTGGCGTAGGTGACAGCCACCCAGACGCACACTTCTTCGATCGGCAAGCCTGACCAAGCGCCGATAAAAAGGCCAATCATCTGACGATGCTGGAAGTTCCACCAGTTATATGGCAAGGCCAGAGTCGCTTCCCAAAACATGCTGACCAACAACATAAAGAACAGCGTGAGGCTGAGGGCGCGCCAATTGATGAAACGACGGGCCACCGGGAAAAAACTTACGGCTGGCAGCAGGGCTCCGGAAACGAGAAAAGTGAAATAGCCGGGGAAGCCGGCGCGATCATCCGGCAAGGCGAAGTGTTTCTTGTAAAACCAGGCGGCTGCAATCAAGATGATGGTAAGGATGAGAGAAGTGGGATGGAAACGCAGGAGGCGGCGCAACTTGCGGGCCTCGCCGGGATAGTCGAGGATGCTGTACGCCGCCAGCCAGAACTCGCCGAGCCATATGTAGAGAAGAAGAACAGCGAGGAAACCGGTGAGATAGAAAACATATTCCTCGACGGGGACAGGTCTGCCCAATGCTGGAGCGGGGATGTGCAGGGTCGCTCCGGCGTTTGGATAACAGAAGAACCACTGCGCGAAAACGAAGTCCAGCAAGAACCCCAGCGGAACGAGGATGGCGATTGTGCGCCAGAAGGCCTTTTGCGGAATGCGCAAATTCTCACTGGGCAGAAACCATCCGGCGATCAACGCTATGGGGAAGATGAACAACAGTAGGCTGACCGTGTAACCGTGCGGAGTGGAGTTCTGGTTGACGGGCATTAGCGGGATGGAAAACTGAACGGTACAAAGAGTAAGGGTCGCGGGAATCACGACCATTGCCAACATGGCGATCACAATCCAGACGCAAACGCTGACGCTGGGGCTGGGTAGTCCGTGCGTGCGGGATCCGGTCATAGATCGCCTCCGATAGCTTCCGCCTTGTGTGTTTCACATTTTAGCGGCGTTTAAGAGCTTCGAGTTCATCAAGTGTACGCGGCCAGTCCGATCCCAATAGCCGCGAGAGGCTTCGATCGGCGAGAACTTTTCCGCTGGTTTGGCAGCGAGCACAATAGTTGGTTTCGTTGTCAGCGTAGCGAATCCGCTGAATCTTTTCTCCACACCTCGGGCACGGCTCTCCGTAGCGTCCGTGAACTGCCATCTCCTTGCGGAAGGCAGTGACTTTTTCGGGAAAGCCCTTCTCCGCTTCTGCGTGCAACCTGTCTATCCAGAGGCGCAGAGTATCGCGAGTGGCGGCGAATAATCTTTCCCATTCATGGGGCTTGAGTTTTTGCGTTAACGTGATGGGAGACAACTGGGCGGCGTGCAAGATTTCATCGGAGTACGCGTTGCCGATACCGCTCACTATTCGTGGATCGGTAAGCGCCCTTTTGAGGGTCCGGTTCTCGGCTGTAAGGGCTTCGCGAAACGACTCGAGATTGCTGCTGAGGACGTCGATTCCTCCAGGGTCAAGCGCTTGCAGGCTCTCTTCACCGCTGAGGACGTAGAGCGATGCGCGATGCTTGCTGCCGGCCTCTGTGAGCACGAGAGAGCCGTTCGGAAAGTCGAAAGCTGCTAGGCTCTGGCGACCCGCCAGCTTTGCGCCTCGCGTGCGCCAGTGCAGGCGCCCAGCGATCATCAAGTGCAGCACCAGCCAGAGGTCACCTTCTACGCCAATGGCAATGCGCTTGCCGATTCGTCGCAACTCGTGCACGGTGCGGCCCTCAACATACTGAAGGGACGGTTGCACGGTGCGCACCAGAAAGGGACTGGACACGCGTATATGCTCGATTGGTTGGGCAATGATCCGCGGCTCGAGCGCGCTGATGTAGGCGGCGATGTCCGGCAGTTCTGGCACGTTCAGTAGTTTGCAGGGCGTAAACGCTGTTTTGCAAACCGGCGCGGTAGAATTGGTTCGCACAACTGACCGGATATGTCGCATCCCTCGAAGATGGAGATCAAAACGGAAGCCGCAGGCAAGCCGACACTGTGATTGACCCTCCGGGCGCGAATCGCGATTCCTCCGCAAAGCCAAGCCTGGCACGCCAACTCAGCCTCTTCGACGCCACCATGCTGGTGATGGGCGGCATCGTCGGTTCGGGCATTTTCATGAATCCTTATGTTGTCGCCCAGCAGGTACACACTCCCGCGCTCATTTTAGGAGGCTGGATTTTTGGTGGGATCATCGGTTTAGGTGGAGCATTTGTCTGGGCTGAACTGGCCGCAACTTTACCTGAAGTGGGCGGCCAATACGCTTATCTTCGCGAGGCCTATCATCCAGCGGTGGCGTTTTTATATGGGTGGGTCTTGCTCCTCGTCATCCAGACGGGAGGCATGGCGGCCGTCTCCATCACTTTCGCTCGTTACTTCCTCGAGCTTACGGGGTGGCACACTGCTGACTGGGTTGTCGCGACCACAGCCCTCGCTACCCTGACGCTGATCAATTGTTTTGGCGTCAAAACCGGAGGACGCACGCAAAGCGCACTCATGGTGATGAAGATACTCGCCATCGCCGCGCTGGTGATTTTGGGCGCAGCATTTGCCGGCAGGCACGTGACGATCACCACTGCAACGGAGCGGCACTCGTCGCTCACATCCTTCGGCGCGGCGATGGTGCCAGTGCTTTTTTCTTACGGCGGATGGCAAACCGCAAACTTTCTGGCCGCCGAAGTGAAAGAGCCAAGAAAGAATCTGCCGCGAGGATTATTGCTCGGGGTGGTGGGCGTGGTAGTGCTCTACATCTCGGTGAACTGGGTCTGCCTGCGCGCTCTCGGTCCGCAAACGCTCGCGGTCACGAGCACTCCTGCGACTGCCGTGATGCGACTGGCATTAGGGCAGCGTGGGGCGACGTTCATTGCGGCAGCGATCGCGATCTCGACCCTCGGCTTCCTCAGTCAGTCGATATTGACCGCGCCGCGCGTTTACTTTGCCATGGCAGATGACGGTCTATTCTTCAAGGCAGTGGCGTGGCTCGATCCGCGCACCCGCGTTCCCGTGGTTGCCATCGTCCTGCAGAGTGTGTGGACGATCGTGATCGCGCTCTCCGGGCGCTACGAACAGATTTTGAATTATGTCATCGCCATGGACTTTTTGTTTTTCGGTTTGACGGCAACGACGATTTTCGTCTTTCGCCGTCGCGCCGCGCGAGGTGAGATGAAAAGCGGCACTGGCTATCGTATGCCCGGTCATCCGGTCAGCACGGCAATTTTTGTCACCGTATGCTGGTGGGTAGTGGCGAATACGGTTTATCGCTATCCAGGAAACAGCCTCGTCGGGTACGCGCTGCTGCTGGCGGGCATTCCTGTGTATTGGTTCTGGAGCCGCCGAGCATCGTCGCGATCTATTTCAAAAGAGTGACGCATGAATACTTTGCAGACCGAAGCGATTTCTCATTACTTGGCATGGGCCAAGCTGCACTCGAACGCGCGCTTCAACCTGGCGACCAGCGGGGTGTTGGACTATCCGTTGTCCGAACTTCCGGTACGTGTAGAAGATCTTGAGATCGGCGGGACGGACGCATATGGCTACAAGCCGCTGATGGAACGCTTAGCCGCAAAGGCGGGAGTGCCGGAGAACTGCGTCGTCTATACGTTTGGCACGTCGATGGCAAACTTCGTCGCGCTGACGGCGCTCGTACATCGCGGCCACGAGGTGCTGGTGGAGAAACCTAGTTATGACCCGCTGCTGGCTGTGCTCGAACACATAGGGGTAAATATCCGCCGCTTCGAACGCCGTGCTGATAAGGGATTTCGCGTGGGCCTCGGAGAACTCGAACGCAACTTAACGCCTCAGACCCGGCTGGTGATTCTCTGCAATCTCCACAACCCCAGCAGCACCTTGACCGATGAAAGTACGATGCGGCGGGTGGGCGAGATGGCGGCGACAGTGGGCGCACGCGTACTGGTGGACGAAGTTTATCTCGAGACGCTCTTCGACGAGCCGTGGCGCTCGGCGTTTCATCTGGGACCGAACTTCATCGTCACCAGCAGCCTGACCAAAGCTTACGGCCTAAGCGGAATCCGCTGCGGATGGATCCTGGCGCAACCGGAACTGGTGCAGCGGATGTGGCAGATCGTTGACTTCACCTATGGTAGTCCGGTGCATCCGGCGGAGCTGCTCGGAGTGATTGCGCTCGATAATCTCGGGCGGGTTCGCAATCGCGCGCGCGATTTGCTGAACTCGAATCGTGCGCTCGTCAACCAATTCCTCACGGCACATCCGACCCTGGATTGCGAGCCTAGCCGCTTTGGGACGACTGTGTTTCCACGGCTTCGCGCAGGCCGCGCCGACAAATTCGTCAGCCTGCTGCGGGAGCAGTTTGAGACTAGCGTGGTGCCAGGAGATTTTTTCGAGCAGCCGCAACACTTCCGCATAGGCTTCTGCGGAAAAACTGAAACAGTTCGCGGCGGACTGGAAAGGCTGGGCGCGGCGCTCGACGCCTTCCACAAACAATAAATCTGGGGCGGGTGAATCTGGTTACACTACTGGCCAGGCACATACTGCTAACGGTGGGTTTACGCTCTAGAATTAAAACCTTGCGGAGAAAAAATGAAATTGCTGCGCTATGGTTTACACGGTCTCGAGAAACCGGGGCTCTTGGCGAACGATGGACAAATTCGCGATTTGTCTGGGGTCATTCCCGATCTTGCGGGTGAGTGTTTGCTGCCCGAGTCGATTGATAAGCTGTGCCGGATGGATGCTTCGCGTTTGCCCAAGGTAGCCGGAGAGCCTCGACTCGGGCCTTGTGTGGGCAGCGTCGGCAAGTTCGTCTGCATTGGATTGAACTATTCCGATCACGCGAAAGAGGCGGGAATGCCGATCCCGGCCGAGCCTGTGATCTTCATGAAGGCGACATCGTCGATCTGCGGCCCCGACGACGACGTCGTCATTCCGCGCGGATCGACGAAGATGGATTGGGAGGTCGAGCTCGGCGTGGTCATCGGCAAGCCGGGTAAATACATCGAAGAGGCGGCCGCGCTTTCGCACATTGCCGGCTATTGCGTGGTCAATGATGTGTCTGAGCGTGCCTTTCAAATCGACGGTACCGGGCAGTGGGTGAAGGGCAAGAGCGCCGACACTTTCGGACCGATTGGCCCGTGGCTTGTGACTCCCGATGAGGTTCCCGATCCGCAGAATCTCGACATGTGGCTCGAAGTCGACGATAGCCGTTATCAAAACGGATCGACTAAGACCATGATTTTTGGAGTAGCCTTTTTGGTTAGCTATGTGAGCCGATTTATGAGTTTGCAAAGCGGCGACATTATTTCTACGGGAACGCCTCCCGGTGTCGGCTTGGGACGGAAGCCTCCGGTTTTCTTGCGCGCGGGCAATCGCATGCAGTTAAGTATTCGCGGCCTCGGCCAACAAAACCAACACGTCGTAACCGGCTAGCGGAGTTTATGCTTCGTGGGATTGATTTCTCACCCTTTCAGCCTGTTTCAAGGGAAGCAGCGAACCGACAGTTGCCAGCAGTAATACCCTTGTTTCCGGCAACGTTACTTTCAGGTGCATGGTCTGTATAATCTGTTTGAGGTTGTGTGGGGAAAGCGGAAAGCAGAGAGATTGGGGTTCGGTTAGTACCATGGTGGCGCTTGACGCTCGTCAGCGTTGTCATGATTTCTCTCATCTTTACCTTGGCGACACGAACTTTTCGAGGTACAACTTTCCACTCCACAGGGGTTCAGTCCAACTCGCCACAGGCCATGCGGCAGCACATGGATCGCGACGCGGTTCGTTGGGCCACTCCAGTGGCTGGGATTGTGGTGTCGCAGGCTCCCACATTCTGTCTTCGCGTGGCGCCAGCCGGGCCGCCGCTTCCGACTTTGCTTCTCGAAGAAAATCTCTATAATCGACCGCCTCCCATCTGCTGAACTTTTTCCCTGCATCTTGGGAAACCTACTTCGACTAAACATCAACTGATTCTTTATCGAAGGTGACATGGGCATGCCACAAATGTCACTCTCCTGCTGACTTTGAGGTCTGAGTCTGGTGGAAGGTGTAATGTGGCTCGATGTTCTTGCGGGGTGAGGATTTCCTTACCCCTCGCCGGCGTGCATCTTTGGAGCAAGAAATGACGCTGCATCGCAGACACATAGTGATTGGAGCGGTTTTAGCACTTGGCATGGTCAGCGCAATCGCGCTGATTATCAAGCGTTCGCCAGATGATGCGGACGCCGGCGGGGCCGACAAACCAGCGCATAGGCTCGCGCCGGTGGTATTGGTGGCCCGCGCTCCGCTCGAAAACACCATTACTGTCACGGGCGAATTCCGTCCCTTCCAGCAGGTCGATGTTCACGCCAAGGTAGCGGGCTACATCCGCCATATTTTTGTGGATGTGGGGGACAAGGTTCGGGCAGGTCAGGAATTGGCGACTTTAGAGGTTCCCGAACTGAACGCACAGGTCATGGGGGCACAGGCAGATATCCGGCGCAGTCAAGATGCAATTCGCCGCATGCAGAGCGAAATCGAACGGGCGGAGTCTACGCACAGTGCTTACCACGCAGCCTATACGCGGCTGAAGCAAGCGTCGGAGGAGAGGCCGGGTTTGGTCGCCGAGCAGGAACTGGATGACTCGATGGCAAAAGATAAGGAAACCGAGGCGCAGATTAATAGCGCCCAGGCAGGGCTGGCTGAATCGCAAAGCCAGCTGGGGATGGCGCGCGCCACGCTTGATCGCCTATCGGCGTTGCAGGCTTATTCGCACATCACGGCTCCTTTCGCGGGTGTAGTTACGAAACGGTATGTCGACACGGGTGCACTGATCTCTGCCGGAACCTCATCGGAGACGCAGTCGCAGCCCGTGGTACAGCTAGCGGAGTGGTCACTGTTTCGGCTGGAGATTCCGGTTCCCGAATCGGCCGTGCCGATGATCCATTTGGGCAGCTTAGTGCAGGTCCATGTTCTCGATTTGAATCGAGACTTCCAGGGTCGCGTGTCCCGCTTCGCTGACGCAGTTAATAGCGAGACCCGAACCATGCACACCGAAATCGACGTGGAAAATCCGCACGACACTCTGACCGCTGGTATGTATGCCGAGGTGAAGCTTGCGTTGCAGGGGAACAAGGACGCGCTCACAGTTCCTGTCCAAGCCGTGGTTCAGGAAGGTAACGAGCGCTACGTGCTGGCGCTCGACGAACAGAATCGCGTGCAGAAGCGGAACGTTGAATTGGGAGAGCAGACCTCCACCACGGTGGAGATCATTCACGGTCTCTCAGAAAAGGATCGAGTGATCAGCGCCGGTCAGTCCGACTTTGCGATCGGCGAGGTAGTGACGCCCAAGTTGGAGTCAGCGCCCGCAGGTACGAGAGAAGGCGGGACGGGAGAGCGAAAGTAATGCCGAGATTCGCTCTGAACTACCCATTCTTTGTGATCATGCTTTGCCTAGTGATCGCCGTGGTCGGCGTGACAACCGTGGTTCGGATGCCGGTGGATCTGTTTCCGCAAATCAAGATTCCGGTAGTCGTGGTTGCGACCTTCTATTCGGGAATGCCGCCGGAGCAAATCGAAGCCGATATTACCGATACGTTCGAGCGCTTTTTTACCCTCGGCAGCAACATCGACCACATCGAGTCCCGCTCTCTTACGGGCGTGAGCCTGATCAAGATTTACTTCAAGCCGGGCAGTGATGCCAATGCGGCGCTTAGCAACATCGCTAACCTGGCGATGGCCGATCTTCGCCGGCTGCCTCCAGGGACTTTGCCGCCGGTGGTGCTCAAGTTCGATGCCTCCAGTCTTCCCGTTTGCCTGGTAACACTGAAAGGTGAGGGTCTGGATGAGACTCGGCTGAAGGATCTGGCGCAGTTCCAGGTTCGCAATCAGATTGCGAACGTTCCTGGCGCTTCTGTGCCGCAGCCGTTCGGCGGACGGTATCGCCAGATTATGGTTTATGTTGATCCGCTCAAATTGGAGGCACACCAGCTTAGCCTGATGGATGTGGTTCACGCGGTCAATGATTCCAACCTGATTCTTCCCGCGGGGGATGTCCGGATCGGTCCCAGAGATTACAACATCTATGCCAATGCGCAATTGCCGGACGTAGATGAGATTAACCGTATTCCGCTGAAGACCGTGGGCAACGCGTCGGTGATGGTTGCCGATGTAGGCGAGGCCAAGGACTCAGGCGCGATTCAGACCAACATCGTCCGTATCGACGGACAGCAGTCCGTCTACATCCCGGTACTAAAGCAAGGCGGGGACAGCAACACCATCACGATTGTGAATGGAATCAAAGCCGCAATAAAAGACCTTTTGGACATTCCGAAATCGCTCAAGACGGCGGTTGTCTTTGATCAGTCCATTTTTGTCAAAAGCGCCATTAAGAACGTGATGAAGGAAGGCGGGATTGGACTGCTGCTGACGGGCATCATGATTCTCATTTTTCTGGGCAGCCCCCGAGCCACGGTTGCAGTACTGCTGTCGATTCCGCTTTCCGCTTTGGTGTGTTTTTTGCTCATGAATGCAATGGGCGGGTCGATCAATGTGATGCTCTTGAGCGGTTTGGCACTGGCTTTCTCACGGCTGATCGACGACTCGGTGGTGGTGCTGGAAAACATTTTTCGTTATATGGAAATCGGCGAAGCCCCGGGAGTGGCTGCGGAAAAGGGAGGGATGGAAGTCTCGCTGGCAGTGCTGGCGGCCACGTCTACCACCTCGATCGTGTTTTTCCCCGTAACGTTGTTCTATGGCGTCAGCCGCTATCTGTTTATCGACCTCGCTCTCGGGGTCGTCCTGTCTATTTTTGCCTCGTATATTTTTGCGATGACGGTGGTGCCGCTCTATTGCGCGCACTTCATACACCTCGGTGACGTGGAAGAAAAGGTCGAACACAACTCGGAGAATGGAGCCGTCCCGCGATCTTTTTTCAAAAGGTTCCTTGGCCAGTTCAATGAGCGCTTCCAGAAGCTATTGGACCTTTACGAGGGTTGGGTAAATGGTGCTCTGGCTCGGCCGGGAAGGACGGTGGCGTGGATTGCCGGTGGCATCGCCCTGGTGCTAGCGGGAATTTTTCCCTTTGTTGGGACGGCTTACTTTCCTCGCACCGATCCGGGCCAGTTCGTGATCAACATCAAGGCGCCGAGCGGTTCCCGACTTGAGGTTACGAATCAATATATCGCGCGCGTCGAAAACGATATTCACAAGGTGATCGGCCCCCATGACTTGGGAATGATCGTCTCCAATATCGGGATTACTCCCGACCTCTCGGCCATGTATACCAGCAACTCGTCCATGGATACTGCATTCGTCCTGGTGAGCCTGAAAGAAGACCACAAACTCGGCAGCTACGAATACATGGAGCGCGTCCGCAGCAAGCTGGCCGAAGATTTGCCGGAACTGAGTACGTATTTTAAGGCGGGCGGACTGGTCGACGCCGTAATCAACCTGGGATTACCCGCGCCCATCGATGTTCAAGTGAGAGGCAACGATCTCGACGACGCGTATAAAGTGGCGGCGAACATCGCGAAACAGATCCGAAGCCGCAAAAGCGTGAGTAGCGTGCTGATACCGCAAAATCTGCTTTATCCCGGACTGCAGCTCAACATCGATCGGGAACGCGCCAGCCTGATTGGACTCACGCCGAAACAGGTGGTGGACAACGTAATCACCGCGCTGACTTCCAACGGCATGATTGAACCGAGTTACTGGATCGACCCCAAGACGGGCAACAACTACATGCTTACGGTGCAGTACTACGACAAGCAGATTCAGAACATGAGTATGGAGGATTTCAAGCAGATCCCGTTGCATGCTGCCGGCATCAAGAATTACACGCCGCTGCAATCCGTGGCTGACATAGCGCCGATGAACACTCCGACAGAAGTCGACCATTATCAGCTGCAGCGCGTTATCGACATTTATGTGATGCCGTCAGGCGAGGCCTTGGGCGGAATCAATCGCGAGGTCAATGACATGGTGAAACATCTGACGCTACCGGAAAACATCCGGGTCGAGGTGCTGGGATCGGTGGTCGGCATGCAGGAATCGTTCAAGCGCTTTTCCATTGGCCTGCTGCTGGCCATCGTGCTCGTCTATCTCATCCTGATGGCGCAGTTCACTTCTTTCATCGACCCGCTGATCATTCTGGTTGCTATTCCTCCTGGATTGGCAGGAGTGGTGCTGATTCTGTTTCTCACGCACAGCACCTTCAACATCATGTCGCTGATGGGCGTAATCATGATGACGGGAATCGTTGTTTCCAACAGCATCCTGATCGTCGAGTTTGCACGGCAGCTGCGCAAAGAAGACTTCACCTTGCAGGAGGCCCTGGTGCGGGCGTGCAAGATCAGGCTGCGCCCGATTCTCATGACATCGCTCGCAACTTTGCTGGGTATGCTTCCGATGGCCCTTGGCATTGAGACGGGCAGCGAGCAATATGCTCCTCTGGCGCGCGCCGTGATTGGCGGGCTGGCGGTTTCGGTGGCGGTCACCGTTTTTCTAGTACCTGCGGTTTATCTGATGGTTCACGGCGGAGAAGAAAAAGATACAGACCAGAAAAATGTGAATCAGGGGGAACAGCCAGCATGAATTCGCGGCTAGCATTTCTACTGAGCGCTCTCACGCTCCCAATGCAGTGGCTCTCAACCCAGTCTCTCTCAACCCAGTGTCTCGCACAGTCGGTGCCCGTATCGCGGAGTTCGCCGTCCTCGAACTTAGCCAGGCTCACCGTACAGGAGGCTGAAGCCCTCGCGGTCAAGAACAATCCGGCAATTTCTGTCGCGCGTCTCAACGCGCTGGCGTCGCGTGAGGTGACGAGGGAGGTGAGCTCGAATCTATGGCCACAAACTTATGCCGACCTGACGGGAGTCGATGCCCGAAGCAACAGCCGCATAACAGCAGGGAACTTGAACAATCCCACCGTCTACACGCGAGCCGCCGCTGGGGCCACCGTGAGCCAACTCATTACAGACTTTGGACACACCACGAATCTGGTGGCCAGCGCCCGCCTTCAGGCACGAGCCGACGAACAGAGTGCAGTCGCCACGAAAGAGGATATCTTGCTGGCGGTGGACCAGGCCTTTTACAACGCGCTGCAGACGCACGCTGTGCTGCAAGTAGCGGAGCAGACCGTAGCTTCCCGTCAGTTGTTGTCGGACCAGGTTTCCGCTCTAACAAAGAGCAAATTAAAGTCGGAGCTCGATCTGAGCTTCGCCAACGTGAATCTGGCGCAGGCGAAACTTCTATACCTGGACGCGCTCAACAACGACAAGGCCTCCATGGCGGCCCTTTCAGCGATTCTGGGATATCCCACTCTCGAAGCATTCGAGCTGGTCACAGATACGGAAGCAGTGGCCCCACCGCCGGCCGAGGTCGAGCCGCTGATCGCCGAGGCTTTCGCCAAGCGTCCCGAGATTCTTGCGTTGGAATTTCAGTCGGACTCCGCGGCAAAATTTCATCAGGCAGAGCACGACCAGTTGTATCCGACGATTAGCGCTCTCGGAGCTTTCGGAGATTCTCCGGTCCGCAACGACATTATCTATGGGCCCTACGCTGCCGTGGGGGTGAATGTGGAGATTCCTGTATTCAATGGATTTCTCTATTCCGCGAAGTCGCACGAAGCGGACCTGCGCGCTCAGGCTGCGCGGCAACGGCTGAACGATCTTCGAAACCGCATCTCGCGGGATGTACGCACCAGTTGGCTGGCGGCGAGCACCGCATTCGACCGCGTGAGTGTGAGCGAGCAGCTGCTGGCTGAAGCGAACCAGGCGCTGGATCTTGCCCAGACCAGGTACAAGCTGGGTCTCAGTTCGATCGTAGAACTCAGCCAGGCACAGCTACAGCAGACCCAGGCCGAGATCGGAAATGCTCAAGCCGGATACGAATACCGGTTGGCCCTGTCAGTTCTGCGCTACCAGACTTCAGGTCTGTAAATCGGGCCGGTCGTCTAGCTTGGCGCTCCGGAGAAAGCCGCAAATACTGCCAGCGGTGGAATGCTGGGCACTTTTTCCGGTCCGATTTGAGAAGGATTTCGAGAATTCAACCGATGCAACAATCGTAATGTCAGATTGGGAATCTAATCTATCATGCGGGTACGAAAACGCTTAATCCGGTTCATCGTAGTTTTTCAGTCGGTTCTTTTCTTGACGCACTTTTTCCTCTATGAGACGTGGACATTTTCATCCGCGGGAGGCGGCTCTCATTGGGCGCTGTGGATGAAGCTGGCTCTGGGGTTGTTGTCGGTGAGCTTCATTGCCGCCTCGCTGCTCGCCTTTCGCTATACAAATGTTGCTCTCCGGGCGTTTTACAGGGCTGCTGCGGTTTGGCTGGGACTGCTGACTTTCCTCTTCGTGGCGGCAATTTCCTCCTGGATTATCCTCGGTGTCGCGCGTCTGGCCGGGCTGGCCGTGAACTTCCATCGGACCGTGGAACTGCTGTTTGGCGCGGCGGTCGTTATCGGACTGTACGGGGTTTTCAACGCAGGTTGGACGAGAATCACACGAACCACGGTACGGCTTGCGAATTTGCCGGCGGCATGGCGCGGGCGACGAGCGGCGCTGATTAGCGATGTGCACCTTGGACACGTGCGAAACGGCAGTTTTCTGCGACGCATGATTGCGAAGATCTTAAAGGAAGAGCCGGACGCGATTTTCATTGCCGGGGATCTGTATGACGGGGCAGCCATCGACGCTCGGCTGGCAGCACAACCATTGAACAAACTAATCGCGCCCCATGGCGTATATTTTGTCGCCGGAAATCACGAACAATTTGGCGACGACAGCAAGTATCTGCAGGCCATTGCGGCAACTGGGGTGCGTGTTCTCAGCAACGAGAAGGTCGAAGTGGAGGGGTTGCAGATTATTGGCGTGCCGTACCGGAACGCAACGCAGAGTGGAGAGCTGGCGTCGGTGCTTCGAGGCGTCCGCCTGGACCGCGAGCGCGCGAGCATTCTGTTGACGCACGCGCCCGACCATCCGGAGATCGCCGAGGCAGCGGGCATTTCTCTGCAACTATCGGGGCACACGCACCTAGGGCAATTCATACCCTGGAGTTGGATGGCGCGGAGAATCTACCGGCAATTTGTATATGGCTTAAGCCGTATCGGAAAAATGCAGGTTTTTACGTCGAGCGGAGCAGGAACGTGGGGACCACCACTCAGATTGGGGTCAAATCCCGAGATTGTAATGCTTGAGTTCGAGTAACGGTTTACTGCCTGGAACTACTTCGCAGTGGACACAAGCGCCTTTAACAGGGCCGATCGCAGCATGTCGTGCTCAGAACGCCCAGCGCAGGGCAAAAGTTGCGTTGTCGGCGTGAAAATAGCGCGGATCCGTCGGACCTACAAATGATTTCTCCCCGTACTGGTAATAATTCCACCCCATCCGATAGCTCAGGTTATGGCCAATGTCGACGTTTAGATTGGCCAGCGGCTGGTGGTAGTTGTAGGCGAGTGAACCTAGTGGTTGCAGAGCGTTGAATTGTGGCTCCTGGCCGCCAACGCTGGTGATACTGTAGCCAAATTGCGTTGTAACGCGAGAGTGCGGCTTAAACATGATTGATGCCATGCCGTAGTGCGTATTGTTTGTGTAGTAGCCATCGGTAAGCAACGGATTCTTGCTGTCGTTGTAGCCGTTTGCCGTACAACTGCCCGCGTTTGCTACTACGGAGAGCGACGTATCGGAGTCATTAAAGCAAATCAGGGCATTCTGATTAACATCGTTGTAGTTGTAAGCGAAATCAAATCCGAAGCGCTCGCGCGGCGTAAGGTTTGCCGTGAATCCATAGTTGCGGTTGTGGGCACGATAATCGGTTAAAGCGTCACCGTTCGAAGCTTGCCAAAGGTTGATGGAAGCACCGAACACGGCCCAGGGTTTGGGAGTGTAGTTGCCCTGGATGCGGTAGCGGGACTCCTTGCGCGGTCCGATGCGCACGAGTGCGTCGTCATTGTTGGTGTGTTCCCAGTCGAAGTTGAAACGCAAACCTGGAGTCGGTCTTGCCCAGAATGCCACCACAGGTGTGTATTCGTGGATGACCACTCGGTCCTGGTCTCCAGTGGTGAAGTCGAGGACGTGATGAAACACCTTGTCGCCATACCTGAACCCGATGCGGCCTCCAAAGTGCTTCGAGGCATCCCACACGAAATCGGTCTGGTTACGGTACCAACTCTGGTTGAATGACAATTGGTCGGAAGCGGTGGTTGTGGTCTGTATGGTATCGCTGATCGGAGTGAGCAACGAGCAGGTCGCCGTATTAGCGCATATCCAGTCGGTTTCGGTCGAACTAAAGCTCTCGGGGATTCGGTAAGCCCAGAAGCGAAAGGTATCGACAAGTCGCAAATGCTCTGACAAGTGTAACGTGGCAGTGAAATCGGCGACATTTGAGATTCGCGTCGCGTGACCAGGGCCGGTAACTATTTCCTGGAGGATGCTCGAGCGCTGCATGAGTCCGTTGAAATATTCACCCAGAGGAGCGTTCATGTTCGCAGAACTGTAGGCGTAGGATGCGGCCAGCTCCAGGCGCTGGAAATCACTGGTGTGCAGACTGAAGCGCTCGGTCGGCGAGGACGTACGGGTGCGATCTGTGCGATGGTAATCGAAGTATCCATTGCAGGCGGTATTGGTCAACGTTCCTGTGGAGTCAATCAGACTGGTTGCGGGTGGATTAATAGCGCATGGTGTGTTGTTGGCCGTGTCAATGGGAAGGCCCAGTTCCACAGTGCTCGTCGTTCCTGGCAAGAGCGCCGTGGCGAACGGAGCCAACTGCCAAGTCGTGTCTCCCTTGTAGTAATCGAGGAACTGGTCATAACTGAGGACGGTGTGCGGCGTGATCTTTAGATCCGCCCCTATGCGGTAGGAGTTGAGCGTGGTATTCCAGTCCTGGAACAGCAACGCGTCCGTACCCTCATGAACGCTGGAATATGACGGGCCCGTCATGTTGTTGTGTGAATACCCGAATCGGAAACTAATCGTCGACTGCGGTAACAACGTCAGGTCGAAGTCGCTCATCCGCCGGCGCGTTGCGAAGAGGTGGGGTGAAAAGGGAACGGGAATACTTGGGCTCGAAGTCGGTGGATTGAGCGGATTGGCCAGAAGGTTATAGTCGAAATCCTGCTGGTCGCGCCGGAAGTTTGCCCGGAAGTCGTACCACTTATTCTTGTCTATTCGCGCGCGGAGCCCGTTATTTGGGTCTCCTCCCCAACCGTAGCTATTGACGAACAGGTGATCAAAGAGCAGGCCGTCGTGGTTTTGCGATTGCATGGAGAGACTCTGCTCCAGGAAGCGCGGTCCGGTATGCAGATCGACGAGTGTGTTGTACATCTGCTCGCTGCCAGTTATGTCCGATTGGCGATAGCCGATCTCGACGGACTGATGAATTACATAGCCGCCACTTTCCCAGCCTTCCGGCTGAGATGGACTTTGGCCAGTGGTCCCGGCCGTCTGAGCACTTGCGGCGATGTTCAAGACAACAGTGTTCACAAGAATGAGCACAAAAAGGTGTTGCATCCGGAGCCGGTTTGAAACCATGACGTACCTCTTCATCTGAAAAAGACGTTGCTCGCATTGGACCCATGGATCGCCGCGTGGCACATCGTGCACGCCTGGTATTTGGTGGACTGGTTATGGGAGGGTCCCACGGGACTCTGAGTTGGGAATGTATGACACTGCAGGCAGAGCATATTCACGAGGTTCACGCGCAAGAAACGCGGATTCGTGGATCCGTGGGGCGTGTGACAACTGGTGCAGCCCTCGGTCTTCACCGGTACGTGCTCATAAACGAACGGGCCCTGCTTGTCGGCGTGGCATTTGACACAAATCGCGTCTCCGCTGGGCAAGGCTCTCACTTGGCGGATGGTGGTGGTGCCGTGGACGTTATGGCAGTCGCTGCATTGGATAAGTCCTTCCTCGACTCGATGGTGATACGGCTTCGCGAAGTCTGCCTTCTGTGTTGTATGACATCCGTAGCAGAGGTTGGGTTGTGCTCGAACGAGGAGATGCTCCGGCTCTTTGGCGTGATGCGGCGAGTGACAGTCCAGGCACCCAACGTTACTGTTCGCGTGCACCGACGCGGAGAAATGCCGCTGCTCATGCTTTTCAGCGTGGCAACTTAAGCACTGAGCGTTGGCATCTTGCTTTGACATCAACTTGAAACTAACGATCTTGGTAACATCCCCGCCACCTTCCACGTGCGCGGATCCGGGACCGTGACAGGACTCACAACCGTGTCCGTCCTGCAGCGTTGTTTTGAAATGAGGTGTGCCTTCGAAGCTGTTTTTGTACAGGTCTTCATGGCAGGTCTTGCAAGTGTCGGCTCCAACATATTTCGCTGTTTCTTTCTGGGGGGCATCGCCGCTCTTTTCCTGCGGGGCGGCATGGGCGGCCCGAAACATTCCGAACAGCAAGATCGCTATCGTTGCCAACCCCAGGAGTTGTATGTACGTTCTTGTTGTCTTCACGGTCGGACTCCTCGCTTCGCGACTAGCGCCGCGCTATCCCATTCAGCGACCCCGGATACTGCAGCAGCGCTTGCCGGTTCGATGTGGATCAAAATCAACCTAGAGAGCCTTGACCCATTCAGCAATCGCCTTGGCCTGGTCGTCACTAAGCCCGGCGATGCCTTTGTTATGTGGCGCTTTGCTTGCTGGCTCGCCTTTGGTTATGTGGTCCGTGATTTGACTTGCTCCGAGGCTGGTTCCCTTCAGCGCCGGCGCCTTCATTGCGGGTTTGCCTTCACCATTAGCCCCGTGGCATCCAGCACACTTTTTCTTGTAAAGGTCCGCTCCGTTATCCGCGGCCCAAGAAACTGAAGACACAGCCAGTAACATCGTTGCCAAACCAATCACAAAATTGCGGTTCATACTTTGCTCCTAAATCACCTTGATTTGTAGATCGTTCATGCTTGTTGCACCGCCCGACTATTGCTTCTGCCCTTTCGAAATCCAATCCGCGATTCCCAGAGTGTTCAGGATTTCCGGGGATGCCTCGTCCATGGCCAGTGGCTGATGGCAAGTGCTGCAATCTTGAGTGATGGTTTTTCCATCTGCGGTCGTGTGCGAGCCGTCGTGACAGCGAAAGCATCCTGGAAAGTCCGTATGGCCAAGATTGTTCGGGTAAGTGCCCCAGGTGACTTTCAGGTCCGGAAAAACATTGCGCTTGTAAATCGCAAGAACGGTTTCACCCGCCTGATGGATGTCCTGCGAACGCGCCGCATAAAGGTCTGGGTAGTTCTGCTGGTAGAAGGCAGCGAGGGCCGGGGGTAATTTCGCAACCGCTTCCGCGCTCGTCGCGTAGTTTGCCTTGAGCAACTCCACGCTTTTCTTCTTGATGTAGGGTAGACCCGCAGCGATGTCGCCAACGGCGAGCGCTTTGTCCATCGCTCGTTCCGGCAGGTCGAAGGTATGCGTCGGCCGGTTATGACAGTCCACGCATTCCATCTCGAATTGCGGAAGCGCCTTGACCGCATCCGGCGACATTTCGGAACTGGCGTAGGTTCGGCTGTCTCCCGTGTTTGTATTTCTGTATTCGACCCACGGAATGGTCTGCCGCTTGCCGTCGGCCGACGCAAAACGGATGTGAACTCCCGGACCAAAGTGGGCGCCGTGAATTCCGGAGATCCGGTTTCCACCCACCAACATCAGGAGAACGGTTTGCGACCTAGTATTTGCTTCGTCGTCGGCATACTTGCTGAATAGGCGCAGACGCACACCACTGACCTTCTGGGGCCAATGACAGTTCTCGCAGGTCTCTCTGGCGGGTACGAGACGATTACTCTCCAGAGCGGAAGGAATGGGTCGCGGACTGGTATTCAGCACAGTCTCGAAAAGTTGACGAACTCCGTTCGTCTTGCTGTGAATCCAACCTGCGGCGCCTGGCGCGACATGACATTCGACACATTCCACCCTGGAGTGTGGCGAATTCTCATAGGCAGCGAGTTCAGGATTCATGGTGTGACAACTCGCTCCGCAGAATTGTGGTGTCTCCATATACTTAACGGCCCGATAGGAAAACTGGGTTCCAATGAGAACGTTCAGGAGAGTTGTGACGCCGAAAAACCAGGCGATGCGGCGCAGCGCTCTCTGGCGATCGAAGCCCTCCTCGGGTAGGCCTTGCTGAATCCGGCGTTTGCTCAGGTAGACACCGATCGGAACCAGCGCTAGTCCGGCGAAGAAAAGTGCTGGAAGAACTAGAAACACCAGGATGCCGACGTAAGGATTGTCGGCGTGACCGCGAATCTGTTGCGGCAACACAAAGAGCCACGAAATCAGAGCAGTCGCCACGAGGGCCAAGCCGAGCAAACTTAGCCAATGTTGAGTCAGCACGAACCATGAGGGCCTTTTACTCGTCGCAGCCATAGGACACGTTGGAAATCGGAGGCCACAGCTTTGCCTGAGGAGCAAGCTAATGGGTATGAGCGAGAAAAGGGACTGTAAGAGATGACAGTATCTGTCACGGTCGAAATCAAAATACTGTCTAAGCAACAAGAATGCTTTGCTGGGCAGCATTAACAGGTGCTTATTGTGGGGTCACAAGACCAAACTCATCTTCAGCAGATTCCTTTCGCGTCCATGCGAAGGGACCAGCGCCCTTGACTATGGATCCGATCAACAATCCGGGAATGGAAACTGAGACTCAGGATCAAGTAGCCAGTGGTCCGAGGACGCAAGGCTTAACCTCAATCAACCGGCGAGATTGGTTGAGGGTGACGATAGGCGGCGGCGCGGGGTTGGCGCTTGGGAACATTCTCGATCTATCCACAGTGCGGGCCGCCGGGCAAAAGTTGAAGCTCGCTAATGTGAGCGAGTTTACGACCTCGTGCAACTTCTGCTCGTGCGGATGCGGCATGATCGCGGCCGTGCGCGAAGGCAAGCTGATTTCGATGGAGGGCGACTACGACCACATCGTGAACCGCGGCTCGCTGTGCGTCAAGGGCATATCCATGTTCGCCACGCACGCCTCACCGAACCGGCTCACAACGCCCCGCTACCGGGCGCCGGGCAGCGACCACTGGGAGGACATCTCCTGGGACGACGCGATCGCACGGGTTGCGCAGAAGATTCGGAAGACGCGCGACGCGACCTGGATCGCCACCGAGAAGGTCGACGACAAGGAAGTTCCGGTCAATCGAACGGACGCTATCGGCTTCCTGGGTGGCGCACAGAATACGAATGAGGAGTGCTACCTCTTCCAGAAAGCGGCCCGGTTGCTCGGCCTGGCTTACGTCGAGCACCAGGCCCGACTTTGACATAGCCCCACGGTCCCCGGTCTGGGGGCCTCATTCGGCAGGGGAGCGATGACCAACCACTGGATCGACCTGAAGAACTGCAAGACGATCCTGGTGGAAGGCAGCAACGTGGCCGAGAACCACCCCATGGCCTTCAAGTGGATCCGAAAGGCACAGGAGAATGGGGCGAAGATCATCCACGTCGATCCGCGATTCACCCGGACCTCGGCGACGGCGGACGTGTATGCGCGCATTCGGCCCGGCACCGACGCGGCGTTCCAGAACACGATGATCAATTACATCCTCGTCAACAAGCTGTACGACGAGGATTACGTTACTACTCACACCAACGCACTTTTCCTGGGCGATGAGGCGTTCGATTTCAAGGACGGCGTTTTCAGCGGGTTCGACGAGGAGCACCACAAGTACGACACCAAGAGCTGGGGGTACCAGCTTGACGCAAAGGGCAAGCCACGCGTCGCCGCGAGCCTGGACGACCCGCACTGCGTCTTCTCTCGCCTGAAGACCTTCGTTTCACGGTACACGCTGGAGATGGGCGAGCGAATCACCGGCATTCCGGCCGCCCAGATCCGCCAGGTCGCGGAGATGATGGCAAAGAATCGTCCGGGATCCATCCTCTACGCGCTCGGCATGACTCAGCACACCACCGGCGTACAGGGGATCCGATCGTTCACGATCCTGCAGCTCCTGCTCGGCAACATCGGGAAGCCCGGCGGTGGCGTCAACGCGCTGCGCGGCGAGCCGAACGTGCAGGGCGCTTGCGACATGGCGGTGCTTTACAACTACATGCCGGGCTATCTCAACTCTGCGTCGAATGCCGAGCCGACCATCCGCGACTACGTGCGCAAGAACGGAATCGCCGACAGCCGCTACCTCGTCAACACGCTCAAGGCGTTTTTCGGTGAGGCGGCCACTCCCGAGAATGATTTCGCTTACACCTGGTTGCCTAAGCGGAACGCATCCAAGGACTACGGGACCCTGCCGATGTTCGAGGATGCCCTCGCAGGGAAGCTGAAGGTGATGTGGATCGTCGGCCAAAATCCCGCGGTCACCGTGCCCAACCTTAAGCTGACGTTCGACGCGATGGCGAATCTCGAGACACTTGTGGTCCAGGAGATCTGGGAAACCGAGACCGCGACGTTCTGGCGCCGGCCCGGCGTCGACCCGAAATCCATTTCGACCGAGGTGATCCTGTTGCCCGCAGCGTTCTTCATGGAAAAGAACGGCACCATCAGCAACTCGGGCGGCATGGTGCAATGGCGCCACGCTGCCGTGAAGCCTCCGGGCCAGGCCAAGTCCGACGGCGAGATCGTGGATCTCGTCTTCCGCTCGGTGCGCAGTCTGGTCAAGGACTCGAAGGAGCCGAGGGACGAAATCATCCGGAAGGCCTTCTGGACCTACACTACCGCCGAGGACGTCCTGCGCGAGATCAATGGGTACGCCCTGCGCGACAACCCGGAGACCGGCCTCAAGGCGGGCGATCTCATTCGCAAGATCAGCGATCTTCGGGCCGACGGCTCCACGTCGTCCGGCGCGTGGATCTACGCGGGCGTTTTCGCGAACGGCGAGAACCTCTCGAAGCGTCGCGACTCGCTAACCGATCCGGGAGGTCTCGGCCTCTATCCGGGCTTTGGGTGGACGTGGCCGAACAACATGCGCATTCTCTACAACCGAGCGTCGTGCGATCGGCATGGCAAGCCGTATCCGGGATCGAAGGCCATTGTCTGGTGGGACGAGAAAGCGAAGCGTTGGGCGGGATACGACGTGCCGGACGTTCCTGTCGCGACCGACGGACCCGCCACGCCGAACGGCCAGCGGGCCTTTCACCTGGGCGCGGAGGGTGTCGGGCGCCTCTTCGCGGCCGTCTACTCGGACCCGGACGAGAAGAATCCTGGGTATCCGCGCGACGTGGCATATGTGCCGAAGGACGGCCCGCTGCCGGAAATGTACGAGCCGGTCGAGAGTCCGGTGGAGAACGTCCTGCACCCGGGCGTGAAAAGCAACCCGCTGCTCAAGTATCCGCGCGTCAAATCCTACCAGCCAATCGGTACGGTCGCGGAGTTTCCCTACGTGCTCATGACATCCACCGTTGCGGAACACTGGTGCGGGGGTTCTTCGACGCGCAACATTCCGTGGTTGAACGAGCTCGTTCCCGAGCCCATGCTCGAAATGCCGGAAAGCCTTGCACAAAAGCTATCGCTGAAAACCGGGGACTTGGTGAAAGTGTCTTCCGCCCGCGGAGAACTCACGGTGAGAGCAGTGGTCACACCTCGAATGAAGACACTACAGGTCGACGGGCGGGAAATTACGGTCGTGTGGATGCCATACAACTGGGGCTACAAGGGCCTTTCGACAGGTCCGAGTGTGAACCACCTCACGATTGACGCCATGGACCCTGGCGCTGGAACTCAGGAGACGAAGGCTTGTCTGGTGAACGTGGTCAAGGCGCAGGCACCCGCCGAATCCGCGCTTAAGGTTAACGGGAGAAGATCATGACGCCGCCAGCCACTGATACACCGATCAAGGCCACGCTGATCGACATTACCAAGTGCATCGGCTGCCGGGCATGCCAGGTTGCCTGCAAGCAGTGGAACGATCGCGAGGGAGAACAGACTGAGCTCGAATACAACCTGGGCTTTCAGAACCCGGCCACTCTCAGCGCCAAGACTCTGACGTTGATCACTTTTCACGAACTACCCGACGAGAAAGCACCCGGCGGTCTGTATTATCTGTTCACGATGAGGCGCTGCTTGCATTGCTTAGAGCCAGCGTGTGCCTCTGCCTGCCCGACTACAGCGCTGGAGAGGCAACCGGACGGCCCTGTCACTTACGCCGCCGACCAATGTATTGGTTGCCGCTACTGCATCTGGGCGTGCCCGTGGGGTGTGCCGACTGCGGAATGGGACTCGCTGGCTCCGAAGATACAGAAATGTACGCACTGCGCCGACCGCTCTAGTCAGCCGCCCCCGCTGGCCCTTAATGGCCAGGCTCTTACCGATCAGGAGAGCCAGCAATACCGCGATCAGATTGTTACGCCGGCCTGTGTGAAGGCATGCCCCGCGAACTGCCTGCAGTTCGGAACCCGCGAAGATATGCTGCAAGAGGCGCACAACCGCATTTCCACTCAGCCGGAGAAGTATGTAGACCACATCTACGGCGAAAAAGAAGCGGGCGGAACGAGTGTTCTCTATCTATCTTCCGTGTCGTTCGACAAACTCGGATTTCCCGAGGTCGGCAATGAGCCCTATCCAGCATTCTCTAAAATGGCCCTGCACGCGGTACCCCCTGCCGTTATTGCTGTCGGGGCAGTTCTGGCTAGTGTCTACGCCTTCCTGAAACGACGGACGATGGCACTGGCGTCGGCGTCGTCAGTGGCACCTCGCATTGAGGACGACGGCCATCATATCGAGTTCGAAGCTCTGCAGAGCAAGCTGTTGACGCCGTTCAATTGGATCCTTCTGGCGCTCATGGCATTCGGCGCGATTTCGCTCCTTGCGCGCTTTGCCCTGGGTTTGGGTGGTAGTACCCACCTTTCGAACACTTACGCATGGGGACTATGGATCGTCTTCGATCTGGTTTGGATCGCGGTGGCCGCCGGCGCCTTCGCGACCGCTGGGATTATCTACGTGTTCCAGCGCAAGGATCTTTATTCGATGGGCCGTTCCGCGGTGCTCATGGGTCTGTTGAGCTATTCGTTCGTTACAGTCACGCTCGTCGCTGACCTGGGTTTGCCGTGGCACTCTTATCAGCTTGGCTTGCAAGCTCCCGGGCAGTCGGCGATGTTTGAAGTGTCGTGGTGCGTCGGCCTCTACGTCACGATCCTGCTGTTCGAATTTCTTCCTGTGCCGTTCGAGCGCTGGGGACTGCAGAAGGCGATGGACATATGGCGGCGATGGTCTGGCGCGTACGTGGCGTTTGCGATCACGCTCTTCGTCTACCTGCTCTCGCGAAGTTTGGTCTATGCGGGCCTGGCTGCAGCAGTGTTCTCGTTCCTCGCATGGTCGTTCCGAGCCTGGGGAAAGAAGGGGGAACCGATCATGCTGGCCATCGCCGCGGTGACGCTCTCTACCATGCACCAGAGTTCCCTCGGTTCGTTATTCCTCCTGATGCCAGATAAACTCGCCTCGCAATGGTGGTCGCCCGTAATGCCCGTCTCTTTCTTTCTTTCGTCGATCGCGGCAGGTACGGCTCTCGTCATCGTTGTTGAAATGTGGATCGCGAGGGCATGGAAACGGCAACTGCGAATCACGCAACTGGCAGCGATGGGCAAGATCACTTTCTGGTCGCTCTTGATCTATCTAGTGCTTCGGCTCGGCGATATGGTGGTTCGAGGGCAGTTCGGAAGTGCTTTTTCTGGAGGATTGGGAGCGCTCTTTGCAGTTGAGCTCCTTCTTTGCGGCATTCCTCTGGCCTTATTAGCCGAGCAACGGCTGCGATCCAATCCAGCCATACTTTTCGTCGGGGCACTCCTCACTGTATTGGGCGTGGTTTTCAATCGCGTGAATGTGGTGCTGTTGGCCATGAGCTTGAAAGGGCCAATGCCGCAGGTCGCGCCGGAGAGCTATTCTCCATCGATTTTCGAGTGGGGCATCTCGGTTGGCCTCATTGCGGCGACCATCTTTCTCTTCGGTCTGGGTGCCCGACTCATGCCCGTACTTCCCAAAGAAGAGGTCGGGCAAGACCATTAATCCCATGACCCAAGCCGTCTGGCTATCGACGCACGCATACCTTCAACCGGTAGCGCAATTGCACGCGGCGGCCGACACAGCGGCAGCCGGACTCCCGAACGAAGACCCTTATGTTCCTATTTTGGACGATTACACTGCCGATTTTCAGAAGGGCGTGCCGCTCCTGGAGAGCTCGGCCGTTGTCATTGACCTCACTGGTGCGGAGCGACTCGTTGTGTTTTTAGTTGATGAGTTGGCTTCAGTTCCCCTGCCGGGCAATCTAACACAAGAGACCAGAGCTCTAGAATCCGAACTGCGCGGCGAGCCGGACGCACCTCGCCGGGCTGTCGGCTGGCTACTTGACAGGGACGTCTATGCGTCCGCCTGTCCAGGCCTGTTGCGTTACTTTGGCTGGACCGCATTGGCTCGGCACCTTCGACCTGTGGTGGATGCGTTCGCTCGATGGCGCGATGAGGAGCGATGGCTTCGCAGTTACTGCCCGACTTGCGGATCACGGCCGAGCATGGCTCAGTTGGTCGGCACCGATCCCGGACGCCTCCGACTCCTATCTTGCGGTCGCTGCAAAACACGCTGGCGATACCTGCGAACCGGATGCCCATTCTGCGAAAACCAGAGCGATCACCGCCTCGCAGTTCTTTCGATCGAAGGAGAAGGGGGCCTGCGTATTGATTATTGCGAAGGCTGCCGCGGCTATCTCAAGACTTACGTCGGGGAAGGAAGTGAAAACGTGATGCTGGCTGACTGGACATCAATTCATCTCGACGTTATGGCTCATGATCGCGGGCTGATAAGATCAGCCGCATCGTTGTACGAGATCAGTTAGCCTATGCGACCGCCCGCACGAACGGACCCCACAAGATTGCCCGTCGCGAATTATCTAGGCTACTCAAATCATCGCATCCCTTGCCCGGCGGGACGATACTGGAAGAAGCAGTAACTCCAGGACTGTAGTTCGATATACAAACCCGACGACGCCATCTCATTCCCGTCGCGATCATACTTCGCATCCGAAAGGGCGTCGATCAAATGCCAGGATTTCCCTCGGACTGCATCCCATGGGACCTGCACACGGGCTTGCACAGCGCTGTCGCTAAGATTGACTGCAATCAGACGTCGATCGTCGTCCTTGATCCAGCTCCAAGCTACCAGGTTTTGGTAGCTCTGATTGTCGGGCCATCCGTTACGTTCGCACAACTGCCATTCGCCACCGCGAAATATCGGGGCATTGATGGCTGCGAGGAGTTTGTCGTAGAAAATCTGCAGGGCGTTGTTGACGGGCTCGGCTGGACGCCTGCCGAGAAAAACTGGCAGTCTTACTCTCCGGCCTTCGAATTGTCCTTCATGGAAGAGTCTTGCCCCCGGGAGAGTGGAGGTTGTGACTGCGGTAGCCTGTTCCTTTGCCAAAGAAAAAACCGCCGCAGCCCGAGGTTCATCGTGGTTTTCCAGGAAACGAAGCAGCTTCCGCTGGTAGGCAAGGTCAGCACAAAGATGAAGCCGAACGCTCTCTCCGTTTTCATGCTTCAGTCGATCATAAAGCCGTTTGTCATAGCAGAAATCGAAGCCATGCTGTTGCAATTCGCACTCCAGATCCCAGTAAGCCTCGGCGATGAAACAGGCGTCCGGATGCTTTCTCTTAACCGCAGCGATCACGTCATCCCAGTATTCATTCGGCGGTCGTTGCCCGGCGCGACTGCCCCAGGTTTGTTCGAAGATCTGGTTTAGCAGAAGCATGGCCATATCGCAGCGGACGCCATCACACTGAATCAGAACACTGGAGAGAGTTTCAACAACTGCTTGGCGGAGCCCGGGCTGGAACACATTGAGTTGCAGAACATCTGGCCAGGCTGGGAAGTAAGGGTCGCGTCCGCACGCGCAGACGTTGCCTTGTATCTCGATGAAGGATGCCGGGTTGTTCCTGACATCCTCGATATTTCCGCGAATAAAATACTCGGGGTGCTCGGTGACCCAGGGGTGATCCGGCGCAAGGTGATTGGGCACGAAATCCAGCAGGAGCTTGATGCCTCGCTTCGCCAGTTCCCGCCTTGCAATGGCGAGACCTTCAGGACCTCCGAGATGTTTGTCCACGACATAGCGTTTTACGCAGTAGGGAGATCCGACATTGTCTTCCGGCGTAAAATCGTGCAGAGCTCTACGGAAATCGTCGAGCAGATTCGTGTTCTTGTTCGCAATTGCAATTCCCGCAGGACTTCGCTCCCAAACCCCCATGAACCAGACGGCATCGAAACCGAACTTGGCAATGGCGTCCCACTCGTATGAAGGCACGGAACCCAAGTCAACCGGCTTTCCAGTTTTCAGGCTTACCTCGGAGAGCCAGACCCAGGTATTGATCTCATAGATAGTGGGATACTGCGGCCAGATGGACATGATCATCGCCTCTATCGCTCGTCCTTCAACTGGTCAGCTTAGCTTATTGGTGGGTGAGCACAACACGGGTGGCATTCATAAGCTCAGTCCCCGATTCGAGCAACGTTAGGTCTCTGGCGGTGATGGAGGCCACTGTCAGGATGTACAGGTTTGATTGACACCACGTAACCTCAGCGCATGGGGCGCTGTTTTCATCTTTCGAAGGTCGCGCCCCTGTTTGTGCTCCGCGAACCTGCGGAAGCGTTCGTGAATATCCAGTGCGAAAAAGAGTCGGCGGCCTGAACGCGGCGAAATGGTCGCCCTTCCTTAATTGTTAGCTCGCTTTCGCCTCTTCGTTACGCCTTCGCAAGGCGGCTCCTTGAGGGTCGGAGATTATGTCCGCCCACTTCGGGTGCGGCGAAGGCTCGGCATCGTAGTTGTCGTGCCAGTTCCACCACTTGTACGGCGGAGTCTGGGGGTAACCCTCTGGCGAGTCCTCCCAAGTCTCCTGACGGCCGAGCGGCGTGAGGTCGAGGTAGCTCCAGGTGCTCCCCATCGCCTCGTCGCCGCGGTTATTGATGAAGTAGGTGCGGAACACCTTGTCGCCGTCGCGGAAGAAGACGTTGTGGCCGTGCCATTGATCGACGCCGAAGTCCGCGTCGAAGCTGTCGGTCACGGTGTACCAGGGCATCTCCCAGCCCATCCGCGCCTTCAGGCGCGCGATGTCTGCCTGCGGCGCGCGTGAGGCATAGACGAGGGTGGTGTCGCGGGCGTTCAGATGGGAAAGATGGGAGACCTGATCGGCACCCAGGGAGCAGCCGCGGCAAGCATGCTCGGGCCAGCCGAACACGCCAGGCTCGAAGAAGGCGCGATAGACGATCAACTGACGGCGGCCCTCGAACAAATCGAGCAGGCTTACGTTGCCCTCGGATCCTTCGAACTCGTACTTCTTCTCCACCGTCATCCATGGCATCCGCCGGCGTTCGGCAGCCAGCGCATCACGCGACCGGGTGAAGGCTTTCTCCTTCACGAGGAGTTGTTGACGGGCGGTCTCCCACTCTTGGTGCGACACGATTGGAGGTGTCTTCATCCCCAGATGCTCTTTCGCATGTTCACTGTCTCTCACTTGGTTCGTCGACATTTTCATTTCTCCTTGTTATTCAAATTCGAGATGATTTCTTCTGCTGCGTTCTTTTTGCGAGAAATTTTCGCGGCTAACGCTGCCAGACTGCCGGTAGAAACCGCCCGGCGACGACTACTCCAATGGTTCCCAAACAGAATGGGCACATTTTCCACCTCCTTGTGGCGAAGCGGTGACTGCGAAGCCGCTTCTATATGAGTGACGGGCGAAGGGGGTCAACTTCGACAGGCCCACTAGAAAAAGTGGGCTCCGCTCTTGGAGCCGTCAAGCAACTTTCGACGCGCTACCTGGCACGAAAGCCGCGAACTGGCGTTCGAGTGCTTTGACCGCACCGCTCTGCCAACTCTCCGCCAGAGACGCCGACATCGGATCTGGGAAGATGTCCTCTTCACCTTTCTCCACTCCGTCGAAGATGGCTTGCGCGACGGACTCCGGAGAGGCCTTCGACACTTCGAGGCCTCTGGACATCTCCGTGTCCACAGGGCCCGGCAGGACGGCATGTACCTTCACTCCCCGTCCGGCCAGAAGCGCACGCAGCGATTGTGATAGTGAGAACGCAGCCGCCTTTGAGATCGAGTAGGCCGGAATAATCGGCAAGGCAGCGAGCGCCGCCACCGACAGAACATTGACTATGGCTCCCCGAGAACGAGTCAGTGACGGCAGGAAAGCCTGGGTCACGCCATACGTGCCAAAGAGATTGACGGCGAGGCTCTGTTCGAGCGCGGCACGATCGCTCAAGTCATCGTTGAGCGCCAAGCCGGCGTTATTAATGAGGATATCGAGAGATTCGACTCTCCCGGCAGCTGCCTGAATCTGATCGGCATTGGTCACATCCAGGGTTAGGGGAGTGACGCGCTTATCGGAATGAGCCGAGGGCTGACGCGAACCGGCATACACCCGCTTCGCACCTCTCTTCAATGCTTCCTCGACCAGCGCCTTTCCGATACCGCGATTGGCCCCGGTCACCAGAACTGCTTTGTTTGCGATTGTCATCGTCATCGTGAACCTCTCGAGCGGCGAAGCTTAATCGCTAGGCCGCTTCTATATGGATGACATAGGAAGAGAGTCGATTTCGACAGCGCAGGAAAAAATCAGCCTCGCCTTTGGAGCAGGAACTGTCTGACTGCGGGGTCCTCGGTCAAGCCAATCGCACGGTCGAAGGCATCCAGGGCCTCAGGTGTTTTCCCTAGGCGTTGCAACAGGTGAGCGCGAACCGCCCAGTACGGCTGATAGGCGGAGATATCGTCCGGGTCGATCCCATCCAACGCTGAGAGGCCAGCTTCGGCTCCTTTTGCTTCGGCTACGGCGGCGGCGTATCCAGTTCTCGTGCCGAGCGTCGGCGATATCCGGATCAGCTGTTCATAGAACATCATGATCGCGTTCCACTGAATGGCGCCACTGCGTGCCCGCTCGGCATGTACCGACTGAATCGCAGCTTCGAGTTGAAACCGGCCGGTGCGACCGCGCCTCGACGCTTCGCCGAGCTGGCGTTCAGCCTCTTCAATTAAAGGCAGAGACCACTTCTGGCAATCCTGCTCTGAGAGCGGAACGAACCGTCCCTCCGGCCCACGCCGCGCCGCCCGGCGGGCTTCGCAGTGGAGCATAAGAGCCAACAAACCGTGGACCTCTGCCTCTTGGGGCATCAACTGCAGAAGCACTCGTGCAAGCCAGATCGCTTCCTCGGCGAGATCGCGTCCGCGTTGGTCGACACCGGCCATATCATCCCAGCCAATGCCGAAGGCGGCGTATATCGCTTCCAGCACCGCGTCAAGCCGCTGCGGCAAATCACGTTCCTGCGGGATTTCAAACCGAATACCTCCGTCGCGTATCTTGGTCTTGGCACGCACCAGACGTTGCCCCATCGTGGTGGGCGAAATCAAGAACGCGTGGGCAATGCGCGCGGCGTCCAAGCCTAGAACCGTCTGGAGCATGAGTGGCGTATGCATCGCCCGATCAATTGCCGGATGGGCACAAACAAACAACAGTTTCAATCGGTCATCGGGAAATTCTGGCGACAAAGTCATGTCCTGAGATTCCTCTCTGAGGAGAGCCAGCGTGGGCTGGCTGGCCTCGGCCACTTGCCGATGACGCACAAGATCGATAAAAGAGCGGCGCGCCGCCGTCAGCAGCCACGCCTCTGGATTTTGCGGCACGCCGTTGCGCGGCCAAGTTTCGAGCGCTGCTACGAGTGCATTACTGAGGGCATCCTCCGCGCTCCCCACGTCGTGCGTGTGCGAGGAAAGGTAGGCCACCAAGCGCCCGTAGGACTCGCGAGCCACACGTTCGACAGTTCTGTGAGCGCTCTCTTGTTCGCTTCCACTCATCTTCTTCTTTCACTCAGCCCGTGACCCGGTTTCACTCAGCCCGTGACCCGGCGCAGGTATTCAGGTGAAACGGGTCGGACCTCCACAGCACCGATTGAGGCGGCCGGACATCGCGCTGCCCACTCAAGCGCCGCATCAAGCGAGGGAAGCTCCAGGATTGTGAATCCCCCGAGTTGCTCCTTGGTGTCAGCGAAGGGGCCATCCTGTACGTGCCTCCGTCCACCCTTTAGCCGCACCGTGGTCCCGGTCTCCGGGGGTTGCAGCGGACTGCCACCGACAAAGATGTCGGCCTCGAGGAGCGCTTTGTGGTAGGCCCGCCAGGCACCGAGGTAGGGATCATTTTCGTCCGCATTCCGAGCCGCAAAAGCTTCCGGTGATTCGAAGATTAACAGTGCGAATTGCATCAGCTTTCTCCTTAGGGAACAATTGTGAGCGCCTTTGCGCTCCTGCATAGATGACGGATGAGACGCGGCCCATTCGACAGATTTCAGGAAATTTCGAGAAATTTCAAGCAGGCAGAGGCGAATTGTCGCACTATTCAAGGGTGTCAGCAAAACTCCGGCGGCAACACCATAATCACCAATCTGTTGCCAGGGAGATCATCGATGCTGCAAGTGATTCGCTCGCCGAAGATTTATGACGTCTGCATCATCGGATCAGGCGCTGCCGGTGGCGCGGCGGCCAAAGTGCTCACGGAGGGCGGGGTCAGCGTCGTGATGCTGGAAGCGGGCAGGCCGCTGGATCCGGCGAAGGACTTCAAGGAACATCTTTGGCCGTACGATCTCCCCCATCGCGGCGGAGGTGTGGGCGGTAAGCTGCGTGGCGAGGAGGCCGACGAGTTCATGGCGCCAAATGGCGCCTGGGAAATTGATGGCGAACCCTATGTGTCGGCGCCCGGATCGACGTTCCGCTGGTTCCGTTCGCGGATCGTCGGCGGGCGCACCAATCACTGGGGCAGAGTGGCGTTGCGCTTCTCTGCGATGGATTTCAAACCGCGCTCCAGAGACGGCATGGGCGATGACTGGCCGATTACGTATGAGGAATTGGCTCCTTACTACGACAAGGTCGAGTCCTACATAGGGGTTTTCGGAACCAGGGAAAACATTCCGAGTTCTCCGGACGGTATTTTCCAGCCGCCGCCCAAGCCCCGCTGCACAGAGATGATGCTCAAAAAAGCGTGCGACAAGGTGAACGTTCTTTGCGTGCCCGCGCGCATGGCGATCATCACACAACCGCTGAATGGACGCCCAGCGTGCCACTACTGTGGTCAATGCACCCGTGGATGCAAGTCAGCGTCAAACTTCAGCTCCAGTCAGGTCTTGATTCCTCCAGCGCTAGCGACCGGCCGTCTCACTGTGATCACCAACGCCATGGCGCGGGAAATCATCGTGGGCAAAGAAGGAAAGGCCGTTGGCGTCTCCTACATCGATCGGACCACAAAACAGGAAAAGCAGGTGCGCGCCCGAAGTTTTGTAGTTGCGGCCAGCACCTGCGAGTCCGCGCGTCTGCTGCTGAATTCGCGCTCCACGGTGTTCCCCCAGGGATTGGCCAACTCTTCAGGAATGGTAGGGAGAAACCTGATGGATAGCGTAGGGAGTTGGGGCTCGGGTTACTTTCCCCAGTTGGAGAAAATGCCGCCACACAACCACGACGGCAGCGGGGGAAATTATTTGCCTCATGTCTACATGCCATGGTGGAAATTCGATCGCAAGAACGAATTTCTGCGCGGCTATCACATTGAGCCCGGCGGCGGCCGCTTCATGCCCGTGGTACAAGAATTCGACGACGTGTGTGACCGTGTCGAAGGCTATGGCATCCACCTGAAGCAAAGCTGCCGCCGCTCTTATGGAGCTACGATCGGCATGGAAGCGCTCGGAGAGATGATTCCCAACGAGAATACATACTGCGAAATCGATCCGAGCGTTGTTGATGAATGGGGCATTCCGGTACTGCGTTTTCACTGGAGGGCGGGCGAGAACGAGATAAAAATGGCGAAAGATATGCAACAGACTTTTCGCGCCATCGTGGAAGCTGCGGGCGGCACTTACTCGACCGACGTCACTACCGATGGCCCAGCCCCTTACGGCCTCTATGAAGGTGGCACGGCGATTCACGAATCAGGCACGGTGCGTATGGGAGACAATCCCAAGAGCTCGGCCCTGAACAAGTATTGCCAGGCTCATGATGTGAAGAACCTATTCGTCACCGATGCCGCCGCATTCGTCACCAGCCCTGACAAGAACCCGACACTTTCCATCCTGGCTCTATCCTGGAGGGCGTCGGAGAATCTCCTGGAGCAAGCGAAGCGAGGCAATCTGTAGTAGCAGCAACCTGACGAGGAGCCCGAGGAACACCACCCATGTCCATTTCGCGCCGTGACCTTATTAAATCGCTGAGCCTCACTGCTGCGGCCGGGTCGATGCTGCGGGTGGTTCCGCTAGCAGCGGCAGAAACGGCTCACCGGTTGGTGAGCGCGCATAAAGCCGCGTCATCCTCCGGAGAATACACGCCCAAATTTTTCTCCGAACCTCAGTACGAAACACTGCGAGCCTTGTGCCAGACGATCATTCCTCCCGACCAGGAAAGTGGAGGCGCGATAGAAGCGGGCGCGCCCGAGTTCATCGATCTCCTTAGCAGCGAGAACAAGGACCTCCAACTGCAACTCGGTGGCGGGATCATGTGGCTCGACGCGACCTGCATGGGACACTACGGGCAGACCTACCTGCAATGCGCGCCAGAGCAGCAAACAGAAATGCTGCACCTCATCGCGTCCCGCAAGAACGCAGACAAAAATCCCAGGCTGAGCCCTGGTATCGAGTTCTTCTCGACGCTGCGCAAGTACACTGCGGACGGATTCTTCACCAGCGAAATCGGGATCAAATACCTTGGCTACATCGGCAACACCTACCTGAAGGAATTTCCGGGCTGTCCGGCAATACCGGAAGCCTAGCGTGGGTCGGCGGGCGGCGTTTTCATTGTTTCGCGAATTCGCAGCGCGGTCGCGGCTGTAGGGCGAGAATCGGTTTAAACCGATGAGGGATACGCGGCTTACTCCCTCGGTTCATTATCAGAGGGCTTCTAACAACGTCTCGACTCGTCTTTCAGTTCACAGTTTGCATCAGCACCGGCGACGTGCTTTCGCCGGATTCGCCGTCCCCGGTATACAGCGCTGTGATCGAGTGCGGACCGACAGCGAGCTTGTTCTTCGTAAGAGTCGCCACACCGCCGCTCAACTTCTCGGTGCCCAAGCTGACTCCGCCGTCTTTAAACGTAACCTTCCCCGTTGGAATGTCAGGCCCGGCGGATGTTACGGTTGCGGTAAAGGTAACCGCTTGCCCGTAGTTCGACGGATTCAGGCTCGAGGTAACGGCAGTCATGGTCGAATAGCGTTCCACCGGCTGTTTTGCTGTGCCGGTGCTGGACAAGAGCACCGCGTCGCCGGAGTAAACCGCTTTGACCGTCTGGTTTCCGTATGGAAGGGATGACGTAGTGAAGGTGGCTACGCCGCCCGCAGTTGTCCCCGTTCCGAGCGCGCCCGATACGTCGTAGAACGTCACCACTTCCCCGTTGGGAACCATGGCGTGCTTCGATACTGATTTGACGGTCGCGGTGAGAGTGACGGGCTGGCTCACGAGCGAGGGGGAAGGAGATGCGGCCAAGGTGGTCCTGGACAATAGACTATCGACGTATTGAGTAATGAGAGGCGATGTGCTCCCTGCGTGGTTGGCGTCGCCGGAATATGTTGCGCTGATGGAATAAGCTCCGTCCGCGGAAAAGGATGTGGTGAGCTCGCCCCAGCCGTAGACCGAAACCGTACCCAGTGGTTCCGAGTTGGCGCTAAAGGTGGCAGAGCCGGTCGCCTGACCACCATACTCGCTCGTCACAGTTGCGACAAAGCTTATGGGTTTGCTGAGCGGTCCTGGATCGGCCAACGAGGCCACAACGGTGGAAGTGGTTGCCAGATTGACAGTCTGGCTGACGAGGGCGGAGTTGCTGGGGTAGAAACTGCCGGAGCCCTGATACGCGGCAGTCATCGAATGTGGACCCGCAACGAGCGAGGAAACGCTGAGAGCTGCGCTGCCGCTGGCGAGGTTGCCGCTCCCAAGCAGGGCAGCGCCGTCGAAGAAGTTGACTGTGCCCGTGGGTATGCCTAGGGGCGAAGTGACCGCGGCGGTCAGGGTTACGGATTGCCCGAAACCAGACGGATTCGGCGAGGATGAGAGAGCCGTGGAGGGTGGCGCGCTGCCGGTGTCGTTCAGTAGCACGCTTACCGTGCCCGACTCCTGGTTCGCCACCACGACGTCGAGTTTGCCATCGCCATTCAAATCGGAAGTGGCGAGGGTGTCCGAAAAGCCACCGTTGGCGGGGACGGACGCGGCGGTTTGGAATGTGCCGTCACCATTGCCTTCAAGAATGCCCACCGAGCCTCCCTGATTCGAGACCAGGAGATCGGGTATGCCGTCGCCGTTTGCGTCCGCAATTACGATACCCGACGGACCGGGGTTGCCGGTGGCATAGTTCACGGCCGACTGGAAAGTGCCGTCGCCGTTGCCGAGCAGTACGGCCACATTATTCGTGCTGGTGTTCGCCACGACCAAGTCGAGTTTACCGTCGGCGTTTACATCGGCGACGGCAAGCGTTCCAGCGCCAGCGTTGGAATCGGTTTCCCCGTGGCCGCCCGTGCCGTAGTTGACGGCCGGCTGAAAGGTGCCGTCGCCATTGCCGAGCAATACAGCGATGGTGCTGAGTCCACTGCAGTCGAAGAAGGAAGCACAAGGATTGGCCACGATCAAGTCGGGCTTGCCATCGCCATTGACATCTGCGATCGCGACGGTGTTAGTGATTCCTCCACCAGAATCGTAGATCCTCGGCTCTTGGAAAGTTCCATCGCCGTTGCCAAGCAGGACGGTCACCGAACCGTCTTCACCATTTCCACCGAGCCAACTGGAAATCACGATGTCAGGCTTGCCATCGCCATTTACATCGGCTACTGCTACAGAAGAACACTCTTGTCCGCCTGAGTAGAAGACCGCCGGCTGGAAGGTTCCGTCCCCGTTCCCCAGCAGCACGATCGGTCCGCACGGCGAGTCGCCATTCGAGCCGACGGCCACTACATCAAGCTTACCGTCGCCTCTCAAATCCGTCACAACCAAATATTTCTGCTCATAACCGGCTGGGTAAGTTACCACCGGCTGCAGAGTGCCGTCTGCATTGCCGAGGAGGACATCGACGGTATAGAGGCCGGTAATGAGCACGTCGGGTATCCCGTCACCGTTGACATCGCCGATGGCAACGCCGGACGTATGAGAATCGCCAGCACCGTATGTCACGCCTGGTAAGAAAAGTGGTCTCGGAGCGGCTGTCTGGGAAACGGCGGCGTGGCTTGACGAACGATTGGCGCGACCGGCGTGCGTGTTGCCGCTTCCTTGCGATGACAGAGGGAGCCCAGCCGACGATGGGCTGCTGGGATTTAGCGGCGCTAATGCCGGGGGTTTTGCGGTTGACTGACGCGCGCCTGACTGTTGGGCAACTGCGCGTGCGGGGAGAAGAGTGAGCGCGAGGAGAAACAGTGCAACAAACTTGCAAATTCGGACGGGGGCAGCGACCTTTGGGGGCATGGGACACCTCCTGCAGTCAAGCAGCTTTCGGATCGAGCAAACGGAAGCGAGAATGGTCTTCTGAGGCGGCGGAGACCGCACAAGATGATCGCGGTAAATCTAGCACCAAAGACGGATGGGTTGCAACTTTACAATTTATACTGTCCAGATAGGTTTGTCGTCGAGCGTCTGTTGTTTGCTCTCAGGTTGCCGAATCGAAGAGGCGGTCGATGAAACGAATCTGCCGAAGGAGGTTGTCTCCTGCCACCCATCGTAGTTGCCCCTCCGGACGACAATGTGAACCGCTTCGTAGCCCTGAATCGTTCGCCGAGCCGCGCGAAATTCTCGGAAGCACTGATTGGCCTTCATTCGACGCTTGATGGCCGCTCAAAAATATTAACCGGTGCGCGGAACCCCCATGTTTGACTGCGATTTAAAATCTGGCGGAGAGAGTGGGATTCTCTCAAGCCCTTTAGTGCAGACTCTTTGCATTCAACAAAATGCCACAAACCGAAGTCTTTACCGACAGTTACGTTCTATCACATCTGGAACAGTAGTCGCAGAAAAAACTTTGATTAACTCTCATCGGCCTGATTGCAGTATGGACGGTATGGATTCGATTTCCCCGTCACACCACAAACCTCCTCCTGTATCAATACAAATCCGACATGACTCGTTGACAGTAGGGCCGCAGTCAGGCTCAACGGACCTTATTTTGCCAATTGATTCCGGAATCCTGAACCCATGCTTGTCACCGCCGTGAAAGAACAACCACGACAAGCAAATCCAACGACTTGCAAGAGGCGGGCGGCCACCTAAGTCCTTGCTAGTCGGTACAAGCTGGAAGATTTACGTACCGTAATCCGTACGGCGAAAAAGAGCGTCGGGGTAGAGGGTAGAACCATTCAGGATTGCAAGGACAAGGCGATGAATTTTCCTTGGTTCTGACCTGGCATTGTCGCAACTCGGTGTCACTGATAGTCACTGCAGGAAAGGTCAAACACCGGTACGTTTTATTCGCCTTTGCCTCGCACGCTTGCTGTTGTCTGCATTTTACAGGGGTTCTTATATTCCACGAGCTCCACTCCCGTCCTCAGCGGTTCGCGGCAGTTCCATTTCATGTGGGGTGTCTTGCAGGTGCCGCGAAAACCTGCTGTTCTGGAAATTGAGCACGTCTGATGCTTAGGACAATGCGAGCAAAGAATCAACCTAGGCCGGTTTTCATCCTTGAATGGAGGGCTGAGAAGAGGGAAAAGCATTCTCGCTTGGCTAAGGAAACGAAATTCCCCGGCTCTCTCTACTTAGTGCATGCTGCGCAAGAAATTGCGAATACGGTGAATGAGCTAGATTGATCCGGCGGCCAGTTGGCTGTCTTCCGCAGTTGACTCGGCTCTGCGTCTACCGTCTCTTCTGACGGTTTTTGCGAGTAAGACGGCTGACCTCCTATCTCGGCTATGCCGGTTATGTACTGCCGGCCATCGAGAGCGTAAGTAATCGGATGGGAGAGCATTGTATAAAATACAGGCAACACTTCTTTGTGAGGATCAGTCCCGCGAAAAGGACAATGCGTCCCTTGTGCTGACGAAACGACCTCAGAGCGACCGTTTAACGTGAAAGCATCGATGCAACCTGCTCGATACAAATGCAAATCAAGTCCATAGATTTCCAATCTGCCGTCAACTGTGCCGCCAATTACAAGGTTTCCATCCGTCGTGATTAAGCCCGTCCGTTGCGGATGAACCGCATTGTTAATATTGACAGCCATACTACCTACTTCATGAAGGGTGCTTGGGCAGTCGTGCAGAATTGTGTGTGTATCTCCCTGTTCCCCTCCTACCTTCGCGCTGAGTTGCTTATTGAAAGAGCCTTCCAAGAGTACAGATGTGTAGAAGCCACAGGAATGCACCGTGCTAAATTGTTTCCAGGCGTCGGATCTGAAAGATCCGACCGGCGCTGCCAAGACAAAGTTTACGTAGCTAAAGCTCTGAACATTTTGGTTGAACGGGCAGTTCGTCCCCGCCCAGTGTCCCTCTGAGGTCGTCCGGTAATATGTGGGCCAGAATAAAGCGGGTATGTAAAATGTTGCCTGTTGCACGCCCCGATCATTGACTGCAGGAAAAAATGCCATACTGGCCCAGTCAGTGCCGCCGAACGCTCATGGCGAGATACAAACGCCCTCAGGCGTCGGCTTCGAGAATCGAGATGTTGAAAAAGGCACATAGACTGTTTCTCGAAGCGGAAGATGATGCGACGAAGGAAATTCGTTTACTCGGAAGTGCTTTGGGTGTAGAAGCTACCTATCGGGGTGGTCGAAATGGAAATCCCGAATAAGCTACTGTGGTTTTATCTGCGCGCCAAGTTATCGGAGTTCTTGCACCGTAGACTTGAAAGGGCGTTCGTATGTCTACGCCGCTTCTCCCCTCGCGACTATATTCACGATCTGCCTAGCGCGGAACACACGATCACCGGCGCGGCTGATGTGTCCCACAGCCGGTCTGGTTCCGGTCACGGAGGGATGCTCCAAATGCCAATTCTTCGACTCAGCAAGCTCCCGACCCTCATCGCCGCCGCTACAATCGCGACCGCCACGGGTTTAACTGCCGCGCCCTCGGCGCACGCCCAGAACTTCCTCGTTAATCTTGTGAGTATTCAGAACAGTAAATGCCTTCAGCCGCTCACCGGCCCCTCTGCAGCCGGACAAGCCATAGTGCAGGTGACCTGCAACGGCAGCGTCGCCCAGCAGTGGACGTCGGCAGTTCATGGCTTAGCAAATGGCTGGGCACTTAGTTTCACCAACGCGGCCTCGGGGATGTGCCTCGACGCCCGCGGCACGTCCGCCCCCGGCACCCCAATCCAACAATGGCCGTGCGCCCCTGGCAAAGGCATCAGCAACCAGTTCTGGAGCTACAGCGCAAACGGCAACGAATTGGTATCGGAGGTCAATCCCAGTCCGAATAAATACTGTCTCGCCACATCCGGAAACAGCGACGGCACCCCGATGGAGCTGCAGCTCTGCAATGGCAACAACCCGCAGCAACAGTGGAACCACCCACTCGCGGCGCCGGTCGCGTCCACCCCAGTCTCGGCGCCGGTCACGTCATCGCCTGGGAACCTTTACGTCGCGCTGCCGACCGAGATGCCGATCATTCCAAACCCGAAAAGCATAGAATCGGAGCTCCTCTGGGTCGGCGACTGGCTGAAGCCTGGCGAGATACGCCGGGTGACCGACCAGCTTGAACTCAGCGTCCCCGGCAGCCAGGAGCCGCAGGTCAACAACCGGATCAGATGCTTCGATGAAGGCCTTGTCATCCAGCCGGGCGCCAGCAGCGGCACCAACTACCCGTCAGGCAGTCAGAACTACCAGTGGAACGGTTCAACGTTGCTCGTCGCCCCCAACCCGCTCCCGCCCGACGATAGCGGCGTCTCTCCGCCGCAAGCGTTCTTCAACTGCCAGATCCTGGTCTACACCATCGGCCAAGACGGTGACACCCGCTACCAGATGTCGGCGCTGCCACCTCCGCTGGGCCAGACGGCCATCGGCACATGGCTGCAGATGAGCTCCAGCAACCAGACCGCCGCCCTAATACAAGTCTTCCCCAACCCTCCGTGTCCGCCGGACGACAACACGCCCAAAGTTCACGTCTGCATATACCTTGACCAGCAGTCCCCCGTGTTCGTCATCCCAGTCACCCCGAACCACCCATCCTTCACCGCCGGTAACGGCGTGACCGCCATCGACGGCGAAGCGACGATGGAAGTCACCACGTGCGACAACGGCACCGACTCCTGCAAGGGCAGTGCGTACGGCAACGACAACGGCTCCGCTGGCCAAGCCTTCCTGGAGTTCCAGCAGCTTAACCCTGACGGGTCCCTGTGCCAGGTCAATCGGGCTTACTCCGAGATCGACGGCAAGCCGGTGGAGCAGTTCGGCGTAAACAACGCGCAGCACCACCTGCCGATTTACTGGCACATTTCCGCGCCCGTGTCGCAGCTCTGCAACGGGTCACGCGCGTTCTCTGCCGACCTGCACATGCAGTACATCAACGGCAACCCGATCAAAATTGAGGGCGGCAACATCAACGTCATCAACAGCGCTACCGCGCAGACCACCAGGGTGCCGGGGGTCATTGGCCTCACCGAGCAACAGGCCAGGGCTGCCGTCGTGGCGGCCGGACTCTACTTGGCGCCCGCGGCATACGTCAGGGGCGCAGCTCTCCAGGGAACCGTGCTCGCCCAGAACTCCCCCGCCGGAACGATCGAGCCGGTCGGCTCACCAGTGCAGATCACGGTCTCGGTCGGCCAGACGACCAATGGCTCCCGATGATAGGACGGCAAATCGTCGAGGAGTGTACGGATCAGGGGTGTCGGGTTTCCATATTCAGGCGGTCCACTGCCGACAGCATCAGCCCTGAGTCTCTTTGGTAGCTAACGTCCGCGTCTATGGCGACGATGCCTAACGAGTACCACGTAATACGTTCGACGAATGCCTTGAACTTCACATCCATCTCGCCCTTTGGGTGCTCGCTCACCGGCAGTTGGTCGCTCGTGACGAATCTAACGTTGATTCGCTCTCCGCTTCCCCGTCCTGGTCGCGCTTGAAGCATGTAGCCAAACGAGTCCTTCAGATGAACTGATCTAAGTATTCACGGCTGGGCCAGACGAGCTGGCAAACCAGCTTGACGATCCGGTCTTGGTCGTCACAAGGAGGCACCGCCCTTGTCACAACTCTCCCGGATGTATAAAACACACAATAGAAGCGCGGGCAGCCGGAATCGAGAATGCCGCCGCGAGGTTCGACGATGAGGATAAGAAAGCAAAGAGACTACACTTCAATCGTGTGTGGCAAACGATTGTTGCCCAGCGAGGTGTCTATGAAGCACATTCGTATAACCACGTTTGGATTCCTGATGTGTGCTGTGATGCTTGCTTCGGTTCTGAGTTCCGAAGGGATGTTCTCAACCTGTACTGGCGCGGACCCGTGTAATGCCTGCAAGAACTGTAAGTATTGTTCGCACTGCGCGAAGAATGGCGGAACATGTGGCGTCTGCAAGAACCGCGAGCGAGCGCAGCGTGCGTCGCTAGCCCACTCGCTCTAAACAGGCGACGCCATTTGATTACCCGCAGACGCGCACGGACCGCCGGACAAATTTCCTAGCGCATCGTTCTTGGAGCGGTACAACTAGCGAGAAAATCCAACCGCAGCATAGAGAAATAGGCTCTCTTTTTTGCAATGGGGTACCCGGAATCTCAGGCGTGACGGGCCTCCTCCTATTGGCAAGGCGCAGGGCTCCCGCCCAGCCAAATTTGTCCCTCAGCGAGGCGGGAACTATAGCGACTCTTGATGACTTTGCCAGAGCCAAGGATGAAGCACATGTCCTGATTTATTTCTTTGTCAAGGGCCACAGGATAGTGAGTGGATCGTGGCCCTTGCCGGAGCTGATGAGTCCACGCCGTTCCAGCGCCTTGCTGGTATTGCGATTGGCCGACAGAGGGCGTATTTCTTCATCGTCTTTCGAACGCCGCAGAATGGGGTTGCCGCCGAGCAAATCAGTTTCAAGCTGGTAGCCGTCTTCGATGTGCGAGAGCAGGTCTTGTTCCGTCTCCGTAAGTTTCGGCAGGAGATTAGCAGTTTTCTTCTTCGCCATTCTTCGCTCGCCGGATGAGATGATTTATGACCCCCGCCCGCAACTTCGTTGTGTCGCGTGCAGGAAAAGTGTACGATGCGCGAGGAGAATTTCGTGGGCTGCCTCCTACTGATTGTCTTTCTCGCCTTTCCCCGAATCGCACTCGCAATGTTGTTCCTCTTTTCGAATTATTTACAACGAGCGTACCACGGTCTGATATTGCCGTTGCTCGGGTTCTTGTTCCTACCTCTGACCACGCTCGCATATGCGTGGATGGCAAACACACATCAGCCCATAGCAGGGATCAATTTACTGATTCTGCTCGTCACCGTCGTGGTCGACCTCGGCGGCCTTGGTGGCGGCGAATATCATAGACGGCGACGGTAGTAGGATTAGGCAGATTCAGAAGCTCGTCGATTGCAACCGCTACAAATCCGTCGAGCTTTTTCTTGGGAGATACGGGCAGACCCGGTCGCGGCTTTAATCGTTTTGCCGCTCATCGGTGGGAAGGTCGGGAAGCCATGCGCGGGAAGGCTTGCGGCAGTGGCTAGATTCGACCGACAGAGTGTGTCATGCCAAAGCCAAAGGACGACCTCAAAGAACGCCTCACCCGCTACCGTGAGGTCAAGATCAGCGTGATCGGGAGGAAATCTGGGAAAACAATCTCGAATCCCGTTTGGTTCGTCACAGAAGGTGACACGCTGTACCTGCTGCCGGTGCGCGGCTCGGAGACGCAATGGTATAAGAATGTGCTCAAGAACCCGGCGATTAGGATTGATGCGCGGGGCGTGGAGGCAGAGTTCCAAGCGAAGCCTACCACCGACGCGAAGGCAGTGAAATCGGTGGTCGAAAAGTTCCGCGAAAAGTATGGAGCGGGAGATGTGAAGAAGTATTATTCAAAGTTCGACGCGGCGGTCGCGGTTGACATCTGATTGGCTGATTTCGCACGCCGACGAACTGCCCCCTCGTGGCCCGGCGGTCGAGCCTTCAACGCAATGGGACGCGACTTCCGAATTACCTTAGCTCTCCGATTCCCCTAGGCGAAGTACCGGGGACTCGGTTCGGCAGCAGACCCCGTACCGTTGCCAAAGCTGAAACCACGGGCTATGTGCGAGCATTTCGTCGTGCCTTCGATTGGCGGCAGAGATGTCGCTTGCGCTGAGTGGCCTAATATCCGGCGCTTCAAATATTTCCTGTAGCTGCTCAATCTCATCAATGATGCGTTCAACGTCCATGCCGTCTCAATATCCAACATCGGTGTGGCAATCGTCAAACGCTCAGCGCGTCCTCGTAACGCCTCGTTCTGTGACCAGATAAACCGCAAAGCTGCCCAGCCAGTGGCCGCCCTCGTAATGCTCGCCTGTCACCGCCACAAGCCCAGCACGCTTGTGCGCCTCGGCAGTCGCCCTAATCGACGGTAGCCGCTTGTCGCCCTTCGGCAGAGCCGCCGCAATGCCCTCCAGCATCCATGCTCGGCTCAGGTTGAGCCCGTCCAGATGCGCCAGCTTCGGATCACTTGGATCAGGCGACACAACGGGCTGCAGCCATTTATCATGGCCCGACGTGGAAATTTGGGGCATGAACGTACGGAGCCAGCTTGCAAACTCTTGGCTCGGCAGCACCCGGCGCATCAGGTCTGCTTCGCCGATGCACGGCGAAAGGAAATCCTCGCCCGAAGGCTCATATGCCAGCGGACAATTCTTGTCCCCGAGGTAGAACTGCTTCGCTTTGGAAACGACTAATTCGGCGAATTTCTGGTCACCATTGCGGCGCGCATAGTCGAGCATCAAGCCGAGCGCGAAAGCGGTCTGGTCGTGTTCGCCGATCCGCACCGGGTGCGAGAGTTTCGGCAGCCAGTTGTCCAGCCGCTCCAATACGACGGTTTCGAGCGGACGCAGATTCCCCACCATCTCTTTAGCTTCCGGGTCGTCCCATTCGTGCAGTTCCGCCACCAGTTGAAGGAGCCATGCCAGCCCATACGGGCGCTCGAAACTGGCGCGTCCCTCTCCCCGGAGATATGCAGCCTCCTGCTCGATGTTCTCTGCTGTGAGACTCTGCCGCAGTGCTTCGCGAGCAGCCGGAACAAACGGAGCGTCTGGAAACGTCCTGACCAAGCGAACGAGCAGCCAATGCCCGTGGACGGAGGAATGCCAGTCGTAGCAGCCATAAAATGCTGGGGTCAATTTTCGTGGCGGGGCCGCATCCGCATCGCTAGTCAGCGTGTGGCTGATGTGATTCGGATACTCTTTGTGCACACAACCGAGTGCGAGATTCGCAAACCGCTGAGCCGCCTTGATGTCGAATTCACCAGCGTTTTGGGCGGTAGCACTCATCGTAAAGAGCAAAAACGTGATGAAGAAGATTAATTTCATTGGCTAATACTTTAGCCGAAGATGGGGAACAGAGGCGAAGAGGAGATTCGGCGGGCATGGGACTAGCTCACACGCCAGCCGCCGGTGCAACTGCGGCTCCGATTCCGCGACCGGCGCCAGTCACCAAGCAACTCGATCTTCGACGTTGTATGCGCGAGGCCGAAGATCGAAGCTCGGGCAACGATCTGCTCGACCAAGACTCCATCTTGAACATATGGTTCGAGCGCGGCGGCTATCTGTGCCTCAAATTTCTCCTGCCCTCCAGCGACGACCTCAGGCAACGTATTGGACCTAGAGAGCGCACGCCCGATTAGATCAGCGATCGTCACCTGACGACGCTCGGTAACCGACAGTCTCGCCGACCGCGCTGAAGTTCGAGTCCCCTCACGCGGCGCGGGCGTACCATTTGGGCATGAGCCGAAAATGTTCAGAACACCCTACCTCAGCCCCTCTTGATCGGTTTCCGGCTGACCTCCTTTTTCGACAGCAGCCAGACGATGAAGAGGAGGAGCAGGACGAAGACGACGATAAAGATGATAGAGATGACGACGACGAAGAAACCGACGACGGCTATTCGGAGTGAGCGTGCACTTATTTTCTAACAAAGTGTTATCGGGCACAGATTAGGCGTGGCACAAAGAGAGTAAGCTCAAACTAGGCTCGTTTAGCCAGATTGGGGTGACGTAGATGGCGGAAGTTCGACTGCAAGAAGGCGAGTCGTTGGAGAATGCGCTCCGACGTTTCAAACGCAAAGTTATGACGGAAGACATTATCAAGGACGTGAAACGCCACTCCTTCTATCTCAAGCCCGGCGAGAGGCGCCGCGTGAAACAGGCTTTGGCTCAAAAGCGTGCCCGAAAGAAGCTTCGGAAAGACTCGGATTCGGCCGCACCAAGAAGGGTCACCGCTACCAAGTAGCGGCCTTCCGGGTTGTCGGGCGGTAATCTAATGTCACCCCGTGGTAACGAGGCTTGATCGCCCTCTAACTACGGCAACGGCATTAACGGGCGGAATCGGCTCTGGAGTAAAGAGCGTACGCCGCGGGCTGAAGAAAGGTTGCTCGTAGCTCGCAAGTACTCGAATCGGAGGAGCTACCCGTCCTGAATCCATTGATCCTTTGATCCTTGCTCGTTAAGAAGGCAGAGGGCAGGCAACGATCAAATAACGTGCGCCGGACCCACTGCAGAGATTCAACGAACTGCAGTCGACTTATACTCAAGGGACTAGCGCGATGGACCGAATCGCAATGGCTTCCACTGCCCTTTCTGAGGAACCTGGTTTTTTCATCGTTCTTTGTTCTCAGAAGTAAAGGGCCGGGTAGTGGCCGGGTTATCCAGACGCCACCTTACTCCCCCACCCGGCCTAGGCAGGCCACTATGCCGCCTTCTTCTCCTGCGCTTTAACCTTCGCCCACCGTGCCTTCTGGGCGGCTGCGATCTTCCTGCGAGCTGACGCCGACATAGTTCGTTTCGCAGGAGCGGAAACCAGTATCGGCTGCGACTGTTTCCGTATGCTCGCCCATCGCGCCTTCTGCGCCAGGGCCATCTTTCGCCGCGAAGCTGCTGATATGATCCGCGTCGGCCGGCTTGACTCATGGATTGTTCCGGTACCGTTCAAAGACTCTATCCCAGAAATTATCTGATCCAGCTTGTCAATTTCTGCTTGTGATTGGCTGCGCTTTTCGCGAAGCTCCCGTAGTGCATTACCTAGATTGGACATGTTTACCCCCTCGGGCATTTGGTGCGGCTTCATTGTATAAGAAGAAGTGTGACTTGAGGCGCTGGGCTGGGGCTCCAGAGGCGTCATCGTTCGATCTAGGCGCGACTATTTCGCTGGAATCTAATTACTAATCGCGATGTGCTGGTATCAGGTCACGTCCTGTTTGCCGACAATCAACCCAAAGGGGGTTCCGATGCCGCTCGTGGTAGGTGAGCTACAGTCTGGTTGTGCGGCCGCCCTCTTCGGGGTTATAGGGAAGATTTGGTTGATCGTCATGCCGGGCCAGTTATCCGTCCGAAATGGGGACGCGGGCAATCCGTCCTTAATAAAGAGATTGCACTGCGGGCTGTCGGCCCAAGCGTAGCGGACTGCTACGGGCACCGGTACCGCCGGACTAGATACAACCACCGACACTCCATCGATGCTTGCCTCCGCCCAGTGGAACTGCTGGTCTATTCCGGCGATTGCGAAGCCGGTCAATTCGTTGCCGCCGCGCGCCTCCATGCCCCTACCAGTGTTTGTGAATCGAACCTTGATTTTGTTTCCGTCAATGCTCATCGATTGGTAAAGCGGTCCGGAATACACAATTGATTTCTTGTAGGCAATACCCAAAGCCAACAGCGCGAGGCGTTCCCCAACTTCTGCTTTGCGATGTGGGTGAACATCCTTTGGGTCCCCTAAGTCGATCGTCACGGCGATTCCGGTATTCGGAACCTGTTTCGTTGTTAAGAACTGTGCCTCCCGCAATTCCGCCCAAGCGGATTGCGAGGGCTCCTCACGGATCGAACCGTGATTCGGTAATTGCACGATCAGAAAAGGGAAGTCTCCCTGATTCCAGGATGCGCGCCACTTCCGAATCAGCGCGGGCAACAATTTTCGATAGGTATAAGCTTTTAAGGCATTGCTTTCGCCTTGGTACCAAATCACACCGCGTATCGAATCCGACTGAAGAGGCCTGATCATGCCCTCATAGAGGGCAGATGGAGGGCGAGGAGGGTAGCCCGCCGCTGGAAACATTTCTATAGAAAAACCGGTGAGTGATTGGGGAGTAAAATCTTCAGTTACGCCCCAGCCCTCTTGACGAAGATCACGAAATGGGACTACGACAGGCTTCCAATCAGAAGACGCTTGATAAAGCTGCGTGACATAATCGTCCCAATCAGTGATCGTAGGCTGCAACGTGTGTACGCGAAACGAACCCTCTCCTCGCGCCCAGAAACGGATTCCTGTATAGGAACTCAAATCCGCGACAGAGCTATCCATGGCGAAGTGCGCGGTCAGTCGCGAATCATCCGAGGCGTCCGTCTTCCCCGCAACTGTGGCAGCAAAGCCCACTCCACCGCGTCCCGGAGCGACGAGGTCAAAAGAGGTCTCCGGTGCGTCCCGCCACCCGTAGGACCAATCACCGCCCATCATATTTCGTGAAGTACCGTCATCAAAGTCACTGAACATGGTGCCCGGGTTCGACGGATCGCGGATCAATTCGAAGTCATCGAACTGCAGATGGAAAGGCGCAGGTTCGACCCTGGGCGTGCCAGTTATCGAAGCAGAACCGCTCCCATCCTTCTGCTCAACAGACGCCTTGAGCGCTGGCATTTCCTGCAGAGTCTTAGAGTCGATCCACTCTTCAATGGTCGTTCCCGGCCATACATCACTTCCTGCTCACGCATCCCGGTCATCAGGAAAAATTCATACCAGAGTCGTTCTTCCGAGTCACACTTCGCAAACAGCTTGTCGAGTTCCTCCTGCTCGTAGATCTCAGGCTCCTCCTCGGTGTAGTACGGCCAATCGTTCTTGCCCACCAGACCATGAATCCCATTCGCCTTCAGGAACGTCATCACGTTCTCGAACTTGTTGTACACGCTTCGTGGCGCCTGCTCCTTCTCGTTCCGCAAGAACGCCGAGAACTTCAGCAAGTCTTTTCGCTCGATTTCGTCGAGATTCAGCTTGTGGCAGGATTCGGTTAAATACGAAAGTACGGTCGAATACGCGGCCAGGGTCTTCGGTTTTTTTGAGAGCTTGGTTTCGTCGAGGAAGTCGGCGACCGCCCCTAAGCACTCTCAGCCAGGGTCGAAGTAAGGTGGTTCTATTTAAGAAGCGCATCCCACTTGTTCGCGATTGGATCTACTTCGACGACCTGACCGTTTATTTTCGAGCTCGCCCCGATCACCTTTCTCACTTGCAGCGGGCCGATGCTTGCCGGCAGTGAAACCGAGGACGGAGAAAGTCCACTGGATCGATCGAACCGCAATCGCCATTCTTGCGCCCCGGCAGGTTCGAGTTCCAGATTGATCCTCCCAAAGCGAGTTGGAGAATCCTGGAGACTATAGTGAGCGGTAGGGACCAATTCTGCCGCGGTGATCCCATTGAGAAGTCGAAGCGACTTACGGTCTTCGAGCGCCAACATGTGCCGCAAGTATCGAATGCATTCGGCGCTCGCCCAATTGTGCGGCATGTCGCCCCAGTCCTGACCGGCCAAAGCATGTTGCAGCGGTTGCTCCTCGCGCCAGCAGTACAGAGGCGAGGCATGGTTGAGGAAGCCAGTGAATGTGCGATGCGCCCAATCGTTCAGCCCCGCCCACAAATACACATGCGCAGCGAATGAAGCGTTGTACGTCCACAAACTGTCGTGCCAGAGCCAGCCGGTTTCGGTCGGAACATCTTCCTGCGTGCAGGATTGAAGGAGCGCGATGTGTCCGCGCACGATCGGATCATTCTTCTCGAACACTTCTCCCGGAAAAATGGCATGAGAGAGAGCCCACTGAGCGGTCTGCGGACGAGGACGGTTCCACGGATCAGGGTCGGCAACCGATGAATCGTCGTGCGCAATCATGGGCAGATACTCGAATCCCGCAGGATGCCGCACCATTTCTTGCCTCGCCATTTGCTGAAATGCTTCCAAGAGTTCATGAAAGAACGTCCGGGCGCGGGCGAGCGATGGCAGCTTCAGCTGGTCGCCAGCATCGGCAACCGCACGAAGAGCCGCGAGGGTCCACGCGGTGTTAGTGAACTCGGAACGGACGCCTCCAATGCCGCCGTCGGCGAAACCGGGAGCGAGCAGCCCATAACGTCCGTTAGTGCTGGGTCCGGAACGCGCCCGATCGCGCAGGCCGATCAGAAAATCTAGAGCGCGCACGACGTTGGGTTCGAGCTCGCAGAAGAATGTCCAGTCCTGCTTCAGTTCGCATTGGCGCACGAGCGTGAACACGGCAATCGCCGTGTCCTTCCAGTGCTCGCCGCCGCCTTCCGCGATGACCTGCCCGCTCTCCGCCTGCTTGGTCCACTCGGAGCGCAAACCCTCATCGGCGGCCTGGTCATAGCCGAGATACCGCGCTGCCTCCAGAAGGAAATTGCCATCGACGATCCACAAACCGCGATACTGAGTAGGACCAACCTGAAAGACAAGTCGATTATTCTTGATCTCGCGCGCTTGTTGAATGTTGCGCGCGCACGCCGTAAGAAATTCCCCTTGCCGGCCCGGGAAACTCCAGTTCGTGGTTCCAAAGGGTTTCCAATTCCTCCACAACTCGCGAGCTTCGGCCAAGAGCATCTCGGCATCATGCAAATGCTCGCCCACGGTTTCGGCTGATTGGTTGTCCTGGGGGAGCCGGACGAAATAGCGCGCCGACATTTCTTCGAAAGCTTCGCCATGCGGAAGATAAAGAGTGAAGCCTTCCTCCTCCCACAGCATGCAGCTCCCGAGATTGCTATCGAGCTGCGCGGCGACGAGCAGCGGCGACTTGTTGCCCTGCACCCGGACCGTCGCCGTCGGGACGGTATAGCTTTCAAGTTCGAGCCGCTCACAGGTTCGGATATGGATCTTCGGAAGCGAGGCGACGCGGCCAGTCTTTGATCGAATTGAGAGTAGGACGTTGTCGACTCGGCCTTCGTCGGCATGACGGCTTGCGAATGCGATCAGTTCGAACGTCGCTGCTAGACGGTCGATCAGTGTGTGTACGATGGGAACGCCCGGGGATTCGATCCACTGCCGAAGAGTCTTGTCATCTTGAAAACCGGCGAGCGAGAATTCGACGACCGTGCCGAAGTTTTCCATGCCGGCGGCGAGCGACTTGACGTATCCATATCGCAAATCGCCAGCTTGGCCAACTATGGTTTTCTTGGAATCGTCTGGATAACAGATCGTAGATTGCTGGATCCGTGGGGCATAGCGGAAATCTACATCCGTGCTGGGAGGATTCGCGTTAGATGTCGACGGCCCGAAGTAAGAAAGCTTCTGGTCGATGCTCCGTGTCGGCGCGGCGGCGGCGCCGGATGCAATCAGGGCAGTTACGAATTGCCGGCGGTTCAAGGTCATTCGTTTTCCTCGCGAAACGCAAATTGCTGTATGAGATTTCTTGCGGGCGCTTTCCGCCTCACCACCACTCAAATCTAGAAAGCAATCATTTTACTATCCTATTGCACATGAAACGAAACGCATTATGATTTAGTCCAGTCAAATCGAAGCTCGGCAAGCGATTGGAAAGCATTTGCTTAACCATTCGATCTTTTTGCAATTCTTGGAAGTCAGAGTACTATGCTTCAACAGCGCTTTCGTTTTGCGCTGAATCGCAAAATGCCTCTCCTAAAGAGTTTCGTTTTATGACCCTGAGGGGATGTAAAGAAATGGCATAATCATGAAACGCGACCGGCCTCCACGGCCTGGAGTTGGCCCCAATGGGCAACCTGAATCCGAAGGCGCATCCCAGGAGAAACAGCGGGTGCGACTCACCGCGATTCTTACTGGTCTGCAGCAAACCGGGCGGGTTTCGGTGGAAGCCCTCAGCGAACAGCTTCGGGTTTCGGTAGTGACCGTACGCCGAGACCTGGATGCTCTCGACGAAAAGGGATTGTTGCGGCGCACGCACGGTGGCGCGGTATCGATCGAACCACTGTTTTACGAGCAATTCCGGCGCGACCAATCATTTCTGGCACAGGAGAAACATGCCGCCGACGAAAAGCGCCGCATCGGGCGAGCCGCCGCCGCGCTTATCACGGCTGGAGAAACCATTGCATTAACGCCCGGGACCACAACCACTGAAGTGATTCGTGGATTGCCGATCAACTCCAACATCACGGTCGTCACGAACACAGTCAACGTGGCGATGGAGCTTTCCCAGCGCAAGGATGTTTACGTTTTCGTAACCGGCGGACACCTTCACGGAGAATGGTTTTCGCTGGTCGGGACGGCCGCGTTGCGATCGCTCGATAACATGCTGATCAACACGATGTTCATCGGCGCCGATGGCATGGATGCGACTTGGGGGGCAAGTTGTTTCAATGCCGATGAAGCGGAACTGAATTCAACGATGATAAAGCTTGCGCGCCGCCGCGTGGCGGTGGTGGATAGCGGCAAGCTGGGCCTGGTAGCCAACTGGCGCATCTGCAAACCCGAAGAATTGCATATCCTGGTAACCGACACAGCGGCGACCGACGAGAAAGTTGCGCCCTACGAAAAACTGGGAGTCAAAGTTATGCGCGTGTGAGCGATTGGTTCTGAGCTCGTCACGCTTTTTCGCGTCGTGCTCCATCTTTCGTGATCGTATACAAACCTCCCTGGTAGCGCACTCCCTCTAATCGCGCGCTGGAATCGAAATCGCCGAGATGGGAGTTCACCCTGATCCCATCCGAGAGCGTAAGCTCCGCGCCGAAGATCGAATCAATCACGAGTTCCGTAAAAGCGCCCCCAGCGATGCAGCACCAGTCTTCGATAAAGGGCGCATCTGCGGATGACTTGAGAGCTCCACCATTGACGGGCGGATAGACCTCCTCCACGAAATGCGCTTGCCCAATCGGTCCCTGATTGCCAGCCTTTGCCACCTCTTGCAGCCAGCGCGAGATTCGCTCCGGGGAGTCGATTTTGTATAGACCCTTGGCCGTCATTGGCGGCCACGCTGCATAGGCGCCCAGGCAGCTATGGTCGGGCCGGATATTCCAGGTCGAGTCGGCGTCGCCCTGCGCGAGTGCGCGCATCCATTTCTCGCTATGCAGTTCACGCCAGAAAAACGCGCTCATTTCCTGTTTCTGCGTCGGCGTGAGATCTTCCACCATATTGTCGACGACCGCGAGAAAGTCGTAGCAGTGCCGAACTTCGTTGAAGGTTCCGTCGGGCTGGCCACACCGCCAATATCCTTCGCCATTAACATAAAGCAGGCGATTGATCCTTTCTGCCAGTTCGGTTGCCTCGCCACGCAGTTGTTTAGCGCGCGACGCGTTACCGCGACGTTCGTGCAGATCGGCAACCACACGCATGCTGCGCACGTTGCCGGAATTCATTCCTGCCACTTCATGGAGGTAAGTGCTGACGACCTCGAGCAGATTTTCGATCGTCCCATAGTCGGCGAGGCCGTGTCCAAGGCGGTCGAGTTTTTTCCAATAGAGGGCATGCTCATCGAGGTGATCGAGAACGGTGCGATCGGAGATTTTTTTATCCAGCCAGGCAAAATCTCCTGTGACCGAGAGATAGCGCCAGGTACAGCGAACGATCGCGGCATCATTCGCCGCATACCACGGACCCACCGGTTCTCCCGACACATAATCGGTGGAATGATGTTCGTGCATTCTGCCTTTCAGCCAGACCTCGACGAGATTGCGCAACGGAATCGGATCAAGCAAGGCCAGCGCCAGAGAGCTCAGCGAGGTATCCCACGGGAAGCTGAGAGTTGGGAGCACATGGCCGCTCAGGGTCAGATAGGTTGGGCCATAGGCTGAATCGGGAGAAAGCCGGCGAGCAAACAGCAGGTTGGCAAAACCGTTGTGGTAGAGCTTCCAGAGCGATTCATCATTTGTAATGAGCTGCGGGAGGTTGCCGCTGAAAGCGGAATTGTCTGGCCTGAATGCAGATCGTACAAGGCTCGCAAAGATTGCCTCATTTTCCTTTTCGAGATCGGCAAAGCGCGCTTGCAGGCCATCATAAAGCTCGATTGCGGCACGGCCAGTTTCAGCAATTGCAAGGACGAAGTTAAGTTCCTTCTGCTCTCTTGGACCGAGATCCAGGTCGAAGTGCAGCATCCGCGCTTGCTCCACGCGCCTCGGCAAGGGATGGAAACCTTGCGCGGCGGCGATCTCGCTGTGTTGCGCCTCAAAAAGAAGGCAGCCTCGTCCGGCGTCCCAGGTAACGCGGTTATCGGCCTCACCCGGAGAATTAACGAACCACGGTTTAGTTTTCTTCGAAACCGCTCCTCGCATATCGAACGCCAGCGTGAAGCGGCGTTTCGCCCCGCTGAGATTTCTTACGGTGATCGATTGCATGACGGCGCGGTGCTTGCTTGGGAGGAACATACGCGTGGAAAATTGCAGGTTCTCCGCAGTTTGCGTGCGATCAACACAATGCGGAAACCACTGATACTCGACGTCGCCGTCGGGCGGAGCCGCGATCGCAAGAAAGCGGCCATCGAGAAACATTTCACAAGTCAGCAGAAAGCCGGGACTCCAGGCGGTCTCAGACACGCCGCAACAAGCGTAAGGTGGAAATGAAATGGCAGTCATCGCCGAGACTGATTTCGCGACTTGCGCGTAACCCCACTCGTTCATCACCACCGAACAGTTGAAAAGATCGCGCAGCCGGTAGGTCAACCGATCCCCAGCCAGGTCGGCGAGAGTTGGCGGAGACGAGAGCGTGCGCCTGGCACCTGCAGACGCCCCGCCGATCGAAGGGGCGATCGCGGCCACGGCCGTTCCGGCCGCCCCCAGTTTCAGGAAAGTGCGACGATCCAAGTCTCTGCGAGCACTCATCGATACTCCTCGAACGTAAAAAAGTTTAGCGCGCCAATGGCTACCTATCGTAAGTTTATATCGTCTATTTGCGCTATTTCGTAGACCAATTTTGTTCTTTTCGCTAGTATTCGTTCATTCATGTCAGGGGGCCCATGGGAATAAATGGATACCTTGTGAAGAGCACTTTCGTGAGTGCTCTGGGCGGACTGTTGTTTGGATTCGACACTGCCGTCATCGCCGGAACTACGCACCAATTGACCGAGGTCTATAGCCTCACTCCATCCTTATTAGGTTTGACCGTCTCCAGCGCCTTGGTGGGCACCGTGATCGGCGCAATGACGGCCGGATATCCCGGGGAGCGATGGGGCCGACGCGACAGCCTGCGAATCATGGCGGTGTTCTACTTATTGTCAGCGCTCGGCTGCGCTTTGGCATGGAATTGGGGATCGTTGATCGCCTTCCGCATCATCGGAGGTTTAGGAATTGGTGGGTCGTCGGTGCTTGCGCCTATGTACATCGCTGAGTTGTCGCCCGCGCAATGGCGCGGACGTCTGGTTGGCTGCTTCCAGGTCAGCATTGTCGGGGGTATTCTGCTGGCCTACTTGTCAAATTTCCTGATTGAGCGAATGAATCTGGGGCCGCTGGAATGGCGTTCGATGTTGGGTGTTGCCTCGGTGCCCGCGCTGTTCTTTCTTTTGATGTTGTTTTTCATTCCGCGCAGCCCACGGTGGTTGGCCCTGAAAAACAGGACGCAGGAAGCGCTCGACGTTCTGCGCCTCACCGGCAACAAAAATCCTGAGCAAGAGCTGAACTCGATCATGGCCTCGATTCATCTGGAGCGAAGCTCCGTGAGCGAGTCGATTCTGCAACGGAAATATGCGCTGCCGATCCTGTTGGCCGTGACTGCCGGAGCCTTCAATCAACTGACTGGCATCAACGCGTGCCTGTACTACCTGAATGACATTTTTGCGGCAGCCGGAGCGAGCAAGTATTCGGCTGGCATGCAGTCTGTGACCATCGGATTCACGAACCTCATCTTCACGTTGATTGCGATGACCATGATCGACAAGTTTGGCCGTAAGAAGCTTTTGCTCACCGGAACCGCGGGAGTGTGCATCTTCCTGGCCGCGATCGGAGAAATGTTCCACACCGGTACGCATCAGTCATGGCTGGTCTGGATGGTCATGGCGTTCATGGGTTTCTTCGCCATTTCTCAAGGCGCGGTGATCTGGGTCTACATGAGCGAAGTTTTTCCGACGCGCGTTCGCGCCCAGGGGCAGGCGATTGGGACATCCACGCTGTGGGTGATGAATGCGTTGATATCCGCTCTATTTCCGGTGCTCGCGAAAAAATCAAGTGCAACGCCGTTCTTCTTCTTTGCCACCATGATGCTGATCGACTTTGTTCTGGTCGCGGCCATCTATCCTGAAACCAAAGGCGTGTCCCTGGAGCAACTGGAGCAGCGGCTCGGCCTCGCCGACTGATGTCGCTGCGCAGATAAAGAGCGCATGCAGTGACCAGGCCTACATTTCGAAATTGGGCCACACAGAGGCGGCGCGCGCCGGTTCCGACACCCATTGCACGCGATCGGGATCCTTAGCGAATTGCTCATAGATCGGTGTAGGGGGATCCAAACCCAGTTCCGGATAGGTGCGCGGGCCTCGAATCGAGAGCTTGCTGGACTGATAAGAAGGATTCGGCTCCCAATGAATCTTGTGCTGAGCGTCGAGAATCGGGAACCATGCCAGACCACGGTGTGCACGGATTGCGTCATAGACAAATCCGTACTGCCGATCGCACCAGGCCCCGAACATCATGCGCGTTTTAGGATCGGCGTTGATGACGGCGTGCGCCCACGCTGGCGGCACGACAACCTTGTCCCCTGGACCCGCGGTTATGGCGAAGCAGCGACCAGGATCATCGTCGGCGCTCTCCTGCGCATAGATGATGGCCTGTCCTTCCCAAATCTCGAATAATTCCGGAGTGGACCACCCGCAATGACGCGCCACTGCATGGATATGCCCCTGGCTGCGGACCGGTTCTTCTCCCAGTTGGCCCGCCGCATACACGACAACGCCAAATAGAAGCATCCGCTGCGCGAGTTCGCCGGTGTGTTCATCACGGCCGACGTCCATCACAATCGAGTACACCGGGTCGGGACCGTCGCACATTGGATCTCTTAAACTGCGGCGAATTTGATCGAGACGCCGGAACTCTGGCTGCGGTCCGAATACGCCTTGGTCGTAGCTAAACAAGAGATCGTTGGCGTGGCTGCGCACACCTAGCTTTGGATCAAACTTTACCGAAGATTTCTGACGATCGCGACTCACGCATTCAGTCCTGGACATTCACGAGGATTGGGGCGCCCCCCTCATCAATGATCCGCGCCCCGAATCCACGCCCCTCGGCAACTTCATAATCGTGGCCCGCGTCGCTGGGCCAGCAGGCAATCACCCGAATTGGCTTGTCCCCTGTATTGACGATACGGTGAGCAACTTCGCCCGCGATGTAATGCAGACTGCCGGGCGTCATATCTTCAGACCAGGTATGTTCCGTGCGATCCATGAGGACTAGTTTGCCGCTCCCCGCGACGGTGCCGTAGAATTCGGCACGGTTACGGATCACGTGCCAGTGCCCGCGCGTCATGAAATACTCATTCCCAACTCGGCCTGGTTGGATTTCGGTAAGGCCCCAGAACAGACCGCCTTCCGTGCCTGATGGGACCGGTTCCCACCACCAGACTCGATATACGATTGTTTCGGGATCGAGTTGCTGCCAGGCTTGATGATCGCGAAAGATGCCAGTCAGTTGACCGAGTTTCTTTTCCGATCGCTGGAGTCCGGGGACCTGCAAAGCGCCGTCGGCCCAGTTCACGAACGCAGGGACGGGGTTCATAATGGCAATAGGCTAATGGTATAGGCTGTCGAATGCAAACAAAAAGAACAAAATTGTGATCATTAACTGCCCAAAGCGACTAATATTGCGTTGTTTGATAACCCGAAGCGATTCATTTTCCATGATGACTCTTCGATGTGACTGCTTTGCTATGACTGCTCTTCTATGAAAAGACCGGCCATCGGAATCGATTTGGGCGGCAGCCACGCCACCATCGCGCTCGTCAACGACGGCGAAATTCTTGGCTCTCGCCGCGTCTCCCTCGATTCGGCGCAGCCGCTGCGGCCAGCGCTCGATCTGTTTGCGGAGGCGATTCGCAAGCTGCTAACAGAACTTAAAATGGACGCCGCCGACTGTGAAGGCTTGGCGCTTGGATTCTGCGGGCTGGCGGATGCGCGAGTTGGCCGAGTTGTCTCGACTAACAAGAAATACGAAGACACACCGTCAATCGATTTCGATGCGTGGTGCAGGCAGGAGTTTGGTCTGCGCTTTGCCATCGAGAACGACGCCCGCATGGCATTGCTCGGCGAACGTCACGCGGGAGCCGCTCGCGGCTGCGACAATTTGGTAATGATCACGCTGGGTACAGGCATCGGCGGCGCGGCCATGATCGAGGGCAAACTGCTGCGCGGAAAGCACGCGCAAGCCGGCTGCCTGGGTGGTCACCTGCCGGCAAAAGTCGGCGGTCGTCCCTGCACGTGCGGCGCGATCGGATGCCTTGAGGCCGAAGCCTCAGGCTGGTCTTTGCCTTTACTGGCACGCGAATGGCCTCGCTTCTCGGCGAGCAATTTGGCAAGTCAGGACAATATTGACTTCAAGATGCTCTTTGAACTGGCTGACGCAGGGGACGGTGTTGCGGTCGAGATCCGTGACTACTGCCTGAAGGTTTGGGCAACGGGAGCGGTGGGATTGATTCACGCCTACGATCCGGAACGGATCGTCATTGGTGGCGGCGTGATGCGCCGTGCTGCCGTCATCCTTCCTTACATTCAAGCGTACGTGAACCGGCACGCATGGACGCCCTGGGGCAAGGTCGAGGTAGTCGCCGCACAACTCGGAAACGACGCTGGACTATTTGGCGCGATCCCGCTGCTTACCGGAAACGTGTAGGCCCCTATGCCGAAGCAATTTCCCAATGCCCAGCTTTCTCGTCCGATCCCGAGAAATGAGAATCTGCGCTTTTTGAATTTTCGCGGCGAGGCCTTGGGCTCTCGCGGCGACGTCTTAGTGTTCAGCCCGTCGGGAATGGAATCATTGCGGCACGTGCCGTTGCTGCTGCTGTTGCACGGTGTCTACGGATGCCCGTGGAACTGGTGGCTGAACGCCGGCCTAGACACCACCGCGACCGACATGCTGCGCGACGGAATGACCGTTCCAATGATGATTGCCATGCCCTCGGATGGGCTGTGGGGCGACGGCAGCGGATATGTTCCCCATGCGCATGCCGACTATGAAAGGTGGATTGTCGATGACATCCCGCGCTGTCTGCGTGAGTTGTGCCCGCAATTGCATCCGCAGAAGTTTCTTCTCGCGGGGCTCTCGATGGGGGGCTACGGAGCTTTGCGCCTAGGCATGAAATATGCGTCGCGGGTGCAGGGAATTTCCGCGCATTCCTCGATCACCAAGGTCGAACAGTTGTCGCAGTTCATTCCGTACGCCGCGCAGGCGTTTCAGTATGCGGGCGAGGTCGACACCGACTTGCTGCACTGGGCGAAGGTGAATCATGACACGCTTCCTCCCATCCGCTTCGATTGCGGGACCGAGGATACTCTCATTGATGCGAACCGTGGGCTGCACAGTGCGCTCACCGAATTGCGCGTGCCCCATGTCTATGAAGAGTTTCCCGGCGGCCATGACTGGCAGTATTGGACGCAACACGTCCGGCGCACTCTCGCCTTCTGCAAACATGTGCTCGCAGAGTAGCTATCATTTCGCGGCGTCCGGCATAGGCATGCGCACCACCTGCGGAAAGTAAATGTTTGACTCGGTCAACAGTTTTCTTGGCTTCATCGTGTTGCACACATAGGTGAATAGCAATTCGCCGGGTTGCTCGAACTCGGGATGCTCTTTGCCCGCGTAGCAGAAAGTGTCGGCATCATATTTCGGATCGCTCTTCTGCAGGATGGGAATGCGATAGATCACTTCGCCATCAGTCCACGGGCCGCTCAAGCTCGGCGAGGTTCGGAGGATCACTTTGTCGGAAAAGATCTGAGGATCGACCATCACGGCGATCCACTTCTTGAGCTCCGGGTGATAGCGCACCGACATCTCCGAGGCCCCGGTCTTCATGATGACTTTTGCCTTCGCCGGCTCAATCCCGTCGTGCCATTTGTCGTCACTGCCGAGATATTGCAGGTTCTTCCTGGGATCACCCAGACCTTGCAGCGGAAGTCGCGTGAGAATCTGCGGCCTGCTTCCCACTTCATACAGCGTGTAGATGTAAAGATAGTCGTCCTCGATCAACGCCGAAGCCGAGGGATTCGCGTGCACGCTCTCCGCTACCAGCGGAAAGTATGTAACCTTCGATTTCTGCAGATCGTCCAACCCCGCGACGCGTGCGAGATCGGTTCCGCAGATCGCGAAGCCTAGCGCAAAAGCGTTTGAGTTCGGCACGTTGCGCACGCAGACCAGTGTGATCCAGAGTTCGTGGTTATATTCCACACCATCGAGCGCCCAATAGTAGGTGCCGTTATTCTGCTCCGGTTTGAAAAAGCTATCGGGGTTGCCCTTGGCGTCTTTCTTAATCGTGTAGTCGATCTTCCACTTCCCGTCCTTACACGTGGAAATGCCGATCGTGTTGTGTACCATGCGAGGCTCTTCGCCGGTGACCACGCGTTCATCGCCATAGAGAGTGTCGCCGAAGATCCAGGCCACGTGGCCATCTTGCAGCGGAATCGAGTAGGCAGCGTCAGCTCCTTGCCACTGCTGTTGAAAAGGGAATGAGGGGACGCAATTAAAGTGCGCGTTTTCCGCGAGCATGAGGCCCGCGGGAAAAAAGAGAAAGAAAAATGAAGTGCAATGCAACAGTCGTCTCATTAGCAGCTCCCAGAATTCCGCCAAGCCGTCCAGTGCGGCCTCACTATAATGTTCAAATGTCAGACCAACAAGTAGAATAACCGAGATTTCCTTCGATACGGTGCTACATGCAGCCCCAAATTTCATTGCAGAAATTCGAAGTCTTTGCGGAAGGGCTCGACCATCCCGAAGGGCTGGCATTTGATGCTGACGGGAACGTCTGGGCAGGCGGCGAACTCGGCCAGATCTACAGAATCACTCGAAAAGGTAAGGTCCGAACCGTAGCCACGCTCGGAGGCTTCAATCTCGGACTTACTTTCTCCGCGCGCCAGGATCTGTTCGTTTGCAACTTTAAATTGGGTGCATTGATACAGCTGGACCGGTCCGGCACAACGATTCGTTCGTGGGAAAGAGCTGGACAATATCACCTTCGGAATCCGAATTTTTCCGTCTTCGATCGCGAGGCCAACCTTTACTTCAGCGATTCCGGCGAGTTCAACAAACATAACGGCTTGCTCTTTGTCTTGAGACCGAACGGCAAGATCGAACAACTGCTCGACCGTTTGTCGTTTCCGAATGGGCTGTCGCTGAGCGCCGACGACCGTACGCTGTACATCGTGCAGAGCACAAAAAACAATGTGCTAGCAGTGCCGCTGCTGGATACGGGAGCAGCGGGAAAACCGCGTGTATACGCTGCCGGGCTAAATCATGTGCCCGATGGCGCGGCGCTCGACGCAGACGGCAACCTGTACGTGACTTGTTACGCCTCGCATAACGTGTACCGGGTAACGCCGGAGGGCAAGGTTTCGCTGTTCGCGTCAGACCCGAAAGGGACGATGCTTGCCAGCCCAACGAATGCGGCCTTCGGCGGCGCAAACTTTGACGAGATGTATTTTGCCAACCTGAGCCGATGGCATATCTGCCGGGCGCGGGTCGGCATTCGCGGACAGCCGCTAGCGAACCAACGCTAGCCGACCGGAGACAACATACCGGAGACACAATGAAGATTACGGACATTCGCTGGACTCCAGCTTTCATCCCTATTGAAGCGCCCCTGCGTTACTCGATCGGATCCCATCCCGGGTTTTCTCGCATCGTCATCGAGGTCGAAACCGACGAAGGCATCACGGGCCTTGGCGAATGCTACAGCGGCGCCAGCCGCGCCGGTCAGCTCGCGGAGTTGAAGCCCCAGCTGATCGGTGAAGATCCCATGAACCTCGAGCGAATTCGCTGGAAGGTGGCGGCGCCGAGTTCAGAAAAGCTTTTTGGTTTCGTCTTAGGCTTTGCCGGGCTTGAATTTGCAATCCTTGATATTCAAGGAAAAGCGTTGAAGCGTTCGGTTTGCGACCTGCTCGGCGGTCGCATTCGGGACGAGGTTCCCTTCGCCGCCTATCTTTTCTATCGCTATGCGAATGACGACGGCGTTGGCGAGATATCGAACATCGAACAAATGGTTGACTTTGCCAAAGGAGTTGTCAGCAAGTACGGCTTTAAGACATTAAAGTACAAGAACGGCGTTCTTCCTCCCGATGAAGAAGTCGATACCTTCATCGCGCTGCGGGAGGCGTTCCCGAAGCATCGCATCCGGCTCGACCCGAATGCGGTCTGGACGGTGACCACGGCCATCGATGTTGCCCGGCGCTTGCACGACTTCAATATGGAATACCTTGAAGATCCGGTATGGGGGATGCGCGCGATGAAGCGAGTCAACGCAAAGGCGCCGTGGGTCACGCTAGCTTCGAATATGTCGGTGTTCGCATTTGAAGACCTTGCGCCCGCGATCATGGCGGATGTGCTCGATGTGGTGCTGCTTGACCCGCACTGGTATGGAGGCATCCATCGCGCTAAACTCGCGGGCCAGATCTGCGAGGCCATGGGCGTGGACGCTGGTATGCACAGTGGTGCGGAATTCGGCATCTCGCAAGCTGCCATGATTCACCTGGCCGCCTGTCTTCCGAATCTGACGCTTGCCCCCGATTCGCATTATCACCACCTCACGGACGACATCATTGTTGGTGGCAAGCTGCAATATAAGAACGGCGCCATGGCGGTGCCAACTGGTCTGGGCCTCGGCGTGGAACTCGACCGCGACAAGCTTGGCGGCTACCACGAACTTTCCAAGCGACAAGAGATGGGGGCGTGGACCGACGATCCGCGCCGGCGCGCCACTGTGATTACGCAGCCGAAATGGTAAGCACGAATAAAATTCGCAAGGCCATCGTCACCGCTCTTTTCATGTCGATTGCTCTGACTGCTGCCGGGCACGCAAGCGAAAAAATGCTCTGGAAGATCGGCACCTTCGACGGATCCTCGGGCGAATTTAAGAGTCAAGACATCAACTACGCTGACCCCAAGAGCGACCCTGTGTTTGTGGTCGGCCAAAGCGGCGACAAGGATTGGTATCGCTTTCAGCCTGGGCCGGCGAATGGGATCACCGGTGGGCGCCTGCACCCGTTCATGGTGAAATTTGTGCTGAACGATGCTCCGCTGGGCGTTTATAGACTAAAAGTCGCCATCCTGTATGAGACCCCGCGCCTGTCATTCTTAAAGTTGGAAGTTAACGGCCACTCCGGTTTTTTCTACTTCCATCCCAAGCTCGATTTCCGAGCCGGGGATTGGGAAGGAACATTTGTTCCTCAGACCTCGATCGACGAAAAAACGATTTTGATTCCCTCTGCTTGGCTTCGCAAAGGAGAGAACGCGTTCGTTCTCACCGCCATGGACGATCCAACCACGCCGCAAAATTCCCTCGGCGCAATTGCGCCGGGGCACACTGGCTTGATCTATGACGCGCTCGAGTTGGTTCAGGACGATACCGGGCAATACAACGAAAATGTCTTTACCGCTCAAATTGAGCCAACAATTTTTTACCGCGAAACTAAAGCGGGGTTGGTGGAAGTGGTGGATGTTTTCGTCGGGGCACCCAAATTCCATGGCGGCGACTCTGTACAACTTCGCCTCGCCGGACATTCCTTCAGCAAACCATTCGCGACGAGCAACGAGTTCGGCGAGGCGCGGCTCGTGTTTGAAGTCCCAGAGTGGGCCGGGGCCGCCGAAGCCACGGTGCGCACCGGAAAATTCTCGGCCTCTGCAACCATTGAGCCGGCAAAAAAGTGGACCATCGCACTCATTCCGCACGAGCATCTCGATGTCGGCTTCACCGATTACCCTGCCAAAGTCGCCGAGCTTCATTCCCAATCCATCGACCAGGCAATGGGTCTGATCAAGAAAACGCCGAATTTTCGTTGGACGCTCGATGGGAGCTGGGTTGCCGATCAATATCTGAACGGACGAAGCCCGCAGGCGCAGGAACAGTTTTTCGAACATGTTCGCGACGGTAGTATCGTCATTCCGCCGGAGTTTGCCAATCAACATACCGGGAACGCATCGTGGGAAGCTCTGTCTCGCTCGCTCTATGGCCAGCACAGTCTCGCGCGTGAATTCAAGTTGCCGATCGCCGATGCGGCGCAAATCGTAGATGTCCCGGCTTATACGTGGGGCTATGCTTCGGTCCTGCATGATGCTGGTATCAAATACTTCATAGCGGCAAGCAATAGTTGGCGAGCGCCGGTGATGCTGCTCGGGCGATGGAACGAGAAGTCTCCCTTCTACTGGGAAGGCCCCGACGGCGGCCGCGTTCTCATGTGGTACTCGCGTGCCTATCTGCAAGCCCACACACTGTTTGGCGGTCCATGGCGAATGGAGTCGATCCGCGATTCGCTGCCGGTTTTTCTGCAGGCATATACACGTCCGGACTATACAGCCAGCACTGCGATCATCTTCGGTACACAGCTTGAGAACACGCCGCTCGCCAGCGAGCAGAGTGAAATCGTCGCGAGTTTCAGCCGTCAATATGCGTGGCCCAAGTTTGAGTTTTCTACCGTGCACACCGCGATGCAACGGATCGAGCACGAGTGGAAGGGCGACATTCCCGTAGTCCGAGGCGACTTCGGTCCTTATTGGGAGGACGGTTACGGCTCCGATGCCGCGCACACCGCCATTCACCGGGAAAACCAGCATCGCATCGCAACGGCTGAGATCCTGGGCACCGCGGTTTCCTCGATCGACACGCGGGTGCGTCCCGACAAGGCGATGCTCGACGATGCCTGGCGTAACGAACTCCTCTATGACGAGCACACGTGGACATACGTCAGCGCGACCACGCAACCGGAGCACCACCAGAGCGAAGATCAAATCGCGCTCAAAGGATCTCGCGTAGCGCGGGCGCGCGATGATATCAACGAATCGATTCAGCGCGGCTGGGCCCAGCTTGAAGCGCTGGTAAAAACTAAAGACAATTCCATTGCAGTTTTCAACTCATTGAACTGGGTACGCTCCGGCATCATCGAAACCGATTTGCCAGACGGCACCGCTCCTGTCGACGCCTCAACCGGCGCTGAGGTTCCCGTGGAAATACTCCACAAGGGTAAAGGAATCTCACTACCGGGATTCGGCCCGGGTAATGTTCGTGTGCGCTTCCTGGCCGCGGCCGTGCCCGCGGTGGGATACAAACTGTACGCCATTAAGCCGATCGCAAAAGAACGATCTGCCTCGGTGGAGATTCGAGGAAACATTCTCGATAACGAGTTCTATCGAGTTACCCTGGATCCGTCCTCGGGAGCGATTGCGAGCGTGTTGGACAAACAACTGGGGCGCGAACTCGTCGATCCGTCAAGCCCATACAAATTTGGCCAGTATCTCTACATCACCGGTGGGGACAGCTATCCCGAGAATTCGCTCTATCGGTTTGGAGCTGGACTGAGACCGCCAGCGTTGACTGTTCATGCGGCGAGTTCGGGAACGTTGATATCTGCGAAGAGAACTCCGATTGGGATCGTCGCAACTCTTGATTCATCTGCGCCAAATACCCCATCGATTCAGACGGAAATCCTGCTGCCGGACTCCGCAAAAGAGATTTTGATTACTCATCACTTGCATAAAGAGCGCGTCCTCACAAGAGAGTCCGCCTATATAGCATTTCCTTTCGCCGTGACCACGCCTGCGTTCACGTATGGTTCTCAGGCGGCGTGGGTAAACCCAACGAAAGATGAGCTTGCTGGAGGAAGCCGCGAATGGTACCTACCCACAACTTGGGCCTCTGTATACAATCCGCAAGTTGCAGCGACGGTCGTTCCGCTCGACGCTCCTCTGGTTGCCTTTGGAGACATTGTTCGCGGCGAATGGCCCGCGGAGTTCAAACCCGCGGGGTCCACGACAAAGAGCAGCGCGATTTTCTCCTGGCTCATGAACAACTATTGGGGTACTAATTTTCCTGCATGGCAAGGTGGCGATTTCACCTTTCGCTACGCCGTCACGAGCGGTGCGCAGTTCAACGGTCTGTCGCTGACGCGCTTCGGTTTGGAAGCGCTTACCCCGCTCGAACGGGATGACGTGCCGGGTACGCAGGATTCCTCTTTGTTGCCAAGTCTATCAGCCAGCTTACTCGAGGTTGGAACTCCGGGGATAACCTTGCTGACCTGGAAGCGCGCGGAGGATGGCGACGGAACGATTCTTCGGTTGCAGGACACGGCGGGTCAGGCGTCAAACATCAGGATCCACAGCGCGTTTCTAAGGTTTGAGCGAGCCTGGCTGTGCAATTTGCTGGAAGACAACCAGTCTGAAGTGAAAATTCAAGGCGAAGATCTCAGCGTTCCGATCCAACCGTTTCAGGTGCTAACTCTCAGACTTCACACCATACCCGCGTCGAACAAGGGCCCCAATGAACCTTGATTTCACAAACAAAGTCGCTATCGTGACAGGCGGCGCTATGGGGATCGGGGAAGCCACGGCGCGAAAACTTGCCGGACTCGGAGCGTCGGTTGCTATCCTCGACATTGACCGCGATGCCGGGCCGAAAAGTGCTGTCGCGATCGCGAAGGATGGTGGTATCTGCGAGTTCCTTCCGTGCAACATAAGTGTCGGAGCAGAGGTTTCACAAGCCATCGACGCAGTAGTCAATAGATACAGAGCAATTGACATATTGGTTAGCAACGCCGGCATCCAACTTTATGGGGATGCTGTAACCACTGCCGAAGAAGAGTGGGATAGGTTGATGGACATCAACCTCAAGGGATGTTTTTTGGTTGCGAAGTATGCCGTTCCCCACATGATCGAGCGCGGCGGCGCCATTGTAATCGTTGGCTCAGTGCAGAGCATGACGGCAATTACTAACTCCATTGCCTATGTTGCCTCAAAGCATGGCTTGCTTGGACTAACTCGGGCTATGTCGCTCGATTATGCGCATAGGAATATCCGAGTGAATTGTGTGTGCCCCGGCGCGATCGACACTCCGATGCTTCGCTGGGTCGCTGGTTTATCGGACGATCCCGAAAAAGTGATTGACACCTGTAATCGCATGCATCCATTGGGTCGCGTTGGAAAGCCAGAGGAAGTGGCAGATGCCGTCGCCTATCTCGCGTCCCCAATGGCGTCCTTCATCACTGGCGCGGCGTTACTCGTAGATGGTGGCATGCTCGTACCTGCCGGTGGAATGGGCTTCCAGGAAGGCGGTACCGGGGCGGGAACCCACAAATGAATCTTCAGAATAAAACGGCGATCGTCACCGGAGCGGCCGCAGGAATTGGCGCTGCGTCTGCCGCATTGTTCGCGAGGGAAGGCGCAAAAGTTGTCGCGGTCGACATCGACAGCGAACTGGTGAATCAGGTGTCCGCTGAGATCGGTCGAGCTGGCGGCGAATGTCTTGCAGTAGTCGCTGACGTAAGTCGGCGAGATCATGTGGAAAATGTCCTCCGCTGTACGTTGCGGAAATTCGAGCGCGTTGACATTCTGTTTAACAATGCGGGCATTGTTCCAACGGGCAAACTTGACACCACCAGTGAAGAGGAATGGGACCGCGCGATGGCGATCAACGTAAAGAGCGTGTACCTCTTCTGCTATGCTGTCATTCCACTTATGAAGGCGGCGGGTAGAGGAGTTATCCTCAATACCGCTTCGGCAACAGCTTTGCGCCCGGTGTCGGACCGTACGTGTTACACCGCAACAAAAGCGGCTGTTGTCGGACTTACTAAGTCGATGGCCCTCGATTACGTTCGCGATAACATACGAGTAAACTGCCTGTGCCCCGGCACGATCGAAACGCCGTCGCTTGCGCGGCGCCTTGCCGCGTTTCCTGATCCGGCGGAAGCCAGGAAACACTTCATCACCCGCCAGCCGATGGGACGATTCGGGACTGCGGAGGAAATCGCTCAGGCCGCACTTTATCTGGTCTCACCGTCCGCGGAGTTTGTGACCGGCGTGGCATTCGCAATTGATGGGGGTCTCAGTATCTGAATGTCGCGCTGCGCCGTGGATCCGGTTCCGTGGAACGATCGCCGGGCGTACCGTTTATCGAATACTAACGTCGAACTTACGGCGCTACTCGGGGGCGGACACCTTGCGGATTTTCGTCTCTGCGGTTCCCCGATCAATGTCCTTTGGGAGTCAGCATGGCCTACGATTGAGCCTCAGACATTTTCTTCGGAGGAGCACGCAGCGCTCTACGGAGATGGCCCCGTAGGGCGCTTTCTGTGCGGCTATACCGGACATGCCCTCGCGCTCGGTTATTTTGGTATGCCGTCATCGGAAGAAGCGGAGCGAGGAATGGGCCTGCACGGCGAAGCGGCCAACTCGGAGTGGAAAGTTGTCTACGCGGGTGCAGACGATGATTCGGCGACGTTGGCGATGGAAGTTACGCTGCCTGTTTACCGCCTGCACTTTCGGCGTGAAATTTCCCTGACGCGCGACGCCTTCACCGTTTGCGTCGCAGAAAGTGTTACCAACCTCAACAGGGCCGCAGTTGAATTTCAGTGGGTGCAGCACGCAGCTTTCGGTGAGCCGTTCTTCGCAAACGGCGAAGCTACACTATTTGTATCCGGTACGCGTGGAGTAACCTGGCCCGCGGGATATGAGGGGCGTGAACTTCTTGCAAGCGACGTCGAATACCAGTGGCCGTATGCGCAATCGGTCGATGGGGAGCCGATCAATCTCTCACAACCTTTCATGCGTGATGGGACTGGCTTTGTCGCAGCATTGCTCCTCGACTCGGATCACAAGAGCGCTTTTATCGCCGTCCACAACCGGCGACACCAACTGATCGCTGGATATTGTTTTGATCCCATGTTTTTTCCGTGGATTGTGCTGTGGGAGGAAAACCGAGCTCGTGACTATGCTCCATGGAACAAAAGAACAAGAGCTCGTGGCGTTGAGTTTGGCACTAGTCCTATGCCGCTCGGGCTTGCCCACGCTCGCGAGATGCGTCGCTTGTTCGACGCGCCCGTGCTCTGTTCCATCCCTGCAAGTTCGTGTCTTCAAGTGCGGTATGATTTATTTCTCCATCCGGCACCTCGCCAATGGTCCCACATCAAAGATGTCCGGCAAACGGAGCACACACTCGTCGTGCGAGGGGATAACGAAGAGGAAATCAAGCTTCGAGGCGGATGTTAGGCGTTCGTGCGCACATAGGCTTTGACCGTCGCGCATTGTTGCCCTTCCGAAGGACCATGTGGACGAATCACATAATCACCCACGGCAGCAGGAACAATGAAAGTTTCCGCATAGTGGATGACAAACGGGGAAAACTGCCCGGTCGGACTCTCAACCACGGCTTCGCGCCCCTCGCAAAGGTTTAGGACATTCACTCCTCCGTTCGTGGAGTGATGGACAGGTGCGATGAACCAGTGCCGCCGTGTTTCGATAAATTCACGTTCGTGTAGCCCGGTGCGCTCTTCCCGCCAACCGACGCCTTCGGCAACGGGATCAACAACGTTGACCAGATTCTTCTCGACCCACTGTGTCGTCCGGTCCCACTGGATGTTTCGAAACCCATGCTGGAGATGGATTGGACGTGGAGTGCCGTCCAGGCCAAGCCGTCCCCAGTCCCACATTTTGAAGGTGAAGATATAGGGAGTCGCGCTGATTTCAAGCACCATGCTGTTTTTGCCTGAGCAGTGCGGAGTGCCCGCAGGAATCAGAAAGTGGTCGTGCTTCGCGGCGGGAAATACGTTGACATATTTGTCCGCATCAAATGAGATTGTGCCCTCCTGCGCCTGCAGCAAGTCAGCCATCATCTGCTCGCTATCGATGTGCGCTTTCAGGCCCAGATATACACACCCTCCCTCTCCCGCATCCAGAAGGTAGTAACTCTCATCCTGCGTATAGTGGATTCCAAACTGCTCTTGAATGTACTCGGTCAGCGGATGCACCTGAAAGGAAAGATTGCCGCCATCCATCGTGTCCAGAAAATCGAAGCGGATGGGAAACTCGGTTCCGAAACGCGCATGCACAGCCTCACCGAGTAACTCGTGCGGATGTTGGAACACGAGGTTAATGGAGGGTATCTCAACCTTCACGTCGCCGAAGCCAAGCAGAAGGCTGTTTTCTTCCGGCACGCAATCAAAACACCAGGCGTAGTTCTCGGCCTCCCGCGGCAAGTCGCAAACTTCCTTCATCCATTGACCACCCCACGGTCCGGGATCGAAGAAGGGCACTACCCGAAACGGCCTATGCGCCGCATTCTTCAATCCCTGCAGATGCTGGCCCCCAGTGATCATCTTGGGAAGGTCGCGCTGATTGGTGTCCAGCAGAAAATCAGTTTTTGGAATCAGACCCTTCTTCAGGCGGTCGGCGACGCGCCAGTCGACAAAGTAGGCCCGTTTATACTTTGCCTGCGGGCGTTCCGTAAGATTCTGCAAACCCAGGTTCGCAATTTCATCCGCGCGCTGGCGCTGCTGGATCTCCCACCTCGCCATGTCACAATAGACGAGCAGGTCCCACTGCTCGGCAAGTAGGGCTGCGCCGGTCCCAATGACGAGCACAAGGTCCGATGCCTGGCTTAAACGACTTCGTTGTTTTGCGAGTTTGCGCTCGTCCAGGAATTCGTGGAGCTCGTACTTGCCCATAAAGGCAAAAACCGGATCATCGCCCAGATCGCGCGCGCAGAGGGATTGAATGGCGCTTTCGGGCAAGTAACATTCTTCAGCGCGCAGCACGATCTCGGGTTTCAGCGCGCTGACCAGTTGTTTTTCAATTTCCTTTTGAAAGCATCCGGGATAACACTCGACACAAATCACGAAACGCCCGGGGTGCACACTCGCTCTCAGACGTCGGCCGATCGCGTCCCACCCGATCTCGCAGCCATCCCGCGAGTCAGACACGCGGACCGATGGATACTTATCATAATTCGAGATGTATGGCTTCGACATTTACCCCTCGGACGCGAGACGAACTCGAAGATACGGCAGCAATGGTCGATTGTTGCTGCCGTGGGAAGCGGGGGATGCGATCAGAAGGAGAACCTGAGTGAGAATTGGGTCTGGCGTGCAGTACCGCCCCCGATCTGCGTTCCATCCTCATCGGCGATGGTTTGGCCAACGCGACCGAAATTGGCGTTGGGAGAGCAGGTTCCAGGCCCGACCGCCGTACAGATTCCACCGTCCGGACTGGCAAAGTTCGGATGGTTAAAGATGTTGAAAATGTCTGCCCGGAACTGCACCGTCACCCTTTCGGTGATCGAGAAGTTCTTCATTCCAGAGAGGTCGAACTGGAAGTACGCCGGGCCCCGCAGAGCGTTGCGTCCAACAGTTCCGATGGTGGCACCCGGAGTCCCGTCGTATGTCGGTTGGATGGCAAAGGCGTCGATGTTGTAGCTCGAACCCGGCCAACTGTGGTTTGGAACCCACAAGGGCTGACCGGGGACATAATCTGGCCGCACAGGATTGCCAAAGAATCCGCTGACCAGCGTTATGTTCGTCGGAAGTCCCGATCGTGTCTGAAGAATACCGGACGTCTGCCACCCGCCCAGCGCTGTCCGAACGAAGGTGTTCGAACCTTTCAGATCGGGCAAGCTGTAGAGCACGCTGCTAGTGAGATTGTGCCGTACATCCCAATCTCCACTGCTGCGATCGTAGATAGGAGTGTACGGGCTCTCAAAGCCAGGGCTGAAAACATTGACCATATCGTCGATTTCGTGGGACCACGTATAGTTCGCCTGCAGGTTCAGCTTTCCCACGTTGCGGATCAGCTTGACTTGCAGGGAGTTGTAATTAGAGCCGAGTCCGTCGGAGAGGACATTTTCGTTCGCAAATAGCAAAAACTGTCGAGCCTGGGTGAAGACGTTCGCTGGATTGGCGTTCAAGGCAGCAAAGTCAACGCCAGCTTGCATGTGGTGCACATTGTTGGCGACATAGCTCACGGTAAGAATCGTGCCGCGCGCCACTTCCTGCTGAATGTCGAACAGCCAGTTAGCAGCAACCGGATCCTTCGGGTTTTGCGGAAACGCATTCACGTTTTGCGTTCCTGCAGGAAGCGGAGGATTGGGAGATGGATAGGTAATGTTCGCCTGGAAGAGGTTGACGTTGTAACTGGAAAGGGCAGGTACGTTGGTGGTGGTGGCGAAGTTGAAGTGCATCGGATTGTAGAAGAGACCGCCGTACGCGTGAATGACAGTCTTTCCTCTACCAGTGGGGTCGAAGGCGAAACCCACGCGAGGCGCCAAGTCGCCTTTCGGAGCGCTATAAGCGTCTTGGTTGAGGGGAAGCAGAGCCTGCGTGGCCACATTGAAATTCTGGCCCTGGTTGGGGCCGGTGGTCCACACTGTGTTGTAGTCGTACCGCAGACCGAGGTTTAACGTGAGTTTCCTGTTTAGTTTCCAGTCATCCTGGATATAAAAATCCCAGTTGGAATTCCGGTTACCGACAAATCCAGGGTAGCCGATCTTCTGTAGGACGAATGGCACATTGTCTAGCAGGTTAGAGATGCTGGCGAAGTCATAGGTTTGTTGCGGGCGCAGCCATTCATTGTTCCGGTTAATTCGAATCTGCGGGCCAAATTTAAGCGTGTGGCGCCCGATTGTCTTGCTTACGTTGTCAAAAATCTCAATGTCAGTAAACGGAGTGATCTGATTGAACGTATTCGGTCCGGGCAGCGAACCCAGATCCGTGAAGAAACCCGAAAAACCGGCCAGCGGCGTGGGAGTGTTCGAATTCGTGTCGGAGTGGAAACGGTTGACCCCTACGCTGAACTCGTTCAGCAGCGTTGAACTAAAAGTGTGCGTTTCATCGACCTTGGCGTACTGCGTTCTCAACGCCTGAGGAGATAACTGTCCCTGATTGAGACCGTACGTATAGTCGGTCAGCGAATCGTTGATGTTGTAGCGGAAGAAAATTCTGTCCTTCTCGGAAATATTGTAATCAAGCCGCACAGATCCTGTATCTTCGCGGAGAATATTGGGAAGCACAGCGGGGTCGTAAACCATGTCCGACCCCAAGACTGGATTAGGGTCTGGGAAACCGGGGTACACACACGATGCTGGCGCCGGTATGGCGGTGCACCCCGCCGGCAGAGGCGCAAACTGGGCTAATACTGGCTGCATGGATGGCACGAATTGCGATCGAGCGGCCGCGCTCAGCGTATGGTTCAGAGCGTTTATGAGTGTGACATGGGTCCGGTCACCTTCATAGTTTACGAAAAAGAAGACCTTATTCTTGATAAAGGCTCCGCCCAGTCTGCCGCCAAACTGGTTGAGCCTTAAAGGCTCGCTCGATGTCGCAAAGTAATCTTTCGAATCTAAAGCGTCGTTGCGGAAGTACTCAAACACGCTGCCATGGAAATCGTTCGTGCCGGATTTCGTGATCAGGTTCATTTGCGGGCCCAGCGAATGTCCAGTTTCCGCCGTGTAGCCGCTGTTGGCATAATCAATTTCCTGGATACTGTCCACGCTGGCTCGCGTGATGCGCGCAGTTTCCTGGCCTTCTGTATCCAGGAATCCGTTGATGTCGCCGCGCATCGCGCTCTGGCCGTCAAGCGTGATATTCAGGCCCGTAAAAATATTCTCCATTCCGTTGACGCTGCCCTGGAAGAATCCCGTGGAGTCCACCGATCCGGGAGCAACCTCCAGGAATTCGCTTACATCGCGTCCGTTGATTGGCAGGTTGGCGACCTGGTTACTGTCCAAGGTTGTGCCGGACATGCTCGATGAGGTGTCAACCGTCGTAGCCGTACCATTGACTTGGACGCTCTCCTGCGACGCCGCCACCGCCAGTGTGAGATTCACTTGCACCGTCGCACCGACGCTGAGCTCGACTGGCTGACTCTTGCTTTCTGCGAATCCGCTGGCGCGGATCGCGACCACATACCTTCCATACGGCAATGACGAAGCCACGAAGTTACCATTCTGATCGGTGACGAAGCTCTTTTGAATGCCCGTGCCCACGTTCGTCACGGTGATCGCTGCCTGTGGGACAGCGGCTCCGGTGACATCCGTCACAGCGCCGGCGATCGTGCCGGTATCGAATTGGGCAAGCATCGGCACCGTGCCGAAAACAACGACCGCCAGCAGTGCGATCGAATAAGAAGCCGTTCTGAACCACGTCACTCCGGATAACTGCGCGTTTTGCTTCATGGCAATTTCCCCCTCGGCGTCGGCTAAGTTCACGTGGACTTAACGCGCGTGCAAACTTAATCAGCTGGAATCGTAATGCGATTCCCGACCAACAGTCAATCATTTTGTTTCTTTTTTGCTACAAACGATCTAAACTTTGTTCTTTTTGGAGATTAACCTCCAATCAAAGGTGTGACCAATCGGCTGCGTAATAAACAGGATTCTCCCAATTGGGCCTTCTCCGCGATGCCTAAGTGGGAGCCGGCCCGGGCGCAACACTGGTCGAATTGCGACCGTTCAGTCCTCAAGCTGCAAGGGCTTACACTCCGGCCGCAGGAGCTCAGAATCCACCTCGACAATCGACATCCGCTGGCCGAGGTGGTATTCGCGAGGTCTTCCACGATAAGGAAGCCGGATCGAGTTCTCACGAGCACCGAACCGTTAAAATGAGCCAGAGGCTCTTTCACGGTGCGAAACAGACTTTTATTCGGCGGCGTGTTACTCCTCTCGAGCCTGACGCCGGTAGCTCAGGTTCCCAAGCCGCGTGCGAATGCTTCCCTGTTGCAGGACGCAGCTCAGGCAATGACGGCCGGGAAACTAAGTCTCGCGGAAAAGGATCTGCAGTCTGTTCTTCACACCGCGCCCGAGGATTACCGCGCCCTCGATCTACTAGGCATCGTCCGTGTACTCCAGCAACGCCAATCCGAGGCTGAGGAACTTTTCGTTCGCGCCCTCCAGAAAAAGACCGATTTTGCACCGGCGCGCGCTCACCTCGGCTTGCTCTATGTACAGAATGGTCGCGCGGAGGAAGCCATTCCCCAGTTGCGCGAAGCCGTACATCTCGACCCCTCCCGGCGCGACGCCTCTGACGCTCTAGTGCACATTCTGCAGGACGATGCCCGCACCGCAGTCGAGAGCAAAGACTATCCGATGGCTCTAACTTTTCTGACCGAGGCTGAGAAATATGCGCCGGACGATCCCGATGTTCAATCGGAACTGGGAACGGTCGAGTTGCAAATGTCGCTATCGGAGGATGCGGTCAGAGCTTTTCAAAGAGTTCTGAGACTTCACGCCAGTGATTCTCTCGCGCTTTACAGCTTGGGCCGCGCCTTCATGGGATTATCCAGATTCGAGGAAGCGCGCCAGCAGTTTGCCCGTTATGTCGAAACGCATCCCGATGATGCCTCCGGTCATTGTGCGCTTGGCATGACCCTTGCGGCTCTGGAGCGTGTGCCCGAGGCGCGACAACAATTTGAGCGATCGATCGAACTGGCTCCGGAGCAAACGGAATCCTACTTTCGCCTCGGACTCCTTGACCTGAATGCGAAAGTTCTGGACGAGGCGGCTACGAATTTCCGTCAGGCATTAACCCGTGACCCGAAACATGCCCTAGCTCTGTCTGGCCTCGGCAGAGTCGCTTTCGAACAGAAGTATTACTCTGATGCGATCGATCTGCTGCAACGTTCGATCGCCAGTGACGATTCACTACGCGAAGCTCATTACTATCTCGGCCTGACGTTTGCTCGCGTAGGACGCAAGCAAGAGGCGGACAGCCAACTGGAGATCTCAACCCGCCTGGAGCACGACGAAGCTCAGCGGCGCAGGACAATATTGCGAATTCAGGATGGGGAGCGCAGCGATCACCAAAACTCAGAGCCAAAGAAGTGACACGCCGAGCCCTCACTATGCTGCACATTTCTTCAGGTCAAAAGGGCACGAGTGACTTCGGTCCGTGGATACCACGAATTGCTATTGTAGAAAAGCGTCACCAGTTCACTAAGGATAAACTCGTTGTCTTGAGGGGCTGGCCAACCTTCTGGCCGCTACTCGCAAACGAGCTTCGAGGAACTCTGGACCAACTTGCCATTCGGCACATCGTGCGTCCTCCAAGAGAACATCTGGTCAGTGTAGTTGAGAGTATGTCCGGGGACAACTTTCGGTTTGCCTATTAACCGCCACCGATCGATCCGACAACGGGTTCGGCCTTATCGCTTGTGGCTACGGGCGCGTGCTGTGGTGAGTTTATGAAACATCTCTAGGCAATAATCTCATTAACCTTCTCTCGAACATGCCGGCTCCTGGACGGCTTCAAATACCGCATCGTGCTCTCTATGTCGGAGTGTCCGAGCCATTGTTGAAGTTACGCAGATCGACGCCGGCCCTCCGCGACCACGCCGCGAACGTCGCACGGAACTTGTGCAGCCAGAAATTCTCCTTATCCAGCTTCGCCCGCTTGGCCACAGCTTTTAGAACTTGAGATTAGCCCTTGCGAACCAGAGTTTACCGATCGATCCGAGTTCGGAATTGGTATGTTAGGCCCGCAATCTCCGCCGTCCTCGCAACGCCAAAGGTGGCTGTCAGTGCCGTTGAATGTCAATCAGTTACCGTTGAAACGGACCTTGACACGGCAGAAGTCTGGCGTCTAGGCCCCGGCCTTGGCTCTGTGACTTCTTGGTCCAGGTTGGACCAATTTCGGTTTGGTCCAGCAGAGAGCGGGTTGCCGGAGCCGATGCTTATCCTTTAGCGTGGAGTTGGGGTTGCGCAGTGGAAGTCTATCTCGTCGATGGCACCTATGAACTATTCCGGCACTACTATGCGCTGCCTTCCGCACGAGGTGCGAACGGCAAGGAGATCGTCGCTGTCCGCGGCGTGCTCTCGTCGGTTTTGGGGATGATCCGTGGCCGGGCCACACACATCGCGGTTGCGACCGATCACGTGATCGAGTCGTTTCGCAATGAGTTGTGGTCGAGCTACAAGACTAGCGAAGGCGTCGAACCCGACCTCCTGTCGCAATTTCCGATCTTGGAGAGCGTGTTGTCGGCGGCAGGCATTGTTGTCTGGCCGATGGTTGAGTTTGAAGCCGACGATGCGCTTGCAGCCGCAGCCGTTCTGGCTGCTCGCGATGCGCGAGTCGAACGAGTAATCATATGCTCGCCGGATAAGGATCTCGCGCAGTGCGTGCGAGGAACGCGGATCGTTCAATTGAATCGGCGCACGCGCGTCACTCTCGACGAACAGGGCGTAGTGCAGAAATTTGGAGTTTCGCCAGAATCGATTCCGGACTATCTAGCTCTGGTGGGCGATTCCGCTGATGGCTATCCGGGTCTGCGTGGCTGGGGTGCAAAGTCGTCGGCTGCCGTTCTTGCCAAATTCGTCCATCTCGAATCGATTCCTGCAGACTGGCGCGAATGGCACGTGAGCGCGCTAACGCGAGCGCTCTCGCAGATACTTTCAGACGCGAGCGGGATCGTGCGCTCCTCTTCCGTACGCTGGCGACACTACGAACCGACTTGGCAGTATTTGAGGACGTGGACCAATTGCGACCCAGAGCTCGGTCCGGAGTACGCCTAGTTAAAGTCGATATCTCCGGCGCGGTGTCAGCAGCGCACCCACGAGCACCGCCGGAATGATTGTCAGGAGAAATGTCAGGTGATACCACACCGGAAATTTGCTCCAAAGGACGATGTGCGCAGGCACGAACATTGCAAGCACCACGCCGCCGACGATCAACGGCGCCCAGCGGTTCGACGGGGATATCCAACGGGTTACGGCACCAGCCACCAGCGAGGTTACGATCGCCATCAAAAGGCGCGCCCACTTCATGCCCAGCGTGAACTGGAGAGTGTGCTCGGCAGCGGTATAGTTCGGCAGGCTCAGGCGAAGCACGCGGTTGATCACCGTGACCACGACAGCCCACGTGAGGAGTCCTGCGAGGCAGGCGAGAATGGAACGCTTCATCATACACCCTCCTTAAATATAATTGTAATAGTATAATTAGACTAATGAAAGCTGAATTATATATTTTGGGCGTGCTGCACCGGGGCGATTTCCATCCCTACGAGATTAAGCGGCGACTGACACAGGCCATGATCGAGTGCTTTACCGATGTAGATGTCGGCACGCTCTACTACGCGGTGCGCCAGCTTGCTAAGTGTGGCTTGTTAACCGCGGTCGCACACCAGCGCGTGGCTCGGGGCGGCATGCGTACGGTGTACCGCATCACTCCGCGCGGACGCGACCGCTTTCGTCAACTACTGCACACCCAATTTGCCGCCGAAGGCGACCTTCGGGAGACTCTTTACGGCCCCATGCTCTTCTTGCATCTCGCCGACCTCAAACTGGTCGCCGAGGCTCTGCGCACGCAAATCGACAGGCAGAATGCGCGGTTCGCGAAGATCCGGGAATTGCGTCGGCAATGGGTAACGATGCTGCCCACCGGTAGCCGCCACCTGATGCAGCACATGGCGGAGCAGTGCCGCCTCGATTTGCGCTGGCTTCGCGCGGTGCTTGCCGATGTGGAGGCCGGACGTATTCGCGATACCCCTGACCCAGCTCGCCTCGCAACCAAGACCTAATTGTGTTACGGCATAGCAGTTCGTGAGTAGTTGGCAACCCGGAAGTTATGCGACCCGTCAACTGGTCGGCAATTGTCTCAATTGGCGTAACATCGCGTCTCTAACAATGTCGGCGGTGTCAAACACTTTTTTGAGCGTACTGCTCCGTGCACGCCGGAGAGCGCGCCATTTCGGTCTTCGTTGAAGGTCGTGCCATCGCAACCAAGGCTCGCTCGTAATCGGTTCCAGGTCAGGAAACTCGGTCCGACCCATCCATCTCTTCGGTCACACTTTCAATCATGATTACTACTTCGAACTCCCCCGCGAAGGGGAGCGGGATGCCCAATCAATTACTCGGTGCTGGACTGCACACCATCGCGATGTCCGGGCTCTCCCGCGTGCGAACCGAACTTCGTCAACTGCTGGTAATTCCATTCCTTCCGCCACATCCAGTACAGGCGTACCGCCAGTCTCCGCGCCATCGCCACCTTGGCGATTTTTCGTCCTCGCCGCAGCGTCAGGTGAAAGTACTTACTGCGCCATTCCTGATCGCTGCGCACCGTCACTTGCGCCGCTTCGACCAGCAGGAAACGCAGCAGCGCGCTGCCTTGTTTCGTGATGTGTCCCAAGCGCCGTCGCTGCCCGCTCGACTCTTCCGATGGCACCAAGCCGAGGTAGCTCGCGATCTGCTTGCCACACTGAAACCGATCCGCTCTGCCCAGGATCAACACGAACGCCAACGCCGTCAGCGCACCGACTCCGGGATGTCTCTGCAGCCGCTGTGCCTCCGGACATCTTTCTACTTCGTGCTCGATGGCGTCGCTCAACTCCGCTATCGTCGGAGTCAGTCGGTCCAGCAACTCCAGCAGGTCGTGCCGTCGCCGGCTCGCCCACGGTGCTAACCGGAACGACTCCAGCTGCTCACGTCCGCTGTCCCGCCACAGCCGCTTCTTGCAGCGCAGTCCTTCGTTGAGCGCTACGGCTTGCAGTTGGTTCATGATTTGCGTGCGCGCCTGCACCATCCGGTGACGATGCCAGAGCAGTTGCCGCAGATCGCGATTCTCCCAGCTCGGCACCCATACCTGGGGAAAGCGATTTTCCAGCAACAGGCGCAGCATCAGTTGCGCATCTTGGCGATCCGTCTTCTGCTTGCGCACTCGTTTCGTGCGGATCTCGGCCGCATCCCCAATCCACAACTCAACCTGCAACTCCGCCAGCAGTCGTTCAAACCAGCGTGCGTGCCCACTCGCTTCCATCCCCACACGAACCGTCATCGCATGTGCCGCAAGCTCACGGTAGAACTTCTCCGCCTCTTCGCGGTGCTCCAGACGCCGCTCGCCACACTCCCCCGTGTCGGTATCCACTGCGCAAGCAGTCAGCGAGACTGGCTACTGGTTTTTCGTTATTCGAATCATTCGATCGAAAGCTGAGGGACTTGCAGAGCGCAGCTCTGAGAGTTCTGCCAGTTGTCCGCGAACTCGGCAAATCGTCAGATTCATGTGGTCGATGGAGTGCATGAAAAGTCTTGAGCATGAGACATCCGATTGTTGAAGCATGGGCTCCGCTGCTGCTGGCCCTTTCCGCTGGCGTGCTCTCCAGCGCACAGGTAACTAGACCAGACAATAGTACCGCCATTACGGGAGAAGCCAATGTTTATGGCTCGCCGACAACCAACAGCATCCAGACCCAGCAAGCATACTTGAGCAGCTCGGAGAAAAAGGGGCTCGGTAATCAATCGCCCGGTTACATTAGCGGGACCATTCTTGATCAGTCGGGAGCGGTGACTTCCGGAGCTGACGTGCATCTTAGCGACGAAGGCCTAGTTTCGAACCAGGAGATCAGGTCCGGCGGCAATGGGGAATTTCTGTTTGCCAATATCGCTCCGGGCCCCTTTCGCCTGACCGTGACATCGCCAGGCTTCGCAAGCCGAGCATTCTCTGCGGTTCTGGGTCCTGGCGAAACCTATCTAGTCCCTCCGATCATTCTGGCGGTAGCTACGGGCGTGACGGAAGTGCACGTGAAAGGCGATCCGCTCACCCTGGACCAGATCGCGGACATGCAGATTAAAGAACAGGAGAAACAGCGCGTATTCGGTCTATTTCCAAATTTCTATGTAAGTTATGGGCACGATGCGCTCCCTCTCAACACGAAGCAGAAGTTCAGGCTTGCCTGGAGGACCACGACGGATCCCTTTACCGTCGTGGGAGTCGCCGCGATGGCCGGACTTGAGCAGGCGGCGAATGCATTCGACGGATATGGCCAAGGTGCGCAAGGCTACTTCAAGCGCATGGGCGCATCTTACGCCGACGCGGTCACCGGCACGTTTGTCGGAAGCGCGGTGCTGCCGTCTTTGCTGAAACAAGATCCGCGCTATTTCTTCAAGGGATCTGGAAGTGCTCGATCGCGTCTACTGTACGCGCTGGCCAGTCCTGTGATTTGCAGAGGTGACAACATGCGTTGGCAGCCGAATTATTCGAACGTAGCTGGATCCTTCGCTTCGGCGGGTATCTCCTATCTCTACTATCCCCAAAGCGATCGCAACGGCGCTGGATTGGTGGTGCAGAACTCGCTAATCAGGCTGGGTGAAACTGCATTCGAGAGTGTGCTTCAAGAGTTCGTCATCCGACGATTGACACCACATGTTCGAAACCGTGAGGCGACCACCGTTAGGCACCAGGGGCAAGTGAGTGGTAATCAGAACCGGTTACTGAAAATTTCCAGGGTGGATCAAAACGATTCTGTCGTAAAATGACGTGTTCTGCAAAGAGGGTGCGTGCGACCGATTTTCCATAGCGGGGGCAGGTCCACGGGCGTAGTTTCATCTTCGCCGATAAGATTTCGAGTTGGAACCATTGGCTGCCTGTTCATTCTCCTGAGTACCTTTGTTTTTACTTTGCCAGGATATGCCGCGAGTGATCGCCCCTGGGCTTCTTCAGAATCATCGGTGGTTTTTCCTTCGGGTGAAACGAATCCCCCAGAGATTGTAGTCGGCTTTCTAGGTGGCTTTGTCCGTCACGATGAGCCGCACCACCCCGAAGTGCAGCTGATCCAGAGCCTACGTCGGGAATATCCCAACGCGGTTTATATCGGCCTGTTTGAAAACCGTAAGGTCGTCGCAGCCTACAACACCATCCTAAAGCTACTGGGCACAAAGGAGGACGATGTACTATCGGATGACAAAAAGCGGCGAGCGCGCATCGTATTGTTCGGGCACAGTTGGGGTGCTTCGGCCGTGGTCAGCCTGTCCCGGAAATTAGAACGGGCAGGCATCCCGGTGACGCTAACGATACAGATAGATAGCGTCGCCAAGCCTTTCCAGAACGACTGGCTAATTCCGGCCAACGTCCATGAAGCGGTAAATTTCTACCAGACGCATGGCCTGATTCAAGGCCGCCGAAAAATCCTTGCCGCCGATCCGGCGGAGACGACAATCCTAGGTAATTTCCTTTGGGAATACAAAGGCGAGCCCGCAGAATGTCACGGGTTCTCCTGGCGGGGTCGTCTTTTGAGTAAAGGCCACACTCGGATCGAATGTGATCATGAAGTTTGGTTGCAAGTGAGGGCCTTGCTGGGTCGACATTTGCCGAACCCAGGGCATGCTCGGACTGACGCCGGTGAGCCAGCCTTTCTACCCTCGCGCAACGACGGCGATGGCTCTCAGCAAAGGTAGCTATCAGACAGTCGCGAGCTCTCGCTCGGGTCGGCTAGCGTTTCGACAGGCTCATTCCTGTATTTCTTCCAGTTATGCGTCTTGTACGGTTGGCCTAGTCTTACTCTGAGGCTGTCTTGAGACCAAGGAAACTGAGTGCGATTCTCCTTTTCTGCCTGTGTTCGATTCCTCGCGGGCATGCTGGGGCGACGCTGTTCTTGGGAGAACCCTACGGTTTCGGCGGCGCTCTCGTGGGCGCCGGTCATTCCGCCGTCTACCTCAGCCGCGTCTGCGCCACGACCCCAGTTTTGTTGCGTCTTTGTGAGCCCGGAGAAACCGGAATCGTTCTCAGCCGTTACCGCAGTATTGCCGGATACGACTGGATTGCAATTCCTCTCGTCCCTTACTTGTACGCCGTGGAGAAACAGGAAGACATTCCGCTTTTTGCCGACAAGAAGCTAGTTGCGTTTCTGCGCGACCGCTACCGGCGCAATCACCTAGAATCGCTGGCTCCCGATCTTCCCAATGGCGAGACGCCGAATGGAGACTGGTACGAATTGATCGGGGCTTCGTATATCCGCACCATCTACACTTTTGAAATCGAGACCAGCCCGGAGCAGGATGCGAAGCTGATTCGCACCCTCAACGAACGCTCGAAGCACCATCGCTGGAACCTGGTTACCGCGAACTGCGCCGACTTCGTGCGGCAGATCATTAATTCTTACTACCCACACTCCGTGCATCGCAGCATTATCGGCGACCTGGGCATCACTACGCCGAAACAGTTGGCAAGAACGCTTTCCACCTACAGCAGTCGTCATCCGGAGTTGCAGACATCGACGTTCGTGATTCCACAAGTCCCAGGGACAATTCCACGGTCCAAGCGAGTCCGCGGTGTCTTGGAATGTGTTTATATTGGACGCTGGCACTTCAACCCGGGGAAGAACGCACTGATCCTCGACTCAAGTGATCAGTTGGTCGCGCCCCTAACGAGTGCAGACCGGCGCATTGTTCAGGACCAACTAGAGGAACTGATCCGGGCTGCGTCTTCGGCGGCTGCCGACGCAGATAAGCGTGAATGGACGTCTTTACAGGCTGCGGCCGAGCCTGTCTTCGATGCCATTGGGGGACCCGCCCTGCAGGTGAGCGTGGGTGGTGAAGTCAGGTCCGTGGGGATTGCGCGATCCAATATTCTGAACTTTCCGGCCGGTTACGAATTTGCCGCAGGTCTCGTGAACGCACGCCTGCGCCAGGAACTGAAATCCGCCGCCGCCCGAAAAACGGCCCGCGCTGATGTCGAGAGCGATCTCCTGCTACTGCAGCAACTGCTGACGCTGCAGACGAAGGAATTGGCAAGCACCGCCAGTTTCACCAACAAGAGCTGGACTCTGTCCTCTGGGGCCACCCACTAACTTTGGCCAATACCCGCTAAACTGAACCTCAAATGGTAGTCAGTTGGCGTAACATCGGGTTTACTCTCATTGACCTCGCCAGAGGGGTTTTGAGTGAAATCGCCTGGTTATGACAACCACCCGCGTATAGTTGTCCGTTCTCGTACACTGCTTCACTGCCGGACAAAATCATCCATGGTCAGAGTAAAATCCAATCCGTGCCAGGTTACGCATACGCCGTTCTCGCTGCGGGGTGGGGGATCTGGTTAACACCGTTCCTGCTGGCCAGGCGTCACCACGAACGTGCAAGAGTGATCGATCGCCGCGCACGTTGGGGTATTTTGCTGGTCGCTGTCTCTTATTCCATGCTCTGCAGAACAGTTTTTGGGCAAGACCACTTCCCGGTTGGCGCTTGGTGCTATGCGTTTGTTTCCTGCTGAGCGCGATTGTTTTGTCGTGGACCGGGGCACACTCTCTTGGTCGACAATGGCGAGTCGATGCCGGCCTCAACCAGGACCATGAGCTTATTGTGTCCGGCCCCTATCGGGTGGTACGTCACCCTATCTACACCTCGATGCTCTGTCTTCTTTGCGGAACAGGCTTCATGATCACGCCGTTATGGCTGCTCCTGTCAGCAGTAGTCGTGTTCGTGGTCGGAACTGAGATTCGGATCAGGACCGAAGATCAGTTGCTATCGGCGCGCTTCGCCGAGCAATTCCGGGAGTACGAGCACAGCGTCCCTGCTTACATCCCTTTTCTCAGATAGGAACTGCAAGATGGCGTGACCCGAGTTCGATGTACTGCCGGAGTCGCTGGGTCAAGCTGTGGCTATGTCAGTTGGTGAAAAATCGCGTTTACACTCAAAACCCCCGGTCGTAGGGTCAATGAGTGTAATTGTTAACAACAGTTATGAAACCTTGCTATGCTTATCGCGTCTCAAAGGCGAGACTGCCGGATGAGTAGATTGACGCGAAACTTACTCAGTGTTTTGGTAGGAGCCATGTTCGGCGGCTTGGGCGGCCTCTTGGTCCTCGTCTTTTGGCCGCTTTTGTTCCCTTTATCCTTACAAGGCTCAAGCGCGGGAGAAGACGCGGTGGGGATTGCTTTCTTGGTTTTCTACCTCTCGTTCGCTGTGCCTGGATTTCTTGTCTGCCGGAGATTAACCAGAAAATACATTCGCGAAGCCGCTGGCACCACGGGACGGGTACTGTTCCGCTAAGTAACAAGCGGCTCCATTTTGGAGCGTAAGCCTGATTTCATCAATCATCACAGAAAAGCCGGGTTTGTGGACCGAGACTTACTGTGGCGCTTCGGAATGGGGCGTTCGCAACTCGTTGGCCACGCGACTCGCAACCTGGTCCATCAGTTGCGCGACCAGCGTTTGCTCTGGCAACTGGGCATGCGCGGATACCAAGCCCGATGTCCAATTTGCGATGTCCTCGGGACGCACCATCCGATACGTGACGGTTGCGCTGTGATAGTCGGCTGGTATAGCGCGAGGATCACTGACACCGCCGACTTCGACTGCTTCTGGTCGTGGAATGATGATTTCGGGCGCGCCAGCCTCCGCTACTTCGGTTAGGTTAGTGTAGAGAACGAATTGACAATCCTTGTCGCGCACCTCGGGATCGGAGCCCTCCCTTAATTCCAGTGGTATTGCCTCGATTGGAGCGGCTTTCCCTTTCTTGACATCTTTGCCTTTGTTAATTCGTTCGAAAGCCTTTACTAGCTGGTCCCGTTGCCAGGTCTCATTCACGATATGCTGCGTACTATTCTTGAGCCTGGCGACGCAGACTCGAACTACGTCCGGTTTCTTCTGGGCGTGGAGCGCGGAGGTACCCGAGACGGAGACAACCAGAATGGAGAGTACGAAGCCCGAAAGTCGTCGCATAAACTTCCCCTTTCAGGTGGGGGTCGGATCGAGAAAGTATACCTCTTGGTAGGCAGCCTTGACGTTAAATCCCCATGACACCAACAAACAGTTTTTCAGTTCTGGTTGGTGCCGGAGTCGGGATTGGGAGCGGCGGTGTGGAGCTGGAACCAAGAGGTTGCTCCCCCGAATGGACTGTGGCTGGCAAAATCAGGAACGGGAGGCAAGTAACGGCTCTGAATATCTGAGGTCTCTTGCATCCAACGCGGATCGTATTCAACGTGCTGTCCCACCTCAGACCAGCGGCACGCGAGGTGCCTACCTTAAGGCCAGGTGAAGGCGAATTGACGGAAAGGCGCGGTCGCACTCTGGATTATCTGCGGGAAACTGCGCCTGTGCGCCCCAGTCCCGCACCGTGTAGATCACACTTCCGCGCCGTGGTCGGCGCGAGCGGGAACAGCCAGGTAGAAACGGTCGAAGCCTTTCCTCCCCTTTCCGAAATACCCTGCGGTTCGCACCCCTATGGCGGTCTGAACTTAGTCAAGGTCAGAGTGTTGCGGACTGAAATATCATTTTCACAATGAGCTGGTCTTCAGTTCTCCACCACTTTCGGGAGCACCCAATCCGTATCGGACTGCTCGTAGCTGCGCTGATACTAATCCTCGTTTTGAATGATCGGTGATCTTACGCCATCTCCATAACTGCCTACATACCAGAACGAGTGCGAAGGCCATTGTGAGCACTACTGCACAGCGCAGGCGCCTCTCGGTGCCGGCGGACACACACATTCGTCAGCGCCTACTTGCCCAACACGCGTAGCAATTGGAAAGATTAATCCACAACTCTACTTCTTGACTTTATAGATTCTCAAGCGTATGTTCCGGCTTGATTCGGCGAACAGAAAGAGCAGCTTTCTCCAAGCTGCTAGTCTGAGGGGGCTTCTACTCGCCGATTCTCCCAAGGGATGTGTATGTTGATGTCGCACCGGTCTGCACGAGTGCGGATAGGTGTCACAACTAATAGCCTCAGTAGATCGATCTTCTGCGCGGAGAATGTCCATGAGAAAATTCCTTCGTTTAGTCGCCGTTTGTGTCCTTTCCATCAGCCTTGCCACTGCCCAGACCGCCACCGTCAAGCACAACGTCGTGCTTCGGAGCAAGGCGTCATCGACGAGCACCGCCATCACGACACTGAAGCCGCCCGCCACACTCACGCTCGTCAATCCCGCAGCCAGGAACGCGTTTCTTCATGTAACCACCGATGACGGCGACAAGGGGTGGGTTTATGCGAAGAACATAGAGGTGTCCGACGAGGAGGATGCTGGAGAGGCCACTGCACTTGTCGAAGATGACATCATAGCTGAGCTCCTGGCGGCCCACGTCGCTGCTGTAGGGCAGCCTCTTGTCATCAATGGGGAAGCTGTGTGCGGCCTAACTGGTACCCCCGGAAACGATGACAAAAAGAAAGCACTGAACACCAACAAGAACCGCACTGACACGCCCGCCGACACTGCATATGTCAAAGTCGATTGGGCGGACTTGCGAGATTTGCCGGCGAATCATTCCGAGGACCTGCCGGGCGCGCCGGTCGTGATTGAGGGCTTCCTCGTTCACAAGGTCAAGCCGGAAGGCGCCGAGTCGCCCAACTGCGGACTCACGGATCCAGACGAAGTTGATTGGCACATTTACACGAGTGACACCGCCGGCGTCGACGACATCAGCAAGGCTGTCATCGTTGAAACAACAGCTAGAACCCGGCCAATCCACAAGTGGGCGAAGTCGGACTTGGATGCTGTGGTGAACAAGAATGTGCCGGTGCGGATCAGTGGGTGGCTGCTCTACGACTACGAGCACATCCCAGTCATTGGAAGTCAGCGGGCATCGGTATGGGAGATCCATCCCATAACGAAAATCGAGGTGAAACGGAACGGCCAGTGGGTCAACCTTGGGCAGTAGGAGGAAGATCTTAGAAGGAAGAAAGCCGTCTATACAGCTCGCGGAAAACGATCTACACAATGGTACGGTGATATCTGGACTTTGAGAGGAGCAGCTTATTCAATCACATTTCCGATGAGGCTTTGATCTTGTTCGAGTTTCGTAACAAGCTTCGCTACCCTGTTGCTTCATGAACCTGGGCGCCGTACATTTTGCGGTTGACCGATTGTCATTTGGCCTTCGTCTCAATCGCCAGCAGGAGTTTAAGCATGATCCGCGCCGCCTCCACCATTATCGGCCTTCTATTTTTTTTGCATTCCTTCGCTCCTGCGCAAACAGCGACTGACCAACCAAGTTCTCTTAGGCGGCCAGATTATTTCATTCTCGATAAGGAATTTCCTTAGGTTCGACCGCCGCTTTGGTTTCGCGTCGGCGACGGGATGTGGAAGGAGGGCACCGAATCTGGCCATGCGCTTTCCATCAGGCACACCTCCGATGATCACTTCACTCTCGTCGCACGAGGTGACTGCGGGGCGTTCCCTTCCGACCCTCCGGGTCCATAGAATCTGGCACACAGCTGGCACCCGGATTGCCACTCACGTCGCGAAAAGCCGCAGATTCGGCTGATCCCCGTCAGTCGGCGTCTCCATGAATTTCGGCCTGCATATTGCGAGCAACAACATTCCAGCCGCGCATCACAATTCACGGCCCGGGAACCCGGTTATCGTTTACGAGCAGCCTCGATACATTTCTGCTCGACGGATCGCCTCACTGCGTCGTAAATGTTATGTATGCCCCTGATAGCTGATTTCCACCCAAGTCATACAGCGGGGCTTGATAACCGATCTCGAAGTGGTACGTTGCGCCACCTCCAACCAGGTTCGACGTGGGTTGCAACGTAGCCGTGGTGTAGTTCCCCGAGAAGGTGATGGTAGCGGACACAATGTTGTTCGAAGCATCCCGCAGGGTCAAGCTGTTATTCGCATCGAATGTTGCCGGGTCCATCGGCTCACTGAAGACAACCTGGAGCGCTGTGTTATCGGGAACATTTGACTCTCCGCTGGTTGGGTTCGTCGAAACGATCGTGGGCCGAATCAGATCGACTCCCGTTCCCGTCGTGAAGGACTGCGGAGTAAAGGCGGATTGCGCGTTGCCGGTGATATCCAGCACTCCCGTCACGTTAATCGTGTAAGTGGTGTTGGGGGTCAATGGCACCAGCGGCAGCAGTTGGACACCGTGGTCGCCATCATAGAGCGAAGTCGACGTGGGGATAACCGAAGCCCCTTGGTTCAACGTCACGCCTGCGAGAGAAGCCCCGGAGACAGGTTCGTTGAACAGGATATCGACAGGCGCATTGGTGCCCACCGCCGTGGAACCGCTTGGCGGACTGACCTGCTGCACTACCGGGCCGGCGGTAACGACCCCAGCGCCGGTGTAGAAACCGCTGACGCAGAAATTCTGCTGCGGGTTGCCAGAAAGATCTGTCGCGTAGTAGCTGCACAGTTCAAACTGGTGGCTGGCTGTGAGCGCGGCCGTTGGCGTCAAGAAGATGGACGTCAGGTCAGCGCTGTAGCTCGTGGTAGTCGCGACATAGCCTAACGTGTAGTCGTAGAGGAATACGTATTGAGCACCGGCTGGGTTGACCGATCCCGGGTCGACCGGCTCGTTAAATTGCAGGGCGAAGACGGCGTTTGTGCCGACCGTCTGACCGTTTTGTACGCTCGGATTGACTACATAAGGTCCAACAAAGTCGGCACCAGCGGCAGTGGTGAATGTCGTGGTTTGGCTGGCGACGGCTATCCCAGCCTGACTTGTGACGCCTCCTATGGCGATCGACATCTGCGTGCTGGGCGGCAGTGGCGCCTGTGGGACGACTATAGTGCGCTTGTAGTCCGTCGTAAAACTGATACTTGACGGCACTTCTGTGATTGAACCTCCGCTCAACTGGATCGAACTGCCGGTCACCGATACCGGGTTGATGGCCTTGTTGAAGTCGACAGCGACTCCGGCATTCGTTCCGATGTTGGCGGCCAAATTCGGAGGAGCGACAGTCATAACGGTTGGCGCGACCGTGTCCACCGCTGTTCCCGCCGTGAAGACCAATTCGTAAGCCTGCACATTCACGCCATCGACGTTCGTCACGTTGCCGCCGTAACTGACGTAAGCAAAGTACTGTGAACCCGCCACCAGATTGCTCGTGGGAGCGATG
>DATHQD010000037.1:0-98411 GCA_035483045.1 Terriglobales bacterium
AGTAAACACTCTCGCTGGTATACACCCCAATGGTTGCACCCGAGATCGGCGCCTGCGTGTTGGAATCCGTAACCACGCCCTGGACAATCGTCCCCCCGTAGAGCAGCGTCGCGTTAATCGTTACCGGGGTGCCCTGGCTCAAATCGTAACTTGTGGAGTAGTTGAAATACCCCTTCGCACCGGAGAAATAGATGTTGCCCGTCTCCTGGGTCACTTGAAGGCCAGTCAAGGAATAGTTGCCATTGGCATCAGTCAGGACACTCGGGCCACCAGCTTGAACGCTGACCCCTTGAATCGGTGCACCAGAAGTGCGGTCGGTGACTGTCCCCTGGATCAACACCTGATCCTGCGCAGTCAGGCGAGCAAGCGGAAATAGAAGCGAAAATCCTACGAGGGCTAGGGCAACAATGTTCTGACGAATTCGTGACATATCTTCTCCGACCGCTGAGATGCAACTACACCGACGCACCAATCAGCGGACTCTAATTCCGTCTTAATTGAGATTTGACTGACTGCTCGACCGACGGTGGCAAGGACAGAGTTCTTGAAGAATCCTGACTCCGGGGTACCACTCCGATCGCGGATAAGGCAAGAATTAGCAAATAGCTCGAGTTAGCGTCAATGACACGAAAGGGGGATGCGAGAAACTACTGATATTTCGGGAGCCTTATGGCTCACTCCGTTCCGCCTAGTAAGATCTTGCGATTCACAGAAGTGGGTTTCCTACCCGAAAGACGCGAAAAGTGGCGCATCTCCATTTTCTTCTACTGACAGGTTGTCACGCATAGCACGCGCCCCTACAATCGTTGAGTAATGGCTTCTACTTCTTCCCTGCCTGAGATTTCCCACACTGGAGTCCGACGGCGCAGTCCTGCGCTGCGTGTCGTTTACTACTTCGTTTGTTTTTTGCTGGTCGTGCTGATTGGCGGGGTGTGGTGGCTTTATTGGATGGCTCGGCGTCCGCTGCCGCAGTTGGATGGGGCGGTTTCGGTACCGGGAATTTCTGCGCGGGTGCGGGTGATTCGCGATGAGCGCGGGGTGCCCACGATTGAGGCAGGTTCGCTTCAGGATTTGTTTTTTGCGCAGGGATATGTCACCGCGCAGGACCGGCTCTGGCAGATGGATATGATGCGGCGGTCGGCGGCGGGAGAGCTTTCGGAGGTGATTGGCGCGGCTACGGTGAAGATGGATCGGGAGGAGCGGATTCTGGGGCTGCGGCAGGCCGCGGAGTCGGCGGAGAAAAATATTTCGGCTCGCGACCGCGTTTTTTTCGAGGCTTACGCTCGCGGGGTGAATGCGTTTATCGAATCGCATCGCGACCGGTTGTCGCTGGAATTTCGGTTGATGAAGTACACGCCTCAGCCTTGGACGGGCACCGATTCTATGTTGATCGGCGCGCGCATGGTGCAGGATTTGAATCATTACAGTTATCGGCGGGCGCTGGAGCGGGAGAAGATTCTGGCGAAGCTGGGTCCGGAGCTGACGGCGGACCTTTATGTGAATTCTTCGTGGAGGGATCGGCCTCCGACGGAGATGCGGCGGATAGATGAGGAGGATGGGGCGGATCGCGACGATGATGACGATGATGACGAAGAGGTCGAGCCGGAGGGTGGGAGCAGCCGGATCACTTTAGTGCAGCCGGCGCCGAGCTTCCCTCAGGGGCTAAAGCCCGCATTCTTAGAGGGCCTTAACGGCGCGGCTGAAGCCGCGCCCCTTCAAAGCTTATCGTTTCAGAGCTTATCGTTTCAGAGTTTATCCTTGCGGAGCGTGTCTAGTTACGCCACCAATTATGCCGCGAATTTGTGGGGTGGCGCGCTTGAACAGAGCGATTTGTTCCGGGCGGGGTCGAATGACTGGGTGGTTTCCGGGCAGCACACGGTTTCCGGGAAGCCGCTGCTTTCGAACGATATGCACCTGAATCACCAGATGCCCAACTTGTGGTTTGCTGCGCATCTTCGCGTGATTGGCAGCGCTGGCGGTGCGACTAACAGCAACAATAACAACGGCACTAATGGCGGGACTAACCGTAACACTAAGGATGGCGCTAACTCCAGTAACATCTCCACTAACAACTCAACTAACTTCGATGTTGCGGGAGTGACTCTGCCGGGGGTTCCGTTTGTGATTGTGGGGCATAACGAGCGGATTGGTTGGGGATTCACTAATGTTGGGCCTACGGTGGAGGATGATTTTATAGAGGAGTTTAATGCGCAGGGGCAGTATAAGACTCCGGCGGGATGGGTCGCGCCGTCGCATCGCGCGGAGACGATTCACGTCAAGGGCGCTCCGGACGTGACTTTTGATGTGATGACTACTCGGCATGGGCCGATTATTAGTGAACTCATTCCGGGCGAGACGCGGAAGATTGCTTTGCGCTGGACTTTGCAGGATGGCGAAGGGCTGGTTTTTTTCGACGTCGACTCGGCGCGGAATTGGGAGGAGTTTCGCAAGGCGTTCTCGAGTTTTGGCGCGCCGGGACAGAACGTGATGTATGGCGACGTCGATGGGCATATTGGATATCAGGCAACGGGGCGGGTGCCGATTCGCGCGTCGGGCGATGGCAGTTTGCCGGTGAGTGGCAGCGATGACGGGCACGAATGGAAGAGTTGGATTGCTTACGACGAGATGCCTCATAGCTACGATCCGCCGTCGGGTATTTTGGCTACGGCTAACGGGCGGATTGCTCCGACGGGATATAAGTATTCGATCAGCACAGAGTGGGACGCGCCATGGCGGACGGATCGGATTTATCGCGTGCTGGAGTCGGGGAAGAAGTTTGCTCCGGCGGACATGCTGGCGCTGGAGATGGATGTGTCGTCGACTTATGACCGCTTCTGCGCCGACAAGTTTGTGTATGCGATCGATCATGTGGCGGGCGCTTCGGAGCGAGCGAAGAAGGCGGCGGATATTTTGCGCGACTGGGATGGGAGGATGTCGGCGGGTGCGGCGGCTCCGACGATTGAGACGAAGGCGCGGCAGGAGTTGGTGCGGATGATCCTCGAGCCGAAGCTGGGCGCAGCGCCGGAGGGACCGAGTCGCGAAGACGCGCTGAGTTGGAAGACTTATCACTGGGCGATGTCATCGGTGTGGCTGGAGAATGTGCTGACCAAGCAGCCGGCGCGATGGTTGCCGTCGGGATATGCGGATTACGGGAGCCTGTTGACGGCGGCGATGGAAAATGTCGTCGCACAGTCGCGGAGCGTTGTCGAGGCGAACGATCGTTCTCGAGATCATGCTCGAGACTCTGCGCGAGACCATGCGGCTGCTCCGGCCGATCTTAGTCAGTGGAAGTGGGGGGAGAATTATCCGGTGGAGATTGAGCATCTGGTGCTGCGGAGACTTCCGGTGATTGCGCGATTTACGGGGCCGGGGATCCATCCTTTGAGCGGGAGCACTTCGACGGTGAAGCAGGTGGGACGCGGGTTTGGGCCGTCGGAGCGGGCGACGTGGAACTTCGCGAATTTTGATGAGAGCACGCTGAACCTGGTGACGGGAGAGAGCGGGGTGTTTCTCAGTCCTTATTACATGGATCAATGGACGGCTTGGTACAAGGGGTCGACGTTTGCGTTTCCCTTCTCGCAGAAGGCGGTCGAAGGGCATCGGGCGCATGAGATGACGCTGGAGCCGCAGGCGGTCGTTGATCGCTAGTCGACCGCAATCGAACTGGCGAATGACCTCTTAGAAATCGACGGTCTTGACGTCGATGAACTGGCCTACGAGATTCGGGATCCTTCCCGGATTATTCGGATTGTTCGGGTTGTATTCCAACGCATCGATAGTCAGGTCGTAGATATTGAGCGATCCGCCCTGCACCACGTAAATCACTTGCTGGGCCAGGTTGGGATCGTTGGCGCGCTTGCCGATGGGCTGGAGGCCGGTGACATCTCCGTTGGCAGGAGGAATTAAAACTCCGCCGGGGGGAGCGCTGCCGACGGGCGTCGTTAGAGTGTTGTATACGGAAAGGCAGCCGCGAGTCTCGGCTCCGGGAGGCGGGGAAATAGGCGGAATAATCTCGGTGCAGGTGCGCGCGCCAATGAAGAGTTGTCCGTTGGCGCCCATTGCCATGCGGGTGTGATATCCGTCGGTGATGATGATCTGCGCGGTATTGACCACGCTCATGGTGTTGAGGTTGAACAGAGTGAGCAGCCCGCAGGTGGTGGCTTGTGTGGTCTGCCCGGTGCAGGGCTGGGAAGGGACACCGCCGGTATAGGGCGTGCCGGCTACGTAAAGGGTCGAGCCAATAAGAGTAGCGACGGTTCCGGCGCACTGTGAGTTGTTGTTTATGTCGAGCGTGCAGAGGCCGACAGCAGGACCGACGAGAGTGCCGGTCGTCACGTTGACCTGCTGGATGCTGGCCTGGTTTCCGCCGCACTCGGCGCCGCAGTTCAGGACGTAGGCAGCGGTGTCGTCGGGGCTGAAGAGCGCCCAGATGGGATGATCGAAACCGCCAATGTAAGTGACCGGATTCTCCCCAGGAATGCCGATATTCGAGGGCGTGATGACGGCGATCGAATTGGAGTTATCGCTGAAGCCGAAAATGCGGTTGCCGGTGTTGTTGATGGAAAGATAGTGGATTGCAGGAATGTCGACCAGTCCGCTGAAGACGCCGCTGTTCAAGGAAATGGCCTCGACGATGCCCGGTTCTTGCCCGACTACGCTTGCGGTGGGGAGAGCAACATAGGCGGCGGAGCTGTCTGGAGAGACGACGAAGCTCTCGGTCAATCCAGGTAAAGAGACGTGGCCGACGGCGGATTCGCTGGCGTTGTTGATGACGGTGAACTGATTGTCGGAGGCCTGGGTGCCGATTCCGCTGAAGACGAGGGTGAGCGCCAGATTGGGCGTGAGGACCATCATGCCGGGATTGTTGCCGGAGGGGATGGGGGCGACGGCCGGACGGACGTCACTGAGTGCGTTGACGACAAAAACACCGGCCGACGAAGTGCCGGAGCTGACGCTATTCGAGATGAAGGCGCGATAGGGAAGGCCGCTGGTTCTCGAGGCACTCGGGGTACTGCCGCCGCAGCTGAGACAGATCAAACTCGCGGGCAACACAAATAACAGAAGGATCGGGATTTTCTTCAAACCTGGGACTCCAGCTTTATGAACGGATAATTGCTTGGATGCAAGAATAAGGATTATAGCAAAGGGGATTGAGGAAACTGTTAAGGACGGCACGAGTTACATCAGGTCGGAGGATTTAAGCTTCTGCCTCGCGCCATGCCGGATGTGGAGCACCTCAACCTGTTTCTGTCTCTCGACCACGCGATAGATCACACGGTATACATAGGGCTTGCGACCGTAAAGCAGGTGTCTCAACATATCCTTCCTGCGCACTACGGGACAGCGATTCGGCTGCTGTTCCAAACTAAGAATGGACTGTTTAATGCCACGGTACTATTGGAGTGCCGCCTCCGAATAGTCGGCATTGATTTACCCGTATAGATTCGCTAAATCGTGTTCTGCGTTTGGAGTGATCTTAACGACGTATGCCATGTCTGGCTTCAAACTCGTCAAAGAACTCTCGGGCAGGCCTTGTCTTTCCTTTTTTTGCATCCTCCAAACCCAGGCGGATACCTTCCTCCGCGTCAGCCCTGGCCGCGATGTCGAGCAGCCGCTGATAAGCCTCAGCGTCCTGCACAACCGCCGCTGGCTTCCCATTCACCGTCAGGATCACAGGTCGCTTGGTCTTCTTCAATTGCTTGATGAAAGTGCTCGACTGACGCCGGAATGTGGTCAGCGATTGAATGTCCTTGGTGATGTCAAGCATGGCGTCGCCTTCCTCTAAAGCACCTTATTAGGTGCTGCCAGCATACTCTCTTTCTGGGAGGCGCGAAAGCGGTGTTCGTCGACCTCGCTATCCTTGGTGCTTAAGGCTTTTGCTTTTCGGAGGGCCACTGAAAACAGAGATTGTAGCCATCTGGATCGTGGAGATACAGCTGCTTCATTCCATAATGCGCGACTTTCGGTTTTTTCAGGCTGGTGATCCGCGAACGAAGGTATTCGTAGGCCGCGTCCACGTCGGGACACCCGAAGTAAATCGCCGTATCGTCGTGGGCGGCAATCCGCGCGGGATCAGGTTTGGCCGGTCGCGAATCATCTTCGTAAGCCGTATTCAGCATCAGCTCCACACCATTTAAGCGGAGCAATGCCCACCCGAATTGCTCCGGCCGCGAAGTAGCCACGACTTCGAAGCCCAACACATCCCGATAGAAAGCGATTGAGGTTGGCATATCGAATACTTGGAACAACGGCGCCATGCCTTTGACATCAATGCCCATGTGCATCCTCCGCGACTCCGTGCCTCAGTGGTGAAAATGAATCCGGACGTCACACTCAAAGATGCAATTATCTCGCACCTTCTTGTATCCTGAAATGAATGGCCCAAAACCTTATTGAACGTTTGAAGCGAGCGCCCGTGCTCTGCGATGGGGCCATGGGCACGCTTCTCTATGCCAAGGGCATCTTTATCAACCGCTGCTATGACGAGCTGAACGTGTCACAGCCGGAGCTGATCCGCGCCGTGCACCACGATTATTTGCACGCCGGGGCTGAGATCATAGAGACCAACACTTTCGGCGGCAACAGCTTTCGCCTGGCGCGGCATAGTATGACCGATCGCGTCCGCAACATCAATATTGCGGGCGCGCACGTGGCTCGCGACGCGGCAAAAAGTTTCGACGTATGGGTGGCGGGATCAATGGGCCCGCTCGGTGTCCGCATTGAGCCGCTGGGCAAAACTTCATTTGAAGAGGCGCGCACAGCTTTTCGCGAACAGGCTGCCGCTCTCATCGAAGGTGGTGTCGATCTGCTGATGCTTGAAACTTTTGGCTACGTTGAAGAACTGCACCAGGCCGTGCTCGCGTGCCGCGATGTAGATGCGAAGATTCCGATCATCGCGCAGGTCACGATCGACGAAGATGGCAACTGCCTCGATGGCTCAGACCCGGAGGCTTTCGCCGCACGGCTGACGGAGTGGAATATCGACGTGCTCGGCATCAATTGCAGCGTGGGGCCGGTCGCTATGCTGGATGCGATCGAACGCGTGCGAGCGGTGACTTCCCTGCCCCTGGCCGCGCAACCGAATGCAGGTATGCCGCGCTCAGTTGAGGGACGGAATATTTATCTCTGCTCGCCGGAATACATGGCGAGCTACACGCGAAAATTTGTAGCTGCGGGAGTGCAGCTGATCGGCGGATGCTGCGGCACCACGCCCGATCACATCCGCGCCATGAAATCGGCCCTGCGGGTGGGCGAAGCGCGCGGCAAAACCGCCGTTACAGAGGCGATTCATTCCGGAAACGCGCCCTTAGCACCTGCTACCGTTCCGATGGCCGAACGTTCGCGCCTCGGCGCCCGCATTGCCGCTGGCGAGTTTGTCACCATGGTCGAGATCGTGCCGCCGAAGGGCATCGACATACGCAAAGAGATAGAGGGCGCGAAGTTCGTCAAGTCGGTCGGCGTGGATGCGATCAATATTCCGGATAGCCCACGCGCTTCGGCGCGCATGAGCAACCAGGCATTGTCGTTGCTGATGCAGCAGGAGGTTGGCATTGAAGCCATCCTGCACTACACCTGCCGCGACAGAAATGTGCTGGGTATTCAATCCGATCTGCTGGGCGCGGCTGCTACTGGCATTCGCAACTTGATCTGCATTACCGGTGATCCGCCGAAGATGGGCAACTATCCGGACGCGACGGCGGTGTTTGATGTAGATGCTATCGGTCTGGTGAATATCGTCCACAATTTGAATCGTGGGCTTGATCTCGGTGGGAATCCGATTGGCACCGGGACCAGCTTTGTCATTGGCGTGGGAGCCAACCCGGGGCTGCCCAACCTCGACGAGGAGATTAAGCGCTTCGAATATAAGGTGCAGGCGGGAGCGGAGTACGTCGTGACCCAGCCGGTGTTCGACCTTAATCTACTGGAGAAGTTTCTGCGGCGGATTGAACACTGCCGCATTCCGCTGATTGCCGGAATCTGGCCGCTGGTGAGCGCGCGCAATGCTGAGTTCATGAAAAACGAGCTGCGGGTATCGGTGCCTGATGAAATTCTCAACAGAATGACGCGGGCGGCGAGCCCGCAAGCGGCTCGCGAGGAGGGTGTGGCGATCGCGCGGGAGATGTTGAGCGCGCTCCGCGACCGGGTGCAGGGGGCCCAGATCAGCGCTCCGCAGGGACGGTATGCCTCGGCGGTTGACGTGCTTGAGGCGCTCGGATCGAAGCGGCCGGCATCTGTGTAGTTTTGGGAACACACCTGCCCAACAAATTGTGCGAATTGAAATATTTCACTTTACATTTTTCGTCGCAAGCCGCATTACAATAGGTGCAGGAGCAATTGGATTGGTAAAGTTTGAAGAGTGCCTTGAGCGTCTCGAAAAGATTGTCCAGGAACTGGAAAAAGGGGAGGTTCCCCTGGAGAAGTCACTGACGCTTTTTGAAGAAGGTATGCAACTTTCCGCCGCCTGCCGCAATCAATTGGAAGAGGCGGAAGGCAAAGTCGAGATTCTGCTCAAGCAGAACGGAAAACTTCAAGCTGAACCTTTCGAGCCCCCGGCCGAGAAGGCGTCGCGCAAATAGCGCGGTCGCACTCGGATCGGATTAAACAACGTCAACGCCTGTGCTAGCCATGTAGCTGTCGCAGCCAAGGCCGCCGCAAACCTGCGGCAAACGTCAGGGGGATCCATGGAACCACTCCGCGTAGTTCTCTATCAGAATGACCCTGGAACTGCTGAAACTCTGGTAGCCAGTCTATCCCAACACTTTGAATCGGTTTACGTGGCGCGTTCGTCGGCAGAAGCGCGGCTTGCCGTTTCGCAGCATCGTGCGGAAGCGCTGGTGCTTGACCTGGAAGAGGTGGACCTCGGCCAGATGGAGCGTTTACATCGAGAATTTCCCGGCCTTTGCATCGTCGGAACTCACCGGCTGGCGGATGACAAACTTTGGGCCGAAGCCATGAGTCTGGGCGCGTCAGACATTTGTGAGCCACGCGGGGATGACGTGGTTCGCTCGGTTTCGCAGGGCGTGACCCAGCGCGCCGCAGCCTGACAGGCCAGGAAAAGCAGCGGCCAGGAAAGGCGAGGATCAGGAAAAGCGAGGTGCAGGAAACGCAAGGTACGGGAAAAGAAATAGCTGGGAAAGATAACCAGATCCTCCCGCCTCTGCTGCTTTTCCTAACCCCTCGCTTTTCCTGATCCTCGCCTTTCCTGATCCTCGCCTTTCCTGACCCTTGCCTTTCCTAGCCCTTGACTTTCCAGCCTCTTGTTTTTCCTAGCTCGCGCCTTTCCTGCCCCTTGCTATACTGCGTCTCGATGCTGAAACAACTTCTGGAGCAGGGTCGCGAAGCGGCCGAGGTGGCGCTTGAGGAACTTTTGCCGCCAGCCACCCAGCATCCTACTTCCATTCATCAGGCGATGCGGCATAGCGTCTTCGCCGGGGGCAAACGGCTGCGTCCGATTCTGTGCATGGAAGCGGGGCGCATGATTCGATCGGCTGCAGATGTGCATCCTGATGCGCACGGGCGTTCTCATGCTCGGTCTGCCGCGGCTTCGTCGGAAAAGTCGTCGCCTGCGGAATCGTCCTACGTGGCGTCGCTGCCGCCCGGCATCGATCAAGTGGGGGCGGCTCTGGAAATGCTCCACACCTATTCTCTAATTCATGACGATCTTCCGGCGCTCGACAACGACGATCTGCGCCGTGGACGCCCCACTTGCCACAAGGCGTTTGGCGAGGCGATCGCCATTCTTGCGGGGGACGCGCTCCAGACGCGGGCTTACGAAGTGCTGGCGCAAATCATTTGCCCGGCGGAGGCGCGGGTTGCGATCATTCGCGAAATCGCGCACGCCACTGGCACTATTGATGGCATGATCGGCGGGCAAGTTGTGGACCTGGAAGCGGAACATAAGAAGCCTGATCTCGCGACACTTGAATATATTCACCGCTCGAAGACCGCCGCCCTGATCACCGCTAGCGTGGTCAGTGGAGGAGTTTACGCGGGCGGCAGCGCGGGCGACATTGTGCGACTGCGAACCTATGGTGAGTCGATTGGCCTGGCGTTTCAGATCGTGGACGATGTGCTCGATTTGACGCAGACCTCCGAGCAACTGGGAAAGACTGCGGGCAAGGATGCGGCGGCGGAGAAGACTACTTATCCTGCGGTATTTGGAATCGAGGAGTCGATACGGAAGGCCGACACGCTGGTGGATCGGGCGTGCTCGGAGCTCGACGAATATGGCGAGGCTGCAACCACAATGAAAGAGTTGGCTCGGTATCTCTCGGCGAGAAAGAGCTAGAGTTGCAATCCTGAGTTTTAATAATGAACAAAAACGAAGATTTGCGAAATGGGGATGGCTGCAATATCACGCTTCACAATAACGATCTCGGAATGAGTCGCGCCATCTCGCGCCGGGATTTTCTCAATGGAGTTGCGCTTACTATTGGCGGCTCTTTGCTGCCGCCCGCCACGCTGGCTTTTGACGAATCATCCTACGCGCCCGAAAAATCGGCTGGCTACTATCCTCCGGCGCTGACTGGAATGCGCGGTAACCACGATGGCAGCTTTACCTACGCGCATCGACTGCGCGACGGCGAGGCGTGGGACGCGGACTCGGGCTCGGCGGTCAAACCTGATAGCACGGGTGAGACCTATGATCTGGTTATAGTGGGTGCCGGCATCAGCGGACTCTCCGCCGCTTATTTCTATCGCCAACTCGCAGAGAAAAAGAGTGGCACGAAGACGGCCGCCGGAAAAAGCCCGCGCATTCTCATTCTCGACAATCACGATGACTTTGGAGGTCACGCCAAGCGCAACGAGTTCCGCGTTGGCGATCGCACGCTGCTTGCCCACGGCGGCACTATGTCGATCGAGCGGCCTGGCGAATATAGCAAGGTTGCGCGCGGGCTGTTGGCGGAACTCGGCATCGATCTGAATCGTTTCTACAAGGCTTACGATCGCAAGCTTTACAGTCAACTTGGTACTGCTGTGTTTTACGATCGCGCTACTTTCGGCGAAGATCGCCTCGTTACCGGACTGGGCAAGAGTCCGTGGCCGGAATTTCTGGCGAAGTCGCCGCTCTCAGAAACTGTCCGCAGCGATATTGCTCGCGTTTACACCGATAAAAAAGACTATTTCCCTGGCCTTACTCGCCAGCAAAAGATTGAGCGACTGCGCAAAATCAGTTATGCCGACTTTCTTACTCAGGTCTGCAAAGTCACTCCCGACGCTCTGCCTTTTTTTCAGACCTACACCAACGATTTGTTTGCTGTCGGCATTGAGGCCGTTCCGGCGATTGATTGCTTCATGGCGGGAGACGACTATGGCGCTATCAGCTATCCGGGCTTCGACGGCCTTGGGATCGAAGCTCCGGAGAGAGAGCCCTATATTTTTCATTTCCCCGACGGCAACGCTTCGATTGCGCGGCTATTAGTGCAGAGCCTCGTGCCCTCCGCAATCCCCAGCCACAACGATTCCGGACATTCCGCGCACAACGATGCTATGGGCGATATCGTTACCGCCCGCGCCGATTACAGCCGTCTCGACCAGGCTGATTCGCCGGTTCGCATACGGTTGAACAGTACCGTCGTGCACGTTAGTCATGTTGGCTCGGCGCGAGCTGCGATCGAAGTTGCAATCGCTTACGACCGGGGCGGCAAGCTGCAAACCGTGCGCACGAAACATTGCATCCTCGCCTGCTACAACACCATGATTCCGTATATCTGTCCCGAGTTGCCACAGAACCAGCGGCAGGCGCTCTCGTATCTCGTGAAGATGCCGCTCGTCTATACTCATGTTGCCATTTCAAACTGGACGAGCTTTCATAAACTCGGCATTCACCAGATCGTCTCTCCCGGCAGCTATCACAGCTTCACGGCGCTCGATTATCCGGTGAGCCTGGGCGATTATCACTTTCCGTCGAATCCAGACGAGCCGATGATTCTGTTTATGCTGCGCACGCCTTGCGAGCGCGGATTGCCCGCACGCGATCAGAATCGCGCCGGACGAGCCGAGTTGATGAGTACACCCTTCTCTACATTCGAGCACAACATCCGCGAGCAACTGGGACTCATGCTGGGCTCGGCCGGATTCGATCCCGCGCGCGACATTCAGGGCATCACGGTTAACCGCTGGGCCCACGGCTACGCTTATGCTCCAAATTCGTTATTCGATCCCGACTGGAAAAAAGGTGAAGAGCCTTGGGTTGTAGGGCGTCAACGCTACGGCCGAATCGCCATCGCTAATTCAGATGCCGGCGCAGAAGCTGAAACCGATGTCGCCATTGATGAGGCGCACCGGGCGGTGCGGGAGATTGTCTAGTGGAGGGGTAGGGAGTTAGAGACAGTTGATCCGGCCGAGAGCTCTCCAACAGTTTCTAAGCGAACACCACCGTCTTGTTCTGGTAGACGAGGATGCGGTTTTCCAGGTGCCAGCGCACGGCGCGTGAGAGCACTACTCTTTCCAAGTCGCGACCTTTGCGTACCATGTCTTCGACCGTGTCGCGATGGGAGACGCGGACCACGTCTTGCTCGATGATTGGTCCTTCGTCGAGAGTGGCGGTGACGTAATGGCTGGTGGTCCCGATCAGCTTTACGCCGCGCTCGAAGGCTTGATGATAGGGTTTCGCGCCTATGAAAGCCGGGAGGAAAGAATGGTGGATGTTGATCATACGCAACAGGTATTGGGCGACGAAATCCGGTCCGAGGATTTGCATATAACGCGCGAGCACGATCAGATCGACATCCTGCCCGAGTAGCTGAAGCATCTCCTGCTCAGACTCGCGCTTGTCTTGGGGATTAGTCAGCAGATGGAAGGGGACTTGATGAAAGTCGGCCAGCGGCTTGGCGGTAGCGTGGTTGCTAATAATCATGACGATGTCGCATACCAAGTCACCGGTTCTGTGCCGGTACAACAGATCAGCGAGGCAGTGGTCATAGGCCGAAACGAGGATGGCGATCCTGGGGCGGTAACTGGTCAACGCCAGGTGGTAGTGAATACCGTAGCGCTCGGCGAGAGGCTCGAAGTAGTGCTCGAAATCAGAGACGGGAATATCGAAGCCGTCCAGATCCCATTCCAGCCGGGAGAGAAACAAGTCGCGGTCGCTGTCGAGATGATCGTCGCTGTGCAGGACGCTTCCGTGGTGGCTAATCAGGAATTGGGAGATTTCCGCCACCACGCCTTTGCGAGCGAGCGGCATGGGAGTGCTGAGGAGCAAAACGGCGGTGTTCTTCATTTTCCGCTCATCATACTCCAGGCATCAGGTGTCGAAATAACTGCGCACGATGATGGTAGTGCCCTAATTTGACGCGTGGGCGGTTTTGTTGCATAAAGGGGAGCGAAGGACAGGCTCTATGATCGCAAAAGAGAAAATGAGCTCGCTCGGCCCGCCAGTGCCGGAGTTGCCGGTGGCTGATGTCGAGCGCGCACAGCAGCATTACAGGGACGCACTCGGCTTTGAGATCGGATGGCTTTACCCAGGTAAAGAGATTGGGGCCGTGTCACGCCCTGGTGTGGCGATATTCTTTCGGAAGCGGAAGCCGCCGTTCGAACCTGCCATTCACTGGGTGTTCGCCGAAGATATCGATGCGTCGTATCAGGAACTGAAGTCGTTAGGTGCGAACATCGTGGATCCACTGGAAAAAAAGCCTTGGGGATTACGACAATTCACCGTAAAGGATCTGGACGGAAACCTCTTCTATTTCCACCATGACTAACGGCGTGCCGGAGTTGCATGGTTTTGTCCAGTCCGGTCGCAATTCTTATGCGACGAACATAGAACCTGACCTTGACCGCTGGCGAGGATCGCTGGCGAGCGGACGAAATCAAGCTGCGGCCTGACCGAGCAAAATTCTGGCCTCGCGAAGCAGTACCGACGGGCACTCCACTTTCGAAACGATAGCGGCAATGCCAATCGCGCGAGTTTCCTGCTCGGGGAACATTCCGCCGTAATCGCTCAAGATAATAATCACTACGGTCGGCAGGGTCTGTTTGAGACAACGCGCTGCCTCAATACCATTCATCCCTGGCATAGAGAGGTCCATTACAATCAGGCTCGGGTTTAATCTTTGAGCTTGCTCGATCGCTGCGGGGCCGTTTTCCGCCTCGCCACACACTTCAAACCCACCATCGGCAAATAGTCGCACCAGACCTTGGCGTACTGCCGGGCTATCGTCCACGATCAAGACCGAGCTAGCCATGCCTAGGACCTCATACTGACGACAGCGCAACGAGGGTTAGAACCCTGAACTCGTTGGAAATGAGATGCCGCGCGCCCACCAGGGTTTTACCGCATTCTCAAAATAGACGTTATTAACCTCGACAATTGAAGCAACTATTGGAGCACCGGGTGCCACTTAGATGACAAGCAGCGGACAGGAGTGTCCGCTCCACGCAACAAGCGGACAAAAAAATGGAGCCGGAGGAGGATGCCGGCCCCAAACGAAGTGACTAACGAACGAGCGGTTTCGAATTGTCGCGCAGATCTTACGCGGTGATCAGCGACTCCAAGGCCACGCGGTTCGGGATTACAAGGGTTGAGCCGGTCTGCTGAATCAGGTGCTGCTTCTTGAATCCGGCGAAGAGACGGCTTACGGTTTCGCGCGAGGAACCGATCATCTGGCCGATCTCTTCGTGGGTCAAGGCCAGCTTCATTTGGCCGGGGTTCTTGGCGGTGGTGTTCTCGTCCAGCCATCCTACTAACAGGCGAGCGAGTTTTTCGCTGGCGGAGTCGGAGAGGATGAGGTCGCGGATTTCGCGGCAGGTCGAAGCATAATCGCGGCTGATATGCTGTGTGATCCAGAGGGCAAGTTCACCGTGTTGGCGCATGAGGCGCAGCAGATCCGATTGGCGGAGAAAGCTGATCTCGCAGGGCTCCTGCGTTTCAGCCGTCGCTTCGTAGGGGCGCCCGGAGACTACGGCGGCCACGCCCAATGGGCAGCCCACGTCGACGATGCGAAGGATGAGTGTTCTGCCATCGCTGCCGCAGACGGAGAGCTTTACGCGACCGCGACGGACGATGTAGACGCCGCGCGGGGATTGCGCTTCGGCGAACAGGACGGCGCCAGTGGGATAGCTCGTGGTGACGGCGGCTTGCTCAAGGGCTTCGACTGCAGCTCGGGGAAGGTCGCCGAAGGTCCGGTCTACTGCTGAAAGTTTCTGGGCATGATTGACTGCTTGTGTGGCCATTTATTGCCTCCGCTCACACGTACATCGGCAAGCGCCTCGCCATTGTCGCTCAGGGGCCCAAAATTTATGGAAGTTGTGTAAGTAGAACGAAATAATAGCATTGCTGGGTGCGGCAACGGACAATATATTTTCGATTGCGCCTGAGTCGGGCCTGGAACTGGGTGCTTTCCCACAGCGATGTGTGATCTCCATCACCAGTCCATTGGTTATATGACCCAAGAGTTGGGCTATCCCAGCGTCTTGTGGATGGTATTCAAGAGGGCGGTGCGGCTGAAGGGCTTTTCCAGCAGAGTGCGTTTGGGCGCTTCGGGTCCTTAAGTAGGTAATTGCGAGGATGCCGGTTGCCGGTAATATCGGACTAGCGGAGTTGTTGCTTGGATGGCTCAAGGGATCCTCTTATAGACATTCGCGACCTGGCGGTCACGTATTGCGCCGATGAGGGCATGCCGATTCGCGCACTGGACGGCGTTAGCCTAGACATTCGCGCCGGAGAGATCGTTGGGATTCTGGGCGAATCCGGTTGCGGCAAGAGCACGCTGGCAAGCGCTCTGTTGCGACTGCTGCCTGCCGGGGCGAAATGCGAGGGTCGAATTTTATTCCGTGACCGCGAGTTGGTGAATCTCTCCGCCGCGGAATTGCGCTCGATACGTGGCCGAGAGATAGCGCTCATCCCGCAAGATCCGGCTCTGTCCCTGAATCCGGTGATGACGGCGGGAGCGCTGATCGGCGAGGTGTTACGGGCGCACTTGCTACTCGGTGCCGCACAACGCCGCCAGCGAGTGATGGAGCTGCTGGGCGAGGTTGGCTTCGACCGGCCCGAAGAAATCTATTCTGCATACCCCCATCAACTCAGCGGTGGACAGCAGCAGAGGATCGCGATTGCCCAAGCGGTTGCCTGCAGGCCGGCTCTTCTAATCGCCGATGAACCGACCAGCAAACTCGATGCAACTTTGCAGAGCGGGATCATCGAGTTGCTATCGCAGATCAGGCAGCAGCATGGCACAGCAATTTTGATTATCAGCCACGATCCCGCGCTCTTCGCCGGATTTGCCGATCGTATCGCAGTGATGTATGCCGGCCGCATCGTCGAAGTTGGGAACAGCGTCGAAATCCTCGCGCGGCCGCTGCATCCTTATACACAGGCTCTGGTGCGAATTGCGTTATCGCTACTCACCAACGCCGGCGCTATGTCGCGGTTTCCGGCGATTGCGGGCGAGTCGCCCGATCCCGCTTGCATTCCTCAGGGTTGCCGGTTTGAGCCGCGTTGCTCTGAGAGTATGCCTATCTGCTCGCAGCGCTATCCGCAGAAGTTTCTGCCTAAACCCTCGCGACCGGTAAGCTGTTTCAAGTATGGGGAGTAACTTGGCGACTAACTCAACAACTAACTCGTCTAATTCTCCCTCCAGCTCGTTTCGTGGCGACCTATCAGGTGAGGATTTGCTGCGAGTTGTCGGCATATCAAAACAATACGTCCGCGGCGGGCTTTGGAAAAAGCGAGTGCGGGTCGAAGCGGTGATTTCCACAGACTTCGAAATTCCACGCGGACAGACATTGGCACTCGTCGGAGAGTCGGGGTCGGGCAAGTCGACTGTGGCACGATGCGTGGCACGTATCGAAAGGCCGGATGCCGGTCAGATTCTGATGGAGGGAACGGACATTGCACAACTTTCTTCGGGCGCTTTGCTACCTTTTCGCAGCCGCATCCAAATGGTCTTCCAGGACGCGGTTAGTTCGATGAATCCGCGCTTCTCAGCTCTCGAAGCCATTGAGGAGCCTCTTCGGATCCAGCGAAAGACAGTCGGCAATCAGCAAGCACGGCGCGATCGCGTGGGCGGCTTGATGACGGAAGTTGGGCTGTCTCCGGATTGGATGGATCGACCGATTTCTAATTTCAGCGGCGGGCAACGCCAGCGCCTGGCGCTGGCGCGGGCTCTGGCTTTGCGTCCGCTCTTACTCGTTCTGGACGAAGCGCTCACCGGTCTTGACGTATCGACGCAAGCGCAAATCGCCAATCTGCTGCTCGATCTGCAAGCTGCTCACCGGTTGACATATCTGCTGATATCCCACGATCTGGCGTTGGTGGTGCGGCTAGCCGGCGTGATCGGAGTTATGGCTGGCGGACGAATCGTAGAAAGTGGTCCGGCGCAGCAGATTGTTTCCGATCCCACACATGTGGCAACAAAGAAACTTCTGGCTTTGGCGAAGACAACGGCAGTGGCACTTACCGCAACAACGGGAGCGCCTTTGTGAGTTACATCCTCCGCCGGCTATTGCGCGCAATCCTGTTATTAGTGGGGGTTTCGGCGCTCTGCTTCCTCTTTACAGAGATGGCGCCGGGAAGTTTCTTCGACGAAATGCGGCTCAACCCGCAGATCTCACCTGAGACAATTGCGGCGTTGCGCTCCAGCTATGGATTGGATCAGCCGCTGGCGGTGAGATATGCGCGATGGGTAAAGGCTGCGCTGCGTGCGGATCTAGGCTATTCGATCGCGTATAACACTCCGGTTGCGCCGTTGTTATGGAGCCGCGCGAAAAATACCTTGCTGCTTACCACATTTGCGCTCGCGATCACTTGGCTGATCTCCGTCCCGCTTGGAGTGTGGACCGCCAATCGGCGCGGTGGGCTGGTTGATAGGCTCGTTACTCTCGGCAGTTCGTTCGTCATTTCGATCCCCGAACTTGTGATCGCCGTGGGCCTGCTCGCGCTTGTGGTTCGCTGGCGCATTCTGCCTGTCGGTGGGATGATGTCGACCGACTCGGACGCACTTTCTATGCCGGAGAAGTTGCAGGATCTAGCGCGACATCTTGCGTTACCCGCCTTCATCCTCGTGCTTGGGGAAACCGCGATCATCGTCAGGCACGTTCGCGCCAGCGTTCTTGAAGTATTGGGTGCGACCTACATTCAAGCCGCCCGTGGTTTGGGGATGAGCCAGAGCAGGTTGCTTTTTCGCCACGTGTTACCGCTCGCCGCGAATCCCGCCATTTCTCTGCTGGGCTTTTCTCTGGCCGGCCTCCTTAGTGGATCGCTGATCGTTGAAGTAGTTTGCGGATGGCCTGGTTTAGGTCCGCTGATTCTGGAGGCGACCTTGTCGCGCGACTTATATCTCGTCCTCGGGGGAATCATGTTCTCCGCGCTGTTTATGGTTGGCGGGAATCTTGTCGCGGACGTGATGCTCTTTGCCGTTGACCCGCGCATTCGCAAAGAGGGAGTAGATGCGCGCTAAAGCCACCGTCCTGGTCGTGATGCTGGTCGGCTTGCATGTGGTGCTGTTGTTGGCAGGCTTTTTCGCGCCCTACGATCCCACTACACAGAACCGCGAGTTATCTTATGCTCCGCCAACTCGTTTGCACTTTAAGGGTGCATCAGGATTTCATTTCCACCCGTTTGTTTACCCGTCAACCGTTTTAGCGGAAGGTGACCAGGAAGGGGGTTATCGGGAAGATCGCAGCCGCGAGTATCAAGTGCGCTTGTTTGTAACTGGAGCAAGTTACTTGTTACTCGGTGTTTGGTCGTCGACCACGCACTTATTTGGAGTGAACGAACCGGCGAGGATCTTTCTTTTAGGCACCGACGCCTACGGCCGAGATGAATTCTCGCGTGTACTTTACGGTGGACAGATTTCTGTGGCGGCTGGAGTCGTGGCAACTGTGGTCACTCTGCTGGCCGGCGGTTTCATCGGGATCATCGCCGGATACTACGGAGGCTGGGTTGACGAGCTGCTGATGGGAGTAAACGAGCTATTTCTTTCGCTCCCATGGCTTTATTTTCTGCTGGGAGTGCGAGCCTTCCTGCCATTGCACCTCAGTACGCTTCGTACATTCTTTTTATTAACGGGCGTCATCGGGCTGATCGGATGGGCTCGTCCAGCGCGATTGGTGCGTGGGGTGGTACTCAGCTCGCGAAACCGAAGCTATGTTCTGGCGGGACGCGGTTTCGGCGCGACTGATTTCTATCTCCTGAGGCGCCATATTCTGCCCGAAGTTTTCGGCCTGCTCCTTACTCAGGCTGCATTACTCGTTCCGCGTTACATTGCCGCCGAAGTTACGCTCTCTTTCTTTGGTCTTGGAGTGAACGAGCCCGTGGCGAGCTGGGGAAATATGCTCAGCACTTTGCAGCAATATAGCGTCCTCGTCTCCTATGGATGGCTGCTCGCTCCGGCCCTCGCTCTGGTAGTTACTTCCGTACTCTATAGTTCTCTGGCTGAGCTGTTTCATTCCCGGTTAAAATCCTTCTAGCCTAGAAAACCGTTCTGTGGGGTAAGGGGTCTTGAATGAAGTTGATCCGCCTAACCCTACACGTGTGTCTGCTTACTGGCGTGTGCTTCGCCGCGGCGCCCGCTCCTGAACCGGCTAAACCGGGCGAAGAACTTGCGCGCCTGGCTGACGTTAGTGGCCACTACGGCGGGCATTTGACCATCGGTCAGCGCTCCGAACCGAAGACGCTCAATCCCGTTACGGCGACGGACGCAGTGTCACGCGAGGTGATTGGGCGGTTGATGGGCGACCTCATCGAGATCAACCGATCATCGCAACTAACGGAGCCGGCGCTCGCGAAATCCTGGAACATATCCGCCGACGGCCGCACGTTTACTCTCCAGCTTCGCAAGGGGATTCGCTTCTCCGACGGCCATCCTTTCGATGCTGACGATGTGATTTTTTCGTTCAGGGTTTACATGGATGAGGCCGTCGACTCGCCGCAGCGCGATCTGCTGATCATTGACGGCAAGCCCATAGCGGTCACCAAGCTCGATCAATACACGGTGCGCTTCGTGTTACCGCGGCCCTATGCGGCCGCTGAAAGATTATTCGACGGACTGGCCATACTTCCAAAGCACTTGCTCGAAAAGCCTTACCACGAGGGGCATTTCGCGCAAGCGTGGCCGTTAAATGTATCTGCCGCCGAGATTGCAGGATTGGGGCCCTTCCGGCTCAAGCAATATGTGCCCGGCCAGCGCGTAGTTCTCGAACGCAATCCTTATTACTGGAAGGTGGATCGCGAAAACCAGCGACTGCCTTACCTGGACGAACTGGTCTTTCTGTTTGTGGGCACGGAGGACGCGCAGGTAATGCGCTTTGAGGCGGGCGAGACCGACATCGTCAGCCGCCTCAGTTCGGAAAACTATAACTTGCTTGCGCGCGACAAATCGCGCATGGGATCGCAGTTAGCGGATATGGGGCCCGGCCTCGAATACAACTTTCTGTTGTTCAATCTGAACGATGTTAGCGGCAAGAAACCAGATGAAGTTGCGGCTAACCAGGCATGGTTCCGCGATCTGAAATTTCGGCAGGCTATCAATATCGCGGTCGACCGTCAATCGCTCGTGCGTCTGGTCTATGGGTCACGCGGTGCACCTTTGTGGGGCAACGTTGGGCCGGGAAATAAGCTGTGGGTCAATCAGACCCTCCCGCATCCAGCGCAGTCGGTCGAAACAGCGCGCCAGTTGCTGAAATCGGCGGGGTATTCGTGGAATTCCGCGGGACAGTTACAGGATTCTACGGGGCGCACGGTTGAGTTCTCGATCATCACCAGTTCATCGAACAACCAGCGCATGAAAATGGCGACGTTGCTGCAGGACGATTTGTCGCATTTAGGCATGCAGGTGCACGTGGTTCCGCTGGAATTTCGGGCGATGATCGATCGCGTGTTTCGGAGTTTTGACTACGACGCGGCGATCATGGGGCTCGGGGGTGGCGATGCCGATCCAAATCCCGAGATGAATGTGTGGACCTTCAACGGTACATCGCACCTGTGGCACATGGGTGAAAAGCAGCCCGCAACGGGCTGGGAGCGCGAACTCGACCAACTGATGCAGCAACAGATGGTAACGCTCGATTATGCCAAACGCAAACAGTTATATGATCGCGCGCAGCAATTGATCGCCGACAATCTGCCCTTCATTTTCCTGGGAACGCCCAACATTCTTGCGGGCGCTAATGCGCGCGTCGGCAACTTCCATCCTGCCGTGCTCGACCCTTATACGTTATGGAATGCGGACGAACTCTATATTCGCGGTCCGGCGATGGAAAACGCTGGAGCGCGATGAGCGGAGCCGCAACAGGCCGGCAAAAAGAGGGACCCGATCAGTCTTCGCGGGCTGGGTCATCTTCGCCCCGTTCTGCTCTGACTCAGGCCTCAGACGAGAAGCTGATCGGCCGCTGCCTGCAAGGCGATCAGGAGGCTTGGTCGGCCTTGATCGATAAGTATAAGAACCTCATCTATTCCATTCCGATCAAGCTCGGCATGCATCAGGATGCTGGGGACATTTTTCAGTCTGTCTGCGTCGACTTACTTTCAGAGTTGCCGCGCCTTCGCGAGCACCGTGCCTTGCCTAAGTGGCTGATGCAAACCTGTTATCACACCTGTCTTCGCTACCAGCGAACTGCCGAGAGGCTGGTTGAACTTCCAGAGGATGAGCACGGCGAGAGCCAGCTTGCGGCGGCGGGCGCGAGCGATGTGCCCGGGCAGCTTGTGCTGCAACTCGAGCAAGAGCAAGTGCTGCGCGAGGCCATCTCGCAGTTGCCCGAAAAATGCGAGCGCATGGTGCGCCTGCTTTTTTTTGAATTTCCGCCGCGGCCTTACGAAGATGTTGCCGAGGATTTGGGGATGGCTACAGGGTCGATCGGCGCAATCCGCGGCCGCTGCCTCGCATATCTCAAAAAGCAACTGGAAAAGCGGGGCTTTTTCTAATGAGTGTTCAGGCCGCCCAAAAGACTGTAGCCGACGGGATGGTCGAACGCCTGCTTGCGCTGGACGAAACCGCAGCGCGCGTGGAGCTGGTCAAGCAAAATCCCGCCGTCGCCTGGAATGAAATCGTAAACACTCTTACGGAGAAAGTCTGGCTGGAAGTTCGAATCGATACCAAGAATGCCAAGCGCATCGCCGATGCGTCTCTGGATGTTGCGCAGACCCTTGCCGATTCGAGCCTCATCGCTCGGAGTTTGCGCGCGAAAGCAAACGCTCTTTACGCGCTCGACGAGCATGTGGAAGCAGTTCATTTTCACGAGCAGGCCATCGCTCTGTTCGAGCAGACGGGTGAAGAGACCGAACTGGCGCGGACTTTGAGCGGATCGATCCAGCCGCTGTTGCTGCTCGGACGTTACGATCAGGCGCTGGCATCCGGTGAGCGAGCGGGTGCAATATTTCAGAAGCAAGGAAACACTCGCCGGCTGGCGCGTGTCGAAATCAATATTGGCAATATCTATCATCGGCAAGATCGATTTAGTGAAGCCTTGGCATTTTACGAGCGGGCGTATGAGCAGATGCTGGCGCATGACGATGCCGAGGGGTTGGCGGCCGTTCTCAGCAACCTTTCGCTATGCCACATCAGCCTTAACGATTTTCCTAAGGCACTGGAACTGCACCGCGTGGCGCGGCGCCATTGCGAGCAAAAGAACATGCCGATTCTGGTCGCTTATGCCGACTACAACATCGCCTACTTATATTTTTTACGCGGCGAATACGGGCGCTCGATTCAAATGCTTCGGGATGCATCGGTCAGCGCCAAGAACGCGAATGACGCCTATCAGCTTGCACTTTGCAATCTCGATCTCTCGGAAATTTATCTCGAGCTCAATCTCAGTGCCGAGGCCGGCGAACTGGGGCGTGCCGCAAACGAAGCGTTCAATGAACTCGGCTTTGGTTATGAAGCGGCCAAGGCATTGGGCTTTGCCGCCATAGCCGCCAGCCGCCAGGGACAGGCGTTTGAAGCGGTCAAACTATTCGCCCGAGCAAAGGAAATGTTTGTTCGCGATCAGAATCAGGTCTGGCCTGCGCTCCTCGACCTCTATGAAGCGCTTGTACTTTTTGCCGAGGGGCGCCTGTTTGAGGCGCGACGGCTTTGCGCGGCCGCTCACACATTCTTCCGAACCTCATCGATGCGCGGGAAAGCTGTTTTGGCCGAACTGTTGTTAGCGCGTATCGCCATGCGTCTGGCGGATAATGACTTGGCGAAAGAGCACTGTCTCACCGCTTTGAAAGACCTGGAAAATCTGGACTCGCCGACCCTACTGTATCAGTCTGAATTTCTGCTGGGCGATGTGGAGCGCGCAGCCGGAAACGAAAATGCAGCGTATGACTCCTATTGCCGGGCGCGCGCCGCCGTCGAGCGCCTACGCAGCAGTCTGCGCGGGGAAGAGCTGAAGATCGCTTTCTTCGAAAACAAACTTGAAGTGTATGAGAGCCTCGTCGATATTTGCCTGCGCCGCCAAAACAGTCTTGAGGAGGCATTCGCTTACATCGAGCAAGCCAAATCGCGCACGCTAATCGATCTTCTGAATCAGCCTGTGCATGTGGCAACGACCGCTGACCCCGGGCAAAGCGAGTTGGTACGGTCGATCCGCAACCTACGCGAAGAGCTGAACTGGTATTACAACCTGATCGAGCGCGAACAGTTGCGGCCAGAAGAGCGTTCGCCAGAGCGCGTTCAACACCTCGAACAACAGGCTCGCTCGCGCGAGAGCGATTTGATGCGAGCGATGAAGGAGGCGACCGTCGCGGAAGCAAATGAAGCAGGCCTGCAAGTTCCCACCAGCATGTCACTGGATGAGATCCGGGCGGTGCTTCCCGCCGATACGGCATTGGTTGAATATTTCTGTACCCACGGACGCAATATCGCCTGCGTCGTGACTCGCGACAAGCTTCAGATATGTCCTGTAACGGTGCAGTCGCGCATCCAAAAGCTGCTGCAGTTGCTGCAGTTTCAAATGGATAAGTTTCGCCTCGATCCGCAGTATGTAGCGACCTTCAGCGACGCCCTGCTGGCGTCGACGGAAGCGCATCTGAAGAGCTTGTATCAGGAGTTAGTTGCCCCTATTCGTCACTTACTTGATGCGCAGCACTTAGTGTTCGTGCAGCACGGATTGCTTCACTATGTTCCGTTCCACGCCTTGCATGATGGTCAATCATACTTGATCGATCGCTTTGCTATTTCGTACGCTCCGAGCGCCAGCATTTACGCGCATTGCCTAACCAAAGAAGCCGTTACGACGGGTGATTCTTTAATTCTCGGGATTCCCGATGACCGTACGCCCGCAATCAGCGCCGAAGTTAATTCGCTCGCGATGATGTTGCCTCACTCGAGGCTTTTTCTCGGCGAGGATGCATCCGAAGCGGTTCTGCGCACTTATGGGCCGCAGAGTAAGTCAATACACATCGCGACCCATGGATACTTTCGCCAGGATAACCCTATGTTTTCGTCGATTCGCCTGGGGACCTCGCATCTGAGCCTGTATGACATGGCCCACCTGCAACTCCCAGTCGATTTGGTCGTGTTGAGCGGTTGCGCCACCGGATTAAATGTAGTGACACCCGGCGACGAGCTGATGGGCTTGGTCCGCGGCCTGCTGCAGGCGGGAGCTCGGTCACTCGTTCTTAGCCTGTGGGATGTGCACGACGACAGCACAAAAGAATTCATGATCGAGTTCTATAGTCGTCTTCAACTCGGGGTTTCTAAGGCCGAGGCTATGCAAAGCGCCTGCGTGAACTTACGCGAGCGCCGGCCCCACCCCTATCATTGGGCCCCCTTCTTATTGATAGGAAAGGGGTAACGAGTTACTAAGTATTTTTTCGCTTACGCTGTATTTATTTTGTCTACTGGGTCCCTTTTGTATCAGAGACAAGAGCCACCCAGTTAGTTGAGTCTGGTTTCGAATCCCCCGAATAGATAGGACGACAAATGCATTGTTCCGAACAATTTTTGGTTGATTTGGCTCGCGGTGTCCCTGGCAGCCCGGAATATGGCGAAGGCATCAAGGCACATATTGCTTCGGGGTGTTCGATCTGCAAAGCGGTTCATGACTCCTGGAGCCGTGTGAGTCGATTTGCAGCAAACGAGGAGAGTTACACGCCGCCAGAAAATCTGGTTCATCTCGTAAAGCTGGGTTTTGCGAGCCAAGCGGCGCCACAGGTTGGCAAGTGGACGCTCGCCAGCCTGGTGTTTGACAGCTTTGCGCAGCCTCTACCGGCAGGAGTTCGCAGCGGGGCATTGCGAGTGTGGCAGGTCATCTATGAAGCGGAAGGCCTCACGGTGGACTTGCATTTCGGGCGGCACACACCATCGAAAGCGATGCATGTAGTCGGTCAGGTCTTTGACAAAAAGGCTGCGCAAGCCTTGCAGGACAGCTCAACCGTTGAGTTGTCGACAGAGCACGAACAATTGATCGCAACCGCTCCGATCACGAGGTCGGGAGAGTTTTACCTTGAATTCGAGGTGAAAGAGCATCTTTGGCTTTCGGTGAAATCGGCGGCGCGCAACACGGTGCGGATTCCGATAACGAATCTAAGATAAAGGTAACTACTTATGACTTACCAAAGACACCACAACACGTTACTGCCGAGAGAGTACGGCTGTAAGTGGCCGATATCGGGGTTGCACTCTACACTAGCACTTGGGGATGGAGTTCAAATGGGGAAAAGAATGGGTGAAACAACGTCGTATTTGCGTGGCCATCGTGCGGGCATTGTTGCATGCCTATTGTTACTGGTAGTTACTGCGGTCTGCGTTCCATCTGCGGAAGCACAAACCCGCCTGATCGTGCGCGATTCGTTGGGATTGCCGGGGCTCAACCTAACTTGCCTGATCGCTGGCTGCAAGGTTGTAACTGGCCTTGGAGATCCAAACGGCCAGTTATTTCTTGTGACTTTCCCCGCCATTCTGAATCCCGTGACCTCCCTTCTTAAACTCAGCCTTGACCTTGGCATCCTGGACGTCGAAGTAGATCAAATTGTGACTGCAACGCCGGCGTATGCCAATGGCGATCCCAATTACTTAACGGATGAAACGCCCACGCCTTTTTACGGCGCCACGGTGTGGCATGGTTATCTGGCGCAACCGGGTAACGAATTGGTGCGCACTGCGCAGACCCAGTCGGCATTCAACGTGACAGGCGCGGGAGCGACAGTTGCGGTCATCGATACCGGCGTCGATCCGACAAACCCTGTGCTGAAGGGCGTTTTGGTCAATGGTTACGACTTCACACGCAATGTCAGCGGTGGTTCGGAGATGAATGACGTTCAGGCCACCCCCAATCTGAGCCAGGCGCAAAGCGCAACTCTCAGCCAGCGTACGGTTGCCGTGCTTGATCAGCGCACGGTTGCTGTGCTCGATGGCGGCTCCTATTCAGATTTTGGACATGGCACCATGACTGCTGGCATCGTCCACCTCGTTGCCCCTCAGGCAAAGATCATGCCGCTCAAAGCGTTTTCTGCGAATGGCAATGCCTATGATTCGGACATTCTTCGCGCTATCTACTATGCGGTGAGTCATGGCGCAAATGTAATGAGCATGAGTTTCGATTATCCGAGTTACTCATCGGAACTTGCGACCGCGATCAAGTATTCGAACAGTAAAGGAATCATTTCCGTCGCCTCGGCTGGAAACAGCGGCGAGAACACGATGGTGTATCCGGGCGGACTTCCTGGAGTTATCGACGTTGCGTCGACGTCTAACACGGACGTTCAGTCTACATTCACGAATTACGGTGTGCCGCCAGTGTTTATGGCTGCGCCGGGAGAGGGCGTGATGACGACTTATCCGTGGGGTACGTGGGCTGCGGGATGGGGAACGTCATTCAGCACGCCGTTCGTAGCCGGGACTGCGGCTCTGATGATGGGATCGAACAGTAACTGCCCGAGTTCGATGGTTCCGATGGCCTTGGCGAACGCTGACTATATCGGCAACATGAATATGGGATACGGACGGCTGGACACTTACGCGGCAGTTCAGGCGTGCCATCCGTTGTTGTAGAGACGAACGCGAGCGAGCCAAAGAACGCTATGGCGGACACCCCCAACCCGATCATCGACGTCGCCGGGCTTGTGCTTCGCGTCAAGGAACTGGAGGAACAGCAATTCGCTTTTCGCAACTCTCTGGTTTGCGCCTTTAACCAGATGCTCGACCTGAAAGACATCAACACGGGCGTGCACAGTACTCGGCTGGCGGAATGGGCGCTCCGCGTCGCGCGTAAGATGGACATGCCGGAAGAGCGGCTCTACCAGGTCGAAGTTGCGGCATTGCTGCATGACGTCGGCAAGATCGGCGTGCCGGACGCTATCCTCAAAAAAGCGGGTCCGCTGACGCTCGAGGAACGCGCCCTTATCAATCGGCATCCGGAATACAGTTGGTCGATCCTGCGCCTCTTCCCTGGGCTCGAAGAGGCGAGCCTTTACGCTTTACATCATCATGAGAGCATCGATGGAACGGGATATCCGGCGGGGCTCAAAGGCAGCGACATTCCACTGGTTTCGCGAATTATCTGCGTGATCGATGCGTTCGATGCCATGGTTTCGAATCGCTGCTATCGCCAAGGCCTGCCGCATTCGGAAGCGATCGCGCGCTTGCTGCGCAGCAGTGGAACCCAATTCGACTCTGACGTCTTGCTGGCATTCATCCCCATCGCCGAGACGGAAGCCGCCGATGTATTTGCGGCAGCCGGAACCAGCATGTCAGCCGTACTGTAGGCGCGTGGGTTTTAAACAGAGCGAGTCAGTGGTACTTATCGTGGCAGCGTTCGCTACAGCGTTCAATTCCAACGCTGTCGTCAGCCGCAGCTTCGACAGGTTCCCATATCTCTTGGATCGGTGAGGTGATAATTGGGCGGGTGTAATCGGGATGATGAAACTCGAGGTGCATGCCACGTCCAATGAAGCGCAGCTTGAGCATGGAGCCACCCCAGGTTGAGCCGGCAATCGTAACCTGAACCGGCTGCGGACAATATTGTGGATGGCCGGAAATCATCGCTGCACCTTCACCCAAAAACTGCGCAGTGTAGTGATGGTGCTGCGTGCGAATTTGCAGCACAGTGTCAGGCGCTAGAGCTTCCAGGAACACGCCTCCCTCGATCTCGGACTGGACGATATTCCGATTCACTGCATCACTCAGGTTGGGGTGAGGCGTAAACATTGATTTACCTGATCCGAAAGACTTACTGTATCCGAAGTCCCGCTCCTCGTCACAATGTATTTAGGGCTGGTTGGCTACTCCAAAGGTCGTCCAGGCACCTGCCCTCATGTCACGCTGCAGACTGCTCTGCCAGGCAAACTCGGGGTGGGCACGCAAATGGTCGGCGGCCTTGAAGTCCATGCCACAGGCATGGCCAGCGGCGGCCGCCAGGCTCATTTCGGCGACCATGTGGGCGTCAGCGACTTTATTCTGTACCGCGCCGGCCATGCCGAATGGGGGTTGCCAAGTGCCATCTCCGCGGGGCGAGAGGTCGATATGGCCGTCCAGTGTGCGTTCGTCCGCATCTTCTTTATTCTCATAAGTATCGAAATGGTCGGCGAGGAAACGCTCGGCCGCGGCCACGTCAATTTTGCCTTTATTTTCGGCCATAAGCTGCTCCCAGCGCAGATGCCGGGCATTGGAACTCTCGCTCATATCATGAGGATCGAAGTCGGTCTCTTCGCGGATGAGTTTCTCGTTGATTGGGAAATTCGAGCCGACAAAATAGCCATCGTTCTTTCGCTCCAGGGTGACGTTCTTGAGACCCAGTTCGAGCCGGCCTATCTCGTTGCGTCCAATGTCGGCGACCAGCCAGGTATTGGCGTAGCCTCCGTTGTTGCCATCTTTCATGATGCGGGCGAAATCGTCGATCGAGGTCGAATATTGCGCTGCCTTGCGCGCCCGGACGAATTCAGGAATGGCGGCCTCGTCGTATCCAGAGAAATGGCCGATTGTAGTTTCTGTGATGACGATCCCGGCCGAGTTCATGACGAAATCGTCGGCGCTGTGGATGACCCCAGGCAGGCCGTCCATAAGCATGCGTTTGCCCTTGGCGGGAACAATGTCATAGATGATGGTCCAGCGCTCACCGTCCAGATACTGCGTCCAATCGTTGTGGGCGATTACGATCTTGCCGTCCTTGGTGTAGCTGCCCGTGGCTACGAAAGCGCTGCAATGCTCGGCTACCTGCGCCGAGGCCGTCGATTTATTTCCGTGGGCCTCGTCGTATTCCTTGACGTAGTATTCCCATTCTTCGGCAGCATTCAAAGCGACAATATCCCACAGGTCGATCTTCATTCCAACGCCGTGAGCGCTGAGTCCATCGGCGATGCCCTGCATTTCGTCGCGATACTCCTGCTCGATGTGCGGCCACATCATGTTCTGCGCCGCCGCACGGAAGAATTGCCAGTCTCTTTTATTGTCGTGCGTCACTTCGAGGATGGTTACTTTAAGCGTGTCTTCGATCTCGGGGGCCAGCAGATAGCCGTTCTGAAATCCGATCTCGTGCGGTGTGCCCTCGAGATGAACGAATGTCCAACCGTTCCTCGGAGGCCGCCGGAAAGCATTCTTTAGCTCGGCATCTGGCGTGTTCGCCTGGGGTGAGGCCGCAGGGGAAGAGGACGATGAGAATGAAGCCCCTCCCGTCAGAAGCAGAGTAAGAAAAACTAGGAGCGATTGGCGCATGAGCAGTCCCCAGACTCGGAATCTGGGCATTCTAGCAGAGTTCGATGCGAATCTAGCTCTCCTCGCGGCACAGGTCTTGGGCAGCGGGGAAACCGTTCGCCATGAAGGGCACTGAGGTACACGAAGAAGAAGCAACCTCGACGAATTTTTAGGTGGCGTTCCCAATTCGATTCTTGCCGGAGCGCCCGGCGCGGGCGAGATTCGCATCGACAACGTCCAACATTCACTGTCTGCCTGGTTGCGGTATCAGAACAAGCGAGATCGATATAGAATCGAGTTCTTGATTGCCCTAGTTGATCCATAATTCTGTTTTCAGTTTTGAGGAATCCATGAATAACGGCGCGGTCGCACACATTCGCAAGCCGAACGAGGATGAACTAAAACACCTCCGGCAACTTTGGGCCTCGTTGAAACAGCAAAGCGTGCCTGCTCCAACCGAAATTGGTGTCGAGCTGCAAACGTACCTAAAGCATGCCGTCAGGATGGTGGGGCTCATTACTGCGGTGCACGATATCACGGGTGAACCAGTAAAGGCTAAATCGTTCCCCGTGCGTGTGACGGAGGACGGTGTTGCACGAATCCACGACGCAGTGGGCTTATGGTCCGCGATCTTGGCCTTGTGGATTTCTACGGCAGAAGGAGTCCACAACGGATAGTTGACATAACATCGCCATTTCACTCATTGACATCGCTGCGTGGAGCGGCAGATCGAGTTGGTGCAGATCCAGCCGAGAAAGCCGACACATAATGCGCGAGTAGAAAAGCTTCAACGGACGGTTGCGGGAAGAGTGTTTTGAACCTGAGCTGGTTTCAACGATATGCTGTGTTGAAGAAGTGGCAAAAGACGTCAGCGGGAGAGCACATCGACGGACTGCCGCTGTTCGCGCATCTGTTCCAGAAAACTATCGACCGGTATTTGAAACTTATGCCGGAAAAGATCAATCAGCGCATCTTCGCTGCGTGCGGCTCCGGGAGCGGAAGGCTGATTCGACGATACGGATGGCCCTGCGCCGACTGCGGCTGGTGAGCGTGTGACGGCAACTTGGCCCGAAGCCGGGTTATCGGGAGATGACCTGTCCATTCCGTCCGGCACGACGTAGACCTCGGGAGACTTACCTCCGCCAGCGCGCAGAGTAGCGATCATGCGCCGAACTCGATTCCGTTGTTCTTCGGTGATCTGAAAGAACTCCACTCCCATTCCGAACTCCGGATGTGCCACCAGGACCACTCCTTCGGCCCGTACCTCGACGTCCGCTACTTTGGTCGAAAGAGTGACCCGGGTGGAGCGCGGAAAAGGCGAATTGGTCGTTAGATAGCAACCACCCAGGCTAAGGTCGGTAAGGCGGCAATTGACCGGCGGGTCATCCTGATCGGGCTCCGAAACCTGGCTGTTCAGCCACTGTCGAAGCGTGGTTCGCTGGTCGTCAGTGGCATCTTTAAAGCGGACCCCGGCCTGTTCGCGGCTGCCTTCCCAAGCTAGTTCTCCATAGATATCGAGCTTGTGGGACATGCCAGGCAACTGCAGCGAGAAGCGCAGCGCGCCCTCTTTGGGAACGGGGCCGTCGAACTGAATCGCCATTCCACCTTCGCAGAGATCGATGGTTTTGGCGGTGTATAAAGATTTTCCATAGGATTCGACCGGGAGCTGGATCGGAATCCGCATCTGGGCACGGCGTTCGCGCTTCATGAGGGCGCGGACCGCCCGAAAGCTCGCTTTTGCCCGCTCGACCGCCAGCGGCTTGTGCAGCACAAAATGTGCTCCCATCCCAAACCCGCCTTTTAGTCCGACCTCGGCCTCTACTAGCACAATGGCCAGAGCTTGCTTATTAACCGGGCTGGCTTTCGCGCCGCGGAAGACGCCGATTGCCTCCGCTGCGTTAGCCCCGTCCACAATAATCGCTTCGAAGCGCTGGCGGGTGATGCGGCGCATAGCCTCGTCCGGAGCGGCGCAGTGCTCAATTTCGATTTCCAAGTCGCTCAAAACACGGCGCAGCACGCGCACAGTTTTGTCGTCGGAACTCAGCAGCAACGTCTTCAAATTCATGGTTCAAATCACAAGGTTCAAATCACAAGGCTCAATCACAAAGTTCGAATCACCAAGCCGCATTATTACGAAGCTTTAGATCGCAACCGTTCCAGCCACCCATGCAAAACGGTTGTGTCAGTAGGCTTTTGCAAATGCTGATGAGAATCTCAACAGTGCACAGCACAAGTCTGCCAAAGCCATGTTGATTCCACGGTCAGCGCTGGGTTTGCCGGTTCTAGACCTTCACTTAGTCGAAGCTCGGCTCACCCCTTGAGCTTTGGGCACGAGATTGAAGAAATCCCTCGTTGCCTCACACCCTCGTGGAACAGGCCCTGTTTGCACTCTAAGTCTAGGCAATTCTGCGGTCAACGCAATGGCCCGGTCCGCTGGTTACTGCGGTCACCTGCAGGATTCCCGGCGAGGGAAATGGGTTCTCTTGGGCCGCGGGCCGTCCCTCATCGCACACCCGGCGGCTTCTCGGTTTGGCGACCTCTCGATCTTGGTTATGTCAGATCATAGGAATCATCCACTTATTCATATTCGAAGGAGCCAAGGGGCTACCTTTCGTGCTGCTCCCCAAGTGGTTGTTTTCAAAAGAGATATTAGAAAGCTGGTTCGGCATCTAACTTTTCTGTTGACTTGGCTAGAAAAACCTATTATTATCAATAGCTTCCATAGAGGCCGAGGGGCTAGAGTCTGTGGTGCTGGTTTTCTTACTTACGCGTGAATCCCCTCCACCCTCCTAGGAATCAAATCAGTAGTGGTTTAACTAGCTGTAAGTCCTTATTCCAATAGAGGGTACAATTTGATGGCAAAGCGACGAGGAAATCCGAACTGGGGCAAGCCTGAACCGATCGGGCCTGTCATCCCCACAGTCACGGAGTTTGAACAGGTCGTTCATGAGTATAAGCTTTCTCCCGACCAATATCTGCGGTCTACCCGCCTGCGAGAGTGGGCGCGCCGCAACAAGAATTCCAAGTACATCCCCGAGCCATTGCTTGAGGCTTGGGGTTTTGAGATTGAGTCCACCCTGTAGCTTCAGGGTGCTGCTTTACGGAAGGGTCGCCGATGGCGGCCCTTTTCTATTTGAGATGCCAAGTTACACTTATATCGGTTGAGATTTGGCCGCGGAGATACATCCATGACACCTAACCCACCCTTTACCGACGTCCCCACCGCTATCGAGGAAATCCGCGCTGGCCGCATGATCGTAGTGGTCGACGATGAAGATCGCGAGAATGAGGGGGACCTCACGCTGGCTGCCGAAAAAGTCACCCCCGAAGCGATCAACTTTATGGCGAAGTTCGGCCGCGGGCTCGTCTGCCTGGCTATGACGGAAGAGCGACTGGAGCATCTCCGGATTGGCCCCATGACCAGCGAAAACACATCGCAATATGGCACCGCCTTTTGCGAGGCGATCGACGCGCGTATCGGCGTGACTACAGGAATCTCGGCGCATGATCGCGCCCACACGATTAAAGTCGCCATCGATCCGGCGACTCGTCCGTCGGATCTTGCCCGGCCCGGCCACATGTTCCCGCTGCGAGCGCGCAAAGGCGGAGTGCTCGTCCGCGCCGGCCAGACTGAAGCTTCCGTCGATCTGGCAAGGCTCGCGGGCATGGTTCCAGCAGGCATTATTTGCGAGATCATGAAGGATGATGGCACCATGGCGCGGGTGCCCGACCTGATCGAATTCTGCCGTATCCACCAAATGAAGATGCTGACCGTAGCGGAGTTGATCCGATATCGCATGCAGCATGAGCGTTACGTGCATCGCGTTGGCGAATCGCTGGTGGAAACCAAGCACGGAGAATTTCGACTGATCGCCTACGAGAGCGAAGTAGAGGGCGGCGAATCGCACATGGCGTTGATCCGGGGCGACATTAACGATTCATCCGAGCCGGTTCTGGTTCGCATGCACGCGCATTGCCTGCTGGGCGACGTCTTCGGAGCCACGGGCTGCGACTGCCACCTGACGCTCGAAGCTTCGCTGAAAGCAATTGCCGAAGAAGATCGGGGAGCGTTGATTTATCTGCACCAGACCTCCAAAGGCTTCACGGCGGAGAAAATCGGCGAACAGTCATTTTTGACTTTTCACCGCGAACGCCGTTTGCCCTCGTTGCCGGAGAGCGAGAGAAAAATTCATCGCGAGATTGGGCTGGGGGCGCAGATTCTGTCCGATTTGAATTTGAAACGGATCCGGCTGCTAACCAATCATCCGCGAAGGGTCGCGGCGCTGGAGGGGTTTGATATTGAAATCGTCGAACAGATTCCGGTCAAGCTGGCCAAGGCGCTGTGAAATTTCTTGAAGGAAAGAGTTAGCGCCATTCACCTCACGTAGGGGCAGACGCTCACACCTGCCAGCCGAGCCATCGGCCGCCTAGAACGGCTTCCGCGGCGTTATTTCTTCATCCTTGATAAAAAATTGCGCCGAACACACGGCCGACCCGCAGATCGTCGGCAGCAAGCCTGCCATCTGCTTGCGTGTAATTAAACCCAGCGTCCCGCATGAAGGGCACGAAAGCACCGCCCAATAGGGATCTTCGCGCTCGCCCACCTCACCAGCGTTCTCCAGCACAAACACGGTACCGGGTTCCATCTGCTCGGGAATCCACTCATTGATAATGCTCAATTCGCCGATCATCATGTGCCTCCCGCCTTTCGTTTATGCTTCGATTTACGCTCTGGCCATGGTCCCGATTCTCTGGTTATGCTTTACGACGACGACGCAAGAACTGCACACCTTCCGAAGCCGCAGCTTTCTTGCGCGACTCCACTTCCGCTCGAACCCGCCGCACTTCGTCGCTGAGGCAAATATCGAACATGGCCTGCCGCGAGTTCTTCAACAGATCGACGACTTGCCGCGCTGAGGTGCGCAAATAAAGGTGAGTGCCATCGGTCAGCAGGTGATACTCCGAAGAGGCTCCAACCGTAGCCGCCAGACTGGTGCCAAATTCCTGCTGCAGAAATCGAATCACCTTCCGCATGCCTTGCAGCGAGAAGCCGCGGTGGCGCAACTGGCAAATGACCGCGACGCTGAGCAGATCGTCCCAGTTGTAAATGCGGCGGTGTCCCTGGCGGGCGGGCTTGACGATGCCGCGCTCATCCCACCACTGCAGTTGACGCGCGGTGATGCCGGTCAGGGCGATCACGTCGTTCGATGTGAACTCTAGTTGCATTTTTGGCTGGTTCTGTTTCAATCAAACAGTCATCAAAATGTTTGAAACATTTTAGGCGGGAACGGCACAAATAAGACCATCTTTAAGCGGCAGCATAGTAACTACAATGGCACGTACTGAAATCGAATTTCCGCGGGCATCTCGCTGCTCGCTGTGCCGAGGGTTGAGAAGCGCGCCGGAATCATCCCTGGGCAAGCCGTTCTAGTCAAAAATAGGACTCCCAGAATTTGTATGTTGCCGCCTCTGGCATTACCATGAATTCATACAAATTCTTCCCGAGGGCCATGAATTGATGATTGAAAAAGTGCGTGCGCGCGTCGTGCTGCTTGCTTGTTTTCTGCTGTTGTCGTCAGCACTGACTTTCTCGCAACAAAAAGAGGGATCTCGCAAAACGGATGCGGCGCAAAAGAATGCCAGCAATGCGACCGCAGCCAACGACGACACGGGCGCCGATAAAGACAAGGACAAAGAAGACGAAGGCGATCCGCTCTTTCGCGGCATGAAGTACCGTTCCATCGGCCCATTTCGCGGCGGTCGCTCCCTCACCGCTGCCGGAATTCCCGGCGATCCCTCCACGTATTATTTTGGCGCCACCGGTGGCGGCGTCTGGAAATCGACCGACGGCGCGAACACCTGGTCTTATGCTTTCGATAAAGCCGGTTCGCCATCGATCGGCAGCATAGCCGTCGCCGCCTCCGATCCCAACGTCGTTTATGTGGGCACCGGAGAAGCTTGCATCCGCGGAAATATCGGCCAAGGTGACGGCGTCTGGAAGTCGGTTGACGCGGGCAAGACGTGGAAGAATATCGGCTTGAAGGATTCGCGGTCAATTGGCCGTGTGATTGTCAATCCGCGTAATCCCGATATTGTCTTTGTGGCCGCGCTAGGCCATCCCTACGGCCCAAACCAGGAGCGCGGTGTTTTCCGCACGACCGATGGCGGAAGAACCTGGGCCAAGGTTCTATTCAAAGATGAAAACACGGGAGCGATCGACGTGGCATTCGACCCCGAGAACGCCAACATTTTATTTGCCTCGCTGTGGGAGTCTCGCCGCACTCCGTGGTCGCTCTCCAGCGGAGGCCCGGGCAGTGGTATCTATCGCTCGAACGATGGGGGCGCTACATGGAAGAAGCTCGATGAGCACGGCCTTCCCCCGGGACCGTATGGCCGCATTGGCCTGGCGGTCGGCGCAAATTCCGATCGCGTTTACGCCTTGATTGAGGCCAAAGAAGGCGGCCTTTACCGCTCCGATGATGGCGGCGATAGTTGGGATTTGGTCAACGGCAGTCACGGCCTCGTGCAGCGAGCGTGGTATTACATGCACGTGATCGCCGATCCGCAGGAGGCAAATACGGTTTACGTGGCCGACGTGGAATTTTTCAAGTCGACGGATGGCGGCCGCAATTTCAACAAAGTTAAAGTGCCGCACGGCGACAATCACGGTCTGTGGATCGACCCGAAGAATACGAAGCGTATGATTGCCTCGAACGATGGCGGCGTAACGGTCAGCCTTGATGGCGGCAAGTCATGGACTCGCGAAGACAATCAGCCGACCGCACAGTTTTATCACGTGATCACCGACACGCGGACGCCTTACTACGTTTACGGCTCGCAGCAGGATAACTCGACCGTGGCCATCGCGAGCCGCAGCGATGACGGCGCGATTGGAGCGCCCGATTGGTATGCGGTTGGAGGCGGAGAAGCGGGATATATCGCGCCCAATCCAACCGACCCGAACATTGTTTACGCCGGCGATTATCAAGGCAATATCACGCGTTTCGACCGGCGCACCAATCAGGTCAAGAGTATTGCCGTCTGGCCGGAACTCACCGATGCGAGCGGCGCCGCGGTTCTCGATCACCGCTTTCAGTGGACGGCGCCGATCGTGACCTCGCCTTTCGATCCAAACACGATCTACTACGGGGGCGAGCGCATTTTCAAAACCTCCGACGGTGGAACGCACTGGGATGCAATCAGCGGCGACCTGACGCGCAACGATAAATCAAAACAGCAACCGTCGGGCGGGTCGATCACCATCGACGACACTGGCACGGAGTATTACGACACGGTTTTTTCGATCGCTCCATCGCCGCTGGCGAAAGGCTTGATCTGGGCTGGCACCGACGACGGCTTGGTTCAGGTTACGCGCGATGAAGGGAAAACGTGGTCGAACGTCACGCCGAAAGATCTCGCCGAGTGGAGCCGGATTAGTTTGATCGAAGCGTCTCCCCACGACGCGGGCACAGCTTATGTTGCCATTGACCGCCATCAGAATGACGATCTCGCGCCCTACATTTACAAGACCACGAATTACGGATCGACCTGGACTCGCATCACCACTGGCATTCCCGATGGGGCGTTTGTGCGCGCAGTGCGTGAAGATCCGAAGAAGAAAGGTTTGCTGTATGCCGGAACGGAGCGCGGCGTATTCGTCTCGTTCGACGACGGTGGACATTGGCGCTCGTTGCAAAATAACCTTCCGCTCACGCCGGTTCACGACCTCGTGGTTAAGAATGATGATTTAGTCCTGGCGACGCATGGGCGCTCCTTCTGGATCCTGGACGATATTTCGCCGCTTCGGCAGTTTGCTGATTTGGTCGCGGGGGAGGATGTGCATCTCTACAAACCAGCGACCGCTTATCGCGTGCATACGGGAGAGGCTCCGACAAAATTATCTTTTGACGGGAAGAATCCACCGAATGGCGCGGTAATTTATTTCTATCTCAAGCGGGCGCCGAAGCCAGAGACGAAGCAGGAAGTGAAAGTTGAAATTCTGGATGCAACGGGAACTGTGGTTCGCAGCTATTCCAGTAATAAATCGGAGCCGCTCGATGAACCGCTCGATCCCGACGACAAGAAACGCGAGAAGGAGATCAAACCGGAGGACGGTTTGAATCGCTTCGTATGGGATTTGCGTTATGAGGAAGCGAATCGCGTTCCGAACTATTACCTGTGGGAGTACGGCGACGGCGCGAAAGGGCCACTGGCTGTGCCCGGCAACTATCAGGTGCGCCTGACCGCCAACGGCAAGACTCAAACCGCTCCCTTTGACGTGAAGATCGATCCGCGGGTGACCACATCGCAGGCCGATCTGGAGAAGCAATTCAAGCTGGAGATGGATGTGCGCGAGCAACTGAATCGCGTCTACGACGCGGTGAACCAGATTCAGGATGTTCGCGAGCAATTAACTGGATTGAAGAAGCGTCTCGTGCCTGGCGACTCGTCGAAAGCGTTGTTTGACGGTGCGAGTGCGTTGGATGCGAAGCTGATTGCCGTTCGCGATCCGCTGATCAATTTCAAGATCACTGCCAGCGAAGATTCCTTGGCCTACGCTCCTGGAATCGATGCGAAGCTCGCGTTTCTATCCATGGGAGTCGCTGGCTTCGCCGATTCCGCTCCTACTGAGGCCGAGTATCAGGAGTTTGACAAGCTGAAAAAGCGGGCCGACGAATTACTGGCGCATTGGGACGAGGTGCGGAACGCGGATATTACGAACTTCCAGAAACTTGCGGCGGAACAGAATATTCATCCCATTTACGTGCCGGATGTAAAGAGCGAAAAAGTGCAGGGCGGCGAAGAAGAATAATCGGAAGAATGGAACAGTGTAGTTCAGTCAGGAGACGGGTCTGTGCCCCGTCCCTGACTGTCTCTAAATAAACATCTCGTCTTGCGGCACGCCGCTTCCGCCATTTTTTGGATGTCGGCGCTTCTGGCCTAGAAACACTTCGAGGCCAGTGCTGAGTGCGGTCATCAGTCCATTGACCTGGCGCAGCGGAGAGACGACTGTCTTATGCACGATCTCGGTTGTGTCTTCCACTTTATCCATGGTGCGATTCAGCAGTTCGTCGGCGCGAATCACCTGGAGGCGCGTGCGATCGAGCGTGTCGGTGAGCGTAGCGTCAATGCGCGCCAGTTGATTGCGAACAAGATTGGTCGACTCCTCCACGTTGACTGAGATGGTGTCGATTCTGGGTCGCAGCTCGACGATGAGACTCTGCACCGAATCGATTGTGGGCAAGGCCTTGCTGTGCACTTCCGTGGCGAGCGCTTCCATCTTCGCCGTACTCTTGCGGACGGCGAAGTAGAGGCCGATCATAATTCCAGCCTGAATCACCACCGCGCCAGCCGTCACTGCAATAAAAATTCGTAGAAGATTGTCATCCATCAGCTTTGCTCCTGCTGCCGTTGAAAAAACGACGGAAAGGCGTTTGCAATTCTCAAGATCATCGGCCGCCGCCTAAGCGATGCGCGAAACGAACCTGAGTTTCCGCGCCTCGCTAGAGATTCTTGGGCCCGTCCGCCGCGGCAGATGTGGTTTCGTTATACGCCTGTCGTCCCGCTTCATAGGCGCTGCGGAATTGTTCTTTCTGCTGATTCAGGACATCTCGTCCCCGGTCAACCCAGTCATTGGCCTGTTCGCGCGCCTTCCGAACCTGCTCGCGCGCCTTCTCGCTGCCTTCCTGCGCTTTGGACCGGATTACCTCTCTCATCTCATCGCCCGCTCGTGGAGCATATAACACTCCCACCACGGCTCCGACTCCAAGCCCTGCGAGGAACCACAAGAAGCTGTTGCTGTCGTTATCCGCCATCTCACCCTCCTCCAAACCTTCTCGATGCATCTTTCTCAATACTATTCGGATGGTAGCACCGCGATATGTGAAAGACAATTCACTGCGCCCAACCTTCCGGACTAGGTTAGAGCAGGCTTTCGCGGCTAGGGTTGCTGACCGGTGCGAAAGAAACTCTTGTGCGGGACGCGCCAAAGGCGGAGAATGAGGCGGTTTCGAGGAGGCACTTTTTGTCTGATCGTAAGTATCGGCAGCGCGGATACCAGGATTCTGGTGGCACCAAGAAGAAAGATTTCGACAAATCCGCAGCGCCGAAAAAAGAGAATACCTTTGGACCGCGCCCGATCAACATGCCGGGAACGCGGACGGTCTCCCGTTGCGCCGAGTGCGGAGCGTTACTGCAGAATCTAACTGACCCGGTCGGCGATTGTCCGAAGTGCGGTTTTGCGCTACACGCCTGCAAACAGTGCGAACATTTCGATCCCTCCAGCCGCTTCGAGTGCAATCAGCCCGTCCCCGCTCGAGTCTCGCCTAAAGATAAGAAGAACGATTGCTCGTTTTTTTCCATTCGCGTGATGGTGGAAAAGGAAACGTCGAGCAAGCCCAGTCAGCGGCCGAATGACGCGCGCGCGGCGTTTGACAATCTCTTCAAAGACTGACACCGCAGAATTACTACCGACTCATCAGCAAACAACCACGACAACTCCGCTACGGTTTCTGCGTCGGCCTAAGCAGCACTTCGCTGGTGAAGGATTGCGGCGCTTGCGTCACCAGCATGACCACTACGTGGGCAACGTCTGAGGCTTGCAGCATTTTCTCCGTGTTCATGCCGGCATGCGGGCTGAATTCCGTGTGCGTTGAGCCGGGGCAGATTACGGAGACGCGAATATTGTGGGCGCGCAGTTCCTCGGCTACGGAGTAGGTCAAGCCGTTCAGTCCCCACTTCGACGCAGCGTAGGCGGCTCCGTTCGGCAGCGCGTTTTTGCCGGCGAGGGAGGAGATGTTGATGATGTGTCCGCCCCGCGTTTGGATCATCAGGGGCGCGAGGCTGCGAATGCAGTAATAAACACCACGCAGATTGGTGTTCAGCAGTGTGTCCCAATTTTCGGGCGCGAGCTTGTGGAGCGGTCCATTGAAACTTCCAACTCCGGCATTGTTCACGAGAATGTCGAGGCGATCGAAGGTACGCGCAACTTGCGCGGCGAGAGCTTCGACAGACGCGAGATTGGTAACGTCGCACGGGATCACCGTACTTTTTGCGAAGCTCTTCTCAGAGCCTTCATCGCCTCGGTTCTGCTCAATCGCTGCGGCCGTTTTTTCCAGCGCCGGAAGTGTGCGTCCGCAAAGAATCGTGTGGGCGCCGAGATCGGCAAGTTTCAAGGCAATTGCGCGGCCTATGCCACGTCCAGCGCCGGTGACGACGGCGACCTGATCGGATAGCGGCGGCTGTGTGGACGACGCGATTGTTGTCAATGCGAATGGCTCCTGGCGAAAGTGATTAAGCGGAATCACCTGGCATTTCTACTGATGCAGTTTGTCTTCCCATGCAGCGTTATTTATTTTGCGTCGCCGCGTGATTTTGCATCCAAGAACTCGGTTGGGGCGAGTCTAGATTTCGTGGGCACCGCTGGTCAATGAACTGGCGGCCAGGATGTAGCGGGCAAGGCGCTTGCCTTAGCTGGACGACATCCTTATAATCCGCTCACCGGAATAATGTTGAGCCGCGGGATATCGACAGGCACATGAGTTTCGGGACCCGTCGAATTAAGCTAGACCTAAGCCAGGCGATAGTCTAGACGATGTACGCGCTACACGTGTAAACATAAGAGGTACTTCATGGTGCAAGCCCGGCGCCAGGATTGTGTCGACTAGGGCGCGAGGTCAACTCCAACTTTCCCGAAGATTTAAGGAGCCATAGGAATGAAGAAGATCATTCTCGCGATGTTGCTGGTAGCAGCAGTTACCGCCGTCGCACAAACCGCGTCGCAGCCAAATTCCGCGCCCGCGCAGTCTGCGCCGCAACAGGGTGCCACACCAGCCGCCACTGCGGCGCCGGCGCAGCCCGCCGCGGCGCCCGCTCAGCAGAAAAAAGAGATTAAAGATCCCGCCGAATATAACGCTTACGTGGGCGCGGTCGAGCAGAAGGATCCGGCTGCGAAGGTGAGCGGGCTGGAAGCTTTTCTCACCCAGTATCCGAACACCGTAATGAAGGAAGAGTCGCTGGAATATCTGATGATTGCCTACCAGCAAACCGGCAATTCGGCGAAGATGCTGGATACGGCGCAGAAAGTCCTGGCGGTGAACCCGTGCAACATTCGAGCGCTGGCGCTCGTCGCTTACTCGAAGCAGGCGATGGCCACGGCGGGCCAGAGCGCGCAACAGAATTTTGCCGATGCTGGCCAAGCGGGTCAGAAGGGCTTGCAGTGCTTGCAGAGTGCGGTGCGTCCGTATGACACGACGCCTGCTGACTGGGACAAACTGAAAACCCAGACCGCCGGAATTTTCAACGGCGCGGCTGGCATCAGCGCCTATCAGGCGAAAGACTACGCCAATGCCGAGAAATATCTACGCGCTGCAGTGCAGGGCGATCCGGCAAATCTTCTCGAGATTTACGACCTGGCGCTCGCCGATCTCGCTCCCGGAGCCGTAGAAAACGACCCGGAAGGACTCTTCTATATTGCGCGCGCGTCGAATCTGGCGCAGGGCGCGGGCAAGGATCAGATCGCGAAATTCGGCAAGAGCCGGTACGTCAAGTATCACGGCGCTGAGGATGGATGGAGCGATTTGCTGACGCAGACGGCGACCGCGACGGAGCCGCCCGCGAATTTCGCGATCACGAAATATGTGCCCCCCACACCGGCCCAACAGGCAGCGGACCTGGTCAAGAGCAAGAAAGTCGAAGAGATGAGCTTCGCGGAATGGCAACTGGTTCTCTCCGAAGGAACGCCGGAAGACGCAGATAAGGTCTGGACGACGATCAAAGGGAAGCCGTTACAGCTGCAGGCGCACATCATAAGCATCGAATCTTCCAGCAAATTGCAGCTTGCGGGCAGTCAGGACGACATTGACGCCAAGCGCGCGGACATCGATCTAACCATGATGGCCGCGATCCCGAAGAAGGATATGCCCAAGGAAGACTCGGATTTTCAGTTCGAAGGAACGCCCGTGTCCTACGTAGCCAAGCCGTTTGTGATGACGATGGACCAAGGGGCATTGCTGGTGAAAGCAAAACCGAAGCCCCCTGCCACACACCGCAAACCGGCGCAATAAGCCAAGCTTTCAGGTGTCAAAATTAGGGCGATCCGTCTCCGGATCGCCCTTTTATTTTCGTCGCGAAAGCCACGCAATCCCTGATGTGCTTCTTTCCACCTGGCGGAAAATCAGCGAACCTGTTTTCTCTCCAGTGAGAGCGGGCGCGCGCTGCGAGGCGGGCGTTTGGCGCCGCCGCGCAGGGGACGAACATCAATCTTAAGTTCCTGCATGGTTCGGCTGAGTGTGTTTCGATGCATGCCCAGTTGGCGCGCCGCCTTGCACTGATTGCCGCGATTTTCCTCCAGCACGGTGATGATGAACCTCTTCTTAAACTCACGGACCGCTTCTGAGTAGAGAATGTTGCTCTTGTACATCTGCAGGATGAGCGCTTCCAATTGATCTTTCACTCGCCGCCTCGTTTCCACAGGCCGAGAACCGAACAGCCTGTGGCGTAGCTCAAATTTCAAGTCCCGCGCCAAGGCGCGTTGCCGCTCATGCGGCAGCGGCGCGCTGAAATGCATGCCTGCTGCCGGTGATTACATCTATTTACTGACAAGCTCTTTGCGACTACCCAATGACCCGGCGCATTTGCTGCAACGGCAACGTGAATCGCATTTGAAATTTGCCGGTCGCCGAATGCACGTGCCGCAGCGAATCCAAGCCCTGGTAGAAGCGTTGCCGCAATTCCGACGGCGCCAGCCAGATCGCCGCTCTTCCACCTACCAAGAAATACGGAGCCAATTGCGATCCCTCCAACCACCTCGCCGCGGGCGCAAACGCGGTCATCGCGGTGAGCACAATGGCCACCACCAGCACCCCGCGCAACAAGCCAAGGAGCGCACCCAGCACCCGGTCAATTGCGCTCAGGCCCGCCTTCTTCATCGCCCACTGCGCAATTCTTCCGGCAAAACCGAACACGATCAAGACCGCAAAAAAAATAATCAGAAACCCAGCAATTTCGCCGAGCCAGGGCGATTTCAAATGAGGCGCGAACCAATCCGCCAGGCGATGATACTGCCAAGCGGCCAGCAAGTATCCGACGGCCAAGCCGGCCAAATTGAAGGCTTCGCGAAAAAAACCTTCAATCGCCGCCCCGGTCACTGAAAAAATCAGGAACGCGAGAATAATCCAGTCGGCGATGCTCATCATTCGATGATCATGATTCGATGATTCATGGTTCGATGATCATGGTTCACCGGATCCGAAATTCGTAAATCGAATTCAATGACACCAGCGCACGCCACTAAATCTCCAACTCGCGTCCTGTCAACTGGCGATATGCCCCGCGATACTTTTCGCTTGTCCGCAGCGCCACTTCTTGGGGGAGGGATGGCACGGGCGGTTGTTTGTTCCAGCGAATTTCTTCGAGGTAATCCCGAACATACTGCTTATCGTAGGAGTCCTGTGCTTTGCCCGATTGATAGATGTCGGCCGGCCAGAAGCGCGAGGAATCCGGTGTAAGAACCTCATCCGCCAGGGTGATGCCCTTGGCGGTTTGTCCAAACTCAAACTTCGTGTCGGCAATGATGATGCCGCGCTGCCGCGCGTAGTCGGCGGCCTTTTTGTAGATACGCACAGTGAGGTCGCGCAGTTGGCGGCTCAATTCAGGGTCGACGATCTTGCACATTTCTTCGAAAGAAATGTTGACGTCGTGTCCGGTAGTCGCTTTGGTTGCGGGCGTGAAGAGCGGCTCCGGCAGTTGGTCCGATTCTTTCAAGCCTGTCGGAAGCTTTACTCCGCAGACGGAACCTGTTGCCTGATATTCTTTCCACCCCGAGCCGGAGAGATAGCCGCGCGCCACGCACTCGACTGGGAACATGTCGGCGCGCATCACCATCATCGAGCGCCCGCGAAGTTCCTCGGCGTGGCTCTGAATGGCCGCGGGATAGCGGTTTACGTCGGCAGTGACCAAATGATTGGGGACAATGTCCTTAAGAAAGTCGAACCAGAACAGCGAAATCTGCGTGAGCACGCGTCCCTTGTGCGGAATGCCGGTAGCAAGCACGTAGTCGAAAGCGGAGATGCGGTCGGTGGCCACGAAGAGCAGGTGGTCCTGATCGAGGTTGTAAACGTCCCGCACCTTACCGCTGGCATGTAACTCTAATTCGGGGTAGTCGGTGCGGAGCAGAACGGAGTCAAGAATTTCGGGGCTCATCAGTAAATTCACCGGTAGAAAACTTTGCGTATTCTAGCCTTCGCAAGAAATTTGTCAACGCCTTCCATCACCGGCGCGTGGCTGTGCAACGAGCGGCAAAAAGAAAAGAGTTGACAGTTCCAGTGTAAGGCAGAAGCATTGTCTGGCGCGGGTTCTCGGAAGATCGCAATGTGGAAAAACTGAGGAAGGCTCTGGAAAAAAAGGCGGTTGTTTTTCGACGTTTGCAAGCAAGAAAACCTGCGCACGTCAAGAACGAACGACGGAAGAAGACAGCACGGTACAGAGGTTCAAAAATGGCTGGGCCATTTGCGGGCGGCATGGAAGACACGGATCAACTGCACAACGTCGCCGCGCACTCGATAAGGAACTATGTACGGCGTTCCCGAGACCACTAACTCTCGAGTACCGGATATGCGACCGGGACGACCGAGAGCCGGGAAATGTTCCAGAGCTTCGACGGCTCTTACGATTGCGGCCACGGTCCTGGCGGCAGCATCGGCATTGTCCTGGGAGATGTATTCGGACACGGCAATCAGGTTCGCGCGTGCCGCTCGTAGCCAGCTAACGCGCACGTCGTGTCAAGCGCCTGATCGTCTGCTTCATTTCCTCGTCGGTGGCGAAGTCGCCTGCGTCGGCCTCAGCCAGGCCTTTCTTGATTTCGTTGATCTGCCATTCGTTGACGGAGACATATTCCTGAATCGCCTGGGCGGCAACAAACGACCGGCTCCGGTTCATCGATTTTGACAAACGGTCGAGCTGGTTTTTCAGTTTGGCATCTAGGCGGAGAGTAAGAACGGCGGATTCAGGCATAATGTATACATGATACATCAGTTGTATGCGAAACTGTAGAGGGCATCCACATGTGTAGTTCCTCCTGGGGACTTGGCTACTTAGTTTATGCCGGCGAGAGCACCTCTCCGGACTCCTACAGAGTCAATGCAATCGGAAACCCACGAAGAGAAGGGTCGCAATCGATACGGCAGTAACCACATACCAAATTCGGGAACCGCGCTCCGCTACCACAATAGACAATGGAATGGCGCACAAGACTCCTGTCAAAACTATGAAAGGCTTCCCCGGATAACTTGCGAGCCAAGACTCAGGACCTAATATCCAAAGCGAGAAACAAAGCCAGAAATATAGGGCAGGTAAGATGCATAACGTACCCACGATTTTTCTCCAACGCGGCGTTTTCGTCCCTCTTAGTCATTGCTCGCGTAAGGATTGGCGAGTTTACGCCGCCCCGAATCGCACCGACACCAGCTTCGACACTCCCGGCTCCTGCATGGTCACCCCATAAAGCACCGGCGCGATGCTCATCGTCCGCTTGCTGTGCGTGATCAGGATGAACTGTGTCTGCACGCTCATCTCGCGCACCAGGTCGGTGAAGCGCGTGATGTTAGATTCATCGAGCGGCGCGTCGACTTCGTCAAGGATGCAGAACGGGCTCGGCGTGTACTGAAAGATGCCGACCAGCAGAGCAAGCGCGGTGAGAGCCTTTTCTCCACCCGAGAGCAGCAGCACGTTCTGCAGTTTTTTGCCGGGAGGCGACGCCACCACGTCAATGCCGCTCTCCGCACTGTTTTCGAGGTCGGTCAGCCGCATGAAGCCATGCCCACCGCCGAAGAGTTTGCGGAACGTGGCCTGAAAATTTTCGTTAATCTTGTTGAAGGCCTCTTCAAATTTCTGCCGCGACACCTGATCGATCTCGCGAATGGTCGCTGCCGTATCCGAGATAGCGTCAAGCAGATCTTTGCGTTGCGTGGCGAGAAATTCGTGACGCTCCGCCGTTTCTTTGTACTCTTCGAGCGCCATCATGTTGACCGGCCCCATGCCGTCGAGGCGCGCGCGCATCTCGCGGTGGGCCTGATCTTCGGCGGCCAGTTCATCACCTGTAATGAGCTTGACGGTCGTGTCGGCCATAAGAACCGGACGCTCGACGCCCAACTCGTTGAGGCATGTATCGGCGAGGTGTTGCAGGTCGGATTGCAGTTTGGCCGCCGCAGCTGACAACTCGCCCCGGCGATCGCGCGCCAGATCAAGCTGCTGGCGCGTGGAGTGCAGTAGTTCGTCAATCTCAGCGAGCCGCGCGCGCACCTGCTCCGACTCAAGCTGCAGCAAACCTTCACGCGCTTCGCCAGCATTGCGCTCAGCCTCGAACTGCAGAATTTGCTCGGCCAGTTGCACGTTCTCATTCTGCCGCTGCGCCATCTCTGCGCTCGCCGATTCCATTTGTGTCTGCAAAACGCCCGCCCGCTGCTGCATTTCCGCGACCACCGTCTCAATGCGTTGGAGAAGCGCAGTCGCTGAACGGTGGCGCTCTTCAAGCGTCGCTACACGCGCCGCCCGCTGCGAAGTGCTTTCGGCAGCCGTGTCGCGCTGGTTACGCAGAGCAGCGAGGCGATCCTGTCCAGCGCCGAGCTGGGTTTCGAATCGGGCGCGAGTTTCTTCAACGGTCGCAAGCTCCGCTTGCCGCGACGCAATCAGGCTTTCCTGCTCCTGACGTTCCGCGGCCAGCCGTTGCAATTCGCGTTCGCTGACGGCAATCCGTTCACGCACGCGCGACATCTCGCCATCGAGCTGTTTGAGCAGATGTCCCGAAGTCATTGCCTGCTTTTCGGCTTCGCGCTTTTCTTCTTCCAGCCGATCGAGTACGGACGTGTGCTCCTTGATTTCACGCGCCAAGGTGAGCGCCAGCATTTCTTTTTCGCGCAGGGCGCGTTCGAGTTCTTCGAGCAGGCGCAGCACGTCACGCAACTCGCGCTTCATCGACAGCGGACCCTCGCTGCGCTGCTTGCCGCCGGTGACGGTCACGTTGTGAAAGCATTCTCCGGTCTGTGAGAGGAAGAACGCGTCAGGACTGGAGAGCGCTAGCTCGCGAGCCGCCGCAGGATCGGGCACGATGTATCCATTGCCTAGCTTCGGCAGAATCACTTCGAGCGATTTGCCAAACCCGTTCAGTACGCGAATGGAATTTTTCAGCGGTAGGACCGTGTCATTGAGTGGAGCGTAGTGATGGCTCTCATCGGCGAGAAATGAAAACTTTGCTTGTGAGTCTTCCGGATGCACAAGAAAAGTGGCGCGCCCATCGACATCAGAGCGCAGCAGGCGCAGGCCTTCGTTGGCCGCGTCCCACGACTTCACCACGACGAAGTTAAGTTCATCGCGCAGGAAGTCCTCAACGACCCGTTCGTAGCGCGGCTCGACTTCGAGAAAGTCGGCGAGGACGCCGGCGGGAGTGTTTCCTCCCTGCATCGCGCCCGATTGAAAAAGCCGCCGCACCGATTCGGTGGAATAACCGTGTTCGGCGATGACCGCTTCAAGCGAACCCTTTTTGCCGAGCGCCGTAGCATATTCCGAGCGCAGAGAGTCGAGGTGTTTCTTGTTTTCGCCCTCGCCGGAGCGTTTGCTGTCGAGGGTCTCGCGCAGGCTCGCGATCTCTGCGGCCAAGCCACTGGCGCGCTGCGACACGCTTTCGAATTCCAGAGCAATCTGACCACGCTGTCCGCCAAAGGCTTCAGATTGCGATGAGGCGGTTGCGATCTCGGCGCGCAGGCGCTGCTCTTCGCGGCCGATGCCGGCCAGCCGTTCTTCGGACTGCGTAAGCTGATTGCGCAGGCTGGACGCTCCGCCAACTGCCTCAAGAATGGCCGCCCGATGCGATTCCTGCTCCCCCTCGAGGAGCGCAAGATTAATAGCGGCGTGTGCCGTCTCCCGCTGGCTGAGGTCGTACTCTTGCTGCGCCGCCGCAAGATCAGCCGCCGCGGAGTCGAGCAACTGCTGATGCCCGTTTCGCTCCTCTTCAAGCGCTGCGAGCCGCGTTTGCGCCTGCGCGAACTCTGCTTCCGCCGACGCCGTGCGCACGATCAGTTCAGCACAACGCTCTTCATTCGTCCGACTGCGCGCCTTGCCGCGATCGCTTTCGATAGCAATTTGGTTAAGGCGCTCGCGATTTTGCCGCGTCTCGGCTTCAATGGCGTAACCGCGTTGCATCCGCTCCGAATGTTCAGCTTCGGATTGATGCACGTTCTCCGTCTGCTGGCGAATCTCGTCGGCCAGTTGATTGATCTGCGTATCGAACGCGATACTCTCCTGATCCATCTGCGAAAATTTGCTGGCGAGCACTACTCGCAATTTGGCGCGCATTTCATCGCGCAGCCTAGCGTAGCGCTCGGCCTTACCAGCCTGGCGTTTGAGCGAATTCATCTGCCGCGTCACTTCCTCGAAAATATCGTTCACGCGGTTGAGATTGGTTTTGGCGTCTTCGAGACGCGCCTCGGCAAGGCGCTTCGTCGTTTTGAATTTCGTAATTCCCGCCGCTTCTTCGATGATGTTGCGGCGATCAGTAGGACGGCTGCTCAGGATCTGGCCGATGCGTCCCTGCTCGATGAGCGCGTACGATTCCGGTCCAAGGCCCGTGCCCATGAACAATTCCTGAATATCGCGCAGGCGGCAGAGCTTTCCATTCAATAAGTATTCGCTGTCGCCGCTGCGAAACAAACGGCGCGTTACGGAAATTTCTCCCGCATGGTGTTGCGGCTGATTAAATTTGCGCCGGCGAATTTTCAAAACTACCTGGGGACCCGCAACCGCGCCGGCCACGTCTCTAGCCGACGCTTCACTGTCTACCTCGTCGGCGGCAGCGGTTGAATTCTCCGTCGCCGATGCGGCGACAACCACGCCTTCGACCTCTTCAGTCTTTCCAGGTTGAGCCTCTTCCACAGCCCGCTCAGTTTCTGCCGCAGCGTGTGCGCGCAGTTCGGCCTCATCCCAGTCGGACTCGGAGGGCAGCTCGTCTTGAATCTCAATCTCGGTAGGCGCGTTCGTATCCGGCCCGCCGTAAATTTCAGGGTCGATCAACGTCAGGCACACTTCCGCCATACCAGTGGGGTTGCGGTCGCGCGTGCCGGAGAAGATCACGTCCTCCATGCGCGAGCCGCGCAGCGACTTGGCCGACTGCTCGCCGAGCACCCACGAGATCGCGTCGGCGATGTTCGATTTGCCGCAGCCGTTCGGGCCGATAATGGCGGCGATGCCTTCGCCGTGAAATTTCAGTTCGGTGCGATCGCAGAATGATTTGAATCCCAGAATTTGCAGCTTTTTGAGCTTGAGCAAAGTAACTCCTTCGTGGACGGGCATTGAGACATCCGCCGTGGACTCGGTTGGCGCTGGCTGGAGTGCGCTGCAAATCGCGGTTCTCGGTGGTTAACGGTTGCTGTTAACTGCCAAGGTTCCCGCTGGTCACAATCGTTTGATGCCGTCGTTCGACGGACGGCCGATCGACGTTCGATGCCGTCCCGAACCAAGAACGCCACCTACGCTTTTGACCAACTCTAATGGCGAATGCAGGGATGGGTCAAGTAATAAAACACCACATATTGTGGTACCGACCGAAGCACCGCCTTTAGTTGCACAGACACTGCAGCAATAACACGTAAATCACTGGTGAGGAATGAGAAGGCGGGAAACCGCGAGAGCTCCTTTAACTCTACTGCTGATGGCCAATGGATGCAATGGCAGCTAGGGGCAAGTTTTGGCGACACTTCTACCCTGTCAAGGCCCGTGGTGTCAAGGCACTTCTACACGAGCTATTTGATGTCGTTGACCAGGTAGAGGTCGGAAAGCGTGCGGCCGTATTTGTAGACGTAGGAGTTGCCGTCGGGTGTGATCAGGATCGGACCCAAATCGGTCATACCGGCAGCATCGGCTCGCATCAACGCTTTCCAAAGTTGTTTCTGTCCATTGGCTAAATTCAGCCGGTAGACTTTAGCGGGAAGGTCTCCCGGATTGTAGACGAAGATGGACTGGTCGTCATTGGTCCAACCTACCGGAACATCTCCCGATGCGAACCCGTTCATGGTTCGCGGATCGCCGCCGTCAGTCGGGAACAGATATCCCTTATGATCGGCCTCTACTGCCGCGACCATTTTCCCATCGGGCGATGGTACCCACTGTGTCGATTGAATGCCTTCAGGCGAAATGGGAGTTGGATTGCTGCCCTCCACGCTCTGGACCCACAGTCGTATGCCCCGATCTTTTTCGTTTCCGAGGAAGACGAAGCGTTTATTGTCAGGCAGCCAGTGCGCCCTTGCCAGAGAGACACCGCCATGGTACAGTTTGCGGCTTTCTCCGGCACCGGTGGGGAGAAGGATGCTTTCCAGCGGCGTGCGCACTTCGCCTGCGATGACCCATTTCTGATCAGGAGAGAGCGCGTATGCGGCGCCCTATTATTCGTAGACACGCTTTCTCTCCCTCTCCGACCTCTTACTTCATTCCGAGATCGGTCAAGACCTTGGGATTCTCCTCCCCCGCAGCCAGAACTTGATGGCACGCGGAACAATCGTTGGTGATGGTCTGACCATCGGCGCTGGTGTGGCTGCCGTCATGGCAGCGGAAGCAGCCTGGCGAATCGTTGTGCCCGAGATTATTCGGGTGCGAGCCCCAGGTCAGGCGCATGTCAGGGAAGATGTTGCGAAGATAGATGTTTGCCACTTCCTGGCCCGCCTGCTCTACCAGCGTGCGGCGCGTTTGATAGATCTGGGGATAATTCGTCCGATAGAATTTATTGAGTTCTTCCTTGATGCTCTGCTGAGCTACATCGCGCGCGGGGTAATTCACCTTTAGAACTTCAACCGCCTTCTTGCGGATGTAGGGCAGTTCCGGACTAATGCGCCCGTTCGACATCTGCTTATCGACGGCGTTTTCGGGCAGGTCGAAGGCGTGCGTCGGACGGTTGTGGCAATCGATGCAATCCATCGCGCGGTGCTCGCCTTTATCCAACTGCTCTTTGGTGGGCTTCGAGTCGGTCGAGATAAATGCCGTCACCTTGCCATTCTGCTCGGTGTAGTAGACGGCGGGAATCGTCTGGCGCTCGGCGTCGGTCGAAATGTAACGGATGCGCGCGTTGGTGGCGTTGTGATGGCCATGGATGCCGACGGCGCCATTCCAACCTTGTCCGCCAACTTTTAATAGCAATACATCGGTCTGCGGAGTATTTTTTTCGTCGTCTTTGTAACTCGTGTTCACCAGGAATTTATCACCAGTGAAACGTTGCGGCCAGTGGCACTGTTCGCAAGTCTCGCGCGCCGGGCGCAGGTACTTGACCGGCGATGGAATGGGTCGCGAATAAGTATGGAAGGTGACCGCGAACACCTGTCGCAGGCCAGAGACTTTGGAGCGCACGAACCATCCTGCTCCCGGACCGATGTGACATTCGACGCAAGCCACGCGTGAGTGCGGAGAATTCTGGTAGGCGGTGTATTCGGGATCCATCACCGTGTGGCAGGTCTTGCCACAAAAGTTTGTGGAATCCATGTACTCGACGCCGCGGTAGGAAGCTGTGCCCACGATCAGAAGGTTGAGGATGGTCGCGACGGCGACGTATTCCAAAGTGCGCCGCACGACGGGGAGGCGCAGGTCGATGGCGGGGAAAGCCGCCGGCAGCGTTCCGCTTTCGCGCAAACTCCGCCGCCGCAGCCAGACGCCCAAGGGGACGAGCAGCAGGCCGAGAACAAATATGCCCGGGAGGATTAGATAGATGAGGAGGCCAATATAAGGATGCGGGGGGCCGGGCAGGAAAATGTCGTAGAACCAGAAGGCGATAACCGTGAGCGCCGTGCTCGTTGTGATCACGGCACCGGTAAGGGTAATAGGATTTTGTCCCAGAAAATAGATTGGCTCCAACCATTCTCGGATGCGTTCTCGCCGATTCATTGGCAATCTCTATTCCCCTGTCTCTGCGCGCGATGGCGCGGGCACACTTCATATCTTGCCGCGAATTCTTCGCCGCGGCAGACATTTCCCCAGCTGATAGAGCGCGCGCGAACTACTTCTTCAGCGTGCGAATATAAGCCACCAATCCCTTAATCTCTTCCGGCTTCAACTTATCGCCGTACTTGGGCATCTTGGGAGGCTTGCCGTCCGTGATCACTGCCGCGAGATCGGCGTCCGATTTTTTCTGCACGTCAGCGCCGGAAAAATCGTGGCCGGCCGCCTTGGCTCCGTCAGCGCCGTGACACATCGCACATTTTGATTTGTAAAGTGCGGATGCATCCTGGGCGTGCGCCGACAGCGGAAGGCTGAGTACTACAGCGAGTGCCATTGCGAAAGTAAACGCGGGAAGGCCCATTCTCTTCATTTTTACTCTCCGTTCAGAGTTGTTTGTTGCATATCGCAACAACGATACAGCAACTCGCAATATTGAGCCCTTTAGGAGAGCAGGTTCAGTGACCGGGGTCACACATGCATGTAATCTCCGCGTTCGAAGCACGCGATTCCATTCCAGTGACTGTAAGGTCTGAAGATTGCCGCGGCTAACGCGAACTCGCCGGAAGTGCCGTTCCTTCAAAATGCGCCTCTATTTCCTCCAGAGTTTTCCCTTTGGTTTCGGGCAGGAAGAAGGTCGCCGTAATGAAGTAGATCACGGTGCATCCGGCAAAGCCGAAAAACATCGCAGAATATCCATGCTTGCCGACGGTGGGAAGGAACATGGCAGCAATACCCGTCGAAACCGCCTGGTTAATCAACAGGGCAATGCTCATGCCGTTGGAGCGAATGCGCGTAGGCATCAACTCGGAAAGAGCCAGCCAGACACAGACTCCCGGGCCAATGGCAAAAAATGCCATGAATACAAAGAGGCTTACCGCCACCAGCCAACCGTTATGAGTGCTCGGCACGGGCGTGATCAGCGCGGCGTCAATCTTAAGCGGAGCATGGCGAGCGCCATCAAAGTCGGCAAAAGGGTTGGAAAAAAATGCTATGACTTTATTCGCGGGCACGCAGCTGTCGCGAGTGATCTCGATCGGTACAGCCGCTTTGTCGTCGGAGCGCGCAACCTCGGTGGCTGCGCGAAAATCTCCGCAGGAATAAATCACAACGAGAGAAGAAGGCCGGTCGCTGATATGGCTGCCGGCGCCACCAGTAGCCGCGAGCAGCCTATCGGCGGTCGTGGCGTCGTAACGTAGCGTTACCTTCTGATCTGCGCTGACCATGGATTGCACAGCATCTCGCGCATCCACCCGCAGCTTTTCTGTCCGTCGAAACAAGAGTCCAGTGCAGACGAGCGCAACGATGATCCCGGCGCTGCCAACCGAGAGCAGAAATTTGCGTCCTTTACGGTCGACTAGCACGACGCTGCCAATCGTGGTTAGAAAGTTGACGAGCGTGAACAGCACATAGCCCCAATGCGCCGCAAGGTCAGAGAGACCGCTCTGCATGAGGATGTTGGTGTTGTAGCCGATGATGGAGTTGACGCCGGTGGCTTGGTTGCATGCGAGAATGACGCAAGCCAGAACAAACGGAATCACATATTTTCTCCGCAGAAGCGACTCGCGGACAGCCGCACCGGTGGGGGTCTTTGCTTTCTCGGCCGCCGACGCCTGATCCATTTCGACGAGCTCGAACTTCGCCTGCTCGTCGATGCGCGAGCGGAGGAGCGCAGTAAATGCCGCATCCCGTTCGCCACGGCGAAACAGCCAGCGCGGAGACTCCGACACCATGAAGCTGCCGATGACAAACAAAACGCCAGGCGGCAACGATACCCAAAAAATGCTGCGCCAGGCTGTGTCTTTAAAAGCAAAAAGATTCGCTGGATTGGCCACTTCCGCTACGCGAAAACTGAAGTACATTCCCACGAAGGCGGCGGTTACGATGCCGAGCGTCAGCAGCCATTGAAAGATCGCCGTCCCTCTCCCGCGGCTGCTCGCGGCGAGGCATTCGGCGAGATAGAGCGGAACGACCACACCGATCAGGCCGGCGCTGATGCCTTGCAAGAGGCGCCCTAAGACCAGTGATCCATAGCCATGCGAGAGCGCGATCATCGGAATGCTGCAAACAAAAAGCAAGCCGCTGACTATCATCAGGGGTTTGCGGCCGATCCAGTCGGCAAGCGCGCCCGCAAACAAAGTTGAGATGACGCTGCCGAGAAGAACCGCCGCTACGACGATCGAAAGTTGGCTGGCGTTAAGTCCGGAGGTCGCTTCGAGATAAGGCAGTGCGCCGGCGATGATGCCGACATCAACGCCGTAGAGCAAGCCGCCGAGCCCCGCGACCAGCAGCAGAAAGCGGTTGTAGACGGCTTTATCGTGACTCATCAGGGTGACAGTCGTTCTCCATTTGTAGAACCTGGGCTGCGGTGAATCGTATCAGAGATGAGCGAAGATCAGATCGCTTCTATTGGCGTGGCATTGACTTTTTCGGCTCGTCATTTTCGGCTCGTCAGCCGCAGAACGGAGAATGTGGCGAAGCACTACGGAGCGATCAGGGCAGCGGGCAGAACTCTGGCTGGTCCACACCGAGCAACACGTACGCCTCTTCCATGGTGCGAACCACCTGCAACTCCGGACGATGCTTTTCGCCGAGTATCTGAAACATCCGCGCGAGCCCATAAATAAAAATTTGCGGAACCACCAGAACCCGCATATATCCAGCCGGAAGTACGGCGGGAGAAGCTGCCACTTGCCTTATGGCGTCAGCCGAAACTTCGAACTCGGTCACTCGCGAAAAGTCCAGGATGCCGCGACACGGCGGATGCGAGGCCGCGAACTCCGTCGCCCGTTTGTACAAATCCAGCAGAATCTTCCCCGTCATAGGGCCTTCCAGAGTTCCGCGGAGGATGTTGTTTTTCGCGTCGAAATCCACCACAATATTCAATGGAAGCCTCGCCGCAACATCTTAACAGCCTATACAAATATTGCTTAAACAGAAGAGGACGCGGCGGCCGCAATGACATGGAGGCCGCACTCTGTTTTCGCCGTGCCCGGCCAGCGCCCCGCCCTCGGGTCTTCGCCCGGCCGGATGGCGCGCGTGCAATGCGTGCAGCCGATGCTGGGATAATTCTGATCGTGCAGCGAGTTGTAGGGCACCCCATTTTCGACGAGATAGCGCCAGACTTGTTTTGAACTCCAGTCGGCGATTGGGTTCACCTTCACCAGCCCGAATTTCTCGTCCCATTCGATTTTGCGTGCGCTTTTGCGGAATGCCGTCTGGTCGCGGCGAATGCTGGTAATCCACGCCCGCAGCGTGCTCAGCTTGCGGCGGAGCGGCTCGACCTTTCGCAAGTTGCAGCATTGGTCGGGATCGCGCGCCCAGAGCGCCGCGCCGTGAATGCGCTCCTGTTCCTCGGGCGAGTGCAGCGAAAAAACTCGCTCGATTTTGATCTCATATTTTTGTTCGATTCGATCGATCAGGTTGTAGGTCTCTGGAAAGAGAAACTCGGTGTCGACTGTGAACAGGCGGAAATCCTTGCGCGCGCGCGATGCTATATCAATCAGCACCATTCCTTCGGCTCCAAACGCCGAGGAGATCGCGACTTCATTTCCAAAGGTCTCAAACGCCCACGACAAGACCCGCTGCGGGCTCCAACTCTCGGCATTCGGCTGGAAGTTTGCGATCTTAGCTTTTGCTTGCTGGTTTTCGTCTTGCACGGTAATGCTCCTTATCGGCTCCCAGACTCGGCAGCAGCGAATGAAAGGTCTTGAAAAAGCGCCGCCGGCAACAGTTGCTCGGCCACCTGTGTTGCCGGATCAGCGAGTGCAACGACTTCACCCACCACCAGCAAGTTAGGCGTCGCGAGTTGTGGCGAGCGACCAAGGTTGCGCACCGTCGTGCGATGCGTTTGCTGATATTTTGTGGAGGCACGGGAGATAACGGCGCATGGCGTCTCACTCGACAATCCCGCGGCAGACAGGCGTTTTGCAATCTCGGCGTAGTTTTGGCCGGGCATATAAATCACGAGCGTCGCTCCGCTCGAGACAAGCTTGCTCCAGTCGTGCGCGTCTTTTTCGACGTCCTCGCCAGAGGCGTCTTTTCGAGCGGCAAGATGCGCGGTGATGAACACGAGCGCCGACGAGGCTCGGCGATGCGTCAGTGGAATCTCGGCCGCAGCGGCCGCGCCAAGGGCCGAGGTAACTCCAGGAACGATCTCGAAAGGAATGGCATTGGCGCGCAGCGCCTCTATCTCTTCCCCGGCGCGTCCGAAGATGAGTGGGTCGCCACCTTTCAGCCGGACCACGCGCAATCCGAAAGCAGCGAGCGCGATCATCAGGCTGTTGATCTCGCTTTGCCGGATTTTCTTTTTCCCGCAGCGCTTGCCCACGTTATAAATCTGCGCCGTCGGCGGAATGAGTTCGAGAATTTCGGGCGCGACCAGATCGTCGTGCAGAACCGCCTCGGCCGCGCGCAACAGTCGCAGCGCCTTCAATGTCAGCAACTCGGGGTCGCCCGGGCCCGCGCCGACCAGATAAACTTTTCCCTTCATACTCCCCTTCCTTCTGCCATCAACTCTGGCATTTTGGCGAGCGCCGCTTCGAACGCTTCCCTACTGGCGAGAGAGTGCAGTAACTCCAGCTTTGTCTCTTTATCGAGGTCACTCGCCAGGATGAGGCGGCGCGTTTCGCCGAGTTGTTTTAGCCACGCCGCATAGCCTTCTCCAAACTGCCGTTCAAGTTGTTGACGGATTCTTTGCGCGAGCGAAGGACTTTGTCCCGCCGTTGAAATCGCAATCTGGAGGTCGCCGCGCCGCACCACAGCCGGGTAATAGAAATCGCAAAGATCAGGAGCATCCACAACATTGCAGAGCACACTGCGCTGTTGCGCTTCGCGGTAGATGAGTTGGTTCAGGCTCGGCGAAGCTGTCGCAGCCACGGCGAGAAATTTGCCGTCGAGATCGTTCTTAGAAAATGCCCGCAGCTCGAGGCCGATCTTGCCCGCTCGCGCCCATTCGCGGACTTGCTCGCTCGCCGCAATCGCGACCACATGAATACTCGCGCCGGTGGCGATGAGACCGCCGATCTTGGGCTCGCCAACTTTTCCGGCGCCCACAGCCAGGCACGGCCTTCCCGTGAGCTTCATGAACATGGGGAAGAGGTCAGTCACCGTCGACTCCTGCGGAGTGCGCCAAAGCAGCGCTTACCGGCGGCAACTCGCGGCTTACCGCGCTGACCGGCGCGCCGGCCAGAAACTCGCGCAGCTCTGTGTCGCTATGGCGCGCGAAAAACTGGCGAAGATTTTCATTCGACTGTCGAGCATCCAGGTAGTGCCTGAGCAAGCGCTCGATGGCGTCGGGAACTTCCGTCGCCGGGCAGCGATATCCGGTGAGCCGCGCTGTGGATTGATGTAGACCGAGCGCTCCGCCAAGGCAGAAGTAATAGGCGTCGACGAACTGACCATCGACTTTCATTTTTTTGCCATCGATGCCAATGTCGGCAATCCAGTGTTGCCCGCAACTGTTGGGGCATCCCGTAACGTGCAGCTTCAGTTGTTGATCGAAACCCGGCAGACGTTCTTCCAGTTCTTCCACCAGCCACCGCGAAAAGCTTTTCGTCTCGGTGATTGCGAGCTTGCAGAATTCCGTGCCGCTGCAAGCGATTGTGCCGCGATAGAAAGGCGATCCGCCGACACGCAATCCGATCGCATCGAGTTCTTTCGCCAGGCTATCAGCATTCAACTGCGGCACATTCACGATGAGCAGGTTCTGCATGTTGGTGGTGCGCAGTTCGCCGCCAGCGAAGCGATCGGCGAGATCGGCGGCCGCTTGCATTTGCTCGGCGGTAATTCGTCCGCGCAGAACGGCCGCTCCCACGTAGCACAGGCCTGTCTGCTTTTGTGCATGAATTCCTACGTGGTCGCGATAGACATCTGCCGGCGCGGAATCGTCAACCCCGGGATCAAAGCGAAATCCGACGCGCCGCTGCAGTTCGTCAAGAAAGCTCTCCGCAGTCCAGCCATGACGGAGAAAGAGAAATTTCAGTCGCGCCCGCTCGCGATGTTCGCGCAAGACTTCAGAGTCGCGAAACAGCTCGGCAATCCCCTTGATGGTGGGCAGCACCTGATTCCAGAGAACGAATGCATTCAAACACGCGGCGAGATAAGGTTCAGTGGAAAGTCCTCCGGCCACGCGCAGTGAAAAACCTATTTCTCGCGCACCGTGCAGTAGTCGCGTAGTCGCCGTCAAGCCGACATCGTTGATCTCCGGATACGGGCACCAGACGCGACAGCCCGCGATCGAGATTTTGAATTTTCGGGGGAGATTGTAGAAGTCGCTATTCCCCGACAGCATGCGCGCCGCTTCGAGCGCCAGCGGCGAGGCGTCGCAAATTTCGTCTGCGTCGACGCCCGCAACCGGGCAGCCAGTGACATTGCGGGTCACGTCGCCGCAGGCGCTCATCGTGTTCAATCCCACGCGCGCGAGCGCTTCGAGCACATCGGGAAGCTGCTCGATCGTCACCCAATGCAGCTGAATATTCTGGCGAACGGTGATGTCGGCGATTCCGTGGGCGTAGCGGCGGGTCAGTTCGGCGACGGTACGCAACTGGCCGGAACTGAGCAATCCATTGGGGATCCGGATTCGCACCATGAAGCACTGCAGCGCTTTGCCTTCGCCGCTTTTGCCGCCGGTGACGCCCGCGCCGTCACCCTGGGTATAGACGCCCCACCAGCGGAAGTAGATGCCCAGCCACTCCGGTGGAATGGAGCCGAAGCCTTCGCGCGAAAAGCGCCGGATTTCATCGAGGCCTTCCCACGGATTCTTGGAGCGCTTGAGACGCTCGACTCTTTGCGCTTTCGTCTCTGTCGCGGCGGTTGCAGCGGTTGTCATCGTCTACCCCACATTTCAAAACCTTTGCCGGGAAAGACCCCGGGAAATAAAAAACCCACCGCCAGATTCGATCTGGCGGTGGGTTATGAGTGCCGGTATTAAAAAATGATCTTTAGGTCGGCAACCTCCCCGCGCCAGGGCACACGCATGCACAACAACAACAAGCGCATACGCAGATCGCGGAGAGATTCCTTACCATAACTGGAATTCTAGGTGGAAGGGGCTCCGCCGGTCAACTGACTTCCGTACTCACGACTATTGATATTTTCGATAGAGAAGATCGAAATCGTCGCTTCTGTTCACTAAGACGTAACGACTAACCCTTTAGGCGAGCGTCTTTCGGAATCTTTCCGGCCTGTGTCCCTTGGCGTAGAACGAAAAGCGGAGGGCTCAATGAGAAGCGCCGCCTTAATCGTTGCCATTTTGTGGTCCTCACTGGCGTTCGCTAAAGATTACGAGTGGAAAGAGGGTAAGGTCATCGACATCACCACGGAAAAGCGCGGCGCAGTGGTTGTTCCCATCGCATCGCTGGTTGGAGGACCCTCCACGAAGACCTTCTATTGGATACAAACGGCCGATACGGTTTACGCGCTTGGCCCGGTTATCGGCAGGCGCCAGTTATTGAATGTCACGCTGCACGAACCAACCAAAATTGCCATCGACGGCAAGACCGCGCATATTGTGGATGATTACGGCCAAGACAGAAAGATGCCGATCGCCGAGAAAGTCGCCCGCCCGAAATCCGAGAACCCACGGTAGCCGATTAGCGACATCAATTCAGCGATAACGGTCAGCGGGCACATCGCGCAGCCATCGCGCAGCCGTCTCCGCTGTGAGATCGCGCTGCGGCATGGCCAACATTTCGTAACCCACCATAAACTTCTTGATCGTCGCCGAACGAAGCAGCGGCGGGTAGAAATGCGCGTGCAGGTGAAACTCAGGATAGTCCGCGCCATCGGTCGGCCGCTGATGAAAACCCATAGTGTAAGGGAACGACTTGCGAAATAAATTGTCGTAACGAATGGTGATTTGGCGGAGTATGTCGGCGAGGGAGGTGCGTTCGTCGTCGTTCAGTTGCTCGAGCGCCGACACTGGTCTGCGACTTATCACCAACGTCTCAAAGGGCCAGACTGCCCAGAAGGGCACGAACACAACGAAATTGTCGTTGGCGCAGACCAGACGCTCTTGTTTCCCCAATTCCAGTTCGAGGTAATCTTGCAGAAGGGTCGCGCCGTGCGACTGCCGGTAGTCTCGAAATGCGACCAGCTCTTTTGCCAATTCGTTGGGCAGAGTTTCGTCGGCCCAGATCTGTCCATGGGGATGGGGATTGCTGCATCCCATGATCGCTCCGCGATTCTCGAATATCTGCACGGAATTGATATGTGAGTCGATCGCCAGCGCAGAAAATTCTCGCGTCCACGCATCGACGACGTGCCGCAGTTCGGGCACGCTCATGCGGGCCATCGTGAGATCGTGCCGCGGCGAGAAGCAGACGACGCGGCAGCGGCCGGCTTCGCTGCGAGCTACGAGCAGGTCCCTTTCGTGAAACTCGGCCTGAGGCGTATCCGGCTTCAACGCCGCAAAATCATTGTCGAAAACAAACGTCTCGGTGTAGGCAGGATTTCTTAGTCCTCCGGCGCGAGCATTGCCGGGACACAGATAGCATGTCGGATCGTAAGCGAGAGTGGCTTCGGGAGGAACTTCTTCGATTTGGCCCCGCCAAGGCCTCTCGGTGCGCTGCGGCGACACCAGCACCCATTCGCGCGTCAGCGGATTGAAGCGGCGATGCGGACTGGATGCGAGGTCAGAGAAGTTCATAGGTCGAATTAGGTGAAACGTTGAGTGAATGACCGGTCATTTTGCCATCGGGTGATCGGGCCATCGAAGAACAAAAGCGTTTGACTTCAGATCACCCGATGGCCCGATCACCCGATCGTCTCGTACCCGTCGGGATGCCTGCGATGCCATTGCCAAGCACTCTCAACGATTGTCTTTAATTCAGGAAATTTGGGCTGCCAGCCGAGCTCGCGGCGAATTTTCTCGGAGCTCGCGATTAATATCGCGGGATCGCCCTCGCGCCGCGGTGACTCGATTACCGGAATCGGATGCCCAGTGACCTGACGCGCCACATCGACCACTTCCCGGACGCTGAATCCCTGGCCGTTACCGAGGTTATAGATCAGAGGCGGGAATTCTTCGAACGCATCTTTTTTCGAAGCCTCCGGCGCAGCCGCCGCGTCTTTCAGCGCATCGAGCGCCAACAGGTGCGCGTGCGATAGATCGCTGACGTGGATGTAGTCGCGGACGCAGGTGCCGTCAGGCGTCGGATAGTCAGTGCCGAAAATATTCACGTTGGTCGCGCGTCCGAGAGCGACATTGAGAATTCGCGGTAGCAGATGCGTCTCCGGATGATGAGCTTCGCCTTGATCCGGACGCGACGCGCCGGCGGCATTGAAATAGCGCAGGCTGGCATAGCGCAGCCCGTGGATACGATGGAACCACGCCAGCATGCGCTCGACCAGCAGCTTCGATTCGCCGTAAGCGTTGGTTGGATTCAGGAGATCGTCCTCTTCAATCGGAGTTCGTTCTGGATTGCCATAGAGCGCCGCCGTCGACGAGAAGACGAAACGCTTGACTCCGGCGGCAAGCATGGCTTCGAGAATAGTGAGCGCGTTGGCGGTATTGTTGCGGAAGAATGTTGCGGGAGCCTTCATCGATTCTCCCGCTTCGATCAGCGCCGCAAAATGCATAACGGCGTCAATCGCCCGCGACTTGAATAAGTCGTCGACCGCGGCGCGGTCTGCCAGATCGCCGACGATGAGCTCCGCGTTATCGGGGACAGCCTGACGATGGCCGTGGTTCAGGTTATCAAACACGACTACCTGATGGCCCGCCTGCAATAGCTCGCCGGCAACCACGCTACCGATGTAACCTGCTCCGCCAGTAACCAGAATCTTCATAGAATGTCTGCCGTAAGGCCGGTAACGGGATAGAGCAGCTGACAGGAAAATCTCGCTGTTCGAATTTCTGCGCCTTTCCTATGCTTTTCTTGTCACCTGCTACCTGCTCTTCCTGCCTTACTCAGGCTACTCTGCCAACGCCGTCGGCGGCGGTGCAGATGTAAATCTCGGGTTGGCGGCCAGTCGCGGGCTCATAGCCTTGCCGAATAACTCTCTGGAATGTTTCGACGCAGTCAGTCTTCATCAGCGTGATCGTGCAGCCGCCAAAACCGCCCCCAGTCATTCGCGATCCGTAAACACCTTCCGCTCTCTCGGCCAGCTCCACCATGATGTCGAGTTCCGCGCTGCTTACTTCGAAGTCGTCGCGCAAACTGCTATGCGATTCGAGCATGAATGTGCCGAAGGCCTGCAAGTCTCCGCGATCGAGCGCCGCGGCTGCTTGTAGCACACGCACGTCTTCCGAGACAACGTGACGGCAACGCCGCAGCACAACCTCGGGCAGATGGTGACCATATTTATCGAGATCTTCGGGAGTCACATCGCGCAGAGCGCGGGCGTGCTGCAGATATTTCGATAGGGCGCGCATGCCGGCTTCGCATTCGGCGCGGCGCTGGTTGTATTCACCTTTCGCGATGCTGTGTTTGACCATAGTGTTGCAGATCGCAAGAGACGTGCCTTCGGGTACCGGCAGCAAACGGTATTCGAGCGAGCGGCAATCGAGCAGCAGAGCGTTGCCTCGCTGGCCGTGGCTAACGACAAACTGATCCATGATGCCGCAGCGAGCGCCGACAAACTCGTTCTCGGCTCGCTGACAAAGCAGAGCGAGTTGGGTTCGGTCGATGGGAGGATGATCGGCGGTCGCGTCGACGAGATCGAGCAGCGCGTATCCAACGGCCACTTCGAGCGACGCGGACGAACTGAGCCCTGCGCCCTGAGGCACATTGCCATCGATCAGCAAGTCTGCGCCGATTAGCTTCTTCCCAGAGCGCCCGAGCATGATGGCGACACCGATTGCGTAGTCGCTCCAATGACCAGCGCGCGAAGCGGGCAAGCGGTCGAGATCGAACTCGATCTTCTCGGAATAATTTTCGGAATAAATAACCAGTTTACGGTCGCGACGCGGCGCAATCGCAACCTCCGTGGAGAATCCAATGGCCGCCGGCATCACGTATCCGTCGTTGTAATCGGTGTGTTCGCCGATCAGATTGACCCGCGCCGGAGCCTGATAGATGCGCGGCGTCTCTCCAAAACGCTGTGCGAATTTTTTGCCGAGAACCGAAGCGCGAGTTTCGAGCGCTGTATTTACTGGGTGCGGCAATTTAAAACAAGCCTCGATCTTCTCAAGAACAGCGTAACCGCAAACGCCTTCGTGTTTGTACAGCGCGCATGAGAGGTTGTCAAGAATGCCGACTGCCGGCGTGCACAAAAGAAAACGTCCCGAGAATTTCTCCCGGGACGCTCCTCAGTTTCGTACTATCGGAATCGTTTCGTACTATCGAAATCCTCGACGATCAATGCGACACGGCAACGAACAACGGCGAGTGCATCAACGACTGAAATTTCTGGTCGTCAGTCTTGAAATGAACTTGGACGTTGGTGCTGTCGGAATCGACGGTGGTGGCGTCAAGCGCAGTCTTTTCGATCGGACTGGCGTTCATCTTCTTGTAAAGCATGCCCGCCTTGACGATCGTCGACAGAGTGGCTGCGGTCATCGAGTCGGCGGTGAGCACGCTGAGATCAAAATTAACTCCCGTCTGAAAACTCATCGTGTAGCGCGAGGCGAGGATGCGCTTCTTGAGCGTGTCGTAGTCGGCTACCTTGGCCGCGTCTCCGAGCGCGGAAAACATCATGGCCTGCGTGCCCTGCTGATCGAGGATGCTCCAGACCGGCGAACCGTCAACCGCGGCCATCTGGTCGGCCATCACGGGATTCGAGTCGAGCGAGGGGCGCTTGCCATCGCGAGTATCGAGCGCGCTGTGCAGGGAGGCGGTTGTGCCGAAGGCGAGCGTGTTGTCGTCGAGGAAGGTCATCACCATGTCACCCATCGGATAAATATTCGTGGTCCCATATTTCACGGGCGTGATGCCTTTGACCTTCATTTTCTTGAGGACGGCTTTGGCGGAAAACGATCCCGCGCCGACATAGATGGTTTGAATGCCCTTTTTCTCGGTGCGGAAGGCGGCAACGTTGAGTTGGTCGAGATCACGCTCGACGCTGATGCCGATCGCTTTCAAGTCGGTCTCTGCTTCCTTAATATTGTCGGGCAGCACCTGCTGTTTGAGCGCCATCGCGGTGGGAGAATCTTTGATGGCGCGGTAATCGACGCCAATCAACTGCTGAATGTCAGATGGCACCATGGAGCGCGCCGACGATGCGATCGGCATGGCAAAGCCCGCCGTGGCACACAGAAGCACAACCGCACAACACAAATTCTTCATAGAAATCCTCGAACGAATCCTTAGAATGGGTCTGCACCGTTAGATGCAAGCCGAAAACCATACGTTGGCGATCTTTAACGATGCTTTTGATATTCTAATTCTATTGTAGTCTCGACGGACGCGGCGCGACCGTAACTAAACTGTGTCACTCGGCTTGTCTTAGAACGCTCGAATCGGGGCGGCTTGCGCGGAAGAACGGAATCGGGGATAGGATCGTTGCCGGGAACAGCTATGGCCTTGGCGGGCGGGTAGGAGCGTTACCGTTTCCCGGGATTTCCTTCTCTGTTTCTTTTAGCGCTTGAACTAAATGAAGCACAGCGTCTGCTGCCCTGATCTGGTCTCCCAATGACAGGGCCTTATTGCTGGATTTGCTTTTCAGGTAGCCATAGTTCTCGATGGGCGCACCTGACGCATACGTGGTGTCGATGCTTACGTAAGGCCCTCCCAGCAACCCATCTCTTTCGACCTCCGCAATGGAATCCTTCGGGACCGCTATTTCATAAGTCGTACTCAAAACCATCCCGACTTCCGCCGGGCAATTCTTGTTCTGCGGCCCAGTTCGAACGCTTCGGACGGCTCCCACAACAACTCCAGCGATGCGAACCGAAGTGCCCGGCTGAAGCCCGCCGACATCGTCGAAGCAAGACTTGATATCTCGACGGTGATAGCGCAGCGGATTGATAAACACGCTAGCAATGGCGACGAGTCCGATCAGAATCATCAGCACGAGTGTCGATTTTCTGGGCATGATTACACTTTCAGGTTCCGCGCTCTCTTCCGCGTCTCCGCCACAAAGTCCTCGTCCTTCAAGGAATCGAGGTTAATCTCGACATTTGCCAGTGCGCCCTCGAGAGCCGCCTTCGCCAAGGCGATTGCAGTAGTTAAATCCGACTTCATGTTTGGATTGGTGATCGGCCGGAGGCTGCCGGCAATCTTTGCCACCTCGACCGCTTTTTCGGCTACTCCTAAAGGCACGCTAGTCGCCTGTTTCAGCGCAGAACTGATCGCAGCTTCGCCGTCCGAAGATTCCTTGGCGAACTTGTACGCTTTCATGACCAGGTTGTAAGAATCGGCGTCGGCGTCGATCGCAGCCTTCAATTCTTCGCGAAGCTGGCCGAGCCTGGCGATCGCTCCGCTGAGCTGACTTTCATATTGCACGTAAGCCTTCTTGCCGCGCGACATCGACGCCACCATGCTCGCCAATCCGGCAGCCATGGCTCCCGCGGCAGCGGCGGCGCTGCCTCCGCCGGGAGTGGCGGTCGGAGCGGCCAGTTGCTCGATGAAGGGCTCGACTCCAGCGCGCAGGCCGCCTACGGCCATCTTGCCGCTCACGACGGCGGCGAGGCGATTTTCGAGGATCAGCGAGGAATCGAAATTTTCCACTTGGAGAAACCATTCGGCAGCTTGCTCTAAGGCTTTCTTAGGAATCAAACCAACGATCTCGCTCGACACGGGAATCACGCCGTAGCGCGCGGCTTCGCGCTTTACGAATTCGAAGACGCGATGGATTGGGGTTTGCTCGAAGTCGGTCAGGTTCATCGAAACCTGCGCCAGTCCGCGAACGAGGAAGCCGGCTCCCTTGACGAAGCGCAAGCCTCCAGTGGAGAAGCGCACCGCCTTGGCAATTTTTTTCGCGATATCGACATCCGCGGTATTCAGGAAAACGTTGTAGGCAATGAGAGCCTTGCGCGCACCTACAACTGTCGCGCCAGCTGTCGGATGGACGCGACATTCGCCAAAATCGGGCTTGCGGGCGGGATCGGTGGCGATCTCGGCGCGGATGCCCTCGAACTGGCCGCGCCGAATGTTCTCCAGATTCTGGCGTTCGGGCGTGGTGGCGGCGGCTTCATACAGGTAAACGGGGATTTGAAAACGCTTGGCAACCTCGGCTCCCACGTGGCGAGCCATGGCGACGCAGTCTTCGATGGTGACGCCTTCGATGGGGATGAAGGGAACGACGTCGGCAGCGCCCATGCGGGGGTGCGCGCCCTGATGCTTGGTGAGATCGAGCAGTTCGGCGGCCTTGCCCACGCCGCGAATGGCGGCTTCCTGAATCGCTTCGCGCTCGCCGACGAGAGTGATGACGCAGCGGTTATGGTCGGAGTCCATCTCGCGATCGAGAAGATAGACGCCGGGAATTTTCATAGCTTCAACAACGGCGTCAACTTTGGCAGGGTCGCGGCCTTCGGAAAAATTCGGTACGCATTCGACTAACGTGCTCGGCATGGGGAGAAGGATAACGGGGGGGGGTTGGGCGAGGCAACTGCGGACATGCTTGACAACTGCCCAAGCGCGATTACCACTGAGGACACGAAGGTGCACGAAGGTTCTCATCCGTTTATTTCCTTCGTGTGGTTTTCCTTCGTGCTACTTCGTGCCCCTTGTGGTCATGCCTCTGCTCTGGATTTGACAGGAGGCCATTTCAACAGGCAGACTGCGAAACTATGCGGTGCGTCTCTCGATTTTCCGGCCGCATGCCGCGATCTTGGTCGAAAGGATGCATCATGCCGCGTCGTTCGCCGCTAGCCTTGTTGCTTGTCGCCTCGTTATTGCCAGCTCTCGCACAGACTGCTCCATCTCAGAAAGAGCGGCACTTCACTTTCCACTACGCGTTCACGGTTAAGAATGTCAGCCCGGGCGAGCGCGTGCGCGTCTGGATTCCGCTGGCCCATTCTGACGCCTATCAGGATGTGAAGGTCGCTGCCAAGAGTGGCGACTTACAGTTGAAACAGATTCGCCAGCCGGATTATGGAAACGAGGTTCTATACGCCGAAACTTCGAAGGCGGATAGGGCTGAGTACAAGTTCTCCGTCGATTACGACGTTATACGGCGTGAGCACGTGGTGCTGGTCAATGGGAAGCCGGTTGCGGAGGCGCGAGTCACAACCGTGCCGCATGTCGAACTTGCCCGCTTTCTTGAGCCCGACCGGCTGGTGCCGGTGACGGGGCTTCCGGCGCAACTCGCCGCGCAGGAGACAAAGGACGCGACCACGCAACTCGAAAAAGCGAAAGACATTTACGAATATGTTTTTCGCACCATGAAGTATGACAAGAGCGGCACCGGCTGGGGACACGGCGACACGCTCTGGGCCTGCGATTCGAAGCATGGCAACTGCACCGATTTTCACTCTGTGTTTATTTCCATGGCGCGGGCGGAAAAGATTCCGGCGCGCTTCCAGATCGGCTTTCCCCTCCCCGCCGATAAACATTCCGCAGAGATTCCCGGCTATCACTGTTGGGCGGAGTTCTATCTCGATTCCACAGGTTGGGTTCCAGTCGATATTTCAGAAGCGTGGAAGCATCAGGAGATGCACGATTATTTCTTCGGCGCGCACGACGTGAATCGCATGCAATTTACGCAGGGTCGCGATTTGAAACTGGCGCCGGCGCAAGATGGTCCGCCTCTGAATTATTTTATTTATCCGTATGTCGAGATCGGCGCGAAAGAATATCCGAATGTATCGATCATGTTCTCCTTTGAAGATGCCGGCGGGTCGCCGACCAAAGTTAGCGCCTTGCGGTAGCGTCTGTGCCGGAAGAACTTCGCGCGATGTTAGAATCCGGCGAATAGGGCTTCCGCGGTTCGGTCGTGTCATCGGTCATTGCACATCGGACCAACCACGACAGAAGGTTGACTCTGGCGACACATCCTCATTCGGACAACGCGAAATTGAACAGGCCGACAATCGGCGTATTCGATTCCGGCGTAGGCGGGCTGACCGTGCTGCGCGCACTGCTCGATCGCATCCCTGACGCCAACTATCTTTACTTCGGCGACACAGCGCGACTTCCTTACGGATCGAAGTCAGCGACCACGGTCGCACATTACGCGGTTGGTGCGGTGCGCTACTTACAGAATCAGGGCGCAGAGTTGCTGGTGATCGCCTGCAACACGGCGACGGCTCTGGCGCTCGGTGAGATCAAGGCGGCGGCGAACGTAGAGGTGATCGGCGTAGTCGAACCGGGAGCGGAAGCGGCCGCGGCGGCGAGCCGCAAAAAGAAAGTCGTCGTCATCGGCACGGACGCGACGATCAGCAGCCACGCCTATCGGCGCGCGCTCGAAGCCAGGAAAATTGCGGTGCGCGAGAAGGCTTGTCCGCTTTTTGTTCCGCTGGTCGAAGAGGGTTGGATAGAACATGCGGTGACCGAACAGGTGGCGAGAATTTATTTGTCGGAGGCCTTTGCCGGTGATGCCGGCGATTCCGACGTGCTGGTGCTCGGCTGCACACATTATCCGCTGATCAAGCCGCTGTTGGGGCGGGTGGCTCCGGCGCATGTCGCCATCGTGGACTCGGCCGAGTCGACGGCGCAGGAGGTTGCGCGGCTTTTAGGCAGCCAGGGCAGGAGTGCGGGGCCATCTTTAGAAACAGCTTCAGAAACAAGCAACCGTGAAATGGCCGCGGCTCGCACGCTCAAGTTCTTTGCCACTGATTCGGCGGAGAAGTTCAGGAAGATGGGGTCGCGGTTTTTAGGGCTTCCGCTGGAAGATGTAGTGCATGTGGACTTGAAAGAATAAAGTAGTGACCGCTGAATGGCCGCGATCGCCAATTTCATGCAAACAACAAAAACGGCCGCTTGCGCGACCGTTTTATAGGGCTCCAAACTTTTCTTGTACGGTTGCGTCAATACAAGCGGAAGGTGACTTCGACGTTAATCTGCACCGCAACCGGCTTGTTATCTTTCAGGGCGGGCTCGAAACGCCAGTTCTTGACCGCTTCAAGAGCCTTTTCATCCAGGCCCAAACCTAAGGTGCGGGCGACACGAATGTCGCGAGGCTTGCCATCCGGACCGACCACCAGCCACAGCACGCACGTGCCTTGAAACTTGGCCTTACGCGCTTCCTCTGAATATTCAGGGTCGGGTTGATAGATCACTTTCGGAGCGGAAACACCGCCGCCGACGTGGAACACACCGCCACCGGTTCCGCCCCCACGACCGGGACCGAATCCTGGACCTTCACCCGAACCGACACCGCCTCCGCTGCCCGAGCCGATGCCGCTGCCCGAGCCCGTTCCGTTCGACGGGACCGAAGGTAGATGCGACATGGGATCGCCGAGGTCAGGCAGGTTCGGCTGCTGCAACTTGATATCAGGCGGCACAACAATCGTTGGCGCGACGGGAAGCTTCGGCGCCTCGTTGCGCACGACCGCCATCGGCGGAGTAATTTGCTGCATGGATTGCTTGGGCAAGCGACCCTGCGAAGCCTGGAGTTTGTCGCGATCGCCGCCGCCGCCACCACCGCCAACTTGCGTCTTCGAAGGCGGCAGAGCTGGAAGGTCATCCGGCGCGATCAACAAAACGGTTTCTTTCGGCTTGGGTGGTTCAACAATTCTGCGACCCAAATATGTTGCCAGGATGATAAGGAGCACAGCGAGAATATGAACCGCAGTCGACCCAAAAGCGCCGCGGCGCTTGTAATCATAGAAGCCCCAGATGTCGCGGACGGGAACCGGCTTCGAGGTCAGAACGAGCGGCGGCAGTTTTTTGGGGAAAAAGAATTCGTCGATGTTGCGGAAGAGCGATCTCCAGACAGGCTCGTCCAAAGTCTGATTTTGCAGGAGGAGATGGAGCTCCGGCTCCGGACTTAGCCCCTGCGCTGGCGTTTGCGGATTCTGCGGTGTTTCTAGTTCTGCCATATTTTCCCGAGCAGCGGCCCTAGATTAGAGATGCAGGTGGTCTTAATTTTAGATGCGTCCGCGTTCCTCAACGCCTGCGAAAAATATCAGTCTTAAGAGCCGGTGAACCTGGCGCGAAACAGACAGGCCTTTGCCTTGCGGCGGCTAATCCGTCGGAATGCCAGGAACCTCAATCTGCAGAAAATTGTACACGCTTTTCGGTGAATGCAGAGAGTACTTTTTGCAATCCGTTTCCAGTGTGGAACCCCATCCCCGCCCTCTGCCACGCTCCCTATATAATGAAAAGATTCAATCAGTTGGGAGAATCTTGCAAGTGCCAATGGACTTGAAGTCCACTATCAATTTGCCGAAAACCGGCTTCCCCATGAAGGCGGGGCTGCCCCAGAACGAGCCGAAGATCCTGGCGCGGTGGGACGAACAGCGCATCTACGACCGCATCCGTGAGGTCCGCAAAGGGTCGCCCACCTACGTGCTACATGACGGACCTCCGTACGCCAACGGACCGATTCACCTTGGCACGGCAATGAACAAGTGCCTGAAGGATTTCATTGTCAAGTCGAAGAACATGGCCGGCTTCGATTCGCCCTACGTTCCTGGATGGGACTGCCACGGCCTGCCCATCGAAATCAAAGTCGACCAGATGCTCGGCGGCAAAAAGCTGCAAATGGCGGCGGTAGATGTTCGCGCCGAATGCCGCAAGTACGCGGAGAAATTTCTCGATCTACAGCGCTCGCAGTTTAAGCGCATTGGAGTTTTCGGACGCTTCGATAATCCATATTCAACAATGACGCCGCAGTATGAAGCAGCGGTGCTAGGCATTCTTTATCGTTTTTTGGAGAACGATTTCGTCTACAAGGGCTTGCGCTCGGTCTACTGGTGCGTCTTCGATGAGACAGCGCTGGCGGAGGCCGAAGTCGAATATGAGAATCACACCAGCCCGACCGTGTGGGTGAAGTATCCATTTGCGGGCGATGCAGGGGCGATCGATCCAGCGCTGGTTGACGCGGAGCGGCGAGGCAAGAAAGTGTCGACCATCATCTGGACGACGACCCCGTGGACGTTGCCCGCGTCGATGGCGGTAGCGTTCCATCCCGATGAAGAATATGTGGCGCTCGAAAACGGCGACGACGTCTTTATAGTCGGCGCCAGGCTCGCTGAAGTGGTCAAAGAGAAAACTGGCCTGCAATCGTCGCGCGAGATCGCGCGTTTCCCCGGCCGCAAGCTCGAGTATGCCGACTTCCGGCATCCGTTTCTCAATCGCAAAATCGTGGGCGTCCTGGCCGATTACGTCACCATGGATCAGGGCACAGGCGTGGTGCACACCGCACCGGCGCACGGTGCCGAAGACTTCATCACCGGCCAGAAATACAAGATCGATCCGACTTGCAACGTAGACAAGGCGGGAATCCTGCGCAACGGTTTACCGGAGTACGAAGGCAAGCGTATTTTTGACGCGAACGCTCCGATCGTAGAACTGCTGAAGGCGCGCGGAGTGTTGCTGCATAGCGAAAAGATGGAGCATTCCTATCCCCATTGCTGGCGCTGCCACAACCCAGTGATCTTTCGCGCGACCGAGCAGTGGTTCATCGGCATGGAGACTCCGATGAAGCCGGGAGAAAAGAAGGGCGAAGCATCGAAGGACGAATTCCGCGGCGAAACCATGCGCAGCCGAACACTGCACGAGATCGCGAAAGTGAAATGGGATCCGGCGTGGGGAGAAGAGCGTATCTCGAACATGATTGCGACGCGGCCCGACTGGTGCATCTCACGCCAAAGAGTCTGGGGCGTGCCGATCGCAGTATTTCTATGCGACAACTGTGGCAAGCCGGTAAACGATCCGCATATCAACCGCAAGGTCGTTCAGTTTGTAGCGCAGCACGGCGCCGATGCCTGGTACACGCCAGACGCGGACGCGATTCTCTCTTCAGGACATAAGTGCGCGCATTGCGGCGGCACAAAGTTTAAGAAAGAAACCGATATTCTCGATGTGTGGTTCGAGTCGGGATCGAGCCACGCCGCCGTCCTCGGCCACGAGCCGAACCTTCCCTGGCCCGCCGACCTTTACCTCGAAGGCGGAGACCAGCACCGCGGATGGTTCCATTCGTCTCTGCTCTGCGCCATCGGCTATGAAGGCAGCGCTCCGTATCGCATGGTCGCGACCAGCGGATGGACGCTCGATGAGCAGGGCCGCGCCATGTCGAAGTCGCTTGGCAACACGGTCGATCCGGTCGAGATCGCCGACACGCTCGGCGGCGAGATCGTGCGCATGTGGGTAGCGTCCGTCGACTTCCGCGAAGATGTCGCCTGCTCGCCGCAGATCATGCAACGCGTCGCCGGAATCTATCGCGACATTCGCAACACTTTTCGCTACATTCTCGGCAACCTCGATGGCTTCGATCCAGTGCGAGATGCGGTCGCGTTCGACGAGATGCAGCCCATCGATCGATACATGCTGCGGCAGGCGGTTGAAGTCTCGGAGGATGTGCAGCGCTCCTATGAAGAATTTGCATTCCACAAGATCTATCACCGCATCAATAATTTCTGCGGCGTGGAGCTGAGCGCATTCTACTTCGACGTATTGAAAGACCGGCTCTATACTTCTTCGCGCAAATCGGCGAAGCGGCGGGCGGCGCAAACTGCGATCTGGCGCATCGGAGAAGCGCTGGTGCGCTTGCTCGCTCCGATCATGAGCTTCACCTGCGAAGAAGTCTGGCAGTATCTGCCGCCGGTTGCTGGAAGGCCGGAGAGCGTGCATCTGACGACCTTTCCGGAACCATCAGATCTTTTAGGAGAAGCCACTGCCGCGGCGAGCGCAACTGATGCGAAGCAAGCTCAGAACGATGACTGGAAAACGATTCGGGGCGTACGCGAGACCGTCCTGAAGGCGCTCGAAGAAGCGCGCAACCAGAAAATGATCGGAGCCAATCTCCAGGCGCAGGTTACGTTGACCGCAGCCGACCCGGTCTTCTCCATGCTGGAGCGCTTCAAGAATGACTTGCGCTACTTCTTCATCGTCTCGGCCGTCGAGCTGAAAAAGGGCGCCAGCAACGGCGACGCACCGGTTTCCGTGCAGGTCACCAAAGCTCCAGGGCTAAAGTGCGAGCGCTGCTGGAATTTTTCAACCTGTGTCGGCGAAGATAAAGAATATCCGACAGTCTGCGAGCGCTGCAGCGCGGTACTCAAAGAACTCGGCGCGGAAATTAGCGGAGCGTGACCGCGGCATCTGGCAAACGCGATCGGCTGAATCCGACTAGAATCGATTTGAGATAGAGGTAGATCAGTTTTGGGAAGGGCACGGTTTCAGCCGTGCCGTCAGAGCCAGTAAAGAAACCGGCTTTAAGCCCTGGGGTTGTGGAATTTTTTCGCAATGCGCAAATATCATCTTCTAATCGCGTTGTCCGTCATCGCTCTCGATCGCGTCACCAAGTGGACGATTGCGCATCGACTTTCGCTGCATGACAGCATTCCGGTGATTCCGGGATTTTTTCGCATCATTCACACCGAAAATCCAGGCGCCGCGTTCGGTATTTTTGCGGATTCTCCATCGGAATGGAAAGTTGGTATGCTGATCGGCTTTTCGATTATTGCGCTGCTGATTGTCTCGGCAATGCTCTGGAAAAACAGCCACAGTCTGACCTCGACCGGAATCGGACTATCGCTGATTCTCGGCGGCGCAATCGGCAATCTATGGGATCGTCTGGTCAGCCGCCATGTCGTCGATTTTCTTCTCTTCTACATAGGCCCGCACCAGTGGCCCGCCTTCAATGTAGCCGACAGCGCGATTGTGGTAGGAGCGGGGCTGCTCGTATTCGAAATCGTATTCGCGAAGACGCCCAGCCAGCAGTCAGCTTAGACCACCGACCGTACGCGTGCTTTCTTGCACGCCCGTCTCAGATCCTCATCCAAGGTCGCGAGCGGTAAGCGGCTATTCAAGGCCAGGTCGAGGTAAGCGGCGTCATACGCAGTCAAGCCATGCTCCCGCGAAAGCTGCTGCACTCTTTCGAAGATAATTCCGGCTGGAAACCGTTCAAGCACGACGGGGAGCGTCGCCAAATCGTCCAGAAAACTTCGAACCAGTTCTTTAGAGATGCGCTTGCGTTTCTCTCCTACTAGCAGGGCGTTTAGAACTTCGTGCGGCCAGAAGGATGGAGCGATCGCGGTATCGCCCTGTTTAAACATTTCCGCAACGCGCTGTGCGACGACAGAATTTTCATCGGGGAAACACCAGGTCAGAACGACGGAAGCGTCGAGCACAAACCGACTCACCGGCGTCCTTCATTGATCAGGTCTTTGATTTTGAGTCCGCGCAAAGAAAGCCGGTGCCGACGGCCGAAATTCGCCAACCGCTCCGCCGCTTCCGCGGCAGGCCCATTCTGGGCTGAGAGACGCTCCTTGAGAAGGTCCCCTAATAAGCGGGAGACGCTGGTGTCATGGCGCGCAGCTTCGATTCGAGCCCACTGGGCGACGTCTTCTTCCAGGGTTACAGTTACGTTGCGGAGGCGGCGGGTAGGAGACACGAATACAGTGTAACACGAATTACGTGTCATCAAGAACGAATCTTGAAGAGTTAGAGAGATGCGGCTCCGGGTCAACTGATGACTGACAACTGAGAGCTGACAGCCGCTCTAGGGCGTCCCGTAAAGCTGCCGATAAACATTCGCATTCCGCAAAATCGCCTGCACGTACTCGCGGGTTTCCGTGAAAGGTATCGACTCCACGAATTCTTGCGGATCGCGATAATGCCCTTGTCCCAACCAATCGCCTACGCGGTCGGTGCCGGCGTTGTAGGCAGCCAGCGCGTATTCGAACTGTCCGTTATATTTGTCGACCATTTCTTTGAAATAGCGCGTGCCCAGCTCCAGATTCACAGCCGGCGTAAAGAGTTGCGGCGCGCTGTATCCCTTGAGCTTAACCTGCTTGGCCACCGTCTTTCCGACTCTCGGTAGAAGCTGCATCAGACCGACCGCATTCGCGTGCGAGAGAGCTTGCGCGTTGAATTCTGACTCCTGCCTTATCAGCGACGCGACCATATAAGGATCGAGGCCGTTGAGAACGGAATATTTTCGCAGATCGGTCCAATAGCCCTTGGGGAAGAGCGCCTCCCAGTAAGGGCGCGGCAGGTCGGGTAGATCGATCGCGAAATAGTTGGGCGTGGTGCGCTTCATGATCTCAATGCCGCGGTCATATCGTCCGCCGTCCTGATAAACGCGAGCCATTTCGGGTGGCGCCCAGGTTCCGTCTTCCTGGCTAGCTGCGGCCTGCAGTTCACGGACGGCCGCATCGGCCAGCCCTCCATTTGAGAGCAGCCGCGCGCGCTCAACACGCAAGTTGTCTTCGGGGGGATCGGTAGCAGTAATCTTACCGGCGGTCGACAGCGACCCAACGCGATCGAGCAGCGCGAAGTGAGGCGGATCTTCTTTCGGCGCGCTTTCTGCCGCCGTCTCAGCCGCGCCTGACAAGGCTTTCAGCCGCTGCCGCCCGAACTCGGCGTAATAGTAGTTGCGGTAGCGATCAGAGAGTTTTTGATAAAAAGCGCGCGCCATGGCGAGATTGCCCTCTTCTTCGGCGAGACGCGCACGCCAATACAATGCATTCGGAACTTCGTTGGAATCGGGATAGAGCGCGATTTGGTCTTCAAATCCTTTTCGCGCTTCGTTGGTGCGGCCCTGCCGGAAGGCTAGCCACGCGGCTTTCCAGTGCGCGTAAGATGCGCGCGTACCCTTCGGAAAGCGTTCTTGCAACTCGCGGAAGTAATCGATGGCATGGTCGTAGTCGCGTTTCAGCAGATACATGTTTCCGGCCGAAAGCAGCGCTTGTTCGAGCCATGGACTCGTCGGGCCATATAGCCGCAACTCGGTGAGACGGCGTTGCACGGCGTCTTCATCGCTGGCGGAACGCTCGGTTTCGCTGAGCAGGTAAAGGCGCTCGGCTTCGGCATCGCCCTGTTGCACGCCCATAGCGATCAAAATATGGTGGGCCTCTTTACTGTCATTGCCGCCACTTTTTTCGAGCGCCGCCGCCAGGGCCAATTGAACTTCAGGACGATCGGCGGGAGTGACCTCTTGTACCAAATCGCGGAAATCGTGCGCCGCCAGGTCATAATGTTTGGCTTTGAGGAGGAGGTCGGCGCGGGTGCGGCGCTCGGCCACGGAACCCGAGACTCCGAGCTTACGCAATTCGGCTCCCGCCATGTCGGCCTCAAAGCTGTTGGGCATGTTGAAATAAAGATTGCGGAAAGCCGCGGCAGCTTTCTGATTGTCGCCCGCCGCTTCATAAGCGCGACCAATGGCGAGTTCCAAATCGCTGCGCAGAGGGGCGCGGTCTTTTTCAAGCAACGACGCCGCTTCTTGCGCTCGCCGCTCCTCAAGCAGCGCATTCGCGTAGACGAGATCCGCATCGCGGATCAACAGTGAGTCAGGAAAGTTCTTGCTGAAATCGGCCAGCGTGGCGAGCGCCTCGGCATTGTGCGTCGTTTTGAGATAAGCATCGCCGAGGTAATAGGCGACATAGTCACCCAGTTCGCTGGCTCCGGCCTTGGCGCGGTTGAGCGGGTCCATAGCTTTGGCATAGTCGTGATCGAGCGTGTGGGCGTAGCCGATCACCAGCCAAGCCAGCGCTCCGGCGTCTTCTTTGGGATGATGGCGCGCGTAGGCTTCAACTCCGGCGTAGGCGGTCGGAGTGCGATCCTGCAACAACTGCTGCGCCATGGGACGAAGACTGGTGGAGGCGACAAAAGCGCGCCGCACTCGGCGCACACGCGGCGAGGCGGGCTTGCGCTTATTGCGCGAAGTGGATGAAGCCGCCTTTTTCCTGGCAGAAGTGGCGTTACTTGCCGCGGGCTTCGCAGGGGCTTTCTTCTCTGCCGCGCTAGTAGCGGTTTTTTGCGCAGGCGCGCTTTCCGTTGTCGTAGAGGATTGCGGATGTGCGACTGCCAGAGATGGCGCGACAGAGAGCCAGAGTAGAGAGAAAAATCCGGCGAAAACTGCGACTGCAATACGGCGCACTCAAACCCTACCTAGTGCCGGAAGTTGGCACCCATAATGGAGAGATCGTCTTCTGCGAGACTTCTTATTATTTCATGTTGAAAGTAGTTGGCGGAAGCGGCGGCCGTGTTCCCGTAACGTTTTTGGTACGTGGAGCGGCTCTTCTCGATCGTCTCTTTGAGACGGTCGTACAGATCTTTCTTCTTGCGGCCCTCGGAAACTTTGGCCTGATTGTAGAGTTTGATCTCGTCAACCAGCAAGCGGGCAAAGCGCTGGGCCTTGCGATGGACTTCCTGATCTTCAGGCGAGACGGCGGATGCGGAAGGAATCTCCGAGCTAGCGTCGGAATCGCCCGCGTCGCGGCCATGACCGACTGGCAGCGGCTCCGCCAGCGCCGGCTCCATCTCAACCACCGCCGACTGCACGCTATGGGTTTGGGCGGCCATCACTGGAGCGTCGACCGCGGCAGCCATCGAGGCTTCTACGGCTGAGCTTGACGCCGCAGCCGCCTTGGCGTGCGATGAAAAAGCTGGAGCATGCGCGGCGAACGGATCATTAAAGGGCGGGGCTGACTGCGCCGCTGGTTGCGAGGCGGTTCCCACTGCCGACGCTCCGCGACCTTCCGAAGCTTGCGGGTCGGCGGACGAATCTTTCTGTGCCTGCTTGCGCAGCGCATTGACCTCGAGCCACGCGCTGGTCGAAAGCACCAGCAGTTCGAGGGATCCAGCGTCGAGCAGACCCGAAGCGTCATCGCTTCCGCCGTCGGCGTAGATAAGCGCGGCTACTTTATCTTTCAACAACAAGGGGAGCACCCGGGCTTCTCCGCTGGCTGGCGATCCGAAAGTTTGCAGGAAGCGGGGATCGAAGTCAGCAACGGGCGCACTCGTCACTACGCGATCGCCGATGGCGCGCCCGACGGCGGCAGCGCCCTCATCAAGCGCGAAATCTTTCACCGCGTCGCTGTTGGCGAAACCCCGGGCCTGCCATCCCGTGGCACGGCTGCCTTTAACGACAAAGAGGGCAACGCGAGCCGCATAGCGAGCGCAGGTATCGAGCAGGGCGCGCAGGATTTCCCGCTGCGAAGCGCCCATCTGAATTTCCGCGACGGCGCGAGCCAAGTCCGCGGCGGAAGAAGGAGCGGAGTTCGCGGCCCCATCGTTGGTGGAAGTTTCTACCGGCACAGCCGCAATCTCTTCCATGACGCGGCGGACGATTTCGCTACGAAGCTGGGCGACCTGGCTCTCTAAGACCTGGCCAACGACGCGTTGTACGATGGGTTCGATCCAGCCGCGGTCTTTCATTCCCATTCCGAACATTCCGAAATTCTTACTCCCAGCATTCGTACTCCGAGCATTTCTCACTCCGGGCAATGCCGCACCGAAGCAGAGTTTCTGGTAGAGCTTTGGGGGGAGAAGGGACGTATCCCTTCTAACCATTAATTATAGGGCCGCTCGCAGGTCTTCTCGGGACACCTTGGTACCTGCCCTACCGGGTTACCTAAGGTAGCGCGAGCCCGCATCCTCGGAAACCGCCCAAGCGAAAATCACGGCCACCAAGTACAATAGCACTGGGGCTGCAGCCAGGCGTTCGGAAAAATCTGCATCAAGTTACGAATGAGTACCATCCAACCCAACATAGAGCAACCGGTCAGCGAAGAAATGCAGCTGGTCCGGCGCGCCAAGCGCGGAGACGATACTGCGTTTGAAGATTTGGTACGGCGCTACGACCGCAATGTTTTCCGCATTGCGCAGCACATAACGCAGAACCGCGAGGACGCGGAAGATGTAGTGCAGGAAGCGTTTCTCAAAGCGTATAGCAATCTGGAGAAATTCCAGGAACAGTCAAAGTTCTATACCTGGCTGGTGCGGATTGCGGTCAACGAAGCATTGATGAAGTTGCGCCGGAGGAAGCCGGAACGCACGGTTTCTCTGGACGAAGACGTAAAGACGGAAGATGATTCGCTGCCCCGCGAGGTTGCGGATTGGAGCCCCAATCCGGAACAGATGTACAACCAGGCGGAGTTGCGTGACATTCTGACGCGCACCATACAAGGATTGCCGCCGGGATTCCGGACGGTGTTCGTGCTCCGGGACGTGGAAGGCCTCTCGACCGAAGAGACGGCCGACGCGCTGGAGTTGAGTATTCCGGCGGTGAAGTCGCGATTGCTGCGGGCGCGCCTGCAGTTGCGCGAGCGGCTCAACCGCTTTTTTCAAAAAAAAGGCAATGGCAGCGCGGATGACGACCAGCGGGCGAGTGGAGATGGCACCAGTGAAGTGTTCTGAGTTTCTTAACGAATTAACCAACTATCTCGACGGCATGTTGGACGCCCGGACCAAGTCCGAACTCGATGACCATCTGGCATGGTGCCACAACTGCTATGTCGTCTGCGATACCACGCGCAAGACCATCGAAATCTATCGCGATTCGGAGCTGTATGAACTGCCCGACGATCTGCGCACACGGCTGCGGTCGGCCATCATGACCAAGTGTACAGCGAGTAAGAAGTCTCACCCGTCTGGCAGTTAAGGCCGCCGCTGTTTGACTGGCTGCCCGATTTCGTGAACCCCCGCAAGTGCCTGATTCCGATTCACGTGCGTGACGTGCCTCGCCCCGTAATCCTGCTCAACAATCACCGCGAACCTTTTGCCAGCTACGGGAATCTAAGTAAGTACAGCTGATCCCGACCTTAGAGCGAAGGGGATTGGCTGGTTTTATCGCTTTATTCTGTGGAGGCTGTTCATGTTTACCAAGTTGATGGATGCTATGTTTGGCTGCCGTCACTCGCGCTACAGTTTTCCCATTACGGTTCGCGCCGGATCGCGCCGCGTTTCAAGCGGCCAGCGCACAGGGACCTATGTTGCTTGCCTCGATTGCGGACGCGAGTTTCGCTATGACTGGCAGGAAATGAAGATTGTAGGATCGCCAGGGGTGGGATCGCACACCCAGGAAGCGGCATCCTTGGTTACGAAGGAAGCCGCGTAGAGCGGCAATGGCGCCGGTCCCGCCCGGCGCCCGTGGGTTCGCGGCGGAAATCGAACCTAGTCGATGGCCTCTGGTGGCCTTTGCTCAGAAGTTTTTCTGATTGATCGAGTCAAATCGCAATCCCATTCACTTCGCTAAACAGACGAACGGCCGATTGATTCTCTCCTGAGCATCCAGTGTGCGCCAAGGGACAGACGGAATGCCAGGTTCGTACTATTGTGCACCGCATGGAAAGCAATGAACCGGCGCGCTGGAAAGAACTCTGCGAGCAAATCTCGGACGAACGAGACCCGGTCAAACTGCTTGCCCTGGGCCAGGAAGTCATCCGCTTGCTGCAGGAGAATGAGGATCGGAGCTCCGGCAGCGGTTCTGCCGCTTGAACACCTGATAGAAGTTCTCAAGCCATCCTTGTTATTTCTGTTTTTTTCATACAATCTTCACAAATCGCTGTGTTAGATTGCCCTTCAGACCAAGAAATCAAATTGCACACGCAAATCTCTGGAGGAAACTGAATTGGGCAAGGACATGGTCCCCAAGAAGATTTTTTTCACCAAAGGCGTGGGGAAACATCGGGAGCGCCTCACCTCTTTCGAACTCGCCTTGCGCGACGCTGGCATCGCGGCGCAAAACCTGGTTCGAGTGTCATCCATCTTTCCGCCCAACTGCAAGCTGATTCCACGGTCGCAGGGACTGACATACCTTTCGCCCGGAGAAGTCGTGTTTTCGGTGGTTGCCGAAAACTCGACTCATGAACCGCACCGCCTGCTCGCGTCTTCGATCGGAGTCGCTATTCCCGCCGATCGCAACACCTACGGCTATCTCAGCGAGCACCACTCCTTCGGCGAGACCGAAGACGCCGCCGGAGACTACGCCGAAGAACTAGCCGCCGAAATGCTGGCCACGACTCTGAACGTCGAGTTTGATTCCGACCGCTCGTGGGACGAGAAAAAAGAGATCTATCGCATCTCGAACAAAATCGTGCGCACGGCCAACGTGACGCAATCAGCAGTGGGAGATAAGCGCGGGTTGTGGACTACGGTGATTGCGTCGGCGGTGCTCATCTTTGACTGAGGAAATTGGTTTCCTGGAGACGCGCCACGCCGCGTCTCTACTGTCCTATCCGAACGATCGTCTTCTTTGAGGTGGGTTTCTTCTTCAACCGCTCCAGCACGGCCGCAACGATAATCGGCAGCCCCACAGTGGCATCCACAAAAACCTCGCCAAACTTCCCGCCCTCCGCCGGAGGCACAAACTTCCCCCACGATACCGCCTCACTATATGGACTGCCCGAAAGCCCGCCCCAGTAAACCGGTTCCGGGCAAATGCGCAGCCCATAATGATAGCGCTTCAGCGGCAGGTCTTCCCCGCCCCGGCGATGGCGCAATTCGATGAACGGACCAAACTGCTGCGACCAGTTGCGCGGAACGCCTCCGCCGATGGTGAAAATTCCGATGCGCTTCTGAGCCAGCAGCGTGGCGGCGAAATGCTCGAGGTCTTCGAAAGGATCGAAGCGAAAGCGCGGCTTCCCTCGTTTATCGCGCTCGCGATTGGTCAGCGCGTAATCGAGGCCTAACTCGGAATCCGAAAATGCCGGAACAAACACGGGAACATTTTTTTCGTAGGCCGACTTCAAAATGCCGCGCTGTCCCTTCGCGCTCTTTGCGAGATGCGCTCCAATCGCACGATTCAATTTATATGAGCACATCACTTCGTCCGCGTCCCAGCCGCTGAATACGGCATGCATCACGCGCTCCACATCGTCAAGATTGGTTTCAGGTTCGAGCGTGTCATAGACGCGGTTGTATCCCGCCTCATAAAGTTCCTCGTCGCTGAGTTCTGGATTATGCCGGAAATGAGCGCGCCCCGTGGCCTCGACCAGGCCATGCGCCATGAGCGCGCCGGTCGACACAATCGCATTCACCATGCCACGATCGATCAACTCGGAAATCACTAACCCTTGCTTGGCAACAGTCATCGCACCCGCGAGCGTCATCACGACAAAACATTCCTGATCGCGCGCCATAGCCTCGAGCACATCGGCTGCTTCTCCCAGTTGGCGGCCGGTGAATGCCGTCTTCGACATCGCCCGCACCAGATCGTCAATCGACTGAATCGCGCCCAGGTCAAGCGGCTCCAGCGGAATCAGACGGTCAGCCACCGGATCGTGCAGCTTGCGGTCGATGCCCGCGCCCTCGCAGTCCGTATGATGACCGCTCTTCCGCTGATGGCCGTGCTTGCCGACACCGGCGACATTCTTCTGCTTCAAGGATGACCCTCCCCAACAAAGATGATTTTTGACCGAAGAAACAATTTACTAGAAGTGAGAGCAGGCTGCGACTAGGTTTCACACAACCCTAACAATTCACGCTCGCCGAGCGCGGTTTGATATCCTAAAGCGCGTATGAAATCCTGAACATCATTTCCGGATTTGTCATCCTGAGCGAAGCGAAGGACCTGCTTTCTGGCGAGTGACATGCAGCGGGTTGCCGCGTTCGCGCATAGCACGACGAAACATTCCATCGAATTTGGAGAAGCAATTGTCTGACAAATTCACCGTCGCGTTGATCCAGATGTCGTGCGGCCCCGAACCCGCCGACAACCTGGCCAAGGCGATTGATCGCATAGCGGAAGCGGCGCGCATGGGCGCCGACGTAGTTTGCCTTCCCGAACTTTTTCAGACGCAATATTTTTGCCAGCGCGAAGACGCGGAGCTCTTCGATCTCGCCGAGCCCATCCCCGGCGCGAGTTCTCAGAAACTCGCTGAGGTCTCCGCGAAAAACAAAGTCGTCCTGATCGCATCTCTTTTCGAAAAGCGCGCTCCCGGCCTCTATCACAACACCGCTGCAATTTTTGACGGGAAGAACGATTCAACTGGCGCGCTCGTCGGCCTGTATCGCAAGATGCACATCCCCGACGACCCGCTCTACTACGAAAAGTTTTATTTCACTCCCGGCGATCTCGGCTTCAAAGCCTTTGACACCTCCGCCGGAAAACTCGGCACGCTAGTTTGCTGGGATCAGTGGTATCCAGAAGGCGCGCGCATCACCGCCTTACAAGGGGCAAGCATTCTCTTCTATCCCACCGCCATCGGATGGCATCCCTCGGAGAAAGCCGAGTTTGGCGCAGCGCAACACGACGCCTGGCGCACCATACAGCGCGCGCACGCCATTGCGAACGGCGTTTATGTCGGAGTAGTCAACCGCGTCGGCTTCGAAACCGGCGACATTCGCGGCAATTCCGCGCCCGGCAAAGGCCTCGAATTCTGGGGAGGATCGTTTTTCTGTGATCCCTTCGGCCGCGTCCTCGCCGAAGGATCGCACGATCGCGAAGAAATTCTGCTCGGCGAAGTCGACCTCCATCATCTCGAAGACGTACGCCGCAACTGGCCCTTCTTGCGCGACCGCCGGATCGACAGCTACGCTCCGATCACCAACCGCATGTTGGATGGAAAGTAAGGGACGCAACATGAAATTTGTTATCCATGTCGTCCTGAGCGGAGCAAAAACTTCACGAAGTGGAGTTTCTGCGCAGTCGAAGGACCCCTACTCGATCCAACATACAGAGCGCGCATCGACCGAGAGAGAATCGCCATGACGCGGCGACGCACCCCAAACTTCCCCGCCGCCGAAGGCTATCGCATGCCTGCCGAGTGGGAGCCGCATGAATCCACCTGGCTAGCGTGGCCCCATTTGCGCAGCGACTGGCCGGGCAAGTTCGAGCTGATCCCTTGGGTCTACGCGGAGATCATCCGCAACCTCTCGCGGCATGAACGAGTCGACCTGATCGTCAACGACGCGAGTGGGGAGAAGCGGGCGAGAGCAGTGCTCGAAAAAACGGACGCTGTCTGCGAGAATATCTCTTTCCATCACTGGCGCACCGATCGCGTGTGGACGCGCGATTCGGGCTGCATCTTTATGACTCCGCCTGCGAGCCACGCCGATTCCGGTCTGCGTGCCTTGCACTTTCAATTCAACGCGTGGGCAAAATATCCGAATTACAAGTTCGACGAAAAAGTTGGCGAGCGTATGGCAAAAGCGGCTGGCGCTACCATCGTGCAGCCCTTCAGCAAGAAACATCGCGTCGTGCTTGAAGGCGGCTCGATCGATGTCAACGGCCTCGGCACCTTGATCACAACTGAGGAGTGTCTTCTCTCGACCACGCAGCAGCGCAATCCTTCTATGAATCGCGCCGCCTACGAACAAGTGTTCGCCGACTATTTCGGGATCCAATCCGTCATCTGGCTCGGCGACGGCATCGAGGGAGACGACACTCACGGCCACGTCGATGATCTATCCCGCTTCGTTGCGCCCGACACGGTGGTTACGATGATAGAGCCGAACGAGCGAGGCGAGAATTATTCCGCGTTGCATCACAATCTCGGACGCCTCCGCGCCGCACGCGACCAGGATGGTCACCGACTCAACGTAGTCGAAATCCCTCTGCCACGCCCGGTCGTCTTCGAGGGCCGCCGCCTGCCCGCCAGCTACGCAAATTTTTATATCGCAAACGGAGCGGTCCTCGTGCCGGTGTTCAACGATCCCAACGATCGCATCGCGCTCAACACACTCGCCGAACTTTTCCCGACGCGCGAAGTCGTACCGATCTATTCTGGCGACCTGATCTGGGGATTCGGCGCGCTGCACTGCATGACCCAACAGAAACCGAAGCTAACGTGATCATGGCTCGGCGGAAAGCTGATCTTCTCCGTCACCACTGACAGGTGTGACTAGTTGGTGCTACAGTCTGCCATAGTTGGTGACGACATGAGCCGGCTTTCGAATCTCCTTCCTATCTGCCTGATGTTGCTATCGCCGTTCTGCCGTAGCCACGCCCAACAGGAGCCCACCAGACCCAATCTCCGTAAGTTTTCATCCGACCAACTTAAGGCCTGCTTCGACGATTTCACAATCTGCAGGGCCGATGATATTTGGGAAATTTCAGAAGAACTCGTTCGTAGGCTTCCGAAGTTGCCAACTGAAAAGCTTGTTGCCTGCTTTGACGATTGGAGGATTTGCGGATCAGGAGAGGACCGAGCAAATGGATGGCCCGTCTCAGATGAACTCGCTCGCCGCGGCAACCCACACGAGCTTTTGGTGCGCTACTGGAACGAGCCCAAATGGACAATCAGAGGTGGAATTGAACACGTCGCCTACCACTTCGACAACCCCGAGGTCACAGCATTCATGCGACGAGTCCTCGCACAGCACATGGAAGACGGCGAAGATCTTTATTGGCCGGTAAACTATCTGGCGAAAAAATGCGATCCCCAGGCTTTGCAAGAACTCAGCAAGGGTCGCTATCGTAATCAGGGGTGCATGCAGTATGAGACCAGCATTAAATTATTTGGGAAATGCAAATACCGGCCCGCAATTCCATATCTCGTAGATGCGGCGGTGCACGACTTCTGTGGGAATATCACTGATTCGGCAGGGTGGAGTCTTCACGCGATGTACACTGAAAGCCCGAAAGACTTCGATAAGCTGGAGGACATGCAAAAGTATTTCTGTGGTCGTGCTAAGCAAGAAGGTTTTGATGTGACATGCAATCCAAACTGAAATTTCTTCAGAGTCGGGATTCTACATGTTCTCCTCCTCACCACTCTTTCATTTACACTTCTATCCGTGAACGCCGAGATCATCGCGGTCGGCTCCGAGTTGCTCACACCCTATCGCCAGGACACCAACTCCCTCTATCTCACCGAAAAGTTGAACGAACTGGGCGTTGAAGTGCGCTTCAAATCCATTGTCGGCGATGACGCCGAAGGATTGACTGCCGCGGCGAAACTCGCCATGCGCCGCTCCGACATTATTATTTTCTCCGGCGGCCTCGGCCCCACCGAAGATGACCTGACGCGCGAAGCCGTCGCCGGCGCGCTGGGATTAAAACTGCAACGGAATTCCGAAATCATTGCCAAGCTAGAAGAGCGCTTCGCCAAACGCGGCTATAAATTTTCCCCCAACAACGCCAAGCAGGCCGATATCATCTTCGGCGCCACCGTTCTACCGAATCCTCTCGGCACCGCGCCTGGCCAGTGGATCGCCGGAAAATACGACGGCCAGGAGCGAATCCTGATGCTGCTCCCCGGCCCGCCCTACGAACTCAAAGGGATGTTCGAGGCCGAATGCATTCCGCGATTGCGTGCCCGCGTCCCGGAACAGCACATCGCCATGCGCACACTAAAGATGGCGATGATCCCGGAATCACAAGTGGACGCGCGCGTCGCACCCATCTACAAAACCTATACCGATGTCGAGACCACAATTCTCGCCGGCGGCGGCGAGATTCAACTTCACCTGCGCTGCCGAAAAGACTCCGCGGCAGAAGCCGAGGCGCGTGTCGAAGAGCTCGCCGAAAAAATTGAAGACGAACTCGGCGACGCAGTCTTTTCGCGCAAAGGCGAAACTATCGAGCAGATCGTCAGCTATCTGCTTCAGATGCGCGGCATGACGCTGGCCACTGCGGAATCCTGCACCGGCGGAATGCTGGCCGAGCGCATCACTTCGCTTAGCGGCAGCTCGCGTTATTTTCTCGGCGGCGCCGTAGTTTACTCGAATGAACTGAAAACGCAATTCGCGAATGTGCCGAAGGCGCTCATCGATCAGCGCGGAGCGGTTAGCCGCGAGGTCGCGGCCGCGATGGCGGAAGGCATTCGCAAGCGCTGCCTCGCGAGCTACGGCGTCGGAATCACCGGCGTCGCCGGCCCAAGTGGTGGCACAGAGCAAAAGCCTGTCGGCCTCGTCTATATTGCGCTCGCGGGCGAAGAAGGCACGCAGGTTGTCGAGCGCAACTTTCCTGGCGATCGCCAGCGCGTCCGCCAATTCTCGACGCAGCAGGCGCTGGAAATGATCCGCAGGGCGCTGTTGTGAAGGGCATTTAGTGGGGCTACGTTATATAACGATGCGAATATTTATCGGCATCGATCTTGACCCTGAAGTCCGTGCCCTCATCTCACGCTTTCTCGAAGGCGTAGAAGGCTTCGCGCCCGAGGCGCGCTGGGTGCGGCCCGAGTCACTGCACGTTACGTTAAAGTTCATCGGCGAACAAACGCCGGAACAAGTCGAGGCCATCGCCGAACGTTTGCGACGCGTCGAGGGCAACGCCTTCGAGATTCGCTTTGCGGGACATGGATTCTTCCCCTCTGCGAAGGCTGCGCGCGTATTCTGGATCGGCATTCAGGCCCCTACGCAGTTAGCAAATCTGGCGGCAGACATTGACTCGGCGATTGCCGAACTCGGCGTTCCGCGCGAAGATCGGCCATATAGTCCGCATCTGACGCTGGCGCGTGGCGGCCCAGGGAGAAGATCAGGCTCGCCAAAACGGCAGAAAGGCGATAAGTCCAACACAACTTTTGCGGTCCTCGACAAAAGGCTCAACGCGATGCGAGATCTCGATTTTGGCGTGACGACGGCGAACGAATTTATTCTTTACCAAAGCCAGCTTTCGCCTACAGGATCGAAGTACACCAAGCTGCACCGCTTTCCGCTACGGCGGCATGGTGGAAGAGCATTGACATAAGATAGATGAACATGAATCCTTACCCCATCGTCGCGCCCGTCAGCTATCTGTTGGGGTCGATCCCGTTCGGTTATCTTCTCGTTCGGATTTTCAAAGGTGAGGATGTACGAGCCGCTGGCAGCGGCAACATTGGCGCAACCAATGTCGCCCGCAAATCACCCGCTCTCGGCATCGCCACTCTCGTTCTCGACGCCGCCAAAGGATTGGTCGCGGTCCTACTCGCAGGCGCACTTTTCGCCGGACCACATCAACGGCTGATCATGACCGCTGCCGCATTCTTCGCCGTGCTCGGCCATCTCTTCCCCGTCTGGCTCAAATTCCGCGGTGGAAAGGGAGTCGCCACTAGTCTCGGAGCTTTTCTATTGCTCACGCCGAAATCTATTTTGTGCATGGTCGTTCTCTTCCTGCTGGTCGCCGTAGCCTTCCGTTACGTCTCCCTAGGGTCGATCGTTGTCGCAGCCGCCTTTCCGCTTTTCGCCTGGGCGTTCCACGAATACGCCGACTCACGCCAGCTAATCCTTATCGCTCTGGTTTCCGCATTCGTTATCTGGAAACATCGGCAAAATATCGGCCGCCTGGCCGAGGGTACCGAAGCGAAATTAGGAGCAAAAGCAAAGAAAACTTCCGAGACAGAATCCGAAACCAAGTCTGAAACAAAGCCCGCCGGCTCTTTGGGAGCAACTCGGGGAGCAACCCGCCCGTGAACACAATCGCGGTCATCGGAGCCGGAGCATGGGGCACTGGATTAGCGATCGTCCTCGGGCGCAGAGCGCCAAACGGCTTTCGCCACGGATTCCACCATGAAGTTCGTCTCTGGGCCAATGAACCAGAGGTCGTCGCCAGCATCGAGAACAATCGCATCAACCAACGATTTCTGCCCGGCTTCATTCTGCCCGAAACAATAACCGCGACCAACGATCTGAGTACCGCGCTCAGGGGCGCGGAGATCGTGGTCAGCGTCATGCCGTCGCAGCATTGCCGAACGCTCTTCGAACATATGGCGCCAGAGCTTCGGCCGGAAACGCTTTTTGTCAGCTGCACCAAGGGCCTCGAAGAGGGCACGCTGCTGCGCATGACGGAAGTGATTGGCGACGTGCTGCGCGGCCGCCATTTCACACCGCGGATCGCGGCGCTCAGCGGCCCGTCGTTTGCCAAAGAAGTTGCGCGAGGCGATCCGACAGCTGTCACGGTCGCGTCCGTCGACGGCGAAGTGGGACGCGCCGTGCAGCACGCCTTCAGTGATCCGCGTTTCCGCGTCTACACCAATGACGATGTGATCGGGGTCGAACTCGGCGGCGCATTGAAAAACATTATCGCCATCGCTGCCGGCATCTGCGACGGCCTCGGCCTCGGCCACAATTCTGTCGCCGCGCTGATCACGCGCGGACTCGCCGAAATGGCGCGCCTGGTCGTCGCCTGCGGCGGCCGTCTCGACACCATGGCCGGACTCGCCGGCCTGGGCGACCTCGTCCTAACCTGCACCGGCGACCTCTCGCGCAATCGCAGCGTTGGCGTTGAGCTTGGCAGAGGCCGCAAACTGCCCGACATCATTGCGGCCATGCACGGTGCCGTCGCGGAAGGAGTCTTCACCACGAAGGCAGCGGTGGGACTCGCGCGTCAGAAGAGCATCGAGATGCCGATCACGGACCAAATGTTTGCCATCCTCGAAAACGGCAAGCCGCCGCAGCAGGCGATTGAAGAACTGATGACGCGCGCGGCAAAAAGCGAAGTGTAGCCGGTTCTCTTTCTCGACAATCAACAACACCGCTAGTGGCTCGGCGACGATTCATCCAGCAGTTCTTTTAGATATTGCTGCCACGCCGCCGCCCATGTGTGTGTGCCGTGGCCGTGCGTCTGCTCCGATGCAGGCAACAGCACAAATTTTCCGTTCTTCACCTTCTTAATCTCGCGTTCGGCAACGCCTAACTCGGGAGGATTAATAAAGTCATCCGCCGAGTTAACGAACATCACCGGAGCCTTGATCAGTCCGAGCTTCGACGACGGGTCATAATCACGCGACGCGGCGACGGCGTAAAGAAAATCATTGGCGTCCATGTTCGCTATCATCGGCTTCAGAGTTTCGTCGAGATATTTATCGGTGGCCTCACGCGTGGGCAGGTCCTCCTGCAAATGCAACGGCGCGGTGCCGGCGATCAGTAGAAAATCTGTGGCGATTTGCAGCGCGGCGCGCGGCTCGGTTATGTACTCCCCGTTTTTCCAGTCCGGATCCTGGCGAATCCCGTCAATCACCATCTTCCGCCACATGCGGTTGCGCCCCGCAATTTGCACCGGCAAGCACGCCAGTGGCATGAGCGCATCCACATCATCGGCATAGTCTTCACCCCACATAAATGATTGCATGCAGCCCATCGAAGTTCCGAGCACCAGCCGCAGGTGGTCCACGCCCAATCCCTTCATCACGAGATCATGCTGCAGCACAGTCATGTCGGCATAGTCGTATTGCGGAAAGCGTGCATGCATGCCGTCGCTCGGCTTGCTCGATTTTCCGTGGCCAATATTGTCCGGAATAATCAGGTAGTACTTGCTGGCATCGAGCAGTTGCCCCGAACCAAACAACACGCCAGCAAAAATCGGACGCAGGAAGGTTTTTCCTGAGCCGCTGGTGCCGTGAAGGATGAGCACCGCATTAGTCGTATGACCTTGGGCGTCTTTCGCGGGCGTGCCGAATGTGGTGTAGTGCATCTTTACATCGGGCAAGGTTTCGCCCGATTGAAAGTGAAAGTTGTGAACGACAAAGTCGCCTTCGTGAGGCGCGGGACCGCTGGCCGCGGAGGCATTCTGCGCACCCGCCTCGGCTGGAGCGAGCATAATCGCCAGAGCCAGCCAGACTGCAAAGTGCCTTACGATCGTTGTCCTAGCCATAGCTTCTCCCGATAACAGTGTTAGGAATTACCGCAAAACGTGAGCATGCGATTTTCCGCTTTAGTCGGTTCTATGTAAAGCCAGCAAGCGCTCTCCGGCGCAAGAAAAGAGGAGGGGCCCCTGGCACGTCGCCATATGCAAGGCGACTGCGAATCGATCGTCAATAGGGTCATCTCCGTATTCGATTTCCAGCCGCTTCCACATTTTTCATCACCGCTTAATATCCGCGGACTATCTTTCCCCTACAAGCCGCAACAACAACTCTCGCCTTTTGTGGGAAAGGATTAAGATCATGCGTCAATTGCTCTCAGTATTGCTTGTCGCCGCTATGGTTACGGGGCCGGGTTTCGCGCCAATGGCTAGCGCCTCCCAACCCAAAACCGCCACGCCCATTAAACATATTGTGATCATCTTCGGGGAGAATCAGTCTTTCGATCATTATTTCGGCACCTATCCGAACGCGCTAAACCCGAAGGGTGAACCGGAATTCCACGCGCTTCCGCACACCCCAAGCGTCAACGGTCTGAGCTATGCCTTGCTGAACAACAACCCCAACCTCAACCCAGCCAACGGTACGGGCGCGGCCAATCCCTTCCGCTTTGATCGCTCGCAAGCCTTCACACAGGATATGGGCCACGACTACATGGCTGAACAGCTCGCCTTCGACGGCGGCGCCATGGATCTATTCCCGGCCAATACTGGCAGCGCCGGTCCGCCGCCCAACCCTCCTCCGGCAGCCGTGCTGACCAACGGCCAGGTGATGGGCTACTTCGACGGCAACTCGACCACTGCGTTGTGGAACTACGCTCAGCACTACGCGATGAGCGACAACTCCTATAGCACGAATTTTGGACCTTCGACGGTGGGCGCGATCAATTTGATTTCCGGTCAAACGAACGGCGTCGCGAACTATACTGGCGGTACCGGCAGCTTTGTCAGCGACGGGAACGGCGGATACACGGTGATCGGCGACCCTGATCCATATGGTGACGTCTGCTCCGGCAGCGGCACGGCGCAGATGGCGGGAAAGAATATCGGCGACCTGCTCAACGCGGCTGGCATCACCTGGGGCTGGTTTGCTGGAGGCTTCAATCTTCAAATCGTAAATCCCGACGGCAGCACGGGATGTAACCGCCAGTCGACTTCTGCGATTGCCGGCACGCAGGGAGACTACGTTCCGCATCACACTCCCTTCCAGTATTACGCTTCGACCGCGAACCCGACACACGCGCGTCCGGCATCCGTCAAGACGATTGGCTACTCGGGTGATCCTGCCAATCACGACTATGACATTCAAGACTTCTTCGCCGCGGTTTCTGCCGGAAACTTCCCGGCGGTAAGCTTCCTCAAAGCGATCTCGATTCAAGATGCCCATCCGGGAAATTCCGATCCTATCGATGAGCAGCAGTTCGTGGTCACGGTCGCGAACTTCCTGCAAGGCCAGCCGGAGTGGGCAAATACCGCGCTGATCGTGCTCTATGACGATTCGGATGGCTGGTACGACCATCAGCTTGGCACGATCGTCAATGGATCGAAGACTTCGGCCGACGCTCTCACTGGTCCGGGATCTTGCGGTAGCGGCGCCAACGCTCTTCCCGGTGTCAATCCCACCACCACCCACGCGCAGGGCCGCTGCGGATACGGTCCGCGCCAACCGCTCCTGGTGATTTCGCCGTGGGCGCAACACAACTATGTGGATCATTCCGTCACCGACCAAACATCGGTCCTTCGCTTCATCGAAGACAATTGGCTTGGCGGTCAGAGGATCGGGCAAGGGTCGTTTGATAGCATCGCCAACTCGATCACCTCGCTGTTCGACTTCAAGCAAACTGTCACGAACGATCTCTACCTTCTTAACCCCAACACAGGCGAACCCGTGAAGAACCAGTAGGCGAGTTGGCCTGTTCGAAAGTCGCGATACGCAGGAAGGCAAGTCAGGTGCGGCGTGATGACGTCGACCTGCCTTGCCTTTGTTGTATGCTCGATACCCACAAAGGTATGCAGTGATTACACGTCGAAAGTTCCTGCAACGGTCGAGCCTGCTGGCCACCACGCTGGCGACCGGAAAGAGCGGCTTACTTGATGCGATGGCAGCAGTGCATGCGCCAGCTACGATGCCGGCGGCGCTCGATGTCACGACCCTCCCTCAATTCGTCGATCCACTTCCCCTCCCTGCCATCGCGCAGCGCTATGGTTTCCGGCCCAGCCCTGAGAATCCGAAACTGAGCGTTCCGTTTTATCGCATACAGGCTCAGCCCATCGTCAGCAAAGTTCATCGCGATCTCCCGCCGACAAAATTTTGGAGCTTCGGTCCCTCCACCCCCGGCCCGACCTTCGAGACCCGCAGCGGCGAGCCTCTGCTGGTCGAATGGGTCAACGCTCTCCCCAAAGAACATTTCTTACCCATGGATCGCACCATCCACGGAGCCGAAACCGGCAAGCCCGCCCTCCGCACCGTCGTGCATCTGCATGGAGCGAAAACGCGCCCCGAAAGCGATGGCTATCCCGAAGACTGGATCGTTCCCGGAAAATCCTCGCTCTATTACTACCCGAACCAGCAAGACGCGGCCATGCTCTGGTATCACGATCACGCGCTCGGCATCAATCGCCTGAATGTCTACGCCGGATTGCTAGGAACGTTCTTCATTCGGGACGCCGTCGAAGATGCGCTCAACCTGCCAAAAGGCAAATATGAAGTGCCGCTCCTTATCTATGACCGCTTGCTGACGCACGATGCCCAGCTTCTTTATCCTGTTTCACCCGACCCGCAATCCCAGTGGGTGCCAGAGATTTTCGGCAATGCGATTCTGGTCAACGCAAAACTCTTTCCCTATCTTGATGTCGAGCCGCGAAAATATCGCTTCCGCGTTTTGAACGCGTCGAACGCTCGGACATATCACTTAGCGTTGGTCGATAATGCCCCTAACAGCCATGCCGCCCAGAACGCCGCGCCCTTTCATCAGATCGGAACCGACCAGGGTTTCTTACCCGTGCCGGTTCCAGTCGCGAATCTTGAAATCGCACCAGGTGAGCGCGCCGACCTTATCGTCGATTTCACCGAGCATCGGGGCGCGCAACTCATGCTCAAGAGCGACGCTTTCGTAGTGATGCAATTCCGCGTCTCGTCAGCGCGAGTCACGGACACCAGTTCGCTGCCCTCGTCTCTCCGGCCCGTTCCGAAGATTCCAGAATCCCAAGCCGCGCAAACGCGCCTCTTGACCCTGGACGAATATGTCAACAAGTCGGGCAACCCCGTAATGTTGCTTCTCAATGGAACGCACTGGAAAGAGCCGATCACAGAAAAACCGGTGTTAGGCTCGACCGAGATTTGGACTTTGATCAATCCGACGAATGACACTCATCCCATTCATCTGCACCTGGTCCGCTTCCAGATTCTTGACCGCCAATCCTACGAGCCCTGGCTATTTCAAACCAAGCGTCAATTGCACTTCCTGGGACCGCCCGAGCCTCCCGCACCAAATGAGGCCGGCTGGAAAGACACTGTGCGAGCCCACTCTCGAATGGTCACGCGAATCATCGTTCCCTTCGAGGGTTTCACCGGACGCTACGTGTGGCACTGCCACATCCTCGAACACGAGGACAATGAAATGATGCGCCCCTATGAGGTGGTTCCCGCTTGAGGGGTAACAGCAGGGCCAAACCACGGCATGTGACTACCGCCCTCGCCCGGCAAAAAGAATTCGATTGCCGTCGGGATCGCAAACGATAAATGTGCGAGCGCCCCACGGTTCTGTCTTGAGTCCTTGATGAAATATCACGCCGGCCGTCTGAAACTCGAGGAAGAGCGGCTTTGCATCATCGAGCGTGATGGATGCTGAGAGCAGATCTTCTCTGTCGCGAAGCTTGGGATTAATTGCGGGTTCGGGTAGCCATCGAAGATTCAGCCTGGCGCCATCCCGAAACACTTGACCGTAGAATGGCGGCTTGCCATAAATGAAGGCAACAGCGAACCCTAGTTTTTTTGTATAGAACTCGCAGGAGGTTTCAATGTTGGCGACGAAGAGCTGGGGCTCGGCGGCGAGAAGAATCGGTTTGGACAGTGCTTCAGTGTGTAGATCACTCATAGTGTGGACTCCTTTAAGGAGCGCCTCCCAATTCTCAAACCCTACCTTTTTCGCAATCAACTCTTGAGCGTCAGACAACTTGAAGTTGTGCGCGAGCACAGCCTGATCGGTGAGATGACGGAAACGTGGCAGCACTGCTCGAATTTGCGCCGCAACCGGGTAGTAACGATCACGATGCCAGCGTAAATAGAGCTTCGCTTGTTTTTTAAGATTTTCGAGGTTGGGCATAGGGCACCTTGTATTGGTATGTAGGCGGGCATCGCCCGTCCGGCCCGAAGGTCCGTTGCGCCCTACAGCACTGGATAAACTGTAGGTTTTCCTTTGAACGGAAGTCAAGGGCCATAATCGGCCACGAGGGTGCACAGCGGGTGCAAACTCGTGCCGAGCACGTACTCCCGGCTGAAGCAGGAACAAAGGTGGATAGGAGCCGGCATCGCTCCGAACCCCCTGATTCAAACGATTTTCCTGTTGACAGCTAGATCGCGCCGGGACTACTTCTTAACGGCAAGCTAATTGCAAATTATGTCCCCGGTGAAAATGCAGACGCCACAAACTCCGACTTCCAGCGAGCGGCTTTTCCAGGGAAGATCGCAGATTAGAGTAAGAGCGCGATTTGTCCTGATCGTCGCAGCCCTGATGTCGCTCATGGTCGTGCTCCATTCGCCGGCCGCGGCAGAGCAAACGCAGTACACCTCGATTCAAAACGATTCATCGCCAGCGCTGGTGGTGGGGTTCGTCGGAGGCTTCGTGCATAGCGACGACCTTCGCCATTCGGAAGTCCAGATCACCCGGCAGATCCACGCAATCTACGGCGATCGCGTGCGGGTTCTGATTTATGAGAATCGGCGCAGTGCGGAAGCCCGCCGGATGATACTCAATTGGTTGAAGCGGGAGGCGAACGACTCCCCAATAACACCCGAAACAAGCGCAGACCGTGAAGCGCGAAGCGCCCGCATTATTTTGTTCGGCCATAGCTGGGGCGCGTCTGCCGTGGTCGCCCTGGCGCGCAGCTTACAGCGCGATGGCGTTCCGGTTTCCTTAACCATACAGGTTGACAGCATCGAGAAAAATGGAGACGACGATTCGCTGATCCCTGCGAACGTAGTCGAGGCGGTTAACTTCTATCAAACCGGCGGCATTTTGCACGGGCGAACCAAGATCAAAGCAGCCGATCCATCGCGCACGAAGATTCTGGGAAATTTTCGTTTTACCTACGAAAAAGAACCTGCGGAGTGTCGCGCCTATCCCTGGTACGACCGGCTGCTCTTCAAGGGACACACTGCCATCGAATGCGATCCGCACGTATGGTCCCAGGTTGAGGAGTTGATCCGCACGCGGCTGCCTGCCATGGCACAGCCGGGGCTAAGCGGAATGACGGCGCGAGTTGGGGGCTAACCCACACCCCCACCTGAAGTCATTCTCCACCGCAACCGATATCCCCACAAACCAGCGTTGCGTGCCACCTAACCAGGCGCTAACTGGACAAGAAATGATTGGAGACCAAATATGGATCGGCGAACTTTCTTAGGCACACTGCCGGGAGCGGCTATAGCTGCGACTGCGATGATGAGTCGCAGTCCAGCATGGGCTGCCGAGCAACATCGAATCAACCCGATCGGAATCCAACTTTATACCGTCCGCGATGCTTTGCAGCGTGATTACGATGGCACCTTGGCGCAACTCGCCCAAATTGGATATCGCGAAGTGGAATCCGTCTGGGACCAGGATAAAGAGCACCCCAAAGAGACGCGGGAAGCGTTGCTGCGCCACGGTCTAACTTCTCCTTCGTGCCACGTCGATTGGGATAGCCTCGGCGCTGACTGGCCCAAAGTGATTGAAGGCAACAAGATGATTGGCCGCACTTACCTCGTTAATCCTTGGGTCGATGAAGATGTTCGCAATAAGCCAGATGGCTGGAAACATGCCACCGAGACTTTGAATCGCGCGGGGGAAACGGCCAAGAAAGCCGGCATTCAGTTCGCCTATCACAATCACTGGATAGAATTTGTCGCCTTACCAGATGGAAAGCTCCCTTATGACATTCTTCTCGAATACCTCGACCCGAATCTGGTAAAGATGGAAATGGATCTCGGCTGGATCACCGTCGGCGGGCAAGATCCGGTGAAATATTTCCTGCGTTATCCCGGACGGTTTTGTATGGTGCATATCAAGGATGTGCACCAGGTTCCGGGCGCCGCCAGTCTCCGCTCCAGCAGGTTTGCGGGAGAGCACATGACGATCCTGGCCGATGTGGGTACGGGCATCGTCGACTGGAAGCGCATCTTCGCGCACTCGGAAAACGCGGGCATCAAGCACTACTTCGTCGAGCATGACAATCCGAAGAACTCGATCGAGACAGCGCGCGTCAGTTACCGGTATCTCGATGCGCTCCGCTTCTGAAAATGGTTGTGGGCGCGTTCAGGCAAGCGGTGAAGATCTTCCATGAACAAAAACCTAAGTATTTCCTTCGTGAACCTTAGTGACCTTTGTGGTTAATGGTTTCCGCAAACACCACGACAAAGCACCCTACAAAGCTTCCGCCGCGGCCGCCACAATCTCAATGTCCACCATCCGCTTCCCCAGAAATGGATGCGTCGCCGTCAGCCTCACCCTCCCCGATTCCTCCTTCGCGCGCACCCACACCGCTCCCGTCCCGCCCGCCAGTGCGAAAGGATTATCTCCGATAATTTCGCCCGGCCCCTCAATCTGCAATCGAATCGCGGCGTTCGCCAGCGACCGTATCGCCCCAAACTCATCCGTCACCCGCAGCACCACCCGCGTCGTATCCGCTCCGTCCGCCTCAAGCTTCATGTCATCCGGCAATAAAGAAAACTGCTGATCGATCCCCTTACCCGAATATCGCTTCACAATCGCGGCCTTGCCCTGAATGTATCCTTCAATCCGCAAGTCTCCCCAGCCGTTGCCAAACGGCTGCACGTGCAGAACAAACGGCGGATACCGCAGGCTGCCAAACTCGCTGCGATCAGGATCAACCTCCGCAATCAGGTTGTCGTCGATATAAAACTTGAGATGATCGCAGTTCGAGCAAACCACAGCATTGCTGAACCCCACCGACTCGTCCCCGCGCGCCCAGCGGAACGCGGGCTCCAGCACCACTTCTTCCTCGGGATCGCACTGCGATTTATAAAAGCCCGCTGCCGGCTTGGGCTCGCGAAAAATATCGGCCACTCCGTGATAGCAAATCCTGTCGCCCGAGCCAAAATTCGCATGCGTGTTGTAGTCAAACGCGCACCACCCAAGCCCCCCGGCGTATCGCGCGCTCGACGCCAGCTGATTGTGCACACGCGCATGCCGCAACGCGTGCTCCGTCAGCCGCTCCGTATTGTCCGTGCTCTTCGTCGGATAGGTGTGCCCGATAAATTCTGTATTCAAATAGAGAGGATGGTTCGGGACGCGCAGCGGAAAGTCAAAATCGTTAATCGTAAACACATCTTCCAGCAGCTCCGACTCTGCGAAATTCCGTATCCCTCCCGTTTGCCGCGTCGGGTCGAGCTGATGGGCTAAGGCATTCGTCCGTGTATAAAAATCATGATCGTCGCGCGATTCGTTGATGCGCACT
>DATHQD010000038.1:0-84704 GCA_035483045.1 Terriglobales bacterium
TTCCGGTGGCACATATTCCATGGATGCGTCGCTGGGGTTTCAAGAGGGTGCTTTGAATGGCTTCACCATCAACTACATTTACGGCTACGCGCCTGGCTATCTCAGTCTCGACAATTACGTGAACACGGCGGTCAATCCGCCTTTGCCATACAAACAAAACGTGCAACTGCTGCCCAACGGCGTTGGCTACAGCTTTACCGTAACCACAGTCCCTTCCGGACTGAACGTCGCCGTCGATGGTATAACCTACGTGTCACCCCAAACCTTCACCTGGCCCGCCAACTCTGTGCATACCCTCGGAGTCGCCACTCCCCAGGGGAGCGCAGGAACGCAATACGTCTTCAATTCCTGGAGCGATGGCGGGGCGGTTACTCACACGATTACGGCCCCGGCAGCAAATGGCTCCTACATCGCTTCGTTTTCCACGCAATACCTGCTGACGACGGCGGCTAATCCGTCCAACGGCGGCTCCGTTACACCAGCGTCGGGCACGTACTATGCTCCGGGTACGATCGTAAACCTGACAGCCACGGCGAACGCGAGCGATACCTTCTCCAGTTGGACTGGCAACGTGGCCAACCCGAACAGCGCTTCGACCACGGTGACCATGAGTGCGCCGCAAACGGTTATCGCAAACTTCACCAACAACGCGACGACCACTACCGTCGCCTCGTCGCTGAATCCATCGACCTATGGCCAATCCGTAACCTTCACAGCGGCCGTCACCTCAACCGGCGGAGGCACGCCAACGGGGAATGTCACGTTCACCGCCGACGGCTCCAACGTTCTCGGCACAATTCCGCTGAGCGCAGGACAAGCCGCGCTCAGTGCGTCTACGCTCGGAGCAGGCAGTCACTCGATCGTTGCCAGCTACGCCGGAGATACCAACCACCAGTCCAGCACATCGACGGCCCTGATGCAGTCTGTACAGACCGCCAAATCGACGCTTGGTCTTGCATCCAACAGCGATCCTTCGGTCTACAACCAGGCCGTGACTTTCACGGCTTCCGTGGCTCCGCAGTTTGGCGGAAGCGCGACTGGCACAGTAACGTTCTATGAGAATGCCGGTGCGCTCGGAACTTCCCCGGTCAGCGGCAACCAGGCAACGCTCACCTTAAACACCCTGCCCGTCGGGACGGGCCACATTACCGCTGTCTACAGCGGCGACTCGAACGTTCTTGGAAGCACTTCAGCAGTGCTGTTTCAGAAGGTAAATAAGGCCAGCACCGCCGTAGCAGTAGCCTCATCGCTCAATCCGGCATTCGTAGGTCAAAACGTTACGTACACGGCAACGGTCACCAGCCAATACCTGGGCGCGGTGACCGGTGTTGTGGACTTCAAGGCCGGCGCCGTTTCGCTCGGTGCAGTGACGCTGGTGAACGGGCAGGCGAGCATCACCACTTCGTTCAGCGCATCGGGGACACATTCCATTACGGCTAGGTATGTCGGGGACGCTAACAACGGCGGCGACACCTCACCAGCACTGAAGCAGGTTATCGATAAGTACCCGAGCAGCACCTCGGTAGTCTCCAGCCTGAATCCGGCGGTCGTTGGAGAAGAAGTGACATTCACGGCCACAGTAACCGCTGGCGCAACTGGGACAGTGACATTCAGGTCCGGGGGAACAGTTCTGGGCGTAGTGTCGCTCTCCGGCGACGCCGCGAGTCTGTCCACGTCAAATCTAGTGGCGGGTACACACACCATCACCGCCGTCTACAGCGGAGACGGGACATACAAGGGGAGCACATCACCGGTGCTGACACAGACGGTGAACAAACACTGACAGAAGCTGGCGGGTGACCCAGCGTTTCGTCAGCACGGTTGTTGTAGTGGGTGCCCCTTCCTTCGCGGCCTTCTTGCGAAAGGGGTGGCCGGAAGTCGGATGAAACAACGGGCGCGCTACCGCGCCTCTCGGATTTGAAAAGAAGGCATCGTCGCATCGCTGGCTTGCCATCCCCCGCAGCCAGTGCAATTAGCCAAAGTGCCTCTAACCCATCTCGCTGCCTTCACTTGCAGCCAATCCTCGTACATTAATATACGTACAGCACTGCCACCACAAATGTTCCACGTGGAACATTTGTACATACAATATTAACTGTATAACGTTCCACGTGGAACATAGAACCATTTTTCAGGAAATCCCTCCGGCCGGGCGGCAGGGCGGGGTTGGCGGAACCCGCGCTCCCCCAGTATCATGTTTGGAGTCCTGGTGCGCCGTATCGTTACAGGGCGCCGGCCAACATGCTGCAGAAACGAATCGACGATCAGCCGACCATCTCGCAGGAGAACATCCGCGAGGCCGAGGACATCTTCCTCCGGCACCTGAAGCGCGTCGGCCTCAAGCAGACCGGGCAGCGCAACGCCATCCTGCGGACGTTCCTCGAAACCCGCGAACATCTCTCGATCGACGAACTCCACCGGCTGGTCAAGAAGACCGATCCGCGCATAGGTTTCACTACCGTCTACCGGACGCTGAAGCTTCTCGCGGGATGCGGGCTGGCCAGCGAAGTCGCCTTTCATGACGGCATCGCGCGCTACGAACACCAGTACAACCGGCGGAGTCATCACCACATGGTCTGCACGGAGTGCGGAGCGTCGGTAGAGTTCTTCGCGGAGAAGGTGGGGGAGATCGAGCAGGAGATTGGACGCAGGCATCGTTACGTCACCACCCGACACACCTTCCAGATTTATGGAGTCTGCGAAGAATGCCGTAAGAAAGCGAATGGGCGTCGCATTGTCTAGTCCAACGAATCTTCCGCCAGGCGCTGCGACACCACAAGCTTCTGTGAACTGTCCGCAGTGCGAGACGGAGATGCCGGCTCAGGCGGCATTCTGTCCGGGATGCGGATGGTCGATGAAGCCGCTCTCTTCGGACGACCGGTCGCTGGCGGCGTTTGTCTATTTCCCATTGCCTATCCCGTTGCTGGCGGCGGTCGTGATTTTGTTGTTGCCGGCTTTTCGTCATCGCGCTTATGTCCGCTTTCATGCCTGGCAAAGTATTTTGCTCTGGGGATTGTTCCTTGTGGTGACAGCGATTGCGCTGTCGGTTTCGAATGTCGCGGCGCCTATGGCGTTGCTGCTCTCTGGAATTCTTTTGGTGCTGGCCATGTTGTTTCTGTGGATCGTTCTTTCGCTGAAAGCTTGGCAGGGCGAGCGCTTTGAGTTGCCGCTGTTGGGCGAGTGGGCGGGGCGATTGCCGTAGGGCAGGAAAGGCGAGAGGCAGGAAAAGAAAGAAGCAGGAAAAGCAAAAGACGGGAAAAGCAAAAGGCGGGAAAAGCAAGAGACAGGAAGAGATAAAAACGGGAAGAGATAAAAACGGGAAGTGATAAACAAATTGGAATGACGCCGGTGTTTCGCTTTTCCTGCTTCTTTCTTTTCCTGCCTCTCGCCTTTCCTGCCTTTCCTGAGTTTTTCTTTTCCCGTTTCTGTCTTTCCTGCTTTTCCTGTTCTGCGGCTTGCTAGAATGGTGCTTCGCGATTCATCGCCACTTCTTATTCCCAGGAGAAATCATTGAGTCAACTTCAGCGCGTTAAGATCAGCGCTCTTGGTACTTACGTTCCGCCTCGTCTTCTCACTAACGCCGACCTCGAAAAACTTGTTGATACTAACGATCAGTGGATCATGGAACGGGTCGGGATCCGCGAACGGCATCTGGTGGATAAAGGGGTTGCTACCAGCGATCTGGCGGTCGAGGCGGCTAAGAGGGCGCTGGCGGAGCGCGGCATTGAGGCTTCGGACTTGGACGCGATCATTGTGGGGACGGTTACTCCTGACATGTTTTTTCCTTCTACGGCTTGTCTGGTGCAACACAAGCTGGGGGCGAAGAATGTTTGGGGGTTTGATATTTCGGCGGCTTGTTCGGCGTTTGTTTATGCGTTGCAGACGGGGGCGCAGTTTGTCGCTTCCGGCTCGCATAAGAAGGTGATGGTGATTGGGGCGGACGTGATGTCTTCGATCATCGACTATACGGATCGCGCTACTTGCGTTATTTTTGGCGACGGGGCGGGCGCAGTGCTGCTGGAGCCGGCCGAAAACGATTCAATAGGGCTGATTGATTTTTTGCACGAGGTGGACGGGTCGGGCGCTTGCTCGCTGTATATGCCGGGTGGAGGTAGTTTGAATCCTTCGACGCATGAGACGGTTGATAAGAAAATGCATTATGTGCATCAGGATGGGGGAGCGGTGTTTAAATTTGCGGTGCGGAAGATGGCGGTGCTCTGCGAAGAGATTCTCAAGCGCAACAATATTCAGGGAAGCGAGATTGACGCGTTTATTCCGCATCAGGCTAACAAGCGGATTATTACTGCTACGGCTGATCGGCTGAATATGCGGCCGGAGGCGGTGATCATTAATATTGAGGAGTTTGGAAATACTACGGCGGCGACGATTCCGCTGGCCATGGAAACGGCGCGGAAGGAAGGCAAGTTGAAAAAGGGAAGCCTTGTGCTGCTAGCGTCGGTGGGAGCGGGATTTACGAGTGGAGCGACACTGTTGCGCTGGGCGTATTAGTGGCGGGCGCTAGGTGATATGTGCTCTAGCCGGGTTGCGGCAATGACCTTTAGGGTGGTTCTGTCAGGGGACCTTTTTTCTTCGGGTAATGGCCCAGTTGTATTCGTCGATCCGTCTCAGGATCGACCGGTCATCAGGCTTATCGAAGTAGGTCAGTGCTGTCGCTGCGAACCCCTTCATGAGCTGGCAAAACTCTGCATACCCAAAGGCATCGTCCGCGCAACGGTAAAACTTTGCGATGTCGGCGTCCCATAAGGGCAGGAAATGCGGACCGAGCAGATGCATCACTTTGGCAGCGCCTGTCGAGCTACCACTAAAGCCCTTACTATTGGTTCGACCCGTCGCCTTTCGGAATTCCCAAAACAACTCCCTGATCTTAATCTCATCCGCCCTACATAGAGTGTCAATCGCACGGCTCCTGAAGGCATTTATCAGGTCGAATTTCTGCTTAATAGCGGAAGCGATTGCCGTCGGATCGCCCGAGCCCCAGCGACAATAGTCAGCGTGCCAATTACACAACACTGGCCAAATTGCGTCGGCCATTCTAGCCGGATCGCCCCACCCTGTTTGGAGGCCGCGGAGAGCGTCAAGGTATACGCGACTGTTACCGTCATACGACGACACTCCCGCCAGAAAAACCTCTCGGCTCGGTATGAGTATCTTCACAGGGTCAGAATTCTACACCGTTACCGTCCCGTGACTTGGTTAAATCTCACAGCACGCCCAATGTTGTGGAGGTATTCTCCCGCGTCGCGCCGTCCTTCCGCGTCTTGCGAACCTTCGCAGCTTCCATCAGGCACCGAGGTCCCTTTGGTCGCTCGGGGTCGCGGGATTTGGTGGCTGAGTAATCTGTGAGTTAGGGTGTCGCTGGTAGTGACCCTTTAGGCCGGCGGTGATCGGTAGCCTAGCTTTGCGCCATATCATAGGTGTAACCTTGGGTCTTCCAGCGGAGGTTAGATAGCGTGGCTGACAGGCATCCATATACGCCGGGCGGACCGGGCGGCATTGCTGCGGCAATCGCCCAACTGCGGAAGTCGTTTCCAAAAATCGTGGACGCGGACACTTTGAGGAAGCTCTCGATCGCTCCCAAGAACGAAAGCTACATCATCAATATCCTTCGGTTTGTCGGAGCAATTGATGCCTCTGGTAACAAGACTGATGAAGCGGCGTCGGTGTTTTCAAAGTCAGACGATGATTTCAAGGTTGGCTTCGAGGCGATGGTCAAGAAGGCTTACTCCGGTCTGTTCGAGCTACACGGAGATGACGCTTGGTCTTTACCCCATAACAAATTGATGTCGTATTTTCGTAGCACGGATCAGACGACTGAGATCGTTGGTCGCAATCAGGCAAGTACATTTCAAGTGTTAGCCAGTTTCTCCGGACACGGAGAGCCGGCGAGTCCTGCGTCGCCGAAGCCGCCAAAAACGAAGGTTGTGAAACCTCCGAAGCCGGAGAACGGCGAACAACATCAGACGCTACCGATACCGGAAGCGCTGGGTAGCACGCAGCCCCCTCGAGATTTCGGATTGACCGTGCGCGTCGAGGTGAATCTACCACCCCAAGCGGATCAGGAAACATACGACAAAATTTTCCGTAGCATTCGCGAGAACCTGTTCCCAAATGGCAAATAGGCTGAAAGGATTTGAGGCAACGGTTCGTGCGCTCTCGAAGCTCGCTCTACCCGGAACCGTTGTAAAAATTGAACCCGCGTCTGTCGAAACCCAGCACCCGTTCGATACGCGCAATATACATCCCAAACTACCTCCTAAAGTCAGGAAGCTCTTTGATGATGGGCACTTCGCAGAAGCAACCTCTCACGCATTCAAATTCCTAGACAAGAAGGTTGAGAAGTATTCAGGATTGTCCGATTCTGGATTTAGTCTGATGATGGAGGCGTTTAACTCCAAAAATCCGAAAATACAATTGACACCTTTAAAAACCCAAAGCGAGCAGGACGAACAGGAAGGTTATCGGTTCGTTTTTGCCGGGGGCATTAAGGCCATCAGGAACCCGCGTGCCCACGAATTCAGCGTCGTAGATGGCCCAGATACGTGCTTGGATCACTTGAGCTTTGTATCACTCCTGTTAAGAAGGCTCGAGCAAGCTGGGTTCGCTTAGACCGCCCTCCGACTCACGCTCCTCGACACTCCCCAACATTGCGGCAATCTTCTCCACTTCCAGGATAGGAATGTAAGCGCGCGTTGTGCGGGCATTGTGGGCTCCCACTCTTGCGCAAAGAGCGCGCAAGAATGGGGCACCCTCGTTTTGGGATGACGAAAAGGACCAGAGGGTGAGCCACCCGGTAGGTTGAGGCGTTCCCATGTTGCTAAAGAATGTTCACTGCGCGAGCTGCCAATAGGGCTACCGTCGTCAGGGAAATGAGCGATTGAATCATCATTAGTACTTTGGCCCAGCCTGACAAGACCGGACAGTCCGTTGGGGAAAATGCGGTGCTGGTATTGAAGGCTAGAAAAAGATAGTCCACAAAACCTGGACTCCAGCATTGCTCTCCCATCTCGCGCTTGGCTTGTTGATCGAGAGTCATCTGGGGAAAAAGGAATGCTCCGTCGGTATGCACGCCGCGCAATTCGCGCTCGCGCGGGCCACCTGCATCCAGTCGCCAGTACCACGAGGCGAAGACCAGAATGTTTGTAATCCATAGGGCGGCTGCGGAACGCAACAGATCCTTGGGAGACTGTCGATGCGCGGGTAGAGCGGCGACCAGCAGTCCGAGCGACCAGATCATGTCGACAGTCACGATGGAGCTCAGCAGATAGCCCAAAACCTTATTGAGGCTATCTTTACCGCGCTGGCGCGCCCAGGTTGTGGGAATCAGAAGCACTCCGACGATAACGATGAGCAGCCAGTCGGGGCCCGCTGACAGGGATTCGGGAAGAGAAAGGCGCAACCCGCCGACGGCAAGGAGAGCGAGCATTGCGGGCCAACGTGGCTCTAAATGTTTTGAAGTATTTGGCATCGTACTCTATCGTGCGACGCTGACTTGAAAACAATGACTCAGCGTGGCTCTTTGGTCTTAGTCGCGGGTCTTTAGTCGCGCCTTATTTTTTGCGAGGATGTCAGAGCCAAATCGCTTGCACAAGGATTGTTCTACTTATCCTGCATTGCTCCCACTAATGATTCAAAAATCTTGAAGCCGTCGGTGCCGCCTAGTTCGGGTTCGGCGGAGCGTTCGGGGTGGGGCATCATGCCCAGGACGTTGCGGCCGGAACTGCAGATTCCGGCTATATTTTCTAGCGATCCGTTGGGGTTCGATTCTTGTGTGATCTCGCCTTTTTCGTTGGTGTAGCGGAAGACTATGCGATTGTCTTGCTTCAATTCGGCCAGGGTTGAATCGTCGCAGAAATAGTTGCCTTCCATGTGGCCTATGGGGATGGTGAGGACTTCTCCTTGGCGGCAGGCGCTGGTGAAGGGAGTTTCGTTGTTTTCTACCCGCACGTGCACGGGCTTGCAGACGTATTTGAGGCCTACGTTGCGCATCAGGGCTCCGGGGAGTAGTCCGGACTCGCAGAGGATTTGGAAGCCGTTGCAGATGCCGAGGACGAGGCCGCCTGTGGCGGCGAATTTGCGGACGGATTCCATGACGGGCGAGAATTTGGCGATGGCTCCGGTGCGGAGGTAGTCGCCGTAGGCGAAGCCTCCGGGGACGATGATGATATCGGAGTTTTCGAGGTCGTGCGATTCGTGCCAGAGGAACGTTGCTGTCTGTTTCGCTACGTGCTCGGCGGTCCAGAAAGCATCGTGGTCGCAGTTGGAGCCGGGGAAGATGATTACTCCGAATTTCATTTAGGGCCTCGCGTGGTTATAGGTGACGATTGTAAAGGTCCGGACACTCTATGCTACTTAGAATTTCCATATGGCTCAACGCGGCCCTTGCTGACGCATTGCCTTCCAACGCTGGCACAGTTCGCGAGCTGCGTCCGGCCACCCGGGATATGTGAATGAGAATCCGCCGCTGATCAGACGTCCGGGAACGACCCGTCGGCTCTTCAGGATGAGCTCGGTCTCGGTTCGCAGAAAGACGGCTCCGATACCGAGCATCCATTCAGCAGATGGCAGACCGATTCTGGTTCCCCATGCCCGGCGCAGTTCAGCCATGAACTCTCGATTTGGCAAAGGGTGCGGTGAAGACAGGTTAATGACATCATTAATGTCGTCGCGTTCGATCAGGAAGTAGATCGCGCGGACAAAATCCGTCTCGTGGATCCAAGAGATGTACTGACGCCCGTCGCCAGATGTTCCGCCGAGGCCTCTTCGCACCAGACCCAGGAGAGTGTCGAAGATCCCGCCACGATCGGGACTCATGGTCATGGCCGATCGAAGCTTCACCTTCCTCATTCGGGATGACGGAATTTCGTCGAAGGCCTTCTCCCATGCGGTGGCAACTTCGATGCTGAATCGCCATGTGTCGGGAACATTCGGTTCAGTGCCTCCAATCAGACCGGACACCTCATCGTTAGGAGCACCGTGGGTATGGGCATAGATTGTTGCCGTGCTTGCTTGAAGCCAGAGCGTGGGCGGGCGGCTCGCGGTCGAGATGGCGCGTCCGAGGGCGCGGACGGATTCGACTCTGGAGTCAAGGATTTCCTTCCGATTCTTTGGCGTGTAGCGGCAGTTGACGGATCGTCCGGCAAGATTGATCAGCACGTCGCAGCCGTCGAGTTTCTTTGACCAGATGTCGACGTTCGCAGGATTCCACTGCTCGGTGCGCCAGGGTGCGGGTTTTGGCGGCCGGCGGCCAAAGACAATGGTTTCGTGACCGTCCTTGTGGAACGCGCGCGCCAGGATGGTCCCAACTTGGCCAGTGCCGCCCAGTATTGCGATCTTCATCTCAATCTCATCAACTCGACCTTATTATGCCAGCGCTCTCCCTCAGCGACTAAAGCTGGCCTCAAATAAAGCTCTCAACGCAGCGCTGAAGCGCTGTACCACCCAAAAGCGAGGGCAGGTTGTGCGGGCGGTGTGGACTCCCACTCTTGCGCACAGAATGCGCAAGAATGGGGCACCCTCGTTTTCGGAGAGTGGCGCACAGGGCTGAAGGCGACCCGGCGTGTGTGGCGAGGGTAGGGGTGCTTCGACTGCGGTTGTGCTTCGCATTCGCGAAGCTCAATCTTCGCTCAGCATGACAGGGTTCGCGGCGCGAATCCTCTCCTGTTACTCAGCTTCCTGGTACTCGACCCTAATACTTCACGATGGCGGCGAAGGATTCGGGATCCAGGGAGGCTCCGCCTACCAGGGCGCCGTCGATTTCTTGTTCGGACATCAGGGCTTGGGCGTTTTCTGGTTTTACGGAGCCGCCGTAGAGGATGCGGAGGTTGTCGGCGAATTCCTGGCCAAAGGAGTCGGCGGCTTCGGCGCGGATGATGGCGTGGGCGTCGGCGGCCATTTCGGGGGTGGCGGTTTTTCCGGTGCCGATGGCCCAGACGGGCTCGTAGGCGACTACGAGGCTTGCGGCTTTTTTGGCGGAGACCTTGTTGAAGGCGCGGAGACATTGGCGGCGGAGAACGTCGTCGGTCAGGTTGGCTTCGCGTTCTTCGAGGACTTCTCCTACGCAGACGATGGGCGTGAGTCCGGCGGTGAGGGCGGATTTTAGCTTGAGGTTGACGGTGTCGTCGGTCTCGCAGAAATATTGGCGGCGTTCGGAGTGTCCGATGATGACGTGGGTGACGCCGATGGCGACGAGCATGCTGGTGCAGATTTCGCCGGTGAAAGCGCCTTCTTTTTCCCAGTGGAGATTTTGGGCTCCGATGGCGACGCGCGAGCCTTTGGTGGCGTGGACGCCGGACTGGAGAGCGATGTAGTTAGGGCAGACTGCGATGTCGTCGCGGTCGTGATTTTGGACGAGAGGGAGGAATTCGTGGAAGAAGGCGGTGGCCTGGTCGGGGGTTTTGTACATTTTCCAGTTGGCGGCTAGGAGTTTTTTGCGCATTATGAAGGACCTCGGTCGAAGATAAGGTGTTAGGTATTACGTATTAGGTGACAGGAAAGCCGAAATCGATTTTTTTCATCAGCATCATAGTTTGCGGTTGCTCTCTTAGGCCAGTTCGATGAATTCTGCAAAGTTAGCCTCGAGGAACTTCTCTAAACATTCTGGGATCGTCGGTTTGCATTCGTAGTACGCACGGTCAAACTGCGCAAACTCGGCGGCCTCCGCAATCGCTACATACTCCTCGACTGTGTTGATTCGAGAACGGGACATGGAACATCGGGCATCGACGGCCTCAGCGAGAATCCTCCTTTGTGCAGGCAATCCTAATTGATCAAGAGCTGAAATCGTCTGCTCCGCTCGGCGGCCAGCGCTATTCTCAAAGTATTGAAGGTGCCCGCCGTTTTGAACCTCGGAATCGTACCAGAAGGCAAGTGAAGCTACTCTTTGAAGAGGAGTCAGGTGTTCGTAGTCCTCGATGGCGATCAAATCGACAAACGCATTCCAGGCCGAGTTAGGCCACCGTTCGTATTCGCTTCGATCGAGTTTTCTTTTGATAGTCATTATGAACTACCGAAGTTCTTTTATCGCAAGAGTTCGGCCACAGCTTTGCAAACTTCATTTCTTGTCTGTCAAAGCTTCTACTCCCGGCAGCTTTTTTCCTTCCAGGAATTCTAGCGAAGCGCCGCCGCCGGTGGAGATGTGGGTGATCTTGTCGGCTACTCCGGCGGCTTTTACGGCGGCTACGGAGTCGCCTCCGCCTACGATGGTGATGGCGCCGGCATTTTCGGCTACGGCTTGGGCGATTTTGTTGGTGCCTTTGGCGAAGGGCGGGAGCTCGAAGACGCCCATGGGGCCGTTCCAGACGATGGTGCGGGCGCGGGCTACTTCTTCGGAGAAGGCTTCGATGGTTTCGGGGCCGATGTCGAGGGCCATCATGTTGGCGGGAATGGGCTCGCCGGGGCCGACGATTTTGGTCATGGCGCTCGACTCGACTCGATCGGCGATTACGTGGTCGGTGGGGAGGAGGAATTTTACTTTGTGCGTTTTCGCCTGCTGGAGAAGGTCGCGGGCCAGGTCGAGCTTGTCCTCTTCGACCAGGCTCTTGCCTATGGAGTGGCCTTGCGCTTTCAGGAAAGTGTAGGCCATGCCTCCGCCGATGATTAAGACGTCGACTTTGGTCAGGAGATTTTGGATGACTCCGATTTTGTCACTGACTTTGGCGCCGCCCAGGATGGCCAGGAATGGGCGCTCGGGATCTTGGAGGACGCGGCCTAGATATTGCAGCTCTTTTTCGAGAAGCAGGCCGGCGGCGGATTTGGGCAGAAATTTAGTGACGCCTACGGTGGAGGCGTGGGCGCGGTGGGCGGCTCCGAAGGCGTCGTCGACGTAGTACTCGGCTAGTTTGGCAAGCTGCTTGGAAAAATGTTCGTCGTTTTTTTCTTCTTCAGCGTGGAAGCGGAGATTTTCGAGGAGCAGGGCTTGGCCTTTTTCCAGTTTGAAGGCTACCTCTTCGGCTTCGGGGCCTACGCATTCGGGACAGAAGCCTACGTTTTCTCCGCGGGAGAGTTCTTTGTCTAGCAACATACGGAGACGCTCGGCTACGGGCTTGAGGCTGAACAGGGGATTGGGCTTGCCTTTGGGGCGGCCGAGGTGAGAGGCGAGGATGAGGCGGGCTCCGTGACGGAGAGCGTACTCGATGCTGGGCAGAGTTTCGCGAATGCGGGTGTCATCCATGACGCGGCCGTTGTCGAGGGGGACGTTGAAGTCGACGCGCATGAGGATGCGGTGATCGTTGAGTGGGAGGTCGCGGATGGAAAGCTTGGACATGGAAACCCCGTCGATGGTCGTTTGTCGTTAGTCGTTCGCCGTTAGTCGTTCGCCCTTCTAAACCTTGCGGAGCTTCGCTCCGCTTAGCGGACGAGGGCGTCCGCTCCACACAAACAAAGCTACAGGCCTTTGGATGACATCAGGTTGATCAGGTCGCGGACACGGCTGGAGTATCCCCACTCGTTGTCGTACCAGGAGATGACTTTGACGCAATTGCCGCCGACCACCAGGGTCATGGGCGCGTCGACTATGGAAGAGCGGGAGTCGCCTTTGAAATCGGAGGAGACTAACTCGTTCTCTTCGAAGCCCAGATAGCCTTTTAGCGGGCCGGATTCGGAGGCTTTTTTCAGGGCGGCGTTGACCTCTTCTTTGGTGGTCTTTTTTTCTACCCAGACTACGAGGTCGACGACGGAAACGTTGGGCGTAGGGACGCGCATCGAAAAGCCGTCGAGTTTTCCGCCGAGTTCGGGGAGGACGAGTTTGAGAGCTTTAGCGGCGCCGGTGGTGGTCGGGATCATGTTGATGGCGGCGGCGCGGGCTCGGCGTAGATCTTTATGGGGGAAGTCGAGGATGACCTGATCGTTGGTGTAGGAGTGGATCGTGGTCATGGTGCCGCTGACGATTTTGAAGTTGTCGTTGACGACTTTGGCGACGGGGGCGAGGCAATTGGTGGTGCAGGAGGCGTTCGAGACGATGTGGTGCTTGGCGGGATCGTATTTTTCATTGTTCACGCCGAGGACGACCGTGAGGTCTTCGTTTTTTGCGGGAGCGGAGATGATTACTTTTTTCACCGAGCCGCGAAGATGCTTTTTGGCGTCGGTGGCGTCGGTGAAGCGGCCAGTGGATTCGATGACTACTTGGGCGCCTACCGAATCCCAGGGCAGGGCGGCGGGATCTTTTTCTTTAAAAACTCTGATGACTTTGCCGTCGATGGAAATGCTGTCGGCTCCGGCGGTGATGGTGTTGGGAAGGTTGCCGAGGATGGAATCGTATTTCAGCAGGTGAGCGAGAGTTTTGGGGTCGGTGAGATCGTTGACGGCGACGAAGTCGAGGTTCTTATCGGTGAGAGCGGTGCGAAGAACATTGCGCCCGATGCGTCCGAAACCATTAATGCCAACTTTTACGGCCATGCAGCCTCCGAAGGGATTTTTTATTGCTTAAAAGAATATGCAGAAGTTCAAAACAACCTTCGATGGTAACAGGGTAGAGGAGGGAGCGTAAATGATGTGCTCGTCATTTGGCGCGGGTGCGGGTTGTAAAATTATCCGACGATACAGGTTCTCTTTGCGAGAGCGGTAACCACAGAGGCCACAGGGGTTCGCAGAGGAGAACCTCACGATAAGCCATTTGAAAGCCGAGCCAGCCCCGAGACAGAGAGTGTGACCTCAGCGCCTGATGGCGCAATTAAGCTAAAACTCTTATCGCAGCGCTTCAAGTGCGGTGTCACTCAAAGGCAAAGGCTCATTGTGCGGGCGGTGTGGCTCCCACTTTTGCGCACAAAACGCGCAAAAATGGGGCACCCTCATTTTGGGGTTTATCGCAGGACTCGAGGGCGACGTTACCCAGGCAAATCCTATGCGGGGATGGGGGTGATTTCTATGCTGGTGTCGGTGTTGCGCCAGAGAAAGGGGAGGCGGGCTAGCCAGTATTTTTGTTTGATCAGTTGGCGGACATGGGCTAGGTCTTCTGGTGGCAGAATGCGGGCGGTTGCTGGGAATTCGGGGCCGGTGATTTTTCCACGGATGGTGCAGGGAGCAATCTTGACTTGAGGGTTGTTGCGGATGCGCTTGCACTTGCCCAGTTTGCTGTTGGTCATCAGGTAGAGTTTGTCGGCGTCTTCGGCGAACCAGACGGGCGTGTATACGGGCACGCCACTTTTTCGGAAGGTAGCGAGGCTGAGGTAGCGCTGGCCGTGGATTGCTGCGGGGATGGAGGCCATTGAGATATTGTAAAGGGCTGGATGTGTTGGCGTCCGGATTTTTACGGAGGCCGAATTCGTGAGCACCATGAAGTGCAGTATGAACTTCTGCGTCGATTGTTTATGACGGAGGAGGCGCACGGCGACATACAATGGCGGGCTATCGAGAGTTCGAATATGAATGACGAATGGAAACGGTGGGAGGGGCGCACCGTGGATGGGATATTTGTGCTGCAGCGCTTTTTGGGCGGCTCCGATCACAGCGCTGTATTTCTGACAGATAGGCAAAACGGCGGGGGCGAGCGGGAGAGCGCGGCGATCAAGGTGATTGCTGCGGAGGCGGACGCGGAGAAGCAACTTGCGCGATGGCGGGCGGCGCAGGAGTTGGATGATCCGAATCTGATTCGTATTTTTGCGTCGGGACGCGCTGAACTCGATGGCATGGGGCTGCTTTATGTGGTGGAGGAATATGCGGAGGAGAATCTGGCGCAGATTTTGCCGGAGCGGGCGCTGACGGCGGAAGAAGTTGGCATGATGCTGCCGCCGGTTCTGAAGGCATTGCAATACGTGCATGCACGCGGGTTGGTGCATGGGCGGATACGACCTTCGAATATTCTGGCGATTGGCGATCGGGTGAAGTTGTCGAGCGACTCGGTGGGCGCGCCGGGAGAAATAAAGAGGCCGCCTGAAGTTTACGATCCTCCGGAAGCGGCAACGGGAGCGGATTCTGGAGCAGGCGATGTTTGGCGGCTGGGGACGACGCTGGTGGAGGTGCTGACGCAGCGAATCCCGGCCTGGGATCGGTCGGGGGCGGGCGCACCGGAGATCCCGCGCGATATTCCTGAGCCGTTTCGCGAGATTGCGGGGCGCTGCTTGCAGCTTGGTGCGGGGGAACGTTGGACGATCGTGGAGATTCGCGATCGGTTGGGAACCGAGCCGACGTCGAGGGTAGCGAAGGCAGCTGCCAGGGCCGCTGTGCCGGAGCGGGAGAATCTTGAGGATGAATATCGACCCCAGCCGAGCAAATCTGCGATGTGGCCTTATGTGCTCTTACTCGCGGTAGTTGTCGTTGCGATTTTGTTTCTGATGACGCGGGCGAAGACACCGGGCACTGCTGGTAGAACGCCTGTGGAGAGTGCTCCGGCTGCAGCCCCTCAAGCAGAGCCGTCAGCGGCGCAGCCGGAATCGCAGGGGGGGCGGGCGGTTGCGGACAGCAACGACACCGGGGTGGTGCGACGCGTGATGCCGGAGGTTTCACCGAGCGCACGGCGGACGATTCGGGGCACGATAAAAATTCGCATGCGGGTTGAGGTGGATGCGGCTGGCAATGTGACTTCGGCGAAGATTGAATCAGGTGGGACTAGCAGATATTTTTCGCGCTTGGCGATCGAAGCGGCGCGACAGTGGAAGTTTTCTCCGGCGTCGGGTGGAGCGGGCGCGCGCGAGTGGAAGTTGCAATTTGCGTTTAGCCGCAGCCGGACGGAGACTTCGGCGGCTCGGGTGAAAGGGTAGGGATGCCGTGAGCCGATATCTCAGGTAGCACCCAGAGGCAAGGGCTCATTGTGCGGCCGGTCTGGGCTCCCACTTTTGCGCACAGAACGCGCAAAAATGGGGCACCCTCGTTTTGTGGTCTGAGTCACTCTACGGCTTAGTGCCAGCGTTCATTTGGCGGCGGGCTTCTTCGCAGGCAGGGTAGGGATGCCGCGAGCCGATGTCTCAGGTAGCACCCAGAGGCAAGGGCTCATTGTGCGGGCCGGTCTGGGCTCCCACTTTTGCGCACAGAACGCGCAAAAATGGGGCACCCTCATTTCGTGGTGTGAGTCACTCTACGGCTTATTGCCGGCGTTCATTTGGCGGCGGGCTTCTTCGCAGGCTTGGACGGGGTCGCGTCCGGTGACCTGTTTGTACCAGGCGGGATGGAAGGTCCAGGCCCAGGCTTCGCTGACGGCGCCGCGAATCATTGCCTGAAAGGTGCCGGGCTCGCCAAAGGTGCTTTGGTAGATGTGGATGAAGATACCGCCTAGCATGATGACAGCGGAGATGTCGTGGAGAACGTAGCTGACGGCCACGGCAATTCTGCCGAAGGTGGGCGCGCCTGCCCAGAGGATGGTGCCGGTGATGATGTACACGATGCAGCCGAAGATGATCTCCCAGAACATAGCCTTCTGCCCGGCGTTGAAGAACCCGGTATCGGGCGGGTCCATTTTTTCTTCGCCGCTGGCGACGGCTTTTATGTTGCGCATCCAGCGCGTGTCGCCTGGGGCCCAGAGCATGAGTTGGAGCCAGTTGAGGACTTGCAGGGAGAAAAAGACGACGAAGGCGACGCCGAAGTAGGGGTGGAGGATGCGGCTGAGTTGTCCGCCGCCGAAGATGGGCGTGAACCAGCGGAAGAGCCAGGGAAGATAAATGCCGAAGCCGGTGAAGAGAGCTAGGAAGAAGAAGAGGGCTATGGTCCAGTGGAGGACGCGGTCGTAGACGGAGTGGCGGAGGATTTCTCCGCGATAGATGGTGGTGCGGCCGGCGTGCTCGAGGGTGGAGCGGGCTTTGTCGTCGAAACGGTCGATGGCGTTAGTGGACACTTAGTGCTCCTTCCCGTCGACAGTCACGCGGAAGCGCCGAGTTTTCGCGGGCGAGGGCGCCCGCGCCACACAGGCTGAGCACACACAGGCTAAGCATTTGTTCCGTCCTTTTTGGGTGGCTCGGGTTGCGGCAGGCGCGGGCCGTTGGTCACGTGGTGAAAGAGGATGCCGAGTCCGCCGAGCAGAGCAAAGGTTCCGATAACGGGCTTGAAGAGCCACTTCCACCAGGTGTAGCTCCACGGAATCGTCGGATTCTTCGGGAGGTTGCCGTAGCGCTCGGGATCGGTGGCGTCGTGGAGAACGTAAATGACGTGGGTTCCGCCGACGGATTGGGGATCGTAGACGCCGGCGTTTTGCCAGCCAAAATTGTCGCGGAGTTGTTTGGCGCGCTCTTCAGCGATGAACTTCATGTCGTCTTTGCTGCCGAATTTCAGACAGCCGGTGGGGCAGGCTTTGATGCAGGCGGGCTCAAGGCCTTCACCTACGCGATCGGAGCAGAGGGTGCATTTGTAGACGCGCTTGGTTGCGGGGTTGAAGCGCGGGATGTTGAAGGGACATCCGGAGACGCAGAATTCGCAGCCGATGCAGTTTTCCTGATTGAAGTCGACGATGCCGTTGGCGTATTTGACGATGGCGCCTTCGGCGGGACAGGCGTGGAGGCAGCCGGGATCGGCGCAGTGCATGCACTGATCCTTGCGCATGAGCCACTGGATGGTGCCGTCGGGATTCTGGTGCTCATTGAATTTGATGAGGTTCCAGAAGTGGTAGCTGGTTTCGGGCATGGTCTGGTAAGTGTTGTCGAAGGTGGTCGGAGTGAAGGGCATGTCGTTCCACTCGACGCAGGCGACTTCGCAGGCCTTGCATCCGATGCAGGTGGTGGTGTCGACCAGCTTGCAGACTTCGAGGTCGCGCTGCATGCCGAAGCCGGGCGAGGGATTGGAGTGGCCCGAGATCATTACGGCTTGTAGAGTCTTGCGGTCTGCCATCTTCTTCCTCAGCGCCCTCTAGAAACGTTAGCGCCCTCTAGAAACGTTATTGATCTGGGCTATCCCTCAGGGGCTAAAGCCCGGATCGTTATTAGCTCAATCGGCACGGCTGAAGCCGTGCCCTTTCAAAAACCACTGAAGCGGTGTGCTTCCAAAAACCACTCAATCAGACTGCTAAACTTTCTCGATCTTTACTAAGAAACCTTTGAATTCGGGCGTGTATGCGTTTGGATCGATCACCGTGGGCGTCAGCTGGTTGGCCAGCGTTTTCGCCGTTTTGCCTTCGTCTTCTGCGATGCCGCGGAAACCCCAGTGAATGGGGATTCCGATCTGGAATGTTTCTTTGCCGTCGATGTTCATGGGCTTGATGCGGCGTGTGACCATGGCTTTCGCGATGTAAGTGGCGCGAATGCTAGAGACTTTTACTTTTTCGCCGCCGCGGATGCCCATGCGGTCGGCTAGTTCGGCGGGGACTTCGACGAAGGGTTCGGGCACGAGCTGGACGTTCATGGGATTATTTTTTGTCCAGTAGTGATAGTGCTCGGTCAGGCGGTAGGTGGTGCAGATGACGTTGTAGTCGCCGCCTACGGGCGCGTACTTATCCATGTCGGTTTTATATTTCCTCACGACCGGATTGTTGGACTGCTTCGGATGGAGCAGATTCGCTAGCGGGCTTTCGATGGGCTCGTAGAACTCGGGGAATGGGCCGTCCTGCATTCCGCCTAGCGGCACGAATAAACGTCCGATGCCCTCGGGGTTCATGATGAAGGGGCCCATGTGATCTTTGGGTGGGGAATCGGGCTTAAAGTCGGGGACGTCGACGCCGACCCAGCTTTGCTTGGCTTCATCCCACCAGACCTGGCGACGGGAAGGATCCCAAGGCTTGCCGTCGATGTCGCAAGAGGCGCGGTTGTAGAGGACGCGGCGGTTCGCCGGCCACGACCATCCCCAATTCGGGTAAATACCGAGGCCGGACGGGTCGTCGGTGCCGCGGCGCTGCATCATGGCGCCGGCTTCGGTCCACGATCCGGAGTAGATCCAGTTTCCGCAGGAGGTAGTGCCATCGTCTTTGAGCCAGGCAAAGCCTGGGAGTTGCTGGCCGGCCTTGATGGTTGTATTTGTTTTCGGGTCGGTGAGGTCAGCGAGCGCTTTGCCATTGAGTTCTTTCGCGACTTCGGCAAGCGATGGGCTGTAAGGCGTGGTGTAGGCGAACGACGCGTTGAGAACGGGATCGGGGAACTTGCCGCCGTCCTTCTTGTAGAGCTCGCGAACTTTCAGATAGATGGTGGCGAGGATTTCCTGGTCGAGCCTGCATTGCCCGGGGGGCGGTACGGCGGCGTTCTTCCAAATCAGCCAGCGCGCGGAGTTGACGAAGGTGCCATCTTTTTCCGCAAAGCCTGCGCCCGGCAAGCGGTAGACGGTGGTGTTGATCTTTTTCTGGTCATCGGCGGTGGTGCCGGGGGCGCGCCAGAATTCGCTGGTCTCGTCGGGATAGATTTCGCAAACCACCAGCCAGTCAGCCTTTTTCAGGGCGTCGATATTTTTGTTGGAATCGGGGCCGATCATGACGCCGTTCATGCCGAAGGCGAAGAGACCTTTGACCTTGCCCTCGTACATATCGTTCCAGATATTCACCCAGGAATAGTTGCGGTCGATCTTGGGAAGATAGTTGAAGGCAAAGTCGTTTTCTTTGGTGGCCGCGGGTCCGTAAAACGCTTTCAGGAGAGAGACAGCGAATTTTGAAGTGTTGGAATAGTAATTAAAGGATTGCCACGGATCGGGCTTGGACTCGGTTGGCGTGACGCGCTTGATATATGTGGCTAGGTCTACATCGTTGGGAGTCGGCACCTTGAGATAGCCGGGAAGATTGTCGAAGATTCCGGCCATGTCGGTGGCGCCCTGAATGTTGGAGTGGCCGCGGAGGGCGTTGACTCCGCCGCCGGCGCGTCCGATGTTGCCGAGGAGAAGTTGGAGGACGGCAGCGGTGCGGATGATTTGGGTGCCGAAGCTGTGCTGGGTCCATCCGACCGCGTAGATAACGGTGGCGACTTTTTTCATGTCGCCGTCTTTGCGCACAGAGGTGAATAGCTCGGCAGCTTTGAGGAATTGGTCCTGGGGAATGCCGGTGATACGCTCGACCATCTCGGGCGTGTAGCGCTCGTATTGTTTCTTCAGCAACTGGAAGACGCAACGGGGATGCTGCAACGAGAGATCGTAGGCAGTGTTCGGCGGAAGAACTGGGGCGGGTGGGGTGGCGCCCGGTGCGAGTGGGGGAGCCGGTTTTTCCGCGGGCGAAGCGGCGACTGGCCTGCCGGCCAGGTCTCCGCCTTCTTCATAATTCCAGGTCTTCTTGTCGTAGATCTTTTTCTCGGGATCGAATCCGGAGAAAAGACCGTCTTCTGGGAGAGTAAATCCATCTTTGATAATGAAGGCGGCGTTGGTGTAGTTGGCAAGATAATCTTTCGCGATGCGGCCGTTGGCAATGGCGTAGTTGATGACGCCGCCGAGAAAGGCGATGTCGGAGCCGGCACGAATTTGTACGTACAGGTCGGCGTTCGCCGCGGTGCGGGTGAGGCGCGGATCGACGACGATGGTCTTTGCGTTGCGATGGACTTTGGCTTCGACGGCCCACTTGAAGCCGCAGGGATGGTTCTCGGCGGGATTGCCGCCCATGATCAACAGCATGTCGGTGTTCTTGATGTCGATCCAACCGTTGGTCATTGCGCCGCGTCCGAAGGTGGGCCCCAAACTGGAGACCGTTGGGCCGTGTCAAACGCGGGCCTGGTTTTCCAGGTAGCAGACCCCCAGGCTGCGCATACTTTTGACGGCGAGATAATTAAATTCGTTGGTGTCGGTGCAGCCGCCGGTGAAGGCGATGCCTTCGCAGCGATTGACGGTTTTGCCGTTCGCGTCAGTTTCGACGAAAGTGTCGTCGCGCGTCTTCTTTACCTTCTGCGCGATTTCGGCATAGGCCTGCTCCCAGGTGATGTCTTCCCAGTCGGTGCCTCCGGGACGGCGCACTTGCGGTTTGAGCAGGCGTCGGTCGTTGAGAATATCCTGCTCGAGCGAGGAACCTTTGGGGCAAAGGGTGCCGCGATTGACAGGATGGTCAGGATCGCCCTCGACGTGCAGGACTTGTGGGATCGCGTTCTTGGCCTTGTCGCCGATTGTATAGACGATTGCGCCACAACCGACCGCACAATAAGGACAAGTAGTGCGGGTTTCGCTGGCTCGGGCAATTTTGAGAGAGGAAGTCTGGGCGTAGACGGGAGTGAGATCAAAGCCGAGGGCGGAGAATGCGGTTCCGCCAAGCACGGTGCCTTTGAGAAAATTCCTGCGAGATAACTCCATTTATGTTGCCCCCGGTACTGCGCTTTCCAGAAAGTTACGGAGGTGAACTTTTGCGGACGCCCACGGCAGCGTCCAATTTCTACTCGCTAATGCGAAGAACTATAGACCTGTTGGGGCGGGGGCGTCAATCGGGAGAGGGGAGTAAAGGGTCGATCAGTCGATGCAGTCGAATTCTTGCTGGATAAGCCGGTTTAATTCTCGTCGTCTCGTTGTGCAGGTGGCGGAGTTGGCCGAACGTCTTCATCCATGCCTTCTTGTGGTTGTCGCTGCGGACGCGTACTTTTTCGGTGAGCGCTTCCGAAACTAGTTCGCCGAGCGAAATTCTGCGGGTCATTGCCAGTGCCTCGGCGCGACGCAAGAGCGAATCGGAAATTTCCGATGTAGTCTTCATGAATGTACATTCCATGCTATCGGAATAGGTCAATCGATGGGTCTTAATAATGAGTGGCAGTGGAAGATTGCTCGGGCGCGCGAATTGGGCGCTCAATATAGCTTTGCGGCGGAGATTCTGAGCTTTTATGTGGAGATTGCGCGCTTCCAGGAAATGCTCTATCAGGACTGGAACGGCCCGTTCGACCGGTCGAAGCCGATGGCCGATGGCTCCACATTAGACTCAACGCCGTTTGAGCGTCCTTTTCCGGTGGCACTGGCTGAAAGATTCCAATATTTCCTGCCGATGGTCGAAGAGAGCGGTCCCGAGCCGCTGCGTCGGAATGCGCGCGAATTGCGAGAAGGTCCCAAAGAAGCCCATCTTGAATTGTTAAGACTGTTTTGGAATGAGGGCGCGGCGGGTGCGCTACCGCCTGGGCCGAACGATTTTCTGGCGCGTGCGTTTCTCCAGCCGTATGCGGTGATTCTTCGCGCACGGTTCGACATGAAGTGGACCGGGCCGACGTCTTTTATATGTCCGTTTTGCAAACGGAAGCCTGGGCTGGGAGTGTTGCGGCCGCTGGGAGATGGGGGGCAGCGGTCGCTGATCTGTTCATTTTGTTTGGCGGAATGGGAATTTCGACGGATTGTGTGTCCGGGATGCGGGGAGGAGAATCATGCCAAGCTTCCGGTGTATACGGCCGAAGAATTGAAGCACGTGCGGGTGGAAGCCTGCGATAGTTGCCGGTTGTATATCAAGACGGTGGACATGACGAAGATGGGGCGGGCGGAACCTATTGTGGATGAGATGGCGGCGGTGCCCCTGGATGTTTGGGCGGTGGGGCAGGGGTACGCTAAGCTGCACAGGAATTTGTTGCAGCTGTAGGACGCTTCATGATTTCAGTTGCGCGAGTTGATTCTTTGCATCGGCAGCGTTAGGGGAATTGGGGGCGAGCTTTAGAACTCGCTCGAACTGCTGGCGTGCGAGAACGGCTTGACCGCTCTTGGTGTAGGCCATTCCGAGGTGATAGTGGATGTCGGGGTTATCAGGCGCCTTATTCTTTTCCTGGAGTTTAAGCGCTTCCTGAAGCAGGCCGATGGCCGATTGGTAGGCGGCTTTCTGGTAAAAGATCCATGCCAATGTATCGGCGACGGCGGGTGAGTCGGGCTGGCCTTTTCGCGCCGTCTGCGCAAGCGACATTGCGACATCGAGATTACCGCCGGTTTGCACCATTATTTTTGCGAGGTTGCTGGATGCCGCTGGGTCCTGGGGATTGATGGACAATGCAGTCTGATAGGCGTCCTCGGCTTTTTTCCAATCGGACTTTGATTCATACAACCTTCCCATCAGGAGATAGAGGGCGGGCTCGCGCGGGTTGTTCGTGAGCGCTTGTTGCGCGGTGCCGAGAGCATGATCTGTTTCTCCCCGTGCGGCTTGGACCTGGCAGAGTTTGAGGACGGCGTCGGAGTTGTGCCTATCGAGGGCCGCGGATTTTTCGAAGGCTGCCTCGGCTCCAGCGAGATCTTTTTTGCTGAAAAATAACGCCGTGCCGAGAAGGTCGTAGAAGCCGCTGTTGGCGGGCGATTTGGCGATTTGGGTGTTGGCGGCGGCGATGGCTGTGTCGGGATGATTCTCAGCTACGTACGTATTCATCAGGCCGCGAAGGGCGTCTGTCGAATTCGGGTTTCGCTGAAGGGCCTCCTGATAAGCTTTGGCGGCATCGCCATATTGTTTCTGAGTGAACTTTAGATTTCCCAGTTCGGCGTAGCCGAATGCACTCTGCGGGGCGATGTCGATCGCTTTGCGGATATCGATCTCGGCTTCGGCGTACTGTTTGCGATTGATGAAAGAAAGGGCGCGCAACGCGTAACCATCGGGAGATTGGGGTTGCAGACTGATGATCTGGGTCGCGGCCTCTTGTAGAGTTGACATATCGCCCTGCCGCATAGCGACGCTGGCGAGGGCACGTTGTGCGTCGAGGAGATCAGGACGCAAGCGCAACGCTTCGCGCCATTCGCTTTGGGCGAGCTGTAGATTGCCCGATTTATCGTAGGCGACGCCTAAGACGTAGTGCGCTTCGCTGTTCGCGGGGGCGTTCTTGACTACGGTTTGCAGGGTCTGAGTAGCGCTGTTTATGTCTCCCTGCGTGATTTGCATCTGGCTTTGGTAAATCAGAGCGTCATCGTCATTGGGATTGGCCTTCAGAATTTCGTCGGTAAGTTTGTGGGCTTCGTCGAAGTGTTTGGTCTGGATGAGGATTTGGATGTAGTTTTTCTTTAACTGCAGATCTTGTGGATGCTGCTGGTAGATGGAAGCGTATTCAGCGGCGGCTTTGTCGGTTTCGCCGCTGGTGAAGAAGAAGTCCCCGAGCAGACGATAGCCGGCGGGGTTGTCGGGGAAATCACGCTTGGCTTGCTGAAGAATTGCTTCGGCATCGGCTGGCTTTCCCTCGGCCACGTAGAGGCGGGCGAGCGCGGCACGCGGCTCGGGATTGGTGGGATCGAGAATCATGGCATGGCGGAATTGCTGCTCTGCCTCGGCGAATCGGCTGCGCGCCTGGTAGAAAGTGCCGAGTAACAACTTTGCTTTTGTTTCCCTGGGATCGAGTTCGATTACTTTTTTGAAATTTGTTTCGGCGTCGTCGATCTGGTTATTTCGCATCTCCAAGAGTCCAAGTTCCAGACGGAGCTGGGAGCGGTTGGGATCGAGCGCGACGGCTTTCTGTAACTCCTCGATGGCGCCGGAGAGGTTGTTTTGCGCGAGGAGGAGACCGGAAACCGCGGAATGAACGTCGGGATCGTTCGGCCGCTTCTGCAGGAGCAGATTAGTTTGTTCCTGCGCTTGCTGAAGGTCGTGGCCGAGGATCAGGATGTTGACCAGGGCAACGCGAGCCTGGTAGTTCTCCGGTTGCAGTTCGACGGTGCGAGTGAGTTCCTGATAAGCAAGTTGCTGCTTCTGTAGCTTGAGGTAGGCCTGCGCCAATTGATAGTGGGCTTCAGCGTAGTTCGGATCGATCTTCACGGCGTTGGTGAATTCGATCGCCGCCTCGGGATACTTTCCTGCCTGGAAATATTGTTGGCCGCTTTCGAAGTATTTCTGCTTGCGTACGCTGGGATCAAAGGAGCAACTGGAAAGGAGCGTGGCCATAAGGATCAGAATCAGTGTGAGGCGGAGAGAAATGGTCATGATGAAATCTTCTGTGGGCACATTTTAACGTAGGGTGCTGACGGGTATGACTTTTTCTCAGGGGAAGACTGAACGGAAGAGGCGCAAACTATTGGGGGCGTACCACCTTAGTGGTGGTTGCAAGCGGTTGCAACGCTTGCAAAAATTATCAGTCTTGACAGAATTGGCGGGCGCGCTAGAGTTAGAGTGCCCTTGGTACCGTTGGCGGAGGCGCTAAGAGGCGGGATGGATCCTCCCCTAATCGCAAGAGAACGAGTGAGGACAGACTAGGTTATGGCAAACGGGAAATGGTGGGTGGTGGTCGGGATCGCGCTGCTGTGCTCCGCGCCCTACGTGGTCGGGCAACAGACACTGGAACTGACCGGGGTAAACGGGAACAATTACGCTGGCATTTATATCGGGCCCTACGACATCCAAGTTGGCCAAAATGGACCAACTTATGGGATGATCTGCGACGATTTCAATGATGACATTAATATTGGAAGTACCTGGACTGCTAAACCAATCTCGGTTTCCAGTTCGACATTAAGCCAAACATTGTTTGGTTCTCAATCGGGGGCGTTGCAGGGATATGAGGAAGTCGCGGCGCTGTCGTACGCGATCCTCTTCAATAATCAGAGTGCTACGACCACGTCATTGATGCAGTATGCGATTTGGGCTGTTTTCAGCCCGACGCAGGTGCAAAATTGGCTGAAGGCCAATGACGGGAACTACGCCAACGATTGGGCGACGATTTGTAGCTGGATCAGTTGGGCCAGCCAGCACGGCTCACAGAGTCTGTTGTCGGAGTTCGTGGTATGGACGCCGCAGAACTGCCAGTCGGGTAATTGCGGAGGGCAGGAATTCTTCCAGTTTGTGCCGGAAGGTGGTTCCGCTCTTATGTATCTTCTTCTGGCAGGGATCTTCTGTTTCGGGGCGATGTGGATACGGTCCCGCGGCGGCGCTGGTGCTGTGCGAGCCTGAAGCAGTTTGAAATTGAAAACCGAAGCTGCGCCGGTAATAGGCGCAGCTTTTGATTTTAGGCGGGAGCTAATTTCTCTTTGTTTGCGCTTCCGGCCGGTTCGTGCCGGCCGTTGTTCGCCAAGCCTCCGAAAGAGGAATCGGAGCTCTCTGGGGCGAGCTGATATTCAACCGACGTCTCAGGGGGACTGGCCGGCTCGGTCGGCTGCGATTTGTCTAGCCATTCATGCAATCGGCGTTCCGCTTCGGCTAGTTGGGCGGGATTCATCGATTTCTTCAAGCTATTCCGGTGGTGATTAACCTGGTCCATGGCAACAGAAAACCACAGGTATGCCTGGATAAGATCTCGGTCACTTGCGCGTCCCTTGGAGAAAATGCGCGCCAGGGCCAATTGAGCTGGGACCGCCCCTTCTTCGGCCGCCTTTTGACACGAGCTCAAAGCCTCGTCGTCGTAACCAACAGCGGGATCGAGGCGCAGAGCTGGGGCAACTAAAGGAACTGCCGAGCGCTGACTGAGCGTCATAAACAAAAGCTCGATTCGATTGGAAACGCCAAGTTTGTCGAAAATTCGAAACAAGTAATTCTTAATGGTGTGCTGACTCAGGACCATACGCTGAGCAATCTCGCGGTTGGTGAGGCCTTCGGCCAGACAGCGAACGACCTCAGCCTCGCGCTTGGAAAGGAGATCCATGCCCTTTCCATTGACGGCGCGAATCTTCGGCGTTGCGGCCAGTGCCTCCAGCACCAGCGTGAGCTGATCGTGGCTTACCCATGCTTTTCCTTCGTGAACGCGATGGATGCACAAACAGAGCACGTCAGAGGATTCTTGAATGTAGAAAACTCCTCTCGCTCCGGCGCGAAAGGCCTCGAGAATGGACTCAGGTTTGGATGAATCAAGCAGCATCACTGCGCGCGCCTGCGGGTTGGCTTCGCGAAGATCTTGCAGGATTCTCAATCCCCGTTGGGAGTCGCCTTCTGCGGAGGCACTGAGGACGAATACATCGATGGGCTGGCGAGTCGACACTGCCGCCAGGCTGGGTGTGCTTAGGTCTGCGGTGTGGACCTGAAAATCATGATCCCGCTTTAGAGCTCCAGCTAGCAATTGCGTATGAAAAGGGGAACTGTCGGCGACGAGTACACGGATGAGATGAGCGGGCTGGCCATGCTCGTGCATTCGTCCTCCCAAGGATTGCGGTCCCGGTTCGATTCCCAAAGCAGCGGCAGAATGTCCAACACCGACTAAACTTGCGAGCCGCTTCGACGGCTGAGTTGCACCGGATCGAAGGCACGCGCAGGCTTAGTGTGGTTTTGTCGTCGGGGGAGGAGTAGTTCCGAGGCAGGCTGCCCTCAATCAGGGGTCACGCACCGCGGCAAAACGATGTTACCAAGAAGGTGAGCATATGACAAGCGAGTGTCCATCCCTTGATGGCATTATCTGCAATCGTTTGCAACCTATGCAACGGGATGCACAATTGCATTCCACCGTTGTGCCACAGACCTTTGTGCCAGATGAGCCGCGGCTGGGTGAGAGTTGGACCGGCGCAAGTTGATGGTTTGTAATCACTTATATTGTCAAGCTCGGTTCGATCCGTGTAGCACGGCTTGACCGATGGTGAGGCAGCGATGAGAGAAGAACATCTCTAGGACGTTATTCCGAACAGGGGTGTATACACCTACGTGCGAGCGAGAACCGCGTCTCCGGGTTTGCGTACCCCTTGCAACGAACTGCATCCGCAGATAAATTGTGAACATTGAACGTGAACGAAAATTAGTGTTGGAGCCATGTTCGCTCCGATTCCCGGCAACGAAGCCGTTACGCGGCCCCAGGTTGTAGATATAGTCTACTAAATTAGTAGTAATTTCTCCCCCGCACTACACGTTTGTCTATCCCCCGAAGTCACGTGTTTTAGCCTTTCTTGCATACCCATTTCATTTTTTTGGGGTCACTTTGTCTATGTGACTCAGAGGGCGAAGCTATGGCAGCGGTCAGTCAGGTCTGGGAGAGCACGGGCGCAGCGCCGGTACTTGGCGAATTGAGCGAGAGCTGGTATGCGGTGCAGACTCGCGCCAGGCATGAAAGAGTTGTGTTGCAGCGATTCCGCGAAAAGGGTCTGACTACTTTTTTGCCGCTGATTACCGAGGTGCGGCGCTGGAGCGACCGCAAGAAATCGGTTGAAGTGCCGTTGTTTGGTTGTTATGTGTTCGTGAAGATCATGGCGACCAATGAGGATCGCCTGAAGGTTCTTCGCACCGACAGTGTCTTCGACTTTGTTGGAGTTTCGCGACAGGGCACGCCGATTCCGGATGCCGAGATCGAGGCTGTCCGAACCATTGTGGAAGGCCGAGTGAACTGGGAGTCCTATCCCTTCCTGAAGATCGGCCAGCGCATACGCATCCGCAGCGGTGCTTTGGCCGGAGTCGAAGGCATTCTGGTTTCGAAGGATGGAAAACGCTCAGTCGTAGTGTCCGTAGACGCCATCCAGCGGTCTCTTTCGGTTCGAGTTGAAGGATACGAGATCGAAGCCGCCTAGCTTTTCAGCTTTTTCCGCAGCAAATCAATTTCAACAGAAAGAACAACCAACTCCGTGGCGACCAACGCGATTGCATCGGTGCATCTGCTCGTCGTAAGCCGGGAACCGGCTGTGCTCCGGCCGCTGCGGACGATCGGCGAATCCAACTGCTGGCACCTGGAGACGGCTGCCAGCGGGTGGGAAGCGCTGGAGCGACTGCAAAACGGAGCGGGACCGAACCTGGTTCTACTGGATTTATCGGACGGGGAGGGGGATGGGCTACACATGCTGCGCTGGTTGCGCAAAGTGCGTCCGCATCTTCCGATTATTCTGATCGCGCCCACGGATGACGTGGAGCGCAAGCAAGAAGGCATGCGGCTGGGGGCGCAAGCGATGCTAGTGCGACCGTTTGAGGAGCATCAACTTGAATTTCTAATCCGGCGTAATCTCGATGCGGGTTCCCCGAATGTGCTGGGCGATATTCGCAGTGAAGATGTCGAACCGATGGGAGACGGAGCATTTTTTATCGCTGCCAGCCCGGTGATGCGGAAGTTGCGGGTGCAAGCGGAACTGTTAGCCCAAGCGCAGGTTCCGGTGCTGATCGTAGGAGAGAGCGGCAGCGGAAAGAGTGCAGCAGCACAACTGATTCATGGTCTGTCGGTTCGCGCCGGATCGAAGCTCCTGAAGGTGAATTGCGCGGCCTTGCCCGGGCGTCTTTTGGAGGAGGAACTGTTTGGATGTGAAAAGGACCTGGAGGCGGGATGCGCGCGAACCCGGGTCGGCAAGTTGGAACTGTGCGATAAAGGGACGCTGCTGCTGGACGAGATCGTGGAGATGCCACTGGACGCGCAGCATACGCTACTGCAGGTTCTGCAGAACAAGCAGCTGGTTAGACTGAATGGAGAAAAAGCGATTGACGTCGATGTGAGAATACTGGCCGCGACCAGCGCTAACATCGAGCATGCTGTGGCCGGGAAAAAGCTTCGTGAAGATCTGTACTACCACCTCAGCGCATTCACGCTGCATGTTCCACCGCTGCGCCAGCGGAAGGAAGCCATACCCCTTTTCTTACACTACTTCATGCAGCAGTTGACGAAACACTATGGGCTGCCGGCACGTGATTTTTCGCCGTCGGTACTGGAAGCGTGCCAGCGTTATTCGTGGCCGGGAAATCTGAGCGAGCTGGAGAGATTCGTGAAGCGCTACCTGGTGATGCCGGACCATGAATCGGCACTGGGCCAGGAACCTGTCCCGGGCGGAGTGGCGGAGGCTGGTTCTTCGTTGCCAAGATTGATCGCTCCCGCGACTGGGATCAGCGGCGACCCGCTGGAGCAGGCGCCCGAGTCGTTGAAATCGCTGGTGCAGGGCGTACGAATCGAGGCGGAGCGGAATGCTATTGTGGCGGCTCTGCAGAAAACCGGATGGAATCGCAAAGCAGCGGCTCGCATGATTAAAGTGAGTTATCGAACGTTGCTCTACAAAATCGATCAATACCATTTGCGACCCTCGACGACTCCCGGTTTTTCAGAGGAACATGGCTCCAATGGAAACGGGAATGGTCATGGCCTTAGAAGCGACGGAACTCTAGGGAGATAGGAAGGGTAGATCAGGGCCGTGGCGCCTCCGCTTTAACTCACTCAGGAAACGTTATGACGATCATTTTCACGAACTCCGGTTTGCGAGCAAGGTTAGCCGCCTGCTTGCTCGCCTGCTTGCTGATGATGGGCCGGCTCGTGGCGCAAACTGCGCCATCCAAACCGGCGGACGATTCGAAACCTGTGGAAACTTCGCCGGCGACACCTGCTGTTTCCACAGAGGGATCCACGAAGCCACACGACGACAGTTTTATCATCGGCAACGATGACGTGCTGGCTATCAATGTGTGGAAAGAGCCGGATGTGTCACGGTCGATTCCGGTGCGGTCGGACGGGAAAATCTCGCTGCCGCTGGCGGGAGAGATTCAGGCAGCCGGGCGGACCCCGTTGGGACTGGAACGCGAGATCGCGAGCAAGCTGCAGGCCTACATTTCCGAGCCCGAAGTCACCGTGATGGTGCAGCAGATTAACAGTCAGAAGTTCAACATTCTGGGGATGGTAACGAAGCCGGGGTCGTTTCCGCTTACCAACTCGGCGACCGTGCTGGACGCGATCGCGCTGGCAGGGGGCTTCCGGGATTTCGCCAAGAAAAAATCGATCTATGTTCTTCGACAGAATGCGGACGGCTCGCAATCGCGGATTGCTTTCAACTACAAGGAAGTGGTGAAGGGCCAGAATCCCGCTCAGAATATCAAGCTTCAGCCGCGCGACACGATCGTCGTGCCTTAAGGGCAGTTTATGCTGACACGAGTTTGCTTGAGTTTTGCTTTGCTGATGGCGATACCGGCGTGGTCCCAAGTGGATACGAACAACAATGCCCCGGCAAGCCCGGTCACTGATAATGCACCCATGCTTACGCCGCCTACAGTGAGTGGACAGAGTTACCCGACCGCACCGGCTTCTGAAGCGCGATCCAATTACTTACGCTATGGTCTGACTTTCAGTACTGCCTACAGCGACAATGCGACGCAAACAAGCAGCGGATCGATCAGTGAGGCGAGTTACTCTCTCTGGCCGACGATCGCACTTGACGAGACGACTTCGACGCTGCATTCAGTTCTCAGTTACAGCCCCGGATTTACTTTTTATCAGAAGACGAGCGGGCTGGATGCGGCGGACCAAAGTGTTGCCATCGATGAGCATTACCGGATGAGTCCGCACGTGACGTTCAGCGGGGGAGACAGCTTCCAGAAGAGTTCGAGCGTGTTTAATCAGCCGGATTTGGCATCGGGCGGGGGCGTTTCAGGCGGAGCGCAGGGACCCAATCTTTCGGTGGTTGCGCCCATCGCCGAAGTGCTTACTAACACTGGGAATGTGGGCGTCACCTATCAATTTGCGGCGAACGGAATGGTGGGAGGGAATGGAACGTTCACGAATCTGCACTATCCCAATCCGGCGCAGGTTCCTGGACTGTCGGATTCGAGTACGCAGGGTGCGTCGGCTTTCTCTTCGCTGCGCATTTCGAAGATGCATTACGTCGGGGTGAATTATCAATATCAGAGATTGGTGTCGAATCCGACGGAAGGATTGAACGAGACGCAGACGCATGCGGTGTTTTTCTTTTACACACTGTACGCCTCGACAACTTTCTCAGTTTCTTTCTTTGGCGGTCCGCAACACTCGGATACGGTTCAGCCGCCGCTACCGCCTTTAAATATTCAATTGCCGGCGGCGCGGGCCTGGACTCCGGCTGCGGGGGGTAGCCTGAGCTGGCAGGGGCAGCGGAATAGCGTGGCGGTGAGCTACAGGCACATTATTTCTGGCGGCGGCGGGTTATTCGGAGCGGTGCATTTAGACAGTGCGAGCGTGTCGATGCAACAGCAGATGGTGCGCAGCTTGAGCGGATCGCTCGCGGCCTCCTATGCGCAGAACAACCTTCTGGGGTCACCGCTTTTTGGCGGAGCTAGCAGCGGGCACACAATTTCAGGAACGGTTTCGCTGCAGAAACAGTTCGGTGAACATTTCAGTGTGCAGGCCGGCTACACGCGACTTCATCAGAGTTACGGCGGTGTGGCTGTTCTATCGACGAACCCGGACACGAATCGGGAATTCGTTTCGCTGTCCTATCAGTTCTCGAGACCGCTCGGGCGATAATATTAAGTTTAGGAACATAGGTCGTTAGAGTTATAAGACAGAGTTTAAACATGGACGAAGAACTCGAACAATCAGGCACGCCAATCGAATTTAGCGAGATCAAGGGCATGGTCCGCCGGCGGAGATGGCAATTTCTGTTGCCGTTTTTCTGCGGCTGGCTGCTGGTCTGGAGCGCGAGCTGGGTGATTCCGTCGACCTACCGGTCGGGGACGCTGATTCTGGTGGAGCAGCCTTCGGTGCCCGAGAAATACGTGGTTTCGAATATAGACATCGATATTCAACATCAGCTGGACAGCATCACGCAGCAAATCCTGAGCCGCACGCGGCTGCTTCGCATCATCGACAATCTCGGCTTATATGCCGAGGAACGGAAGCATGCGAGCCCCGACGATCTAGTCGAAAAAATGCGTAAGGACATCGAAATCGAACTGTCGCACGGCGACGACAAAAAGCTTTCCGCGTTTAATATTTATTACGCCAGCCGGAACCCGAAGACGGCGCAGCTCGCGACCAGCGAACTGGCCAATTTGTTCATCACGGAGAATCTCGAGCAGCGGCAGGAGCGTTCGGAGAATACGACGAAGTTCTTGCAAGACCAGCTGGACCAGGCGCGCACCAAACTTTCGGAACAAGAGGCGAAGTTGCGTGTGTTCAAGGATCAGCATCTGGGCGAGCTGCCGAATCAGACGCAAAGTAATTTGCAGATATTGGCGGGACTTCAGAGCCAGGTACAAGCGAACCAGGATGCGCTGAATCGGGCCAAGCAGCAAAACACTTATCTGGAATCGCTGATCAATCAATACCGCGCGATTGAGGGTGGTACGAAGTCGGGCGGAACGGGCGGTCCCAGCGGCTTGGCCGATATTGATAAAGAACTGGATCAACTTAAAGAGCGGTTGGCGGATTTGACCTCGCATTACACGGACAAGCATCCCGACGTGCGCAAGACTAAAGAGCAGATTGCGCAGACAGAGAAGATGCGCGAACGAATCATCGCCGACATGAACAGCCAGCCGAAAGACGCCACTCCGGAGCCGGCGGCTGCCGTGGCGTCACTGGATCCGAAGAGCGCACCGATTCTGGAGCTGCAAAGTCAGTTGAAAGCCAATCGGCAGGAAATTGCGAACCGCGAAGCGGAGATCAAAGACGAGCAGAGCAAGATCAATCAATATCAGGCACGTTTGAATATGGCGCCTGTGATGGAACAGCAGTACGCCGACATCACGCGTGACTACGATCAGTCGAAGACTGATTATGAAGCGCTGCTGGCGAAGAAGAACCAGTCAGAAATGTCGACCGACCTCGAGAAAACGCAACAGGGCGAGCATTTCCGCATGCTGGACCCACCAAATCTTCCGGGGAAACCTTATAAGCCAAACCGCCTGATGTTTTGCGCGGCGGGATTAGCCGTGGGACTGGTCCTTGGTGGTGGTTTCGCTTTCGGGCAGGAAAAACTGAGCGGCAAGATCTATAGCGAGCGCGAGATTAAGAAGTTGGTTCCGTTCGACGTGATCGCGGAGATTCCGACGATCGAAACGGATTCCGAAGAGTCGGCGCATCGGCGGGGGCTCTGGATTGCGAGTGCGGCGGCGCTGCTGGTTGTAGGATTCATCTTGCTGGGATCGGCCGTTACGTATCTGTACGGGTAATAGTTATTAGTGCGTGGTTCGTGGACACTTAGAATCCGACACTAGGACCAGACACTGAAATCAAATGTATAAGAGCTTCTACAATCTGCAGCGAGCCCCGTTTGAGATTACGCCGGATCCGTCGTTTTTGTTTCCGACGACACGGCACAATGAGGCGCTGGCTTCGTTGTACTACGGGGTGACGGCGCACCGCGGATTCGTGGTTCTGACCGGCGAAGTGGGCACGGGCAAGACGCTGATCCTGCGCTCGCTCCTTGGGCTGTTGCAGCGGCGCGATGTGGCCTTCGCGCTGGTTTTTAACCCAACGCTTTCGCCAGTGGAATTCATGCGCTATATCGCGCTCGATTTTGGTTTGCAAGTTACGGGCAAAGCGAAAGATGAGCTGATCCATGTGCTGAATGCATTTTTGCTGCAGCGGCATCAGAAGGGATTGACGACGATCCTGGTGGTGGACGAGGCGCATCATCTGTCGTCGGAAGTTTTGGAAGAGATACGGCTTTTGACCAACCTCGAAACCTCGCAACAGAAGTTGCTGCAGATCGTGTTGGCGGGGCAACCGGAACTCGATCAGAAGCTCGATTCGCATGAGCTACGGCAACTGAAGCAGCGGATCGCGCTGCGCTGTCATCTTGATCCGCTTAACGCGATAGAAACACGCGAATACATGCGGCGGCGGCTGCAGATTGCGGGAGCGAACGGGGCAGTCCAGATTTTTTCCGGGCCGGCGATCGAGGCGGTATATACGCACTCGCGGGGAATTCCGCGGATCATCAACACTATTTGCGAGAATGCGCTGCTGGCCGGCTATGCCAAACACGCACCAACGATTACTTCGGAGATTATCGATGGCGTGGCGCAGGACTTGCGGGTTGGAGTTGTGGTGGCCGACGTGAAGAACAGTGCCGCGGGTCGCCGATCGAAAGAAGAAGAGCAGCAGAACGAGTTGCTGCAGGCGGTAAAGACGTTGCTCGAAGTGCGTGACCGTATGCATCAGACGGAGACGAAGGGGCGGTTGCAGTAGGACGAGTTTTTCTTTCCTATGAGCTATATCTTTGAAGCGTTGCAGCGCGCGGAAGCGGAGCGATCGGGCGGAACACTGCCGAAAGAGGCCGATTCGGTCGCGGAATTGCTGCAAAAAGTTGAACAGGAAATCGATCGCAAGCTCTCTCATTCTGAGTTGCCGCCTGCCGAACTGCCACTCGCGGAATTGACGCTGCCGGCTCCGAGAACCGAGGTTCCGACGCGGGGAGCGTTTGCGGCGGCCAAGGTGTTGTTGCCCGCACTTGCGTCGGAAGCCCGACTTGTCTGTTTGACCGATCAAGGGGGCATGGCGGCGGAAAAATTTCGCGTGCTGGGATTGAAGCTGCGGCACCTGCGCGAAAAGCGCAAGCTGAAACGCATTGTGATTACCAGCAGCATTCCGGAGGAAGGGAAGAGTTTGATCGCCGCCAATTTGGCGCTCAATCAGGCGCGCAGCAAAGTGCTCAGCACGGTGCTGATCGACGGCGACTTGAGAAGGCCGGAACTGGCGAGCCGCTTCGGCTTTCATCGAAATCTGCCGGGGCTGAGCGAAGTTCTGCGGGGAGAGCGCCAACTGTCGGAAGTTGTATACAAGCTTGAGAATTCAGGTCTCTGGTTTCTGCCCGCCGGCATGACCCCGGAGAATCCATTGGAAGTAATGCAGTCGGGACGATTACAGCAGTTGCTGGAACAACTTGATGCGTCCTTCGACTGGATGATTATTGATACGCCGCCAGTTCGTCCGCTTGCGGATACGCCGCTCTGGATGAAGCTTGCTGACGGCGTGCTGCTGGTGACGCGCGAGGGTGTGTGCGAGAAGAAGCAGTTGGAGCGAGCTCTCGAAGTGATCGATCCAGCCACGATGCTGGGGGTGGTGGTCAACAGTTGCAGCACCAACGAACAGAAGTATTACTATGCACGGTACGGCTCGACGGCGAGTGATGACGAGCCTTCAGTCGCCGAGAATTGAAACCCTAGTTTTAGCTCACCTCTAGACTCAATCTCCCTTCCCTAATCCCAAATTCTGTCAGTGATGCTGCGGCGGCTTTGGCTGTCCGTGGCGCGCGAGGAGATGCATCCGTGACGCCTACAACGACGAAAACGCGATCTGCCGATGGCAAATCGCAACCCCAGGACTGGTTAGGCTCGAAGGAAGTCGTGTCGAAGGAAGTGCTTGGTGAAGAGGTCTTCCGGCGAATGATTTCGCTGGAGAGAAAGCGCAGCGAGCGGACGCAGCGTCCGTTTGTATTGTTGCTGATGGATACGGGACAGAGGCAGGCGACGGCCAAGAACGGCCGGATTCTGCTCGACATTCTTGCCGCGCTGCAATCGGCCACGCGCGAGACCGATGTGATGGGGTGGTATGAGACGAATGCCGCGGTGGGCGTGATGTTTACGGAGATTACGCTGGAGAACAATCTCATTCTCAGCACACTGCTCGGGCGCATCAGCGATGTGCTGCGCGGGCGGCTGACGACGGAACAGTTCAGCCAAATCAAGTTTTCGTTCCATTTGTTCCCGGAGGAGTGGGACGCCACGAATCCGGAACGGCAGAGCAACCCGACGCTTTATCCCGACCTGCACAAACGCGATGGAGCGAACCGGCTGGGCCGGACGCTGAAGCGGGGCATGGATATCCTGGGAAGCCTGGTGTTGCTGATTCTTCTGTCGCCGGTGTTTTTTGTGATTGCGGCGGCGGTGAAGCTGACTTCGCGAGGGCCGATTCTTTTCCGGCAGAAGCGCATTGGGGAGCATGGGACGGCGTTTACCTTCCTGAAATTCCGCTCGATGTATGTGGATAACGATGCCAGCCAGCACAAGGAATATGTGCGGCAGTTGATTGCCGGGCAGGCGGCGAAGCAGACCAATGACGCGGGCGAAGGTATTTTTAAACTCACGAACGATCCGCGGATTACTTCGGTGGGAAATTTCCTGCGGCGATCGAGCCTGGATGAATTGCCGCAATTCGTTAATGTGCTGCGCGGGGATATGTCGCTGGTCGGGCCGCGGCCTCCGGTTCCGTATGAGGTCGAAGCTTATGCGACCTGGCATCGGCGGCGCCTGCTGGAAGCGAAGCCTGGGATTACGGGATTGTGGCAGGTTCAAGGGCGGAGTCGCGTGGGATTTGACGACATGGTGCGACTCGACCTGCGTTATGCGCGCCATAGTTCTCCGTGGCTCGACCTGAAAATTCTGGTGCAGACGCCGCGAGCGGTCATTGCTGGAAACGGCGCCTGCTAGATGCAGCACTGTTCCTTCATCTTTCAATTCCTCCTCCCGGTTGCTCGTCGCGAAAGATCAACTGTCTTTTACTTCTTCCCGGTTCGAAGCATTTCTCGTGAAGGTGGAATCTTATGATTAGGTTTGGAGTGATCGGCTACGGTTATTGGGGGCCGAATATTGTGCGCAATCTGCGCGCGCTCGAAGGCTGCCAGGTGGTCGGAATCTGCGATCAGACGCCGGCAGCGCGCAAGCGCATACAGGCGGCGAATCCTGGGATTGCCGTCCATAGCGATGCGCAGGAACTGATCGAGTCACCGGAGGTGGACGCGATTGCGGTGATCACTCCGGTATGGACGCATTACGAACTGACCAAGGCGGCATTGGAGAATGGCAAGCACGTGTTTGTGGAGAAGCCGTTTACCAGTAAGGCGTCGCAGGCCGAGGAGTTGATCAACCTCGCGGAACAGAAAAATCTCCAGATCATGGTGGACCACACGTTCCTATTTACGGGCGCGGTCCGCAGAATCAAGAAGCTGCTTGCGGAGGGCGCGCTCGGCAAGCTTTATTACTACGATTCGACACGCGTGAATCTTGGGCTGTTTCAGCACGATTGCAACGTGATCTGGGACCTGGCTCCGCATGATCTCTCGATCATGAATCATCTCTTGCACAAAGATGCGGAAGCGATCTCGGCGACAGGGCAGTCCCACCTCAACAGTCACGAGGACATCGCTTTTATTACCGCTTACTATCCGAACAAGATGATTGCGCACGTCAACGTGAACTGGATCTCGCCGGTGAAAGTTCGGACGACGCTGATTGGCGGCGAGAAGAAGATGCTCGTCTGGAACGATCTCGAGGCCGATGAGAAGCTGAAGATTTACGACAAGGGCGTCGACGTAAAGAGCCAGGAAGGCGTGTACAACCTGCTGGTGAGTTACCGTTCGGGCGATATGTGGGCTCCGCAAGTGGAGCAGGTGGAAGCGCTGAAGCTGGAGTTGACTTATTTTGTTGAGTGTATACAGAGCGGCGCAAAGCCGTTCAATGATGGCTGTGCTGGGCTGAAGGTTGTCCGCATGCTCGAAGCGGCGAATGAATCGCTCGCCAAACGCGGCGAGCTGGTTTACATCTGATCGATCATCTAATGTCGCGCGAGCGAAAACGAAAATCCTACCTGTGAAACCAACTGTCCTAATCGTAACTACGACCAACTGGGTGCCGACGGCGCGGCTCGCCGTCGCTCTTGCCGGCGCTGGTTTTCGAGTTGAAATGCTTTGCCCGACGCAGCATCCGGTGGGTGAAACGCAAGCTGCGTCCCGCAGACATAATTATCAGGGGCTGAGGCCGCTGCGGTCGCTGGTTCGCGCGATCGCGCTTTCGAAACCGGACCTGATTGTGCCGGGAGACGATCTGGCGACGAGGCATCTGCATGATCTTTATAGTCGGCGAGAGCGGTACTCGCGCGACACAGAAGAAATAGGAGCTTTGATTGAGCGATCTCTGGGGTCGGCAGAGTCTTTTGCGATCGCACAATCGCGAGCGGCTTTCATGGAGCTCGCTTGCAAAGAGGGCATACGGATTCCGAGCACAGGCGCAATTGAGGCTGCCTCGGATATTTCGAACTGTGTGGAGAAGGTGGGGCTCCCGGCTGTGTTGAAGGCCGATGGTACGTCGGGAGGCAAGGGTGTGCGGGTGGTTCGCACCGATGAAGAGGCGCAGCGTGCCTTTCGCAAGCTGCACGCGCCACCGCTTCTAGCTCGAGCGATGAAGCGAGCGTTAGTCGATCGCGATACTACTTTGCTTTCGCGGTCGGTGCGCCGACAGCATCCGGTAGTCAGCGCTCAATCGTTTGTGGCGGGGCATGAAGCTACGAGCACAATTGTTTGCTGGACGGGCGCTGTTCTGGCGAGCCTGCATTTCGAGGTGCTTCGCAAGTGCACTGCTGCGGGCCACGCGACTGTGGTGCGGTTGATCGAGAATGCGGAAATGTCGGACGCGGTGGAAAAGGTGGTTCGGCGAATGGGGCTTTCCGGCATATACGGATTTGATTTCATGCTGGAAGGGGCGACCGGGCATGCTTACCTCATCGAGATGAATCCGAGGGCAACGCAGGTGGGGCACATCATGCTCGGCACTGGGCACGACTTGCCGGGAGCCTTATACAGTGCGGTTTCTGGACATCCGAGTCGAATCGCGCCAGCGGTTACAGAGAGTGACACGATTGCGCTCTTCCCGCACGAGTGGGCGAGGGATCCGCATAGCGAATTTCTGCGGACGGGATATCACGATGTTCCGTGGGACACGCCGAAGTTGGTTCACACGTGTGTGCTTCGGGGCCGGAAGCAGAGTAGGTGGTATTCGCGTGGCGATGTGAATCGCGAGATTTCCGAGACGTCGATGATGAAGGCTTCGTCTGATCAGCTTCGCCGCGGAGATTGCCGCGAAGATAGCAGGGAAATGAGAAGGCCGGTGCAGGTGATGAAGTTTGGCGGCACGTCGGTGGGAGATGCTGCCTGCATTCGAAGAGTGGTCGAGATTATTCGAAACGCCGCGCACGAATCGAGCGTCGCAGTGGTTGTTTCAGCGATGGGCGGCGTGACCAACAAGCTGATCGCGGCGGCGACGGAATCGAAGGCCGGAAATGAAAGCGGGGTCGCTGAGGTTTTCGCTCAGTTGAGAGAGAAGCACGACGACGCGCTCATGGCTTTGATTCATTCTTTAGACCAGCGCCTCCGGCTGCAGCGGACGCTTGATGGTCTCTTTGCCGAAGGTGAACGGCTGTGTCAAGACATCATTTCTCTGCGCGAATTGACGCCGCGTGCACTGGATGCGATTTCGGGGCTGGGCGAGCGGTTGTGCGCTCCGCTGGTCGCGGCTGCGCTCGAGGAAAACGGAGTTGCCAGCGAGGCGATCGAAGCGACGGAGCTGATCGTGACCGATTCTTATCACGGCGGAGCGGAACCGTGGCTGGAGCCGACGCGTGCACGATGCCAAGGTCGCTTGGCGCCGCTGCTCGAAAAAGGCATCGTGCCGGTGGTGACTGGCTTTATCGGGGCGAATGAAGAAGGTGTACTGACGACGCTGGGGCGTGGCGGATCCGACTATTCGGCAACCATACTGGGCGCGACGCTCGACGCGGACGAAGTCGTTATCTGGAGCGATGTGGCCGGGCTGTTGACGGCTGATCCGAGGCTGGTGGAAGACGCGCGCACGATCGGCGAGATTTCCTATCGCGAGGCGGCGGAGTTGGCGCATTTCGGGGCGAAGGTGCTGCACCCGAAGACGCTGCGTCCGGTGATGCAGAGTGGGATTCCGATCTGGATCAAGAACACGTTCGCTCCTTGCGAGCCGGGCACAAAGATTACGCCGACCGGTTCGTCTCACGCAGCGGGAGTGCAGGCGTTGACGGCCATCCGCGACGCGGCACTGATTACGGTGGCGGGGCCGACGTCGCAAGGCTGCCAGAAAGACGCTGCCGACATGCTGACGCGTGCGGTGGGAGCGGCGAGTACGGTTCGGGCGGATGTGCTGTTCTCGCAATCTTCTTCTCACTCTCATAACGTGATCTCGCTGGTGGTGACGGCAGCGTTTGCCGAGCGCACGGCCGATGCGCTGAAGCGAGAATTTACAGCCGATCGGCAGCAGGGCGGACAAAGATACAGCGTGGTTGAGTCCACGGTTTCCGTGATCACCATGGTCGGCCAGAATCTGCGGGCCGACTCCGGGATAGCAGCGCGGGCTTTGGTCGCGCTTGGTCAGGAAAATATCAACGTTATCGCGACCGGACAAGGCGCGTCGGATTGCAGCTTGTCGTTTGTTGTGACGCAGGAGCAGGTGAAACTGGCTCTCGCCATCCTTCATCGCGAGCTTTCGCTGGGTATCGGATCCGCGAGTGGGCGTGCGGTCACACCTGTCGCCAGCTTGTCGGCGAATTGGAATTACGCGGTTGAGCCGGCGGCGGCCGATTGAGTTCCTCGAATTGAAATCTTCGTATTGAAGTATTGAACTCTCCGCATTGAAATCCTTCGCTTTGAAATCTTTCTCTTCGAAAACTATGGACACATACGTATGCATTGCACCCGACGTGAAGCTTGGACGGGATGTAAAACTCTCCAAGTTCATCAACCTTTATGGCTGTGAGATTGGCGACGAGACGAAGATCGGCGCTTTTGTCGAGATCCAGAAAAACGCGACGGTTGGTAAACGCTGCAAGATTTCGAGCCACACTTTTGTCTGCGAAGGCGTTTCCATCGAAGATAACGTTTTTATCGGGCACGGCGTGATGTTCATTAACGATTTGTATCCGCGGGCGACGACCGCTGCGGGCGGCTTGCAGACGGAAGCCGATTGGCGGGTGGAGCGGACGGTGGTGAAGAAGGGGGCCTCGATCGGCTCCGGCGCGACCATCTTGGCCAATACCTGCATTGGAGAAAACGCCATTGTGGGCGCGGGCGCGGTGGTCACGAAAGATGTTCCGGCCAATACGATCGTGGCCGGCAATCCGGCAAAAATTCTTCGTCAAATTGAAACGGGGGTAGCGCAGTGAGTCATTCGGGAAATAATCATTCGCAAAACATTCCTTTTCTTGATCTGGTCACGCCGCACGTCGAACTCGAACAGGAGTTGACCGCGGTGTTTCAGCAGGTTATCCGGACGGCTGGCTTTATTGGCGGGCCGATGGTGGAGAATTTTGAAAAAGAGTTTGCCGCGTTCTGCCACACGGAACGCGCGGTCGCAGTCAACAGCGGCACGGACGCTCTGCGGTTCGCGTTGATGGCGGCGGGCGTGAAGGCGGGCGACGTGGTGGTCACGGTTCCACATACGTTCATCGCGACGACCGAAGCCATTTCGCAAGCGGGTGCACTGCCGGAATTCGTCGACATCGACGAGCGCACCTACAACATGGATGCGGAAAAGCTGCGCGAGTATCTGGAGACACAGTGCGCGGTCTCGGAGGACGGCAAACTCGTTAGCAAGAGGAGCGGGCGCCCGGTTACGGCGGTTGTTCCTGTCCATCTTTATGGTCAGATGGCCGATATGGACGCGATTGGCGAACTGGCAGAGCGATTTGGTTTGATCGTGGTGGAAGATGCTTGCCAGGCTCACGGGGCTGAGTATTTTTCGCGCAAACATAATAAGTGGTTTCGCGCCGGCTCTATAGGACGCGCTGCTGCATTCAGTTTTTATCCGGGAAAAAACCTGGGAGCATGCGGCGAAGGTGGCGCGATCACTACTAACGATTCGAAGCTGGCCGACACTTGCAAGATGATCCGAGACCATGGCCAGGCAAAGAAGTATTATCACGATATCGAGGGATATAACGGGCGGCTGGATTCGATCCAGACGGGAATTTTGAGCGTGAAGTTGAAGCACCTGGCGGGCTGGAATGAAAAGCGGCGCGAACGGGCGGCGGAGTACGGCCGTCTGCTGGCGGCTTCGGACGCGGGAGTGCAAGTCCCATATGAACCATCGTGGTCGCGCGCGGTTTATCATCTTTATGTGGTGCGGACTGAAGATCGCGAAGGTTTGATGGCGCATTTGGGGAAGGCGGGGATCGGCTGCGGGATTCACTATCCGATTCCGCTGCATCGTCAGCGGGCTTATGAATCGCTTGGCTACGCGGAAGGGGATTTTCCGGTCTGCGAAGAAATTGCCGCTGAAATCGTATCGTTGCCGATGTTCCCGAATCTTACTCAGGGGCAGCAGGGACGCGTGGTTCGGGAGGTCGCGGCTTTCAACGCTAAGTTCAGGCGCAAGCAGTCCGAGGCCGATGTTGATGTGTTGGCAACTGCCGATCGGACGGCCTAGATCGCTTTGAATTTTTCGGAATTTCGAGATAAGGAATAAGAAGAATGAAGCTCTCCGTGATTGGCGCGGGTTACGTGGGATTAACGACGGCAGCTTGCCTGGCTCAAGTCGGTCACGAAGTTTTCTGCGGCGAAAGTGATGCGGAAAAGCTTTCCAAACTGCAGAGTGGGGTGATGCCGCTTTTCGAGCCGCATCTGGAAGACGTTATCGCGGCGGTTCGAAAGAATGGCCGGTTGAGCTTCGGGTCGACCGAAGAGGCAATTGTCTGGGGAGATGCGATTTTTATTTGCGTGGGAACGCCTCCATTGCCGAATGGCGACGCCGATCTGTCGGCGATCGAAGGAGTCGCGCGAGCGATCGCAAAGCGGGCGACCGGGTATCGTCTCATCATCGAAAAAAGCACAGTACCGGTACAGACCGGTGCGCAGTTGCGCAAGCACCTGTCGGTGCACAGTACAAACGGATTGAAGTATGACGTGGCGTCCAATCCGGAATTTTTGCGGGAGGGAACTTCGGTCGAGGATTTTTTGCATCCTGACCGGATTGTGATCGGAGCTGATTCGACGCGTGCGGCAGAGCTTCTACGCGAAATCTATGAACCTATCGTCACACAGAAGTTTACTTGCCCCATCCATACCGATTGCCCAGAGCGCGAGTACCCGGTCTTTCTGGCAACCGACACAAATTCGGCAGAGCTGATTAAGCATGCGTCGAATTCGTTCCTGGCGATGAAGATTTCGTTCATCAATATGGTGGCAAATCTGTGCGAGGTGGTCGGAGCGGATGTAACCAAGGTTGCCCACGGGATGGGGTTGGATCCGCGAATTGGGCCAGCGTTTCTGAATCCGGGAATCGGGTTTGGAGGATTCTGCTTTCCGAAGGATGTGCAGGCCTTCATTCGAATCGCGGAGAAATCTGGGTGCGACTTTTCTCTGCTGAAAGAGGTCGAGAAGATCAATCAGGGGCGAGTCGAGCGCTTTGTCGAGCAAGTGCGAAATGAACTGTGGGTAGTGCGCGGGAAGAAGATTGCGGTGTGGGGCCTGGCCTTCAAACCCAATACCGACGACATTCGTTTCGCGCCCGCGCTTTCGATTATTCGCCGGTTGCAGGCGGAGGGAGCGGAGATCCGCGCTTACGACCCCGAGGCGATGGAAAAAGCTAAGAAGGAAATCCCGGACATCACCTATTGCAGCGATCCCTATGATGCTGCCAAGGAAGCCGATGCGGTTCTGTTGCTTACCGAGTGGGATGAGTTCCGGAAGATCGATTGGAGCCGTCTGGCCACGCTGGTCGAGCGACCGCTGATCGTCGATGGGCGGAATGCTCTCTCTCGGGAAGATGTGCTCGCGAACGGGTTCCACTATATCGGGATTGGTGGCATTTCGGCGACGCCGCAGGTGGCACAGGCTCTAGCTACGTAGCGCAGTAGATTGTCTCGCTCGTTTACTAGCACTTCCCTGCACATTCATAGCTATACCAACCAATACCAACATTCGTGATGTGGTCGGCGAGATGACCCAACTGGCACGTGAGGAATTGTTGTGGAGACACTTATGTTGAAACCGTTGGTCTCAATTCTCATCCCGGCTTTTAATGCGCAGGAATGGATTGCTGACACAATCCGCTCGGCGGTCGCGCAAACATGGGAACGAAAAGAGATTGTGGTGGTCGATGATGGCTCTACTGATAGAACGTTAACGATTGCGCGCCAGTGGGAATCGGATACCTTCCGGGTGGTTACGCAGCAAAATCAGGGCGCTGCTGCGTCGAGAAACCGCGCCTTCTCTCTTAGCCACGGAGATTATATTCAGTGGTTGGATGCGGATGACCTTTTGGCTCCTGAAAAGATCGAGCGGCAGATGGAGATTCTGAACCAATGCGCTAGCAAACGGACGCTTGTATCTGCAGCTTGGGGGAAATTCAGGTACCGAAGTCATAAAGCGAAATTCGTGCGGACGGCGCTGTGGTGCGATCTTTCACCTTCAGAATGGTTGTTGCGAAGGATGGGCCAGAATTTGTACATGCAGACCGCCACGTGGCTTGTCAGTCGTGAACTTGCCGAAGCCGCCGGCCCGTGGGACACAAGGTTGCTTGGAGACGATGATAACGAGTACTTCTGCCGGATCCTTCTGGCAAGTGATAGTGTGCGATTCGTGCCTGATGCGAGAGTGCACTACCGCAGCTTCGGGTACGGCAGCCTGAGCTACGTTGGCCTTTCAAACGTGAGAATCGACGCCCATTGGCTTTCTATGCAGCTGCACGTCGGTTATCTAAGGTCGTTGGAGGACAGTGAAAGAGTTCGGGCTGCGTGTGTGAGGTATCTGCAAACTTGGTTGCCATTCTTTTATCCCCAAAGGCCCGATATTGTTAGCATGGCGGAGCGGATGGCTCGGGATTTGGGAGGGCAACTGGAAGTTCCGCGCTCGTCGTGGAAATTTGCATGGATCCGGGCGACGTTTGGCCCCGAGATCGCCAAGCGTGTCCAAACTACCCTGTCTGGATGGAAACATTCTGTTGAGAAATCCTGGGACAAGGCGCTCTTTCGGATGGAAAACCGCAGAGTTGCTGCGAACCTATCGCGACCGGCCAGTACGACGTGATCCTTTCCGCGAATTGCACTCCAGCCGCGGGGCACGACGCAAAAAACTTAACGTTCTAGAATCACGGAGAGGTCGCCGTTTGGCTAAGGCAGCAGCCGGCTTATTGGTTGTGGTGGGTAAAACCATCCGGGGGTTCGAATCCCTTCCCTCTCCGCCAAATTCTGATCTTCGGCAGGCAGAACTTCACAAATCCAATTCCGTGATCCCAAGAACGCGGTCCGATTCGGGATCAATCAATCAGCAGAGATGGACAACAGATGAATAAGAGAACGGAAGAACGTTGTTTCGAAGGCAGGAGATTGCTCGTCCAAGGTCGGCCTTGCCGGGTTGCGCACGTTGACGGTGAGGGTTACAAATTCCTGTCAGATCCGGAGTCTGCAGTCTCTGCATTGCGCGGTTCCAACACGCGGGCAGATCTTTTCACGTTTCTGCAGGCGTTGCCAGAGACTTCCCCACAACATACGTACCCTTTTGAATGGGACAACATGGCCGTTTTGCCAGTGTCTACGTTTGATCACTGGTGGACGCAACAAATCGGCTTTAAGGCCCGCAACAAGGCTAAGCAAGCGGAGAAAAAGGGGATTACGGTCCGAGAAGTGCCTTTTGACGACGCGCTCGTCCGCGGAATTTGGGAGATCTATAACGAGGTGCCGGTAAGACAGGGGCGGCGCTTTCCGCACTATGGCAAGAGTTTGGAGGCGGTGCGGGCCATGAGCGCCACATTTCTCGATAGCAGCATTTTCATCGGCGCCTTCGACGGCGACAAGTTAATTGGTTTCATCAAGCTCACGATGAACGACGAGCGAACGCAGGCGGGATTGATGCACATCCTGTCGCTCATCAGCTACCGCGATAAGGCTCCAACAAACGCGCTAGTCGCCCAGGCTGTACGCTCGTCTGCCAACGTAGGAATAACGCGCCTCGTCTACGCGAACTTCGCTTACGGAAACAAGGCGAAGAGCAGCTTGAGCGATTTCAAGGAGCGGAATGGGTTTCAGCGAGTGGATGTACCCCGCTATTACGTTCCACTTACGCGGTGGGGTGCTTTGGCGTTTCGACTCGGCCTGCATCGGCGCTTGGCTGAACACATGCCGGAATCGTTGGCGGCGAAACTGCGCGAACTTCGCAGCCGTTGGTATCAACACAGATTTCACCTAAAAGCAGAGTCGTTCTAGGAGCCTGTTTTGCCCGGATTAGTTGGTCTCATCACGAAGATGCCGCAAGCGATCGCCGAGCAGCAGTTGCTCGACATGGTGAAGTGTCTGCGCCATGAGTCGTTTTATAACTGCGGTACCTGGAGTGATCCGGAACTTGGCATCTACATCGGCTGGGTCGCGAGACGTGGATCGTTTGCGGATGGCATGCCGATTCGCAACGAAAGTGGTGGGATGACACTTTTCTTCTCGGGCGAGGAATTTCCGGCGCCTGATTTGAAGAACGCGCTTCGGCAACGGGGGCACCAGTTCTCGGATGGGGATTCGTCTTACTTGGTTCATCGCCGCGAAGACGAGACGGATTTCCCCAGGGGGTTGAATGGGCGATTTCACGGAGTAGTCGCGGATCGTCAACAGGGCACGACGACTTTGTTCAACGACCGCTATGGGTTGCAGCGGCTGTATTATCACGAGTCCAAGGACGCCTTTTATTTTGCCGCAGAAGCCAAGGCCATTCTGAAGGTGCGACCGGAACTGCGCAGCACCGATCCGCGGGGACTTGGAGAATTCATTGCTTGCGGGTGTGTGCTGGAGGATCGAACGCTGTTTCCGGGGATTTATCTCCTGCCTCCGGGTTCGGCCTGGGTTTTTCGTAATGGTGAGCTCGAGGCAAAGAAATCTTACTTTGAGCCGAAGGAGTGGGAGGAGCAGGAGGCGCTGGATCCGGAAGAGTACTATCGTCAACTGCGAAGCGCCTTTGTCGTCAATCTGCCGCGTTATTTCAACGGGCGCGAGCGGGTGGGGATGTCGGTGACGGGTGGTCTGGACACGCGCATCATTTTGGCGTGGCATAAGGCGGAGCCAAACTCTCTGCCTTGCTACACGTGGGGAAGCACGTATCGCGATCATCAGGATGTAAAAATCGCGCGGCGGGTCGCGAAGATTTGTCAGCAGCCTCACCAGGTGATCACGGCCGGGCCGGAGTTCCTGTCGCATTTTGCGCATTATGCAGAGCGCTCGATTTATTTGACGGACGCGGGTGTGGATCTCAGCCGCTCCGCCGACCTTTATGTACAGGAGAAGGTTCGAGAGATCGCACCCGTGCGTATGGTGGGCACTTATGGCAGCGAGATTATGCTGCAGGCGGTAATGTTCAAGGCAGCAGAGCCCGCTGCGGTGCTGTTTGAACCTCTCCGCGAGCAGATTGGCTTGGGAATAAGAACCTACAACGCGGCACGCGACGGCCATCCCATCTCCTTTGTGGCGTTTCGGCAATCGCCATGGCATCACTATGGCGTGCTGGGACTGGAACAGACGCAGGTCGGGATTCGCTCGCCGTTTCTTGATAATGAGGTCGTCAAGACTGCGTACCGGGCTCCGCGTTCGGACGCCATTGCTGCGAATGAAAAAGTACGGGCTCGGCTGATCCGTGAAGGGAACCCGGCGCTTGCGAAAATAGGAACCGATCGAGGCTCGGGCGGGCTCAACAGTGCCTTGACACACATATACCTTGAGTTTTTCTTTAAAGCCGAATACGCGTATGACATGGGTATGCCGCAGTGGATGGCGCGAATCGATCATATGTTCGCCCCCCTGCATCTGGACCGTATATGGCTCGGACGTCACAAGCCGTACCATTTTCGCGTTTGGTATAGAGACCAGTTGCGTGATTACGTACGCGATGTTCTTTTGGATGATCGTGCGCTGGCGCGTCCGTATGTCAACCGTGCAGGAGTCGAGCGGGTGGTAAATGGCCACTTGCGCGGAGACGAGAACCATACAGATGAGATTCACCGGCTGCTGTCCCTGGAATTGGCGCATCGACTGTTTGTCGAATCCGCCTAGGTAGCCCTCGCGCCTGGAATCGTAGTGAAGCTTCGGGCGTTTGCAGTCTGTCGATAACGGGCTACCGATCTGATGCTAGTCCTTAAGTGTTTTAGAAGAAGGACCAGAATGCCGAAAGCCGTAAGACGCAAAACGAAAACTCCGGAATCCGAAGTCTGCGAAGAAGATTTGGTTACGGGTGCAGTGGCGCTCTTGACCGGCGGACAAGACCTTTCTTATACCTATGGATTAGCCACGACGCTTAGCCGCGGCGGCACACGCGTTCATGTGGTTGGCGGTGATCGCGTCGATCACGTCGAGTTCCATACATCAGAGCGGATCAGCTTTGTTGATCTCGGCGGTATACAGGCAAACGCCAGTGTTGCGGTAAAGCTGTTCCAGTTGATGGCCTATTACTCGCGGCTGCTTGTCTATATCACATTCCGCTCGCCGAGGATTGTTCACATCTTGTGGAACAGTAAGCTGGAATACTTCGACCGAACACTTCTGACGTTCTACATGAAGCTTCTTGGGAAAAAGGTTCTACTGACGGCGCACAATGTAAACAGGGCCAAACGAGATTTATGCGATTCAATCTTGAACCGAAAGACGCTAGGCATCCAATATCGCTGCACGGACCATATCTTTGTTCACACTGAGAAGATGAAAGATGAGCTAGTTCAGGAATTCGGTATTTCTCCGGAACGGGTGGCTGTGATTCCTTTCGGGATAAACATCCTAGTGCCCGATACGGAACTCACTACAAACCAGGCGAAGGACCGGTTGGGGATTCGGCCTGAGGAGAGGACGATTCTTTTCTATGGACGGATCGTTCCGTATAAGGGGCTGGAGTGTCTGGTCGAAGCTTTTCATCGTCTGGCGCCGCGCGACGCGAGTGCCCGATTGATGATTGCCGGCGAGCCGATGAAAGGATTCGAGGACTATGTAGAGGGTATCCGGCGGGCAATTGCAGACAATGAGGCTTCCCACCGCATTCTGTGTCGGCTCGAGTTTGTCCCAGACCATGAGACTGAGTTGTATTTCAAAGCGGCGGATGTTCTGGTTCTGCCGTATAAGAACATTTTCGAGAGCGGAGTTTTATTCCTGGCTTATCGATTTGGTTTACCGGTGATCGCTTCCGACGTCGGATGTTTCGGCGAGGAACTGACGGAGGGCAGAGCGGGATTGGTTTTTGAGCCCGGCAATTCGACGGCGCTGGCCGATACCTTGGAGGCATTTTTCAAGAGTGAATTCTACAAAGATGCGGCAACCTATCGGCATCGCATCCAGGCATATTCCAGCAGTCGCCATTCGTGGCAGACCGTCGGGCAGATTACAGAAAGCGTATACAGCGGTTTGATAAAGCAAAGGCGTACGCGCGACAGCGGCAATCTCGCAACTGCGGACGGAGCGGAGCAAGAAGGGCGATCAGCGCTTCCACAACGCGGGTGCAGCAGTCATAGAGAAAGTTGAGAGTTGGTGTCCTGATGGACAACGGAACGAACAACCTGCGGTACGTGCTGATTTCTCCCAGTCGCAATGAAGCGCGCTTCATTGAGGAGACGCTCAAATCGGTTGTGGCCCAGACGGTGCTGCCGCTGAAGTGGGTTATTGTGAACGACGGTTCGACGGACGCGACTGGGGAGATTGCAGCGAAATACGCGGAACGGTATAGCTGGATTGAGGTGGTAAATCGTCCGGTGCGGAAGGAACGGCATTTCGCGGCGAAGGTCCACGCATTCAATGCCGGATTGGAACGCGTTAAGGGGCTGCAGTACGACATCATTGGGAATTTGGATGCTGATGTCTCGTTGGACGCCGATCATTTCGAGTTTCTACTCTCCAAGTTCGGCCAGGACAGCCGGCTGGGTGTAGCTGGCACAGTATTCACCGAGCCCAGCGGATACAATTCGGCTACTGACAGTTTCGAGGGACAGACGTATGTTTCCGGGCAGTGCCAGATCTTTCGGCGGCAGTGCTTCGAGGAGATTGGCGGCTATGTTCCGAGCAAGGTCGGCGGTATCGATTGGATGGCGGTTATGACCGCCCGAATGATCGGCTGGAACACGCGGTCGTTTCGAGAAAAGTCCTTCTTGCATCATCGGCCACTGGGAACGGCCGACCGCGGTATTGTGGCCTCGAACTTTGCCTACGGAAAGAAAGATTACATCCTCGGCGGACATCCGCTTTGGCAGATTATACGTTGCATGTATCGGGTGCCGAAGCGTCCTTATGTGGTTTTAGGTAGCGCGTTGTTTGCGGGTTACCTGACCGCCTTTTTGACCCGTATGGAGCGGCCGGTCTCGCCTGAACTTATGCGATTTCATCGCGCCGAGCAGATGCAGAAACTGAAATCCATTATCTCGTCGCTGTGCAGGTTCAAGAAGATTAATAATTTCGAGCTTCTGCCCGCGGAACCGAGCGGCGCTCGAACCAGTCCCGCAAAGTGAATCGTAGTCAGCCCGCGAATTTTTCTGGTAACGAATTTCTTCTTGCGATTTTCCTTGAAAGACAAGACAAAGGACTTAAGATGACCTCGCCTGCACCCGCCGAAATCGATGTTTTTTCGAACGCCGACACCGACAGTTTGCCGCTCGTAGAAGTCTCGGCGGGCGTGCGCCGTTTCATCTCCTGGCTCGATAGCTACGGAGAGACCTCGTACGATTTTCAGACGTTTTACGCTAGTGACCTGTGCCGAAACGCCAAGCAACTCTACTATCGCCAGCCTCTACTCGGCACGATGGCCGTGGCTCCAATCATCTTCTGTGAGGCCTTTCTACCGTCGGCGCGAAAGCTTTTTTGGAAACGCCAAAGATTCCCTATTGCGGACGCGCATTACGCGATGGGGTTCGCGTTTTTGGCCAGGCATTTGAATGACGACGGGCACTACAGTCGCGCGCTGCACTTTTTGCAAGTGCTTGAGCAAACCCGCTGCGCAGGTCACGAGCGGTGCTGCTGGGGTTACCCATTCAACTGGGGAACGGTACGAGGCACGATCTGGGAAGGAACACCGCTAATCACTACCGTGCCTTACGTCTACGAAGCATTCAGGGAAGTGCACGCGATCGATAACAATCCTCGCTGGCGGGATATTATGCGATCGATTGCGGAGCATGGCCTGCGCGATTATGCGGATTTCGAGACTTCAGAGAGGGCATCTGCGTGTTCCTACACTCCAACGCCCGAGCAATCGGTGGCCGTCATGAATGCGAATGCTTATCGGGCGTTTATGCTGACGCAGGCGGCGATGGATTTCTCAGAGGATAGCTATCAGAAAGTGGCCGATAGGAATCTTTATTTTGTGCTTGAATCTCAGAATGCGGACGGCTCCTGGCATTACGCCAGAGACGGGAAGAGGCACTTCATCGATCACTTTCACACCTGCTTTGTGATGAAAGCCCTTGCCAAAATCGAGGCGCTGACCGGTAACAAGGAGATCACCGGGGCGATCGAGCGGGGAGTCGATTACTACGTTCGCAACCTGTTCGATGAACGGGGCGTGCCCAAGCCTTTCGCACTGCCTCCGCGACTCATTATTTATCGCCGGGAGTTGTACGACTACGCTGAGTGCATCAATCTCGGAGTTTTGCTACGGGGCCGCTTCGAAAAGCTGGACCGGCTGGTGGACGGTGTTGTGAATCAGGTTCTAACAGTGTGGCAAAAGCCCGACGGTTGCTTTCGAACACGGCAATTATTTCTCGGCTGGGACAACGTTCCCATGCATCGCTGGGCGCAGGCGCAACTGTTTCGCAGCCTTTCGTTTCTGCTGTTGCGAAGTGGTCAGTCTGTAAATGTTTCCAGGGTAAAGGCGTAGGCTCTCAATGTGCGGAATTTGCGGACAATTTAACTACGAGCGGCCGGTTCCAGTCTTACGCCGCGACATAGAGAAGATGGCACGCAGCATGGTGCATCGCGGCCCCGACGACGAGGGCTACTACGTCGACGGTCCGCTTGGACTGGGTTTTCGCCGTCTCTCCATCATCGATATCGAGGGCGGGCACCAGCCCATGTCGGATGAAGAGGGATTGGTCCGCGTAGTCTTTAATGGCGAAATCTACAACTTCCCCGAGCTGCGGCGCGAACTCGAGAGTTTCGGGTACGTCTTCCGGACCCATTGCGACACGGAAGTGATCGTCCTCGGCTATAAGCAGTGGGGCGATGAGGTGTTCAACCGCCTGAACGGAATGTTTGGCCTCGCGATCTGGGACGAACGGAAGCGGCGGCTAGTAATCGCACGGGATCCGTTCGGTATCAAGCCCATCTATTACAAAATCGAAGGCGGCAAAGTATTGTTCGGTTCGGAGATCCGAACCATCCTGGCGGTGGCGAAAGAGACTCCCGAGCCTGATCCCACCGCCATAAATCTTTTTCTTCGGTATCGTTTTACTCCTTCGCCTTACACGGTTTTCAAGGGCATCCGGAAGCTTGCGGCCGGAACTATGCTGATTTTCGAAGACGGCGGGTACAGGCTGAAGCGCTGGTACCGTTTCCATCCCGAGCCATTTTCTCCGGCGAAAACTGAAGGCGCGGCGCGGGAGGAGTTGCTGGAAATTTACAAGCGTGCCGTTAAGCGGCACTTGCTGAGCGACGTGCCTCTGGGACTGTTGCTGAGCGGGGGGATCGATTCCGCGCTGCTTCTGGCGCTCATGAATCTCTACGGAAGTTCCTGGCGCACGTTCACGGTTGGCTACGGGAACGTTTTTGCCGACGACGAACTGGCGGACGCTGCGCAAACAGCCGCCGTCTTCGGTTCGAAACACACAGAGGTGTTGCTCGATCGGCGAACCTTCGAGGAGTCGTTGCCGCGGGTCGTCGAGTTCATGGAAGAGCCGGTGGCGACGTCTTCGGTTTTGCCCATGTTTTTTGTTTGCGAAAGGGCGCGGCAAGATGTCAAGGTTGCGCTTATCGGTCAAGGTCCGGACGAACTCTTCGGTGGGTATCGCCGCCATTTAGGAACTCGCTACGGCCCGCTCTGGGGACGGTTGCCCAACTGGGTGCGAGGACCGATTTCGTCCGCGGTGGAGGCGCTGCCGAGGAATGAAACCTTGAAGCGAGGCGTGCGCTCGCTGGACACGCCGGAGCGCTTGCGAAGATATCAACAGGTGCTCTCGCTCTTGCCCGGCGATAAAGTCGATGGCCTTTTTGAAGCGGACGTTTTGCCAGCCGCGGCGGGGGATGAAATTCTGAGGTCGTGGGAGGAGTTCTCCGAACTGATGGACAAGACCGACGAGCTCGGCGGGCTTCAGTTCATCGAGTTACGGTCGACCCTGCCGGATGAGTTGCTGATGTATGGCGACAAACTTTCCATGGCGCACAGCCTCGAAGTGCGCGTGCCCTACCTGGACAAGGAAGTCGTCGAGTATGGGGAAAGACTTCCCGCAAGCTTCAAGGTGCGGAACGGTGGCGGTAAATGGCTGCACCGCGAGGTCTGCAAGGCCTTTCTGCCTGCGACAATTCTGCGGCGGAAAAAGCGCGGCTTTGCCACGAACGTCGTGGATGAATGGTTCCGGGAAGCGCAATCGCGGAAATTGGAAGGAATGTTGCTCGATCGGCAATCACACATATTCGATTATTTGCGGCCAGCCGCGGTTCGAGGGCTTCTCGAGCAGCACCGGTCGGGCGCCAGCGATCACCACAAGATTCTGTTCAGCCTGGTCGTTCTGGAGGAATGGCTGCGGGGAAACTTTGTGGCGGCGGCGTAGGATGCGCCGTCAAGCTGTCAAACCATAATGCCTCCCACTTTGGTTCTATCAGTCTGGCTTGTTTCGCTCCTGGCCCTTTTCTGCTTCGACCCGGCCCGGGAGCCCAAGGCTTCGGCGGCGTTGTGGGTGCCCCTGATTTGGCTCTTCTTCATCGCATCGCGGACGCCGTCCATGTGGCTCCAATTTTCCTATGCCTCTAGCCTTGAGCAAGCTTTGGAGGAGGGAAACCCGCTGGACCGCGCCATCTTTTCTCTTCTCATATTGCTGGCATTCGTGATCCTCGTTTCACGCTCGTTCCAGTGGCGCAAGTTCGTGTCGCAGAATTCTGCTCTTGTCCTATTTCTGGGGTTTGCTCTGCTCAGCGTTGCGTGGTCGGATTTTCCGCTCGCAACTTTCAAGAAGTGGTTTCGTGATGCGGGGTTATACCTGGCGGTCCTAGTCATTCTGACTGACCGTAACCGCCTTGAAGCGGTGCGCACCGTACTCCGCCGGCTTTACTATTTGACCGTGCCGCTGTCCATCGTACTTGTCAACTATTACCCTAATCTTGGCAGAACATGGTCAAGGTGGGGGTCTATGGAGTTCGCAGGGGTATCGACGAGCAAGAACATGCTCGGCCTGCTGTGTCTGGCGAGCGGGATTTTCTTCTTTTGGGATGCTGCCACGCGCTGGAATCAACGAAGGGACAAACGCGTCAGACGGATCATTCTCGTAAATACCGCCTTTATCGGCATGGCTCTTTACCTACTAAATCTGTGTGGGAGCAAAACCTCGACGGTCTGCCTGATCCTCGGATGCCTGATGATCGCTGCGGCGCAGAGCAAGTTAGGCCAGCGCCATATTGGTTGGCTCAAAGTGATGGCTCCATCGATCTTTCTTATCTATTGGATGCTGACTTTCTTCGGCCTGGGCGGACAGATGTCGGAGGCGGTCGGCGGAACCGCCGACATGTCCGACAGAACTCGCATTTGGCAGGTTCTTCTGAGCGTGCCGATCAATCCGCTCGTGGGCTGCGGCTATCAGAGTTTCTGGCTTGGTCCCCGCATCCAGTGGGTGTGGGAGAGACTGACCGGCGACAATGTGTTTGAGGCGCATAATGGGTATCTACAGACATACCTTGATCTCGGCGTGATTGGGGTATTGCTGGTTTGCGCGTTCTTGATCGCGACCTATCGCAGGATCTGCAAGCAGCTCAACCCGCTAACGCCCTTGGCGTCATTAAGCCTTGGCCTGTGGTCTCTTCTGCTTCTTTACAACGTAACTGAGGCCGCGTTGGGAGGGGGCCTCTTATGGTTGACGCTCCTGATGGGAAGCATGCCCGTGCCGGAGCGCGCCAAGGTTCGTGCGCGCGCTTCGTCGAAGGTGCCCCGGGGCGCGACCCTTGTGCCCGAAATCGCCGCGGACGGGAGCCAATGAAAATCGCGTATTTGATGCTCGTTCACAGTAATCCGCAGGTTCAGAAGAGGGCGATCGAGATGCTCTCCTGCGATGGCTGTGGGTTCTTCATTCATGTGGACGCGAAGTCGGATATCCGGCAATTCTCCGGCATCAGTGGCGAGCATGTGACCTTTATTGAGCCGCGCATACCTGTCTATTGGGGTGAATTCTCGATAGTAGAGGCAACGATGCGACTAATGCGGCGGGCGCTCGACTCCCCGCAACGGTATGATTACCTCGTATTCTTGCAAGGAAGCGATTATCCGTTGCGGAGCGGCAAGTACATTCAAGGGTTTTTTGCGGAGAATCGTGACTCGGAATTCCTAAGCCTGGTGAAGATGCCGGCACCTGGTTATCCTCTGTCCAGGCTTGAGGCGTTCAGATACCCCTCCAGTAAGCCACTCTTGCGGATTGCGACGCGTGCGCTGGGAAAGCTTGGACTGGCGCGGCGTGACTACCGCAAACACCTCGTTGGCCTCCAGGCTTATGCCGGCGATGCCTCTTGGTCACTGTCCAGGAACGCGTGCCAATATATTGTAGAGTTCGCGATCCAAAACCCGCACGTGGAGGCGTACTTCCAAAATTCCTTTTCAGCCCCCGACGAATGGTTCTATCACACAATTCTTGGCAACTCGCCGTTGCAACCCCGATGCCGGAGGAGCCCATTTTACAGAGATTACCCTCCCAATTTGTCTCACCCGATGCTCCTGACTGAAAAGCACGTCCAGTTCTTCGGATCGCTGGACCGGATATGGGTCGAGGACGAGTGGGGATCCGGAGAGGTGCTGTTCGCGCGAAAGTTCTCGGATCAGACCTTACACGTGATAGATCGCATCGATGAAATGATAAGACGCAAAGAGCAGCAGGTCCGGTTCCCGGCCGGGCCAGGGATTCAGGCCGAGGATGCTGCGTTTGGGTTTCTTGATCCTGTTCACGCAAAAGACAATCCGCGACGATAAGTCATGAACCGACTTCGCATTCTCGTGCTCGCGCCCGATACGAACCCGGAGAGCATTACCGGTCCTCTCCTGAGCTTTCGGCAGGCTGAGGCCCTCGCTCGTCTCCATGACGTAACTTTGGTCATTCGTTCGAAGGGAGAGGATGCCGTACGTCGCGCGCAAGGGCCGTTCCGCGCGATTGAAGTGGTCCGTATGCCGTTGGTCGAGCGCGGGTACTCTTGGAGCTTCAGGCGGATCTTCAAGAGCAACTATCGCAGCCAGGCGTTGACCGCGTTTGGATATCCGCTCTCGATCGCTTTTGAGTGGCACGCCTGGCGACAATTGCGCCGGCGGATCCTTGGCGGCGAATTCGATGTCGTTCTCCGCCTCTTGCCAATAGTTTCGGTCTTGCCAAGTCCTTTCGCCTTCTTCCTTCGAAACGGACCGATCCCCTTCGTGATCGGACCACTCAATGGCGGCTTGCCGTGGCCTCCGGGCTTCAGTCAGGCTGACAATCAAAAGGAATGGGTCTCCGGCTTAAGGAATCTTTATCGATTCCTGCCGTTCGCGCGGGCCACTTATGATAATGCGGCAGCAATCGTTGCCGGTTCGTCGCAAACGTATGCGGAGTTTGCTCAGCACCGCGAGAAACTCTTCTTTCTCCCCGAAAACGGCGTGACACGTTCCTTGTGCTGCGATACGGTACGCGACCCCGAGCGCAACCGCCGGCTTGAGCTGATTTTCGCCGGGAGCCTGGTCCCCTACAAGGCTTGCGACCTTGCGTTGCGCGCGGCTGCGCCCCTTTTGAGAAGCGACTTAGCCCACTTTGCGGTGCTCGGTGATGGTCCGGAACGAGGCCGTCTCGAGCAGCTCACGAGATCTCTTGGAATCGAGAAAGCTGTCTCGTTTTGCGGGCCTCTCAGCCACGCGGAGGCCATGCAACGCATGCGTTCCGCGGATGTGCTGCTGTTTCCGTCGGTTCGTGAATTCGGAGGGGCTGTGGTCTTTGAGGCCCTCGCGGTGGGCGCGGTACCTCTGGTGGCTGATTTCGGTGGCCCAGGAGACATCGTTAATCCACAAGTGGGGTACAAGGTACCTCTCATTAATGAGAGCGATATGGTTTCGCGGATGGAAAAGATTCTGACCAGCCTCGCCCAGAACAGGGATTGCCTTGAACCGTTACGTCAACAAGGCATGTCTTACGCCCTCGAACGCTTAACCTGGGATGGGAAGGCACAGACACTGACTGCCATCTTGCGTTGGGTCTTGCGACAAGGTCCGAAACCGAGCCTCCCGCCGCCGAAGGAACTGTGCTCAAACTAACTGATCTTAGTGAACCGTAGCTGTTAACCCTGTCGGTGGAGGAGGTCCTCCCCCACCAGATGTATCGCTTTCATATACGCGCTCATCGAACTGGCGCACGTCAGGCCAGCGCATTGTTCCAGTGCAGGTTCCGGGATTGGACGCGAGTGTGTAAGAGATCGTAGTGCTGGTAGCGCCAGTGATCTGCACCTCTGTACCCGTCGAGGTTCCCGCTCCGCTGGTGGCGCAGTTGCCGCCGCTGATCTGAAGCGGCCCCATAACCTGCGTTCCCGATGGCAAATTACTGACAGTCAGAGTTTCCGTTCCGCCTGCCCAGCTTGAGCCCGTGATCGTGTAGGAGTTTTGCAGAGTTGTGTCGATGGGCAACGTGCGCCATGCTAAATGTGCGGGGTTGTCGTAGGCATAGCCGCTAGCATAATTGCCGCCAGTTACATCCGGGCCAGTAGGAGGGAAAGGTTCGGTCGTCGAAGCGGAACAGGAAGTTGGGAACGTCGTCCAAGCAGTGCAAACCTTCCACCACGATAGCCCCGTTCCTCCGCTCGGATGCGCCGTGATCGAGTCCATAAAGAACGATGCGGGGAGCGTTTCACTGCCTCCGCACACCTCCGGAGTAGATGGCAGAGAGTTCTCGTATGGGGCAGCGTTGCCACTTAGGGAAGTAGGAACCTCTGACGATTGGCAACGCACCGCTGCATTAGCGCCATCATAATTCGCCCATCTCATCAAGCTAGTAGCAGTAAGAGTATCCGTGCCCTGTTTGTTGACTCTGAACCAATCGCCGCTGCCAGTTCCTGAATATGCGGTGCACTGATTTCCGCCGCTGAGCACATTCGCAACGGCGTTGTCGAAACGGTGAAACGCATCAATGGCGATGCCATTCCCAGTAACAGAGTCGTAAGAATAGGGTTCTTCGGAGCAACTCGACCAATTGCGGAAAAACGTATTCAGGTCACCGGTGCCCCATGTATTGTCGTCGATTATGACGTTGAATTGATTGCCTTCGTTCAGAATGAACGCCACTCCCGAGTTGGAATTGTCGTGCTGATAGCCCGTGGACTGCACATAATTGGTCGAGACGTTCTTCGAGTAGTTGTAGGCCAGGACATCTCCGCTCTCTGATCCGTGGCCTTCCATGAACAGCCCTTCTTCTGCGATGTTGTTCAGGACTAAGTCATCGGAATCGTTGATCATAGTTAACTGGATAGAGTTTGCCGTCATACTGGACGGAGTGGCTCCGAACAGATAGTTGTTGAAGAACAGATTATTTTTCCCGTATTGGCCGATGGTTAGATCGTAGTTATTAGCCAGCCCAATAAAACGGATTCCCTTGATCCATGAGGCGTAGGCTGTTCCGAGTTGGATACCCTGAGCGCCTCCGGTTTCAACGATCGTCATATCTTCAAGCCCAACCCCCGTTCCGACGCTTCCATTCTGCCAATACATAGCAGCCGTGTTCGAGGTTGACCAGTTTGAAAGATAAAGACCGGGGCTAAACCCGATAGTGTAAGAACCTCCGCCATTATTGGTAACGGAAGTGATCAACACATTTTGAAACTGAGAGGTTTGGCCGCCACCGCCAGAGCCAGAGCCATTGGAGTTGCAGGATGTAGAGCCACCGCAAACAAAGACGGCCCCATTGTCGGTAACAGAGCCGGTGCCACAAGAGTTATATCCCTGAGTTGGTTGCGTGCTGCCGCTGAATCCGCTGTCGCATTGATTGAACCATGCCAGATATCCTACGACCGGAGCAGTGCCTGAAACTCCTGTAACAGTCACAGAAGCGGTTCCCGAAGAGGGACTCGACTTCAGCGCCCCGCCGCCTTTTGATCCGCCCTGCCCGAATTGCAGAGTCGTGCTTCCAGAGAAAGTCAGGGTTGTGCTCATCGGCCCAGAGCCACGCAGCGTCACATTAGGAGTGGAACCGAAATTGGCTGAAGCGGAAATGGTGAATGTGCCCGAGCCTAATTGCAAGTACGAACCGCCTGCGTTCGCTGACGAGCAATTGTTCATCGCTGTCAGGATGGAGGAGAAAGAAGTCCCTGCCGCGACGGGCACGGTGATCCCGGCTTGGGCAGACGTGCAAGCTGATCTCGTTGGCGGCGTCCACGGATTCGGCGTCGTCTCGCCATCCGGAAATGACGCTGGCAATCCGGCGTTCTTCCAGTCAATCGCTCGCGAAGGACAGAGCAGATTCGCCCAGGGTGCAGAGCCACTGCCGAGAGTGCAGGCTTGGGCATGCGCCCCGATCGTCCCAAGAGTGCTGACAAAGAACAAGATAAACAAAGCCGCAAAGAGATTTCTTTTCATAAGTTTAAGGTCCCTAGAAGGCAGGGGCTCAATTGCATGCTTGAGTGCGAACTGCAAAATGCTGCGGGCATTGGCATCAGTTTACGCCCGCCCCGATGGCGGTCTACAGTCCGAAGGTGCATTGTGGATATCCGGAAGTACATCGCCGTCCTCGACTATTCGACCAGCGACGTCCGATTGCCAGATATCGAACTAACGAGGTGTGCTTCCGAAGCCTGAAAGTTCTGGCGCAGGATCACATCGTGGAGGAATATCGTGGAACTCATTCGCGGGTTCGAACGAAACATCGAGGCGTTCGGGGTGATTGGCACACTCCGTGTGCTTTCCAACCGTGTGATTCACGCCCCGCGTAAGATGGCGTGCTGGCCGCCGAACGCCAAATTCCCGGTGTCCCTGAGGCTCGGGACCACCGATATTGCCGTCTATCGCCAGAACCTGATTGAGCGGCAGTACGAGTTCCCTCTCCCCTTTACTCCCCGCACAATCGTTGACGCTGGGGCCAACATCGGAATGGCATCCATCTTCTTCGCGAATCGGTATCCTGAGGCCAGAATCGTAGCCATTGAACCCGAGGCCGGAAATTTCAAGATGCTCACTGAGAACATTCGTCCCTATCCCCAAATTGAAGCGATCCAGGCTGCTTTATGGTCGAGTGATGGAGAGGTCTCCCTGCATGGTGCAAGCGGAATGGACGGCTCCTACGGAGATTGGGGTTTTACGGTTGGCGAGGGTTCTGGCACGCCAGCCCTGAGTATTCTGGCCCTCATACGGAGATTTTTGCCTGGGATGATTGATCTGCTAAAAATCGACATCGAAGGCGCGGAACTCGAGCTCTTTGCCAAGGCCGATTGGGTGCGCCATGTACGATGCATCATGATCGAGACTCACGATCGCTTCCGGCCGGGATGCAGCGAAGCGGTGCGCGCCGCACTCGGAGAGCGATGGGAGCAGCGAGGAGAAACAGCCGCGTTCCTCGTTAGGGAGCGTTAAGGTAACTTAAAAAGCTAATGAGAATGACACCATTTGACGCGTGCGGCGATTTCCACCCTCTGGCTGAGGGCAGGGAATTGAGGCGCCTGGCGGTTCGGGGTGGGGCGGCGACGACATCCGCGGCGGCAGTGTCGCTCGGGGTGCAAATCGTTAGCACAGTGGTCCTGGCTCGGTTGCTGACGCCCGCCGATTTTGGCTTAGTGGCCATGGTCACTACTTTCTACATGCTCCTGACGGGCGTCGGGGCGAATGGCTGCAATGAGGCGATCATTCAACGCGACAAGATGGAGAAGTTTCTGGCCAGCAACCTTTTCTGGATCAACTTCGCGGTTGGACTGGTGCTGGCGGTCGGGTTCGCTGCGGCGGGATCGCTGATGGCGCGATTTTATAGGACTCCGCAGGTGGCGCAGATCGCGGTTGCGATGTCTCCAGCGATTCTGATTGCGGGAATCTCGGTTGTGCATGTAAGCCTGCTGAAGCGGGCGATGCGATTCGCCACGGTTTCCGCCAACGAAGTTGTCGGCCGAGCAGTAAATACGGTTGTTGCAATCCTGCTGACCCTGAGGGGGTGGGGATATTGGGCGCTGGTGTGGGGAATCGTCGCACAGTCGCTCAGTGTTGCGATTGGGGCTTGGTGGCTATGCAGATGGATTCCGAGCTTGCCGCGGCGGGGAGTGGGGACGCGCGCGGTCGTAAGGTTCGCTGCCACCGTCTATGGCAGGTACAACGCGAACTACTTTACGAGAAACTTCGACAATCTTCTTGTGGGCTGGCGATTCAATGCGGTGGCGCTTGGATACTACAAGAGAGCTTACGACCTATTCGCACTTTCAGCCAGCCAACTTACTGCGCCGCTCAACAATGTGGCCTTGGCGGCATTGAGCCGAGTGAAACACGACCCTGCTCGCTTCCGGCGACACCTTGCAAGTTCGCTCGGAATCATTGCCTTCATTGGGATGGCGTTGGGCGCCGATCTTACGCTGGTCGGCACGGATTTGGTGCGCCTGGTGCTGGGACCCAAATGGTCGGAATCCGGCAGGATCTTTGAGCTATTCGGACCGGGAATCGGAGTGATGCTGCTCTACAGCACGGTTGGATGGATCCACATTTCGATTGGGAAGCCAGGGCGCTTTCTTCGCTGGACGCTGGTCGAATCGGCTACTACGGCATTGATGTTTGTTCTGGCGTTGCCGTGGGGCCCAGCAGGCATCGCGGTGGCATGGAGCGTGTCCTTTTGGATCCTTTTGATTCCCGCCTTCTCGTATGCTGGCCGCCCGATTCAGTTCGGAGCTCCTCAATTAGTAGCTGCCGTATGGAAATACGGAGTGGCATCTTTGACGGCTGGATGGGTAACCGCGATGACGGTTCGACGTTCGGCATACTCAGCAATGCCAGCGAGCGCGGGTGCAGCCTTAGAGGGAATCGTCGTGATTTCGGCGGTGTTTGTGACGCTTTATTTAGGTGCGGTTATCCTCCTGTATAGGGGTGTTTCGCCTCTCCGGCAACTCGGGAGCCTGTTGCTGGAGCTCGCTCCGGTATCGCGGACCCCGGTTTTGCGAGAGGCAATAAAGGAGAGCTAGTGCTGGATCGGGTTCGCAGTGTGCGGGTGATTTGACGCTGCTCTAGGCGGTACGGAAAAGCAGAATGCCGATTTCGAATGTTTAAGGTGGAGATCAATGAAGAGAGTGGCGTTTGTGACTGGGGCCGAGGGATTTATCGGCTCTCATATGGTCAGGTTTCTGGCGGCCGAAGGTTGGGACGTTATTGGCGGACAGCGGTTGCACGCCACTTCGGTTTCCAAGCTGAAAAATGTGAAGTTTGTTCAATGCGAACTGGCGAATGGCCAGCAGGTAGAAAGGGTTTTTCAAGAGTATCAGCCGACCCATGTCTTTCACCTCGGTGCGCAGAGCCTTCCGACGGTTTCCTGGGCCGACCCGGTAGGGACATTCGAATCGAACATCATGGGATCGCTGCATGTGTTTGAAGCGATACGGCACCAGAAGCGGCGGCCGATCGTGGTTTCGGCCTGTTCTAGCGCGGAATATGGGAACGTACCCCCGTCGGCAATTCCGGTGAGGGAGGAGCAGCCGCTCCGTCCATTGCATCCATATGGAATTAGCAAGGTATGTTTGGATCTGCTGGCGCGAGAATATTTCCTGGACTACCAGGTGCCAGCCGTCAATATTCGCCTCTTCAATACGACGGGACCGGGAAAAACGAATGACGCGCCATCGGATTTCGTGCGGCAGTTGATCCGAATCAAAAAGGGTTTGCAGAAACCCGTCATCGAGGTGGGAAATTTGAAGCCGCGTCGCGCTTTTCTCGACGTGCAGGACACGGTGCGCGGCTTTTACCTTGCGGCCATGAAAGGTCACCGTGGTGAAGCCTACAATCTTTGCGCGGCCACGACCTACGAAATCGATGAGATACTGCGTTTCGCGATCGAATTGTCCGGGTTAAAGGTCGAGGTTCGTCCGGCGGCCAGCCTGATGCGTCCTTCGGACGAGAAGATCATCTTTGGCAGCACGAAGAAAATCCGCAAGCACACCGGCTGGAAACCCACGTTCACGATCAAGCAGACGCTGACGTCCATGTTGGAATATTGGGATCGGACGATATAAGCCCTATGATGGCTACTGGCAGATCTTGACGATTGGAATTGTGATGCATGATGTTAAAGCGGTTGTGCTCGCCGGCGGCTTGGGGACACGCTTGCGATCGGTGGTCCCCTCTAAGCCCAAAGTCCTAGCTTCGATCGGAGAAAGATCATTCCTTGAATTACTAATCCGCCAGCTGCGCTCGCAGGGGATTCGGCGACTGGTGATGTGCACCGGTTATCTCGCGGAGCAGATCGAGAGCCAGTTTGGCGACGGCGGGGCGTGGGAGGTTTCGATCGAGTACTCGAGGGAAGAGAAGCCGCTCGGTACAGCGGGTGCCGTGAAGCTCGCCCAACGCCATCTCAGGGACAGCCCTGATTTTTTTGTGCTTAATGGCGATTCATTTCTCGAAGTCGACTTTGGTAATTTGCTGGCCTTTCACCGAGGGCATGCCGGCGCGCTAGCAAGTATGGCTGTGCTTCGGGTAGAGAACGCGAGTCGTTACGGGACGGTGCGTGTGGATTCAAATAACCGAGTCAGCGGTTTTATGGAGAAGACTGGCTGCGAGTCTCCCGGGCTGGTGAATGGCGGCGTCTACGTTTTTGACCAAGCTGTTTCGCGACGCATTCCGGAAGGTCCCGTCAGCTTGGAAAGAGATGTATTTCCTCGACTGCTCGACGACGGAGTTTACGCGCAGGAGCAGCATGGGATGTTTATCGACATAGGAACTCCTGCGGATTATGAGCGCGCCCAGGAACTCCTGAGGTTTTGCTGAATGACGAGTGTACAGGGCAGCAATCATAAGGATGAACCAGTAATGACAACGAAGAGTGATTTCGAATCACGAGTTCGAGGCTCGATACAGGCGTCAATCGATGTGAAAGAGCTTTTGATGACAAGCTCGGAAGTGGTGTCGGTTATAGCAAGGGTAAGCGAGCTTCTGATCAACGCTCTGCAAAAAGGAAGCAAGGTGATTTTGTTTGGCAATGGCGGAAGCGCGGCCGACGCGCAGCACATCGCGGCAGAATTTGTTGGGCGGTTCGCGTTTGATCGTCCAGCTCTTCCAGCTTTGGCGCTCAACGTTAACACTTCTTGCATCACAGCAATCGGGAATGATTACGGATTTGAGTTGGTGTTCTCCCGGCAGCTTGAGGCTCTGGCTCGAAGCGGTGACGTGGCAGTCGGCATCACGACAAGCGGCAAATCGCCAAACATTCTTCGAGCCATGGCTACTGCGAACAAGATGGGGCTGCACACGGTTGGGATGACAGGCTCAGCCGGGAAAGAGCTGAAAGAGGCGGTGGAATATTGCATTTGTGCACCCTCGACCGAAACTCCCCGTATACAAGAGTGTCACATTTTGATTGGGCATATCATTTCAGAATTGGTGGAGCAGACGATATTCCATGAAGAAGGCAGCCTTTCTCGATCGCGACGGAGTGCTCAACCGCAAGGCGCCTGAAGGCCAATACGTGACCCGGTGGGAGGAGATGGAGTTTCTTCCGGGGACGCGTGAGGCGATCCGATTGCTTAATGAGGCAGGATTCTTTGTGGTTGTGGTAAGTAACCAGCGTTGTGTTGCCAAGGGGCTCATCACGGTCGCGGAACTAGAGTCCATGCACACACGGATGCGTCGAGAGTTCCTGGCCGCTGGCGCGAGAATTGACGCGATCTATTATTGTCCCCACGAAAACCAGCCGCCCTGCAGTTGCCGGAAACCTCAGCCTGGGATGATTTTGGATGCGGCTCGAGCGCACGATATTGAGCTCGGTGCCTCGTGGATGATTGGTGATTCTGAACACGATGTTGAAGCCGGGCGAAGTGCCGGATGCAAAACGGCCTGGCTGATAGAACAAGCGAAATCTGCAACTGGAAGCCCCGATGTTATTTCCGCGACGCTGCTGGATGCGGTGCGGAAAATCTTACAAGTTCGATAGTCTCGGTTACAGGGAAGGTTTTCAGGATGGTTATCACAAGTACTCCGCTTCGTATTTCGTTTTTTGGTGGCGGCACCGACTATCCCGTGTGGTACCGCGAACACGGTGGTGCCGTGCTCTCTACTTCGATTGACAAGTCCTGCTATCTCACTTGCCGATGGTTGCCGCCGTTTTTCGAGTATCACAGCCGCGTTTCGTATTCGAAGGTCGAGAATGTGAGCAGGAACTCGGCGATCGAGCATCCTGCGGTTCGCGGCTGTTTGCAATTGTTGGGGATCGACGAAGGTATAGAGGTTCACCACGTTGCTGACCTGCCGGCCCGTACTGGGCTGGGCACAAGCTCAGCGTTCACCGTGGGCCTTCTAAACGGTCTTTATGCATTGCGGAATCAAATGCGGGATAAGCACTCGCTGGCGATGGAAGCGATCAAGGTGGAGCAAGAGATCTTAGCGGAGACGGTCGGGGCGCAGGATCAAGTGAGCGCGGCGTATGGCGGACTCAACCGCATCAACTTTAATACTGATGGGTCGGTTGACGTGAATCGGATACTGGCGCCGGCGGAACGATTGGCGGAGTTGGAAGGGAACCTGGCGCTCTACTTTACAGGGTTCTCGCGAATTGCTTCGGAAATCGCCCAAGAGCAAGTGCGGCAGACGCCTAATAAGACTCGAGAATTAGATGCGATGCGTGGCCTCGTGGATGAGGCTGAGGCGATCGTTACCAATCCCAACCGTCCGATAGACGATTTTGGCCGCTTGTTGCATGAGAGTTGGAGTATCAAGAGGACGCTCACTCAAAGAATTACCAATCCTGCAATCGACGAAATCTATGAGGCGGGTCGCAGCGCGGGAGCTCTGGGCGGGAAACTGCTGGGGGCGGGCGGTGGTGGTTTCATGGTATTTTTTGTTCCGCGAGAACGGCGAGAAGCCTTACGAGAGAGACTGAAGAAGTTGCTTTGCATTCCTTTCAAGTTTTCGACTAGGGGCAGTCACGTCGTTTTATACGAGCCGGAGAAATTGTATGACCAGTCGCTCGCGAGTGAACGGAATGTGATCTATGGCCAGGAAGGCCAGCAAGTCGCCGGGGTCTCAAGTTAGAGATGCGACGGGTAGGGTTCGCCTACTAGGTACGCCCGACGGTGCCATTGACTAGATGGTCTGCGGCGTGTGATTTTTGTGGTTTACTTCTCCCCTGTTTGTTCTCCACTAAATTTGTTTGTTCTCCACTAAATTGCCAGGTTCAATCGAAAAGAACGTGAATCCGGTCTAGGAGTCTGCGCCGGTGAGGGCGGAGAGGGTGGGTCGAGATCACGGTGCCAGGCGTCGAATGAGCGATTCCTTTCTGGAACATTTCAAGTGTCCGGAGCATTATGTGCGTCTTGGACTCACGGGGCCGCTCTCGGCATCGAAGGGCTTTTTTCGTTTTGGGCCGGAGAATGTTTGTTATGGCCGGCTCTATCAGCCGCACGAATCTAGGAATGGCAATCTCCATGACGCGGTGCACGATGTTAAGTTCGATCAAGGCGAGGTACAAATTCCGTTCGACATTGACGAGGTGGTGGAGAATTTACGGTGCGAGATGTATCCATCGTCGGCCCGAAATGAGAAATCGATTGCGCAGGCCATCCTAGCAGCCGCGTACTACAGCGTGCGTCCACTCCTGTCGGTCGAGGTCAGGAAATATCTTCAGCGCGTTCATCTCAGGGGCTGGGAAAAGATTTCGTTTCCGCATTGGCCGGTTGATCGGAGCGTGGACGATTTATTGGAGCGGCTGATGCTGTTCACGCTGCAGTCACAAAAGGCTGAGAGAATTCCGTTTATATGGTTTTGGCCTGAGGGCGCGCCGAGTTCCGCGGTCATGACCCACGATGTGGAGACGGCCATGGGGAGAGATTTCTGCGGGACGCTGATGGATATTGACGATGCTTACGGAATCAAAGCGTCTTTCCAGGTGGTTCCGGAGCGGAGATATGAGGTGACGCCCGCTTTCTTAGACTCGATCGGCAGGCGTGGTTTTGAAATAGCGGTTCAGGATCTGAATCATGATGGCCGGCTGTATAAAAATCGGGATCAATTTATGCAGCGGGTTGCAAAGATCAACCGCTACCGGCGCGAGTGGGGAGTCGATGGTTTTCGCGCAGCGGTGCTCTATCGCCGGCAGGAATGGTTTAAGGATCTGGAGTTTTCGTATGACATGTCGGTTCCAAACGTTGCGCATCTTGATCCGCAACGCGGCGGTTGCTGTACGGTGATGCCCTATTTCGTCGGAGGGTTACTGGAGCTTCCGGTAACCACAACGCAGGACTACACGCTATTTCACATACTTGGCGACTACAAAGCTGATCTTTGGAAAACTCAGATTGAGCTGATCATGGAAAAGCATGGGCTGCTCAGTTTCATCGTGCATCCCGACTACGTTACGACCGAGCCGGAGAGAAAAGTATATGAAGCGCTGCTTGAGGATTTGGCCGGGCTGCGGCGAGACAAAGGTATTTGGATTGCGACTCCGGGGGAAGTAAATCGGTGGTGGAGGCAGCGCGCAAAAATGAAGATCGTAGAGGATGCTCAAGGTGTGCGCATTGAGGGAGAAGGCAGTGAACGCGCACGGGTAGCGTATGCCTGCGCAGTAGATGGCCGGCTCGCGCTTAGCGTTGAGTAGATGGTTATTGAAAACGGTAATTTCCTTCCTTCAGGGCAGGCGATGATGTTCGGCCCTAGCAGTACTCCAGCAAGCGTTGTAAATCACAAGAGACCTTAAGTGAAGAAAAAAATTCTGATCGTCGTCGAAAACGCGCCAGTTCCTTTTGATACGCGCGTGATGAAGGAAGCGATCTCTCTTCGTGAGGCCGGATATGAGGTCACGGTCTTATGTCCTCGCGCCAAGGACGCGATGTCGGGACATGAGATGATCCGCGGTGTCCGAGTTTACCGGCATCCCATGCCTGAGGAAGGGAATAGCGCTCTCGGGTACTTATGGGAATATAGCTGCGCGCTGTTTTGGGAATTCTGGTATGTGTGGTGGATCTATCTGCGGCACGGATTCCATGTCATCCAGGGGTGTAATCCTCCCGACGATATTTTCTTAGTTGCATTGCCGTTCAAGTTATTCGGCGTCAAGTATATCTTTGATCACCACGATGCGATTCCGGAGTTGTACCTCTCAAAATATGGCAATCGAGGTTTTCTATACAAGGCGCAGGTTCTGCTGGAAAAGCTGACTTATCGTTTCAGCGATGTACTTATTGCCACCAATGTCAGTTATAGCCATCTCGCTGTAACTCGAGGGAGCTTGGCTCCCGAGGACGTCTTCATTGTCCGCAACGGACCTGACCTCGAAACCTTCAAGCTCGTTCCATCGAACCCTGCGCTGAAATATGGCAGGAGCCACTTGGTTGGTTATGTGGGAACCATGAGCGAGCAGGATGGACTGGACATTCTGATAGAAGTGGCACTTCACATCAAGAAGTTGGGGTATACGGATATCCATTTTACTTGTGTGGGAGGTGGTCCTGCTCTGCCCAGTCTTCGAAAGCTGCTGCAGGAGAAGGATCTCGGAGACATGATGAATTTCACCGGCAGGGTTTCCGACGAGCAATTATTGGAGATACTTTCGACGGCGGATGTGTGCGTCAACCCTGACAGACCGTGCGAGATGAACGACATCTCGACCATGATCAAGATCATGGAATACATGGCGCTCGGCAAGCCGATTGTCCAGTTCGATCTGCGCGAAGGGAAATTCAGCGCTCAAGACGCGGCGGTATATGCAGACACGCAGAACCAGGTGGAGGACTTCGCCACCAAGATCATCTGGTTGCTCGACAATCCGGACGAAAGAAAAAGGATGAGTGAGTTTGGTCGGAGGCGGGTTGAAAAGGAGTTGGCTTGGGAGTATTCCGTCCAGAATTTGCTCTCTGCTTATGAGCGGGCTTTCAGCAAAAGAGCATTGCCGGCGCGTCAGGCTGTGACATCGGCTAATCGTAAGTAATACACCTAAGAGAAAGGAGGTCGATAGCTGTGAGGGTAAATGGCGGTGGCAACCGTGCTAACGTTCGACGGGATTCTGGGCAATGTGATGTTGTGGTGATCGGCGCGGGTCCGTATGGACTCTCGGCGGCGGCATACTTGCGCGCAGCGGGAGTAGAAGCTCGGATCTTTGGCGAGCCGATGTCATTCTGGAAGAAGCAAATGCCGGTAGGAATGTGTTTGCGGTCAAATTGGGGAGCGTCGCACATCGCGGATCCTCAGAGCAAACTGACTCTTGATGAATATTGCCGTCAAAGTGGCGCTCAGATCTCGAAGCCGATCCCGCTCGATCGCTTTGTGGATTATGGGCAATGGTTCCAGCGTCAGGCGGTTCCGGACGTGGAGCGGCGCCAAGTGCGCAGCGTAGAAGTGCACGGGCGCGGGTTTAGAGTGCTGATGGAGGACGGCGAGCGATTCGCTTCTCGGCGCGTAGTGATCGCGGCCGGAATCAGCGCGTTTACGAGTCGGCCAGTGGAGTTCGGGGCGATTCCCTCCGATCTGGCTTCGCATACCAGCGAACACAGCGATCTTCGGGAATTTAAAGGTCAACAGGTTGTCGTTATTGGTGCGGGGCAAAGCGCTCTGGAGTCTGCCGCTCTGCTCAAAGAAGCGGGTATAGAGGTAGAGGTGATTGCGCGCACTCAGAAACTCAATTGGGTTGGATTACATCCGAGATTGCACCATCTGGGTGCGATTTCGAAGATGCTGTATTCCAGGCGCGACGTCGGTCCGGCTGGAATCAGTCGTCTGGTTGCGATGCCGCATCTATTTCGTCGTTTGCCAAGAGGTTTTCAGGATCGAACAGCATATCGCGCTATTCGACCGGCCGGCGCGGGTTGGTTGCAAGCGCGAATCGCGAATGTGCCGATTACGATGGGACGCAAGGTGGTGTCCGCCGAAACCGCAGGCAGCAAACTGCGGCTTCGCCTTGATGACGGGGCGGAACGTGTCGTCGACCACGCGCTGCTCGCCACGGGGTTCAGGGTAGATGTCTCGCGGTATCCGTTTCTGGCTCCCTCGTTGTCGCGACAACTGGAAACAGCAAATGGATTCCCGGTGCTTAAGCGGGGTCTCGAGTCTTCGATCGCGGCTTTGCACTTCGTTGGTAAGCCGGCTGCGTGGAGCTTTGGGCCGCTACTCGGCTTTGTTTCGGGGGCGGAGTTTACCTCGAATGAGTTGGTTCGTTCGTTGACTCGGAGAAACACAGCGACTGATGCCAACTGGGCCACTGTGAGTGAAATACGGCCGGAATGCGAACCTGTCAAGAGCGATGAAGTGCGAACCGCTCGAAGTTGAAGTGTTACTTGCTTTGCCGAACTTCTGGAATTCCTCCTCGGTCTACACTAAGAAAACCTCTGGTTTTGCCAAAAATCGTGCATTCGCACGAACAAATTACGTGGATCAATTATGACGCCAATTAAAGTCAAGCGCCTGAGAGAAGGCGCGCACAGTTCCAGCGTTGATTTACTGGGCGCCGAAATTACCACCATCCGGGAACTGATTGATCGGATGGCGGAGACGCAAGGCGAAGCGACATTCCTGGTGAGCCCGGACACGGGAAAGGTTTTGAGCTTCCTGGGGCTACAGGAGCAAGCACAGATTCTTTCCGCCCAACTTCAGCAATTCGGGTTGGAGCAGGGCGATAAGGTTGCGTTTTTGATGGACAACAGCTTGTTTGCAGCGCAGTCGTTCTTGGGAGTGATGTACGGAGGTCTGGTATCGGTTCCGCTGAACGTACGTGCGGGCGTGTCGCAACTCAGCTACATGGTGGAACATTGTGACGCGAAGGTGCTGTTCGTTGGCGATGAGCACGAGGCACTGGCGGCAGAGGTGATGGCGCAGGTGCGTCGACCAGTACGCTTGGTTCGGTCTGACGTGGATGGCGCGGAGGCGTTGAGCGATAGCAGAGCGCCGAGAACTCAGTCAGCGATCCCTTCGGTCGAGGACGTCGCACTGTTGATGTATACCTCTGGCAGCACGGGGCATCCTAAGGCGGCGGTGCATACACACCGGACGATCTTGGCGGGAGGTAGAAATTCGGTGGCTTCGCACCAATTGACTGCCGCCGATCGATCATTGTTGGTGCTCCCGCTTTATCACATCAATGCTGAGTGCGTGACGCTGATTCCCACTCTGTTGAGTGGCGGATCGGTAGTTGTGCCCCGGCGGTTCAGCATCAGCCAGTTCTGGGACTGGCTGGACGACTGCCAGTGCACGTGGTCGGCGATAGTGCCTACGATCGTTTCGCAGTTGCTCGATTGGAATGATCCTAAAGCGAACCAGCGTGGGCCTGCTTTCGAAAGGATCCGCTTCCTGCGATCGTCTTCGGCGCCGTTGGCACCGTCGCTGCATCGCGAATTTCTGGCTAAGTTTCCCTTGTTGTTGATTCAGGCAATGGGTTCGAGTGAGGGTGGAAACATATTTTCCAACCCATTGCCTCCTTTAGAGAACAAGATTGGATCGCCCGGCTTACCCTGGGGCTTCGAGGTGAAGGTTGTCGATGGCGATGGCGACGAGGTGCCGGGTGGCGAACCTGGGGAGATGCTGATTCGGGGCGAGGCGCTGAGCTGTGCTTACTTCAAAGAGCCGGAGGCGACGGCCGCTGCGTTTGACAGCGAGGGCTGGCTGCACACCGGAGATTTGGCCTACCGCGATAGCGATGGCTATTTCTTTGTCGTCGGGCGATCGAAGGAGCTGATTATCAAAGGGGGCGTCAATATTGCTCCCCGGCAGATTGACGATGTGTTGGAATCGCATTCCGCGGTTCTCGAGGCAGCGGCCTTGGGAGTCCCGGATCGTCATCTGGGCGAGGATATCGTGGCGTTCGTGGTCTTACGGGCGGGAGTTGAATGCGACGAGCGAGAACTGCTGGGATATTGTGAAGGCCGACTCGGGCACTTTAAGACGCCAACGCGGATCCAATTCGTAGAAGATTTGCCGAAGGGGCCTTCCGGCAAGGTACAGCGATTGCGATTGTTGGAGCCAATGGCACAGACGGACGCGAGCGGGTTGGCATCTGCGCCGATGGGGTTCGCCCTAGGGCGCGCCAGTGATCAGAAAGCTGAGGAAGTCACGTCGACGCTTCCCTCCTCGATCGAACCCGTCATCGGCGAAATCTGGGCGGAGGTTCTCAAGGTTCCTCATGTGGGAGGGGATGAAAACTTTTTCGCGTTAGGTGGCGACTCGCTGATGGCAATTCAATGCGTTTCTCGGCTGCGGGACAAAGTCGCCATTCGTCTGACGCTGACGGATTTTTTTGAGAACGGTACGGTAGCAGAGCAAGCCACGCTTATCCGCAAGCGGCATGTTGCGGCGGCGAATGGCCGAAGCGACCGGTCGCCTTTGATAATGATCGGGCAGATCCCCGGTGTCCTGCCTGCCGCTAATGCGCAAGAGATTCCAACGCGCGATCCTGCGGTGCCTTATCAGCTCAGTCCATTGCAGGAACGCCTTTGGTTTATGGAGCGTTTGAACCCGGGACAGCCGGTATACAACGAAGTGGAAGCGGTGCGCCTACGGGGAGAGTTGAAGGTTGAGGCGCTGGAGCGGGCGCTGAATGCGGTCATCGCGCGGCACGAAATTCTGCGTACGACGATCGAAGCCGCCGATGGCGTAGCGATGGCGAGAGTCCGCGAGTCCCATGTTCTGCGATTGAAGAAAATCGATCTCGCCGGTCGAGATGGAGCTGAGCGCGAAGCGGAACTGGAGAGCCTGCTGGTCTCCGAACCGCGGGTTCCTTATCACCTGGAGGAAGAGCCTTCTATTCGAGCCACTTTGATTCGGTTGGGAGAGCAGGAGCATGTCTTCATTCTGATGATGCATCATTTAATCTGTGATTGGTCGTCGGAGGGCGTGTTGTGGCGGGAATTGTCGATGCTGTATGGCAGCTATTGCCGTAACGAGTTGATCGAGTTGCCGGCGTTAACCCTGCAACATGGTGACTATGCGGTGTGGCAACGAGAGCAGTTGACGGAGACCGCAGTCGCTGACGATTTGGCTTTCTGGAAGGAGAATCTCCGCGGTGCGCCACCGTTGCTGGAATTACCTTCGGATCGCCAGCGCCCGCAGATACTGTCCTATCGCGGTGCTCGCCTTCGGTTCCGCATCAACCGTGCGTTGACAGAAGCATTTCGCGAATTGAGCCGGCGGGAGAGAAAAAGTTTGTTCGCTTTGTTTACCGCGGTGTTTGAAGTGCTGCTCTATCGCTACACGGGCCAGGAAGACATACTGCTGGGAGTGCCCATCGCCGAGCGGGACCGGCCCGGCTTTCAGTCGATGATCGGGTTTTTACTTCATACTCACGTCTTGCGAACGGTGGTAGGAGGCGACCTGACTTTTCGCGAGTTGGTCGGAAGAGTGCAGCAGGGCGCCCTTAAGTTGTACGAGCACCGTTCAGTGCCGTTCGATCGGGTGGTGAGAGCGATGCAACCGGAACGGAGTTTGAGTTACTCGCCACTGTTTCAGGTGATGGTCAACTGGCGGGATCGCGATCAACACTTGTGCTTTATCGGAATGGAAGGACTCGATATCGAATCGGTGCTGGTCGATAGCAAAATCAGCAAGTTCGATCTCACGCTGTTCTTGACCGATATGGGTGAGGAAGTCTGGGTGGAGATGGAGTACAGCACGGATTTGTTCGATGCAGCGAGCATTGAGCGGATGTTTGGTCACTATCAGACCATGCTCGAAGCGGTTGCTGCGGATCCCGACCAGCGCGTGAGTCAGATTCCCCTGCTTGCTGACACTGAGCGGCGACAGGTTTTGGTGGAGTGGAACGACACAAAGGTCGATTATCCGGCTTGCGCTTCTATTCACGAACCGTTCGAAGTGCAGGCTTCGCGAACTCCCAATCGAGTGGCCGCAGTATTCGAAGGGCAAACATTGTCTTACGGCGAGCTTAATCGCCGCGCCAACCAACTGGCGCATCACCTGAGAGGGTTGGGAGTTGGGCCGAACGTGCTGGTGGGCCTGTGCATAAAACGCTCGTTGGACATGGTGGTCGGACTCCTCGGCATTTTGAAAGCGGGCGCAGCGTATGTGCCGATGGATCCAGACTATCCGAAGGAACGACTGCAGTACATTTTAGAGGACTCGAAGGCTTCCGTTGTCCTTACCCAGGAGTTTCTCGTCGATGTGCTGCCGAGCTTCGCTGGACGAACAATTTGTCTAAATAAGGATTGGGGCAAAATCACTGGCGAATCTGGGGAAAATCTTAGCGGGCTGGTGAATCCCGACGACTTGGCTTATGTGCTATTCACTTCCGGGTCCACCGGGAAACCCAAGGGCGTTGAGATTAGCCATCGAGCGGTGATCAATTTTCTCAACTCCATGCGGGAAATACCGGGGATCGGTGAGCAAGATACGCTGCTTTCGGTGACAACCTTGTCCTTTGATATTTTCGGCCTGGAAATCTGGCTGCCGCTTTCGTCAGGAGCCAAAGTTGTGATCGCGTCGGAGGACGTGGCGAGGGATGGAAAGGCGCTTGCGGCGCTAATGCGGCAGAGTGGGGCAACGGTGATGCAAGCTACTCCCTCCACTTGGCGCCTACTGCTGGAGTCGGGATGGGAGGGCAATCCTCATCTAAAGACTTTGTGCGGAGGTGAAGCGTGGCCGGCTGAACTAGCCGAGCGGTTGTTGCCAAGATGCGCTTCGCTTTGGAATATGTACGGGCCTACCGAGACTACGATTTGGTCCGCAGTGCAACAAATCCGCAAAGGGACGCCGGTTTTGATCGGGCATCCGATTGCGAACACGGAGTTTTATGTGGTCGATTCGCACTTGCAGCCAGTGCCGGTGGGAGTACCGGGAGAGTTATTGATCGGCGGGGCGGGCGTGGCACGTGGGTACTTGAATCGTCCGGAGCTGACCGCTGAGAAGTTTATTGCGAATCCCTTCCGCAACGGTATCGTGTCGCGGCTTTACCGGACCGGCGACTTGGTGCGTTATGGGAGGGACGGCGCGCTGGAATTTCTAGGCCGAATCGACCAGCAGGTCAAGATGCGGGGATTCCGGATTGAACTGGGAGAGATCGAAAGCGTTTTACGCAGCCACGCGGCGGTGCGCGAAGCGGTTGTGGTGATGCTAGAGGAACGTGAAAAACAACTCGTCGCCTACGTAGTGCTGGCGGGCGAGCCGGCCGGCACGACGGCTGAGCTGCGCGATTATCTCAAGCGGAAGCTACCGGCCTACATGGTTCCAGCAGCATTTTCCGTGCTGGAGAGTATTCCTTTGACGCCCAACGGCAAGGTGGATCGCAAGTCTTTAAGTGTTGCGGATTACACCTCGCATGGGCGGCAATCGGCGCAGCACTTTGTCCTGCCCCAAACTCTCTTGGAGATGCAGTTACTGCAGATTTGGCAGCGCATTCTTGGTTCCCGAAACATCGGTGTGAGCGATAGTTTTTTCGATACAGGTGGTCATTCGCTGCTAGCCGTTAGCATTATTAATGAGATCAACAAGTTGTTGGACGTCAACCTCACTATTCCGACATTTTTTTTAAATCCATCCATTCAAGGCATTGCGCGGGCTCTTGACGAGGAGGAGAACCGCCGCGCGGTTCCAACATTAGTGCCATTGCGCCATTCCCACACTGAAGGAACTCTTTATTTTATCGAAGCCTCGATGGGGATGTGCCGATTGGCAGAGCGCCTTGATGCAGCCCAAGCATCGTTTGCCGCGGTTGTACCGATTTCCTCCGCAGTCCTAGAGGCGGCCGTCGAGGGTCGCTCAGCTGATCTGCCCAACTTGGAGGCTATGGCTGCGCCGTATGCTGAACTAATCGGAGCTCATCAGGCTTCGGGGCTATGTGTGCTGATCGGACACTCATTCGGTAGCGTGCTGGCCTTTGAAGTGGCTCATCAACTCCAGCGAACGGGCAAACGTGTTGACGCTGTCGTGCTGCTGGACGGGACCATGCGGCGGCATTGGTGGGATCGGCTGAAGAAATTAACCTGTCGTCGGTTGTGCTGGGCCATAAGCTGGCGCCTCAGACTGATTAGGGGCGCGGCGGTGGAACGGTCGCGGGCGCTATTTCTAAGGTCGCCTTACACCCCGCGTCCAGTGACTACTGATTCGGTGCGTGGACGGCTCTACCGACCTTTCGCTACTGTGCCTTGGGAGATTCTTCATAGGGTCTACGTCAAGGCCTCTCATTCGTATCGAGGCCGACAACTCAAAGCCTTCGGGATGTTGTTCCGCGCTCAAGAATCGGATCTATATGAACACTTTGCAGACCTGGGATGGGGTGGATCGTTCAGCGAAGGATTAGAAATAATCACCACGCCGGGAGATCATATGTCGCTGTTGGAGGATGCAAACATCGATCACCTCTCCCAGTCACTCCAAGGATATCTGACTCGGCTGACTAATCGCTGACAGATTCAACGCTTTCAACTGAAATTGTTTGCTGCCTTTGAACATAGTAATGTGGCGACCGGCCAACGATCCGTTAGATTACGGTACATCTAAGACGTAGGTTGTTTAGAAGGAGAGATCATGGATCGCGAGAGAGTACTGATATTTGACACGTCGCTTCGCGATGGGGAGCAAGCGCCGGGATGCAGCATGAACATCGCAGAAAAACTGCTGCTCGCCCGTAAACTCCGGTTGCTGGGAGTGGACATCATTGAAGCAGGGTTTCCGGTTGCTTCGCCGGGCGATGCCGAGGCGGTGCGGCTCATCGCTGGCGAGGTTGAAGGGCCGATCATCGCGGCGTTTGCTCGTTGCACTGAGAAGGACATTCGCGCGGCTTGGGAGGCGCTGAGCGATTGCGCGCGGCCGCGCATTCATACTTGTCTTTCGACTTCGGATATTCATCTTACGTTCGATATGAAGATCAGCCGGGAGGAAGCGCTGCGCAAAGCTGCGAACATAGTTGCATACGCGCGATCGCTTTGCGCCGACATAGAATTTTCCGCTCAGGACGCTACCCGCTCTGACCCTGGCTATTTATGCGAGGTGCTCCAGGCCGTCGCGGAAGCGGGAGCGACCACGCTGAACATTTGCGATACCGTCGGTTACTCGACGCCGAGCGAATATGCGGGATTGATGCGCGTCATTCGAGATCGGCTGCGGAACGCGGAGCACGTCGTTTTGTCGGCCCATTGTCACGACGATCTCGGCTTGGCTGTGGCCAATTCACTGGCCGCCATTGAGGCGGGGGCGCGGCAGGCTGAGTGCACGGTAAATGGTATTGGTGAGAGAGCCGGAAACGCTTCACTTGAGGAGATCGCTATGGTGCTGCATGTCCGGCGAGATCTCTATTCGTTCGAAACTGGCATTCGCCACGAGGAGATTTATTCGACCAGTTGTTTGCTGGCGAAGATATTGGGGTTTGAACCGCAACCGAACAAGGCGATTGTTGGACGCAATGCATTCTCACACGAAGCCGGCATGCACCAGCATGGTGTCCTCAACAATCCGCTTTGCTATGAAATCATGAAACCGGAATCGGTGGGAGTGCCCCCGAATCGCATCGTGCTGGGCAAGCACTCGGGTCGTAATGCTCTTGCCCATAAGCTCAGAGAAATGGGACACGAACTTTCCGTGGAGGAAATTAACCGGATCTATGAGGAATTTGTCCGGCTGGCAGATTCGAAAAAGCACATCCACGATCAGGATCTATTGTCCCTTCTGCCTGCAGTACGCGTGATGCCTGTTTCCACGAAGCCCTCCGACACTCGGCCATCGATATAAATGCCTTGGTTCAATGTATCGGTCTTCGGTGTGCAATCGTCGACTGGACCACATCAGGGAGCCGAGGATCAGCAACAGCCGGCGGAATCTGCATCATCTAAGTTGATTCGATTGATAGTTCGAAGGAACGACGGCACCTAACTCTTGAGCGCATTGCCCCAACCTGTCCCAGGTCCCGGTCTCGTCTCTGCTATGCGACCGACTGTCGGGGCGGTCGTGATTGGCGGCGACTATCAGGGGCTGGGTATCGTTCGCAGTCTTGGACGGCAGGGAGTTCCGGTCTGCGTCGTTGATGATGAACACTCGATTTCAAGATTCTCGCGGTACACTAAGTCGTTTGTGAGCCTGCCGGACTTGCGCGATCAGCGCAAAGTAGTCGACAGCATCCTCGAGATCGGGAAGCGGCTCAGCTTGGAGGGCTGGGTCCTCTATCCCACGAGGGAAGAGCTAGTCGCCGCTTTTTCGCACAATCGGTCAGAGCTCAGCGAAGTATTCCGTGTTCCCACTCCTGATTGGGAGAGTGTGAAGTGGGCTTGGGATAAACGGAATACCTATAGGCTCGCGGAAAAACTTGGGATTCCGACGCCCATTACCTACTATCCCGAGCACGTTGATCAGTTGACGCTGCTCGATGGTCTTGCTCCTCCGTTCGTGCTGAAGCCGGCGATCAAGGAGCATTTCTTCTATGCCACCAAGGCCAAGGCATGGCGGGCGAATAGCCACTCCCAGTTGAGAACTCTGTATCAGGAGGCATCGAAGCTCGCCGGTAGCGGGGAGATTATGGTGCAAGAGTTGATTCCGGGTGGAGGCAGCCAGCAGTTCTCGTATTGCGCGTTTTTTCGCAATGGGGAAGCGGTGGGGAAGATGGTGGCGCGCCGCAGGCGTCAACACCCCTCTGAGTTCGGCAGGGCGAGTACTTTTGTTGAAACGGTTGATATTCCGACCTTGGAGGACTATTCCGAGCGATTTCTGCGTACGATCGATTATTACGGCTTGGTAGAGATTGAATACAAACTTGATCCGCGCGATGCTCGATACAAATTGCTCGACGTAAATGCTAGAACTTGGGGCTATCACAGTCTTGGCGCCGAAGCGGGAGTTGACTTCAGTTACATGCTTTACTCGGATCAAGTTGGTTTGCCGGTGCAGGTGAGCAAAGGACGACCGGGAGTTTCGTGGGTTCGGACGATTACTGATCTTCCAGCGGCGATGTTATCGATTTTCAAGGGTGACACGAATTTGAAGAGCTATCTAGGCTCGTTGAAAAACTGCAATTTGGAAGCGGTATTCAGCGCCTCAGACCCTCTGCCTGGCCTGGCAGAGGTGGCTCTCATTCCATATTTGATAATGAAGCGAGGCTTTTGAGTTTGTCGAAAGAAGGTCTCCTCGATGGAACGGCAGTTTTTCAATGAGCTTTTTGGAGTTAGATGATCGTAATGTACGGATTGTCTTGAAAGCGCTCTGCCTTCTCGTTCTTCTCATCACTTTGACGGCAGGGCTGTGGCCGTTTCATGTCCCCAGAAATGATGTCAGTTGGCTGAGTGGAGAGAACGGGCTTTTTCTCGGCAAGCATGGCAGCCTGGTGAGTGCGAGTCCGCTCTCGGCCGCGGACCGGACGCACGCCAGCGATTCTTTCAGCATCGAGATCTGGCTGAAACCGAACCGGACCGATGCCGAGGGCCTAGGAATGATTCTTGCGTTTTACTCACCAGCGAGCCGACTGACGACATTTTCTTTGCGTCAATTTCAGGGCGGGCTGGTGATGGAACGCGAGAGTCCATATTCCGTACCCCAAAAAACCGAAATCTATGTCGGCGAGGTGTTTGGCGGGCAGCGACCGGTTCTCGTTACGATTACCTCTGGTCGGTCGGGCACGGCGACATATGTTGATGGCGTGCTAAAAAGAGCAGTTCCAAGCTTCATTGTTTCAAGTCGGGATTTGATGGGGCAAATGGTTGTTGGCAATTCTCCGTTGACATCTTATAGCTGGTCCGGGCAGCTGAAAGGGCTCGCTATCTACGATCACGAACTTTCGTCGGCCGAAGTGGCGCAGAGCTTTGCAGGCTGGACGAGAGAGAGTCATGATGCGGGCACGAACGAAGGCGTTGTGGCGCGCTATGTCTTCGATGGGCTGAACGGAAGAGTAGTTCGTAACCAGGTCGATCCGGCTACGAATCTTTTTATACCAGAACGCTTTTTTATATTGAATGAGCGGTTCCTGGAACGACCCTGGGACGAATACCAGCCAGGTTGGCGTTATTGGAGGAATGTGCTGGTCAACATCGTTGGTCTGGTTCCGCTGGGCTTCTTTTTTTACGCTTATTTCTCCACAATTCCGAAGATCAGGCGCGCGGCTTGGCTTACGATTGTTTTCGGCTTTGCTGTTAGCTTGACGATCGAAGTCTTGCAATCTTTTCTGCCTACGCGAGATTCGGGGATGACCGATCTGTTTACAAATACATTGGGGACAGCTTTAGGCGTAATTTTGTGTGCCTGGTGCGTGAAGCGTAACTGGTTTGACATGCTGGGCATCTCACCCGTTGCCGATTTGGAAAAACAACGACAGGATACTTGCCTGGTTTCTTGAATAACGACGCGAGTTTGCCGCGCGCAGTGCTTCCTGAATAACTCTGATCGAGCGCTTTACATGGGCAGTAGAATCCCCCAACTGGATGCGGTTCGCGGATTGGCCGTGCTCTTAGTGTTGGTGCACAACACAGATATTTATCCATCGCTTCATCTGGGATTGATCGCGGCCAATGGATGGATGGGAGTGGATCTGTTCTTTGTGCTTTCAGGATTTCTGATTACAGGTATTCTGGTCGACAGCAAGGACTCGGAAGGATATTTCAGGAATTTCTATGCCCGGCGTTGTCTTCGCATCTGGCCACTGTATTATTCATGCCTGCTTTTTATGTTTGTGATCGTCCCGTTTCTGCGTCCTTCCGAAGCGCAGACCATTTTCGAAGCACGATCATCGCCTTGGTGGGCCTTTCCTTTGTTTCTGCAGAATTTTCTGGTTCCGGTTCCAACCATGGCGACTGGGTTGTTAGGCGTCACGTGGTCGCTTGGGGTCGAGGAGCAGTTCTATTTGGCTTGGCCGTTAGTAGTGCGATTTTGCACGGAGTCGCAGCTTCGCAAGATCGCGATCGGCGTGATTTGTATTTCTCCGGCGTTGCGCTACTACTTGTCGCTGCACCACGTCGATATCTACTCCAATACATTTTGCCGGCTGGACGGTTTGATGGCCGGGGCGTTGCTGGCGCTTCTTGTGCGATCGGAAAGTTTTGTTCCGGCGAAGTTTCTAAAGGGGGCGTGGATCACGTTGTTCGCCTCGGCGCTGCTCGCACTTCTAATTGACACTCTGCACGCCAGATGGATCGTTTTCTCTTTGGTCGCGCTGGCCTCGGCTTCTTTCATTTACCTCGCGCTATTTTCACAGCAGAAGTGGTTGCGGGGGATGCTGACGAACCGGTTTCTGATTTATACGGGGACGATCAGTTATGGAATCTACTTGCTCCAGAAAATTCCGCTCGACGCGGTGAAGGCGTTCCATCTGGAGCAGCACCAGTACCTGGCATTGCCGATAACGGCTGCCGCCACTTATCTGGTGGCGGCATTGTCGTGGAATCTTCTGGAGAAGCCGTTTCTCAGGCTTAAGCGATTCTTCGGTCAAAGTGATGGGAAGCCGAAACTGCGGGTCGATGAACTGGCTCGGGTGGCCTAAAGTTGAGCAATCCCGCGAGAACTCAGGCTCTGCAGCGAACAATGGAATTGCTCCGGAAATTGTTTAATGTGCATGGTGTATATTATTGATAATAAGCTAGTTAGAGTTGTAATTCACTGCAATCTCGGCGCTTATTTTCGATAAGTCTCTAGTGAAGTTCGCATGGTAGAATGAAGTTCTCCCCTACAATTTAGCGCGATTCGACCGGGTTGCCGCAGTTTGCCAATCACGAACTCAAACTCGCAAAGGAGCGTCTTTCGGGGCATGTTAGAAAACGTCATTGTTGGAGCTGGTCCGTACGGACTGTCTATTGCCGCACATTTCCGTGGGCGCGGCATTCCGTTCCGCATCTTTGGCCGCCCGATGGATAGCTGGCTGAACCACATGCCGAAGGGCATGATGCTGAAGTCGGATGGGTTTGCCTCGAACATTTACGATCCGGACAGCGCCTTCACGCTGAAACAGTTTTGCGTGGAGCAGGGAATCAAGTACTCCGACGCTGGAGTTCCGGTGCGCCTTGATACTTTTTCTGCGTATGGGTTGGCGTTCCGCGACCGGTTGCTTCCGGAACTTGAGGACAAGTTGGTTGTCAGTCTCGAGCGGGCGCCGGAAGGGTTTGTGGTTCGGCTGGAAGATGGTGAGACGCTGACGACGCGGCGGGTGGTACTGGCAGTCGGCATCACACATTTTGAATACGTCCCCGAAAATCTGGCGAAATTACCCTCGGAGTTTGTGTCACATAGTTTCCGCCACGCGAACCCTGAAGCCTTTAGAGGACAGAGTGTGGTGGTAATTGGCGGGGGCGCTTCCGCGATTGATCTGGCGGCCGTGCTCAAGGAGGCCGATGCTGACGTGCAACTTGTCGCCCGGCAGTCGGCGTTGAAGTTCCACAGCACGCCTACGGGAAAACCGCGTTCAAAATGGCAGCAGATTCGCCATCCGCAGTCAGGTCTCGGGCCGGGAATGCGCTCGCGTTTTTTTTCCGATGCGCCGGGGTTGTTTCATTATTTGCCTGAGAGTTTGCGTGTGGAGATTGTGGACAGGACTCTTGGTCCGTCGGCTGGATGGTTTGTTAAAGATAAGATGGCGCGGGTGCCGTCTTTGCTGGGTTACGCGCTGCAGAGTGCTGAAGTTCAGGACGGGAAGGTTCATCTGAGGCTGCGCGCGGCGGCTGGTAGCGAGCGCGATGTTTACGCCGAGCATGTGATCGCGGCTACTGGCTACAAAGTGGACTTGGCACGATTGCCCTTCCTAAGCACGGAAATTCGATCGAAGATCGAAACTGTCGCAGGCTCTCCGATACTGTCGACGACATTCGAGTCGTCGGTGCCCGGCATTTATTTCGCGGGACTGGCGGCGGCGAACAGCTTTGGGCCAGTGATGCGCTTCGCTTTTGGGGCGGGATTTGCCGCTCGCCGTATCACTGAAACCATGGTCAAGGCTCTTGCACATGGTCCGGCGCAAGTTCCGGTGCGGAGCGTTGCTACCAGCGCTAAGTAAGTGCAGCCGATTAATTGAAAGGTTAATGGACGAATGAAGCTGGAGACGATCGCGATTCACGCGGGTTACGAAGGCGATCCCACAACTAAGGCCGTGGCAGTGCCGATCTATCAGACGGTTGCGTTCGAGTTTGATAGCGCGGAACACGGCGCCGCTTTATTTAATCTGGAAGTTAAAGGGAACATCTATACACGGATCGGCAATCCCACTAATACTGTGCTCGAACAGCGCGTGGCGGCCATGGAAGGTGGAGTAGACGGGCTCAGCGTCAGCTCAGGAATGGCGGCGATCGAATACTCACTTATTAACATCGCCGAGGCGGGGAATAACATTGTTTCTACTCCGCAGTTATATGGCGCCACTTACACGCTCCTGGCGCATATCTTCCCGAAGCGGGGGATTAGTTCGCGGTTCGCGGCTAGCGATCGCCCTGAAGATGTTGAGAAATTAATCGACGAAAATACGCGCGCAGTTTATTGCGAGAGTGTCGGCAATCCTGCAGGGAACGTAGCGGACATTGAAGAGTTAGCGCGAGTGGCCCACAAGCACGGTGTGCCGCTGGTAGTTGATAACACGGTGGCTACGCCGATTCTGCTGCGGCCGATCGAGTACGGTGCTGATGTGGTTGTTCACTCCATGACGAAATTTATCGGTGGGGGCGGCACCAGTATCGGCGGAATGATTGTGGATGGCGGCAAGTTCCCCTGGAGGAAATATCCTGAAAAATTTTACATGTTAAACGTGCCGGAGGTTGCTTACCACGGCGTGGTCTATGTCGACCATTTCGGTGACGCCGCGTTTGTTGCGCGCTGCCGAACCGTTTGCCAACGAAATACCGGAGCTACGCTGTCTCCGTTTAACGGCTTTTTGTTTTTGCAGGGGATTCAGACGCTTGCTCTTCGAGTCGAACGACATGTACAGAACGCGCGCAAGGTCGCCGAATTTCTGCGCGCTCACCCCATGGTCGATTGGGTGAACTACGTCGGTTTCCCTGATAATCCGCTCTATCCGATGGCGCATAGATATCTGGGCTCCAACTTCTGCTCGCTGCTGACCTTTGGAGTGAAGGGTGGTTATGAGGGGGGAAGAAAGTGCTTCAACGCTTTCCGTCTGTTCAAGCGAATGGTGAACATGGGCGATGCCAAGTCGTTGTCGTGTCATCCCGCTTCCACAACTCACCGGCAACTAACCCCCGAAGAACAGGAAAAAGTTGGTGTTACGCCGGAGATGATTCGACTGAGTGTGGGCATCGAGCACATAGACGACATTCTCGAGGATTTGGGGCAGGCGTTGGAAAGTGCAAGGTAGCACTGTTTCTGCGGTCGTCGAGCGTGGGGGAGGGGTGACATGCCGTTGATTGTTGAAGGCGGGCGAGTGCCGCCTCGTTGGGCTGAGCAAAAGAGCTCACGCCCTGCAG
>DATHQD010000039.1:0-2752 GCA_035483045.1 Terriglobales bacterium
CGAGCGGCGTTTTTATCTCGCGGGATCCTTCATCTGCCAGCAAGCCATCCTCTCTGGACGCATCGATCTCTACCCCGAGTACACCGGCACCGCGCTTACTGCGATTCTGAAGGAGAAGCCACAGGGTACTCGTGAGCAGGTTTATGAGCGCGTTAAGTCGGAATACGACAGGCGGTTTCATCTCGCTCTCGGTCCTCCGCTCGGCTTTAATGACACGTTCGCAATTGAGATCAGAGGAGAAGATGCGCGCCGTTTGCATTTGCAAACCATTTCGCAAGCGGCGGCTTACACGCCGCATTGGCGAGCGGGATTTGGGTACGAGTTCATGGAGCGTCCTGACGGTTACAAAGGCCTGGCCGCCACCTACGGCCTTCGCTTTGCCGAGCCTCCGCGCATTATGGATCTCGGGCTGCTGAATCGCGCATTGAAGGAAAAGCAAGTCGATCTGATTGCCGGTAACACGACTGACGGGCTCATTCCCACCCTCGATCTTTTCGTGCTCCAGGACGATCGCAATTATTTCCCGCCGTACGAGGCAGTCGCCGTGATTCGAGAGCCCACGGTCGCGCGCCATCCGGAGGTGGCCCAGGCATTGGCGGAACTGGCGGGAAAAATCTCCGATCAAGAGATGCTGCAGATGAACTACGCCGTCGAGGGGCAGCACCGGGATATCAAGGATGTTGTGCGGGAATTTCTGGAAAAGAAAGGGCTCAACTGAGAGTCAATCGGGATGGCGTCCGAAAACGAAAACGTGGATTCGCAACCAGGACCGATACAATAGCATGCCAATGCCGAACCGCGATCTCGATTCCACCTGGAAATATCACAACGGCACCAAGCATTCCTATCTCAGCATTCGAGTTCATCCCCATTTTCTTGATTGGGAAAATAAACCGCTTCTCTTCAAAATCTATCCCACCCTCGAAGTAAATCGGCTGCCAAAAGATTTTCGTCAGACCGGAGTGAGCGCGCTGTCGGCAATCGCGAGCACCGGAATTGTCGCCAAAGGCAAAAAGCTGCCAACTCTGGATGACATTGCACAGCTGCTGTTCTTTTCCGCCGGAGTGACTCGCAGTAAGAAATTTCCCGGTGGCGAGACCTTCTTCCGAGCAGCGGCCTGTACCGGGGCACTCTACGAAATCGAGTTGTATCTGGTATGTCAGGATCTGCCCGACCTGCCGGCCGGCGTCTATCACTTCGGCACCGCGGAATTCGGGCTGCGGCAGTTGCGCGCCGGAGACTTTCGGCGACTCCTGGTCGAGGCAACCGCGAACGAACCAACGCTGGCAAAAGCTCCGCTCATCGTCGTTTGCACCGGAACGTATTGGCGCAATGCGTGGAAGTATCGCTCACGCACCTATCGTCATTTCGGCTGGGACAACGGAACGCTGCTTGCGAATGCACTGGCCGTGAGTACATCGCTGGGATTTCCGGCGCGGTTGATCTTGGGCTTTGTCGACCAGTCAGTAAATGCATTGCTCGATCTGGATACACACAAGGAAGTAGCGTTCTCACTCCTGGCGGTAGGGCACAATTCGAAACGCCCGCCCAAGGCTCCTGTTGGCGATCCGCTGAGTCTGCCGCTGGTGCCGTATTCCAGGCAAGAAGTGGATTATCCCGCGATGCGCCAGATGCACGAAGCTTCGAGCCTGCTCTCGAAAGAGGAGGTCACCGCCTGGCGCAAAACGAAGTCGGCGAAGAAGCCCGCGGTCGGAGCAAAGGGAGCGCTCATTCCGCTTAAGCAGGTAGCCGATTCAGAGTTGCCCCCTGACACGATCGAGCAGGTGATTCAAAGGCGCGGGTCCACGCGCACGTTTGCCCGCGAGCCAATTACGTTTGCCGAACTCTCGACCTTGCTCGATCGCGCGACCCGGGGAATTCCCGCGGATTTTCTCGAACCGCGCGGCACCCAACTCAACGATTTGTACCTGATCGTGCACAGCGTGGAAGGTCTCGCTCCGGGAGCCTACTTCTTTCATCACGCGACGAGAGAACTCGAACTGCTAAAAGAAGGCGATTTCCGTGAACGCGCTGGGTATTTAGGGTTAGAACAAGAATTACCGGCGGACGCAAGTGTGGACATTTTCTTTCTGGCGGATCTTCACAAGATCATCAATCAGTTCGGCAACCGAGGTTATCGTGCCACGCAACTCGAGGCCGGCATCATGGGCGGGAAGCTGTATCTCGTGGCCTACGCTCAAAAATTAGGCGCGTCGGGACTGACGTTCTATGACGACGACGTTGTGAACTTTTTTTCGCCGCATGCAAAGGGCAAGAGCGCCATCTTCCTCGTCTGCTGTGGACACAGCGCCCGGCGCTAGATTTTTTGGAGTGGCTAACGAACCCTCGCCCGTGCCGCCGCAAATCCGGGCAAATCCCGTTCTAAACCCCTTGTCATTCCGAGCGTAGCGAGGAATCTCGTTCTTCCCAGCTGCCGTCGCCCGCAGATTCCTCGCTGCGCTCGGAATGACAATGGTTGAGTAAAAACACTCGACGGCACTGGTTTTCCAGGGCCGCGTCCCCTTGTGCAGCATCACGTGTACCGGTGATCCCCGTCACACCCCACTGCGACAAGTGCACGACATAATTATCCAGTCTTTTGGGAGTGCCAAACACTTCCAACGTGGGGGTCCCGTGGCAAAAGGACGTGTTTCTATCGTGGTAGAGCGTTGCAAAGCCTGTGGCTTTTGCGTCGAATTCTGTCCGACCAAGGTGCTCGCGCTCTCCTCGGCTTTCAACTCCAAGGGGTACC
>DATHQD010000040.1:0-2738 GCA_035483045.1 Terriglobales bacterium
GCGACGCCATCATTCTTGCCGAAGCAAACGTACTCCCTTATGTGGATATGAATTACTTCGGCGCTTCCGGCGAGCGCCTGCAAATGATGTTCAACTTCGAGGTGAATCAAAACCTCTTCTACGCGCTTGCCACAGGTGACAATCGTCCCCTTGTCAAAGCCTTGAAGACTACCAAGCCACGTCCCGCCACCGCGCAGTGGGCGCAGTTCTTACGAAACCACGATGAGCTCGACCTCGGTCGTCTGACGAAGAAGCAGCGCCAGGCAGTCTTCGCCGCATTCGGTCCTGAACCGAACATGCAGCTATACAAGCGAGGGATTCGCCGCCGTCTCGCTCCCATGATGCAAGGCGACCGACGTAGGCTTGAGCTCGCATACAGTCTGATGATGACGCTCCCCGGCACTCCCGTCTTCCGCTACGGAGACGAAATCGCCATGGGTGATAACCTCGATCTTCCTGAACGCAACTGCGCCCGTACGCCAATGCAATGGTCCAATGAAACGCAAGCGGGATTCACGGAAAGTGATAAACCTGTAATTCCCGTAATCGCCGAAGGCCCTTATGGTTTCGAGCACGTAAATGTCGCCGCACAGAAGCGCGATCCCAACTCCTTCATGGACTGGACTGAACGCATGATCCGCATGAGGAAAGAGGTTCCCGAGATCGGTTGGGGCGATTTTTCAATCCTCGGGACAGGGAAACCCGAGGTGCTTGCGCTCCGCTACGATTGGCGCAACAATTCCGTTCTATTCGTACACAATCTCAGTCCCATACCCACAGAAATCAAATTCCGGGCTGGCGCGAAAGTGGATGGCCATCTCGTCAATCTCCTGTCGAACGATCACAGCACTCCCGACGCATCCGGCAAGAATCGCATTTTGCTTGAGCCCTACGGCTACCGCTGGTTCCGAATCGGGGGCCTCGATTATCTGCTAAAGCGCACCGAAATTTAGGCGTTGGTAAAAATAAGCTCTGAAAACAATGAGTGCCTCGAAAAGCTCAATGCCCGAGTGACGTTAGTGCTTTATCGGACGCGCGTTTTCACGAAGAGGTGAAGGCAGGCACGGTTTTCGGCGCGCGTTCGATAAAGCACTAACGTTTCTCGCCTGATGGGCACTGGCTGGCCTACGCTTCGGACGAATCGGGCCGCTATCAAGTCTACATTCAGGCCTATCCGGACCCGAGCGGGAAGTACCAGGTTTCGACCGAGGGCGGCACTGCACCGGTGTAGAACCGGAGTGGACATGAACTGTTCTACAGCAATGGCAACAAAATGATGGCAGTGGAAATCGCCACTCAATCCGCTTTCACTGCGACCACGCCTCGAATGATTTTCGAAGAGACGCAGGAACCATCTCCCGCCCAGCTAACAAACTACGACATCTCGGCTGACGGCCAGCGCTTCCTCATGCTTAAACCCGTCGAGCAGGCGGAGATCGCATTGACTCAAATTGTGGTGGTGCAGAATTGGTTCGAAGAATTGAAGCGAAGAGTTCCGACAAGTAAATGAAGCTCTAACAGGCTGCTGAAAAATTATGTCGAGCGAGCGATTTCTGCCCTCGATGCGTCGTTTTGTTAGTCTTGAGAGGCTATTCGCGCGTTTTGTCGCGCTGCCGAGCGCCCCATGGGGTCGTTTCAGCGCCATTCTGAGACACTACGGCCCGAACTTACTGCACGGGAACGGTAGCGGCCATCAGGTTGCGCATGCGCACCAAGTTGTAGGCGGCGCAAGCGAACGTAAAGATCCAATCCACCTTCAACGTTCCGCGATGCCGCACCTTACGCAATAGGGCAATCGTCTTCAGCCAGCCGAAACACTCTTCGATTCGCTTCCTCTTCTTCTGGCTGATCCAATAGCCGGCGTGTCGCGTCGTTCGATCATCGATGGCGCTGCCGCCTCGCCGCGCCAGGTTTTGCGCCACGTGCGGTGTCACGCGCATGTTCCGGCATTCGCGCACAAACTCCGCAGTATCAAAGCCCTTGTCGCCGCCCACGGTCACAGGCTCGCTTCCGGGAACATCCTGTAACATCGCCATCGCCGCATCGCGCTCGGCTGTGCCCGTGGCTTCCCACACCAGGCTCGACACAATCAATCCGTTGCGATTCTCCACCAACAGATTTCCGCTGTAGCTCAACTTGGCCTCCTGGCCTGCGCCCTTGCGCGCCAGCAGCGCGTCAGGATCGGTTTTTGATTCGTGCGTTTGGTTCGACCGCTTCTCGCCGCGAAAGTTCACTGTCGGATTTCCCGGATCGTCCGGCGGAGGCGAACTCTTCTTGTCCTTGGGCTGAAAACTCTTCACGCTGGCCCACGCTTCCAGCAGCGTGCCGTCCACGGTGAAGTGCTCGTCCGAAGTCCATCCCTTCGCCCGCGCCTGCCCCACTACCCGCGCCAGAAATTCCTTGGCCACCTCGGCCTCCAGCAACCGGTCGCGGTTCTGGGTGAACACCGTCGCGTCCCAGACCGCATCATCCAAATTCAGTCCCACAAACCAGCGGAACAAAATGTTGTAGTCCATCTCTTCCATCAGGAGCCGCTCGCTGCGCACCGAATACAACAGCTGCAACAGCTGCGCGCGCAACAACTGCTCCGGCGGAATCGACGGGCGCCCCACTTTCGCGTACATCTTGTGGAACTGCGGCGACAGTTGCTTCAGGATTTCGTCAACCATCGTGCGGATGGGCCGCAGCGGATGGTCTTTGCGCACTCGCTGCTCCGGGGAAATGTAGCTGAACACGTG
>DATHQD010000041.1:0-88521 GCA_035483045.1 Terriglobales bacterium
GTGTTCATCGAAAAAGGCGGCTTGCTGCAACGGGCCAACACGACCTTTCGCGACGATCGGCATCTGCTTCAGATCATCGATCGCATCGTTTCGCGGGTCGGACGCCGGGTGGACGAATCCTCGCCCATGGTCGATGCCCGCCTGCCCGACGGCTCGCGCGTGAACGCAATCATTCCTCCGCTGGCGCTTGACGGGCCTTCGATGTCGATTCGTCGTTTCGGCACTGGACCGTTGGCCGCCAACCAACTCGTAAAACTGAACAGCATCTCCGCGGAAATGATGGAAGTGCTGTCGGCGGCAGTAAAAGCGCGCATCAGCATTCTGATTGCGGGAGGCACCGGCGCCGGTAAAACGACCTTCCTCAATATTCTGTCGCAGTACATTCCCAACAATGAGCGCCTCGTGACCATCGAAGACGCGGCCGAACTGAGGTTGGCTCAGGAGAACATCGTCCGGCTCGAGACCCGGCCCCCCAACATTGAAGGACAGGGTGCAATCCGCCAGCGTCAGTTGCTCATTAACTGCCTCCGTATGCGTCCCGACCGCATCATCATTGGCGAAATCCGCGGCGAGGAAGCCTTTGACATGCTCCAGGCCATGAACACCGGCCACGAAGGCTCGCTCACCACCGTCCACGCCAACTCCCCGCGCGACGCCCTCGCGAGAATCGAAAACATGGTGTCTATGGCGAACCTTAATATTCCTGAGCGCGCCATCCGCCATCAGATCGCGAATGCCGTACACGCTGTCGTTCAGGTCGCGCGCCTCTCCGACGGGTCGCGCAAAGTCATCACCGTCTCCGAAGTCACCGGCATGGAAGGCGACATGATCGCCCTGCGGGACGTTTTCGTCTTCGACCGCAGCGGTATCGACGAGAGCGGCAAAGTCCGCGGCGTCTTCCATTCCACCGGCATCCAGCCACAGTTCACGGAGCGCTTGGCCACCGCCGGCTGCCGCCTTAGTCCTGCGCTCTTCGAATCCCGGATGGAGGTTTAGTCCATGTTCATCATAGCCATCCTGGTTTTTATCGTCGTGACCATGGGCGTTTTTGTCGCGGTTTCGCTCTTCGATGAACGCAAGTCGCAGGCTCGCGTTCTTCGCGACCGCCTCTCCACCGTCCAGCAGCCGACCGCCGAGGCTGCGCCCAACGTGGCTCTGCTGCGCGACGAAGTCCTCAGCCGCATCCCTGCCTTCGACAGTTTTCTCCGCCGCTCCGAACGTGTCTCCGCCCTCCAGAAAGTGCTCGCCCAGGGGAACGTCGATGTTCGCGCCGGAAATTTTCTCATGCTCTGCGCCGCCTCCGCGATCCTGCTCGCCGTCATCTCCTACATCGCCGGAGGCCAGATCATCTTCGCCTGGGTCGGCGTCGTCCTCGGATTTTTTCTCCCCTACGCCTACGCCTCGCACATGCGAAAAAAGCGCTTCCAGAAATTTGAAGAGAAATTTCCCGAGGCGATCGACACCCTCGCCCGCGCCGTCCGGGCCGGCCACGCCTTCACCACCGCTCTGGAAATGATCGCCAACGAAGTCTCCGAGCCTGTCGCCGGAGAATTCCGCCAACTCTACGAAGAACAAAAATTCGGCCTGCCCGTCCGCGACGCCCTGCTCAACCTCGCCGACCGCATCCCTCTAGTCGACGTAAAATTCTTCGTCACCGCCGTAATGTTGCAGCGCGAAACCGGAGGCAACCTGGCCGAGATTCTCGACAACCTCTCCTACGTCATTCGCGAGCGCTTCAAAATTCTGCGCCAGGTCCGCGTCCACACCGCCCAGGGCCGCCTCACCATGGTCCTCTTGATGGCTCTTCCGCCAACGGTAGTAGTAGTTATGTTCGTCTTAAACCGCGGCTTCATCATGCCGCTCTTCATCGACCCAATCGGCCACGCATTAATCGTCGCCGGAATCACCATGCAAACTCTAGGCTATTTTTTCATTCGCAGAATTATCAGGATTCAAGTGTGAAAACCAGATGTCAGTCGTCAGTTATCAGTTCTCAGTTAAATCCGCGAACCGGCGCTTTTGGTTTTCACTGACAACTGAAAACTGACAACTGAGAACTAGAAGTTTTTGATTGCACCGAGCGGAACAAAATGTCGTTACCCTTAATAATCTCGATCGTCGCCTTCTTCACCATCGCCGTCATCGTCTTCGCCTTCGGAGCGGCCACGGTCACGCCCTCCTCCGTCCTCGGCTCCCGCCTCCGCGAAATCGGCTGGCAGCGTACCAAGCCCGAGGTCAAGCCCGCCATCCGCGAACGCATGCAGCAGGCTCTCGATCCCCTGAGCCGCGCCTTGCCACTCTCGCCCGCCGATGCTTCGCAAACCCGCCTCTGGCTTATCCAGGCCGGATATCGCAGCCCGCAACACATCACCATCTATCGCGGCCTCCGCGTCCTCTGCGCCGCCGTCGCCTTCATCTCCGTCTTCCTCTTCACCGGATTCGATTCTCCCTTCCTGCTCATCGGCCTAACCGCCCTCGGCTTCTTCCTCCCGCGCTTCATCCTCAAAAAGAAACTAGCCGAGCGCCAGCGCCGGATCCGCCTCGGCCTTCCCGACGGACTCGACCTCACCGTCATCTGCGTCGAAGCCGGACTCTCGCTCGATCAAGCCATGATGCGCGTCGGCAACGACCTCGCCTATGCCCACCCCGAACTGAGCGCCGAATTTCATCTCTTCGATCTGGAAACCCGTGCCGGCAAACCGCGCGTAGAAGCCCTCCGCAACCTATCCGATCGCACCGGCGTAGACGATATTCGCTCCTTAGTCGGAACCCTGATCCAAACCGATCGCTTCGGAACCAGCGTCGCTCAAGCCCTGCGCGTCCACTCCGATTCCCTGCGCACCGAGCGCCGCCAGCGCGCCGAAGAGCAGGCCGCCAAAACCACCGTAAAAATGATCATCCCCCTGGTCCTCTTCGTAATGCCCTCGCTGATCTTCGTCACCGTTGGCCCCGCCGTAATCCAACTCATGCACATCTTCATGCCCGTGGTCCCCGGCAAACGATGACGAAATTTGTAATTGATAATTTGTAATTTGTAATTGCAAACTGACGCCGTCGGTTTTGAAGTTTTCAATTACAAATCGCAAATTACAGATTCCTTGGAGTGCAAATGCCACGCGGGCCCAAGTCCTACGCCTTCAACCGCACCCGCAACACCTACCTCGCGACCGACCTGGTCATCGCGAGCACTCACTGGACCCGCTTCCGCGGCCTCATGGCCACCAGCGCCGATCACTTCCCCGCCGGTCAAGGCCTCTGGATCAACCCCTCTCACGGCATCCATACCTTCGCCATGCGCTTCCCCATCGACGCCGTCTACCTCGACCGCGAGCGCAAAGTCATCCACCTCGAAGAAGATCTGAAACCCTGGCGCGTGGCCGCCATCCGAGTAAACGCCGCCTCTGTCATAGAAGTTCCCACCGGCACCATCCAGCAATCGCAAACTATGATGGGCGACCAGATCGACATTCTGCAAGAAGAGCCCATCCACACCGAAGCCGCCTAAAGCATTGGCAGGAGAAATATGTCCGCGCCTCCACGCTAACGTAGGGGCAGGTGCCCTCACCTGCCCAGGGGGCCCTTGTAAGGAACTCGCGCAGTGGATCGGCAGTCGCTCAGGTACTGGAGATTTTGACAGGTTACTTTTTGAGAAAAGGGCGATAATTGCAATTGGACATAGCTGCCCAGATCTCAGCGACAAAGGGTTGGTGTATATGTTTGCCCAAGCAAAGGACCGTTCGGACGCAGTTCTCCCTCTCTCGAAGGCGGTCTTCTGCCTGGATTGCGAGGTCATCAGCAGTAGTCGAGGCGACGAATGCGCCGTGTGCAAGAGCCGCTCACTCATGAGCCTGGATCGGGTCCTCGGGGGAAGCTTGCTCGCGCACAGGGTACAACGAGAAGGGGAAAGTGCATTATTCGACATCACCATTACGATTGAATTGCAGCAGATGCATGCCAAAGAACTGAGCACTACCGTTGAGAGATTGACCAGTGTGATTGGCCCGAAGCTCGCGCGAGACCGAGCCTCATTCCGCATCAACGTGAAGCCCGCACTCGATGCACTTGACCTGCAGCCCTCGCTCTCTTTCCCCGAGCGCGAGGCCGCATAGGAGTTAACAGCTTGAGATGCCTCGATTCCGCATATCTCCAACTGCCGTAATCGGGTAATTACACTTCAAAATCCGCCGGAAGTAGTCGATGAGTGCAATCGCGATTTTCAACAACCAGTGCCGAGTCCGTCGCACCGAAGCCGCGTGAAATTTAACCCCACCGTGTCATCCTGAGCGAAGCAGGCCGATAAGCGAAGCGAATCGGCCTGCGGAGCCGAAGGACCCCTACGTCAACTGGATCGCTGCGAACCCGGATCTGCTACGCCGGGAGAGGTCCCCCCCTACCCTCCTCGTCATGTTGGAATTGACAGGCACACCTCCGCCCTCACACAGGTCGATGTCTATTGTCGTCGGCGGGCGAGTCGGGGTCTGTGATGGTGCTCACGTGGCGCTTGTGATAAAGAAAGCCAAAGGCCCCGCCCTTCGCTTCGCGATAGGACGGGCCACCCGCCCGTTGTGGGTGCAATGGCGATTTTTCACCGCCTCTTCGTCCTTCTTTGCTCAGCCCACATAAAGATCTTCGCTCGTCGGTAACCTTGACTGAGCGGTTGCTTGAGTATGTAGTGAAAAAATGTCATCTACTGTGCCCGTCCCCCAAGGCAAAGGACGGAAACGTTGGCTAAGGTGGGTGGGCGCGGCTCTGGCCGTCCCCATTCTTGCTATCGGCATCTTGTACATAATCCTATGTGTTCGCATCGTCCCGCCAAGGTCGGTTCAAATTGTGGATGCGATTACAGGCAGGCCTTTGGTCGGCATGAACGTATGCCTTCAGGCTGTGAGCAAAGGGTGGACGCTCCACGCATTGCGAAGCGAATTGCAGACAACAAACTCGAGTGGCAGGGCATTTTTCCTGCCATCTCTTGTTTATTTCGCGTTTCTACAGAGCCTCGACGGGTACTCCATGCGGGTGACCGACCCGAATAGCGATTTCGCGCAGACCTGTGGACCTGAGGTCGGCCAGACTATGGATACTTCTGGGACAGAACAGGCTGATAAGTTTGCCCGGGCGCGCACCGATGGCAGCCAGCACTTTCCGGTTGAACTGGTTAAGCGTGAGGATATCCCAACAAACATTCGCTGGTTCCCCTTCATGCGGGGCACTGACTTTCACTTTTTTATGTCAGTCCGGCTCGTCCCCGTGTTGCCCAACGCTGATGGTTGCAAGAAAATTTCAGATGCAGAGTCGCTTGCGGAGTGTACTCGATTGAACACGATGGCACTGGATGCACTGCTGCAAGACCTTGTGCCAATGTACTTCGCGGGGACGCAGAGAGCAACAATTCAGATTTTGGACGGATCCATTCCCGCCGCTCGGATGTACAACGCAATTTATGACGAACGGACTGTCCCAGCGAGGTACACGGATGTGATGATCGAGCAGTTCCCGGACGCTCGCAGTGCGGTGGAACACTTCGGTGACCTCACTCATGCGATTCCCAATTACGACCCAAGTTCTGTGACCGAGGATGAGCCAATTCCGGGTCAAAAGATCAGACGGATTACATCCGCACAGAATTCCCGCGCATTCTGGATCAGTGGAAGTCGTCTGATCTTGGTAACTTTCATCTCGGGTATGCCGGTGGATCGATTCTTTATACCGCAGTGGTTGAGGCGGAACCCCAGCACAATGGGATCGTTGGCGCCCTAAACAGTGAAATACAGAGTTCACTCGGTAGCGCATCACCTGTGATGAAAAGTCGCGCAACTGCCCCCAACAAGGCGCTAGCGCTCAGAGCCCGTCCATAAGCGATGTATCGATTTACCCACGCCAAGCAAATCCATCCGTCCAACTCTGTGATTTTAGTAGACCAACGGTAGAGAGGATGGGGACAACGTCCGGTAAACATCCTGCCTTGAGAAGCCATCCCTCCGGAAAATCCGTTCCCACTGACTGAGAGAAAAAGAAAAAACACTGAAGTACCGCGAAAACATCCTCGTTTTCTGGCACACTATGACTAATCCCCCAGAAGCAACGCAGCCCAGAATAAATGTCCGTAGTCATCACGACACCCGAGGTCGCCCCCATCGCCGAGCAGTGGCCCGATCCCCCTCGCCTGCTGGTCGAATGGTCGTCTCCATGGGACGAATTCAAATCGGCCTTGGGCCCCGCGCTCGCGCGCGCTCCGAAAGCCCTTGCCGGAGAAGCGCCCATCGGCATCTTTCCCTATCGCGGCATCCTCATCTCGTGGCTGCTTGAGTGCCTGCTGCTGATCGCCGTCATCGTGCTCCCCGAGCGCTTCGTCAGCCTCGAAATCCCGGCGCCACCAACGCGTCCGCAATGGGATGTGATCTATTATTCCGGCGACGAATTGCCGCAGACGCAAGATCGCGGCGGCGCGCAGTCGGGCAAATCGGGACGCGCCGGCGGAGAGCAAGCTCACCATCGCACGCAGGCCATCCGCGTCGCGCGCGGCGATAAGCCTAGTGAGAAGATTGTCGACGCTCCGCAGGTCAATCTGCCGCGTTCCGATTCCGCCGTCGCCAATCTGCTCGCCTTTAAACCCACTCCCGGACCGCCTCCATCTGAAGGCCTGCGCTCGTCTCTCATCGCGCCGGCTCTGCCGACGGTGGCTCCGGTGGCGCCAACACCCGAACTCAATTCGGACCTGAAAGCTCGCAACGCCAACAGCCTCACGCCCAGTATCATTCCGCCAGCGCCTGACGTCTCTCACTCCACTTCACGCACCTCGCCTACGTTGAACGCGGCCGTAATCCCTCCAGCGCCCGATGCAGCGCGCGACAAAATGCGCACGGCGAATCCGCTCGCGCAGACCGTAGTCGCGCCCGCTCCACGTGATACGCCGCGCGACCTGGCCAGTTCCCGCACTCCGATCACGCAAACCATCGAAGTAGTTCCGCCTCCGGTTTCCGCGCCGCAGCGCGATGTCTCCTCCACGCACAAGCTCACCTTGCCCGCGCCAGTAGTGGTCGCGCCGCCGCCATCGCAAGTCAGCCGCGACCTCAACAGTTGGGGAGCAACCGCGACTGGCGATCTGCGCGCCAAACCCGTCCCTCCGCCACCATCCGCGTCGGGCGGAGGTTCATTAGGAAGATCCGCCGCGGCCACGCTAACGCCGCAAGTAGTGCCGCCGCCAGCCAGCATCGATGGAAGCGGTGCGAATCCCGGAGCCGCGGGAAAGTCCGCCAGTCGATCCGCAGGATCGGTGTTAGGCTCCGCCGAGGTCGTCCCACCTCCTCCGACTCTCGGCGGGGGCAAAGCCCTTGCGGGCAGCGGACGAGGCAACAAGGGCGCAGGAGCAGGCGCTCAGCTCGATTTAGGGTCTCCGCTAGCTCCACCCGCTAACGCAGGCAACGCTGCCGGGAACGGCGTAGTGATCTCCGCTCAGCCGGGCACAAAAGTAGGCCTGCCCAATCAAACTGACACCGGCGCCATCGCCATGTCCCCCTCCGGCAACGCAAAGACTGGTCTAGGCGGCAGTGGCGGCGGAGCATCCATCGGCAAAGGCAATGGCCCCGGCAGCGGCTTGCAAGCTGAAGGATCAGGTGCCGGTAGAGAAGGCGCGGGACGCGGCTCCGATCCCAACGCCCACGCAGGCATCTCGCCCTACCCCGGCCAGGGCGGCGCAGGCACCGGCACGACGGGCACGCCCGCAATGCCCGGAGTCTCAGTTCAGGGAGGCACCACCACTATCACCCTGCCCAGCTTCGGCTCTCCCGGCGGCGACGCATCTTCCGGCCCCGGCCGTTCCTCAGCGAGCACTCATCAAGGCTCCGGAATCACCATCGAAGCCACGCCACGCTCCGGCGGAGTGTTCAACTATTACGGCGTCTTGAAGGGCGATCGCAACTATTCCATCTACATCGAAACGTCGTTAGGCACGGCCGTAATGCAGTATGCCGATCCCGCATCGGCCAGCCATCCGTCGGGTCAAGCCCTAAGTGCTCCCGAACCCATGCGCAAAGATCTCCCCCAGGGACTCCGTTCTACGCATGTAGTAATCGCCTGCACCCTCGATCGTTCGGGAGATCTAAAAGACCTCAAAGTTCTCGAGCCCGGAGCCGCCGAAACTACCTCGAAAATCCTGGTGGCCCTCCACAACTGGAAGTTCCGCCCCGCCTTCCGCGGCGACGACCCGGTAGAAGTAAACGCAATTATCGGTTTCGGAATCGATACTCGCTAAATGGCCGGTCTAGTAACCCCTAACCTTGTCGACGACCGCTAACAACGGTTCGCGACCAAGGTAGCGCCGCAGGTTTTCCGAAAACAGAGCGTAGTGCCGATCCCAAAGCTTGTCGGTCAGCGCGGCCGTGTGAGGAGTGATTAGCAGATTGGGCACGTCCCACAGCGGCGAGTCGGCCGGTAGCGGCTCTTTAGGAAATACGTCGAGCGCTGCCCCGCCAATTTTCTTTTCGCGCAGGGCGGTGGCGAGCGCCGGTTCATCCACAATCGGGCCTCGACCGACATTGATCAGGCATGCCTCTGGCTTCATGAGCGCGAGGCGGTCGGCGTAGGCAATCGCCCTGGTACCGTCCGTGACCGGCGCTGCCAGCACGATGTAGTCGGCCTTCCGGAAGATTTCGTCGATTTGGGTGGGGCTGTAGACAGTGTCGGCCGCTTCGCTTCCCTTCTCTGGATGCTCGCGGACCGCGATCACCTTCATGCCAAGAGCCTTGGCGCTCTTCGCGACTGCGCGGCCTATGCTGCCAAGGCCAATCAGGCCGACGGTCGCGCCCGCTACTTCACGCACGCGCGGCACCTCGTCCCACAGGATCTGCTGGCCCCAGACGTGCTTCTCTTGCAGGCGGACCGACAGGGGAATCTTCTTGGCGAGCGCGAAGATCAGCGCAATGACGTGTTCCGCGACTACCGGCCCGTGCACTTCGCGCGCGTTGGTGAGAACGATGTCGCTATTGATCAGTTCGGGAAACATCAACTGATTCACCGCGGCTGCTGGAGAGTGAATCCAGCGGAGTTTCTTTGCCGCAGCAATCTGTTCGGGGCGGATCGACCATGCGATGACGATCTCAGCATCTACGATCTCTTCATCCACCCGCTTATAGTCGGGAAGATTAACGACGCTGACTTGCGGAAAGTCTTGCTGCAACTTCTTTGGGAACCACTCGGGAGCATTCCATTGGTCAAAGGGATGATGGACGAAAATCAGAATTCGTATCGGGCCATCGGGTGATCGGGTCATCGGATGATCTGAAATCTTTTTCGGTTTTTCTTTGCGTCTCGGCGGTTAGGATTTTAGTGGCTTCCGCAAATCTGTTCCGGTCATTTCTTTTGGCTCGTTGATGCCGAGCATGCCCAGGATGGTCGGAGAGATATCGCGGAGCGAGCCGTTGGGCTTTAGCGAATATTGTTTTGCATCTTCGGCCATTACTATGAACGGAACCGGATTGGTAGTATGCGCCGTGTGCGGGCCGCCGGTTACGGGGTCAATCATCATTTCGGCGTTGCCGTGGTCGGCGGTGATCAGCATGGCTCCGCCTTTGGATCGGACTGCTTTCTCGATCTCACCTAAGCAGGCATCGACCGTTTCTACCGCCTTGACGGTAGGCTCGATTTTTCCTGAGTGGCCGACCATATCGGCGTTGGCGAAGTTGACGATGATCACGTCGAATGTGCCTTCGTTCGTGGCTTTTACTACGGCGTCGGCGATTCCGGCGGCGCTCATCTCCGGTTTCAAATCGTAGGTTGCAACTTTGGGCGATTGGATCATCACGCGATCTTCGCCGGGGAAAGGCTGCTCGACTCCTCCGTTGAAGAAATAGGTTACGTGCGCATATTTTTCAGTTTCTGCAACCCGGAGGTTGCGCATGTTCAGGCCGCCCATTACGTTCGCCAGAATGTTGGTCATCGTCTCCGGCGGAATCACTATCGGCAAGTTGAAGTTCTTGTCGTATTGCGTCATGCAAACATATTTCAAATTCTTGGGCACGCGATCGCGCGGGATGGTGGCGTCGAGTTCGGCTGCGCCGGGCAGATCGCTGCCACCTTTTTCGTTCAGGCCGCTGTTGCGGCAGAGAGCGCGGGTGATTTCGCGCACGCGGTCGGCTCGAAAGTTGAAGCAGATGCAGGAATCGTCGTCGCTGATTTTTGACAGTGCCTCGCCACGACTGTCCGTGCAAACAAACGGCACCACGAACTCGTCGGTCAGGTCTTTGTTGTAGGACTCTTTCATGCCCTGCACCGCGTCGGAGTATGTTCCCCCCTCGGCTTTGCCGTCGACCATCGCGCTATAGGCTTTGGCGATGCGCTCCCAGCGCCGATCGCGGTCCATGGCGTAGTAGCGACCACTGACGGTCGCGATTTTGCCGGAGTTGTATTCGCGCATCTTTTGCTGGAGTTGTTCGAGATAACCGGCGCCGTTGGTGGGGAGGGTGTCGCGGCCATCCATGAAGGCATGAACGAAGACCCGATCGACTCCCTGCTGCTTCGCCATTTTCAGGAGCGCGTAGAGATGCTCCTGACGCGAGTGCACGCCTCCGTTGGAGACGAGGCCAAAGAGGTGCAGTTTGCGGCCGTTGGCGCGGGCGTTCTTCATCGCCTCGACCAGCACGGGATGATGGAAGAATTCTCCGTTCTGAATCATAAGGTCAATGCGAGTGATGTCCATGTGAACGATGCGGCCGGCGCCGATGTTGACGTGGCCGACTTCGCTGTTGCCCATTTGACCTTCGGGCAATCCGACAAACGGGCCGCTGGTGTGAATGAGCGTGTTCGGATACTCGCGGAGCAGCCGGTCATACGTCGGCTTGCGGGCGAGCGCGATGGCGTTGGCTTTGGTTTCGGCGCGATATCCCCAGCCGTCGAGAATGATTAGGACGAGAGGTTTAGGGCGGGACATAGAATCGGCTCTTGGCTCCTGGCTTTTAGCTCCTAGCTCTTGCACACACGTAGCAGAAAGATCGAATCGCTTCGGCGGGCCACGTCTTATACTATTGCAGAAACCATCCTTGAGGATAAATATGGCCATCAATGAATTGCTCCTGACGGAATTCGATGAAGAGATTAAGAAGACGCGCACGATGCTCGAGCGCGTTCCGACGAGTAAACCGGATTTTACGCCGCACGCGAAATCGGCGCCGCTGAATAAACTTGCTCCGCACGTGGCGCAGTTGGCCGGCTTTGGAACGATTATTCTTACGACTCCTGAGCTTGATTTTGGCAAGACCAAGATGCCGTCGGTGCCGTTTGAATCCGCGGCGCAACTCGTTAAGGCGTTCGATGACGGCGCAGCGCAGGCTCGCACGGCGCTCAAGAACACGAAGGATGAAGCCTGGACGGAGCCCTGGAAGCTGGGTTTCGGAGGTAAGACGATTTTCAGCGGGACGCGCTTTCTCGCCTACCGGCAGATGTTTCTCAATCATCTGGTGCATCATCGCGCGCAGCTTGGAGTCTATCTGCGCTTGAATGACACGCCGGTGCCATCGACTTACGGGCCTTCGGCGGACGATCGGATGGGGTTCTAGTGTGGAGCTTTCAGCTTTCAGCTGTCAGCTTTCAGTGACGACTCCGCGATTACCAGATCACTTCGACGGGATAGCGCGCGAACCATGGATCGACGGTGATGATGGGCCATCCTTCTTCGATGCTTTGCGCGATGAGCAGGCGATCAAAGGGATCGCGATGGTGCATTGGTAGGGATTCAATCCTGAGAACGTGGTTAAGCGTTACCGGTAGAATTTCGATATGGTCCTTGGCCAACTTCTTGGTCAAGTACCGTCCCGAGGGTTCGGGCAAAAGAAGTTTGCCGGCTTGCACCTTAATCAGAATTTCCCACACGCTTGCGACACTCAACCAAAGATCATTCGGACCGGTATAGATTTGTTGAGCGCGGCGAGAGAGCTTGCCTTCCTCTGCGATCGCCCACAGGAATGTGTGAGTGTCGAGCAGCGCCTTCATTCGTAGAAGAGATCCTCGATCTCCTTGGGCAGCGGATCGTTGAAATCATCAGGCACGGTGAACTCGCCTTTCGCCGATCCGAGCACGCGCTTCTTCGGGCGAACCTTTAGTGGCACGAGTTTGGCGACGGGCGTTCCGGCCTTGGCGATGATAACCTCTTCGCCCATGGCGACGCGCTCGAGGAGGCGGGAGAGGTGGGTTTTAGCCTCGTGGATATTGACTTCCATGATGCTATTATAGCTTAGTCATGGACTTAGTCAAGTGAACGAATTAATTCTTCGTTTGCGCGGCAGGAGTGCTCCCTCCCGTTGCCATCGCCTCTAATTGCTCCTGCATTTTTTTCATCATCCCGTCGATCCTTGGTTGGAGATGCGCGAAAGAGATACGCATGGCATCAGCTGTCATAGCTGGCATCTCTCGGATTACTTTTTGCCCGACCGGAGACGAATAGAAAACAACGATCTCCTCCAAGTCAGACTCGCTCAGATGGCTTTGATAAACCGGCACCATATCCCTGAGCATTTCGTCGATTGGGTAATTGTCGAACACTTCACTTATCGCCCCGTTCACGATCTTCACGAACTGCGCCCGCTGGGCCTGCGTCGCATCCGGCAATCTCTTGCTGAACATCTCGGTGACCATGGTATCTGTCTGTTTTTGTTCCGCTTCCAACATGGTCTGCATCTTTTGACGCAATTGCATCACTTCGAAAAACTTCATAACTTGTTCAACGCTGGGCGGGCGACCGCTCGAGGTGGGGCCCTGTTGGGCGAACACTGGATAGGTCGCGACCGCGACCAAGAATGTGAGCAAAAGCAAGCGCTTCATAGATACTCCTTAGAATTATCTTCCCATGTGATCTAGCCCTTTATAGTTCAGCGCTTTCACCCCCAAAAACCGTGCCGCGCCGCCTAGCTCTTCTTCGATTCGCAGCAACTGATTGTATTTTGCAATTCGGTCGGTGCGGGAGGCGGAGCCGGTTTTGATTTGGCCTGCTCCGGTGGCTACGGCGAGGTCGGCGATGAAGGTGTCTTCGCTTTCGCCGGAGCGATGGGAGATCACAGAGGTGTAGGCGTTGCGGCGGGCCAGGTCGATGGCGTCCAGCGTTTCGCTGACGGTGCCGATCTGGTTGAGTTTGATCAGAATTGAGTTGGCGATTCCCTTCTCGATGCCTTCGGCGAAGATTTGAATGTTGGTGACGAAAATGTCGTCGCCTACGAGCTGAATCTTGTCGCCGAGTTCTTTGGTGAGGAGAGCCCAGCCGTCCCAATCGTTTTCGGAGAGGCCGTCTTCGAGGGAAACGATGGGATAGTCGTTCGCCCACTTTGACCAAAAGCGAACCATGTCTTCGGAACTCTTGGCGGACTTGTCCGATTTTTTGAAAATATATTTTCCGTCTTCGTAAAATTCGCTGGCCGCAGGATCGAGGGCGATGGAGATTTCTTCGCCGGGCTTGTAGCCCGCTTGCTGGATGGCTTCGAGGACGACTTCGATGGCTTCTACGTTCGACTTTACGGATGGGGCGAAGCCGCCTTCATCGCCTACCGCGGTGTTGTAGCCCCGCTTTTTTAGCACGCCTTTGAGCGTGTGAAAGACTTCTACGCCCCAACGCAGCGCTTCAGAGAACGAGGGCGCTCCTATGGGCATGACCATGAACTCCTGGAAGTCGACGTTGTTGTCGGCGTGCGCGCCACCGTTGAGGATGTTCATCATGGGGACGGGCAGGACGTTGGCGGCGGCTCCGCCGAGGTAGCGATAGAGGGCAAGGTCGCAGGCGTTGGCGGAGGCGCGGGCGGCGGCCATGGAGACAGCGAGGATCGCGTTCGCTCCGAGACGGCTTTTGTTGGACGTGCCATCGAGCTCGATGAGGCGGGCGTCGAGCGTGCGCTGGTCGGCGGCGTCGGATCCGCTGAGAGCTTCGGCGATTTCGCCGTTGACGTTGGCCACGGCTTGCAGAACGCTCTTGCCGAGATATTGAGTTTTGTCGCCGTCGCGAAGTTCGACGGCTTCGTGCTCTCCAGTGGAGGCGCCGCTGGGGACGATGGCGCTGGCGTTGGCTCCGCCATCGAGAAAAACCTGGGCTTCTACGGTGGGGTTGCCGCGGGAGTCGAGGACCTGGCGTCCGCGGATATCGGCGATGCTGGTAATGGGCATTAGGGCATCCTTATTGTTCTTCGAATTGATTTAGAAGATCGTCGCTAATGGTCGCGATGCGGCTTTCTGCGTGTCTCTTGCGCAAAGCGAAATTATATCGGACGCGGAGTTATGCCACGTATCCCATCCGTTATTGTTCGTAATTTCTGACTCGCTTAAAGTCGACTGAACATGAAGAACCGCACGGAGACTTTGGAGGTTGGTTCGCTGGCTCCGGCCTTTTCGTTGGGAGCGGCGAATCGCGAGGGAACGTTCACTCTGGCTGGCATGCTCGCGCAGGGCACGCTCGTTCTCGAGTTTCTCCGCGGGACGTGGTGACGGAGCTGCGTGAAGCGCATGACTCAGTTCGAGTCACGGATTCCGGAGATTAAGACGGCGGGGGCGCAGTTGGCATTTATTGCGGCCGAAAAGCGCGACGGGGTGTGGAAGCCGGCGAGATTTCTGGAGAAGCATCCGATTGCCAGCGTTTTTTTGCTCGATGAGGATCGCGCGGTGACTAAAGCTTATGGCCTGCATCATGCGCTGGCGACCGACGCAATCAATATTGCGCATCCGGCTACACTGGTGATTGGTCGTAATGATGACGGCGGCGGCATCTTGCGCTACATCTATCGCGGCGATAGCCAAAACGATCGCGCACCGCTCGATGAGGTTGTGCGGGCCTTGTCGGGGTAGTTTCTGGCGCTCGACGCTAGAAAAGCTTGAACCACAGAGAGCACCCTTCGACGGTCGCTCAGGGCAGGCTCCGGCTCGCAGAGGAAATCTTTAGCGAACAACTGAATTTGGAGGTTCGGAGGCGATATGAAAAAAACACTTTCACTTTCATCGCTCATTTTGATCGCAAGCTTCGCTTGCGCGCAAACGGCTTTGCCTAGCGGGACCGCGGTCAAGATGAAGCTTGAGACTACCCTGGCGACTTTCAGTTCGAAGGCGGGAGATCCGTTTTCGGCGCGGGTCACGGAAGCGGTGGTGATGGATGGGAAGACGGTGATTCCGATTGGCACGACGATCGAGGGGCGGGTGACGAAGACGAACGAACCGCGGCGTATTGCGGGTAAGCCGACGATTGCGATCTTTCCGGAAAATATGGTGCTGCCAAATGGAGACCGTTTCGTGCTCAATGCGACGTTGGTCGACACCAACCGGCGGCACGGGACGGACGTGGATACGGAAGGGCGATTCAAGGGTGACGGTCACGACGCGAAGGATCTGACGGAAATCGGCATAGGCACGGGCGGTGGAATGCTTGTGGGCGGACTGGCGGACGGCGGCAAGGGCTTGCTGATTGGCGGAGCGGTCGGCGCCACGGTGACGGTTGCGCATTGGCTCAGCAAGCATCGTTCGGCGATGCTGCCGGCGGGGACGGAGATGGTGATGGAATTGAATCGCCCGATGACGATGACGGGGGCGGTGGCGAGCAGCGGACAGTAAAGATCGCGGCAACCGGCGAGCTCCGCTCGCCCGCCCGGACTAGGGCGTCCGGGCCTACGCAATTCCCGGGTTAGCTGCCAGCGGCCAGCAGGTCTTCTTCTGCCAAGAGCTCGAGTTCCATCCATCCTTCTACCGGCAAAGCGTCGACGGGAAGCTGGTTTTGCCACAGGCTGAAGCGGAGGCGCAGGCGGACGGTCAGGAGGTCGGAGGTCTGTGATCCGCGAATTTTTTCGATGTCTAGCGGAGCGGCGAGCAGCCGGGTGAGGGGGACGCGAAACTCGAAATTCTTCAAGAGGGCAATGCGCGGAACATCTTCTACATCAGCCGGCTCTGCGTCGGATTTGTTTTTTCCCGGCGATATCCTCCACGACTCTATGCTGCCGGCCTTCACTGAAGCATCGAGGCGCAATTCTCGGCGCGGCTTGGCGGCGTGGTTGCACCAGGATTCGAGATTGACTATTACTTCAAAGGGCTCCTGCGGCACTTTGCCGGAGAAATCGAGGCGGCCGTAGACAAACTCTTCGTCGATGCCGGCGAAGATTCCATCCATTAAAAAGCGCTTGCCGTGCATGGCGCTGGAGCGCTGATCGGCCTTGTAGCTAGCTGCGCCCATCCACTCGAAATAGCGAACCATGTCGCCCGTAATTTTTGGATGGATGTAGGCGCTCTGCGCGGTAAAGGATGGGCGCACCGTTTCTCCGCTGATCGGCTGCAAGAGATAATCGGGAGGGGTTGCGCCCAATGCCTGGTAAACATTGGACAGATGTTTGCGGTAGAGCTCGTCGAAGTCGCGATCGTTGGCGGAATGGTGCTCGGGGCCATACCACCAGTTCCAGTCGCTACCTTCGGCAATGAGGATTTCTTCAAAGGCCAGCTTGCGCTGCTTCTCGCTGGCGTCGGGCGCGGCCTGCGTATAGAAATTGCGCGCGTGATACAGATAATCCCACGCCTTGTTGTCTTCGGGCGCACCAATCCAGACGTTGAAGTTGGCGTTGATCCAGGAACCGGGCACGAGCGTCTTCAGAGTACTGGTATTGCGGTGGCGGGCGATGGCTTCGGTGACGGTCACGGCTTCCATGGTCGGATCGCTCTGCAAGGCATCGTAGAATCTGCGCAGGAATTCGCGGCCGGAATTTGGATAGTATTCCCAGGCATTTTCGCCATCGAGAATGATGGGAACCATAGCGTCCTGACCATTCGAGAGAACGGGCTGCGCCGATTGTTTAATTTTGTGAATGAGATTGTTGGCGGCATCCTGCGGCGGCATGCCCGAGTACACGAAGCCGATGAGGTCGGAGAGAGTGTGGTCGCGGAAGATCACATTCATCCGCGTGTCTCCGTTCTCGTAGCGATAAATGGTGTAGAGCTTGTGAGCGAGATCTGAGTTTAGATGACCGTAGCCGTCGCGCGAAAAGTCTATGCCGAGGCTGCGGCCGAGGACGCCTTCGTCGGTCGCCATCCACTTGACTCCCAGTTCGCAGGCGATCGACAGCGATTCTTCAGAGACGCTGCCTTCGGATGGCCAGACGCCTTTGGGGCGGACGCCGAAAACTTTTTTGTGGAGGTCGAGCCCGCGTAGCAATTGTTCGCGCGCATCATCTGGATGGCGATAGCGGTTCTGCGGCAAGGGCAGCCCGGGCGAGGAAACAGCACCTATCTCCGTGTCACAGAGCAGAGGCGAAATGGGATGATAAAAAGGCGAGGTCGAAATCTCGATCAAGCCTTTCTTGGCCGATTTGGCATGAACGGGCAAAACCTCGGCGAGCAGTTCGCGCTCGCGGGTCATAACAAACTTCTGGTCTTCGAGCGTGTAATTTCGGCCTTTGCGGATCAGTTCGGCGATGTCTTTTTCCTGCAGAAAGTATTCGTCGAACCAACCGATTTGCGAGAGGACCTGTAAGTCGGTGAGATCCTGATTCTGAAAATATTTTTCGGCACGCTCGGGCTGGGCGTCGGCGCCATGGAATTTTTCCCAGAGTTCGCGATAGCGGGGATAGCGGCCGATCACGTTCACGGGATTCGCCTGAAATAAATATTGCAGCGCGAAGCGACGCTCCGTCACAGTGAGGTCTTTAGCGGGCTTGGCCGCCACCTGAAGGAACGGATCCTCCGCTTCGCCCGAAACATAATCCTGAATCTGGGTGATGAGGGAGGGAACGAGATTGAAAGTCTGGTGAACCTGGGGGAATTCATCGAGCAGCTTCACCATGCCGTAGTAATCTTTCAGGGCGTGGAGGCGCGTCCAGGGCAGGCGATATTGCCCGGTCACCAGATCCTTGTAGAAGGGCTGGTGTTGGTGCCAGAGGACGACGACGCGCAGTTGGGGCATGACCTTTTCGTTCGCACTTACTACATCGGCAAAGAGTTCAGTTTAATGCATTGGAGTATCTCGCAGGGTCAGGGCAGCCATACTTTAGTAAGTGGCCCAATTTTTGGGGTGCAAGATGCGTGAGCTTAAACCACGAAGGACACGAAGCAGCACGAAGGCCGGAGAGCTATTGAGAGCGCTATGGATTTGAAAGTCGTTTTCTTTGACGTGGGGAACACGCTGCTTTTTCCGAATCGCGGTCGGATTCACGCGCCTCTTGCGGAACGTGGCATTGCGGTTGACGATGAGCAACTGCGCGATTTGGAGTGCCGCACCAAGAATAAGTTCGATGCGATGCTGACGAGCAATGGCAGCACCGATCAAAATTTCTGGTGGATGTTCTATTCGCAGCTGCTGGCCGAGATTGGCGTAAATGATGATGGGGTGCGCGATCAGTTGGTAGCGGAGATTCGCAAGTCGGCTAACTGGGACAGGATTCCCACGGGGACGGTGGAGCAGTTGCGGCGGATCGGCGAGTTGTATCCGATCGCGGTTATTTCCAATGCGGATGGCGGGATTAAGGACGTTCTGCGACGGTGCGGAATTGCCGATTGCTTTCGTACAATCACTGACTCTGGACTTGTCGGTTATGAGAAGCCGCATCCGGAGATTTTTCGGTTGGCGCTGAAGAGCATGGATGCTCGCGCCGAAGAGAGCCTCTACGTCGGCGATGTTTATTCGGTGGATTATCTGGGCGCGAGTGGCGCGGGGATGCAGGCGATGTTGATGGATGTGGCCGGCGCTTATCGCGACAAGGGAGTGGCGCGTGTGGAATCGCTCGAGGAGTTGGACATACGCTTGAGCGACGGAAAGTTTCGCAAAGTCTAGATGTGTGTGGCCTCCGCGGCTACAATCACAAAATCATATTTCACCCGATGCTGTTGGACTCCTCGCGTTTCTTCATTTTCCTTGGCGCGGCAATTCTTCTTGCTGTTGCTCCCGGACCCGGTATGCTTTATGTTCTTGCCCGCGCGCTTGGCGGCGGACGTCGCGAAGGCTTGCTCTCGGCAGTCGGCACATTTTTTGGCGGGATGGTGCACGTATTTGCAGCGGCGGCGGGTGTGTCGATCATTCTGGCGAAATCGGCGATCGCCTTTGCCGCGGTGAAGTATCTAGGCGCAGGCTATCTCTGTTTCCTCGGGATTCGCATGATCGTCGATGCCAGGAAGGATGTAAGAATTTCTGGCGGAGATGTGCCGCGAGGCAGAAATCCCTTGTGGCAAGGCGTTATGACCGAGGCGCTGAATCCAAAGACAGCCCTGTTTTTTCTTTCTTTTATTCCTCAATTCGTGAATCGGAGCAGCGGACATGTGTTTCTGCAATTTGTGCTGCTGGGAACGCAGTCGGTGGCGCTGAACACTTCCGCTGATATTGTAGTAACCCTTTTAGCTGGACCGATCGGCCAGCGCATTCGCGGATCGGAGCGTTTTCGACGGCAGCAGCGGACGTTAACCGGCGCCGTCATGATTGGATTGGGAACTTATCTGGCTCTCGGCGAGTCGAAATAATGATTCGGACGAATTACTGGACTTCGATCACTTGATGATCGTGGCAATCGGGGCGGATCAACTGATAGAGATTGGCGAGCAGGTCGACGCCATAGCGGGCCACGAAACTCACTCCGGCGACCTCGCGTTCCTGTAGGGATTTGTGCGGAAAGAGGGCGTTAGTTAGAACTTCGGCGTGGCGAGTGATGACGTCGTTGCGCTGCTCTTCGGCGCGGGCCACGCGGGCGCGGAGGCGATCGATTTGATGCGCCATGCTGCTGCGGCTGCTTTCGGCCGTATCAAGCAAAGTTGAATCGAGCTTGCCGATCGATTCGCGTAAGGCTGTCATCGAACGCTCGACGCTCGCGTACGCTTCTTCGAAGCGGGCCTGCAACTCCAGGGGGAGCGAGCGGGCGGCGATGGCGGCGCGAACTTTCTCTTGACCTTGAAGCACGTCGGGCAGGCTGAGTTGGTACCGGGTCAGAATGCGCTCGGGCTTGGGCTCGACGAGGGTCGCTGAAAAGCGCGGCAGGACCGGTGTCACGCGGCCCAGCAGTTTTTCGTAGACGACTGCGACTTGCGCGAAGTAGGCGACCTCGGCGGCTCCGCCGGTGTAGACGAGCGTGGGCAGAAGGTAATCCTGCACGACGGGGCGAAGCAGGACGCTCGGGTTGAAATTCTCTGGAGATTTTTCGATGCGGTCGAGCAGTTCGGCGCGCGAGATGTGTTCTTCGCCTACGGCGAACCCTTCGCCGTCGGCGCCGGCATTGCGGCGGCGGATTACCGTGCGGGCGCCGTTTCTTACTTCAAAGAGGGGCGTGGTTGCGGAAGTTACTTTGACTTGCTGGTGATATCCGGCGGCTTCGATGGCCTTGCCTCTCGCCAGGAGGGCGTCATCGAGTTCTGACGATCGTTCTATGGCGGCGCGGAACAAGGGTTTTACGAGGTCATGAAAGTCCTTGTCGGCGGGATCCAGGAGAATGACGCCCCAATCGGCGAACAAGCGCGCGAAGAGAAGAGCGAAAGCGCTGCCCAGATTTTCTCCGGGTTGATATGCCTCGCGAAACCAGGTCGAGATATCGGAATCCCCCAGCAACGCTGCTGCTCGGTCAACTATGGGCGCAATTCCGGGACCGAACGTAATTGTGCCTACGGGCGCGTCGGAGACGAGGTTAGTTTCAAAGGCGTTGGCATCTACCGCGAATGATTCGGGCAGACCGTGCTCGGCCAAAAGCGCTACGTGGCTGACCTCGGCGAGATCGTGATCTTCGGTCGCGAGCCAGAAGACGGGGACGCAATCGACGCCGGCGGCGGTTGCTTCATCGGCGAGTTTGACGGCGGTGAGGGCCTTGAAAATCGAAAACAGCGGACCTCCGAAGAGACCGACCTGCTGGCCGGTGACAGCTGCCAGCGCGCCATTGCGGAGGCGGTCGATGTTGGCTAGCGTTTTTGGAGAGGCTCCCCACGCGTGATTTTGGCGGGCGAGGATGTCGCTCACTCTAGCGCGGCGCACGGCGTCGTAGGTGACACGACGCGATTCCTCTTGCAACCATTCGGAGAAGATTGGAGAGCGCGGATAAAAATCGCGAACGGCGGGAGCATAGGAAAGATAATCGAGGAAGAGGCGGGTGGTATGCGGAATCTGGGTAAAGGGCAGACACTGCGACTTCATTGGCAGGGCTCCAGGCAACATTGCCGACACTTATCGATGGTTCCATTAGGACACCTGCGCATGGTTGCGATCCGCATATGTTTGCACTCTATAGGACGTCGGCGAAGAAGAATTGTAACCTGTGCTCGAAAAGGCTATGCCAACTCAACTACATCAGATGACGCGGGGACGCTTAGGTTGCAGAGTATTGGAACGCGCCACTATTTTGAATGGAGACCCTCCAGGAACGCCCAGAAATCTGTGTTGCTCCGGTAGGGGAGAAATGAATCGTCTTTCGTCGGGTCAGGCATGGCTTCGCCGGATATCACATTTGCCTTTCTAGCGAAGGCTTGTTGGAGATGAGTTCGCGCGCCTGACAGGTTCTTCTCCTCTGCATCCGCACACGCGAGATTGTAGTAATACATGGGGTAGTCTGAGTCTTCTGTAATCGCCCTCTCAAATAGAGTGCGTGCCTTCGGAATGTCACCCGACATTCCATATGCCATCCCAGCCTGATCTGTTACTACGCGTGTAGCAGTCTTTGCGTCCTTCAATGTTTTCTCAACCGATGCGGGATTTTCTTTAATCTTTGCCAATGCGATTTCAAAAATTGGGGCCGCAGCTTTATACATGCGCGCATCGTAAAGGACTTGGGCATAGAGCAGTACATCGCTAAACTGAGGAGAGTAGCTTTCGTCGAGACGATAGCTCGCGAAAATATTCTTTACATCGGCGTCCTTCGCGACGATTGGCGAATCGCTGTAAATCTCGAGGTCTCCACAGATCTCGCCGGTGGCGACAAAGCCGCGCACCATGTAAGCCGTCTTGCCGCTGCGCGCCTCCGACGTGTAGCTCACGACAGAGACAGGGGGGCCGAGGGGTGGGGTAACGTCTTCGGTTGCAAGAATCTTCAAGGTCTTATTGCTTTTCTTTTCTGGATCAAGCACGCCATCCCGGCATTTTGCGCTGGTCAACGGCGCTTGTTCGGGAAACAGGAACAGAAAGCCCAAAAAACCGAGGCGACCTGATTGATCTTTGCCGCGAATCCCGATCTCGCGTCCGCCGGACTTGGCTGAGGATTGAACAATCTTGAATCCGGCGCCGGACCAAGTCAGTTGTCCGCGATGCTGCGATAAAGCAAGTTTGAACTCACCGTCTGCTGCGTCTTGTGCGACAGCCGAGAAGGCAAGAACCACCACAGCCATTGAAACGCAATTGGCTCTTTTCATGGCGGCAAGTTTATCTCTACACGGGGACGGCCTGAAAGAAATTATTGCTCCGCACCTTCCGTTTCATGACGTGTCTCAAACACCACCGCAACTTTATCTTCATATGTCAGTCTCCAATCTTGCGGGAGTTCGCGCAGAAGGTTGGCCAGGGTTGAGTCTGTCGGCAAGAGCACGGTGCGAATCTGCCAGTCTTTCAACACATTCTGCCATCCCTGCTCGGCGCGGGTCAGGATTACATACTGGCGAATTCGGTCGGAGCCGTAGAGATCGTGACGGTCGTCGACTACTACTTTTCGTGCTGGATACATCTCGTAGATTAAGTAGCCTCCCCAGGCATCGATCGAGAAGACTGGATCTGTAATGGGTGGTTCTAGGACGTTCTCTTTCTGCAGGAAATCCACCGCCGCTACGGGGAATTTCTTGGGATCGAATCGCGCGTGAATTAACTGGCGCGAGCCTAGCCATCCTCCTTGAAGACAGATTGCGAATGTGGCGATGGTTGCTACGACCGGCCAGAGGTGGCCGCTGAGGTCAAGTTCCTGTGTGGTCATCCGGTCGGAGAAGGTTGCGGTTTTTCTGACGCTTTGCCGCAGCGAATGCCAGGCTGCGGGTTTATCGGCCAGAGCTGAGAAGTTTGCCGATAGGATCGGCCCTGCGATCAGCACTAACAGCATCGACGAAACTGGTAGATTGCGGGTTGCGTAGAACCCCGCATAGGCGGCGAAGAGGATGACCAGCAAGTGGCTCAGACTTATTTTGCCTCGGTTACCGGGAGCACGATTCCCTGCCAGATGATTGCCCAGTAACGCGATCATGGTCAGCAGCAGAATGATGGCGAAGGAGCGTTCGGCCCAGCCGTGAAAATCGGGAGAGCGGAATTCGTCGATGCGGTTCATCAGGTAGCGATCGGTTAGGTAGCGGTAGATGTGGACGTGAAGGCGCCAGCCGTAAGGATTGACCAGGGTTGCAGCGGCTGATGTTATCCAGGCGACGGCCATAGCACGGGCGCGGTGAGCGACGCGTAGGGCGGCGAAGGGATCTGTTTTTTCGGTGCGAACGCTCTCGACGAACGCGGCAAAGGTGTAAATGGCGAGGAGGACCATGCCGAAGAGCCATCCGCCATGGAGGTTGACCCAGAGCAACATGGACGCGGGGAAGAACCAGGGAATCCAGCGGGGCAGAGTTCCGCGCAGCGTCCGATCCCCACTTTCCCAGCGTTCCAGCACAACAAACCAGAGCAGCGAAAAAAGCCAACTTGCAATGTGGGGGCGGGCGTAGAGATGAATGATGGCGGCGGCCTCGGCCAGCAGCATGAGGAGCACGGCCATTAACAGGCCGGTGCCGCGCTGAAGGAGTTGCGAAAGCAGGGCGGTGAAAATTGTCGCCGTCAATAGGGCGCATAGCCAAGCTACACCGTTCAGTCCGCAGGTCCGGTGCAGAACCCCGAGCAGGGCGTCATATAGCCACTCCCAGGCAAACCAGGGCTGGCCTTGCATGGTGGAGGAAAAGGGATCGGTGTGGGGGAGCGAATGCGTTGCTAGAGTTTGCTCGCCGGTGCGAATGTGCCAGCCGATATCGGCGTCGGCTAGTGGGCGGTTCGAGAGAGGTCCGGCGAGCACCGACCAGAGGAGAAAAACAAAAATAATGTCTCGGACAGAGGGCAGGAGTAAACGCTGGGCGGACGAAGTGGGGTGCGCTGGGGGCATTTAGGTGCGAAGAAGCAGTTTATAGGACATCGGGCCAGCGGGTGATCGGGTCATCGGATGATCTGAAAACCATCCCCGGATAAACGCGGTCTTGACTTCAGATGACCCGATGGCCCGATCGCCCGATGCTGTAGTAATTGTTTTCGTCCGCGGGGCGCGTTTGCGAATCTCTATAGTAGATGGCTACAACTTCACAAACTGGCGTCGGCCGACCACGGCCTCGAGTCGTGATTGTGGGAGCGGGCTTTGCAGGATTGACGGCGGCGCGGCGCATCGCGCGGCTGCCGGTTCAGGTGACGGTTGTTGACCGGAGAAACCATCATACTTTTCAGCCGCTGCTTTATCAGGTTGCCACTGCCGGCCTGTCTCCCGGAGAAATTGCTGCGCCTATACGGTCGATATTGAAATCGCACTCGAATGTTGAAGTACTGCTCGATGAGGTGATCGATTTCAATCTCGAGCAGAAGCAGGTGATCACGAAGGAGCAGGCGCTTGATTACGATTTTCTCATCATCGCTTCGGGTGCCATGCACGCTTATTTCGGACACGATGAGTGGGAGCCGCTGGCTCCGGGACTGAAGACGATTGAAGATGCGCTGGAAATCCGGCGGCGCGTGCTGCTGGCGTTTGAACTGGCGGAGCGGCGGAAAGAGGAGGAAGCGACCGCTAATAATGATGACGCTGCGAAGTCATCTCCGTTGCAGTTCGTGGTTGTCGGAGGCGGCCCGACAGGCGTCGAACTGGCCGGAACTTTGGCTGAGATTGCGCGCCACGCGCTGAATGGCGAGTTTCGCAACATCGATCCGCGGCGGAGCCGCATACTGCTGATCGAAGGCGGTCCCCGGGTGTTGCCCGCTTATTCGGAGGAACTTTCGCGGAAAGCCCAACAGCAACTGCAACATCTGGGCGTTGAAGTTCGCACCTCGCAGATGGTCACGCGGGTTGAGGCGGGCGCGGTCTGGATGGAAGATCAGAGAGTTGCGGCGGCGGTGATCTTATGGGCGGCCGGAGTGGCGGCTTCGCCGCTTGGCCGAAAGTTGGGTGCGACAGTCGACCGGGCGGGGCGCGTGCGTGTGCAGCCTGACCTCAGCATTCCCGGGCATAAAGAAGTGTTTGTGATTGGCGATCTGGCGGCGCTGCAAGACGAAAACGGCAAGATGCTGCCGGGAGTGGCGCCGGTCGCGATCCAACAAGGGGAGTGGGTGGCGAAGACTATTGCGCGCGATCTGGAAAATCAGCCGCGCCGCGATTTTTATTATTTCGATAAGGGCAGCCTGGCGACAATTGGACGCGCGGCGGCGGTCGCGCAGTTTGGCAAGTTCGAGATATCCGGCTATTTTGCCTGGCTGGCATGGCTTTTCATTCACATCCTCTTTCTGATCGGATTCCGCAATCGGCTGCTGGTGATGATTCAATGGGCATGGTCGTATCTGACTTATGAGCGGGGCGCGCGGCTGATTACAGGCGGTGATGAATTGCCGGGGTGGACAGAGGGAAGGGCTCACGGCGAGGAACGCCAGGCTATGTCGCAGGTTGAAAAGTGAAGCGGCAGAGAGTCGAGTGGATATAATTGGCTTGTTGTGAAACCTTCCGCTGTTTTTGGCTTAGTCGCTTCTCTGATCTTCTGTCTGGGCTCGTCGCTACGCGCGCAAGACGGCGCGATCTCCGGCCGAGGCGATGGGCGCACTGTTGGCAGGACGGTGGTGGTGATTCCTTTCGCCAATGCTTCACCGACGCCGAGCCTGGAGTGGCTGGGCGAATCCTTTCCTGAAACATTTCACCAGCAACTCAGTTCTCCCGTCTTATATATCGTGAGCCGAGAGGAGCGGCTGCGCGCCTACGATCGGCAGGGCGTGCCGGCCGGCGTTCATCCCTCGCGCGCCACGCTTTACCGAATCGCCGAGCAGATGGACGTGGATTACGCCGTACTCGGGTCTTACCAATATGACGGGACGCGCTTGACGGCGAGTGCGCAATTGCTCGACATGCGCGCTCCTCGGCTCTTGCCGGAAGTCACGGAGTCGGCGCCGCTGGCCGAGTTGGCGACGTTGCAATCCGCGCTGGCCTGGGATTTGCTTCGCCTGATTCGCACTGACTTCTCGGTCCCGAAAGATAGATACGTTGCGAACGCAGCTCCGATGCGGCTGGACGCGCTGGAAAATTATGTGCGTGGCATGTTGGTTCCGACGGCGGACGAAAAAGTTGAGCATTACCGCGATGCGGTGCGCGTCAATCCTGGCTATGCCGAGGCTTGGCTGGAGTTGGGAAAGACTTATTATGCGCAGCGCGATTACGAGCTGGCGATGACTGCGCTTGGACACGTCCAGGCTTCTTCCGACGTCGCGCGCGAAGCAAATTTCTATCTCGGCCTTGCTGCTTATGCCCACGGAGACTTCGCCAGGGCGGAGAACGCGTTTGAATTTGTGGCGGCGCGACTGCCGTTGGCGGAGGTTTATAACAACCTGGGAGTGGTGGCGGCGCGGCGCGGGCAGAAAAAGGCTGCCGACTATTTCGAACGAGCGATTCAGAACGATCCGAGCGACGCGGATTATCACTTTAATCTCGCGCTGACGCTGGCTCAGGCGGGCGATCATGGTGACGCGGTGCGCGAACTGCGCGCGACGCTGGAACAGCGGCCGAGCGATGGGGAAGCCCAGGCGACGCTTAATTCGCTGGCGCCGGTTGCGGGCAGCATTGTTGCGAGCAGCGCTACGACGAAGGTAGGAACCGAGCGGATCAAGCGCGATTACGAGGAAGATGCGTTTCGCCAAATGACGACGCAGATGGGGAGTTGGGCGGAGCAACGCTTTGCGCTCTCCGACCCTAATGGGCACGCACGCTACCACGTGGAACTGGGCAAGGAACTTTTGGCGCACGGATTCACAAGCGAAGCCGAAGCGGAATTCCGTCACGCGGCGACGGTTGACCCGTCGAGCACGGCGCCATTAACCGCGCTCGCGGAAGATTACGAGGCACGTGGCGATTCGCACGAAGCGCGGACGCAAGCTGAGGCGGCGCTCCGCATTCGCGAATCTGCCGATGCTTACCTGATTCTTGCGAGGCTTGACCTGCGCGAAGATCACATGGAAGCGGCCGCGCAAGATATCAGTCGCGTGCTGCAATTGGAGCCGGGAAACAGCGCCGGTCAGGATATGAAGCGAGCGCTGGCGGCCAAGATCGCGGAGAAAGCGCGATGAAACGCGCTCTCAGCCCTGAGCTTTCAGCTCTTAGTTCTCGCGTGTCAGTTCTCGGTTCCCGGTCCTCAGTTTCCAGCTTTCGGTTCTCATTTCTCAGTAAAAGGCTCGCCTCTCGCTTTTGTCTCGCTGCGCTTACTTCTTTATTTCTTGTCGCTTCCTGTTCGGCTGACGTCCTGAAGATTATTGTTGACGACGCTATACAGCCGGTTACGACGGAATATATTCAGCGCGCGCTGGAAACGGCTCATCGCGAGAAAGACCAGGCGGTACTCATTGAGATGAACACGCCTGGCGGCCTGGTTGAGTCTACCCGCGAAATTATCGACAAGATTGTGGCGTCGCCGGTTTCAGTAATTGTGTATGTCACTCCGGCGGGAAGCCGGGCGGGGTCGGCGGGGATTTTTATTCTCGAAGCGGCAGATGTGGCGGCAATGGCGCCGGGGACCAATGCCGGGGCTGCGCATCCAGTGACTCTTTATGGCAAGCCCGACGACACGATGATCAAGAAAATTGAGAATGACGCGGCTGCGCTGATGCGGTCGGTGGCGACCCGCCGCGGGCGCAATGTCGAACTCGCCGAGAGTGCGGTGCGCGAGTCGAAGTCGTTCACTGATCAGGAAGCACTCGACAAGAAGTTGATCGATTATGTTGCTCCGACTGAACAGGATTTGTTTCGGCAGATGAGCGGGAAGAGTTTCAAACGCTTCGATGGGACGGCGGTGACGCTCGATCTCGCGGGGCAGCCGATTCGCGATTACGAGATGACGCTGAAAGAACGGATCCTTTCTTACATTATGGACCCGAACATCACGCTGATCATTTTGATGATTGGGGCGCTGTGCCTGTATGTCGAATTCAATCATCCGGGCGCGGTTGTGCCGGGGACGATTGGAGTGATCTTTATTGTGCTGGCGGCGTTTGCAATGCACCTGTTGCCGATCCGTTACGCGGCACTGGCGATGATCTTCGTTGCCTTTCTTCTCTTTGCCGCTGAAGCGAAGTTTGCCAGTCATGGAGTGCTCACGGCGGGCGGAATCGTCCTGCTAACTCTCGGCGGATTGCTGTTGGTTGACGGGCCGATTCCCGAGATGCGGGTTCGCTTTTTGACGGCTGTCGCCGTGGCTGTCCCGCTGGGAATCATTACCGCGTTTCTGATGGGGATCGCAGTGCGTGCTCGCCGCAACAAGATTGTCACCGGCGAAGAGGGGTTGATTGGCGAAATAGGAACTGCGGAAACCCTGCTGGCACCAGCGGGAAAAGTTTTCGTGCATGGTGAGCTTTGGGATGCGATATCTACTGCGCCGATCCCCGCCGGAGAACAAGTGGTTGTGAGCCAGGTAGATGGGCTTACGCTACGGGTTGAGCCGGTGACATCCGCGAAACCGGTGATGGCTTAGAAGACGAACTCCCCAGCGGGCTCTCCGCACAGGGATTCGCGATCCAGCAACTTTCCTGGCAGATTCGGGTTTGTGAGTATGGTTTGGGTTCTTCCTGCGGGGAAGCTCCCCATCATCAATATGACGGGAAATGAACTCGATCAGCGCTTGCAGCCTTCGCAGCCAACCCTCGGAGAACGAGGTAAAGTCAGCTTTGAGGATGGCCTCGAGCAGGGAATCCTTTTTAAAGAACAGATGGATGCATTGCGCGGGTGGCGCGAACGGCTGTCGCCTAAGTGGCGCCGCGCCTGGTCGGCTGGGCAGTTGCTCTTACAACTGGTCGGCGCCGCCGGCTTCGCGGGCTACTTTGCTTCCATGCATACATTCATGCGCGTGGTTTCCGGCAGCTTGATGGCGGGAGCATGGTACGCGATTTACTGGGTCAAAGGGACGACTCAACCCTAGCAGATTGCCCCGATTGTTGTGGGCAACGGCGATGGCGGGATGCAGAAACATCTCGCGATCTCGCCGCAACTCGTCGTCTCGGAGCGGAGGACGCATCTTCCTCAGCAACTGCGCGTGGCAGGTTGTCGCCGCGATAACCGCTGCATTGCGCTACAATCCGCTCATAGTGTGAACAGCACGTTGGGCGGAGGCAAGTATGCCGGATATTGGATTACCGATCATGGTTGCGATCGTCATCTTTATCATCTATGCGCTGAGCTGCATCAAGATCCTTTCAGAGTATGAACGCGGCGTCATCTTCCAGCTCGGCCGCTTGCGATCTCGGCCCAAAGGGCCGGGAGTGGCATTTGTGTTTGCCCCCATACAGCGCATGGTGCGGATTTCGCTGCGCCAGGAAGCTATCGAGGTTCCGCCTCAAGATGTTATTACTCGGGACAACGTCACCCTGAAGGTGAATGCGGTTATTTTTCTGAGGGTGATTGATCCGAATAAGGCGGTGGTAGAAGTGTCGAACTACGCCTACCAGACTTCGCAGTTTGCGCAGACTACTTTGCGTTCGGTGCTGGGCGAGCAGGAACTGGATGAATTGCTGGCACATCGCGACAAGATTAATTTGCGGTTGCAGAGCATCCTCGACACGCACACGGCGCCGTGGGGAGTGAAAGTCGCGAATGTGGAAGTGAAGCAAGTGGATATGCCGGAGTCGATGCTCCGGGCCATGGCCAAACAGGCCGAGGCGGAGCGCGAAAAGCGGTCGAAGATCATTCACGCGGAGGGCGAATTCTCGGCCGCCCAACGGCTAGTGGACGCTGCACATTTGTTATCTTCCGAGCCGGCCAGCATCCAGCTACGATATTTGCAGACGCTGACGGAAATCGGGGTCGAGAAGAATACGACGGTGGTTTTCCCGGTGCCGATTGATTTTTATTCCGGGTTGCAGACCTTGCTGGCGGGTGGGAAGACGCCAGCGGCTGCTCCGGCGAAGGGGTAGAGGGAAGTTAATTTTTTATGGCTACCGCAGAACAGGATACGGAGATTACGCTGGGCACGGGCCGCATGCTGGCCATTTTCTTTGCCTTTGTGCTGGTATGCGCTTTCTTTTTTTCCATCGGCTTTTCGCTTGGGCGGCGAACGGCTAGCGCCGGCGTGTTCAGCACACCGGGGCTGATTGCGGGAACTCCGGCGACGGTGGTTCGGCCTACGGCAGCGAAGAACAATGCAGCGCTCACGGCGTCGCAGGCACAGGCTCAGCCTCAGTCCAACGATTTCAGCTTTTATAAGGCGGTCGGGGAGAAGAGCGCCGATGCCGCGCTGAAGCCGGCAAATCAGACGACACAGACGGCAGTGGCTACTCCGGTGAGTTCCGGGGCGGACGCGGCGCCTAAGGATGCGGCGGACGCGTCTCCGGCGCCGGAGAGCGGTGGATATTTCGTGCAGGTTGCGGCGGTCAGCCGGCAGGAGGATGCCGAGTCACTGGTTGAGGCCTTGAAGAAGAAGCAGTATCCCGCATTTACAGCCAACAATTCTTCGGCCGACAAGTTCTTTCACGTGCAGGTCGGCCCCTATGGCGAGTTGAAGGATGCGGAAGCCATGCGCGCGCGATTGATTGGCGATGGGTACAATCCGATCGTGAAAAAGTAAGCTACGAGCCGCGAGCTTCAAACTTGTCCGTTAGCTCGTCGCATAGTTTCTGTTACCCTTCCTGATCATGGCTCACGTTTCTGCCGATCTTGATCGCTTCCTGCATGCCATTGCCGATCCCACTCGCCGACGGATTCTGGCGGCGCTCAAAGAAAAAGGTGGATGCTCGATCGATAAAGAAACTGGGCTGTGCGCTGGCGACATCGAGCAACGTGTGAAGCTGGCGCAGCCTACGGTTTCGCATCACATGCGGATTCTGGAGAAAGCGCGCGTGGTTGAAGCAAGAAGAGAAGGTCATTGGCGCTGGTATCGGCGGAACGAGAGGCTGATTGGGGAGATGATGCGGGGATTGAAGGAGCAACTTTAGAAAGAGCGGCTACGATCCCGCGGTTGCGACCGACGCCTTTGCTTCGTTCGTCTCTTGGGCTGCCGGATTTGGCGCGAGCGGCTTGGTTGTGGGCTTACCTTCGCGCTGGATTAGCGTGCGCACGTTCGAGATGAGGTCGGCAACCTCGAAAGGCTTGGCCAGCGTCGGCAAACCTTTCTCTTGCAGGAAAGTTCGCGTCTCCTGATCGGTTAGTGTGGAGAATGTCAGGAGCAAGCCTTTTTCCACGCCGGGGCAATTGGTGGCAATCCACTCATAGATATCGCGGGCGCTGAACCCGCCGGGCATTCTGCCATTCATCACTATCACGTCGAAGGCGCCGTTGCGCAATAGGTGCTGCGTGTCTTCCACGCTCATGGAGGTCGCAACTTGGGCGCCGGCGCCGACCAGGACGTCGCGTTCAAATTCGAGCACGGCTTCTTCGTCTTCGACGAGGAGCACCCGGCCTTTGAGCACCGATTCGCGGCGCGCAGCTTGAGGCGCTTCGGGTTGCGCGGCCTTTTCGCTCGCGAGCAGGCGGACTTCGATGGTCGCCCCGCCCTCTTCACGGTTCCGCGCCACGATTTCGCCGCCGTGCTCTTTGACGATGCCATAGCAGATGCTCAGGCCGAGACCGGTGCCCTTGCCCACCGATTTTGTCGTGTAGAAAGGATCGAAGATACGGCTGGGGTCTTTGATGCCGGGACCGCTGTCATCGAATTCAACGCAGACGTAGGCGTCTTTCTTGAAGACGCGCACTTTCAGAAGTCCGCTGGCGCTGCCTTCGACCATGGCGTCGAGAGCGTTGTTGATGATGTTGAGAAAGACTTGCTCGAGTTGATGCGGGTCAGCAACGACCGACGGCAAGCCTTCGGGGATGTCGCGTTCGAGCGAGACATTGTTGACGCGAAGATCGTATTCGCGAAGGGTGAGCGACTCTTCGAGCACTTTGCAGAGATCGACTTCCTGTTTCTGCGGCTTGCGCTGGCGGGCGAAGGAGAGGAGATTCTGCACGACTCTGTGGGTGCGCTGCGCCTGCTTGAAGAGCTTGCGGACGTAATCGGCGGATTGCTTGTCAAGACCGGCGCCTTCGAGCAATTGGGCGTAGCCGAGGATAGCGGTCAGCGGATTATTTAACTCGTGCGCCACGCCCGAAATCAATTGGCCGACGGCAGACATCTTTTCGCTTTGGAGGAGTTGTTCTTGCGTGCGCCGTAGATCTTCGTACGCACGGCAGGTCTCTTCGTAGAGCTGGACTTTTTCGATGGTGGTCGCGAGCTGGCGGCTGATAGCGACGAGCAGATTTTCGTCGTTACTCGAATAGTGCCGGTCTTCTTTGCTGGCGATGCCCATGATGCCGATGGGCTTGTCCTTGCTCCAAAGGACGACCCAAATCCAGTAAGGCAGGCGGTCGGCGCAGACAAATTCGACGACGGCGGCTGGAAGGTGGGGCATAAAATCCTGCGTTACCACTTCGGCTCGGGAGCGCATTACCAGATCGCCGAGGCCTTCGGGAAATACCACTTCCGACATTTTTACGCGCGCTTCGCTGCGCGGGCCCCAGCCTGCGCGCCGCCGGAAGGTGCCTTCGGGTTCGGCCGCGAGATAGACGGAGCCGGTTTCCGCTCCGAAGAGCGAAATGACCTGACGCAGGGTGAGATTGAGAATTTCATCGAGATCGAAGGATTGAGTGGCGATCACGGCCATGGCATTGAGCGCGTTGAGTTCGCGATTGCGCCGCCGCATCTCGTCTTCCGAGCGTCTCTTTTCGGTGATGTCGAGTACGAATCCCTGATAGCGCTCGATGCGTCCGCTGGAATCGCGTGTGGCGAAGCAGCTCTGCGCAACCGACAGCAGCGTGCCGTCTTTACGACGAACGGTGATTTCAAAGTTGCGCACGTAGTTGTGCGCCTCGATCTCTTCGCGGAAGGCCTCGCGCTCCTCGGGAACCGAGTGCAAGACGCTACCCATGTCCAACGCCATCAGTTCGTCGCGGCTGCTGTAGCCAAGCATAGTGACGAAGGCGTCGTTACAATCGAGCAATTCACCTTCGGGCGTGGCGAGGAAGACGCCTTCCTGCGCCTGCTCGAAGAGCATGCGATATTTTTCTTCGGCGACCTGCCGCTCGGTCGTATCGTGCACGACGTGGATGACGCCCTTCTGCTGCGTTCCCTGCTCGGCGTAGGATGAAGTGGAAACCACGGACTGGCCGCCGAAACAAGGATCGGAGCCTTCGGTGAGGCCGGAGCCGCGCTCGCAGTAGGGGCAACCGCTCCAATTGCGGCTTTGCGGAAGGACCTCTTTGCAGAGATTGCCGAGAACATCGGCCGGCGCCTTTTCGAGGCGCTGCAACAGGGCTTGATTGGTCTTGAGGATGCGAAAGTCGGCGTCGTGCGCGAGAATCAGATCCTGGATGGAATCGAAGGTGTTCATCCACTGCCGCTGCGAGCGCAACACTTGCTCGAGCAGGCGCAGGTTTTCGACGGCGATGCCCAGCTTCTGCACTACCGTTTCGAGAAATTCCAACTCTTCGCGGGTGTGGTAGCGATGGCCAGAATAGCCGAGCGAGAGGATTCCAATTACCGTTTTCTTGCCTTGCACCGGTAGCAGGATGGCGTGATGCAGGCCGTATTTCGCCAGTTGCTCGCGCTGCTGCGCGGGCATCTCGGACGGCTTGACGACGGCGGCGTGGTTTTCTTCGAGAACACGCGCTTCGATCCCATCGGTTCCGACATTGCCTAGAGCGCGCAGAAACTCCGGGGACAAGGCTACGTGCTGGGTGGGCACGAGGTGATCGCCTTCCATCAACTGGAACCATGAGGCCTTGGCTCCTGCGACGGCCCGCAATTTCTCCAGCGCCGTCTGCATCATGGGAGCGTGATTCTGTCCGCGGGCAATCGTACCGGTCAGCTCATTGAGCATGGTGAGGCGGCGCGTGCGCAGACGCGAATCGTCGAGCACGACTACCAGCATGCTCGAACCGAAGAGCACCTCAGCCAACAAATAGCCTTCAATCGGAATGTGATTGGTGAATGCAGGCCAGTGCAGATTCAAGGTCAGGAGACCGGCGCCGAAAAGCAACGGGCCGACGCCAATACGCCCGAAGCGGTGACGCGCCAGTTCGAAAGCGGCCGCGACCGCAATCAAGCGACAGCATAGGTCGAGGCCCAGGCGCAGAGTGCTGGCGTCGAGAAAGAACAGGGAATCGGGAAAATAGAGCGGGCGCATGGCGGCAAAGACCATGAGCACCCAACAAACAGCCACGAGCGCGGTAAGGGAGCGTTTGGATTGGGCGGAGATGAGCGCGGCGGCAGCAAACAGGCCGATGGCCAGAATGTAGTCAGCTTGCGCAAAGGCTGCGACGGACTTGGAGACGCCGTGCAATTCGAGGCCTGCGACTTCCAGGAAAGCGCCGTATGCGATCCAGCCTGCAGCCCATGCCAGTAGACAACGTTCGCGAAAAACGCGGAAGAAAAGCAGACTCACCGCCACGACGATCAGGGCGGCAGTTTCCCGCGCCGTCAACCAGGGGATGGTCAACGCGCCAAGCGAATTACCCACTAGCCCGGCAGGGTCCATAGGATATCGGCGACTGCACTACCGGTACGCGCACAAAAGACGAAGCGCACGAGTACCTAAGCTCTTTAAATATCACGCCCCGCCCCAGACGTACCCGACTTTCCGCCCTCCATTGGTTACTTTCGGAATGTGAAGTCGTCGCCTAAAATAAGCGATACATAAGACTCAACGCTATGCCCAATGACCGCATCCTCGTAGTCGACGACGAGGAAACAATCCGCGAAATTGTTTCCTCCATGCTTGGCGGAGCCCATTTTCAGACGCGCCAGGCGGCCAGTGGGGTTGAAGCGCTCTCGATTCTCGAGTCCGGGGACGAATTCGACCTCGTGCTCTCTGACCTGATGATGGCGGAGATGGACGGGATTGCCCTACTGGAGCGCTCCAAGGAGCGTTACCCGGACATGCCGGTGGTGATGGTGACGGCTGTCCACGACATACAGGTTGCGCTGCAAGCTTTGCGCAACGGGGCTTACGACTATCTGCTCAAGCCGTTTGAGCGCGAGCAATTGCTGGCGACGGTTCGCCGAGCGCTGGAGAATCGACGCCTTAAGCGCGAAAACGACGCCTATCGCACGAATCTCGAAGCGCTGGTGGCGGAACGTACGCAACAGTGGAAGACGGCGCTCTCGAACCTCGAAAAATCCTACGACATCACGCTTGAAGTGCTGGGCGATGCGCTCGATTTGAAGGACAAAGAGACGGAAGGCCATTCGCGGCGGGTCACGGCTTATACCATCGCCATTGCGCGCAAAATGGGTCTGCCGAAAGAAGACATCAGCGTCATCGCGCGCGGAGCCTTTCTGCACGACATTGGCAAAATCGCTATTCCCGACGCCATCCTGCTCAAGCCCGGCAAATTAACCGAAGACGAGATGAGCACGATGAAAGAGCATTGCTATCTGGGCTACAAGATCATCTCGCGCATTCCTTTTCTGGCAGAAGCAGCAGAAATTATTTACTCGCATCAGGAGCGTTACGACGGGACAGGCTATCCGCGCCGACTTGAGGGCAACGAGATTCCGCTGGGGGCACGAATTTTTGCGATTGCGGACACACTCGACGCCATGAGAACCGACCGCCCTTACCGCGCCGCGCAACCGATGGAAGCGGCGCGGAAGGAAATCGAACTTTGGGCGGGCCGCCAGTTTGATCCCGCGATCGTCAAGGTGTTTCTTGAAATGCCTGACAACATCTGGGAAGATTTACGGGCGGATATCAATGCGGCGAATGCGTCTTTCCCGAAGATGTAGCGAGCCGATAATCCTGACCGGCGCGGGCATCGTTTTCGCTGGATTCCCACATCCAATTGAATAAGTGAAGTTAGTTCAAACGGCCCTGCTACGGTTGCGTCACGCCGTTCTAGGGTGCATTGCCCGCGCCCGCCAGAGTGCGCCTGTTCGCGCCTGGCGGGCGGTTCGGGTTAGGTCAGAGGTGAGAGCTTAGATTGCAGAGGTAAACCCGCGAACTTTAGGTCTTACCCCTGCAATCTAAGCTCTCACCTCTGACCTACTTTTTTCTGATCGCGATTCGTGAAAACAGGCGCATTCTAACCATAGGGGTGTATCTGATGAGAACTATCCTGGTCACGTTTTGCGCCGTTCTTGTTCTGAGCGCCTTCTCGAACGCCCAGAGTCCTACCGTTAACGCTCTGCCTAACACGGTTTACGTCGGCGCCGATGGGAAGTTTGAGACCGCGCCGGATACCGCGCTGATCCAGTTCAACATCCTGGCGCAGGCGGAGAGCGCCAACGAGGCGTATGAACAGGCGGCTAAGCAAGCTGAGGCTACGCGGCAGGTGATGCGCGCCAATGGGATCGATCCGAAGTCGGCGGAGATCGGGTTCTTCTCGGTGAATCCGCAGTATGACTGGAAAAACCCGAAGCATAGAGTTGTGGGCTACCAGGTGACGACCAGCGTCAGCCTAAAGCTCAAGGATTTCTCTAAGATTGGTCCTGTGACACAGCAACTGGCGGATGCCAGCGTAGGCGAGAGCCAATCGCTTAGTTACACGCTCGACTCGACGGAAGAGGCTAAGAGCCAGGCCGTTGCCGACGCCTACCGGCGTGCGCGGACCTCCGCCGAAGCTCTGGCCAGGGCCAGCGGGCGGATGCTCGGCGAGCTATCGTATGCTTCGGTGGATACGTCGGAGAACATTCACATGTTCGCACCGCTTCCGCGTCGCGCCATGGCGATGGGAACGATGGCCGCAACTCCGGCGCCGACGGAAGATTTCTCTCCTCAGAACGTGAAGATCACGGCGCACGTGAACGCTATGTTTGTGTTGAAGTAGCGTTTGTGTGGAAGGGACACTCTTGTCCGCTTGCAATCGAAGAAAAGGAATCTAGCACCGAAATCCGACTTTCGCGGAGATCTCCCAGCTACGAGCGACTACTGGTTCTGAACCACGACTTCGCGCCGTGAGGTGATGCGGCTGGCATCGACCGTCACTTCGCGCTGAATCTCCATTTGAATGGATGTTCCCGCCTCCAGACGCACGTCGGCTCCGCGGGAGAGCATGCCAATGGCCAGGCCGGCGGCTGCTCCGGCTGCGGCGCCAATACCGACGCCTTTCAGACCGCTGGTCACGCCGCCGATGGTTGCTCCGGTGGCGGCGGTTCCGGCAACGGTCTCGACTTTTTTCCCTGTGTCACTATCCTGACGAATTGTGCCTTCGGAGTCTTTCATCGAGGTCTTCTCTGCTCCGGGCGTATTCTCGATCGAGCCGCCGAGGAGCACGGTGTATCCGCTGGGATAGATCATCGAGGTAAAGTGAATGAGCACTTCAGCTCGGCCCTTGATGTGGCCGCCGCGCTGCACCCGCTCGATTTTGCCCTGAATGTAGGTGCCGGCGGGAATCACGACCCGCTCATTGATCACAAAGGGGAAGGCAGTTTCAGCATAGACGGGGTCGCCGTCTCTTGCGGACTTGGTCGAAATTGCCTGCTTTAGGGAGAGCGGGATGGAGGTTCCGGCGGGGATGGTCAGTAGAGATTTTTCCGCGGAAGCGTTCGCGGAGTCGGGCGGCGCCGACGACTGGGCAAACGCTGTCGCGGTTAGCATGACCCAGATACAAAGATCGAAGACCCTCATGAAGCTACCTCAGGAACTTAGTAACTCGCCTGCAAATTCAGATGCGGACGTCGGACGTGCGAGTTAGCTCAGACGTCTTTCCCAGCTCAAAGGACATCGCGGGTCAAACCTAACCGCTGGTTTTGCGGGAGCGGTTTGCCAGCACGTTGTCCATGAATTGCGACTGGAGTTTTTGTGCGCAGCCTTCGCCGCAAACGTGCATCGCGCCCTGCTCAATAGCTAATTTTTCATCCCACGGCGCCAGATGCATGACCGGGATTTCGTAATCGCCAAACGAACTCCACAGCACCCACCAGCGGTCGCTGCCACCCTTGAGCACGCCGCAATTGGGGCCCGCACAACGGTAAAACTGGGCTGGGATCTGAAGCAGATTTTCGGTCATTGTCAGGGTCAACCTTGTACTTGGGATTGTAGCTTAGGGCGCGGGAATCGGCGTGAAGTTTCTCGATCGGACGGAGAGAGCCAGTTAACCTCCAAGGCCACTAAGGACCACGAAGGACGCATGGCACAGAGATTGTTGTTATGTGGTTAATTTATTTGTATAACAGATATTTTTCGCGCATACGCATGAATGCGTCGAGCTGCTCCTGCCAGTCCTCGGCGATTCGCCGGGGATCTTCGCCCGCTTGGATCGCGCCGTACACGGATTGATTGTTGAGCAGGTCCAGCATCTTCTCGAGTTTGAAATCGTTCGGGTAGAGCTTATGCAAGGCTGAAGCTAACTCAATTCCTAATTCAGGCGAGTCCAAAGTATTTCGCTCGAGGACGATCAGGTTGACGCCTTCGCAGCGTTCGCCGGCGAAATTGCTGGACGTCGGAGTGAAAATAATCGGGACGAAGCGCACGCTTTGAATACCGCGCGCGTTCATGTAAGTGGCGAATTCGCGAGCTTTAATCCAGGGCGCGCCCACGACTTCGAAGGGCGTGTCCGTGCCGCGTCCGACGGAGACATTCGTGCCTTCGATCTCGGCGACGCCGGGATAGAGCGTTGCCTCAGTTACGCTGCGCAAGTTGGGTGAGGTATTGACCCACGGCAGGCCGGTGGAATCGAACCAGTCGCCGGGCTGCCATCCTTGCATGGCGACGACGTTGAGACGGGCGCCGATGTGGCGTTCGGCGTTGACCATTTTCGCGAGCTCGCCCAAGGTCATCCCGTGGCGTACGGGCTCGGGAAAATAGTTTGTGAATTTTTCCGTGCCTTCGTCGGACATGGGGCCCTGCACGAATGATCCGGTAATGGGATTGGGGCGGTCGAGAATGACGATTTCGACGTCGGCCTTGGCGGCCGCTTCAAGAAAATATCCGATCGTAGCCTCGTAGGTGTAGAAGCGCGCGCCCACGTCGGCCACATCGATCACCACAGCGTCGAGGCGTTTGAGGATATCTATCGGCGGACGGCGCGCGGCGTCGCTGCCTCCATACACGCTGTATACGGTAATCCCTGTTGCCGCGTCTTTCGCATTTTTGACGTCGAGGGTGTCGAGGGTTCCGGTCACGCCATGTTCGGGGCTGAAGATGGCATCGAGAGAAATTCCGGGAACGCTCGCGAGCACGTCGATTGTGCGCTTGCCTTCGGCGTCGACTCCTGTCTGATTGGTCAACAGGCCGATGCTGCGCGGAGCGCCACCCTTCTTCGGATGGAGCTCTGCGAAGTTCGTCTCTTCGAGTACGTCGATTCCTGTTTTCACGATTCCATTGCGCACTGGGAGCCTGCGGGCGGCGCTCTGCATTTCGTTGTAGCCAGTGATGGCGGCCAGGCGCAGTTTCTCGGCTTCGGAGGGATCGAGAGCGAGCGCGGCGGCGACCGCGGTGGCAATTTTCGTGCGCAGCGACGCAGCGCTTCCCCGCTCTTTTGGCGGGCCCATTTTCATGTGCACGGCGTTGGTCAGCAGCACGATGTAAGTATTGGTCGTGGGATCGACCCAGAGCGAAGTGCCGGTGAACCCGGTGTGGCCGTAGCTGCCGATGGGAAAGAGTTCTCCACGATTGCTTGACCAGGGAGAGTCGATATCCCAGCCAAATCCGCGCAGCACGGTTCCATTAACAGGCTGCTGCGGCGCGGTCATCTTGGCAACGGTTGCCGAAGTCAGAATGCCGCGGCCACCATCGAGCAGCGCCTGCGCGAAGATTGCGAGGTCGTCAGCGGTGGAAAATACTCCCGCATGACCCGCCACTCCGCCCATGCGGCGAGCCGTGGGATCGTGCACCACTCCGCGAAGCAGGTGATGATTTTCATCTTCTTCGGTGGGAGCGATGCGCGGCTCCCATGATGGCGGAGGGTTGTATCGCGTCTCTTTCATGCCCAGGGGGACAAAAATGTGCTGCGCCGTGTATAGATCCAGTGATTGACCTGATAGCCGCTCGACCAGGGCCCCCACGACGACGAAGTTGATATCGCTATAGACGAATTGCGATCCCGGAGCGCGCTCCGCAGCTTCCTCGAAGGCCATACGCTCGGCCGTTTCTTTCCCTTCCCAGGGCTTGGTTAAATCGAGATCGGGGGCAAGGCCGGAGTAATGCACCAGCAACTGGCGGATCGCAATATCCTGCTTGCCATTTTGCGCAAACTCGGGAAGGTATTTCGCGACGGGGTCGTTCATGCGAAATTTCCCCTGCTCCCAGAGTTGCATGATCGCAGTGGTGGTGGCGACGACCTTGGTGAGCGACGCGCAATCAAATATCGTGTCGAGCGTCATTGCCTCGCGACGAGGTTCGAGGGCACGGTCGCCGTAGGCCTTGCGATAGGCAATGCGCCCGTCGTGGCCGACGATGAGGACGGCGCCCGGAATCTGCTGCTGGGCGATGGCCTCGTTGATGACAGAGTCGAGGACGGTGAGGCGAGAGTCGAGAGGCGGCTGGGAGAAGGCTACTCCGCAGCATAGAAGAATAAGCGCCAGAATTGTTGAGAAGAGTTTCACTCTTGCTGTGACTGTACACGACAGGGAAGAAGGTGCTCAAGCAGTCTGAGGGTGCGCTCAACCTTCTAGTAACTCGCGTGGTCGAGATTGACCGTTGCTGGCGGGAGCACTAACAGCGATACTAGCCAGGTGGAATCAGCAGCGCAAATTGCAAATCCGTTGCAGCCCTGCGCGGCCTGAGATGCGGTTTATCTCTGACGAACTTATTGAGGGATGCAAAGAAGATGGGACCGCATTTTGTCGGGCTCTACCCGAAGTAATCCTTACGCGAATCGACTACTTTCCTCCTCCGCTCCAGTTTGCTATAACCCGAACAGGACCTCCGAGAGCAACTTTGACGATCGCGCAAAATTCGCCCGCGGGCTTTTCCTTCCTGGTGCGCAATGTCTCCGCGCAGGACGGGTGCTTTCGCAACGCTTTTCAGATTATCGAGAAGGCTATTGTGGAGCGCGCGTTTCCTGCCTGCTTGCTTGCGGTCACGTTTCGCGGAGAACTCGTCGCTCACAGGGCCTTCGGGCATTTCACCTATGACTCAGGTTCGCCTGAGGTGATCGCTACGAGCCTTTTCGATCTCGCTTCGCTGACAAAAGTAGTGGCTACGACGGCGATGGCGATGCTGTTGTATCAGCGTGGAGTACTTGATCTTGAAGTGCCAGTGGCATCTATCGTTCCCGAATTCGTGGACTGGTTGGGTGATGACGGCGGGCGGCGGCGCGAGGTTACGGTGCGGATGCTGCTCGCGCATAGCTCTGGCCTGCCTGCCTACGAGAAACTTTTTCTCCGCGCCAAGAGTCGGGACGAACTGCTGCACGCCGCGTTCACGACTCCGCTGACTGCCGCGCCCGGTTCGCGGGCTGAATATAGCGACATCGGATTTATCATTCTTGGCGTGGCGCTTGAACGGCTGGCTGATGAATCGCTCGATGCATTCTGCCAACGCGAAGTCTTTGGTCCGCTGGGCATGGCGCACACGACTTTCAATCCAACGCTCGACTTGAAGGATTCCATCCCGCCTACTGCGGACGATCGGAGCTTCAGACACCGCATCATTCAGGGCGAAGTGCAGGATGAGAATGCCAGCGTGCTGGGCGGGGTTGCGGGACACGCCGGTTTATTCTCGACTGCCGACGATCTTGCGATCTTCGCGCACGCCATGCTCAATGGCGGGCATCCGATTCTGCGCTCCTCGACGATCGGCCTGTTTACGCACCGGGAATCGGCGCCTGAAGGGACGTCGCGGGCGCTGGGCTGGGATACGCCGTCGATGCCTTCGCAATCGGGGAAATATTTTCCGGCCGGTTCGTTTGGACACCTCGGCTATACGGGCACATCATTGTGGATCGATCCGGAGCGGCAGTTGTCAATAACTCTGCTGACGAATCGCACGTGGCCTGATTGTCAGAATCAAGCGATTAAAAAGGTGCGCCCGGCGTTGCACGATGCGGTGGTTGAGGCATTGGAGAACGCGTGAAGGCTGGAGCGTCCAACCGCAAATCCGCAAAGCGCCAGAACAAGGCGGCGACGGAACTGGGACGTCTCAGCACAGAAAAAACCAATTCCGCTTCTGCCGGCCTCGATCGCAAATCCGCGCTGGAAATTGCCCGCATTATCAATCACGAAGACGCGAAGGTCGCGGCCGCGGTAAAGCGAGCGCTGCCGCAGATTGCGCAGGCGATTGATTGGATTGCCACAGCGCTCGCTGATGGTGGACGGCTTATCTACGCGGGAACCGGAACCAGCGGGCGGATCGCGGCTCTGGACGCGGTGGAATGTGCGCCCACGTTTGATGTTAACCCGCGCCGGGTGCAGTTCATAATCGCGGGTGGGAACAGGGCGCTGGCGGCGGCGGTTGAAGCGGACGAAGATTCCACCGAACTGGGCCGCGCGGCCATGGCGAAACGAAAGCCCACAGAAAAAGATGTGGTGGTAGGCATTGCCGCCAGCGGACGGACTCCATTCACAGTTGCGGCAGTTGAATATGCGCGGGCGGCGGGCGCGAAAACGATTGCGGTCGCATGTAATCGGAGGTCGCCTCTTGGCCGGGCGGCCCACCTGTCGATCGTTGCTGAGGTTGGTCCGGAAGTGGTGGCGGGCTCAACCCGGATGAAAGCGGGCAGTGCGCAGAAGATGATTCTGAATATGCTGTCGACTGGAGCGATGACGCGGCTGGGTTACGTATATGGAAATCTGATGGTCAACCTGCGGCCGAAAAACGAAAAGCTAGCGGCGCGCGGAGCGGGCATCCTGGAAAAGGCCGCTGGACTCGATCATCGAGCCGCGCATAAACTGCTCGCCGCTGCTGGAGGTCGCGTGCCGGTCGCCATGGTGATGGCGAAGGCTGCCGTCAGTCGCACGAAAGCGGCGGACGCGATAGACAAGACTCGGGGGCAGGTTCGTGAGGCAATAGAGATTGCAAAACTTGAGTAGGATAGTAGGCTCGAGACATGGATAAACTCGTAATTCGCGGCGGCAACCCGCTGCTGGGGACGGTCCGCATCAGTGGAGCGAAGAATGCCGCGCTCCCTTGCATGGCTGCGGCTCTGCTCACCGACGAGCCGGTGGTCATCGAAAACATTCCGCAGGTGCGCGATATTGAAACGACGCGCAAGCTGCTTGCCGCGATGGGGGCCGAGGTCGAACTCGGCTATGGACGCGCGCATCATCGCACCACGATTTGCGCGCGCACGCTGGCCGCTCCGGAAGCGTCTTATGAACTGGTAAAGACGATGCGGGCGTCGACGCTGGTTCTGGGACCGCTCGTGGCGCGCTGCGGGCGCGCTCACGTCTCGCTGCCGGGTGGGTGCGCGATTGGAGCGCGGCCGATTGACTTGCACATAAAGGGACTTGAGCGGCTTGGCGCGAAGATTACGCAGGAGCACGGCTATGTCGAGGCTGTCACCGATCCGGCCAAAGGCGGACGGCTTCAGGGTGCTGAGATTGTTTTCGACAAAATCACTGTGACCGGCACGGAAGATTTGCTGATGGCGGCGACGCTCGCCGAAGGCGAAACGGTGATGCAGAATTGCGCGCGCGAACCCGAGGTCGCCGATCTCGCCGCGCTGCTGAACGCCATGGGCGCCAAGATTCAGGGCGCGGGCACCTCTACGATTCGCATTGAGGGAGTAAGCAAACTTCACGGTGCGCGCCATCGCATTATTCCCGATCGCATCGAAGCGGGGACGTTCATCATTGCAGCGGCGCTTACTGGCGGGGACGTTAATGTTGCGGGATGCGATCCAGCACACCTCACGGCCATCCTGCAGAAGCTGGCGGAAACAGGAGTGAAGACAGTGGTGAAGGCCGATTCCGTACGGGTGATGGGAGATCAGCCGCTGGCGGCCGCCGATTTGAACACCGAGGAATATCCGGGCTTTCCGACCGACATGCAGGCGCAATACATGGCGCTGGCCACCCAGGCGGCGGGAACGTCGATCATTACGGAAAATATTTTTGAGAATCGTTTTATGCACGCGCAGGAGTTGGTGCGCATGGGGGCGAACATTAAGATCGAGGGCCGACGTGCGGTTGTTCGCGGTGGAACTCCGCTGAGCGCCGCCGCCGTCCTCGCTTCGGATCTGCGGGCCTCTGCATCGCTCGTCTTGGCGGCTCTCGTCGCTGATGGAGAGACGATTATCGATCGCGTTTATCATCTCGACCGCGGCTACGAAAACATCGAAGAAAAGCTGAAAGCTATCGGAGCGGAAATTCGGCGCGTCGGCAATATCTTCCCAAAGCGAGCCGCGGCACCCGCGCAATCGCGATGAGTAACGAGAGTAACCTGTTTGCTCTCGGCGTATACAGCTAGTATGACTCCGGATGTCAGGTCTTAGTATTCAAGCTGGAACTGACCTATTTCGCCCGTTATGCTCGCCGCCGGTGTCGCGCTCAAACCGATTGAGAAACAACCGCGAGAGCTGACACTCGTCCGTTACTTAGCGGTTGGCGCTTGCAACACAGTCTTTGGCTATGGCTGCTTCGCATTTTTTACCGCGCTTTTGACGCCGATTTTTTCTTACGGATATGTGCTGGCCAGCCTGCTGGCTAACGTGTTCAGCATTACGTTTGCGTTTCTTGGATATAAGTGGTTTGTATTCAAGACTAAGGGTAACTATCTCAAGGAATGGACCCGTTGCGTTGGCGTCTATGCCGGCAGCATGATTTTGTCGGCAGCGGCACTGCCGCTTGTGGTTGGAGTTATTCGCCGCCAGACTCATTACAATCACAGCGCCCCGTATATCGCGGGCGCCATGGTGCTGGTGTTTTCGGTCGTGTTCAGTTTTTTTGGACACCGCCATATATCGTTTGCCGAGGGCAGTCGAACGCGCCGCATTTCACCTTGATCACTGAAATTCCCTGATTACTCTCGTCATCATCCTTCCGCGTCTTAGCTCCCGTCACTGGCTCGTATATGGGATAACTGAGTTGCGGCTGGTATAAGTTGCCGAAATCGACAATAGGAAAAACGAAAAGTAGGACGCGTTTGCCTTTGTAGGCTGCGCCTTCAGGGAACCCCGACTATGAAGGTTGTCGTTCTGTGTGGCGGATTAGGTACCCGGCTCCGGGAAGAAACGGAGTTCCGCCCCAAGCCCATGGTGGAGATTGGTGGCAGGCCGATCCTCTGGCACATAATGAAAATGTACGCGCACTACGGGATGCGCGAGTTCATCCTCTGCCTCGGCTATCGCGGCAACATGATCAAAGAATATTTTTTGAATTATAAAGCCATGAATAGTGACTTCAAGATCTGCCTCGGCCAGCAATCGCAGATTGCATTCATGGGCGCCCATAAGGAGCAGGATTTCGAGGTTACGCTCGCTGACACAGGGCTCGAAACCATGACCGGCGGACGCTTGAAGCGAGTTGCTCGTTATCTCGAGAGCGAAGACACTTTCTTACTTACTTATGGCGACGGGCTTAGCAACGTGAATATCAGCAGCCTGCTCGAATTTCACCGCCAGCATGGGCGGCTCGCGACCGTCACGTCGGTTCCACCTGTCTCCCGCTTTGGAGTGCTCGAAACCGACAGTGAAGGCCAGGTGCAGCGTTTCAGGGAAAAGCCAAAAGCGAACGGATTGATCAGCGCCGGCTTTTTTGTTTTTCATCGACGCATCCTCGATTACCTCGGCGGACCGGACTGTGTTCTCGAACGCGAACCACTGGAGCGGCTAGCGCGCGAAGGCCAGCTCATGGCCTATCGCCATGACGGGTTTTTCTATGCCATGGACACCTATCGCGAGTATCAGTACCTAAATGAGCTTTGGGCGAGCGAACAAACGCCGTGGAAAGTGTGGTCGGAATGAGTTCCTTCTGGCAGGATCGCTCCGTTTTTGTCACCGGCGGCACGGGATTGCTTGGTTCCTGGCTAATTAAGCGGCTTATCGACGCCGGCGCAAATGTGATCTGTTTGGTGCGCGACTGGGTTCCAGAGAGTGAGCTGGTTCGAAGCCGCGCCATTGAGCAGGTCAACACGGTACGTGGCGATATCACTGATCGCGATCTGGTCGAGCGCATTCTTGGCGAGTACGAAGTCGAAGTTGTGTTTCACCTCGCCGCGCAGACTATCGTCGGGATCGCCAATCGCAATCCGATTTCCACTTTCTCTACCAATATCGAGGGTACTTGGAATCTGCTAGAGGCGTGCCGTCATTCTCCCAAAGTCGCATCGATCGTGGTGGCATCCTCCGATAAGGCCTATGGCGATCAGGAGCAGCTTCCCTATAACGAGACCATGCCGTTACAGGGTCGCCATCCTTACGATGTTAGTAAGTCATGCGCCGACCTGATTGCACAGACCTATGCCGCGAGTTACAACCTGCCAGTCGCGATTACTCGTTGTGGCAATTTTTATGGCGGAGGCGATTTGAACTGGAACCGGGTGGTGCCCGGTACCATTCGTTCAATCATTCGCGGCGAGAGGCCGGTGGTGCGCTCCGATGGCAAATTCGTCCGCGACTATTTCTATATCGAAGACGGCGCAGCCGCGTACATGTTGCTGGCTGAGCGTCTGGCTTCTTATGCGGTGCTTCGCGGACAGGCCTTCAACTTTTCCAATGAAAGCCAGGTAAGCGTGCTGGAGTTGGTCGACTTGATTCTGCGTAAGATGCAGTCTTCGCTGCGTCCCGAGGTACTGAATCAGGCGAGCAACGAGATTCGCCATCAATTCTTGAGCGCCGAGCGCGCCCGGACCGTTCTTAATTGGAAACCGCAATTCACGCTTGAATCCGGACTTGATCGCACGCTGGCATGGTACCGCGAATTTCTCAGCGCGCCCGCGGCGATGGCGCAGGCGGGGAGGGGATAGGTCGGCGATGGCGATTCCCCCTATCGTCGCACGCAAAACTGCCAGTCAACTTCGCGCAGACATCGGCGGACTGGTGCGCGAGTACTACGACGTTGCCTTGACCCCGTCGGCGTTCGTGGCCGGGCAGAGCAGCATCCCGGTGTCAGGAAAAGTCTTTGACGCAACCGAACTCGAGTTTCTGGTTGAAGCATCGCTTGACGGCTGGCTTACTACCGGGCGATTTGCGGCGCAGTTCGAGCGCGAATTCGCAGCGTTCATGGGGGTGCGTTGCGCTTCACTGGTCAATTCTGGCTCCTCAGCCAATCTCGCCGCGCTTTCGTGCCTAACTTCTCCGTCGCTCGGCGAGCGCAGGCTTTGTGCTGGCGACGAAGTGATCACTGTAGCAGCCGGCTTCCCTACTACAGTCAACCCAATCATCCAGAACGGACTTATCCCGGTTTTTGTCGATGTTCAACTCGGGACTTATAACGTCGATGTAACTCAACTTGACGACGCGGTCTCGACTCGTACCAGGGCAATCGTGTTAGCGCACACCCTCGGCAATCCTTTTAATGTCGATGCCGTCACGGAACTCGCGACCAGACATAATCTCTGGGTCATCGAAGATTGTTGCGATGCCGTTGGATCTACTTATAAGGGGCGCGGCGTGGGCACGTTCGGTCACCTGGCCACGGCCAGCTTCTATCCCGCGCATCACATCACGATGGGCGAAGGAGGATGTGTGCTCACGCAATCTCCGGCGCTTAAGAAATTAGCGGAATCCTTTCGAGACTGGGGACGCGACTGCTGGTGCGACCCGGGAAAATCCAACACCTGCGGTTGCCGCTTCGAATGGAAGTTAGGCGATCTTCCTGTCGGATACGATCATAAGTATATCTACAGCCACATCGGCTACAACCTCAAAGCTACGGACATGCAAGCCGCTATCGGAGTCGCGCAACTGAAGAAGCTGCCCGGCTTCATCGCCGCGCGGCGCGCGAATTTTGCGAAACTTCATTCCGCGCTTAGCGATCTTGAGGACATTTTTATTTTGCCGGAAGCCACCGCACACTCCGATCCCAGCTGGTTCGGCTTTCCGCTCGCCGTGCGTCCGGGCAAAGATGTGCCAACCCGCAATCAGGTCGTGCGATTTCTGGAGTCTCGAAACATCGCTACCCGCCTGCTTTTTGGCGGCAACCTGCTGCGGCAGCCAGCCTATCGCGATATTCCGCGGCGCGTGATCGGCGAGCTGAAAAACACCGACTATGTCATGAACAACGTTTTTTGGATGGGACTCTACCCCGGCATTACGCAATCGATGATCGATTACATGGTGGATACAATCCACGAGATTCCGCACGCCGCGTCGGCCGTTCGCGGAGCATAGGTTACAGAGACCCATGGGTAAGTCAGTAACTACAAACCGCCTGGCATCCGATCTCGACAACATTCTGTCGCGTACTGAGCCGCTGTGGCGGGATCTCCGCGGCGAGCGCATTTTGATCACGGGCGCTACCGGATTTTTTGGATGCTGGCTGCTGGAAAGTTTTGCCTGGGCGAATGACCGGTTAAATCTCGATGCCTGCGTGGTGGGGTTATCCCGAAACCCTAGCACGCTCACTCAGAAAGCGCCGCACCTGGCGCGGAATCCTGCGATCACGTTGCACGCTGCCGACGTTCGCACCGGCGATTTTCCGCCAGGCAAATTCTCGCACGTCATCCATGCCGCGACCGAGGCGAGCGCCCGGCTGAATCGCGAAGCGCCCATGGAGATGTTCGAAACGATTGTCGAAGGGACGCGCCACACCTTGCAGTTCTCGGTCGATGTTTCCACCGCCAGATTTTTGCTTGTCAGTTCGGGCGCGGTTTACGGCACGCAGCCGCCGCAACTCACTCGCGTCTCCGAATCATTCACGGGCGGGCCCGATCCTCTTGACCCAGCGAATTCCTATGCCGAGGGAAAGCGCGCCGCAGAGTTGCTGTGCTCGCTCGCGGCTTCGCCGAGTTTTGCCGCGACGGCCGCGCGTTGCTTTGCATTTGTCGGCCCGGGCATGCCGCTCGATACTCATTTTGCGATCGGCAACTTTATCGGTGATCGTTTAAGGAGTCGAGCAATTTGCGTTCAGGGGGACGGGACCGCAGTCCGTTCTTATCTTTACGCCTCCGATCTCATGGTCTGGCTCTGGACCATTCTTTTCAAGGGGCAATCGCGGCGCGCATATAACGTCGGCTCGGAGGAAGCGATCGACATCGCCAGCCTAGCGCGGGAAGTCGCGACCGCGCTGCCACCGGAAGTTGCGGTGAACGTCGCTTCCACGGCCACGCCTGGCGCTGTGGTGCATCGCTACGTGCCATCAACCGCGCGGGCGCGCGAAGAACTTGGACTTACCGCCGAGGTCTCTCTGCGCGAAGCTATTCGCCGCACCTACAGATGGTTTTCCGAGGGCGCGATTGCCGGAGATGGATTTTCAGATGCCGAAATTTCCAAGGCCGAAGCTATCACCCGAGGGGCCCATGCATAGCGCCGCCACGCTTCGCCCGCAACCGCATCGCGCCTGTGGAGCGTGCGGCTCCGCTGCAAACACGGTTTGCCATCACCAGCGATTCATTGTTCCGGAGGGCTATCCGCTGCCTAGCGCGTACGATGTGGTTGTCTGCCGCCGCTGCGGTTTCGTTTATGCCGATCCGGCTGCTACGCAGGACGATTACGACCGCTTTTATTGCGAGTGGTCGAAGTACGACGACTTGGCCACGGCGACAGGCAGTGGCGTGTCGCCGTATGACGCCGCACGACTCTCGACCGTCGCTGCGGATCTCGCCCGAGCGTTGCCTTCGCGCGCAGCGAGCATTCTCGATGCCGGTTGCGCCACCGGTGGCCTGCTCTCTGCTCTGCGGGAACAGGGGTTTACAGCCGTCGCGGGGCTTGATCCTTCTCCGCGCTGCGCTGCGGCCTGCCGTGAGCGCGGCTTTGAAGCTTACGTGGGGTCGATCTCTAGTGCCGCGACTCCCACGCACCTGCCTAAGTTTGACTGCGTGGTTTTCAGTCATGTGCTCGAACACATTTACGATATCCCAGCATTTTTCAATTCCGCCCGTGGCCTGCTTGCGCCCGGTGGTTACCTATATCTGGAGACGCCGGATGCCACTCGGTACGATGAGTACCTCTACGCGCCTTTCCAGGAGTTCAATACCGAGCACATCAATCACTTTTCGGCGCACGCGATCGAAAACGTGGCACGCCACTTTGGCTTTCGGGCCATCCTCGTAGAACAAAAAGTGATGCGAACGTCGGAGGACACGCTCTATCCCGCTTTGTTTGGAGTTTTTCGCGACGACGGCGAAGCGGTGAACGGGCAGGCGAACGAGCAGGCGATCGCTTGCGATCAGGAGTTGCCGTCGAAGATCGCCGATTATATCCGCCGTTCCGCTCAGCAAATGGAGAGGATCAATCAGCATCTGGCTCGGCAGGTCGCAAACGTCAACCGCGTGATCCTGTGGGGTGCGGGGCAACTGGCGATGAAGCTCCTCGCGCTTCCCTGCCTGGCGCAGACTCGGATTCGCGCGTTGGTGGATAACAATCCCATTCTCCGCGGCAAAACCCTGGCGGGCGCCCCGATTGTAGGGCCGCAACAAATCATCGGTACGACCGAGCCCATCATCATCGCAACCTTGCTGCACGCCGGTGAAATCAGCGCTCAGATTCGCCGTCTCGGATTGACCAACCCAATTCTTTCTCTGCTGCCCGAATCGGCCGCCGCGCTCGCGTCCAAGGCCCGCTCTGGAGTTCGCCCGTCATGAAGCTTTCCGATTACATCGTCGGTCAACTCGCAGAATGGGGTGTGCGCCACATTTTTCTGGTCACCGGCGGTGGCGCCATGCACCTTAACGATTCTATCGGTAAAGAGCCGCGCATTCGTTACGTCTGCAACCACCACGAGCAAGCTTCAGGGATGGCTGCGGAAGCCTACGCCCGCGTCAGCGGCCAGCCCGGAGTGGTTAACGTCACCACTGGGCCCGGTGGCATCAACGCGATCAACGGAGTCTTTGGTGCGTGGACCGATTCCGTCCCCATGCTCATCATTTCCGGCCAGGTCAAACGTGAGACCTGCATGCGCTCGCTGGGGATCACGGGTCTGCGTCAGCTTGGTGATCAGGAAGCTGACATTGTTGCCATGGTCGGGGGCATTACCAAGCATGCGGCGTTGGTCAATGATCCGTTCTCGGTTCGATATCACCTCGAGCGCGCCTGGCATCTCGCGCAGAGTGGACGGCCGGGCCCGTGTTGGCTCGACATTCCCGTCGACGTACAGGCTGCTTCCATCGACCCCGCCAGTCTTCGGAGTTACGATCCGGCGGAAGATGAGCTGCGGCAAGATGAGGTCGGCAATGGCAAGGACGACAGTCCGCGCAGCCTTGAAGGGAATTGCCGCGAAGTTCTTGATCGCATCCAAAACGCCAAGCGGCCGGTGATCCTCGCTGGTACTGGCGTCCGCGCCGCCCACGCCGTAGCGGAGTTCGACGAACTTATCCACCGGCTAGGCATACCTGTGGCGACCGCTTGGACCTGCGATTTGATTCCTTCCGACGATGCGCTCTATTGCGGACGCCAGGGCACGATCGGCAACCGGGCGGGAAACTTCGCGGTGCAGAGTGCGGACCTGCTTTTGATTCTCGGCTCGCGTCTCAACATACGCCAGACCAGTTATAACTGGCAATCCTTTGCGCCGCGCGCGTTCAAAATTCAAGTCGATATCGACGCCGCCGAATTTCACAAACCGACAGTTCATCCGGATCTCGGGATCCACTGCAACCTCAAGTACTTTCTGCCTGCGCTGATGCGTCAATGCGATACTCAAGAGTATCGCCCTGAAAAACACGCCCAGTGGCTCGACTGGTGCCGGGAACGCGTGCGACGCTATCCTGTTGTGCAGGATCGACAGCGGCACGCCGGACCGCCCTTGAATCCTTATTACTTCATCGAGCAACTTTCAGACAAGCTCACCGGGGACGATGTCGTCGTCTGCGGCGATGCTAGCGCGTGCATTGTACCTTTCCAGACCATGCATCTGCGCAAAGGCCAGCGCCTGATCTCTAACTCCGGCTGCGCTTCCATGGGTTACGACTTACCCGCCGCCATTGGAGCGGCGTTTGCTCGTCCTGGCAAGCGAGTTATCTGTATTGCCGGAGACGGCAGCATACAGATGAACATACAGGAGTTACAAACCATTGTTCATCACCACTTACCAGTTAAGATTTTTGTACTGAACAACTCTGGTTATCTCTCGATGCGAATGACTCAGTCCGGTTTTTTTGGGCGGCTCACCGGGGAGAGCGCATTGAGTGGAACGTCTTTTCCGGACATGGTGAAAGTGGCATGCGCCTATGGCATTCCATCGCTGCGCATCGACCGCCGGGCGCAATTGGAGCAGATCGATCGCGCCCTGGCGTCTGACGGGCCCGCTTTGATCGATGTCGTACTCGATCGCAATCAAGAGTTCGAGCCACGATCGCGGGCGAGGCAGTTACCCGACGGTCGAATCGTGTCACCTAACCTTGAGGACATGTACCCATTCCTGGATGAGACTGAACTAATGGACAATGTGATCAAGGAATAAGGACATTACCATAGGAGTAACCCGCGCTTACAACCGGAGCGCACCGTGAAGGCAACATCACGAACGCCAAAGCGGAAGGTAAGAACTTTTAAGGAATCGCATGACGGGCAATGACATATTTGATGAGTTATTCGTGCTGGAGATGGCGAATAATCACCTCGGTGATGTGCAGCGCGGCTTGAAGATCATCGGCAATTATGCGCAGGTCGTGCGCTTTAATAATGTGCGGGCTGCCATTAAACTCCAATTTCGCGACGTCGACACTTTCATCCATAAGGATTTCCGCCAGCGCGAGGATATACGCTACATCAAGAAGACGCTCGACACGCGCCTCCGTCCGGAAGACTTCGCTGCCATGGTGCAAGCCATTCGCGAGGCCAGTTGCATCCCGATGGCAACTCCCTTCGACGAGAGCTCGGTCGATTTCTGCTGCGAGCTTGGCGTGGCAATTCTTAAGATCGCCAGTAGCGACTGCAATGACTGGGTCCTGATCGAGAAAATGGCGAAGACTAAGAAGCCGATCATTGTCTCGACCGGCGGCTCTTCGCTCAAAGACATCGACGACCTTGTCACCTTTTTCGATAACCGCCGAATTCCGCTGGCGATTAATCATTGTGTCTCGCTCTATCCGTCTGAAGATTCCGAAATCGAACTGAATCAGATTGACTTTCTCCGTAGTCGCTATCCGCATCACACGATTGGATTTTCTACGCACGAGTATCACGACTGGACTTCGTCCATGCTGATGGCTTATGCCAAAGGCGCCCGGACCTTTGAGCGACACGTTGACATTCAAACTGACGGGATGACGGTTTCTCCATACTGCTCGGTACCGGAGCAGGTCGACACCTGGTTCAAGGCTTTTCATCGCGCGAAGAGAATGTGTGGAGCGCCGGGTACGCAAAAGCGTCTGCCGCCGCAGAAGGAAATCAGCTATCTCGACTCGCTGGTGCGCGGTGTCTATGCTCGGCGCGATCTTCCCGTCGGCCACGTTCTCCACGACGCCGACGTCTATCTGGCGATTCCACTGCAACAAGGGCAAATCTCCTGCCGCGAACTGATGCGCGGCGAAGTCATCCTGAAAGCTGTAACGAAAGATCAGCCGATCATGATCGACGCTATCGACAGCCCTTACGCCAACATCCCGTCGCTTACGGAACTGATCTACCACCGCGGTCTTCCGGCACATGCTCCGATTGGACGCGCCGCCAAAGCCGGTGCTGGCGGGGACAACTAACGGAACTGGATTCGTCTTTCATGGCCGACCCTCGCGAACAACTCGAATCGTTGCTGGCTGAGACGCCGACAGTAGCACGCGCCCGGCAACAAGCTGCTTTCGACGAAGTGGCTGCCGGTCGACGCAAGATCGTCATTTTCGGCGCAGGTCGGTTAGGCCGCACGGTTCGCGAAAAGCTCTCCGGCAAAGATCTTGAACCGGTTGCTTTCGCGGATAACAACCCTCGCGTGTGGGGAGAGATTGCCGACGGACTTCCGGTACTTTCACCTGAAAATGCCGCCGAGAAACATTCGCGGGACGCGGTCTTCGTGGTGGCGGTATGGCATCCCAGCCGCTCGCCCCTCATGTCCGCTCTTCTTGACCAACTGCGAGAGCTCGGTTGCCTTGCCGTTCCGTTCCCAGTTCTCTTTTGGCGTCACTCCGATACCTTCCTTCCCTACTTCTTTTGGGATCTGCCCTCCAATGTGCTGGAGCGAAGCCACGACATTGCGTCCGCTCTCGAGTCGCTGCACGACGATGTTTCGCGTCACACGTTCGCGGCTCAGCTCCAACTTAGACTGCATGCGGATTTTGTCGCTCCTGGCTCTCCGTGTGCCGGTGAACAGTATTTTCCGGGACTGTTTTCTTTATCGGCTAACGAGTGTTTTGTCGATTGTGGGGCCTATACCGGAGACACGATCCAGTCCTTCATCTCCCACACCGATAATGGCTTTCGCAAGGTTGTTGCCTTTGAGGCTGACCTCGCGGTGATACCCGGCCTGCAGACTTTTATCGGCGATGTAGGCGTTCGAGCCGTGTTGCATAAAGCCGCGGTCGGTGCTCACGACGGGGCCGTCCACTTTGCCGGGGATGGTATCGGTGGAGGCCGCGTTGCCAGTGCTTCTGAAGCCGTGGTTTCGTGCGTCCGTCTTGATGATGCCCTCCGACAAGAACGCGCCTCCTTTATCAAAATGGATATCGAAGGATCCGAACTGGACGCCCTTGAAGGGGCACGCCATATCATTCGGCGCGACCGGCCTGTCCTCGCCGTCTGCGGCTATCATCGGCCGGATCATCTCTGGCAAGTTCTCGCATCACTCAGGAACCTGGCTCCTGACTCGGCCCTTTTCGTGCGTTCGCACTGCGTTGATGGTCTCGACTCGGTGTGCTATGCGGTTCCACCAGAACGCCAACTTCGAGTCATGGTTAGGGAACGCCGTAAGCTAGCGTCGGCCAATGACCTTCAACCTCATCCACGGGGCTCGGTTTCATGAAAACGATCAGCGTAGTCACACCCTGCTTTAACGAAGAAGGCAACGTCCGCGAAGTCTACGAACGAGTGCGCGACCTGATGTTGAGCCTGGGGAAATACCGCTACGAGCATATTTTCATCGACAACGCCTCCCGCGATGCCACTTTCACTGTGCTTAGCGAAATTGCCGCCGCGGATGCGAACGTAAAAGTGATTCGCAACGCGCGCAACTTCGGACATGTACGCTCTCCCATGCATGCGCTTTTTCAGGCGCAGGGCGATGCGGTGGTTGTACTGATGTCCGATCTGCAGGATCCGCCTGAAGTGCTCGTTCAGCTCATTGAACAGTGGGAACGCGGAGTACCCATTGTCATCGCCGTTAAGCAGCAAAGCCACGAATCGGCGCCAATGCTTCTCGTACGGAAAGCCTTTTATCGGCTGGTCAACCGGCTATCCGACGACATCGAGACTTATGAAAACTTCACCGGCTTTGGACTGTACGATCGCAAGGTCATCGAGCTCGTCCGGCAGTTCGGCGATCCCTATCCTTATTTTCGCGGCATGATTGCGGAGATCGGGCTGCCGCACAGCGAAGTTCGATATGTGCAGCAGCGTCGCAAGAGCGGAAAGACAAAGAATAATTTCTACACGCTCTACGATCTCGCGATGCTCGGCATCACCAAACTTTCGAAGGTTCCGTTGCGGATGGTAACCTTCTCGGGTTTCGCCGGATCGCTTCTATCTCTGTTCGGGGGCATGGCTTACTTCCTATATAAATTATTCTTTTGGAAGAATTTCACGGTGGGCATCGCTCCCATTGCCATCGGAATGTTTTTCCTGGGATCGCTGCAACTACTTTTCATGGGCATCATTGGAGAGTACATCGGTAACATCCACACCCAGGTACACAACCGTCCGCTGGTGATCGAACGGGAACGATTAAATTTCCAATTCGAACCCGGCATTCCACTTCCCCGCCACGCTCTCGTGTCGGGCGCAGCAGCTGGCAGCGCACAGTAAGTCAGTTAATTACTGCCGCTAACACAAGTGAATTTTAAGATAGACGATCTTTCGTAACCGCCTGCTGTCTGCGCCATCACTAAACACCGTTTATCATGCGCTAGAATCGCTGCAGGCACCGCAGTTTCCGGGAGTTACAACCAGCTTTTCGAGTAACTGAGGAGTGGGAATGTCTCTGGGCAGCGTGCAACGTTTCATTCCGGCTCGGACGAAGTCCTTTCTGAAGCCGAGTGATCTCGCCTGCACACTTCCATACGTAAACTCATGCGGCCGCGGCTGTGTTCCGACAACGATCCAGTCGGCTGAAGAAAGTTTGCAGACCACATGAGTTCGGCCACCGGACTTTCAACGATCCATGTTCAGCCGAAACCCGGCGCTGAGTCGAGTCCATTCCTCACCATTCGGCTTTTGAGAGCGATAGCGGACTTGGCGGAAGCTCATGGCTGGTGGTTCTTTGCTGCAGTTTGCCTGGGATGCGCGTGGGGCCACATCCACAACTTGGTTGTACGCCACCTTGACCACGATGAGCTCTTCACTTTCTACATCGCGCAGGCATCCAACATCGGTCGATTGCTCAAACTGACTCGCACCATCGATCTTCATCCCCCGCTTTCTTACCTTTTAGTCAGATGTTCGTTCGCCGTCTTCGGGGTCAGTGCCTGGTCGTGCCGCTTGCCTTTTTTTATCGCCTTTCTCGCTTCAAGCGCGCTGTTGTATTTTTTCGTGAGCCGGCTACTGTCGCCGATCTACGGGCTCATCGCCACCCTGATCGTTTGGAGTAGTCCGTACGCTCATCTGGCAACTGACGCGCGCCCCTATGCATTGATCCTCTGTTTTAGCGCACTCTTGCTCGTCAGCTGGCACCAAGTCGTCAAAGGAGAGGAACGGCCCAATCACCCGTGGGCACTCGCGACCATCCTTGTTGGCGGAGTTGGGCTTCTGCTTTCGCACGTGCTCGGAGTGTTGGCCTACGGCGCATTTCTAGCCGCGGAAATCGTTCGGCTATGGAAGCGCCGGAAGCCGGATTGGCGCCTGTGGGTAGCGCTCCTGGTCCCGATGGTCGCCGTTCTCAGTTACCTGCCACTCCTCCGCACTCGGTCGCAGATATTATTTTCGGAATACAGCCAAGCTTCTCCGAGGCGGTTGGCTATCTGCTATTGGGAGCACGTCAGGTATCTGGTAACTCCCTTGGCACTCATTGTTTTGATGGCAGTTGTGTGGCCTGTCGCCTCTAAGCGGAGCCAGACGGCCCTTCAGTGGGGTTCGCGATTACTTGATGTTTCTTTGTCATCGCTTCTCTTTTGTTTGTTTCTTGTTCCACTCCAAATCGAGATTCTTTTCGCACGAACCGGCACTCCGTTCTACGAACGCTATGGGGTTGTGGCGCTGATTCCTTGCGCGATTTTTCCCACACTTCTTCTTGGGTATCGCACACGCTGCAATCAATTGGCGGGAGGAGGTGTGGTTGTTTTGCTGGCGGCGTTTCTCATTCTCAATACTTCCGGAAAGGCGTGGTTAATTGAAACTCTATCTAACTTCCTTCCACCCACAACCGCGGCGCGACTAATCTATCTTGTCGCTCTGCCTCCGATCGTGCCGCCTCCGTTGAAGCTTCCCGCTGTACCTTCGTATCTGGAAAGCGCCGTGAATTCAGTTCCAACCATCTCGCATTTAGAGGTTGTGGATCCGAGCCTTCCGCTTGTGGCCGGCAGTGGACCAACATTTCTTGAGCTCGATAAATACCAAAATGCGGCACTTAAGCGGCGGCTCTATCTGTTGACCAACCATAAAGCGGCCTCAGACATCGTGCACAACACAGTCTTCGATAACTATGAAATAGTCAAAGCCGCATTTCCGATCACTGGACAGGTGGAACCCTACTGTGCTTTTTTGCGCCAACATTCTCAATTTCTGGTGCTGGGCGGCTACAACTATCCCGATACCTGGCTTTTGCGGAAACTTGAGCTAGACGGAGCCAGACTCAGCATTCTGGGTCACTATGACGACGGCGTCATCGAAGAACACCAGCTCTACAGGGTGAGCATAGAAAGCGAGAACTGCGGCGCGCAGTAATGGAAGCAGATGACGGCCAAGACTGGCCTGAATCACTGCTTCCAAAATACGTGGAAGATTCCGTATTGACTGTCATGCGGGAACTTGCGCGAAACTTCAGCTCTAACTTCAGGACTCATTCTCGCACCGGGAAAAAACGGCGCTTCATTGATTACTACTAAATTGAGGTCGTCCGATTGCAGCGCCTTCAATACTTCATCCGATGCAGCGCCCCCGTCGTCCTCGGTCACATTTTTCAAACCAGACAAAAAGTATAGCTCTGGACAATCGTTGCCCGCATACATCAACCCGTTCGGAGAGTGTTGCTGTAACAGATGAATCAAGTCCGCAAAGCTCGCAGCGTATTCGATATGGAGGCCTCCGGCCCGCTCCAAATGCAGTTTTTCCATCGGACCGACTTTGTGGGTAAGTTCATAGACGTGATCCGGGATCAGCATAACCACAGCAAAAAGCAGGTAAAATCCTGCTATGGAAGCCAGCAGATAGCTCCCCGGTTGTTTTCTGGCGGTTGTTACAACCGCAACCGCTGCGAGCAACGTGAGCGGCAGCGCGTAACAAAGATAAATCGGCGCGGCAAAAGGATATTGAACCAGGGTGCACATTGCGGCAATAGATATCAGTAACATCACCCGCTGGCGCTGGAGAACGGCGGCCGCTCCGCCTCGTTTGTCGTGCGCCAACAAAACGGCTGAGCCCAATAACACCAATAACGGAGTCAACGTCGCCACCGAGTACCACACTCCCGAAACAACTCTGGGCAACGTCGGCGTTTTAACCGCGATCACTAGTAGTCCCAGGCCGAAAGCGCTTCCGACAACTCTTCCCTGACACTGTCTTAAGTACATAGCCGCGGATACAAGGCCCACTAACAACAACGTATAGAAACCTTTGTCGAGCCCCGCCGGTCGAATGACTCCCAGGCCAACGGAGCGGGCGAGGGCGCTCGACGTCACCCCAGCAAAGAATTCTGTGACCGCTCCCGACCTCGCGTATGGAACCAGGAAAATAGCTATGGGGGCAAGAACGCCGCAGCAAAACGGGATTACGAGTCGCAGCAGTCTCCCAAACCGCTTAGTGGACGCCACGTTCGGAGCATTCCGTTCGCCGAGAAAGATCACCGCGACTAATACCAACGACGGGAGCACAAACTGGTAAAGTTCACCGTTACCAAGCCGCGCGTGAAATACGTAAACCACTGTTGCTATGAAGAGGAGAAGGGCGGTTCCGCTGAAGACACGATACGAATAAGCGGCCTTCGTAAACTTCCCTGAGAGATGACCAGTCTGCTCACCGCTTTGCGGATAGTTTGTTTTTAAATCATCGTTTTGCAAATCGCTCTGTTCAAGGAACGCCAGAAATAGCAGGACAGCCGCGATGTAGTAAGCCCCAATCACTTTGATCAGGATCGACGCGCCGCCGCAGATGCCGGCCAGACATATCCATCGCAATTTACGTACATCAAGGTAGCGCAGCAGCGCGAGAGCCCCAAATGTGGCGAAGAACAGGTTGTACCACGAGGGCATGGACGCTGGATAATTCGGAAAACTCCAGGCCACGGCAAGCAGCGTGATCAGGCCGGCCGCAACCGACGATACGAAACGCGACGCGATAGAGTAGACAGCGGGAATCCACGCCAGAAAAAACAGAAATGCGCAGATTCTTAGCGACATAAGATTCACACCGAAAACACGAAACGCGAGCGCGTGGATAACACTCAAACCACCGGTGTAGATCTCGGCAAAATCGCGATGGGGTAGTTGCCCCCGCATCACACGCAAGGCGCTCTCGCCGAGAATGCCATCATCGGCGGGAACCCAGCCTCTCGAAATGTGGACGCCGACATAGATTCCCGCGATCGCTAGGACTATGATCAGCACCAGCCAGTGAAAAACCCGGCCCCGAGCAGTCGCGACAGGTGTGGTTTCGCACACGGGTGTCTCCGCAGCCTGTTCGCGAACCCTAATCTCCAGGCTTAACTTATCCGAACTGGAAGTACCGTTTCTTATTTCTGACTCGGGCAAGGTCTTGTCCGTTTCCTGCTTCGTAATCTGTTGTGCAGCTCCTATTATTTTGTTTCAAGGGCCGCGAGCCGGATTTTGGCTTCTTTGCTGTCGTGATTCAACTGCAATGCCTGCTGATACTCCAGCCGCGCGGCGGGTATGTTTCCGCTCTGTTCGAACGATTCGGCCAGCCAGTAATGGTAGTCCCACACTTTCGGGTCCATAGCGGTCGCCTGCTCCAGGTAAGGCTGTGCTTCCGCGTTACGGCCGTCCTGTAACAGCGCGCGTCCCAGAAAATGCTTTGGCGCCGCCTGTTCCGGAACTAACTGCACCGCGCGCGACAGTAAGTGCTCTGCATCTCGATATTGACCATCCAGTAAGTTAATGTTGCCGCAGTTATAGAGCGCCGAATACAGATTCGGCTCCTTATCCAGAACCTCCGAGCAAAGGCTAAGAGCCTGCTGATAGTCACCCATTTCTCCATAGAGCCCGGCGAGCCCCGCCATACCCATTTCCGACCTGGCATAATCTGGATTCACTCGATCCAGCCAGACACGACCTTCTTCAAATCGACCGGCGTGAATATATGCCTCCGCCAAGGCGAGGGGTCCATAACCATACTCCGGGTGTTCTTTTACCGCTAGCTGCGCCAGGGCGATAGCACGATCATGAGCGCCGCGCTGGCTGTATTCCTTGGCCAAGCCCGCCAGGGCGTATGGATTGCCTGGATAGAGCGATTGACCGCGCATGAGCACGAGCAGATCGCTGCCCCAATAGACCTGCTGCGTGAGGGATGCACACGCGTAAGCGCCACACAAGATTAGCGCAGCGCACAACTGCACTGCCTGTGCATTCCACCGTTTGATAGACGGCAAACTCCGCAGCGCCAGGGCAGCGAGGATTGCAAAACCAATCGACGGCAGATACATGTAACGATCGCGAACAAAATCGCCATTGCCAAAGTTCCGCAGGTAGAGAGCGGGCGTTAAGCCGATCAGAAGCCACCAACCGGCAAATGCGACTATCGAGTTAGGTTCGCGGGAACTCCAATACCACAGTCCGACGACTGTCGCGCCGAGTACCAATACAGGCAATACAATCTGAGTAACTACGGCGCTCGTGACATAAGGAGTGTAGTAAAGGCCGGTTATACCGACGGGAAGCATCAACTGCCGCAGATATGTCAACAATACCAGCGGTAGGGTGCGCAGCACATCTGACGTCCCGTGAACGGGATCGAATTGGCCAGTTGAATGTAACAGCGCATGCTTTCGCAATAAAACATATAACAACGTAATCAACGCGTAGGGCGTTGCTTCTTTCGCTGCTCCTACGGCTTTGTTTGTGAATGATGACCCACCATCTTGATCTGGATTCAACCACGCGTAGGTCGCCACCAGCGCGGCGAACATTACGGCCATTTCTTTCGTCAATAGTGCGCAGAAAAACAGCACGAGCGATGCCAGCCGCCATGCTGGTTTGTTTTCTGTTTCGTCGTCTCGTCCGCTGAGATAAGCCGTAAATGCGAGCGCAGCAAACATCGTGACCATCGTGTCGGACGCTGCGGAGACCCATGTCACCGGTTCAATGTGAATCGGATGAACCGCAAATATCAGCGCCGCCAGCGCCGCCGTCCAGTATTCGAGTTTCAGTTTGCGCCCCAGCGAAAAGACTGAAACAACCGCGCCCACGTGGAGCACGACAGCTCCTAAATGCCATCCCCATGGCCGTAAACCAAACAGCGTATAGTTCAGCATCGACCAAGCCACAAAGAGGGGGCGGTAATACACCTGGTGCCTGGCCACGTGATACCAAAGGTCACTGGTAAAGGCGCGCGGCAGGTTAGCCCACGAGCGAATGATCGGGCTATTCACGATCTGCGGCCAGTCGTCCCACACAAATTCGAAAGAGAGCGACCCGCTGTAAAGTACGAAAGTAACTAGCCCTAATAGTGGTAGGAGAATTCGGGGCTGACGGAGATACTTTGCCAGTAGTTCCAGCGCGGCGGGTTCCGAATTCTCGTGGCATTCGATCATGATGATTTGATCAGAATAGGGGTGGTCCTGAAAGATAGGCTCATCATATCTTCCTGTTTCTAAGGGCGCATGTTACTCAGGTTACCTAGGTGTGCCAGTTATTCGGGTAGTTCGCAGGCCTGCCTATGCGACGATCAATTTATGCTGTCGGGCACCGGAGCCAAATCCGCCAAGGCGCTGCCGCCGATATTGTGCGTCGATCTGGATGGCACTTTGATCCGGGGCAATGTGCTTTGGGAGTGTCTCCTCATGCTCCTGAAGACAAGGCCAGTTATTGTTTTCTTGATACCGTTTTGGTTGCTGGCGGGACGAGCCTCTTTCAAGCGCAATATCGCCGCGAGGGTACGTCTCGATCCCGCCTCTCTCACTTATCGACGGCCGGTCCTTGACCTTTTGCGACGCGAAAAAGCTAACGGCCGTCGAATCGCCCTCACAACTGCAACCCATCGCGAACTTGCCGAAGCAATTGCCAAACATCTGGATTTGTTTGACGAAGTTCACGCGACTGACGGTCAGGTGAATCTCAAGGGGGCCAATAAGGCGGCGTTTCTTGCAGAGCGTTACGCCGATGCGGGTTTCGATTATGTAGGCGACTCGGTCGCGGATGTCGAGGTTTGGCGCAGGGCCAGCGCAGCCTATGTGGTCGGGAGCGACGCTCGCGCCCAGCAGGCCGGCGCGGTCACGACGCTCAAGCTTGCGATTGTCGAACCGCGAGCGAGTTTACGCACCTGGGTGAACGCACTGCGCGGCCACCATTGGGCAAAAAATCTATTATTGTTTCTGCCGCTTGCACTGTCGCACAACTTAGCGCTTGAACCTGTTCTCCACACAATTGTCGGCTTCGTGCTCTATGGCTTGTGCGCCTCTGGATTGTACATTCTTAACGATCTTCTCGATCTCCATTCTGATCGCGAGCATCCCTGGAAAAAAGAACGGCCGTTTGCCGCTGGCGACATTTCGATTCCGGGGGGCTTAGTCGCTTCATTTATCTGTCTTTCGGTGGCACTCGGAGTGGGCGTCTTTCTCAATTCGCACTTTGGACTGGCGTTGACCGGATACGCCACGCTCACCATGTTGTATTCGCTCTATCTGAAAAAGATCGCATTGTTGGACGTATTTGTTCTCTCAAGTTTTTATAGCTTCCGTATTCTCGCCGGCGCACTCATTTCTGACACGCCACTTTCGCAATGGTTTCTGGCGTTTTCGCTGTTCTTCTTTCTTAGTCTCGCAATGGCGAAACGCTATTCGGAGCTGTTTCATGCCAGCGACTTAGTCGAGGCTGGTAACTCCGGTCGAGGCTATCACACGGGAGACCGCGAAGTTTTGCTTTCGCTGGGCGTGGGCAGCAGTTTTTCCGCGGTCGTGATCTTCAGCCTTTACGTTCATAGCCCGGATGTCCGCGTTCTTTACCCGTCGCCGGAGTTCTTGCTTCTCTTGTGCCCGATCATTCTTTATTGGCTCAGTCGAACGTGGCTGTTGGCGCATCGGGGCGAGCTTAACGAGGATCCGGTGACTCTCGCTATTCGAGATCCGGTGAGTTACGGCATCGCTTTGGCCTCGGCGGCGGTGATCGCAGTGAGTATCGTGCATCTGAATTGGTAATGTGCGGACAACAGGGATCGCTTTCGAAATTAGTAACGTAAAGTAAGGGTGATTACGATGCCGGGACAATCAGCGGCGGCTCCACGAAAGCAGACGACAGCCTTACCACCAACGACGCAAGTTGTTTCGTGGGGGCGTTACCCTAAAACTGCGCATGCCAGGGTTCACAGGCCCGCGTGGAATGATCAGGTGCCAGAGATCCTTCGCGATGCCGCACCGGATTCTCTGCTGCCTTACGGACTTGGCCGCAGCTATGGGGATTCTTGCCTGAATGCTGGCCGAGGACTTATCGACTGTCGGCGCCTCAATCGAATTCTCGGTTTTGACGAGTCGACCGGCATGCTGCGCTGCGAAAGCGGAGTCACTCTCTCTGACATTATCGACGTATTTTTACCCAAAGGATGGTTTCTTCCGGTTACTCCGGGCACTCGCTTCGTTACTGTGGGCGGAGCGATCGCCAACGATGTGCACGGCAAGAACCATCACTGTGCCGGAACCTTCGGCAGTCACGTACGGCAAATTGCGCTGCATCGCTCGACCGATGGCTTGGTCGCTTGCAGTTCAAACGAAAATGCTGACATGTTGCGCGCCACGATTGGCGGCCTCGGATTGACGGGCGTGATCGCATGGGCAGACATTCAACTCAAACGTGTAACCGGTCCCTGGATCGACGCTGATTTGGTTCCATTCCAATCGCTGGCGTCGTTTCTTGCTCTCAGCCGCGAGAGCGATGGGCGCTTTGAATATACGGTGGCGTGGCTCGACTGTTTTTCCGGGAAGAATCCGCGGGGCATATTCTTTCGGGGAAACCATGCCGCTAGTCACGGAAAAGAGTTTCGCCCCAAGCGCGGGCCGAAACTGCCGTTTGCGCTGCCTGCGTGGATACTCAATCGTTACTCGGTAAAAGCGTTCAATAACACTTACTACAGGCTTCATGCACGGAAAACAGGCGCAACGGTTCTGTCCTACGACTCTTTTTTCTATCCGCTCGATTCCATCCGCCAGTGGAATTTGCTCTACGGCAAGCAAGGTTTTTTGCAATACCAGTGCGTAATTCCGGAGACTAATCTGGCAGCGGTCGAGGAGTTATTAGATCGGATCGCGGGCTCGGGCATGGGATCTTTCCTGGGTGTGCTGAAGCAGTTCGGCTCTGCGGCGTCGGCTGGGATGCTTTCCTTCCCGCGACCGGGTCTCACGATTGCACTCGACTTCGCGATGCGCGGCGAGCGCACGTTACAACTCATGCAGTCGCTGGATAATGTCGTCCACGAAAGCGGAGGCGCGATCTACCCGGCCAAAGACGCCCGCATGAGTCCAGCGCTGTTTGAAGCATCGTTTCCGCACTGGCGCGGTTTTGTTCCTTATATTGACCCGAAAATGTCGTCGTCTTTTTGGCGCCGTGTTACAGGGGCACAATGATCGCGAATATGAAGAAGATTGTTATTCTGGGCGCTACGTCGCGCATCGCCGTCGAAGTCGAACGCATATTGGCTTGCCAGGGCTGTGAGTTACTCCTCATAGGCCGTTCATTGCAACGGCTCGCGGAACTTAAGGCCGACTTACTCATTCGAGGAGTAAAGGATATTAGCACTTATGCCGCCGATTTGGCTTCAATTCAACAGCACGCTGCTGCCTTTGATTTTGTTCGGCGCACGCTTGGCGACTACGACACTGTACTCCTGGCGTATGGTTCGATGCGGGATCAGCGCGAGGCTGAAGCTTCAGTCGATGCGCTCCTCGATGAGTTACAGGTAAATTTTGTAAGTGCTACCGCGATTGTAACTTTATTTGCTGCCGACTTGGAACATCGTCGCACAGGTTGTATAGCTGCCATCACTTCTGTCGCCGGAGATCGCGGACGCCGATCGAATTACGTTTATGGATCCGCTAAAGGTGCGCTCTCTTTGTTTCTTCAGGGACTACGCAGCCGGCTGCATCCTGCCGGTGTTCGCGTCATTACCATTAAGCCGGGGCCGGTGCAAACTTCGATGACCGATCGTATGCCCAATTCGACGCGCTTTGCCGACCCTGAGCAGGTTGCTCGCGATATTGTCCGCACCCTTGAACAGCGATCGCCGGACGTTCTATATACGCCAAGGATCTGGCGCTATATCATGAGCGGCGTGCGGCAGATTCCGGAGACAATTTTTAAGCGGTTGTCTTTCTGACGATTCGGCTGATGATTTGGCAACAGAAAAGGGCCGCATCTCTGCGGCCCTTCACCTTACTAAAAATATAAATAATTTACCGTCTGCCGCGTCCACCGCCGCCGGAGTGACCACCACCGTGACCTCCCTGGCCGCCTCCGGGACGTCCTCCACGCCCGCGGCGACGACGATTGCGATCACGATCGCCTCCGCCGCTCGGACGGCCTTCGCGCGAGCCTTCCGGGCGTCCTGCACCGGCTTCAACCGAGGCAACGACTCCATCGACGCGGTTGAAATTCGGTTCATCATCGGCATCGAAATCGGCGCCGCCCTCGATGACCGCAGTGGGCGCGCCGTGTGACACTGGCGCAGACGGCGCAGAGGGAGCCGGCCCTGCGGATTCGTCCATCTCAGGAAGAGGCGGAGCACCGCCGCCCATTTTTGCGCGCTGCTCTTTTAGAATCGCCTTGCGAGACAGCTTGATGCGGTTGCCTTCGACGGCCAGCACTTTCACCAGCACCTGGTCGCCTTCTTTCAGCTCATCGCGAACATCTTTGATTCTGTGTTCGGCGACTTCGCTGATATGGAGCAGGCCGTCGAGCCCGGGTAGGATTTCGACGAAGGCACCGAAATCCGCCAGGCGGCTGACTTTGCCCAGATACGTCTTCCCGACTTCGGCTGATGCGGTCAGATCGCGAATAATCTGCAACGCCTTGTTCGCGGAAACTTCATCGTTCGAGGCGACGTTGACCTTGCCGGAATCCTCGACATCGATTTTCACGCCGGTCTGCTCGATGATGCTGCGGATCATCTTGCCACCGGGCCCAATCACGTCGCGGATTTTGTCAACGGGAATCTGGAGAGTGTAGATACGCGGCGCGTAACTCGAAACCTTCACGCGCGCTTCGGTGATCACCTCGTCCATTTTTCCGAGGATGAATAATCGGCCACGCTGGGCTTGCGCCAGCGCTTCGCGCATGATCTGCGAAGTGATGCCCGCGACTTTGATATCCATTTGCAGCGCGGTGATTCCGTCTTTGGTTCCGGCAACTTTGAAATCCATGTCGCCGTAGTGATCTTCGGCGCCGGCAATGTCGGTGAGGATGGCATAGTGCTCGCCTTCTTTGACCAATCCCATTGCAACTCCGGCTACGGGAGCCTTCAAGGGCACACCCGCATCCATCAGCGAAAGTGAGGCGCCGCAGATCGTAGCCATCGATGACGAGCCGTTCGACTCCAGAATGTCGGAGACGACGCGCATCGCATAAGGCCAATTGTCTTCGGTCGGAAGAACGGCGGACACGGCACGTTCGGCTAATGCGCCATGGCCGATTTCGCGGCGTCCGGCGCCACGCATGAAGCCAACTTCTCCGACGGAGAAGGGCGGGAAATTGTAGTGGAGCATGAAACGTTTTTTGGCTTCGCCTTCGAAGCCTTCGAGGCGTTGCATGTCATCACTGGTGCCGAGTGTAGTGGTGACTAATGCCTGGGTTTCACCGCGGGTGAAGACTGCGCTGCCGTGGGCGCGTGGCAGAACTCCGGCTTCAATCCAGATCTCGCGAATCTGGTCGAAGGCGCGTCCATCGGGACGGCGCTTGTGATCGATAACCTGGTTGCGGAAGATGCGCTCGCGCAGGAGTTCGTAATACTTCTTGATTTTCGCCTTTTCTTTGTCGGCGCCGTCGCCTTCGGGGACTGCGGCGAGAAGTTCCTTCTCGATGACGCGAACCAGTTCATAGCTCTCCGACTTGGGATGTTTCGCGGTATCGAGCGCGTCGCTCAGCCGCGCGCCGACCTTCGATTCCAAACTCTTAAAATAAGACTCGTCGAGTTCGGGCGGGGTGACCTTGCGTTTCTGCTTGCCGACTTTTTCGCGCAGTTCGCTGATGGCAGCGCAGATCTTTTTGATTTCGGTATGGGCGAATTCGATCGCGTCCACAACCGTTTCTTCTTTTACTTCTTTCGCGCCCGACTCGATCATGACGATCGCGTCGGCGGTGCCGACGACCATGATGTTGAGCAGGCCGTCGCGCATTTCGGTGTAAGTGGGGTTAGCGATAAAGCGTCCGTCAACCAGGCCGACGCGCACGGCACCGATCGGACCGAGAAAGGGAATATCGGAGACGGTGAGGGCGGCGGAAGCAGCGTTGATGCCGCAAACATCGGGGTCGTTCTCTGTATCGGCGGAGAGGACGAAGGCGATGACCTGGGTCTCGTTGCGAAAGCCTTCGGCGAACATCGGGCGGACAGGGCGGTCGATCTGGCGGCTGGTGAGCACTTCGCGCTCGCTCATGCGGCCTTCGCGTTTGATGAATCCGCCGGGGATTCGTCCGCCGGCGTAGGTGTATTCGCGATAGTCAACGGTGAGTGGGAAGAAGTCGATGCCTTCGCGCGGCTCGGGATTGGCGGTGGCCGCGGCGAGAACAACATTTTCGCCAAAGCGCACAACGGCGGAGCCGCCGGCCTGCTTGGCAAGTTTTCCGGATTCAAACGACATTTGTTTCCCGCCGGTAAGATCGACGGAAACTTTTGTGGCTTCAGGTTTCATAGATCATCCTTAATATTGGGCAGAAGGGGCAGGCGCGATTACGGAGTTCGCGTGGACAGGCGCATGCCAAGGCCGCGGTTGGGAACGCACTTTGCTAAGGCTCACGTGACCTGGGAACCCTTGGCCTGGAAAACCAGGTCTGGAAAACCAGGTCTGGAACCGGCCCCACGCGGGGCCGGCGCGCGGTTATTTGCGGATTCCGAGCTTGGAAATGACGGTTTTATACCGTTCCGAGTCGTACTTCTTCAGGTAGTCAAGCAAACTTCTGCGCCTGCTCACCATCATGAGAAGTCCGCGGCGCGAGCCGTGGTCTTTCTGGTGCGTCTTGAAGTGTTCCGTCAGCTGACCAATGCGCTCGCTTAACAGCGCGATTTGGACTTCAGGACTGCCTGTATCAGTAGCGTGCGTGCGATACGTGTCAACGACGGATTGCTTTTGCTCTCTGGCTAACACTAACCTGTTGCACTCCTGTCTCTTCTCGTTTTCGTAACGTTTTCGATGGTAACACGTTGCTGTGGAAGGTGGCAAACTGGCGTCCGGTGGCTCAGTTTGCGAACTCTTAACCGCAAAGGAGACTAAGGTACACGAAGGAACAAGCGTGGAACTCAAGAAACTTCGTGCTGCTTCGTGTCCTTGGTGTTCGAGTTGTTGAGATGTTATTGCTAAACAGCGGACGCCCCAAAGGAGCGTCCGCTGCCGGTTGAGCTAACTTCCGCCGACCGAATGATTATTTCGGTAGGACGCTCGTTCCCTCGGAAACCACGGCGCTAAGGGACGAAGGATTGAGGCCCAAGGTTTGCAGAATTGTGGGCGCTACCTGGACGGTGCCCACCGAGGTGCGGATCGTCTTGGCTTTGTACGACGGATTCGACAGCAGAAGAATGACATTCGTGTCGTCGTGGGCGAACCCGCCGTGCTCCGCCAGTTTCGCCGTGCTGCCAGAGTAAGTAACACCGACGTTCGGGGTCACGATAATGTCCGGCGTGCGCGGATCTCTGGTGGGCTCGTTGTAGTTAAGAGAAAGCGCACGGCCGTAGTAAATTTGACCGAGCGCGATGCCCGAGACGGAGGCATTCTGTTCGAGGATATTGACGGCGGCTAAAGTGTCGGAGGAACTCGTCAGCCAGATCAGAGAGACGTCATCTTCCGTGGGTCCGATGCCGGTAGGGTTGTTGGTAGATTCCGAGTACGGAATATACCCGGCATTGGACAGCAGGGTCGCGGGTGAAGTACCGCTGATGAGCTGAGACACGTAGCGGCTGGGATCGATGGGCGACTGGCCGTGCTTGGCAGTGATTATGATCAGGGTCGAATCATAGAGATTCTGCGCCTTCAGCTCAGCGACGAATTCTCCAATCGAGGCATCCACGAACTGGAATTCGCTCAGCAGCGCCGCGCCGGGCGTGCCAGCGGCGTCCAGATATCCGCCGGTCACGCTGTTGCTCGCCTCAATGAGCTTCTGGCCCACGCTAAGGGCTTGGAAGTTCATGCCGAAGATGGTGGGAACCTTGGTCTGCTTCAGGCCGAGATGGTCCTTCCCGTCGATCTCGTTGAGGATCGCGTTGACCTTCAAAGTGTCGTAGCACTGAATGTTCTGGAAGCTGTTGGTCCAGGCAGTCAAATCCGAGCCGGGATCGGGGATTGGGCTGCAGGGCATGCCTGCGGGTGTGGTGACACTCTTAAGGGCGACCACGCTGGAATTGATTTCAGGTGCGTAAAAGTCGTCGAGCGCAACGGGCCCACTACCTGAGGCGACCGAAGCGTAAGCAGGGTGCTTGTCTGACCACGCCGTGTATCCGCCAGCCGAGTGAATGACGCTGAAGATGCTGTTGGCGCGGACGAAATTCCACGGGTAAACGGGATTGCAGCCGTTATTCGGGTCGCGGACCAGTTTCTTGGGGTCGATTGAGTTGACCCCGCCGTCGGTCAGAGTCGCGCCTGGCGCGCCGCCGTTCAACTTGGTCTTGTCGAAGTCGATGCCTTCCTCGTACTCGGTTGTGGTACCCGTTGGCGTCGCGAAGGGGGTACAGGGGCCAGCCCCGAGTCCGTTACCGGTGGTTTTCGCGGGGGCGTCATAATTCCGCGAGTAAGCGACGTCGTAGTAGACGCCGGTATAGGCCGGGCTTCCGCCGGTGACGATCGCGGTCAGGCCGGGAAAGGAATCCGAGGTTTTCGAGGTGCTGGCGGCGACGTAGTTGATGGCGCGTTGGCCGAGAGCGGCAATCGCCGGGCAGAAGGGCTGGCCATTGTTGATGGTGCTGATGCCGTTAGCGCAGTTCAAGTAATCGACTGCGTGCATACCGTCGACGCTGATCAACAAAACGCGCTTGATTTTGCCTTGTAGGAAGTTACTGCTCTGGGCGGTTGCGAGGTTCATGGAACAGGCTACCGCGAGGGAGAGTACAGCAAGTGCCTTCTTCATAAAAATCATCCTCCGGCGACAAGGTATCAAAATCGCGTGATCGGAATGTTACGGAGCGTTGAATTATTGGTGGATGAAAGCGGCCCGGTTGATGCTGGTGGAAGAGCGGCACTTGTTGCCGTTGCGCCGTGATGTGCGTTGCGGCTCGGTTCGAGGTTATACTGAATGGGACTCAAGAAATACAGGATGCGGCAATTTTCTGCTTATCCTCAGATATTGATATTGCTTGGCCCAGGATAAAGCTGCGCCAGCCTCGCAGATACTGCGCGCAGCCAGCCATAATAGCGAAAATAGAACTACGGGGAGACTGTGTATGCCACGAGGCCGATCAACTTTCAGCAAACGACAGAAAGAACAAGCGCGCCAACAGAAACAGCGCGACAAGAACGAGCGCAAGACCCAGCGTAGGCAGGATCAGCCGGAAGGTGCTGCGGTGGACGAACAGGAAGAATTGCGCTTGATGCGCGAACACGCTGCCGAACAGGCGGCGCTGTTTCGCATCGGCGCCGAGGATGAACCGGATCCCGTTGAACTACTTGTCCCGCACAAGCAAGCGAATCACTAACCGCCTTCGAGGATTCGCCGGAGAGCACGGCTCCGGCGATCCCAGGCAATTGTCAACCAATTGCCCACACTTTGATTCTGCGGTTTGGGATTCGCTTTAGCATTTGGCGTCCACTCTTTATATCCTTCCCGCGAGTCGCTGATAACGGATGAGCCAAATTTCGGAAGCAGGAACGTGCGGACAGTCGGCGAAGACACGTCCGGTGGTCCTGGTTCATGGCATCTTCGACACATCCAAAATCTTCGCTCCGATGGCGAACCGCTTGAAAGTCCGCGGATTTCGACCGCTAGCGCCGGATCTAAAGCCGAGCAGCGGCGCGACTGGACTCGATGCTCTGGCGGCGCAGATTGGTCCATTTGTTGATCGATATTTGCCGCCCGAAGAGCAGTTTGATCTGGTCGGCTTCAGCATGGGCGGACTGGTCAGCCGATACTACGTGCAACGGCTCGGAGGAATGAAACGAGTTGCGCATTTGATTACGATCTCGGCACCGCACCATGGAAGCTATTCGGCATATCTCACCATGGGCAATGTGGGAGCGAAACAAATGCGGCCAGGAAGCGTCTTTTTGCAGGATTTGAATCGCGACGCGGCGATGCTCGATCGAGTTAGATTCGTTTCGATATGGACTCCTCTGGATTTGATGATTGTGCCCGCGAATAGCTCACGGCTGGGCGTTGGGGAAGAGTATCGAATTCCAGTGGCGCTGCATCCATGGATGTTGCGGAATATGCGCACTCTGGAACTGGTGGCAAAGCTGCTGCGTGGTTGAGAAGCGAGAACGGGACGGGCGATTCTTCACCCGTCCTGATCCCATCAAAAACTAAACGAAAACCTCACCCGGCAGAGCTGTCAGGGTGCGCGATGCCAGCGTATTTTGCACGAAGCGCTTGGGCTGTGCATTCTCCGAAGAGGTATTCACTTGCTTGCGTGCGATGCGCAGTTTCAGCGTGCGCTCGATATCGCGAAGGGCAAGATTTTCTGCCGCTGTGAATAATGTGGACGCTCGGCCTTGAGAGCCGGCGCGCCCGGTGCGGCCTACGCGGTGAATGAAATCTTCCGCCATCTTCGGCAGATCGTAGTTGATTACGTGGGCGACGTCGTCGCAGTGCAACCCACGCGATGCGATGTCGGTTGCGACCAGCACCTGATAGCGCCCTTCCTGAAAGCCGCTCAGGGCGCCGTTGCGCTGCGACTGGGTGCGATCGCCGTGGATCATCGCGGAGGAGAAGCCATCGCGTTCGAGTTCCTGCGCCAGCCTCTGTGCGCCACGTTTGGTGCGTGTGAAGATCAGGGTCTGCCCCTTTTCTCCATATAGCAACTGCCGCAAAGTATCCAGCTTTTCAGACGGACGCACTTCGTAGGCTTCGAGCTGCACGCTCTCCGCCGGCTTCAACACCGAGCCGAGAGCGATTCGCACCGGGTCGCGGGTGTAGTCGTTCACGAGCGCGGCCACCGATTGCTCCATGGTGGCGGAGTAGCAAAGCGTCTGTCGGCGCTGCGGCAAGATTTGCAGGATACGGCGGATGGCGGGAAGAAATCCCATATCTAGCATACGGTCGGCTTCATCGAGCACAAGTATTTTCACGTGGCGCAGGTCGGCAAATTTGCGGGTGATGAAATCCTGCAAACGTCCGGGAGTCGCGATGACAAATTCGCAGCCGGAGCGCAGGCTCTGAATCTGTGCCTTTTCAGACACCCCTCCGATGACGAGCGCGGCCTTCGGCATATTCTTGTCGCGCAATTGTTCGTACTGCTCGTGAACCTGCATGGCGAGTTCACGGGTGGGCAAAAGGACGAGAGCGCTGACGCTCTTCTTCGTTGCTTCGTTTTTAGCCGATTCGTTCTTAGTAGCCGCGCGTAGCATTTCGATAATCGGAATCAGAAACGCCAGCGTCTTGCCGGTACCGGTCTGGGCGGTGCCGATAACGTCCTTGCCTTCGAGGGCAGGAGCAATGGCGCGCGCCTGGATGGGTGTTAAGGTGACAAATTGAGCTGCCGCCAGTCTCTGCTGCAGGGCAGCAGACAAGGGCAGTTCCGTAAATGTGGTCATTCGATTGTTTTCTTTCTGGAGGGGCTTAATTTTCTCAGACACTTGTCGAGAGTTCGCATGCCGCTCGCATTGTTAGATTGGCGCTGGAACCAGGCGGGCAGGAAATGCGGAGGTGGTGCGGATCCATCGGGATCCCCGCGTAACTAGCAAACCGTAGCAATAGCGTTAATAGCAGTATAGCAGATGGCGCGACTAGACGGGATTACGTTGGTACCTAGTCGATAAACTTTACCGAGAATCTTTGTATGTGATTCACCGTATGTCGTGCACGGGCCTACGGCGCCGCGATCTTACCCCGGATGACCACTACCGATGCCGCCGGCAAATCATAAAGCGTGTCTTTCGCGGCATTCTCCTTCGAGCGCAGAATCGGGCCGTCGGGATCGGCGGTGCCGTTCGTATAGGCCACGATTGTTGGCTTAGCGGCTTCTTCGGCGTGGGCCATGAAGCGGGTTCGCGGCGGGTTCCACTTGTATTGAGCGCTGCCGAAGGTTGATATCTCTACCGGACCTACGAAGCCCGACTCCGAATCTGGCTTTGCGGGTGACGCACCGCGAAAGTCGATGCGCACTCGGTGAGCATTCTCCTGATCGTGATTGACTATTAGCAGCGCCCACTCCCCATCCGGACGTTTCAGCGCGTACGCGGTGACGAGTTCGCGGCCAGCGCCGTCGCCGATGTCGGATTTCGCCGAATAGACCTGGTGCCCACCGCCTGCGGGCTGGGCCCACTCGAGATTAATCAGTTGCGCAACGAAGAATTGCGCCAGCGGTTGCTGAATTTTGTAGGACGCATCCACCGTGAACATGCCAAACGTGCCCGGCGAATCGTTGCACCCTGGCTCCATCGGCAAGGGCAGATAGTGGAAGTAATAAACGCCTTTGGCGCCCGCATCGAGCAGCGAACCGATGTAGTCGGCCAGCCAGATGCCGGAGAACATATCCTGGTAAGTTTCGCTGGCTCCTGAAGAAAGATTGCCTTCGGTAACGAACATGGGCAGGTCAGTGGGGACGCCATCGTCGTGCCACACCTGAATGATGTGGCGCATGAGTTCGGGCTCGTCATAAAGCACGCCCCACGGCGTCTTGCACGGATCGTAGGGATAGTGTTCGAACGAGAAGAAAGCGAGATCCTTCATGTCTCCGTGCTGCTTCAGATAATCAAGGAAGCGCGCCGTCCAGGAGACTCGCCCGCTGGCGTCGGGCCAGACTTCTATGTCTTTGTTGACGCCTTGAAACGACGGACCGCCGAGTTTGAGCTTCGAATCGAGGCGATGCAATGCTGTTGCCCACTGCACGTAGAGCGCAGCGTAATCTTCGGGAAGCATGTACTGGCCATCGGCCTCCTCGCCCATCTCGACGTAAGAGATTGGATAGTGGCGGTTCTCGATGTATGCGATTTCGGCGACGGCGTTTTCGGGAGTGTCGTAGAGCAGCGCGACGGGAATCATCGCGGGCAATCCCCGGGTTACACCGCTGGTGAAGAAAAGGTCGAAGCCTACCTGAGCCTGGCGAGTGGTACCGAGGTCGGAAGGCTCGTGCCAGGGATCGACAGATGAGACGTAGGTCGTCGTCTGCTCCTGATCGGCGGTGTGGCGCAACGAATCGTGAAAGGTGCCGCCGTCAGTTGTCGTCCCCAGATAGAGTTCGCGTATCGCATAGCCGACGCAGTTGCGAATATCTTGGTGAGGATCACCCGGGCCGTCGGCATTGCAGGTGTTCGAAGACTCGGTCATCCAGATGCGCAGGAAGCGCACGGCGATTGGAGCATTGGCGAGGCGAATCGTTTCAGCGCGCCCTTTGCCGGCGGTTACGCCACCTTGTGAAAACGTCTGCCACACGCCGCGCGTGGGCAGTTTGATGGGATCGTCGCCGGTCCAATACTGCACGACGTAATGTGTCGCATACGGTTCGCCCCACGCAATGCGAATGCTGTCCACGGGTTGCGGCTGCGCCAGATCGAGAACTACCCACTGCGGATGCAGCGCGTCGCTCTCTGCGGTGAAATGTTGCGTGAGATAAGGATTGCTCTTCCAGAAAGTATTGAGGTCGCCGTCGGTGAGGCGCGAAAAACCGGCGTTGCCGGTGCCATCGTTGCGCGTGAAGCCGCGGCGCGGCAGTGAGTATCCGTAGGAGTAGCGCAGGCTTTCAGTGGGAGTCGCCGAACCTGTGAAATAGCCTTTGCCGCCGCCGCTTTTGTCGCTCCACGTTCCCTGGGGATTCCAGTGCCAGGCTTCGACGGCGAGCTCTGTGTTTTGGCGAAACGAAACTGGCTGCCAGCCCGAGGTCTGCGTAACTTTCAACGATTCCGGGAGCAGATCTTTGTCGATGGCCTCGGCAGGAATGCGGTCGACGCCAGCGCCGAGAGTTTCGCTGGGAACGAAATGATTGGTCGGGTGCGAAACGTCGACCGTGATGGTTTGGCCAGCGGCAGAAGCACATAGCATCGCGACGAAGACAAGAAGGGCGGCCGAAATTTTCACGCGAAGGCCTCCAGCACTGAAATAGAGTTGGGAGTATTAAAACGATTGAATTATACGGATTGTGCGACGCGGAGACGAGGAGTTTTGAAACTCGCGCAAAAACGCAGGCATAGGCAAGGAAAAAGCGGGCCAGCATTTCGCCGGCCCGCCGTGGTCTTGTTGTCGGTGAACGTCGCTATTTCGCAGCGGCTACGGCCGAGACGAAACTCGCGCCATTCGGCGTGCCCAATCCCGTAACGTTATCCCATCCCGAGCCCGTGGTCAGCGAACTGTCGGTGCCAAAGCTGATCGCGTACCACCGGGTTGAAGTTCCGTTATACAGAGCGCCAATGAAATCGGTGGAGTTCTGCACTGGCGCCAACAGTTCCGCGGACGAGTAGTTGACCGGCGCGGCGGGCGGAGTATGGGTCGAACCGCTGACGTTATCAGGCCCGTTCACGTTGAGAACGTCGGTGATTGCGCCCGCAGGCAAGCCGTAAAGGATCGGAGCAGCCTGCCCCATCCAGGTGCCGGCCGCCTGAGTGGAAATCGCCCACATCCCCGCGAACATGGGAGACGCGAGGCTCGTTCCACCTACAACCGTAATGAACTGTTGACTGTTTTCGGTGTCAATAACCTCAACGCCGGTGTAGGGATCAGCCAGATATGCGATGTCTGGCACGAGCCGCCAGCTTCCAGGTAAGCTCGACTGGTAGGAGGGCTTCGGCCAGTAGCCGCTCGTTCCTCCGCCCGCTCCAAAGTAGAAGCCGATAAAGTCCGGGGGGATGATCGGCGGATTTGGACTGGCGTTAGCGATGCGGGTCAAGTTGGTGCCCCAGCCTGTCTGCAACATCATCGAGTAGTTCTGATTGAGAAACATGCTGGTGCCGCCAATGCCAGTCGCGTAAGGAGCAGCAGCCGGCATGGAAACAGTAGTGACGCCATAGGCGAGGTAGTAGTCTCCGCTGTCTCCGCTGGAGAAATTGACTGAGATGCCGAGCGCGGCGCCCAGTTCGCAGAGGTCATTTTGCACAATTAATTCGGCGGGGTCTTCGTCGACAAGAACAATCTCGCCGATGCCGTAGCTATTGGAGATGACCGGGCCCAGTCCGTTTTCGATGCCGTACAGGACTGAGAGATCCAGGTTGGTAAACGAGTTGTCGGCTGCCAGCAGGAGAGCGATGTTCGCTCCCGGCGCAACCGTGTGCGACCACTCCACATCGAGGCTGGTTTCTACATCCCATCCGCAAGTGTTGCCTGAACAACTGGTGGGGCCGGTAGGGTAGTAGATGTTGAAGTTGCTGGAGGTCAACGCGGGCAGTCCGTTGATCTGGGAGAAAGTATTAGCGTCTCCGGTGATCGTGTCGGATCCGTAGGCATCGACGATGACCACGGTTTGACCGGTGCCATCAAGATGCTGTTTGTAAAGCGGAGTCAGACCATAGGCCTTGGCAATTTGCGGTGCATCGTAGCCGCAAGGCGGAAGGTGCGGAGGACCATCCTGGATGGGCCCGCCATAACGGCTGCCCGAGTAGATGGCATAAGGGCCGCCGCCACCAGTCTTGAAGGTGCGGGTCGTCGTGCCGCGCAGGCAATTGGCGTTGTAGTACTGCTGCGCTGCCTCGGGTTTAGCCAACGGAATATTCGCAAACGGCTTGCCTGTGTCAGGTTCGATCGGGCGCGCCACATAGTTCTTGTAGGTCAAGTCGGAAAGGCCCTGGACGGCGGAGACGACTTTGCCGGCATCGCCGGTAATAACCGCCTCTGAGCTGGGCACGCGATGCTCTTCGCCGTTTAGGGATACGCGATTCAACTGCACGCCGGTTGCACGTTCGACGTCTCCAACCGTGCCGCGCGCAGTCACGTAGTGATTCATTTTGTCGGCGGCGACGATGGTGAGATTGTGCGCCTCAACATATTGCTTCACGGTCGCAAGATCGGCAGCGCTCGGAGCGAACTTGTCCTGATACTGTTTGAGAGTGAGCCAATGATGGTAGTTCGGCGAATTCTTGTCGTACATCTGCCTCACCAGTTCATCGAAGGCGGCTTTGTTTTGCTGCTTCACCCAGAACGTAACCGACATTTGTTTTGTCTGGTCTTCGGCGCCAAGGTTTTGCGTATTCGGCAAAGCTCGGGCGCCACGGGCTGCCTGCGCGAATGCCGGAGCGGCGACGAGCAGAGCAGCTAAACACACAACCACAGCGGGAATCAGTCTTTTCTTATTTTTGGACATAAACTCTCCTGGAAAGAATGGTTAGTTTGCCCACCATCACAGACGGGCGTCCATCGGTAGGCGGAGTGGGGGAAGAAGGGTCGTCGGTGTTTCTTGAGCATTCGCCGAAAAAGATTTCGCACTGCCCGGCTGGAATGGTCAGCACAAAATGGTCAGAACAATCGCCGTAATGCAAAAGAAATCACCACCGGCACCGAAAGGTTGAAACCATACTTACGCCGTATCGGCACTGAGTGTCAACCAGTGTTCATAATGGATGAAAATGGTTTGCAGTAAAGCCGCAGAATTGTGCCGTCGGCGATCCTGGCAACGAAAGCCTTACTGGCCGCCTGCTTTCGCCGTTTTCGCGGCTGGCTCCGGATGCACTTCATATTCCGGATGTTGAATGCCCATCAGCCATTTATCGAACCATCCCACAATATTGTCGAGCCGCTCGATGCGATGCCATGGCTCACCGGAGCGCGACAGTTCATGCGTCTCGCGCGGAAAAACCACCATCGCGGTTGGGCGCTTCAAATACTTGAGCGCGCGGAATAATTGCTCTCCGCCGGAATCTTGCGGAGTCCGGTAATCGGACTGTCCGAGGATAAACATCATGGGCGTGTGAATTTTCTCGACAAACGTGATAGCGGAGCGGTCGGCGTAGTCTTTCGGATCCTGAAACGGAGGCGCCTTGAACCATTGCGGCTGGAACATGGTGAAGTCCGCTGTATACCACCACGAGGCCCAGTTCGATATATCGCGTTGCGATACAGCAGCTGCGAAGCGATCGGTCTGTGTGACCGTCCAGTCGGTGAGCACGCCGCCGCCGCTGCCGCCTGTCACACCAAGCTTCTTGGGGTCCACGTAACCGCGCTTCAGCAGTTCGTCGACTCCGATCATCAAGTCGCGATAATCATCGCCAGGGTAGTGATACTGAATGATGTTGCCGAAATCCTGCCCGTAGCTGGTCGAGCCGCGCGGATTGATGTAAAGCACCACGTAGCCCTTCGCCGCCATCCACTGAAATTCGTGATCGAAGACCCATCCATATGCGGCATGGGGACCACCATGAATGTTGAGGATCATGGGATATTTTTTCTTCGGATCGAAGTCAGGCGGCTTCTGAATCCATCCTTGAATCGGGAGGCCATCGAAACTCTTGTAATTGATCTCATCGGGCTGAGTGATGTTGAGCTGCGACCAAAGCGGCTTGTTGAGGTCGGTGATGCGAGTTTGCGCACCGCCTTGGCTGTCGCCTGTTTTCACCGTAAATAGATCGCCGATCACAACCGGCGTCGAAATTAAAGCAACCGCTGTGCCCGCATCAGGCGTAATGGAAAAATTGAGCACCGCCTGATCGCCATGTGTGATTTCGGTAACCGCGCCCGTCTGAGTGTCTACGCGAACGATCGGAGTGCGTCCCTGCTTTTCTACGATGTCGAAGAGCCAGCGGCCGTCGGGCGACCAGGTGAGTGCGGAACGGCCTCCTCCGCGCGGGGCCGCGTTATCGCCGAAGACGGAACTGCCCATATCGAAGTCGTAGTTAGCAGTGAGATTGCGCGGTTTCGCGTTCGCGACCAGGTCCATGACCCAGAGATCGGGCTGCGAATAAGAGCGCACCGGCTGCGTCACCGAACCGTGGAATGCCAGGTGACGCCCGTCGGGGCTGAGCGACAGACTGTAGATGTCCATCGGAACCGTTGCCAATTTTTCGGGCGTGCCGCCGGTGGAAGGTACGGAATAAATTTCCGTGGTACCGGTTTCGTAATATGGCTCGTCGATATGACTGGTGACGTAATAAATCCGCGCTCCATCGTGCGTCCAGAAAACTCCACCTTCGTCATAGTCGCCGCTGGTAAGTTGCGCCGGCTTGCTTGGCTCATCGGCGGACGTGGGAACGTCGATCACCCAGATGTGGTCGTGCCGCTTGTAGTCGATGTAGCCTTCGTCATTGTCGCGATAAACGGCGCGCGTGATGATGTGGATGTCGGATTCGCGGTCGGCATCGGAGTCGCCCTTGGAGGCTGCGTTCGCAGCCGCCGATTCCTTGTTGTCCGGCTTGGCGTTCTCACTGGCCTTCGCTTCGTTTTTCTTGTGCTTTTCTTTGTCGATATCTTCCTGAGTAGTCGTGCTCGAAAAAGCGATGCGCTTGCCATCGGGCGACCAGACGTTGCCCGACGCACCTTTTGGCAGATCGGTGATGATCCGGGCCTCGCCGCCCGACAAAGACAGAATCGCAATTTGCGCCGGGCGAGGCTTTCCGCTGTCGTCTTTGTCTCCGCCGCGGACGAATGCAATGCGCGTTCCATCGGGCGACCAGCGCGCGTGCGAATCATGCTTGCCGTTGGTGAGCCGTAGCAGAGATTCGCTGCCCGAGGTCGCGACCATCCAAATCGAGGTCTCGTAGCCGGTGTGCTTCTCGTCCGTTACCACGCGGGTGAAGACCGCGCGCGAACCATCCGGTGAAATCTGCGGATCGCCGATCCACACGAAGTTGAACAGATCTTTTTCGGTGATCGACCGCTTCGCGCTGCTTGCCTGCGCATTTGCATTCTGTGTGGATAATGCGGTGACGATTGCGAGAACAACAATGAACGAAGCAACGATTGCCTGAACGGGAACGGCGGAAGCACGCAATTTCATGAATAACCTCAAATGCGCCACGATATCGCAGCGCCTGTGAATTATAGCGCCGACTTTTTCCTGTCGCTTATTTTCTCGGCGAGCGCGCTGGCATCGTCGAGCATTTTGTCGATGCGCCGGGCACGCGCTTCCGGAGTTCTGTAATAGAAAATCCCAAACAGATGCCCGCGACGGCGCGAGGCCGACATCGAATCCCATCCGGCGCCAGCCTTTGGATGGCTTGCAAAAGCCACCTGCAAGACCGGCGGCAACTCCCGTTCCGCCTCCATAACATTGAGCAGGCGTTCCGCCAATTGCTCGGCGCGACGCACGCGCGCGGCGGCGCTTTTAGGCTCATCAATCCACTTCGCGATGTCGTTGCGCGTGGAGTGATTCAGTCCGTCATACCAGCGCAGCAGCGCGCGACCTTCGCGGCCAAGGTCGCCGGTGAGAATGCGCTTGAGCACAATTGGCATGGCTACCGAACGTTCTTCGCGATCGAGTTCGATTTGAAAACGGGCAACGCTTCCCTCGTAAGCGTGCGCTCCCTTTTGCATGCGCTTGTTGATCAGCAGAAAGTGACTGCCATCGCGGCGCGGAGACAGCGAAGTGCGGAAGGCAAACCCATTAATTTCGCCCTTTACTTTGATCTGGCCACGCAACCCCCACACCCTGGTTGCATCCAATGGCACGTGGATAATAATCCAATTGAGCCGCGAACGCAGGCGTTCGAGCCGCGCTTCGAAACACTGGGGAGCGGACGGCTTGGCTTTAGAGGCTCTCGGCATGGCAGAGACCAGCGTCGGCATTTTAATATGGACGGACAATCCTCAAGAAGGCGAGCGGAGAGAGGCCGAGCGCGAGTTAAACTGGTAAGAGATTAATCGGGAGAAATTGTGATCTGTCCGAAATGCGGTGAGGTCAATTCGGAAAGTTTCCGTTTCTGCGGAATGTGCGGAACCCCGCTGGAGGCGCGCCGCCCCGCGAGCACGCCGACGCTCGATCCGCTCTCAGCATTTCCGTCGAAAGTTTCACCCCGAGTAACGACCGCTGCAGATTCGATTAAGCCCGCCGTCGCAGAGGCGGTAGCGCGCCACGTCAACAAGCCTGTGCCGCCAATCAGCGGTCCTTCGATGCTCGGACTCAATCAACCTGTGGCCGATGAGTCCATGCCGAGTCCGACGAGCGCGAGTCAATCGGTTTCAAGTCAGTCGAGGGCGGTTTATACAACTCCCGCTCCACCGAGTATCGACTTGCTGCGCGAGACATCTTTCTCGAGTTTTGATGCTTTCATGGAGCCCGAAAAACCGAAGACTAGCGTGGGACGGATTCTGTTGTTGTTGGTGCTCCTCGCAGGGTTAGGTATCGCCGGGTGGTGGGCATACACGAACTATCTCGGGGCGACCGAAAGTAGAAAGCTGCAGACGGCGATTTCTAATGCCGACGAAGCTCCGGCTGGCAATACCGCACAAAAGTCCGCTGCGCCACCTACCGACGAGACGAAAGACAGGCCGTCAACAAAATCTGCCGCGCCAGGTGAGACCGCGTCTGATAACAGCTCATCTCAGACAAGTCCGTCGCCAGCCACCGCGCCGGCAGCGGCAACTGATAGCCAGCCTGGAAGCGCCGCGCCCAATCCAACAGCCGCGGACACCGAAGCGAACTCCGCCGCGCCTGCAAAACAGACGCCAGCGACCGCGCCGATTTCGCCAACTCCAACTTCAATTCCAAAGACCAGTCCAGCCCACAAACTCGCGCCTAAGCATGAGCCACTGATGGCGGCGGCCAGGCCTCCCAGCCGACCCGAGCCCGCCGCGGCGGACACCGGAGACGCGGCTTTCCGTCGGGGCGAAGCGTATCTCTACGGACGCGGCATTCGCGAAAACTGCGATGAGGCGGTAAAGAATCTCAAAATTGCTTCGGCACAATCGAACGCCAAGGCGCGGAGCACCTTCGGAACCATGTACGCTACGGGCCACTGCGTGCCGCGCGACTTGCCGACATCGTATCTATGGTTCGCGTTGGCTCTGCGGGCAGATCCGACGAATCAGATCCTGGAAAAAGATTTAAATGCGGTGTGGAACCAGATGACGCCCCCCGAACGGCAGCAAGCTACGAGAATGAAACAGTGAAGAGAGATCGGGCGATCTGGTGATCCGGTCATCGGGCCATCGAAAGTCAAGAGCCTTTGATCTTCGTTCTTGATCTTCGATCACCCGATGGCCCGATCACCAGATGACCCGATCTTTCTTGCTACTCGCCGCTGGGCACGAGATTCAAGGCCTTCTTCACCGTCCCGCGTTCGGTCATGATCTTCTGCTGCAGCAGCGTGATCGCATAAATCAACTGTTCCGGGCGCGGCGGACAGCCGGGAACATAGATATCGACGGGAATGACCTGATTCACGCTCTGCACCAGAGCGTAATTCTGGAAAACGCCGCCTGAGGTCGCGCAGGCTCCCATTGAAATGACCCACTTCGGCTCCGGCATTTGCTCCCAGAGTTGGCGAATTACAGGAGCCATTTTGTTGGAGACGCGGCCGGCGATAATCATCAGGTCCGACTGCCGCGGCGACGGCCGGAAAACTTCCGCGCCGAAGCGCGCGATATCGAAGCGCGACGCTCCCATCGACATCATTTCAATCGCGCAGCAGGCGAGGCCAAACGTCATCGGCCAAATCGAATTCTTGCGCATCCAGTTGACGGTCGAATCGAGCGTGGTCATGACAATGCCGTTGGGCACGCCATCGCCGTAGACGAGCTCCTTCACTACTTTCTTGCCGTTTTCGACGTCAACGTAGGGGCCAAAGTTAAGTTCTTGCGCCATAGGGATATTTTAACCGCTGAGGGCGCTGAGTGCGCGGAAGAAACCGAAGGCGCGTGAATTCTCGGCGTCTCGGCGGTGAAAAAGCCGTTATGGGTTCAACACGATCTTCCCAAACATCTGGCTCTTCTCCATGTACTCGTGCGCGGTGCGAATTTCCTGCAAGGGGAAGCTATGGTCGATGATCGGCTTGAGCCGTCCCGCAAACACATGCCCGAGCACTTCACGCAGTTCGCTCATTGTGCCCATGTACGAGCCCAGGAATGCCAGTTGCCGCGAGAATAAGAAGCGCAGGTCAAGTTCGATTTTCTGGCCGGTAGTCGCGCCGCAGGTCACGAGCTTTCCTCCAGCCTTAAGCGATTTGACACTCTCGTCCCACGTTGCTTTTCCGACGTGTTCGATGACGATGTCAACGCCTTCAGAGTTTGTGATCTTGCGGACTTCCTGAGAAATCTTTTGCTGGTAATGGTTGATAACGAAATCGGCGCCGAGTTCACGGGCGCGCTCCATCTTGCGTTCATCGCCAGCTGTGGTAATGACGCGCGCGTGAAACATTTTTGCTATCTGAATCGCGGCAATTCCCACACCTGAATTAGCGCCCAGCACCAACACGGTCTGACCGGGACGGATCGCCGCGAGCCCAGTAAGCATGTGCCATGCCGTCACAAACACCAGCGGAACGCTGGCGGCCTCATTGAAATCGAGCGCATTGGGAATCGGGATGACATTGACCGCGGGCACGGCAATCAACTCGCAGTTGCCGCCGTCCACGCCATTGCCGAGTACGGTGAACTGGCGGCATTGGTTCTGCAATCCAGCGACACACTTCGCGCAATGATTGCAGAAATGCATGGGCGCAACCAGCACACGCTGGCCGGCTTTGAGGTCGGTGATGTACTCGCCGACCTCGACGATCTCTCCGGCAATGTCGCTGCCGAGGATGTGCGGCAAATTAACGCCCGGCAATCCCTTGCGCACCCATAGGTCAAGGTGATTGAGCGCGCACGCCCGCACGCGCACAAGAACCTGATCCTTGCGCGGCTTGGGATCGGGCACATCTTCGTAGATCAAAACTTCCGGCCCACCGAACTGATGAATGCGAACTGCTTTCATGGAGGCTCCTATGCATCGGCAAAGAAAATTTGAACCCTACAAGCTAGCACAGATTTTTTCAAGCAGGCCGGGCTGGGTTGACGCAAGAGACCGCGGGTTTGACCTTCACGGCTCCGCGAACCATAATCAAAGAGTATGGATCTCTACGAAGAAATCGTCAGCCTGCGCAAAGAAGGCCGCCGCGGCGCCGTTGCGACCATCGTCAATGTGCGCGGATCGATTCCTTCGTTCAAGACGGCCAAGATGCTGGTACGCGACGATGGCTCGATCGTCGGGACGATTGGCGGCGGTTGCGTTGAGGCGGAGGTCTGGCAGGCAGCGCGCGATGTGATGGAATCAGAGAAACCGCGCACGCTGACCTTCGATCTCAACCAGGATCCGAAGTACGATACTGGCCTCGTCTGCGGCGGAACGCTGGAAATTTTTGTCGAGCCCGTGCTGCCTCCGGCTGATCTTTATATTTTTGGTGCCGGCCACGTGGCCGCGAGCCTCTATAAAGTCGCACGCATCGCTGGTTTCGACGTAACCATCATCGATGATCGCGAAGCATACGCCAGCCGCGAGCGCTTCCCAGAGGCGCAGCAGGTGATCGCTGAAGAGTTCGAAAGAGCGGCGGCCGAACTCGCGCCGGGCGAGTCATCCTACATTGTGATCGTGACCCGCGGGCACCGCGACGACATGCGAATGTTGCGCTGGGCGGTGCAGACTCCGGCGCGCTACATCGGCATGATTGGATCGAAGCGAAAAGTGATTACCATCTTCAAAGAGTTGCAGCAGGAAGGTCTCGCAGCTCATCTGTTCGATCGAGTCCACTCGCCGGTCGGGCTGGATATTGGAGCCATCACGCCGGAAGAGATCGCCGTTTCCATCACGGCCGAACTCATTGCAAAACGGCGAAAGGTAGAGCGCGACCTGCCACACATGAGCTGGTTCCATCGGCGGGAACGGGACCCGGAGCCTAAATCCGTCGTGCCGAAATCCACTCCGTCAAATATCTAGATCACTTCACCGCCGAGACGCAAAGGGTGCTGAGAATTACTTGGGCAAGAGCTCGCAGATCCTTATTGGTTTTTTCGGAGCCTCGGCGGTTAAGATCTCACCATGCCGAACGAAATCGAAATTAAATTTCGAATTGAACATCTGTCCGCGCTCAGCCGTGCCCTGAAGAGTACAGGCTTCAAGCAGATCACCCGGTCCACTCACGAAATAAATACACTCTACGATCTGCCGGGGCAGAGACTGCGCAAGCGAGGTGAAATGCTGCGCCTGCGCAAGTACGGCGACCTTTGGACATTGACACATAAAGCGAAAGGCAAAGAAGGCCGCCACAAAAAAAGAGTAGAGCTGGAAACTATTGTGGAGAACGGCCAGCAGATGGATGCCATTCTGCGAGCGCTGGGCTTCGAGCCCACGTTTCGCTATGAAAAGTATCGCGCCGAGTGGAGCGACGGTAAGGGACATGTAGTGCTCGATGAAACTCCAATTGGAAATTTTGGCGAGATCGAAGGAAAACCGCGGTGGATCGACCGTACAGCCAGAGCGCTCGGCATTGGCCGCGCCGATTACATCACGCAGACTTACGCTCCGATGTTTTTCGAATGGAAGCGGCGCACGCGCAGCAAGGCTACGGAGATGACTTTTCGCGCCCTCGGGAAGAAATCAAAAAATGCTTAACCGCCGAGACGCCGAGAGCGCCGAGAAAACAACTTAAGGGATATATCGCGGCAACCGTTCTGGACCAAAATACCTTTCACGCACTCGGCGTCTCGGCGGTAAAGAACTACGCACTCACCCCACAACACTTTTTATACTTCTTGCCGCTACCGCAGGGGCAAGGATCGTTGCGCCCGACTTTTTCTCCTGAACGCACCACTTGCTGCACCTGCATGTCGCCAGCACCGGCCATTCGCGCCTGTTCCAACTCTTTTTTCTTTTTGCGCTGAAACGCCATTTCGATTTCATCCATCGAAGTAGCTACTTGACGCGGAGGCCGGCCATTGCCACCTCGTCCGCCGGTAATGACTGACGGCACGCCCGCGTCGGGGCCTTGGACGGAAGGATCAGTCGGGCCGCCTCCCAGCCTCGGAGGCGCCTCCGGAGGCCGCTCCATAATCTGCATCAGATAGAGATAGCGAACCGTTTCTTCCTGAAAGCGCTGCATCATGTCTTCGAACATGTCGAAGGACTCGCGCTTATACTCGACCAGCGGATCATGCTGCGCATACCCGCGCAGGCCGATGCCTTCTTTCAGGTGGTCCATCGAGAGCAGGTGATCTTTCCACTGCGCGTCGATCACGCTCAACATGATCATGCGCTCGTGATAGCGCATCGCCTCGGCGCCAATGAGCGCCTCTTTCGCGTCGTAGCGCTCCTTGAGTTTGCCGAAGATCGCGTCGCCAAGCTCCTGCCGGTTCATCTGCTCGGGCTTGATGCCCTCGGCATAGATGTCGAGGCCGAAGCGCGCGATGATGGCGTCTTTAAGAGCTTTCAAATCCCAATTGTCGACGTGATCTTTCGGCGGGCAGTGCCGTTCGAGAAGGTCGCCGAGAATTCCCGAAACATAATCTTCGACGATCAGATCTTTCTGATCGAGGCCCTCGAGCAAGCGCCGGCGCAGGCCATAGACAGCCGTGCGCTGCTTGTTCATCACGTCGTCATATTCGAGCAGATGTTTGCGGGCCTCGAAGTTCTGCCCTTCAACGGCTTTCTGTGCGCCTTCGATGCGGCGCGTGATCATGCGCGATTCGATGGGGACACCTTCTTCCATCCCCAGGCGCTGCAGCAGATTTGAAATCCACTCCTTGGCGAAGATTCGCATCAGGTCGTCTTCGAGCGAAAGATAAAAACGTGACGAGCCTGGATCGCCCTGCCGTCCTGCGCGTCCGCGGAGTTGATTGTCGATGCGTCGCGCTTCGTGGCGTTCCGTGCCGAAGATGTGTAACCCACCCGCCTCAATCACTTCTTGATGCTCGCGATCTGTGTCGGCTTTGTAGCGCGCAAAAATCTCGTTCCATTGATCGGTCGGAACAGCGTACTCATTGCCCGCGTAATACCAGACCGTGCGGTTTGAATCGTCGACCTCGGCTTCGATCTTCCCTTGTGCAGCACGAATCGGCTGCGCGATTCCCTTCTTCACGCATTCCTGCTTGGCCATGAATTCAGGATTGCCGCCAAGCAGAATGTCGGTACCGCGGCCGGCCATATTCGTGGCGATCGTGACCATGCCTTTGCTGCCGGCTTGCGCTACGATTTCAGCTTCCTTCTCGTGCTGTTTGGCGTTCAAAACCCAGTGTTTGACACCTTTCTTTTTCAGCAGGTCGGAAAGACGCTCGGATTTCTCAATCGATGTTGTACCAACCAGCACCGGCTGGCCGGTGGCATGTAGTCTTTGAATTTCATCAGCCGCGGCGTAATACTTTTCCTTTTCCGTGCGGTAAACAACGTCAGGATTCTCCAGCCGCCGCATCGCCTTGTTGGTTGGAATGACCATGACTTCCAGCCGATAAATCTTGTCGAACTCAGGAGCTTCGGTTTCCGCCGTGCCAGTCATGCCCGCCAGCTTTTTGTACATGCGGAAATAATTCTGGAAGGTGATGGTGGCGAGGGTCTGATTCTCGCGTTCGATCTTGACGTTTTCCTTGGCTTCAACTGATTGATGGAGACCATCGGACCAGCGTCGGCCGGGCATTAAACGTCCCGTGAACTCGTCGACGATGATGACTTCGCCATCTTTCACCACGTATTCAACATCGCGGTGATAGAGAGCGTGAGCTTTGACCGCGGTCTCGACGTGGTGTTTGAGATCCCAGTTCTCGGGGTC
>DATHQD010000042.1:0-2967 GCA_035483045.1 Terriglobales bacterium
GTGAGTTCATGCAGCGGCTTCGAGGTCGAGGCTGGGTGAAGGCTTCACAAATCCCGGACGCCGCAATCACCTTGAAGCACCTGCTCGAAAAGCGATGGGTCGAACGTCAGGGCCGCGGCGCCGATGCATCTTACAGGATCAGTGACGAAGGTATTGCAGCGAAGACGGCGTTGATCCCGCTTACTCGGCGATGCGACAACTAGCGAACATTCCCCTCAGCATCGCCGCCATCGTCCAATCAGAAGCAAGTCGTAGTGTTGCCGATTTTATTACAGGCAACCAAAAGAAGATCGAGCGAGCAATCGCCGACGACTTGGCATGGCTTGCCGCGAATCCGACGCGTCGATCCAACAGCGAAGGAATGGCGCGCAGTCTGCGCCAGCGCATTAGGGAAGTAGCTGCATCTCGTAACCTTTCCGACGAAGAAATCACGCCAGTACTGAAGCTCAAGCACGAAGCGATCGGCGGTTTCTGCGAATTGCAAGGTGTGAATATCGGATGGCTACTGGAAGGCGTTGGACCAGTTTTCAAGAGCGGGGGATGACGCAGTGAAGCGCCGGCGCCAATCGGTAGAAACGTACCCCGTTCTTAATCGCCGGCGCTCATCATCGTCTGTGACCTCATGTGGTCACGCGTATTGAGTAGAGCCGTCGCTGATCCTAGCTAGCCCGAGCGGCAGCTTTTCTCACGCCTGCCATGCCGCGTGCGTGCGGCGCACAAGCTTCAATTGGGCCGAATCGGCTGATGGAACCGTTCATCTGCGTGGGCGTTTCCAAACGGAACCCAAAAATACGGAGATGCGCGATGGAGATGGCGTTGGAAGTAAACCTTGCGCTCCGGATCATGATCGGGTGCGGAATTGCTGAGTATCTCAGCTAAGCGATCAGCCACTTTGCTACCCTGACGGTGGCCCAGCCGAAGGCTGAAATCCAGCCAAACATCGCGACGCCAATAGCAGTCAAATACGCGACAACGAAAAGCCGCTTCAATATTGTCCCTCTGGTTACCACTGAGCCGGCTCGCATCAACTCGGTGACGTTGTTCATGGCAACGCTCCTTCGATCGAACTACGCAGATTGGGCCCCCACGGTTGCAAATTAGTTCAAGGACTTAGTGACGCACCTGCGAATAGGCCGGCTAGCGATAGTTCAAGCCGTCGGCCGGTCTGTGCGCTTTTGGACTTTCCGACCCATCGAAGTTCACAAAAATACGCCGTCGGGCTCGAAATATCGTGTCCCGGCGGCGCCTGTTACCGAGCCCCTGAAATCCTCAGCACTAAAAGGCTAGCAGGCGCCATGCCGGGCAGATGTGAACTGGTTCACAATCGGGCTTCGTTATTCCCAAACTGGCGCGGGCTTCGACCCCGCGTCTTGTTTCTTGGGTTGGCCAATAAATGTGCCTTTCCAACCTGCTCGCGCAGCCTTGTTAGTTCGAGGAACCGAGTTTTGAGATTGGTCTTTGTGTCAGCGATGGCTGCTAGCCGTTTGTCGGCGACAGTTAAAAGACGCTTCAGATTAGGGCTCATTTTGATCCCCAATAGTTGAAAATGAACGCTACCAAGAATGAAGCTACTAAGATCGACATGACGATACCGATCCGAAAAATTTCCTTCCAGTTAGAAAGCTACCGAAACACCTCGCAGTCAACTATCAAAGTGTCGCGCGCGACAAAGTCGCAGGACACGATGCCGCGCCGCCGCTGACCGACCGGCCCTTAGCAGTGAAATAAGCGTCGACCGCATGAGCCAAAAAGATGAAGGCGGAAAACAAACCGAGGACTAACGTGACAGCTTCACCCATTTTGACGCACCCTTGTTTTTACACTGCAGGTACGGTGGATAGGCCGCGAATGTTTCGAGATCGCTTCATCAGTCCGAGATAATGGTTTCGTGGGACCGCCCGGGCCGGGAACGACAAAGCGGGGGCTTCGGTCCCGTGCTCACACCGCCTGCGCAGGCTTCAGGTCCGCCGACTCAACGCGGCGGGTTTTTCTTTTGCTGTTGTCGGGTGCGGTGAGTTGCTGCTGTTGCTGCAGCTGTTGCCTTTCAAGGCGATGCTGTTCTCGGAGTGCGCGCGCGGCCGAAATTCTGGCAGCCCACCGCTGTTCGCACCTTCTTTCAAGGTCCAGCGGAATACTACTCACAACCAAAGCACCTGGTTCACGGTCGCCCCCTGGTCAAAGGCCTCAACGCGCGCGGGCCTTTAAAGTCCAGTCTGAAGGCATTAAACTCTTTTTGCAGTCACGAGGACTCAGGGCTGGCGCCCCGTGCGGTGGCCCGGATCGGCCGGCACATGGACCGCCCACAACACCCGGACTCACCAGCGGGCTTCCTAGAGTCGTGGTGGGGCTAACTCCTGATTATGGCAGGAAAGCTGGCTTGAATCGTGTCAGCACGGGCGCATATTCGTCCGATGTCCGAGCAGCGACCAACTTTCGTGGCGCGGAAAAATCCCGGTTCTGGCTGGGAAGCTGATATTCTATGGCCCGATGGCGAAACGGAAGTAGTCAAGGGTTTCATTACCGAGCATGACGCATCCAAGTGGATTGCCGAGCACTCGCAGGCGAACGTCCCAGCGGTCCGCTATCGCCAAGGATCGAGCTGACGATGAGCGAGCCGGTCCCGCGCTTTTCTATGACCAGGGCGGTTCATTTGGCGGGTCATCGTCGCGTGTGCGGCAGGCGGAGATTCTCAAAGTACAAGTGGCGGGTCAGGTCCCGAACTTCGTCGCTCGAGTTGGGCATATGCCAGAGAGCTCGCCGAGCGTCGGCGCCGATCCCACCGGAAGCGTAACCGGCAACAGCTTGCGGCACATGCCAGAAGGCTGCCGATGAGAACAGGGGCGGTCTTCGGGCCGCCCTTTTTGGTAGAGTGCCACCGCGGATTGTGGAAAGCTCCCGGTGACAGCGCGAGCCGCGAATCATGCCAGATCAGATCGTCGAAGAGGTTAGGAAAGTTTTGCGCGAGCC
>DATHQD010000043.1:0-63305 GCA_035483045.1 Terriglobales bacterium
CGACAGCATCAACACCAACCCCATCAACGGAGGGCCCGGCCTGGGACCCAATCTGGTTGACCCGAACGGCACCGTCTATGGCATCGTGACCGACAACAACGCCATCATGGTCGCTGCCAAGTATGTGTGGGAGCCGTTCAAGTTTTTTGCCGGTTACGAATACATCTGGCAGAATAATCCGGCGAACCCGTTGGGTGTCGGCGCCGCGGACCAGGGCGGCTATTACATGAGCGGAGTCGAAGACAACAATCTTGATTCCGAAAAATTGTTGAACATCTGGTGGACGGGCGCGAAGTACACCTACCGCAGCAAAACCGATTTCACTTTCGCCTGGTATCAACAGCGGCAGAATGATTTCCGTAGTCCGCCGGAGTGCTCGGCCTCAGCCGGATTCCGCAGTTCCTGCGCCGGCACGCTCAACGAGGGATCGCTCTACGTGGATCATCACTTCACCAAGCGCTTCGACGCTTTTGCCGGAATCGCCTATTCCTGGGTGAGCGGAGGACTAGCCATCGCCATCCCTCATGGCCCCGGCGTCCCCTATTTCAGCAACAACAACTTTGCTCCGACCATCGGTGCTCGGTTCGCCTTCTGAGCGGTTGTACATACAAATGTTCCACGTGGAACATTTGTGGTGGCGGAAGTGTATGTACGAATGTTCCACGTGGAACATTTGCGTTTATTGTTCGGGCGAATATATACTAGACACACCTCGCAAAACACTTCATACTGGAAGTGTGCCCCTGCGCCGATTCTCCCGGATTCACTTGGTCTTTGGTCGCTTACCTTGCGCTGGTTGTGTGGGGAGTCATGTTTAGCCTCGCTAATCGAATCGGCGCTCCCAGCATGTGGCGTATGCCGAAATCTAGGTTCAAGAGGGGGGCATTCCTCTTGATAGTCCCTCTCGCAGCTGCATTTTTTAACCGGCCCAGTAATCTCGAAATTTGTTGGTTAGTGGCCGGACAAGTTTTGCTATTGGCTTATGGACTAAGTGATTACTTCAGGAAAGACACACGTAATATTGCAGCATTTCTATTGACGTTCTCCATCGGTTGCACCTGTATAGCGCTTATAACGTGGCATTTTTGGCCAAGCATGGCATCATATCTTCGCTTCAGTGCCGAGAATCCAAATCTAGGCTATAAAGATGGATTTGAAATTGCCGGAGTCAGATGGGATAAGGATGATATCGAGCTGCGGATTGTTATTAAATCTGAGTACGAGTACCCAATGGTAAATGTGGACGTGACCATGACACCTGAGGGACATGGAGGACATGGAGTATTTCTTGGAATGTCTCAGACAAGCACCGTCTCTGCTGTCGAATTTCACAAATTACCTATTTTCCCTACATTCCCGCCATTAATAGTAAATGGGGTTGATGGTAGCGCTGCAGATATCAGTCCCATGGTAGAGGATTCGATGAGAAACGCTTTTCCGTCCGTTCGGTACAGAGTTTATTGCCCAAGGTTAGAATCCAAGGAACAGATCAAAATAACTGCAATCGCGTCTAAAGGTGGAAATCCTAGTACTGCTCCGTCTGGTTTAAGAATTACGGGAAGCTATGAAACAGCACCAAGTGAAGGAGGCAGGCGTATTCCGATTGACGAAGAAGTAGAAATAAAACATCCATGAAAACTCCCGAATACATCGAAGGCCGACAAGCAACGGAGAACTTTGAAGAGGGAATGAAAGCCCTCTTCAAGGTTCCCAAAGACTCAACTGCAAAGCTACCGAAGAAGCGCATGAAGGCCGTTCCTTCGGAGCAGAAACCGAAGATGCGCGACAAGGACTAGAAAGGCATTGGTGGGTATGCGATTTCCCCCGTCCCTGTCGTTTCGTGGCGCGGCGATTCGTTCTTACCTGTCAGATCGGCGTAGGTAAGGCGCTTGCCGCCGACCTGAGACATAGCGAGCGCGAAGCGTTGCGAGTCATTCATTTTCTTGCGGTTGTTGAAACGAAACATTTGTTCATCAAGGTAGCGATACAGATGAAAAGGTTCCACGCTCACATACGTTCCATGAAGGGCGCGTTTCACAAGCGACCAGAAATTTTCGATCATATTCGTGTGAACCTTGCCGCGCACATATTCAACCGCATGGTCAATCACTTCATGCTCGTAATGCTTGTCGAGTCCGATGTAGGACTTGAGTGCATCGGTATAGAGAGCCGCGCCAGCTTGAACGTGCTCCCGAACGAGCGGTTGCATATTGTGCTTGCGGCGTTGCGTCACGATCTCAGTGCGAACCCGACCGCCGCGCTCCATGAATCCCACTACCACGGCTTTGTCGTCATCTATGCGGCCAGTGAGCTTCGCTTTGCGGTTCTTGTGCATGTTCCGCGCCTTGCCGCCTATGAAGGTTTCGTCCACCTCTACCTCGTGTCCCTTGCTGCCCAATTTGGTCGTATAGAAACCATCTTGCATCGCGAGCCGAAGGCGTTGCAGCATGAACCATGCCGACTTTTGCGTAACTCCAATCGTGCGGTGAATCTCCATGCTAGATACTCCGTTCTTGCAATTGCAGAGCATCCAGAAAGCGGCCATCCACTTGTCCATACCGAGGGCGGAATCTTCAAAGATCGTGCCGACCTTGATCGTGAATTGCTTATTGCAGCCACGGCAAAGCCAAATCTTCCGAGTCTTGATGAAATAGTTCTGCTCGGACTCGCAACGTGGACAAATGACCTTGCCATCCGGCCAGCGCAGGTTCTTTGCATACTCAAAAGCGCGGTCGGCGTCGGAGAAGTAAACGATAGCGTCTTGGAGTGTTTTCGGCGGCTTCATAACTCAAAACTATACGCCGGTTGTTCGCGTGTGTCAAGTATATATTTGCCATTGTTCGTCCGTACAAATATATAGTTACATCGCGTTTCGTAATGATTTCAGTGGGGTTAGAAGGTGTTCGATGTTCTTTTCTCGCTCTAGGGATCGGTGGCCCGTTCAATCCCGGTTTTGGCTTGAGTGGGGCAGTTCTACTGTGAGAGAGTCCTCGGGGCGCTCAGGTCGTGGGTCGTCCGTTCTGATCGATCCCCGCGCAAATTCCCCACTCTAAATTTCGCAAAATGCGCGAAATTTAGAATGGGCCACCGGCCGATTTTTCTTGGGTCATGATTGCCGAATCCCGAAAAGGTCAACATTGTCTCCTATCTCGTTGTTCATGAGTTCATCGAGCTTGAAAGGCTCTCCCGGTTTATGGTTTGCCGCAATCCACTCTAATTGTAGTTTTCTAGTTTCGGCAATATGCGCGACGGCTCCTCCGTTGCAAAGAACTTTGAATTGTTCCCGATATGCTGCGTCCACCAGCCCCGGAATCTTGTGCTTGGTATTCAGGGCGCGCCGGACTTCGTAGACCACGGCGTCAGCCGCTTGCACGGGAGCACATTTCTTTTCATCAATACTAGTGAAGGAAAGTAGATATTCCGCCGCTTTGGGATTTTTTTCTTTCAGGTTCCTGTACGCCTCTGGCGCTAGCGGGCTATAGATTTCGTGCTCATCGGCAACAATTGACACGCCCCACCCCTCGCCCAGTTGCTTCATTAGCCATGCTGACGCGACAAACGCAATGTCATAGGCCAAACGATAGGGATTCTCGCCAAGTACTGCGCGCGCATGTGCGTCTTTGATAACTTCATAGAAATCCTCTTGCAGGATTGCCACGCCAGAAGCGGCCAAGTAACGTTGGGTGTCGAATTTTATTGGATGAGGAATAGTGTTGATGAATTCTAGACTGATTTCGTCGAGCAACTTGCGCTCGGCCGGGGAGATATTCTTGGAGTCTTTCGAGAACCTCTCGAACTGTTTCTTCCCGAGTTCGCACTCTGATGCCTTGAAATATTGAAGCCCGTGCTTCTCCAGTAACTTTTCCCAATTGCGCTCTAACTCGAAAATCGCCCAGCCCCGACCCATTAGGCCGGCGACAACGAAAAATCCGCGCGCTTGTCCTGCGCGTTTCGGGTCGAAACTCTCATCCATGTATGAACCTGCAACCGTCAGATACACTCTTTCGCCTGCTCCGCTCAAGCGAACCACCTCCGCTAGAGCCTTAAACATCCCTGCATAGGGCAACTCTGGGAATTACCCCATTCTTTCTCAGCAACAATTGGCCGATGCCCACCCTACTCCATTGGATGAGTCAAGTTAGTTATTGTCCTAACCTGTAAACATCGAGCCGAATGCGTCATGCCTCCGCATAAAATCCCAGCACCTTCACCAGGTCTGAGATCTCGCCCAAATGGCGCATCGCGTTGCGCGTGTCTTCGTCGTCTCCGCGCAGCAGGTCGACGAAGAATGCGTACTCCCAGGGACGCCCGCGCAGCGGACGCGACTCAATCTTGCTCAGGCTGATATCGCGCAGGGCGAAGACACTGAGCGCCTTGAACAGGCTGCCGGGAATGTTCTTCGTACTGAAAGCCAGCGAAGTCTTATTGGCATCGCGCGCGGCCTGCGGCTTTCCGCGCTTGATTAGAAAGAAGCGGGTGAAGTTTTTCTTGTCGTCCTCGACGCCTGCTTTCAGAATCTTTCCCTTGTAAACTTCGGCGGCTCTCCGGCTGGCGATTCCGGTGGCATCGTGCAAGCTCTCGGCTACAACGTGCTTCACGCTTCCGGCGGTGTCGTAGAAGGGAACTGGCTCCAGCTTGGGATTTTTGGCGAAGAGGTCGCGGCATTGATCGAGCGCTACGGGATGCGAGAAGACGCGGCGGACATCTTTAAACTTGGTGCCGGGCAGGGCGATCAGGTTGTGCACGATGCGCAGGCGAAACTCGCGGACGATGTGCACGTCGCGGCTGAGGAGAAGATCGAAATGTTCGGCGACCGAACCGGCCAGCGAATTCTCGATGGGGATGACGGCTCCGTCGACGGATTTGCGCTGCACGCGATCGAAGACTTCGAGCGAACGCGCGCAGGGGACGACCTCCGCTCGCGGCAGCATGGTTTCGGCGGCCTCGTGGCTGAAAGAACCGAGTTCTCCTTGAATTGCGAGCTTCATCAACGCATCCGGCCCAGTGGGGAGGAACCAGTGTAGCCCAGAGGCTTACAGCTTGCGGAAAAAGTCATTGCAGGCAATGGAAGCATGCCTCAGGCGCAAAAGCGCGGACGCATTTTCAGCGACTCGGCGGCGCGAGTGGAAGAGGCGGCGGAAATGGTGTTTTTCTCGCGGCAGCATGGCCGCAGCGGCTGAAGCCGGCGTTGAAAACAGCCCGTTTATCGCAGCGGTAAACCGCTGCGCCACCCAAAAGGCGAGTGCAGGATTCGTCGTGCGAGTTGGAAAGCTGGGGAGGGGTAGGGGTCCTTCGACTCCGCTGAGCCATTCGCTTCGCGCATGGCTCGGCTACGCTCAGGATGACAAGTTTGTAGATTAGGTCTCTTATCGCAGCGGTAAACCGCTGCGCCACCCAAAGGGCGAGTGCGGGATTCGTCGTGCGAGTTGGAAAGCTGGGGAGGGGTAGGGGTCCTTCGACTCCACTGAGCCATTCGCTTCGCGCATGGCTCGGCTACGCTCAGGATGACAAGTTTGTAGATTAGGCCTCTTATCGCAGCGGTAAACCGCTGCGCCACCCAAAGGCAGGAGCAAATCAGTGTTTTTCCGCAATCTCTGGAACTCGTGCCCTTGCCGAAACCGCGGCGAATCTACGACCGGAATCTCACTATGAACTCATTCCGTCAGCGCTTTCGTCATCACCAGCGCATCCATCTGGTTTGAATAGTAACCCGCGATCGTCTTTTCGACGAAGTATCCCTCGCTCTTGTAGAAGCGAATCGCCGCAGCGTTATTGACCGGAGTTTCGAGGGCGACCGAGGTTGCGCCCTCGCGCAGCAGCTTCGCTTCCGCAGCCTGCATCAGGGCCGAGCCCACTCCGGAGCGCCGCGCCTGCTCGACCACATCGATGGTGATGATGTGGCCGGTTCGGCGACGGTTCTCGGCCACGATGAACCCGAGAATCGCGGATTCGGCGTCATCTTCTTCACGGAGGTCTTCATCCTGACCCTGCGCCACCAGGGTGAACGATCCTGGACGCCGCATATAAAAATCCAACTCCGCCTGCGAGTAAGCGAGTTGCGGCTCAAAGCAGGCCTGGTCGATCTGCCAAAGCGTCTGAAAATCGGCTTGCTTGAATTGTCGGATGCGAAACGGCACGCGGCCATTGTAGCGGGAGAGTATCGGCAAAGTGGACCGGATTCCTTCGCCGGGAAATTTGTTCTATTCCACAATTTTTTTGCGTTTCCTCCCCTTGCGCATTTGCATCTATTAGACGTAGGATTTCACGGCAGGGGCAGCCCGGTTCATGTTCCGTTTCCTCCTCATCGATGTTGGCGCGGCGCTCGCCGTCTGTTTCCTCTGGTACGCGTGGTTCGTGCGGTACAACCGGAGGCGCGCAGGGAACGTGCTGCAATGGGTGCAGGCAGCGTGCCTGGGAAAAGGGCGCGTTGACGATCTGCGCTGGCAGGCGAGCAGCTCGCGCCTGAAGGCGACGCTGCATCTTTCCTCGCGCTGGTTCGATGATGCCCGTCTGACGATTCGCCTTTTGCCGCGTCCGCTGCCGATGCAGTGGGCTCTTAGCCGCTGGCGCCAGCAGCAGGAGACGCTGACGTTTGAGGCCAACATGGGATTTCCGCCAGGCTTTCACCTCGACGTGATTCGCCATCGCTGGTCAGGTTATTCGGGAGCGAAGAAGCCTGCCACCAAGCAGTCTGGGACGAAGAAGTTGGGCATGAAAAAGTCAGGCGACGTTTTAGCCGATGGCCGCGCGTGGACCATTGGCCGCCCCGGCCCGGTCATTCTTACGACCAAGGAAGACTGGCCCGTCGAACTGAGCCCGGTGGTGAACGCGCTCGCGTCGTGGCGCGATAAAGATTTTGTCGGAGTGCGCTTCAACTCTACCGCGCCGCACTTTACGGCCACGGTGGCGCTGGAAAATCTGTCCGATCAGCAGGCCGCGGCGTCTCTTTTGGGCCTCTTCCGCGAACTGGCGGCTAGCTCTTCTGCCAAGCAGCACTAACGGCCGCGATATTTTGCAATTCCATTCCACTTCTAGAAATTCAACGCTTCGGCGCGGAGTGGAAGGGGTCATCCTGCGGATTGTCCGCAGCGTCCTCTGGACTCGGAATGTCGAGATTGACGACGATCGGATCCTGGCCGCTGCGGACAATGACCGCTTCGACCGGCTGATCTTTGCGGGCATTCAGCTCCTGATGAGGCACGTAAGGAGGAACGTAGACGAAGTCTCCGGGGCCGGCTTCGTCGACAAACTCCAGATTGTTTCCCCAGCGAAAGCGGGCGCGGCCGCGCACGACGTAGATGACGGTCTCCAGCTCGCCATGATGATGAGGGCCGGTCTTGGCATTGGGATGCACGACGACCGTTCCCGCCCAAAGTTTCTGCGCGCCTGCGCTGGCATGCGAGATGGCTTCGGCGCGCGTCATACCCGGGGTCTGCGGCGTGTTCGTGTCCAGTTCGCCGCTGCGAATGATACGCAGGCCGTGCGTCTTCCAGTCGGGCTCGCTATTTGAATCTGTCTGAAGCTCACTCGAATGCGCATCACTCATCGGCTGCCTCTTTCGTTATTCCTCTGGCGTTATTCTTCTGGCGTTATTCCTCTGGCTCGGCCACAAACCTATATCCCACTCCGCGCACGGTTTGCAAATGCCTGGGACGCGCCGGATCGTCTTCGATGTAGCGGCGCAGCCGGACCATGAAGTTATCGATCGCGCGCGTGTCGGTGTCTTCGTGCAATCCCCACACTTCTTCGAGAATCGCTTTGCGCGAAACCACGCGGCCTTCGCTCTGCACAAGATAGCGCAGAAACTCCGCCTCCATCACGGTCAGGTGAATCGTATTGCCCAAGGAGCGCAGTTCGAGTTCGGCGAAATCGATGGACTTGCCGGCAAAATGAAATGTATCATCGGCGGCTTCGTGCTCGGCCGCGGGCCCCTCGTCTCGTCCTTTTCTAGACGGAGAAACCTCATCCGCCGGCTCCGGCCCTTTCATCCACACGCTGCGCCGCAGCAAGCTCTCCAGGCGCGCAATTAGAATCGCCAACTCAAACGGCTTGGGCAGATAATCGTCGGCACCGGCCGCGAACCCCTGCAACACATCTTCAGGACGCCCGCGCGCGGTTAGCATCAGAATGGGCACGTAATTCTTTTTCTCGCGCAGCGAGGACGCGACATCGAAGCCGCTTTTGCCGGGCAACATCACATCAAGCACCACGGCGTCGAAGCGTTCACTTTTGCCGACTAGCCGATCGAGAGCGGTTTCGCCGTCGGCGGCGACCTCGACGGCGTGCCCTTCGGCTTGCAGGTTAAAGCGCAGGCCATCGGCCAGATGCGCCTCATCTTCGACAACAAGGACGCGGCTCATGCAACGGTCTCTTTCCGCGGCAATTCTTTTCCAGGCAATTCTTTCCTGCGCAGTTCTTTTCTAGGCAATTCGAGAGTCACGGTCGTGCCTTTGCCGGCGCCTTTGCTCTCGGCGAATACGCGGCCTCCGTGTTTGCGCGCGATCGAGCGCACGATAAACAATCCGAGTCCGGTGCCCTTGACTTGCGAGAGCGAGCGCTGGGTCACCCGATAGAACCGTTTGAAGATGCGTTTCAACTCATGTTCAGGAATTCCAACGCCTTGATCGCGCACGCGCAGCACGAGCCGCTTTTCGTCTGGAGAATCTAGTTCGACGGAAATACGCACGCCGTCGGGCGAGTACTTTACGGCGTTATCTAACAGGTTCGAAACCGCCGTGCGCAACTCCTCGGGATCGCCGACCACGCGCGCCCGTCCGCCATTTGGCAGGGATGAGCGATAGTCAAGGTCAGCGGCTTGTAGATGGTGGCGAGTTCGCGCCAGTTCCATACACTCGCGTACCAGCGCATCGAACTCCACTGGCGAGCGCTGCGCTGGACTCTTCTTCTGCGCCGCCTCTCCCGCCTTCAAAACCTGTTCGACGGTATGCAGCAGGCGCTCGGTATCGACCAGCATTAACTCGTAGAACTGCCGTCGCTGCGCCTCCGCCACTTCCCGCCGCTGCAAAGTTTGCAGGTAGAGGCGTATCGAAGCAATGGGTGTCTTCAGTTCATGGGTGACCGCATTGATGAAACTGTCGTGCTGCTCGTTGCGGCGAATTTCGCGGACCAGAAAAATCGTGTTGAGGACGAGGCCGGCTACGATTGCACCAAAGAAAATGATGCCAAGAAAGACGCGGATGCCCTCGCGCCAGTTGAGGATAATCCATCCGCTGCCAACCGCGAATGCCACTGCCGCCAGGCACACGCCCAGCGAGAGAAAAGTGTAGATTGCCTTCTGGCGGCTGATAATGCGCACAGGGAGATTCTAATCATTTCACCGCCGAGACGCTGAGGTACGCCGAGAAATTCTGGAAAAAGAAAAAACCGGAGAGTATTCTCCGGTTTCTCGGCGGCTCGGCGGCTCGGCGGTGAAGAGGTTCTAATCGTTGCCCGCAGCAGCCGCCAGCACTGCAGCCGCTTTCACATCGTGCACCAGCGCAGGTTTCGGTGGAAGCTTTTCCAGTTCGATCTTGTACACATGCCGCGCCAATCCCAGTTTCTTCAGCGCCCAGATGCCGTACCAGTTCATGTCGATTTCGTACCACTTCAATCCATGACGCGCAGACACCGGATGGGCATGGTGATTGTTGTGCCAGCCTTCGCCAAAGGTCAGCAGCGCAATCACAAAGTTGTTGGTTGAAAGATCTTTGGTCACGAAGCGCCGCGTACCCCACATGTGGGTGATCGAGTTCACCATCCAGGTGGAATGCAGGCCGACCACCGTGCGCATGAACACTCCCCAGAGCAGGAATGGCAAGCCGCCGATGGCGTAAAGAATGACGCCTAGAATAACGTTTGACGTCCAATGATACTTGGTCAGCCAGACGTGAACTTTATCTTTGGTCAGGTCGGGCACGTAACGGGCTAGGGTCGTGGTGTCGTGATGCATCGACTTGCCCATCAGGATCCAACCCATGTGCGACCACCACTTGCCGTCGATGGGAGAATGCGGATCGCCTTCGTCGTCCGAGAACTGATGATGAATGCGGTGCGTCGCCACCCAGAAAATCGGTCCGCCTTCGAGCGCCAGCGTGGCACACCAGGTCAGAAAATATTCCACCCACTTCGGAGTCTTGTATCCGCGATGCGTCAGGAGACGGTGATAGCTCATGCCGATGCCGAGACTGCCCGAAACCCACCATAAGAAAATGGCGACAAAGAATGCTTTCCAGGTAAAGAAAAATAATGCCGCTATCGCACCCAAATGAAAGAGGCCCATGGCAATCGCCGTACCCCAGTTGAAGCCGTCGCGGTTGGCGCGCTCGCGGCGGTTGGTGCCTTCTCCGGTATCGCGCATTTCCTGGCTGGTTACTTCATGAATTGTTTCGCGCATGGTCTCGCTCATGGTTCGTTTTCTAACCTCGTTTTCTCTCTACACCTGTTTGATTGGGGTCCGCATAGGACGATACCAAGAATGGGTCCGTTTCTTTGTAATACTTCTGTAATTGGAGATGGGTAAAGGAGTTACGAGAGTAACTGGAAAGGCAGGAAAAGCAGGAGCAGGAAAAGCTAAGAACAGGAAAAACAAAGATCAGGAAAAGCAAATGCAAAGGCAGGAAAGGCAAGCCAGAGGGCAAACGGACGGCAGCGTCACCGTTGCCTTTCCTAGCTTTTGTTTTTCCTGTTCTTTGTTTTTCCTGCTCCTGCTTTTCCTGCCCTTTGCTTTCCTGCCACGAAGCTACTCTGACACTTCTCAGAATGCCGTTCTGCTCCCAGACTTTCTTGAGACTTATGACTCATGCGAAATTGGTCGCGACGGCGGTGGCCTGGCTGCGGCGTTATCGCTGCGGCGTCGTGCTCAGCGAACAGGCTTGCGTCAGCGGCGAGATGCCCGATGCTATCGGCTGGAAGCGCCAGTGCCACTCTGTCCTGGTCGAGAGCAAAGTGTCGCGCGCGGATTTTCTCGCCGATCGCGCCAAGCCCTTCCGGCAACGGCCGGAGAATGGCGTCGGCTGTGAACGCTATTACCTGGCGCCGCGCGGCCTGATCCGCATCGACGAACTGCCCGCAGGCTGGGGTCTGCTGGAGCTGAGCGGACGCGAAATCGAGCGGGTCAGAAGCTCAGCCAAGAACCTGCGCTCCGCGGCCGGTTTCCAGAACGAGATGAATCTGCTACTGGCGAGTTTGCGGCGCGTCGAAATCCGCATCGAACCCGAGAGCATCACCGACTTTCTCAAGTGGAAAAATCGTATGGCGGAATACAACCGCGGCACCCTCCCCGAAGGATTGGTGGCTGAGCAAGAAGAAGCCAACGGATTCCTCCTGGGGACAGCCGGCGACTGAAGCTGGTGGGCAATCTCGCACTGGCCAGCGCGATCTGGCAAGATCGATCTCTAAGCACGCAGATCATCCCACGCAGATCATCCTACGCAGATCGTCCGTCGACGGGCTCAAGGCAGGCTCTCTGCACGGCGAAAACGCCGCGATCAAAATCCTTCGTGATCTTCTGTGTCGTTAGTGGTTCAAGCTCTCCGCGGGCATGCCCTCAAACCGCCGGCGGAGTAAAAGCGCGCGGCCTTCCGGCGAACGCCTCGGTAAGATATAATTCTCACTCCGCGGGATCGTGTTGCTGAACCTGGTTCTGGGGTTAAGAGTTTGTGTTCGAGGTGAAAGTTGAAAACGCTGAACGGGAATCCGGTAAAAACTGAAGAAACAAAACCGAGGCCTGAGCCCACGCAAGCCCGCAAGCCCTATACGAAACCTGCGTTCCGCTACGAGCGTGTCTTCGAAACGCAGGCGCTGAGTTGTGGAAAGGTTGGTGGCTCATCGCAGTGCCACCGCAACAAGAAGGCGTCCTAGCCGGCTTCGTCGCAATCGATCATCGATCATAGTCGCTCTGATCGATCAACCGTTGCCCGTCTCAATCAAACCTAGTCTTGCCCGCATTGACCGCGGGCGTAATTTTCCTATTGCAGCGTGCTCTGCGTCAGCTTCACCGCGCAATAGTGGTTGTTGCCGCAGAGGGTCGTACCGGTGGCGGGATCCGGGCTGAGCGTTCCAAAGTATATGCTCTGCGCCTGAGCTGCAGAACTCGCGCCGTCGACGGCAAAGTCAGTGGTGCCCCCCAGATAACCAGTACCGGTAGCGGTCGGCGTCGTCGTGGGGTCTGTGAGTTGCGTGGTGACATCCCACATGGTGACCACGTTCGATCCGAAGCCATCTGTCGCGTAATTGGGGTCGCCCATGCCCACAAAGATGCGGTCCGTGGTTCCATCAAAGGACTCTTCAATCGGCGAACAGAGTCCCTGTTGTCCGCTCGGATTCACGTTTGGGTTGGCCGACATGACGGGGTTAAACTCGGCAACACCAGTGTTTACGTGGAAACCGATTGCGAAGAGATACTGCGCGGCCGTATTCGTCGAGTCGGTGCCGCAAGTATATAGAGTTGACCCGGCGACGGCTGGGCCGTTGGTGAGATAGTTGTTATCGAATGTTCCAAGGAACAGAGCCGGATAGGCCGAGAAGCCACTAGCTGGACCGAGAGGGACGACGACGTGGGAAGACAGATCGACCGGCAACTGCGTCATAGAGGTGTGACCTGTCGTAAAGTCGTCGCCAGTGAACATGTAGACAAATCCGTTGAAGGAGTCGAGCAGCGGCCCGGATGTCAAAACGCCGTTGCCATATTGATACGAAGCTGCTGGCGTAAAGGCCGTTGATCCGACGGAATACGAATAGAGAGTCAGGGGATCAGAGATAAAAACCGTGTTCGTTCCGGAGTCATAGACAGTGCCACTCAGGATCGGCGGGTTTGCCCCATTTACGCTGACGCAGAAGTCGAAGGTCGGTGTGCCGAGGAAGATTCCGCTGATATGGTAAAGATTCCCGTTGTCCGCGCCAATGAAGCCAGTGTCGCTCGGATAATCGACGTAGAGATCGGAATAGGTATTGATATCTGAGGTAGTGGTGCATCCGGTCAGCGTCAGTGAGGTGTAGTCGATTTCATCGTCGCATGATGTGCCAGCAGCCGGGGCACATGGCGCGTTGTTCATCTCCTCGTCAATTGCGACTGATCCTACCGCCGCATTCCGCCCTTGGCCTGCAACATACGTCGTTACGTGGAGCATGGCATGACTGGTTGTCGCATTCTCGATCCAGGCGACCTTGGTCCCATCCAGCGAAATAACGGGTGACAGTGGCGACGGGCCCGATCCGATTGCATACGAAAACAAAGTTGTAGGCGCAGTACCGCAGATTCCTGTAGTGGGGATGGTGCCGGAATAGAGATTCGTCAACCCAACCAGATTACCTTGAATGCCTGCCGCCACTCGAGTCGTGTCAATCGTATACACGGCGAAATCGTTGCAACTGGGGGTCGTGGTCGTTACGTAAGTGTATTTCGCCGGACTTTCACCAATTGCCATGCCAGCGTGGTGGCCGAGAGAATAGGCCCAGTCAACCTTCGAACTCTTGCCCTTGCTCAGGCTCACGCCATCTGTCGGTTTGGCTTGTCGAAGACGCTCCTGCATCTTCTGACGGCGCATGCTCTTGATGAAGCGCGGATCATCGCGCACCTTAACCATGTCTTCAAACGAGCCGTTGCGAGTGTAGACGACGTGCCGGTTGCTCCAATCCTCTGGGATGCCGCGAGGGGCGACGGTTGGCGCTGGAATGGGGCGCGCATCTTGCGCGTGAAGGGAACGCACAGATAAGGCCGCCACCATCAATACGGCGGCAGCGCACAGACTAACTGCTTGCAGGAAGGGTAAGGCACGGCGCATTGCTCGATCTCCCGGAGAAAATGTTCGCCCATTATACGCGGGAAAGTTTGCCGTGAACTAGTGTCGTTTCAGTACCCGGCGGGCCTTGAACTGGAGTAAGCGTCTTGACCCGAGCGTGCCGGCACGCGCTACATCTCGCGGCGCCCTTCCATTGCCTTCAGCATGGTGACTTCGTCGGTGTATTCGATGTCGCTGCCCACGGGAATTCCCATGGCGATGCGGGTCACCATCACTCCCTGCCGCTTGAGTTGCTGGGCCAGGTAGGTAGCGGTCGCTTCACCTTCGACCGTGGGATTGGTAGCGAGGATCACTTCTTCAATCTGGCCGCCGCCTACGCGCGTCAATAAATTCTCAATGCGCAACTGCTCCGGCCCCACGCCGTGCAATGGCGAGAGCGAGCCGTGGAGAACGTGATAGACGCCATTAAAGTGGCGCGTTTTTTCGACCGCGGCGATGTTTGTCGGTTCCTCGACTACGCAAACAATCTTTTGATTGCGCGTAGGGCTGCTGCAGTAGACGCAGGGATCGACGTCGGTGATGTTATTGCAGATCGAGCACAGATGAAGGTTTGCTTTAACGTCGCGGACGGCGGAGGCGAGGGCGTCGGCGTCGTCCGCGCTGGAGCGCAGAATATGAAAGGCGAGTCGCTGCGCGCTCTTGCTGCCGATGCCCGGCAGTTTCTTGAGTTCGTCGATGAGCCGGGTCATCGGCTCGGCAAATTTAGACATAGGAAATCAATCGGGTCATCGGGTGATCGGGCCATCTGGTGATCGGAAGGTCAAATACGTTTGCCTTTGACTTTCGATCACCCGATTAGTCCTCCCAGCCCGCCGAGCATTCCGCCTACGCTGGATTGCATCGCCTGATCGACCTTGCGGCTGGCCTCGTTCAGCGCGGCCATCACCAGGTCTTGCAACATCTCTATATCGCCCGCTTTTACCGCCTCCGGATCGATCTTGATCGCGAGCACCTGCTTGCGGCCGTCCATTTTGACAGTAACCGAGCCGCCGCCGGACGATGCCTCAACCACTGTCTGCTCCATCTTCTTCTGGAGCGTCTCGTACTGCTGCTTGGCTTGCGCCATTAGTTCCTGCAAATTAAATCCAGACATAGGAAAATCAATCGGGTCATCGGGTGATCGGGCCATCGGGTGATCGGAAGGTGCGATGCATTGGCTTTTCAATCGCCCGATGACCCGATGATCCGATCACCCGATGCCTCACCCTTTCTCACGATAGTCAATCACGGTGCGGATTTCCGCGCCGAATTTTTCCTGCATTCTTTGTACGATCGGGTCCTGCTCGGCGCGGCTGCGTGCGCTTCCATTGTCGGCGCGACGCGGCGCGGGTACTGCCTGCTGTGTGCCTCCCGGCTCGACTAGCACTCGGATCGGCCGTCCTGCACGAGCACTGGCGGCCGCACCCGCCATCCTTCGGGCATCGGCTGTATACGACATCTCGATCATGGTTCCCGAGGCCGACACTTTCGCAGTCAGAGAGCTCCCATTCAGCGTCCACTCCGCACTCTCTAAAATCGAAACCAGCATTTGCTGATTGCCGAGCGCATTGAGAACGGCGTCACGCAGCGATTCGGCGTTCACTTCGGAGTTCACTTCAGCATTGGCTTCGGCGGGCTGCGACTCAGGTTCCGGGGATAACTCTGCAACCGCCGGCGCTGCCGATCCCATAATGACCACGTTGGCACTTGTTTGTGTGGCGCGGACCTGCCCTGAGCGAGAGTCGAAGGGGCCCCCGCCCGCGAACCCCTCGCCGGACGCCTCCGTCTTAGGGTTTCCCTTGCGCGCCGAGTCAGCTGCGAACGGCGACACTGAGCTGGATCGTGCCGCGGCAGGTATCTCCATGCGCCGGGAATCGGCGGCCGTAGCCAGAACTGGTCTGGGGGTTGTGCGTATTGGCCCGGAAGTGCTGCCTGCGGCATCGCTCAGCAACTGCTCGATCGGCAATAACCGCTGCGCATGCGCCATTTTCAGCAGTCCCAACTCGAGGTGGAAGCGCTGCTCGTGGCGATAGCCAAGTTCGCCGTGCGTGCGCAGCATGATCTGCAAATGACGCGCCAAATCTTCCTCGCTGAAAAGCTCGGCAATGCGCGCCACGCGAGCGCGCTCGTCGGATGAAATCTGTAGCAGCGCCGAATCTTTACCCGCAATCTTCGCCACCGTAACGTTGCGCAGAAAACGCACCAGTTGACGCGCGAAGTGCGTTGGACTATGGCCTTCGCCGATCAATTCGTCGACCAGCACCAGAATCCTCTCGCTCGAACTTTCCGCAACCGCCTGCATCACGGTTTCAAGCGCCGCCGCCGGAGCCGACCCAATCAGACTGCGAACCGAGTCCGCAGTCAGATGGTCTGAAGTTGACGCAATGGCCTGGTCGAGAATTGACAGCGCGTCGCGCATCGATCCGTCACCCGCCTCGGCCAGGAGCGCGAGAGCATTTTCGTCGGCCGGAATATTTTCTTTGGTGACGATATCGCGCAGCTGACCGATGATGGCGTCGAACTTCATTGCGCGATAGCTGAAGTGCTGACAACGCGAGCGAATGGTTTGCGGAATATCTTCGGGCTGCGTCGTCGCCATCATAAAGATGACATGGCTCGGCGGCTCCTCCAGCGTTTTAAGTAAGGCATTGAAGGCCGCGTCGGTGATCTGATGAGCTTCGTCAAGGATGTAAATCTTAAAGCGGTCGCGCGCCGGCCGGTAGCGCGCAGCCTCGCGCAATTCGCGGATTTCGTCGATGCCGCGATTGGTAGCCGCGTCGATTTCGATCACGTCGACTGAATTGCCGGCGCGAATCTCCACGCAGGAATCGCAAACCCCGCAAGGCTCGATCGGCGGCTTTCCCGTCGTTTCGTTGGTGGACCGGCAGTTCAGCGCCATCGCCAGGATGCGCGCGACGGTCGTCTTGCCGATGCCACGATGGCCGCTGAAAATGTAGCCGTGGGCAATGCGCTCCTGCGCAATCGCATTCTGCAGGGTGCGGGTGACGTGCTCCTGACCGATGACTTCGGAGAATTTTTGGGGACGATATTTACGGGCCAGGACCTGATAGCTCATCGGAATCCCTGATTATACAATCTCGCGAGAGTCGAGTTGCTTGCCAGCGTTCCGCTTGCGCCGCCGAGTCTGCCGCGATAGGCTCTTGAATTGCACTATTAACGTACGAATTGGAGATCCTGTCTATGCAACTGAGTATGAGCACGAGATCCTTGGAGGGTGTCATGGTGGTCGATTGCAGCGGAAGGCTGGTCTTCGGCGAAGAGTCGGCCAGCCTGCGCGACACCGTCAAAAAACTGCTCGCCGACAGCCCCAGGGTGGTCCTGAATCTTCGGGACGTGAATCATATCGATAGCGGCGGCCTCGGGACCCTGGTCTCGCTCTACACCACTGCCCGCAACGCCGGAGGAGGGGTGAAACTGGCCAGCCTGAGCCAGCGTGTAGGCGACCTGCTCCAGATCACCAAGCTTCTTACAATTTTCGAAGTATTCAACGATGCGGAGTCGGCCGCGCGGTCTTTTAAAAGAGACGCAGCGTAGCGGAGATTAATTCAGATCTGGCAACTCCAAGAATGACGGCTGCATTGCGCTCACTCCCTGAAGCTTCGTATTCTGAATGTCCGTAAGCACCAGGGTTCGAATCGCCCCCGCCGCAGGACTAATGGCCTCGCTGAAAATGGCCGCGCCCGCCGTCGTCGTGACGTACAAAGTAAAGCCCGGTGCCGGCGTCACATTCTTCGGATTATAGGCGACCGATAAATAGCCGCTCGCCTGCGTGTAAATCAGGTTTGAGATCGCAGGAGTCCCCGTAGGGCCAGTCGACGGATTCGATTCGATATACACGTTCACTCCGCTCGGGCCGCTCGGCGAAGCGTGGATAACGCGGAATTCGACATCGCCCGAGGCTGGCGGAGTGTTGTTGTCAGGAACCGATATGATGAGAACGTTGCTGCCGGGCGATGTGCCGGTTTTCGAAAATCCGGTGGCCACGGCAGTGTAATCGATCCCCCCGCTCCAGTTGACATCGGTTCGGATAAAACCGACAGTAGTCGTGCCCGTCAAGAAACCCTCGATCGCGTTGCTGCCCGAGAGAAGAGTCGTATAGCCCGGCTGCGTTGGTTGAACAGCAAGAAAAGATATGTCGCTGAATTCCACCGTGCCGTTGGAATCGTTGGTGCCGTAGACGTCAATGTCGAGAGCGCCCGCGTCCTGGATGGCGTGGACAAAGCGCACCTTCGCCTGTCCGCTCGAGGAACAGGCCGTCAACAGGCTTAAGGCGGCGAGGGCCAAGCCGAGCGACATGGCCTGGAACCAGCGAGGCATCCTTGATTCTCCGAACGGCCGTGGAACGGTGAGCCAGAGGGAATTTTACCAGCTTGTAGTGAGGGCCCGAGGCCAGGTTGAGCCTCGCTCTTCTTCTCAGAGTGTCACTCGCCCGCGGCTACTGCAGATCTTGCAGGATGACCGGGGTCGGGCTCATGAAGCTACCGTTCGCTTTGTCGACAAGCACGATTGTCGTGATCGATCCCGACGATCCTGGGAGGGTAGTTTCAGCGATGAGGCTGGTGCTGTTATGAAAAGTAACGAAAAGGCCAAAATTACCACCTTGAACAGCGGTGAACGTTAAGTAGGGACTGACATTTGTGGGGCTTGCGTACGTAAGCCCGGAAATAGGGCAGTTGCCTGTCGCTTGCGACACACAGGTGCCCTCAGGGCCGGTGGTGGGCTCTGGAATGATCCAAACATCTACGCTGGTCGGCGAGTTAGGCGACGCGTTGATCACACGGAATTCCAACTTGTTCGCGGCTGGCACCACGTTCTCGTCGTGTTGATAGATGAGTTGCGGGGCAAATGCGCCGCTGCCGCCGGACAGCCCAGCGGCAATTAGCGTGTACTGATCCCCACCGGTCAAGTTAGCGGTAAGATTGTTGAACACCGGAACCGTGTCGTTAGAGGAGCTCTCATACCCTTCGAATGTGTCATTGCCGGTAGCAATATTCATATAGGTGGACGAAGGGGTTGCGAAACTAAGATTGCTGAATATCTTGGTTTGATTGATGTAGACGTCAATCGCGCCATTCCCGCCCCCGTAGGCATTGGTGTTCTGAAGCGCATTGAGGAAGCGACCCTTCGCCGAATTGGTGGCACAACCGGCGGTAATAATAGTGAGGATGGCGATCGCCACGGTGAGCGGCAACGGTTTCAATAAGCGGGACATGGATTCTCCAAAAGAGCAGTTTTTGCCGCGGATAAAAACATGGATGCAAACATGGTAAGGCCGGGTTTGATAGGCATGTATAAAATTTCGTTTTCGGTGAGTCTAATCTAGCATGACCGGCGGGAATCGGCGCGAGCGCGGGAGCCATTCGCCGGACTCCAAACCGGACTTCAACTTATGAAACGCACTCTGACTATCGAGCAAAAACGCGCCGGCGTCGTGCGCTGTATTCGCGGCTTGCCGCCAGGCAAGGTCTCGAGCTATGGAGCCATCGCGCGCGCCGCCGGCTGGCCCGGTGCTGCCCGCCAGGTGGTGCGCATTCTACAGCAGGTTCCGGGATTGCCTTGGCACCGCGTCCTCGGATCCGGCGGAGCTATCAAGCTGACCGGTGAGCACGCCGCCGAGCAAAAATTCCGTCTGCGCATGGAAGGCGTGGCTTTTCGCGGCGCCCGCGTGGATATGAAGCAACACGAATTTAAATTCTCGAAAAAAGTACCCAGTACTCGGTACCCAGTATCCAGTAGACGCAAAGCTAGGCCCTGAGTGCCGAACGATTCCAACTGGGTACTGAGTACTGGTTACTGGGTACTGCCATGCTGCGGCAAATTTCCTTCCAGCAAGTCGTACAGCCGATTTGCCGGACAGCGCAGCCCAATATAGAAACTTCCAAAGAGCGCGTAAACCGCACTCACGTGGTCGAAGCGCATTTCGTAAATTAACTTCTTGAAAACCAGCGGATCGTCCGCAAAGAGATCGACGCCCCACTCCCAATCGTCAAATCCAATGGAGCCGGTAATGATCTGCTTGACCTCGCCCGCATAGCGCCGCCCGACCAGCCCGTGGTCATTCATCTGGCGCTGGCGCTCTTCCATCGGCAGCGTGTACCAGTTTTTGTCTTCGCCGCGACGGCGATCCATCGGATAAAAACAAATGTATCGATTTGGCGGCATCGAAGGAAACAGCCGCGGCTTCATCGCTTCTTTTTGGCGCGCGATCGTCTCTGCAATCGCTTGTTTCCATTCCTCGGAATGCGGTTCCACGCCGCGCTCGGCGAGCGCCTTATAGGTCTTCATCGAGGATTCATAGAGCCCCAGCTCAATCACCGACAAATACGACGTAGTCGGCTCGAGGAAATCGTGCAGCTGTAACCGTGCCAATTTGAGCTCGGCCTGATTGAGCTGATCGAAGCTTTCGCGGAAGTGAACGAGCATCAGATCGCCCTTGTGTCCCAACAATGAAAACAGCGCGGACTGGCCGCTGGCGCTCCCTTCCATCTCAGTCAGCACAGCCGCGGCTTCGGCGGCGATCTCGCGGCGCAGATCTTCAGCTAGCGCGCGCCATGCGGTCCAGCGGAAGCGCATCATCTGATGAAGCGTAGCGTAGCCCTCGAGCGTAAGCGGCACAGCCGGGAGTTGGTCAGCAGCAATCGGCAGGGTTGCGGGATGCGTTGGATTCATGGGGATATTGTATCGGGTGACCGGATAGGGGGGCAGCAAAGAAGGAAAATCAGGAAAGGCGGGAAGGCAGGAAAGGATTAAGATCAGGAAAGGATTAAGATCAGGAAAAGCAAGAACTCATGGGAATGCGCGGAGACGATGGTTTTCCTGCCTTTCCTGATTTTTCAGCTTTTCCCGAACTTTCCTTTCCTGACTTTTTCCTTTCCTGGTTTTCCTTTTTTTCCTGCCTTTGCCCTACGGGTATCCTCGCCGATACGGGGCGCAGATTGCTCCGTTGTGCGCCGGTGTGCTACAAGCAAGCTATATGCGTAAGTGGATGAGCGAGCGCTTAAAGCGCCGCAAGAAGCCGGCCGATGCCAAGGAAGCAGCCAAGGCTCCGGAGCCGTTGCAACCCAGATTTTATGATGATGAGCCAGCCCCGCTGCAGCACGCGGCGGCGGAGGCTCCGATAGCTGAATCGCGCCGAGCGAAAGCCGCGCCCGAGCCGGTGTCGCCTGAGCCCGTTTCGACCGTCGTTGAAAAATCCGCGGTTGAAAAATCTACGGCAGTGGAAGCAAGTTCAGCCGCGCGAGTCTCTCGCCGCCGCCGCAGCCGTGGAGGTCGCGGCCGATCTCGTGCGCGAACGGCTGGGTCTACCCCCGCTCCAGAGGTGGCCGCGAAGCTATCTGCAACCGAACCGGCCGGCGCGGAATCCTCTGCCGAGGAAGCTGCGGTGGCGACCATGCCGATCGACGATTCAGCCGCGCAAGCTTCGCCGGTTCCATCTTTGCCAGTTCAAGCTCCGCCTGCTCAGGTTGCGGCACCTTCCTCCCGGCCCAGCAAGGGAACAGTCGTGCTCGCGATCGGCCTGCCCGGATCGGGCAAGAGTTCGTGGTTCAAACGGCACAACATTCATCCGCTTTCGAGCGATCTGTTGCGCGAACTTCTTTTCGACGACGCGCAGGAGCAGCGCTTTCAGGATCTCGTCTTTTCGAACCTGCGCTCGATGCTCAAGGCAAGGCTCATAGCGCGGCGCCCTCTGAATTATGTGGATGCGACCAACCTGACTCCGCACGACCGCCATAGCTGGATCAAGCTGGCCAAGGATTACGGCTACGATGTGCAGGGTGTGTTTTTCGATGTTCCGCTGGAAGTTTGCCTGGAGCGACACCAGCGCCGAGGCCGCGTCGTGCCCGAAGACATCATGCGCAAGATGGCTGGGAAGCTGAAGCCGCCAACCTTCGACGAAGGGTTTTCGAAAATCACGGTAGTGCGGGTGAAACAGAAAGAAGCGGCGGCCGAGTAGAGAGCAATTCACCACGGAGGCACAGAGGCACGGAGAACATCCAAAGAACGTGAAAACATAAAGAAATAGATTCTCTCCGTGCCTCGGTGCCTCCGTGGTGAAAAGGCTCTCATCCCTTCAGATACGGCAGCAACTCTCGAAACGCTGGCGCTCCCGACGAGCGCAGCAATTCATAAATCATCATTTCAGCCGACGACAGAATCGCCCCGGCCGCGCGCATGCGGTCGAGACCGATGCGCCAGTTCAATTCTGTGCGCGAACTGACGGCATCCGACGCCACGTGCACCAGATAGCCATCGCGCAGCGCGCCCAGCGCCGTCTGCATCACGCAGATGTGAGTCTCCATCCCGCAGAGCAAAACCGTCGTCCGCTGGCCCGGCAAACGCTTCAGCAAGGAGCAGAACACATCGCTGCCAAAGCAGGAGAACATCAGCTTGTCGACGGAAGGCGCATCCGGCAACAAGCTCGCGATGTCCGGTACGGTGCTGCCCAAACCCTTGGCGTACTGCGTCGTCACCAGGGCTGGAATCTTGAGAATTCCCGCGAGCCGGATCAGTAGTTGCACATTGCGTACCAGCCGCTCTTTTTCCCAGATCGGGGGCAGCAATTTCTCCTGGATGTCTACTACGATCAGAGCACACTGCTCAGGCTCCAGCGCACGGCGCCCCATCTCCGCATAATCACTCTCGGAGGGAATGACGCTGGCAGGGAAGACTTCGGTAGTAGGCATGGCGGCTCCTTGTCGTTGTCGTTCTGGCAGACTTGTTCTCTCGAGATTCTAAATCCCGTCTGCCGCGATTGTTACTGCGGTCGGCTTCACATATCGAACTGGCGTGAAAGAGGTTTTGCACTCCCCGCGAAATGATTTAGAATTCTCGCACAGCCCGGTCGTTCAACGGTAGGACTGCAGCCTCTGGAGCTGCGTATCGGGGTTCGAATCCCTGCCGGGCTGCCAAGAAGCGGGAACTCAAGAAGAGCAGGGACGTCAGGAAAAGCAGAACGGCAGGAAAGTCACAACCGCAGGAAAATCAGGAAAAGCTTGATCTGCGTTGATTCTGGGTGAACCTCGTTCTTTGTTCTTTGCCATTAGCATTTGTTTTTCCTTGTTTCATTTTTCCCCGCTTCCCGCCTTTCCCGTTTTCTGCGTTTCCCGTTTTAATTCGTCGGCGTCGCAGACGGGTCGCTGAGCGCAATCAGTTTTCCTAGCGGATAGTCGTCCGCTGAGAGCGGACTCTCCGGCTGCGGATTGACGATCACGAGCACGGTGCCGCTGACCACTCCCTTGATCAGCAGGCGATCGCCCTCGATGGCAACTACCCTATATTGCTCATCGAAGATAGACATCCTTTTAGTCATGCGCTTTCACCGGTGCAGTCCTTTGGATGCTTACCTCTTTATCAACGCTGCTTTGCTTCTTACGTCGATCATGACGCTGATCGCGGCCTTTGATACTCTCTGGGTTACTGCCGACAGCAGCACAAATGGTGCGGAATGCGGCTCCTATCGAATGCGCCCTGGGCGTAAAAACTTGACAATCCTGATAGGTGGGCCTAGCATGACTATTAAGCAGTTAGTTACTTACTCTTTCAGGTCCTCTATCGTACCTATCTGAAAATCGTCTCCTCTGTAAGCTCATTTTGAGGAGTGTGGGTCACAGCGCTGCTGAACAGCTGGAAATTTTCCTGATGGCTAACCCAAGCTGTCCAGTGATCGTTAACGCAAAAAGACAGATCGAAGAACCTGAAAGGAATCATGAAAAACATCAAGTTTGTCGTGAAGGTTAACCGGGGCGGAGCCCATGCCCCGCAGTATGTTCTGCGCGTTGATCGACTCCCCATTCAGACCACAACCGACCGTAAGCTGGCCCTCGTGATGGGAAGATTCACCGCGGAAGACGCCGTCAAGTCCATGCAGAACTCACACTGCAACCCGGAACTTGTGTCGGTTCGCGTTAGTGCCTGACATTTCTAAACCTTTTCTTGAAGGCCGTGGCATTCGCACAACGCCGCCACGAGACGGGTTCCGGTCTCGCTAGCTAAAGTGTTGCTATTTCCACGGTTTTGCGCGCCGTCGTCGCCTGAAATCTCGCGGATTCATGCCATAGTTCTCCGCCATCTTCCGGCCTGTCGACCAATTCCTGATCGACCGATCGCTATTGGCCGAGACTGCACAGAGCTGGGCCCTTCGCGGCTGGGCTCGGATCACCTGGGCTCGGATCACTTGGTTGGATAGCCTCACTTGGGGACATGAAAGACCCCGACTTCAGTTGGTCCAGATCCGCTTCCAGTTTTTGCCTCTCAGCTTCGCTTTTCTTGGTGTCGGTCCCGGCGGAAGGCTCGGAATAAAACGCGACGATATTAGCCCGCAACTCCGGTGTCATGCCTTCAAACTTACGATCCCTTAGCTGCCCCAACAGCTTCGCGTAAGTATCGTCGGCGAGGGAGTATTCGCCGGGCGCTGTCACTTTTCCGTCGTCGAGATCGCAATTAGTGAGCCGGAGCGAATCCGCGCCAACCTCATGCAGGAAAGCTCGATACTGGTCGACCGTGGCGTTGACGCTCTTGAAATACAGATCTTCGGTGTGCGGAGTCGGGTTCTTAAAGCCCAGCCCCTTGAATGGTCCGATCTTCGGCATGAAACGGAAAAACAGGGCTAGAACGCGTGCGCCAAAACCGGGCTTCGTGTAGTCCTTCCCCCACTCCTTTTCGTAGGCGGTGCGCGACAGGCGATAGAGGAATTTCTGCTTCGCGAAGTCGGGCTGCTCCTTCATCATTTCCTGTTTGCGGCTCTTGAGCGCTACCTGAGTCATCTCCGGAATCAGCCGGCTGACCGCGAAACGATAGGAACCGATTGCCAGGTCTTCGTGCGGAATTACATCTTTTAATTGCATGCCGTAAACCACCGGGAAAACTCTCTCCAGCAGTGGCTTGGATACCTGGAACCCTATGAAATCGTGATATTGCTGCGAGGCATAGCGGTTCTTGGCCACCTGCACCATGTCGAAACCAAACTCGATTTTGATGTGCGCGGTATGATTCTCGGCGTAGGTCACTGACCTGCCATATTTCGCGCGCAGCTTCGGATACTCAATGGCAACCGAAGCGTTCACCGTCGGATGGCCGGTGATGTCGGACGAGTAGTGCGCGAGCGCGCCCAGCGCGAATGCGTATTCGTTCACGTCCTGCGCTTCCAGCAAAAGCTCGCGAACAAAATCTCCAGTGCGGACGTAATGGGCAAGGTCGCTGAATTCCTTACTGCCAAAAGGGTAGTAGCCGAGATCCTGGATGACGGCGCCACCGTAGGCATAGGCATGCGCCTGCTTGATTTGATCGTCAGTCAACCCCGGATATTTCTTGAGTAGCAGGGGCCGAATCTCGTCGGCCCACAGCAGGTCGATAATCTCTTCATGCGTTAAAACTGAGTAGCCGAAAGATGGGCGGTTGCACAAAACGACCATCAGCAAAAGAACGATCATGCGCGTAAAAAAAATACGCTGGCGACGTTTACCTCCGCGCGCCAGCGCTAAGGTCCCGGGTTTGCTCCGCTTAGTGTTTAGCATCGATGTAGATGAAGAGTGCAGCCTCTTTCGAGGCCACACACAGGGAAAGGGTTGCTACAAAGTGAAGCTAAGGGTGATGTTGACGCCCGGATACATCGGGTTGCACAGATAATAGACGCCATTGATATCAATGACATAAACGTCCTGCGTATACAACCAGTTGCTCGGCCATGCATCGGCAAATCCGAACCAATATCCACCGTATTGGAAGCGATGGTTGCGGTAGTCGCCCTGGCTGACATGGAAGGTGTGTTGCCGTCCGAAATTGGCTTGGTAACGGTCTGCGGGGATGCGGCCACCACCGTTATTACCGGCGCGCTGCTGTTCGTTTTTCTCCGCCGGCCTTTCTGCCGACTTGACGTTCTTGTCTTCCTGTTTCGCGTTTCTTTCTTCCGGCTTTGCAGCCTGCTCCTGCCGCGTCGAAGGTTTCTCTTCCTGCTTTGCGGATTTCTCCGGCTGTGCTTTCTTTTCCTCTTGCGCGGCTGGCTTGGATTTCTCGTCCTGATCGCGCTGCTCCTGCGCGAATGCCGGAACTGCAACTCCGAGCGCCAAAGATAGAACTGCGGTGCTGACAACTCCAATTAGCTTCATAGATAGTGCTCCTTTTCGATTCGTTACTTAGCGCGCTTTCTTACCGCAAGCTTCCTGTAGTCGTGTTTGCTGGGTGGCCAATGGCCTCCCCGGATACGAGAAGCTCCACTCGCCGGTTCTGCTGGCGTCCGGAAGAGTTATCGTTCGAGGCCACCGGCAAAGTGTTGCCGAAGCCTTTGGACGAAACTGAATTTGTCGCCACCCCTTGTTGCACGAGGTAATCGCGCACCGATCCAGCACGATTCTCCGACAGTTTCTGATTCATTTCGTCACCGCCTACGTTGTCGGTGTAGCCGCCAACTTCGATGTCGAGGCCAGGATAGGCGAGCAGAATGCCGGCGACCTTCGCCAGTTTCTCGCGTGCTCCTGGTTTCAACGAGTATTTCCCGGTGTCAAACAAAACATCGGACATGCTGACGATCAGCCCACGGGCACTGTCGCGAGTTTGAAGGATGGAATTCAACTGTTCTGACAACTTCGTGCGCATCGCCGCTTTGTCGGTTTCCGCCTGTTGCGCAGCTAAACGAGATTTCTCCGCATCAGCCTGAGCCATGGAGACGGCATCCGCCGACGAAGCCGCATTCGCCGCCATATCCGCCTTGGCCTGCGCGGTAGCATTTTGTGCATCGGAAGCGTCGGCCCGTGCCTTGGCTGCATCCGATTCGGCTTGAGCCTTAGCCAATTGCGCATTGTGTGTATCCGACTCCGCCTGAGTTTTTGCCGATTCGGCTCTCGCCGCGTCTGACTCGGCCTGCTCCTTCTGGCGGATAGCGCTGTCAGCTTGTCCTTGCGATACAGCTAGCGAATTAGCTGAATTCTGGCGCTCGTTCGCGAGGCGTATCTCATCCAGTTTCTTAACTGCGATTTCGCGCGCATCTTCGGAGGTCTGCACCGCCTCGCGCGAGACTGCGATCAAAGGTTTGGTGTCGATGTGTTTACTGGTCGCGTATTCATCGGCGTTGTTCATCAATTGGACAGCATGCTGATAACTGTCGCGGGCATACTGCTCGGCCCCCTCGGATTGCGCGATACGCAAAGCATTGCGAGCCTCGAAGAATTCCAGCGGCAATCTGGCATTCAATACCACGGGGTCAAACTTGTAGCCAGTGGGAATGTAGCCACCGCGCTCCATCAGTTCGTACTTGGCGTTCACCGCCTCGGTGGTTCCCTTGGTGGTGTCGCGGACCACGTTCTCGAGCACGACCACGTTGCTCGGCTGACGGACGGCATAATGCGGCTCGGCGGTAACGATCAGAGCGAAAGCCTGCAGGTCAGTAGTTACGCGCAGTTTGCTGCGATGGTTGTCTCCAACTAACACTTCGCCCAGGTTGATGGCGCGCCCCTCGGGAGAAATCGCCCACAGAACATAGGTCAGATATTCATTGCCGAAAGTGGTCGGTTTCTGCAAGCCGCCAAATTCTGCGTCGATCTCAATCGATCCACGCTTGCTGTTTACCTTGGCCTCGCCGTTGGCTGAGGGCATTAAATCTGTGCCGGAGAAGTCGAGCTTGGAGGATCCGCTGCGATGCTCGTAGTTGACCGCCTGCACGCTGCGGCTGACCACCGTGACCCGGAATGTTGGGACGGGAGCCGAAACTTCTGCAACCGTGGTTTCTACAACCAGATTGTTGTGGGCATTATTTTGCGCAAACGCGCTCAGACTAAGCGTGATGGGGAGGGCTAACCAGAATTTATTCAAATTGAGCTCCTTCGGCGAGCGTTCGACCGGGTTATGTTAAGTCTTGTTTAGGGCGGCCTGGTGGTGCTTGAATGATCCCCTGCCAGTTCGTCATCCCTTCCCAAGGCGGATATTGGGAAGAGAATGGAACAGTCCAGTGACATTCAGGATCCACAGAACCACGGCGATGACCACGATGCCATTGAAGATCGACTTGATGGTTCCTTGCATGGGAATGAAACGATTCACCAGCCACAGAAGAACACCCACCACGATCAGAACTTCGAGAAGTTGAATTAAAGGCATAATCTTGAACCTTCCTTCGTTAAGCGGACTATGTTGAGCCGACTATGTTGAGCGGACCAATCCCCTCTATTCGCGCTGGGATGGAGCGCCAACTGTGAGAATGTTCAGGGTCGATTCGGGTTCGCCGCAGCATCTACAATGAGGCATGCAATCTCTCGCGTCTGAGCAAGATAGCTCACATGCGCATTTAAAGATCACTGCTTGCCGCACCCAGCGAGCATCGCCACCGGTCAATATTGATCGTTTGTTTCCCGTATCTGTGACATAGTAGAGATAGACGATAAACAGAGTGGATCAGATTGGGGACGCAGCAGTGCCGGGCGCCCTATCCTTGAACGAGTCTTAACGGGAGTTATGCAAAAACGCGAATGTTCGGCATGCGGCGGTGAGTTGGTTTTGGCAATGCGGGGAAATCAGCCGCCGGCAAAAACCGATGGGCCAGGCTTTATGACCACGGCGTCAACAAGCTGGAGATGCGGTACCTGCGGCTCGGCGTTTACCGCCGCGCAACTGCGAGAAGGCAAGCGCGAACGGTCAAAAGCCCAACAAGCCTAGATGCAGCCTAGTGACCAAAGCGTCTAGCGGGGCAGGGCGCCCCGCCCTAAAGCCTTTCCTGCTTTTCCTGCCTTTCGTTTTTCCTGCCCTTTAGTCTCCCGATGGCATCAACTCGTCAGACTCCGCCCAGTGAGTCGTCATTATCGAGGCATCCGCTAGACCTGCGTCGCTCATATTCTCAGGGCTCATATTCTCAGCACTCGCGACGCCCGACGCCTTGCTGAGCGCATCGACGACATCCGTAAACTGCGCCTCCTCGGTCGAACCGTGAAGCGCCGCCGTCGAAGTGCTGCCGCCGGTGATCACTTGCTGCACTGAATCAAAGTATCCCGTGCCGACAAAGCGCTGGTGCTTCGCCGCTTCGTAACCCACCTGTTGTTCGCGGAGAAATTCTTTCTCCTGGAGTCGCGAATAAGCGGTCATCCCCGACTGCTTGTAGCCGCGCGCCAGTTCGAACATGGCCAGGTTGAGCGCGTGAAACCCCGCCAGCGTGATGAACTGGAACTTGTATCCCATCTTGCCCAGTTCATGCTGGAAGCTGGCAATGGTTGCGTCGTCCAGATTCTTCTTCCAGTTGAAAGAAGGCGAGCAGTTATACGCCAGCAGCTTGCCGGGGAACTCTTTGTGGATAGCCTCCGCGAATTGGCGCGCCTCCTCGAGGTCGGGCTTCGACGTTTCGCACCAGAGAATATCCGCGTACGGTGCATACGCCAGCCCGCGGGCAATCGCGGATTTCAGGCCGCTCTTAATGTGGTAGAAGCCCTCAACCGTGCGTTGCTTGGTCACGAATTCGCGGTCGCGCGGATCAATGTCGCTGGTGAGAAGAGTGGCGCTGTCCGCATCGGTGCGCGCCATGATCAGCGTCGGAATGCACATCACATCGGCCGCCAGCCGCGCCGCCACCAGTTTCTGGATCGCCTCAGTAGTCGGTACCAGCACTTTGCCGCCGAGATGGCCGCACTTCTTCGCGGACGAAAGCTGATCCTCGAAATGAACGCATGCCGCACCGGCCTCAATCATGGCCTTCATCAGTTCGAAGGCATTAAGGTTGCCGCCAAACCCGGCCTCGGCATCGGCGACCAGCGGTGCAAACCAGGTGATTCCGTTATTCCCTTCAGCATGATGAATCTGATCGGCACGCATGAGCGCCTGGTTGACGCGTCGCACCAGGTTGGGGACGCTGTCCGCGGGATAAAGACTCTGATCCGGATACATCTGCCCGGCATTATTAGCATCTGCTGCGACTTGCCAGCCGCTGATATAAATCGCTTTCAACCCGGCCTTCACCTGCTGGACTGCCTGGTTGCCAGTCGCCGCTCCGAGCGCCGCCGTGAATGGCTCGGCTTGATCGTGCAGCAGACTCCAGAGACGCTCCGCGCCGTGGCGCGCAAGAGTGTGCTCGATCTGCAACGAGCCTCGCAGGCGGTTCACATCTTGCTGCGTGTAGGGACGCGTGATGCCGCGCCATCGAGGGTTAGTCTTCCAGTCGTTGCCGTTGCCATTCGAGTTCGTCATCTTTGCCACGCTCCAATAAGTATTGCGTCCTGGTGCAGTAGACCCCGAAATGCCCTCTATGACAAACCGCCGTGTCCGCCTCGACCCACTAGGTCAAAATGACCCAGTGCGCGCAGTCGCGCCTGCAAACGCGCCACCGAGCGGACTATCATATTAATCATGAACCCGACATCTGTTGCGAATCCCACCATCGAGAGCAAGGCCCTTTCAGAGATTGAAGCTAGCATTCTCACGCCCGATGCCCGCGCCTTCTTGTTGAAACTGGCGTCTCAGTTCGAGCCGCGAAGACGGGAGTTGCTCTCGCGCCGCCAGTCTGTGCAGCGGGAAATCGATAAAGGCAAGTTTCCGGATTTTCTTCCGGAAACGGCCAGCGTTCGCGAAAAAGAATGGAAGGTCGCGCCCATCCCGAAAGATCTGCTCGACCGCCGCGTCGAAATCACCGGCCCCGTCGATCGCAAGATGATCATCAATGCGCTGAACTCTGGCGCCAACGTCTACATGGCCGATTTTGAAGATTCAAATACGCCGACGTGGAGCAACAACCTCGAAGGCCAGTACAATCTGCGCGACGCAATTCGGGGGACGATTCGATATGAGAGCCCCGAGGGGAAAAAATACCAGCTCGGTTCGAAACTCGCGACGCTGATGGTGCGCCCTCGTGGATGGCATCTCGATGAAAAACATTTCTTAGTCGATGGCAAGCCAATTTCCGGCGCGCTCTTTGATTTTGGCCTCTTCTTCTTCCACAACGCTGCGACCTTGCTGAGCAAAGGCACCGGCCCATATTTTTATTTGCCGAAGCTTGAGAATCACCTCGAAGCGCGCCTTTGGAATGATGTCTTTAATTTTGCGCAGGATGAACTGAAAATTCCGCGCGGATCGATTCGCGCCACTGTCCTTATCGAAACGATTCTCGCCGCCTTCGAAATGGATGAGATCCTTTACGAACTGCGCGACCATTCCGCCGGGTTGAATTGCGGCCGCTGGGATTACATTTTCAGCTACATCAAGAAATTCCAGGCGCATTCCGAGTTCGTGCTGCCAGACCGCTCCGAGGTCACCATGGAGACGCATTTCCTCAGTTCCTACGTGGAATTGCTGATTCAAGTCTGCCACCGGCGCGGCATTCATGCCATGGGAGGAATGGCGGCGCAGATTCCTATCCGCAATGACGCAGCCGCCAACGAGCAGGCGCTCGACAAAGTTCGTCACGACAAACTTCGCGAAGTGCACGCCGGCCACGACGGCACCTGGGTCGCGCATCCCGGGCTCGTTCCCGTGGCAAAAGAGATTTTCGACAAATACATGCCCGGGCCGAATCAGATTTCATCATCGAAGAAGTCGACGCGAATTGTGACGGCGCAAGACCTAATCGCCGTTCCCAAAGGAGAGATCACCGAGAAAGGCTTGCGCTGGAATATCGATGTGGGCATGCAGTATCTCCACTCCTGGCTGGGAGGATTAGGTTGCGTTCCGATTTACAACTTGATGGAAGATGCCGCCACTGCGGAGATTTCTCGCGCCCAGGTGTGGCAGTGGGTGAAGTACAAAGCGCAACTGACTGACGGCAAACCGGTGACGGCCGTTCTGGTGAAAGACATCATCCATCATCGAGCCGCAGAGCTCGGCAGCAAGAACGACGAAAAGCTCCGGCAGGCCGCCAAACTGCTGGAAGACTTGACGACGAGTCCGCACTTTGATGAGTTTCTAACCCTTGCCAGCTACGATTTATTGGATTAGAACTCAATGAATGGTGATGGGCAAACGCAGAGGTATCCCCGCAAATCTGCCGGCTGACGCGGCTCCGATTGGCACTGCCCAGATTGCCCCAGCCTTGCTCGCGGAATTGCGCGAACACGTCGCGACGCGCGAAATTGAGCGCGGCATCGCGTGCCTCCAAAAGCATCACGATCTGATCGCGCAGCTCGATCCCTCCCAGCCCAACGCGGCTCGTCTCGCAGCCCAGCTAGCCATCTGGACCGACATCGGATTCGCCGGCCCAGCCCTCCGCGAAATTCTCAATCGCTTCAAACCGGAATCCCGTTCCGCTCTCTCCATCGCCGACTATATCTGCCTGCGCTCAGCCGAGGGTATGACCGCTATGGCGGAAGAGACGATGGAAGCGGCGGTCGCACACTTTGATTTCGTCGTGAGCCTCGGAAATGAGCTTGACGACCGCTTTCTGCTCGCTATCGTCTATTTCTGGAAAGGCCGGTGCCTGCGGAGGAGGGGCGAGTATGACGAAGCCCTAATCTATACCGGCAAAGGAAAAGAGCTGGCGCTCGCGTTAGGCTATCCGCGCATGGCAGCCGTGATGCAAGTGCTGGAAAGCTGGTTGTTATTTCAACAAGGCAAATGGAAAGAAGCGGTCCGCATCTCGCAGGCGGCGGAAAGCGTTCTTGGCGAGACCGATGATTACGTGACGCTCGGCAACATTCAATCCTTCTACGGACGCATGGCGCGCCGCGAAGGACGCTTCGACAAAGCAATTGAATTTTTCGAGAACGCCATTTCTCACTATGGCAAGCGCGATCCGCGGCATCCCAACCTCGCGCGATCGTTGGCCAACATGGCGCTCGCCAAGCGCGGCATCGCTCTGCAACTGCAAAAGAGAATCGATCGCGACGCGCAGTTGCGGCGAAAATCGTCGACCAGCCCGGCGAAGACTGGCGCTGGCAGTGATTCTAGAAAATCCGCTGATTCTCGCAGCCGCTTGACCCAACTTCGCCGCGAAGCCCTCGAGCATCTGGAAGCGGCGCGCGCCATCTACCAGCAACGCCCGAACCATCACGGAGTCGGCACTGTCCACCTCAACGCCGCCTACCTCCACCTCGATAGCGGCGACTTTCAGCGTGCGGAGGAAGACGCGAGTTCTGCCTACGACTTGGCCGACGAAAAGCAGGACTACATTCTGATGGGCCGCGCTCGCATTCTCCAGTGCATGATCGAAAACGCGAAGGTAGAAGAAGAAATTGGCGGAGGCGCCGACCCAGGCAGCCACGCCCGTCGTGCCTTCGAGTTCAGCCAGGAGGCAATCGATCTGGCGAAGCATACCCAGCACCATCTGCTGTTGGCGAATGCCCACCTGTGGCAGGGATTGACCCAGTGCAATTCGTTTTTCGACAATCCGGAGGCGGCGCGCGCGTCCTACGATCTGGCGCGCGCGTCGTGCGGCACGAATCAGCCCGACAACAACATGTCCCAGGATATGCAGACCCTGAGCGCGAGAATTCTTCGCAAGGGGAATGTGCATCCGGCGCTGAAGGCATGGTCGCAGGGCGCAGTTGGCGACAAAACTTTCCGCCAGATCAGCGACGAATTTGCGGAAATAGTAATCGCCCGCGTCTGGGAGCGTGAAGGCCGCAAAGTGTCGCGGGTCGCCGCCCGCCTGTCGATTTCACCGAAAAAGGTGCGCCGTATTCTGGCGCGAGTAGGTCGGCGCAAGCCGCGGCGCTGAACTGGTACTCTGAATCCATCTCCAATTTCACGAATCGAAAATCTATGAAAATCGCAAAGGATGTAACCGAGCTGATTGGCCACACTCCGTTGGTCCGCTTGAATCGCGTTACCCAGGGCGCAGTCGCCGAAGTCGTGGCAAAACTCGAGAGCCAGAATCCGCTGGCCAGCGTAAAGGATCGCATCGGCGTGAGCATGATCTCCGATGCCGAGCAGGCGGGCCGTATCCAGCCCGGAAAAACTGTCCTGATCGAGCCCACTAGCGGCAATACAGGAATCGCTCTCGCCTTCGTAGCCGCGGTCAAAGGCTACAAATTAATTCTCACCATGCCCGAGACCATGAGCCTGGAGCGGCGCGTGCTCCTGCTCGCGCTGGGCGCTCAGATCGTTCTCACTCCCGGCCCGCGCGGGATGAAAGGCGCAATCCTGAAAGCCGAGGAACTGCTGGCCTCGACGCCGAACGCGTACATGCTCCAGCAATTCGACAACCCGGCCAATCCCAAGATTCACCTCGAAACCACCGGGCCCGAAATTTGGCAAGACACTGATGGCCGCGTCGATTTTCTGGTCTCCGGCGTTGGCACCGGCGGGACCATCACCGGCGTCTCTGAATATATCAAGCCGAAGAAACCCTCATTTAAGGCCGTGGCCGTTGAGCCGACCGACAGCGCGGTTCTCTCCGGCGGCAAGCCCGCCCCTCACAAGATTCAAGGAATTGGCGCCGGTTTTGTTCCGAGCATTTTGCGCCGCGATCTTATCGACGAAGTGATCACCGTCAGCAACGACGACGCCATCAACATGGCGCGCCGGCTTCCCCTCGAAGAAGGCCTCCTCGTCGGAATCTCTTCAGGAGCGGCTGTGGTCGCGGCTTTGCAGGTCGCCAAGCGTTCGGAAAACGCCGGCAAATTGATTGTCGTGGTTTTCCCGTCGTTCGGCGAACGCTACCTCAGTAGTATTCTTTTCGAAGGACTCCGGAACCAGGCGTTGCAGATTCCGACCTCGGAGGTTCCGGCCTGATCTTTGGCTGGTTAACTCTTGGCTGATCAACAACCGATGCCGCATCTGCTGTCGCTAATCCGCGAAGATGTTGCCACTGTGCTCGAGCGCGATCCCGCGGCCAAGTCGCGGCTTGAAATATATCTCTGCTACGCCGGCCTGCATGCAGTTTGGTTCTATCGCGTGAACCACTGGCTGTGGAATCATAACCTTCTCCTGCTGGCGCGCTGGCTGTCGCAAGTCGCGCGCTTATTCACCGGCATCGAAATCCATCCCGCAGCGCAGATCGGCCGCCGCTTTTTCATCGATCACGGCATGGGGGTCGTGATCGGTGAGACAGCCGTTGTCGGCGAAGACGTGACCATCTACCAGGGTGTGACTCTCGGCGGAACCAGCAATGACCGTGGCAAGCGCCATCCCACTCTGCTCAACAACGTAGTCGTCGGCGGAGGCGCCAAGATTCTAGGCAACATCACTATAGGAAGCAATTGCCGTATCGGCGCTGGCTCGGTCGTGCTTCGCGATGTGCCCAACGATTCCACGGTTGTCGGCGTGCCCGGGCACATTATTTTTCGCAAAGGCAAACGGGTCGTGATCACTGACCCGAAGCAAATTAACGATCCGCTCTCGGAGGCCTTGGCCGCAGTCGCGTCCGAGGTGAAGCGTTTAGGGGAGCGCGTCCATCAACTTGAAGGCACGGGAGGCAGCGAGCCCTTCTCCGAGTCGATGCAGCGCATCATCGAAGACATCGACTATCAGATTTAGGGCTCCGAGGCCGCCCCGCCGGCCATGCCCCAAAGTAACCTTCCGGCGTTCCTCGCCCTGACTTACGATTCCACGAGCCAAGAACCGCAGTTCTTGGGGTGCAGTTCTTTCGTCTGTAAGACCATCGCGTTCCAGCCGCCGAAAGGCCTATTCGAGGAGAATATGAAGATCGCACGACATTGCGCCGTAATCGCATTCTGCGTTGCACTCTTTGCCACGCTCAGCTTTGCCGACCAACTCGGGCGTCATCCCGCCTACCTGCACGCGCTCACCGACCTTCGCCACGCACGGGCACACCTCGCGCACGAGACTGACTCCGGCCGTATGGACCGAGAAGAAGAGCACGCTATCGTCGAGATCGACAGAGCCATCGCCGAAATTAAGCGCGCCGCCATCGACGATGGTAAGAATCTGAACGATCATCCGCCCGTCGACGCTCACCTCGGTCGAGCTGGCCGCTATCATCGCGCCCTCGAACTCCTCGATAAAGCGCATCGCGATCTCGCCCAGGAAGAGGACGACGTTTTCGCGCACGGCTTGCGGCATCGAGCCCTGGAGCACATCGACGGCGCACACCACATCGTCGAGCGCCTCGTCATGCAAGCTTCCAACTAACGACACTCTGAAGAAGCCACAAGGCCGGGCGGAGACGTCCGGCCTCACTTTTTGGACATCGCGGCCGCCGCTAACCGCTCTCCGTGAGCCGCCTCAACAACAGCACCCCCGATTCCGCCGAACCCAAGTATGATTAACTTTTCCCGGTCGATATTCCTCGCGGATGAAATACGGCTTTGTAATCGATAATCGCAAATGCATCGGCTGCCATGCCTGCACCGTGGCGTGTAAAACCGAAAATCAGGCACCGGTCGGCGTCAATCGCACCTGGGTGAAGTACGTCGAGAAAGGCCTCTTTCCCAACACGCGCCGTGTATTTCAGGTCACGCGCTGCAATCATTGCGAGAAGCCGCCCTGCGTCACCATCTGCCCAGTGACCGCGATGTATCAGCGGAAGGACGGCATCGTCGATTTCAATTCCGAACGCTGCATCGGCTGCAAGGCCTGCATGCAGGCTTGTCCGTACGATTCTATCTACATGGATCCCGACGATGGCACGGCGACGAAATGCCATTTCTGTGCGCATCGTACTGAAGTCGGACTCGAGCCCGCCTGCGTAATCGTCTGCCCCGAACACGCCATCATTGCCGGAGATCTCAGCGATCCTTCGAGCGAAGCGGCGCAACTCGTCGCACGCGAACCGGTCCGCGTGCGCAAGCCAGAGCAGGGAACTCAGCCCAAGCTTTATTACATCGACGCCGACGAGAGCGCGATCGTTCCCACCGCCGCGCGCCACGAATCGATTTATATGTGGTCACAGCGCAACGCCGCTGTTCATGGTGGCGGCGCTCTTTATCCGCTCGACAGCCCGTTGCTGCAAAAGGACGCAGTGGCCGCCTACGACGTTTCCCACGCGCGTCCGTGGGGATGGCAGGTCCCCGCGTACTCCTGGACGAAGTCGATCGGCTCCGGCGCGCTGGCTATACCGGCGCTTGCAATGGCGTTCGGAAAATTGTCAGGCGATCGCGTCCGCGATATCACCCTCGCCACGGTTGCGCTTCTCTTCACGGCGCTCACCACGGTCCTGTTGGTTTGGGATCTCGAACACAAAGAGCGGTTCTTGCGCGTGGTGTTCATGCCGCAAAGTAAATCCTGGCTGGCGCGCGGCGCCTTCATCCTCATCACCTACAGCGGGCTGTGTAGCGTCTTTTGGCTGGCCGCAGTTCTGGGATTCTCAGTCGCCACATCGCTATTGTTATGGCCAACGGTGATTGTAGGATTTTGCGCCGCCTGCTACACGGCCTTCCTCTTCGGACAATGCGAAGGCCGCGACCTGTGGCAAACGCCGCTGCTGCCGGCGCATTTGATTGTTCAAGCCTTGCTCTGCGGTTCGGCCGTGCTGGCGCTGCTTCCCGCTAGTTTAGGAGGTTCAGCGCAAACTCTGTCCGTTGCGGTTCCCGCGCTGGCAATTGCTCTCGTATTGCATCTGCTCATGATTCTCGGTGAAGTCGCAATGCCACACACCACCGACAACGCACGCTACGGTGCGCGTCTGATGACTCACGGACCGTTCGCCCGCGCCTTCTGGGGTGGCGGCGTGGTGGCAGGCGGAATAATTCCGCTGTTTCTTTTGTTATGCGGCCGCCTGTTTTTCACGGCGCCGAACGGCATCGCAACTGGATTCGCCAGCGTGCTCGCATTGATTGGACTCTTGATTTTTGAATGGTGCTTCGTAATGGCCGGACAGAGCGTGCCCAACAGCTAGTTGTTTGAGGGCCAGCGAGGTTGCTTTATGGAGATTCCGGAATGACCGATTTCAAGCGCGACGGCAGCCATCTTTCGACCTGTCCGCCCGTCGAAAAGTGGGATGATTGGGTCGAGTTCGATCCCTCGGCATGGCCGCGCCGCGTCAAGAAGCATTACCAGCTCATCCCGACCATCTGCTTCAACTGCGAATCCGCATGCGGACTCCTGGCATACGTCGACAAAGAAACCGGGCAAATCGCAAAATTTGAAGGCAATCCCAAACATCCGGCCAGCCGCGGACGCCTGTGCGCCAAGGGCCCGGCTACAATCACGCAGATTCACGATCCCGATCGCATCCTTTATCCGATGAAGCGTTCCGGTCCGCGCGGAGGCGGAAAGTGGACGCGCACCTCGTGGGATGAAGTGCTGGAAACTTTTGGCACTCGCATCCGCAAGGCTTTTCAGGAAAATCGCGGCGAAGAGGTGATGTATCACGTCGGCCGCCCCGGCCATGACTTCATCATGGAGCGCACCCTGCAAGCCTGGGGCATCGACGGCCACAACTCGCACACGAATGTGTGTTCATCCTCGGCGCGCCTCGGCTATCTGCTCTGGCATTACGCTGACCGTCCATCGCCCGACCATGCCAACGCGCGTTTTATTCTGTTGCTCTCCGCGCATCTTGAGTCGGGTCATTATTTCAATCCGCACGCGCAGCGCATCATCGAAGGAAAAATGGCGGGCGCGAAACTTGCGGTCATGGACCCGCGTCTTTCGAACACAGCCAGCATGGCCGATTACTGGATGCCCAGCTATCCCGGCACTGAAGCCGCAGTGCTCCTCGCGATGGCGATGGTCATCCTTGGCGAGAATCGTTTCGACGCGGCATTCGTGAAGAATTGGACCAACTGGGAAGAACTGGAAGTCGATGGATTTTCCGCGAAAGGCCAAAGTTTTGAAGCGCTGATCGAAGCCCTCAAACGCCACTACGCGAAGTACAGTCCCGAATTTGCCGAGAAAGAAAGCGGGGTCAAAGCTGAAATCATCGTTAAGACGGCGCGCGAGATCGCAACTGCCGGAAGTAGATTCGCCTCCCATCTGTGGCGCGGCAGTTCCTCCGGCAATCTCGGTGGATGGCAATCCGCGCGCGCCTTGATGCTACTTCATGTGCTCACCGGTTCGGTGGGTACTCCCGGCGGACACAATCTGAATGCGTGGAATAAATTTGTCCCGCGCCCGTACAAAAACCCTCCGCCGCAAAAACGCTGGAACGAATTGCTCTACCCGCCCGAGTGGCCGCTGTGCACGCATGAAATGTCTCCCCTGCTTCCGCACTTTCTAAAGGAAGGCCGAGGCCGTATCGAAGCCTACTTCACGCGCGTCTTCAATCCGGTGTGGACTTATCCCGACGGATTCTCCTGGATCGAAATGTTGCGGGACGAAGAAAAGGTCGGCTTGCACGCCGCGCTCTCTCCCACCTGGAGCGAGACTGCCTGGTTCGCCGATTATGTGCTGCCCATGGGCTTCAGTTCCGAGCGCCACGATCTGATGAGCCAGGAGTCATACGCTGGAAAGTGGATCGGCTTCCGCCAACCCGTGCTGCGCGTTCTCCAGGAAAAAGAGGGTAAGAAATTCGATTACACCTATCAGGCGAATCCCGGCGAAGTGTGGGAAGAGGATGAATTCTGGATCAATCTGTCGTGGGCGATCGATCCCGACGGATCGATGGGAATTCGGCAGTGGTTCGAATCGCCATATCGCCCCGGGCAAAAGCTGACGGTCGACGAATACTACGGATGGATTTTCGAAAATTCAGTTCCCGGATTGCCTGAAGCCGCCGCCAAAGAAAGCCTGAAACCGCTGGAATATATGCGTAAGTATGGTGCGTACGAAGTGACGACGGACGTCTATAAGCAGAACGAGAAGCCAGTGGCGGCGGCCGATCTGACCGGATCGACGGTCGAAGAGAATGGCGTAGTCAAGCAAGATGGCAAAGCGGTGGGCGTGATGGTTGAGGGCAAGGCGGTGGTCGGCTACAACACGCCGTCGCGCAAGCTGGAATTATTTTCGAAGACAATGGCCGATTGGAAGTGGCCTGAATTCGCACTTCCCGAATACTATCGCAGCCACATTCATCGCTCAGCCCAAGCCGCGTCGATAGGCGATCTCACAGAGAAATCGGGCGCCGATTTCGATCCGCAATACATGCCGCTCGTGGAATGGCCGAAAGATGCGAACGGTGAGGTCTTCACGCTGCTGCCGATTTTTCGGCTGCCCCATCTCATCCACACGCGATCGGGCAACTCGAAATTTCTTTACGAGATAGCGCACAAGAATCCGCTCTGGTTGAATCCAACCGACGCCAAGACAATCGGCGACATCCGCACCGGGGATTTGATCAAAGTGCACACTGAAATCGGATTTTTCGTGCTCCACGCTTGGGTTACCGAGGGACTCGCGCCCGGCGTCGTAGCCTGCTCTCATCACATGGGCCGCTGGCGTACTAATAAGGAAGATCAAATTGAGCGCATGTCGAGCGCATGGGTCGATCTGAAAGAGGTTGGTAAAGGGCAATGGAAAATGCGCCAGACTTCGGGAGTCGAGCCCTACGCAACCTCCGATCCGGACACGAAGCGCGTGTGGTGGAGCGATGCCGGCGTGCATCAGAATCTGACTTTTCCGGTGCATCCCGATCCGATCACTGGCATGCACTGCTGGCATCAAATGGTGCGCGTAGAACGGGCTTCCTCCGATGATCGCTACGGGGACATCTTCGTCGATACCAACCTTTCCTTCGCCGTCTATCAGCGCTGGAAGGTTCTCACGCGTCCCGCGCCCGGCCCCGGCGGACTTCGCCGTCCACTCTGGATCCCGCGCGTGCATCGCCCGGAGGAAGCTGCATTCTACATGCCGGCGAAAAAAACGTGAGACGACACATCGTTGTAAAATGACAGCATGCCGCTACAGACGGGAAATCCAAATTTTGGCAAGAAGCGCACTCCGCCTCCGGACGAAACGTTTGAAGAGGCAGCTTATCTCAAGGCGCTGGGCGAGAAGCAAAAAGTCGTCAGCCTGAAACTGGCCGATGGCGAAGTGGTCCGCGGTTGGATCGAGTACTACGATAAAAATATGGTGCGCGTCACGCGCGAAGATGGTCCGAATCTCTTCATCTTCAAGCACGAGATCGTCTACATCGCGGAAGACAGCAAGAAGAAGTAGCCGAGCGTTCAGCACCGGCAATTAGCACTCAGCAACCAATCCTGCAAATGAAGCCTGAAAGTAGATGACATCCTCCCAACCTCTCGATCTCATTTTCTCCATGCAGGAGATGGCGCGCGAAGCGGGCAGCCTCCTGATGGAATATTTCCACCAGCATGTGAAGATTGAATATAAGGGCGATGTCGATCTGGTCACGGTCGCCGATCGAAAGTCAGAGGCACTCATTCTCGAAAAGATTCGCGGCCATTTTCCAAAGCACGACGTAATGGGTGAAGAGGGAACGCGCATCGAAACCGGCAGTGAGTACAAGTGGTACGTCGACCCGCTCGACGGGACGACCAATTTTGCGCACGGCTATCCGGTATTTTGCGTGTCGCTCGGAGTCGAGAGAAAGGGAAAGCGAGTCGCCGGAGTAATCTACGATCCGACCCGCGACGAGATGTTTGTCGCCGAACTGGGCAGCGGCGCGCGCCTCAACGGCGAAGCAATTCACGTCTCCGCCATAACCAACCTCGGAGAGTGCTTGATCGGTACTGGGTTTCCCAGCCAGAAGCGCCATAAAAATCCAAATATTTATTTCTATCACCAGCTCACCTTGCGCACGCACGGCGTGCGGCGCGCGGGTTCGGCCGCGCTTGATCTTTGCAATGTTGCCTCGGGCCGTTATGAGGGCTTCTGGGAATTTAATCTCAACCCGTGGGACACTGCGGCAGGCGTGCTGCTCGTCGAAGAAGCGGGCGGAAGAGTGACCGACTTTTCCGGCGGCGAATTCCAGATCGCCAGCCGCGAGACGCTCGCCTCGAATGGGCTGGTGCATGCAGCTCTTCTCCATGAATTTCAGGAGATCTTTGCCGGCCGCGGGTTGGTAGAGTTGCCGAGCCCGGTTACGTACGCCAGCGAGCGTAAATCCTAATCGAGCGCGGCGTTCAGCACACACAGTTCAGCGTTACAATTGTTGATGTGGGCTTGTCTCTCCTCGAACGCAAGATCGAAAAGCGCCCAGACCATGTGCGCTTGCAGGGGCGCATTCTTTTTCTCAGCGAAGATCCCGAGCTAATTAAAAAGCAGCTGTCCGGTTGGGACTTGCCCTGGGACACAAAGAATCCCACCAACAATCCCAAACTTCGCGACGATATTTCGACCGACGAGATCACTCCCGCGCACTATTGCTTTTACTTCGATCGCACTCTCGGCGAGATTCCATACGTTGGCCTGCGTTGCGGCGGTAGTCTTCCGATAGGCCGCAGCGATGTAAAGAATGGCGGTTTCGTCTGCTCGGTGAGTGGCAAGCGGCGCGGCAAAGGATCGAGCCGCGAGCAGTCGCCCTACGCCGAAATGTGCGCCGGCATTCAGGTTGCGATCGCGGAAAATATCGAGCGCATCTACAAACAAAACTGCCAGAACCTCGGCCTGCTGACCTCGACCGACTTTTCTCTAATCGATCGCATTCGCGCCGGCGAAGAAATCGCCCTTAGCGAATTTACCGCGGACGAAGACGAAATCACGAAGCAGGTGATCGAATACGGCGGACTATTTCCCTTTAACGTGGCGCGCTTGCAGGGGAAAGTTTTTCTGCCGCCTATAACGGCAGCGGACAAGAGTTTCCGCTCCACACCAGGCATGACGCTCGCTGAAAAAATCTTTGCCCGCCACATGGTCAATCCCGACGGCAGCGTTGGCCTAGCCGCAGTCAAGCCTGGTGACACCGGTTTCACCCGCGTCGATCTGCGTTTCAGCCATGAATACGTTACGCCGATGGCGTCGATTTTCTATGAACAATATGTCGGCAAGGATGTTCCGGTGAACGACGCTTCGAGCATCCGCTTCTTTCGCGACCATCTGACTTTTCTCGACGAGGTGATCTCCGAAGAAAAGAAGAAGATGGGCCTGCTTGATCTTGCCACGCAACTCAAACTAAAGCAGGAAGATTTCGCTATGCAGCAGGGAATCAAACTGCACGGAGAACTTGCCGACCGCAAAGGCTCGGAGGGCATCTGCCACTCGGTGATGCTCGAGACCTATGCCCTTCCCGGCCAAGTCAACGTTGGTTCTGATTCGCACACGCCTCACGTAGGCGCCATCGGCTGCATCGCCTTCGGCATCGGCACCACCGATGTATTCAACTCCTGGATCACCAAAGACGTGCGCGTCAAGGTGCCCGAGTCAGTAAAGATCGTCATCCGCGGCAAGCGCCACCCAAACGTCACTGCGAAAGATTTCATCCTCAAAATTCTTTCACTCGATTACGTTCGCAGTGGCAACGCGCTCGCCAAAGTAATGGAGTACGCAGGCGATGCGGTAGAGGCGCTTTCCGTCGACGAACGCGCCACCATGACCAACATGGCGGCTGAGATCGGCGGCTTTACCGGCATCGTCGCTCCTGACGAAAAAGTGGTTGAGTTCTTGATGGAGCGACGCGGCATGAAGCGCGCCGACGTGGAGAGGATGATTGAGGGCTTGCAGAGCGATCCCAATGCCCAGTACGCCGAAGTGATCGAACTTGACGCGAATGAAATCACGCCTATGGTTGCGACTCCCGGCGATCCGGGCAACGGCAAATACATTCGCGAACTCGACACTCGCATCCCCGTCGAGATCGCCTACGGTGGAACCTGCACCGCAGGGAAGAACGAAGACATGGACATGTATGCGTCAGTTCTCGGCGATGCGCTGAAGCATGGCCGCAGGGTTTCAGAGAATGTCCAGTTCTGGATCCAATTCGGCTCGCAGGAAACGCGCGAGTACTCGAAGCGCCGAGGCTACATCGACATTTTCGAAAAGGCCGGCGCTCGCGTGATCGAACCCAGTTGCGGTGCCTGCATTAATGCTGGTCCCGGCGTATCGACGCGCTCCGATCAGGTCGTAATCAGCGCGCAGAATCGAAATTTTCCCGGACGCAGTGGCCCGGGTCAGATGTATCTGGCATCTCCGCTGTCGGTAGCCGCCAGCGCGGTCGCCGGATACATCGTCGAGTATGATCCGAGTCAAGATCGCGTTTGACACAGCGACCACAGCGGCCTCGATCTTCCGACAATAAACCAGATTGTCGGCTCATTCCTCGAATGCCCTTTTCCGCACGCCGAAGTAATAAGTTCCCAATTCGGCACTGCTACGTCCCAAAGTATTGCTCGATGTGTGCCGTCGTACGGTATACTGTGCGCTAAGGTACATTCCAACTGAAATTCTCCCCAAGTCGTAGCGTCGGGAAATCCTGCCGTCCTGGCGTCCACTAGTTCTTTTAACAGTTGCCCCTCGCGCAAAGCCGTGCTTTGCAGAATCGCCAAATCCCGTATGAAAATCTTGCTGTATAACCCCGACAACGGCGTCACGCGCAACTTCATGCCTCATCTATGGATGTTCCTCCTTCAAGCGCTCACGCCGCCGGGCCACGAGGTGCGGTTAGTCGATGGCAATGCAAATCCAATGGATGAGGCTGGAATCGCGCAATATGTGCGCGACAATAACATCGGATTAGTGGGGATCGGCGCGATGACGCGAATGATCGCCAAGGCTTATCGCATGGCTGATGCAGTGCGTGCCACGGGAGTACCCGTAGTAATGGGCGGACCGCACGTCACAGAAATGGCCGACGAAGCGCTCGGTCGCGATGGCGGCGCGCGCCACGCGGACGCTGTTGCCCTCGGTGAGGCTGATGCAACCTGGCCGCGAATCGTTGAAGACGCCGCGCGCGGGCAGCTTAAAGATGTCTACGAACCGGTCGATGCCTTTGGCCAGGAGAGCAAGCCATCGCTCAAGGAATACCCTGTGATTCCGTGGCAGTCGATCGATCTCAAGCAATTCAATCTCGTGCCCAAGGCCGCAACTGCGCTGCTCCAAAAGATCGGTGATGGCTGGGGATCGTTTCGCATCATTCCCGTCGAATCCGGCCGCGGCTGCCCCTACGGCTGCGAGTTCTGCACTGTCACCGGCTTCTTCGGCGATTCGATTCGCTTCCGCACCAACGAGAGCGTGGTCAACGAACTGCTCTTGTTGAAGGCTCGCGCCCGCACTGAGAAAGGCCAGATGGCCGTCTTCTTCATCGACGACAATTTTGCCATCAACATCAAGCGCACCAAGTCGCTGCTCCGCGACATCATCGCCGCCAAGGCGCAGGTCCATTGGGTGGCGCAGATCAGTGCCAATCTATTGCGCGACGAGGAACTAGTCGACCTGATCGCAGCCTCCGGAGGTAAATGGATCTTTATCGGCATGGAGTCGATCGATCCGGCTAATCTCAAAGATGTAAATAAAGGATTCAACAAGCCTTGCGAATATACGGCGGTGCTCGAGCGTCTGGCGCAACGCAATGTGTACGCCATCACCTCGTTTATTTTCGGCATGGATAATGACACGGTTGGAGTGGCCGAGCGAACGATGGCGCAGGTCAGAACGTGGCCTCCCGGCCTTCCGATTTTCGGTCTGCTCACGCCGTTGCCCGCGACTCCACTCTACAAGCGTCTGGAGAAAGCTGGCCGCCTGACACGCCCCAAACACTGGCAGCAGTTCATTCCCTTCGCCATGGCGCACACGCCCTTAAAGATGACCATCGACGAAGCGCACGCGGAAGTGAATAAAGGTTGGGCCGAGGCCTATAGTCCGGCGGCATTGGCCGCCGCGGTTGACTCGCTCAATGACCAGCCGCTCGGTTACCGGGTCAACATTTTTCTAGCGCGACTCTGCTTCCGCGGCATTTACTTTCCAATGATGGGCAAAATGGCCTGGCTGAAAGTGGTTTCACAAAATCGGCGAACGATTTTCAAACTGGTCAGAGCGGGCTTCAAACGCGACGCTTGGCGCGGCAGTACAGCGAGAGTCCCTGCTGGCGTCATACCACCAGCGGAACCGGTCCCGCAAGCCGCAACCGCGTTCCCTGCCGATTGAAAAATGTGCCGTTCCTGACCGTGAATGTGGCATGATTAAGGTCGATGGAGGTTCTATGTACGGACAAGAATAAGGTTCAAAAGGGAAGAATGATTGGCTACGCCGTAGGCCTCGTAGTCTTCGTTGCAGTTGTGGCGTGGAAGTTCCTGATCCGCTGAAGTTGGAAATCACCTTCCGCATGGCAGGCTTAAGGAAAATCGCGTCGGCCAGCTTTTCCTGTCACCTGTGACCTGTCACCTGCTGTCGCCCCTGCCTGTACCGATCCTTGCGTTCTTGTTAGAATATTCATTCAAACACTCTCCCTGCGCCGAGGAGCACAAGATTTTATGGCCTACGTAATTGCCGAGCCCTGCATTGGAACCAAAGATACCGCCTGCGTTGACTCCTGCCCCGTCGACTGCATTCATCCCAAAAAGGACTCCGACAAGTTCTCGACGGAAGAAATGCTTTACATCGATCCCGTGGAGTGTATCGACTGCGGCGCCTGCGTTCCTGTATGTCCGGTCTCGGCCATCTTCGCCCTCGACGATCTGCCCGAAAAGTGGAAAGAATACACCGAGCGGAACGCTAAATATTTCGGGCGGTAGAGAGTTGTCAGTTCTCAGTCATCAGTAGAGGAGCTTCGAGTTGAGAGCAAAAAGTTCAACTGATAACTGATAACTGACGGCTGACAACTTCTTCCATTACAATCACTAATTAACCTGTAACCTTCCATGGCGCTGAAGGAGTCGGAAGCGATCGTTCTGCGCACGTATCCATTGCGTGAGTCGGACCTGCTGGTCACGCTCTTTACCCGCCTGGAAGGCAAAGTGAAAGGCGTAGCGCGCGCCGCCATGAAGTCGAGACGCCGCTTCGGCGGCGCGCTGGAGCCGCTCACTTATGTAAGAGCGTTTTACGACGACCGCGAGCGGCAGGAATTGGCCAGACTCGATTCCTGCGAAGTCATCGAGTCGCCGATGGCCACCGAGGTTAGTTACGCGCGGGCGGCGGCCTTGGCGCATATCGCCGAGTTGTTAGACGAACTGATGCCTGACCGCGAGGCCAGCGATGCGGTGTTTCGCTTGAGTCTGGCAGTTTTGCAGGAGTTGCGCGGCCAAGCCGTGTGGATGCCGCTCACATATTTTGAACTGTGGATGACGCGGCTGATGGGCTTTTTGCCCGAATTCACAGAGTGCGCGGTCTGCGGACGCGCGCTGGATGGCGGCCGGGCATTTTATCACGCGTTAGCCGATGGCTTGATCTGCATCGACGACAAGCGCATAGCGTCATCCGAGCTGTCGCCGGAGTCGAGAAAGATCGCAGCGCAGATGCTGCGCTCGCGAGTATCCGAGTTCGCCGAGATCGACTGGCCGAAAGCAGTGGGCCAGGATCTGCGAAAGTTTCTCCTTCAGATTTTGGAACGGCATCTGGAGAAAAAACTAGTGACGGCCAGAATGCTGGAGAAAATCGGCGATTAGTTCTTAGCGTTTAGCTTTCCGGAAGATGTGAGCGATGCATGTGACCACCGCAAATATCGATTCTGTCATAGTCAGCGAAATCCCCGATCTTCGCCCGGACATTGAGGAGTGGGAAGGTCTTGAGCATTTGATGTTCATGGAGCTATTTCTCTGGGCTGAGTCTTCGGTGCGAGGTGGAAGAACCGATGATATGGCAAGGGCGCTCCGGTTGGTCGATGCCATATTTCAAGATTGCGACGACAAAATTAAGAACGCCGTTACCGTGTCGTTTTTGGAACGTATCGATCCCGAAGATGAAGTTGGACGCCGGATGTTTGATGCTCTCACGCCTGAACTTCGGAAGCAGTGGCATGCTCTTGACGAATACATGCAGCAACTTATTGGAAAATCCGTGCGAGGTAGTGTCGCCAGAAGTGCCAGTCAGAAAAAGGCCTGAATGACGAAACCGACTCACAAAATGACCTTCCAGGAGCTGGTCCTCAAGCTCCAAGCCTTCTACGCCGAGCGTGGAGCGGTCATCCAGCAGCCTTACGACGTCGAAGTAGGCGCCGGAACCATGGCTCCAGAGACATTCCTGCGCGTCCTCGGCCCGAATCCATACAAGGTCGCATATGTACAGCCGTCGCGCCGTCCCGCGGATGGCCGCTATGGGGAAAATCCCAATCGCCTCTTCAAGCACCTCCAATTGCAGGTGATCCTGAAGCCACCACCAGAAAATGTCCAGGAACTCTACCTGGAATCGCTCGGCGCAATCGGTATCGACCTGCGTCAGCACGACATAAAATTCGAAGAAGACAACTGGGAGTCGCCCACACTCGGCGCGTGGGGTATCGGATGGCAGGTGATGCTCGATGGCCTCGAGGTCACCCAGTTCACCTACTTCCAGCAATGCGGAGGCGTCGATCTCGATCCCATCTCCGCCGAGCTCACCTACGGATTAGAGCGTCTGTGCGCATTCCTGCAGGACGTCGATTCCATCTACGACATCGTGTGGGCACGCGACCCTGAAACGGGCAGGGAAGTGAAGTATGGCGAAGTGCGTCTGGCCGACGAGCAGCAGTTCTCCGTCTACAACTTCGAAATGGCCGATGTCGAGAAAACGTGGAAGCATTTCGAACTGTACGAAGGGGAGTGCAAAGCCCTGCTCAACTGCTACGCTAGCCTAGCCAAAGATAAGGCTGAAGGCGATGGCATCGCGCGTGAGAAATCACGCTTTCCTTTGCTCGGAGCCTACGATCTTTGCCTGAAATGCTCGCACTACTTCAACATTCTCGATGCCCGCGGAGCGATCTCCGTGACCGAGCGCGTAGGCGTAATCGCCCGCGTGCGGGCCCTTGCCGTAGGAATCGCCAAGGCGTGGATGGATCAGCATTACGTAAATGAAGGAAAAACGAAGAGCGACGAAGCTCCCAAGGCGGCGGCTAGGGAAAAGAAAAATAAGTTGGAGCCGGTCATTACCTAGGTATGCCTGACTTTCTACTCGAAATCGGATGCGAAGAAATCCCGGCGCGGATGATTGACGCCGCCTCGCGGGACCTTCACGAACGCCTGCAAGCGCTGCTGCAACGTGAGCGCCTCGCACCTTCCGGCGAAGTTTCCCGTCTCGACACGCCGCGCCGATTAGCGGTCATCGCTTCGGGCGTCCCTGATTCGCAGCCGGACATTACAGAACAGGTGAACGGCCCATCCGCACAAGTCGCCTATAAAGATGGCCAGCCCACGCCCGCTGCCCACGCGTTTGCGAAAAAAGTTGGCGTCGATGTCGGCAAGTTGGAAAAAGTCAAAACCTCCAAAGGTGAATATCTCGCGGCCACGGTCACGCGCAAAGGCCGCACCGCCTCCGAGATTCTCGCCGAGACTCTTCCCAGGGAAATCTCCGCCCTCTACTGGCCCAAGAACATGTACTGGCGCAAGCGCGGAGAACTATTCGCGCGTCCCGTGCGCTGGCTGGTCGCGATGCTCGATGAAGAAGTCGTGCCCCTCGAATTATTCGGCATCGCCGCCGGCAAGACGACCCGCGGACACCGCATCATCAGCAGGGAAGTCGTCACCATCTCCAAGCCCAGCGCCTACGTCGAAACTCTGCGCGGGGCAAAGGTTCTCGGTGGCCCCGAGCGCGAGCACGTAATCCGTAAAGCTCTCGACGCCGCCACTCGCACCATCGCCGGAGCGCGGTGGCGCGAAGACAAGCCGCTGCTCTCGACCGTTGTCAATCTTACTGAATTTCCATCCGTCATCCTCGGCAGCTTCGATCCCGAATTTCTCGATCTGCCCGAAGAGGTCCTCGTCACCGTCATGCGCGATCACCAGAAATATTTCGCCATCGAAGACGCGGACGGAAAACTGCTGCCCCACTTCCTCGCGGTACTCAACACAGCCGGCGACTCCGACGGCCTGATCCGACACGGCAACGAGCGAGTCCTGCGCGCTCGCTTCAACGACGCCCGCTTTTTCTGGCAGACGGATCAGAAACAAACCCTGCGCCAGCGAGTCGATTTGCTGCGCAACGTAACCTTCCAGAAAGATCTGGGCAGCTACTACGACAAGACACTGCGGGTGCAACACCTCGCCAGTTCGCTTTCCGAAACCGTAAAGCAGAACGGCATCGGGATTCGGCCGGGCGTAGTTCATAAGGCCGCGCTCTTAGCCAAGGCCGATCTCACCACCGAACTGGTAAAAGAATTCACCGAGTTACAGGGAATCGTCGGCGGCCTTTATGCGCGCGCGCAGCAACTCGACGATGACCTTAGGCCGGATGTGCAGTTGGCCATCTCGCGTGCTATCTATGATCACTACAAGCCCGAGTCGATGGAGGACGCCGCTCCCGCGACCGTCGAAGGTGCTGTGCTTTCGATCGCGGACAAGGCCGATTCAATTGCGGGAATGTTCGCGCTCGGCCTCGTTCCGAGCGGCTCGAAGGATCCTTTCGCGCTCCGCCGCCAGGCTAACGGCATTGTGAAAACTATCGCCGAGCACAAATTGCCGCTTCATCTCTCGGCGATCATGATCGACGCGCGCACTCGCTACAATGGATCCGAAGCAGAGAAGAAGTTTTCCACCCTCGCTTATGCCGCGTCGACACAAAGCTTTTTCCGCGAGCGACTCGAATTTTATTTGAAAGATGTTTGCGGCTACGCCTATGACGTGGTGACTGCGGTCCTCGCGGTCGATGCCGACGATGTAGTGGATGCGGCGGCTCGCGCCGAAGCTGTCAGCAAAGTTCGGGGCTCCGTCGACTTCGAATCGATATCCATCGCATTCAAGCGCACGAAGAACATACTGCGCCAGGCGCGCGACAAAACGAAACTGATTGCAATGCGTGTTGATATAGCCAGCCTGCGGGAAGAATCCGAAAAAGAACTGGCTGCGCTGATCCCGCCGACAGCGGCGAAGGCCGCGAGGTTAAGCGCGTCGCACGACTACGAAGCTGCGCTGCTCGAAATCGCGAAGCTCCGCCCCGCGATTGACAGATTTTTCGATAAAGTAATGGTTATGGTCGACGATGACAATCTGCGCGCCAACCGTCTGGCTCTGTTGCAGTCGCTGGTGAAGGAATTCACCACCATCGCCGATTTCTCCGAGATAGTGACTGAAGGCAAGGAATCTACGAAATAATAGAATAAGAATAGAAAAAGAGGATTTGCACATGGCAACGACAACTCTCCCCGAAGCCGAAATCGCCGAAGCAAGAAGCGCGGCAAAAACTGAATCGAAATCCACAGAGAAACAATCTGCGGCAACAAAATATGTCTACTCCTTCGGCGGAGGCAAGGCCGATGGCAACGGCAAGATGAAAGACGTTCTGGGCGGCAAAGGCGCTGGCCTCGCCGAGATGACCAATGCGGGCCTGCCCGTGCCTCCCGGCTTCACCATCCAGACCGAAGGCTGCCGCGAATATATGCGCAGCAACGCCGTCTCGAAAGAACTCGACCGCCAAATGAATGAAGCTTTGGCTAAGCTCGAAAATCTTCAAGGCCAGAAACTCGGCAAGGGCGACAATCCACTGCTCGTCAGCGTTCGCTCTGGCGCGAAGTTTTCCATGCCCGGCATGATGGACACGATCCTCAACCTGGGCCTCAACGATCAGAGCGTCGAGGCGCTAGCGAAGCGCACCAGCAATCCGCGCTTCGCCTATGACTCCTATCGCCGCCTGATTCAGATGTTCGGCAACGTCGTCCTCGATATCGAGAAATCGGTTTTCGACGAGATTTTCGATGCCAAGAAAAAACAGAAGAAAGCCAAGCTCGACACCGATCTCGACGCCAAAGCTCTGCAAGAGGTGATCGTCGAATACAAGAAAGCGGTCAAGAAGCACGCCAAGCGCGACTTCCCGCAAGACGCAAACGAACAACTCGTCATGGCGCGCGATGCCGTCTTCCGCTCGTGGCAAAACGATCGCGCCAAGCATTATCGCCGTATCAACAACATCGATGACATGCTTGGCACCGCCGTCAACGTGCAAGCCATGGTCTTCGGCAATCTCGGCGACACCAGCGGCACCGGCGTAGGATTCACCCGCAATCCAGCCAACGGAACCAAAGAATTCTATGGAGAATTCCTGCTCAACGCGCAAGGTGAGGACGTGGTTTCGGGCGTGCGCACGCCGGTTCCCATCCTCGAACTCGAAAAAGTCATGCCCAATGTCTATAACCAACTCCGCGAAATCACCACACGGCTGGAGAAGCACTACAAAGACATGCAGGATTTCGAGTTCACCATTCAAGACGGCAAGCTCTACATGCTGCAAACGCGCAACGGCAAGCGCACCGGACTTGCCGCCGTTCGCGTCGCCTTGCAGATGGTTGACGAAGGCCTGATCACAAAAGAAGAAGCCATCTTCCGCGTAGAACCCAATCAACTCTATGACTTTCTCGTCCCGCGCCTCGACGAAAAGAGCACCAAGGTCGAAGTGCTCGCGACAGGACTGCCCGCGTCGCCCGGAGCCGCTGTAGGCCAGATCGTTTTCACCGCCGAAGAAGCCGTGAAAAAAGCTGGCCATGGAACGAAGAAAAATCCAGTAATTCTGGTGCGCGCCGAAACCACACCCGAAGATATTCAGGGCATGGAAGTCGCCGCCGGCATTCTAACTTCGCGCGGCGGCATGACGAGTCACGCTGCGGTCGTGACGCGCGGCATGGGGAAATGTTGCGTAGCCGGTGCGGGCGACATTCAAGTCGACGAGCGCGCCGGCGAGATGCGCGTCAAGGGACAGGTGTTCAAAGAGGGAGACTGGATCTCCCTCGACGGCACCAGCGGTCGCGTGATCAAAGGTAAGTTGAATACCCTTGAGCCCTCGGCCGACGACGCCGACCTGCAAAAGCTGATGAGCTGGGCTGAGCCCTTCCGGAAAATCGGCGTGCGCGCCAACGCAGACATTCCGCGCGATGCGATTCAGGCGAAGGCCTTCGGTGCCGAGGGCATTGGTCTTTGCCGCACCGAGCATATGTTCTTCGCTCCCGATCGCATCAAGCATATGCGCGCCATGATTCTCGCCAACAACGAAAAAGATCGGCGCAAAGCTCTGAACAAGTTGTTGCCGTTCCAGCGCAAGGACTTCATTGGCCTGTTTAAAGCAATGGAAGGCCTGCCCGTCACCATCCGCCTGCTCGATCCGCCCTTGCATGAATTTCTCCCTAAGCGCGAGCAACTCATGGTCGACATCGCCAGCCTGCCCAGCGCCAGCCCCAAGCAAAAGAAAATCATGGTTGACGAATACAAAGAATATGGCGCGAAGGGCGCAGGTGATCTCAAGAAGGTGTTGTCAGCTCTCCTGGCGCGCGTGGAAGAGTTGCACGAGTTCAATCCCATGCTCGGGCATCGCGGATGTCGCCTCGGAATCACCTATCCCGAAATCACCGAGATGCAGGCGCGCGCCATTTTCGAAGCAGCCGTCGAGGTGGAGAAAAAAGGAATCAAGACGCACGCCGAAGTCATGATCCCGCTGATCGCGACCGTGAAAGAAATGGAGAACCAGGGTGCCATCGTCCGGCGCGTGGCCGAAGAAGTATTCGAAGAAAAGGGCAAGCACGTGCATTACCTGGTGGGCACAATGATTGAGTTGCCTCGCGCCTGCCTGGTTGCCGACCAGATCGCCAAAGACGCCGAGTTCTTCTCCTTCGGCACCAACGACCTCACCCAAACCACCTTCGGCTTTTCCCGCGACGACATTAATAAGGTGTTGCCGACGTATTTAGGCGAGGGAATTCTCAAGCAGGATCCGTTCGCCGCCATCGATCAGGAAGGCGTAGGCGAATTAGTGAAAGTTGGAATCGAACGTGGACGCAAGACGCGCCCCAAACTCGAGGTAGGTATCTGTGGTGAGCACGGCGGTGAGCCATCCTCGGTCGAATTCTGTCATCGCGTAGGAATGGATTACGTTTCTTGCTCGCCGTTCCGCGTACTGACGGCCCGCCTGGCCGCGGCCCAGGCAGCAGCCAGCGAAAAACTGCAGATCGACGGTGGACGAACAAAATAATTTCGGACGAGTAACTTCAAAGGGCATCGGACATCTCCACATGAAACCGATGCCCTTTATGTTGTCCGTGGAAGAATCCGGAAATAAGTCTTGTGAACTTGGTTTTTATTGCACTTTTTGCAGCCGGTTGATCAGCTTCTGCGCCAGATTCTCTTCCGACTCTGACCACAGCAAGCGCCCGGTTGCGCCGGCATTCTTCTCGACCTGAGCCGTAAATTCCACGAGCTTCTGCACGTTGCTCCGGACGTTCCGCTCCGCTTCAGCCGTAAACTCCACTTCCTCGTGCAAAAAAGATGTGTCCAGTCCGAAATCAATCTGAATGTGCCCTGTCTCTTCCGCCGCGCGCTCTTCAAATTCCGAACCGTGCGCCGTAAGGCGAATCAGCGCCGGCTCCAGCACCCACTTCTCCGCGCCCTCCGGGGGCGTCCATAAATCCCAATAAGCCTCGAAAACATAGGCGTAGTCGTCATGCAGAAATTCCGCCACCTCCGCCACTGCCTCTTCGGGAGCAACTCCCGGGCGATAACGCCGCTCGAGAATCGTAGGCTCGCCCCACGACACCGGCTGAATGGCGGAGTAAGTGACTCCGCTACGGGCCGCAGAAAAAGGAATCTGCCGCAGCACGCTGACCGTGCGAGGCAGAATTTCGGCCTCGTCGAAGCTGGGAAACCAGAGACTCAAATAAAGCGAATCCGCCATGAACTCATTTTAAACCGCAAATGTGTAAAAGAAATGAATGCGCCGCGAGGACCGGCTATCGTCCAAGGAGAGCGTGGAGCAGACCTAATTTTGACGCGATAAAAGCGCCCTGTTACTATGAACTTCGGCGGAAAACAACATCTTCCAATAAAAGTCCCCGTCGTCTAGCCTGGCCTAGGACATCGCCCTTTCACGGCGGTAACACGGGTTCAAATCCCGTCGGGGACGCCAATGAGATTTTCGTCGTCGTCAATGATGTACTGAGGGTTGATTGGGCGTTTAAAATCAATAACAAGCAGAGGATTGAAGTGGTTCAAAAAGAGGTGTTTTTGGTCGTAGATCAGACCCTCTGGAAATAGTCCGCGATGCTTTCGTTTCCCGTCCGCGCCGGTTCGCCCCATCTGAATTCCCAAGCGTCTGGTCCTCGTTGCCGCTCCGCTCGAATAGCGCATCCGTTTTGCATAAATTTCCTTTTTGTTCGGGCGTCATTCGCCCGAGCACATGGTCGACGATCGCAGGCACAATCCAGGCACAAATTGTGGCTCCAACAAATATGGATGCACGATGAGTTGGAAAGGGGCGCGCCTGCGGAAGTCTCGGGCGAAGTAAATGCATGACCGCGGGCGAGCTCGGAGATTGCGCGTTTATGCTGCTTGGAGCACGCTAACGGGCAGGGATAAAGTTATAACGGCACCACCTCCCGAACGGTCCGAGACCCGGGTGCCACCGCCGTGGGCCTGGGCAACTGCATCTACGAACGCCAGTCCGAGACCATGACCGGGAGAATGTTTTCCCTTTACAAATCGTTTGAAAACCTGGCTTCCAATATCCGATGGGAACCCCGGACCGTTGTCTTCAACCACCAGTACTGCTGAGCCTTGATGAGAATATAGCCGGATCTTCACTTGGCATCCCGCCGGCAGGTGCGTTAATTCGTTTTCAAGCAAATTGCTTACTACCCTGTTCAGTAAGGTCACATCAGCATCTACAACCACATGCTCTTCGAGGTCAGTCGTCACATCGTGATGATGCTCGGCCATCGCCGGCTGGTAAATGTCAACCAGTTGTCTTACGACATCCGAAAAGTCAACCGGGCCGCGTTCCATGCGAAGGGCCCCCGCCTCTGCTTCCGCTAGGTCAAGCGTTGTGTTCAACAACTGCAAAAGCTTGTCGAGGTTTTCGACTGCCTCCCCCACCGAGTCACGCCATTTGTCATTTCCTTCATCGCATAGTGCGGATTCGAGCGTTCCACGAATCAGAGTCACAGGGCTTTTGAGGTCGTGCGCGATACCGCCAGTAACCGTACGAAGCTGATTCAGCGAAGCCTGCAGCCGGTCGAGCATGTGATTAAAAGTCTTCGCCAACCGCGAAATCTCATCTGAGTTCCCCGGTTCAGGCAAACGTTCCTCTAATCCCTCGGTGCCAATTCGTGCGACGGTTTCGGTGATTCTTTCAACCCGATGCAGGGTTCGACGCGCGCTCCAATAGGAGATGACAAAACCGAGTAGGAACATGCCGCCCCAGACCATCAGAAGGCGGCGGCCCAATGTGTGCAGTACATGCCTGGCACCATGATCCGATAATCCGAGATAAACAGTTCTTCCGTTTTGCGCCTTCTCAACCACTCGAAAGGTCTGTCGATATCCCTCCACAGTGATGGACTTCGGAGGTCCCGGAACCAGGTTCGCCTGTCGAATCGCTTTGACAAAAGCGTCTTTAGAACCGGGCCCTACCCATAAAGGAGCTTCACTGTTATTCGGGTCTGCGGCCAGGAAAAATACAGAATTGAGTCTCTCACCGCGAGCGGTCCGCTCATCCGGTACTTCCTGAGTTGCAAGCTCAGCCACCTCTCGCACAACCCTGTTGTAGAGGTGATCGCTGGGCGTATCCGCCGAGACTTGTGCCAGAACTTCAGCTTCGCCGCTCAGCCAAGTGTCACTGCGCTCCCTGAGACCTTGCGCAACCAGTAAATAGACTATGGAGAATGCGCCGGCGGTTCCGAGCGCAAACGCTAAAGTTGTCCAGATCGAAATTCGCCAAGCGGCGGTGGTACGGAGGTTTCTAGGCATGTTTGAGAACGTAGCCAACGCCGCGAATCGTATGAATCAGCGGTCGTGGGGTATCGTGATCTACTTTGCTGCGCAGCCGATAAATGTGAACGTCAACCACGTTGGTTGCGGGGTCAATCCTCATCTTCCAGACATGGTCCAGAATCATGGTCCGCGTTACGACACGACCTTCGTTGCGGCAAAGGTATTCCAGCAGAGAAAACTCCTGTGGAGTCAATTGCAGCAAGTGCTCGCCCCGCCGCGCCTCGCGACGTACCAAGTCAAGCTGCAAGTCGGCTGACTGCAGACGCACCGATTCAGTCTGCGGAACTGCGGACCTGCGTATCAGATTTCTCAATCTTGCCAGCAATTCGGGGAGAGCAAATGGTTTCGTAAGGTAGTCGTCACCGCCCTGCTCCAATCCGCGAACACGTTCGTCTACGGAGCGCCGCGCGGACAGGATCAGAACCGGCGCAGCATTACCTTGAGCTCGGCAACGCGCAATCAAGTCCAGTCCATCCAGATCGGGGAGGCCAAGGTCGATGATGAAGGCATCGTGAATGCCTTCCAACGCCATGGTCTCCGCAACTCTCGCAGAACCGGCCGCATCCACCTGATATCCAGCTTCGGTCAACGCCCGCTTGAGGAATAGCTGGATGGAAATGTCGTCTTCTACGACCAACAATCGCATGGGAGATCCCTGCCTGTCCAAAACTTTACACCTCCAGGTAGGATGCAGGAAACAGGGGCTTAGAAACTTCCTGAGCCGAACGACTGCCGCGTTACTGCAGATGCCACGTCAGGTCTACACGCACCGGTATTTCATTCTTGACCGGCAACGTCAGCAGCGATGGCGGGTCGATCTTGAAGTCAACGAGTGTGGCCGGAATTGTCCCCGTGATATGACTTTCACCGCCGTGTGTCTCTACCTTGAAAGGAACCTGCTTGTACGTGGCAGTCTGGCCGGCGAACTGAATCTCCAGGTCGGCGTTGATCGTCGCCGATGAGGCGGCCGTTTCGGGCAGGCGCGTGCGTACCGTCACGATCGGAAACTCCGCCCCGCGCGTTACTTGCAGCATATGAAGATCGCGATTGCTGTCTCCCGAATCAAACGACTTCACGGATACCGCGATCAAGAAATCGCATTGTCCCGCATGGCAAACGCCTTTCCCTTTCGCCGCATGGCTCACACCGTCAGTCTGATGAAGAGGATGCGATACGTGGTACGTAAGCGTGCTCTGTTGAAGCACCCATTGGCTGTCGGCTCCAAACGTGGGAATGGCTGCGAACAAGAACGCAATCAGTATTTTTCTGTTCATAAATTGTGCTTAGAACTTCACTGAAACCGACAGAAGAGCAGCGCCAAATGCCCCAGCCGTAACGATGGCCACCGGGCCGTGCGCTTGCGCGATCCCGTGGACTTTTTCTCCGTTGTTCTTCTGATTGAAGGCCATTGCTCCAAGAATAGGAGTCATGATCATGCCCGGCCCGTGAATCCAAGCCATCGCCTCGTGAAATTTTATCGGGCCGCGCTTCTTGGTTCCAGAGATTCTGGGGGCGCGAATGGCGTAGTAAGCGGTAATGCCGTAAAGATCTCCCGTCAGGCTGCCGAGCGCCACGTGCAAATCGCGAGCGGCCGAGCCTTCACTTTTGCCGCCAGCGCCAGGACCGAGGATCACCGTCGCAACCAGCGGTATCGTCGTGATCAAACCCATCCGTTGATGGATCTTCAGCATGTGCGTCCGTTTATCTAGCAGCGCCTGCTCACGGGCGTTGCCCTGGGTTTGCTCCGGTGAAAGGCCTAGATCTGAAAGAGAAGGTGCAGTAGTACTACTCGACGGCGCATTCGGTAAGTTCTCCTGTTGCGTTAGAGCTGGGCTGTCATTTACTGCTTCGCCTCGCTCCAGTTTGCCATCGAAAACTTCTGGCGCCGTCCCGCTAACCGTTGCGGAAGAAATCTCAAAAGCTTTGAACCCCGCGGCTTCAAACATCAGCCGGTAGTTGCCTTCCGGCAACTCCAGTCTGTATGTACCATCAGGCCCTGTGCTCGCGGTTTGTTTCTGCCCGGAATCTATGGTGGTTGCTGTCACGGAAGCATTTGCAACCGCGCCACCAGACGGGTCAGTGACCCTGCCTGTCAATACACCCTTTCCAACCGTCTGAGCGATTAGAGACGGAGCCAACATCCCGAAGAGAGAGACGACGACGAGGCCGGAGACAGAACTCCGCCAAAGATTCCTCAACATCCTTTCACCTCATTCTTCTTCTGATCCCGCAATGATTTCGTAACGCGAACTCAAGAAAGAGATTATGTCCACAACATTACCGGAGCCTTTCTGGAAGATGACAATTTGTTCATCAAGGGGCATTTCGAACATTCTTCGCCTCTTTTACGGGTACGCTTTCTTGGACGAACTTTTCCGAGTTGCAACCACTTGCCCTGTTTGGTGCTTCATAGAGGACACGGCTTCTTTCGCATCTACGGCATCGCGTATTCGCAACTTGGCCTTGCGGCTCAACCGCACCTCTTCTTATGCGACCAAAATCGGGAGTCATTTGAATGCGTCCAACTGTAATCGGACTAACAGTATTGATGGTTAGCATGTGTAGCGTGGTGAGTGTCGCGCAAACGCTGAGACCACGGCCCCCGGGAGGCACACAGCCAAACATGGATATGCCTGCAACTCGGACGGACCCGAAAAGTGTGGACGACGTGCCGATAGTGATGCCGATGACTGTTGAGGCCGGCACTCCGATCAAAGTGGCGATTGACTCTGAGGTGCGGATTCGCGCGGTGGGTCAGGCAATTCAGGGCAAAACAACGGAGCCGGTGTATGCCTTCGACAAGTTGCTGATTCCGGTTGGGACGGTGGTGAATGGCAAAGTGTCGGCAATCGATCCCGTACCAAAGATGACCCGAACAATGCAGGCAGCGAATGCGAATTTTTCTCCAGTGCGTAAAGTGCATGTGCAGTTTGACGAATTGGTGATGGCCGATGGGAAAACGGTGGTTTTGCATACAGTCGCGTCTCCTGCTCCCGATGGAGTTCTGCGCTTCGTCTCCGCGAATGAGGCGGAGAACAAAAAGAACAAGGTGCAGGAGGCGGCGTCGAACAAAGTCAGCGCCACGCGGCAAGCCATACACCAGCGATGGACCGACTTGCAGAACAAGATCCATGAACCGAGAAAGATGCACAAGGTAAAGAGAGTTGTCCTGGCGCAGTTGCCGGTGCATCCGCAATATCTGGACGCAGGAACAAGTTTTAATGCGAACTTATTGCAGCCTTTGAATTTCGGGACTGAGGCGGTTATGCCGGGAGCGATGAGCGACATCGGGGCGCCACCACCGACAGGCAGCGCGGTACATGCGCGGCTGGAGACAGCTTTGAGCTCAGCGACGGCGAAGGTGGGAGACCCAGTGGAAGCGGTGATTACCGAACCGCTCGTCGCGTCAAATCATCTTATTCTGCCTGAAGGCAGCCTGATCAAAGGCTCAGTAATGCAAGTTGCTCCAGCGCGTCGATTGGGCCGCAATGGGCAGTTGCGAATTCTATTTCGCGAGGTCGAGCCCCCGAATGGAATCGAGCAAAAGGTTGAGACGAACCTCGAAGGCGTTGCTGTGGCCAAAGGCGAACACCTGAAGCTGGACAATGAAGGGGGAGCGGAGGTTACAACTCCGCGCACACGATATCTGATAACGGGGATTCAAGTAATGCTAGCGGCCACACAGGCGTCTCCCGATCGCGATGCGGGACAGGGCGGACAGAGTGTAGGCGAAGCGGGAGGCGGAGCGGCGAGCGGCGCATCGGGATTTAAGTTGGTAGGAATGGTTGTGGGAATCGCTGCAAGTTCCCGCGTGGTGTCGGCCGGCTTCGGATCGTATGGAGCTGCGATGTCTATCTATTATCATTTTCTAGCCCGCGGACGCGATGTGGTTTATCCGAAAGACATGGCCATGGTCATCGGCTTGGGAACTCGCGACAGCAAATCAGCGAATGCGGCACAACCTTCAGCACAGTAGCATAATGAGAGACCTGTCCTTTTGCGGCCCGGCTCTTGCAACAAAGGATCTAAAAGTGTGAACAGCGCGAACGTCCCCTGACCAGATTCTCTCTGGGTCTGCCTCCGCCATGCGTTTTACGCCCCGCCGCCAATTGGCGAAAGTAATCGCTACCGCGCTGGGCTGAGGAGGCCACCACTCCTCGCTCGTTTTTTGTCCTCGGGCAACCTGGCGCGAGCATATTCCAGCGGCTAACCGGAAAATCGGGAACTCCAAAATCCACACTTGACATCGACGGATAATCCACTACCATATGGTTGTGGATAAGTTAGATACAACATTTGCGGCTTTGTCTGATCCAACCCGCCGGGCGATGATCGAACGACTCTCCCATGGGCCTGCCTCTGTGCATGGATTAACGGAACCGTTTGCACTCTCGCAGCAGATGATTTCAAAACATATTGCCTGCCTGGTGCGGGCGCGGATTGTGATCAAAACGAAGCGTGGACGAGAGAGTGTGTGCACCCTTAGGCCAGAGGCGATTAAGACAGTCCGCGACTGGGCGATTAGCTATCGCCGATTCTGGGAAGAGAGCTTCGACAAACTGGGTGCAGTTGTAAATCAAATGAAGAAAGAGGAGATCAGAGATGACAAAAAACACGGTTAGCGAAATTGAGCGGATGGTTGTTACAAGAGTTTTTGATGCCCCACGCGAGTTGGTGTGGAAGGCGTGGACAGACCCGAAGTACGTGATGCAGTGGTGGGGACCAAAGGGTTTTACTGCGCCCGTTTGCAAGATGGATTTTCGCGTTGGGGGAAAATCTCTCTTATGCATGAAGACGCCGGATGGGCAGGAGTGCTGGAATGGGGTTGAATACCACGAGATTGTTCCCCTAGAGAAGATCGTTTCCTCCATGTACTTTTCGGACTCGGAGGGAAACAAGGTTGAGCCTGCGCAATTAGGAATAGAACATGAGGCCATAGATGGTGCGTACGACGTGACCATCTTTGAGGATCTCGGAAACGGCCAGACGAAACTCACCTTCATTGGAAATGAACCCATGGAGAGTGCTAAAAATAGCGGTCAAATGGAGGGCTGGAACCAGATACTCGATAAACTTGCCGCAGTTGTTGCGGGGCTAGTGCAGGCGAAATAAGAAGTTGAAGTTTTGATGATCGTCATGTGCGAGATACAGCTAAGGCGGGCGGCGGGAGGCTTGGTTAGAACGGGCTTCTCGTCGCTGGCCGAATAGTCGCATTTCCGGCTAAGTGACCTTTGGCTCAACTGTTGCCTTCAGGCCAATGCGCTCAGCGACCGATGTTTACCGAACTCAACATTAGTCCTGTGAAACGCGCTTCTCGTCAGTTGGCAGTTGCTAACGAGAAGCCGACTTCTGGTTACCTCTGAAGCGTTTGAATCAAGCCTCTGCCCAACAAATCCTTTTTTTTTCAGCGAACCCCGCAACCATCCGATTTAGATTTTCAATCCGGCAGACGATCGAAAAGAGAGATAGCTTCCGAATCGCCGTCATCCGAGAGGCGTCTGTTACGGGCGACTTCATGAGCCCAAAACGCTTCCCAAATATAGGGTCAGCGCCTTCTTGAATTCAGCCACAATCAGGTCTTTCCCTCTATCGCCCGCTTCTCCATAGAGGGTCTTCAAGCCTCTGACCATCTCGAGAGTTACATTCGCGGCCAGCACTGCTCGTTCGTCTGAAAGGGATGGGTTCTTTGCTCTAAAGGCATTCGCGATGTTGGCTCGCAAGACTCGCCTCGCAGAGGGGTCGCGGCGTAGCCGAATCGGAGCCGCGAGCAGTCTCAGATAAGCCGGACGTGCCTCAAAAATTTCAGTGATCCGTTCGATAAAGAGACTCGCGAACTCTCGATGACTGAGGTTCTCCGCCTGCTCTATCAACGGGCTCCATTGCTCTTCCATCTCCTGGGCGTACTGGCCCAACAAGGTAAGGGCGACGGCCTGTTTGTCCGGGAAGTAGTTGTAAAGCGCCCCGATCGAAGAGCCGCTTCGCTCCGCGATCGCCGTCATCGTGGTTGCTTCATAGCCAACCTCGACAAACAGTTCCGCGGCCGCATCCAGGAAACTGGCGAGCCTTCGTGAAGAGCGCTCCTGTTGCGGGGCGACCCTTATCGAATTTGACAAATTCGAGGGCATCCTCATATTCTATACCTTGGAAATCGAGGGTGCCCTCGATTTCGGTGACAAATCTTTTCCTAAGGAGTCTCATGGCAGAACTTCAGCTTGATCCCCACAAAACCGCGCTTGTGCTCATTGACCTCCAGAATGCCATCGTCGGCATGAGTACCGCGCCTCATCCAGCCGCACAGGTCGTTGCCAATTCGGCAAGGCTGGCCGAAGTGTTTCGCGGCCACGGCGCCCCGGTTGTTTATGTCCGCGTCGACCTCAACGATTTCCTCGAGCTTCCTGTCGACCAGCCGGTCAACCTGGGGAACGCACCGCTGCCCGCCATTGTTTCGGAGATTGCCCCTGCTGCCGGATTTCAGCCCGGCGACGTCTTGCTTACAAAACGTCACTGGGGCGCCTTTGCAGGAACCAACCTTGAGCAGCAGCTTAAGTCGCGTGGTGTCGATACGGTCGTCCTCACCGGAATCTCTACAAATGTGGGGGTAGAGTCCACGGCGCGACAGGGCACCGGCCTCGGCTTTGGCTTTGTCGTCGTTGAAGACGCGTGCTCCGGCCAGGATGGCGAACAGCATCGTTTCGCATTCGAGAAGATATTCCCTCGCCTCTGTCGCGTGCGTTCCACCAATGAGGTCCTCGCCGCACTTGCCGCGGAACAGACACCGCACAAGGGGCGGGAGTGCGGTTCGACATTCACTAAGAAAACACAATCCGATATACAGCGAGCGCGTTCAACGAAACCGCATTCCGCGGCGAAAAGACAAGTCTCGAGGAGACACCTTGCAGAAAACTGAGAATCGATTTTTTCCTGCTGCAGGCGCGGCGAGCGCTGCCGTCGTTGATCCGGCGAGACATACCACCCATCCAAACCTGATTCTTGCGATCTGCTGCAT
>DATHQD010000044.1:0-3650 GCA_035483045.1 Terriglobales bacterium
GACGAATTCTTCGCGCTCACTAGCGGCAAGAAGCCGGATCGCTACAACTGGCTCACCCCTGTGGGCGTTCCAGCACCGGCGGCGGTTCGCTAGCAAATCGCTCCGAGCGACGCACGTCACCGCTTCACTCTCAATTCGAAAAGTATCGGTCCCTCTGGGCGCTCGTAGTAGAATTCGCGCGCGATCGCTCGCCCTTACACTCACTTGGCCACGATCGTGGAGCATCCGTGTACAGCCTGGGCCAAAAGCTCTTTGTTGAATTCGTCGGCACATTCACGCTGGTTCTTGCCGGTGCGGGATGCATCTGTGCCGACCAATACCTTCGCGCCAATGGCCAGGCAAGCATAGGCTTGCTCTCGATCGCCTTGGCCAGCGGACTTGCAATGGCGGTAATGGTGAGCGCCCTCGGGCACGTATCCGGCGGACATTTCAATCCTGCTATCACCGCTGGATTCTGGGTTACGCGCAGGCTCGGCACGATGAAAGCGCTCTTCTTTTGGCTCGCACAGCTTCTCGGTTCGGTCGCTGCTGCTTTCCTGCTTGTAACCGTTATTCCTGAGTCTGTCTGGAGGCCGGTGGCTCTCGGCACTCCCGACCTTGTCCCCATCACGGACTTCACCCGGATGCACGCGATGATCCTTGAGGCAGTTCTTACGTTCATTCTTGTCTTCGTTTTCTTTGCCGCCATGGTAGACCCCAGGAGCCTCGCCAACAGGCTCGCTGGCTTCGCCGTTGGGCTCACGGTCACAGCCGGGATGCTGGCGGGTTATCCCTTCACGGGCGCCGCTATGAACCCTGCTCGCGCTTTTGGCCCGGCCCTCGTTGCCCGCCACTGGTCAAATCACGGCGTCTATTGGGTCGGCCCGCTGTTCGGTGGTGTGCTCGCCGCCGTAATTTACGATCGTTTTTTCCTCCGCGATCAGCTCCCCGCCTGAAGAAAAACTGCAAATTCCATCGCACCTGTCCAAACGTACAGGTTGTTCGCTTAGAAATTGCCGCACCGCGCATTCTTGCCCGCCCATAAATCCGCGTGCTAGCGTCAGATGGAGCAGAAAGCGGGGAGTTTATTCATGGCCATCAACATTGACGATCTCTTACGCCGCGCAGTGGAGAGCCGCGCTTCCGACTTGCATCTCAAGGTCGGCAACCACCCTTACCTTCGCGTCGACGGTATCCTCAGTGGTTTGACCGACGTCCCGCGCATCACCCCGGAAGAAATGCTGTCGATGGCCTTCAGCATGATGACCAACCGGCAGAAGCAGAAATTCAAGGAAACCGCTGAACTCGACATGGCGTATGGCGTCGCAGGCCTCGGACGCTTCCGCGTCAACGTATTCCAACAGCGCGGCAACGTCGGTATGGTTCTGCGCGTGATTCCAACCAAGATTCGCACCATCGAAGAGCTCGAGCTGCCGCGCATCCTCACTCAGATTTGCGAAGAGCAGCGCGGCCTGATTCTCACGACTGGTACCACCGGTTCTGGTAAGTCAACGACGCTCGCCGCCATGATCGACCGCATCAATTCGCTCCGCGCCGAGCACATCATCACCATTGAAGACCCGATTGAATATCTGCACCGCGATAAGAAGGGCTTTATCAACCAGCGCGAGGTCGAAGTCGACACTTCTTCGTTCTCCACCGCGCTCCGCGCCGCTCTTCGTCAGGATCCAGACGTCGTGCTCGTCGGCGAAATGCGCGACCTCGAAACGATTTCAACGGCGCTGCTCGCCGCAGAAACTGGCCACCTCGTACTCTCCACCCTGCACACTCTCGATGCAACCGAAACGATTCAGCGCATCATCGCCGTCTTTCCGCCGCCCGAGCAGAAACAGATTCGCTTGCAGCTCGCTTCCACGCTGAAAGCAGTCGTCAGCCAGCGCCTGGTGCGCAAGAGCGACGGACAGGGCCGAGTTCCCGCTGTCGAAGTGATGGTCTCCACCGGCTACATTCGCGATTGCATCATCAATCCGGATAAGACGCGCATGATCCGCGACGCCATCGCCGCCGGCACCAGCCAGTACGGCATGCAAACATTCGATCAATCGATCTTCGATCTCTACTCGCGCAACCTCATCACTCTCGAAGAAGCCATCATGCGCGCTTCCAACCCGGACGATTTCCGCCTCCGCGTCCAGGGCGTCCGCTCCTCTGCCGATACTGCTCGCGAGGAAATGGAACGCGCCATGACCGAATTCGAGCGCCTCGGCCACCGCTAATTTTTTCGTTTCACAGCAACCCCGAGCACTTCAAACCGCGAATCTCCCACAAGCTTGGCGATTTGCACAAACGCCCGGGCTGGGTAGTCGCCGTGAAAATATGTCTTATACACTCCGTTGAAAGTCGCGTAATCACTCACAGATGTGCAGTACACCTGAACAGAAACCAGATCGTCCATCGTCATCCCTGCTGCATCGAGCGTCTGCTTCACTCCATCCATCGCGAATTTTGCGTCTTCCTCTGCAGTGATCCCTGCTTTGCCCGTCTTTGGATCGATTCCGACGTGTCCACCGACGTAAAGCGTTTCGCCTACCAGAACCCCATCGCTGAAAGGCAGGCCCTTAAATTCGGAAGGCCGCGGAAGCACGATATGCCTCCGGTCACCATCCGCAGCCATGGAATATGCAGCAAGGAGCACAAAAATCGCGAAGCCAATCGCCTTAGCTTTCATGTTTTTTTCTCCTCCTCCCTTGCAATCGCGGTGCGATTATTGCCGCATCGCACGATGCTTGCACAACGCCTCGCGAACGCTTAGTCTACCGCCAGCATGACTCCCGACTTCCTCGTTCTCGGCGTCATCTGGTACATCGTTTTCTTGTTTTCCACCACGTGCCACGAAGGCGCTCATGCACTCGCAGCCAAGATCGGCGGCGATACCACGGCCTTCGAAGGCGGCCAGGTTTCACTCAACCCCATTCCCCACATCCGCCGTTCGCCGGTGGGACTCGTTCTGGTTCCCATCATTTCCTACTTCGTCGCACACTGGATGATCGGTTGGGCCAGCGCTCCCTACGATCCGCAATGGCAGGAGCGGCATCCTCACCGCGCCGCTTGGATGGCGCTTGCCGGGCCAGCGGCAAATTTCACGCTCGTGATCCTCTCGGCAATCGCCATCCACGCCGGAATTCTCGCCGGCATATTCGAGCGACCGGCTTCTGCTGGCTTCACTCGCGTGGTGACTGCCACGGTGCCCGGCATCGCCGGTTTTGCAGCCACATTCCTCAGCATCGTTTTCGTTCTCAATCTGCTTCTCGGCACTTTCAATCTTCTCCCAGTGCCGCCGCTAGATGGCAACACGGCCGTCACGCTGATCATGCCTGAAGATACCGCCCGCCGGTTTCTCGATTGGTTTCGCACCCAGGGCTTCGGAATGCTCGGGCTCGTTCTTGCCTGGTATCTATTCGACAGGATCTTTAGTGTAGTCTTCCGATTTGCATTGGGCGCCCTGTATCCCGGTTCACATTGGGGCTGATCTGAATCTCGGAAACGCCGCAGCCTTCCGATATCTCTGGCTCCAGCAGGTGGAATCAGGTTCAATCCCGCACAGTTCGCGTCTTTGGTACACCTGATCGCAGATTCGCTGGCAACGCGACTCCTAACCTCTTATCGCTGAATGCCAAGGCCGCCTTTGTTTGGCATGTTTCCTGCATTAC
>DATHQD010000045.1:0-3285 GCA_035483045.1 Terriglobales bacterium
TCCGGTGCCGACGTTCCGATCATAAAGTCAACTTGTTTCGCACCGACGCGGATTTCTTCCATGTGCTGCGCACGAAACTGAAGTGGGGAGAGAGATAGGACCGTTCGCCGGAACGGCTGCTCTGCTTACAGCTCCGCGGAAAATAGCTGTCGAACTTTTTCCCGCCGCCGGATCAGCTTGACTGACTTTCCGCTGACCAGCACTTCCGCCGGCCGCGTCCGCGTATTGTAGTTCGAAGCCAGCACCATGCCGTAGGCCCCGGCATCAAGGATCGCGAGCAAGTCGCCCTCTTCCACGCGAGACAATTCCCGATCACGCGCGAAGAAGTCGCCAGACTCGCACACCGGACCCACCACATCGACAATCTCTTTCTTTGCCGACAGCTCCTGGAACTGCACGACGGGAACGATCTCGTGGTAAGCACCGTACAGCGCAGGGCGGATCAGGTCGTTCATGGCCGCATCCAGTACCAGGAACCGCTTGCCGTCGTTTTCTTTTCTATAGAGAACGGAGGTGAGCAGCACGCCGGCCGGCCCGACAATCGACCGTCCCGGCTCCAGCAGCAAGTGCACATGCAGACCACGCAGGGGCCCGGTCACGGCGCGCGCGTACTCTGCGACATAATCGGTGAACTCTAAATCCGTTCCCTGGTAGGCGATCCCCAGCCCACCCCCGGTGTCGACGTAATCGATGTTGTGCCCGTCGGCGCGCAATTCGCGAACCAGGTCGGCGACCCGCTCCTCGGCTTCGGCAAAGGGCGCGACATCAGTGATCTGGGAGCCGATATGAACGCTGACGCCCGCAACTTTGAGATAGGGCGCTGCAGCGGCCTTGGCGTAAAGGGCACGCGCGGTGGCGATTGGCACTCCGAACTTGTGCTTATGCAGGCCGGTGGAGATGTAGGGATGGGTATCGGCGGCCACATCCGGATTCACGCGAAGAGCGACGCGGGCAGTCTTACGCAAATGAGCGGCACACTGTGCCAGAGCTATGAGTTCAGATTCGCTTTCTACATTGAAGAGAAGAATCCCGGCCTTCAACGCTGCCGTCATCTCGTCGCGAGATTTTCCCACGCCGGAGAAGACGACTTTTTTCGCCGCGCGGCGGTCGGCGGCCAGCACTCGCTCCAGTTCTCCGCCAGAAACCACGTCGAAGGCGCATCCCTCGCGTGCTAGAAGGCGAAGAATGCTGAGATTGGAATTTGCTTTGACGGAGTAACAGATGGTGTGAGCGACATGGCGAAACGCCTTCTCAAAAGCCGCTAGTCTTTCGCGGATCGTGGTTGCGGAATAAACGTAGAGCGGCGTCCCGTAGCGCTCTGCCAGTTTGGTCAAGGGAACGCGGTCGCAGAACAATTCAAAGTCCGCTGCATCACGCGACAAGCGTTTCCGGCGCTCGTGAAAGACAAATCCTGGTGGCCGTTCAAAATAATCGTGGAGGGATCTCGTGACTTCGCTGCGCCGAGTCATTTTCGCTTGGAAGAACTTTGTGCGGCGCCGTCCTTGACCTTGATTGCGACTACGGTCTGGTCATCGAAGGTCTCGACCCCGGCAGAATGTTCGGCCGCAGCCTTAAAGAGACGGTCTACTACGCAGTCTGCTGATTTGCCACCGCATTCGGCGATGATCTTTTCCACCCGTCCCCGGCCAAACATTTCTCCGCTGCGATCGCGCGCGTCCAGAATGCCGTCACTGAAGAATACGAACATATCTCCAGGCTTCATTTTGAATCGAAACTCGTCATACTCCGCTTCGTCGAAAAGGCCTAGCGGCAAACCGGTCGCTTCGATCACTTCGTTTTTTCCATCGTGCACGTAAACTGGACGAGGCAAGCCCGAGTTGGCCACCTGAAGTGTGCGATGCTCGTCATCCCAAACCGCATAGATCAAAGAGACAAATTGGGCTTCGATGCGCCGCTCGGCGAGAGACAAATTCACTGCCGAAAGCATCTCAGCAGGCCCCGGCTCGATCGGAGCATGGGAACGAACGATTCCGCTCACCAATGCCGCGTAAATGGCCGCAGGCGCTCCTTTCCCGCTGACGTCGCCGATCGCAATTCCCAGCCTTGAGAGAGAGTAAGGGATGAAGTCGTAAAGATCTCCGCCAATGGCTCGCGCGGGACTAAACTTTGCCGCTAGTTCCAGGTGAGCCAGCTTAGGTAGCGTTTGCGGGAGCAGGCGCATTTGCAATTCTCGCGCCAGAGCCAAATCCCGCTCCAGTCGGCGTTCCTGCCGGGCGATCTCCTCATACAGGCGGGCGTTCTCGATGGCAATCGCCACCTGGGCGGCCAGCGTCATCATGGTGCGCCGGTGGTCGTCGGTAAAAAATCCGCGACGGGTATGCTCCAGGTCGAGCACTCCGATTACCTTGTCTTTGTAGACGAGGGGCACGACCAATTCCGACCGCGTTTCCGGATTGCTCTCGATATAGCGGGGATCTTTGCTCACGTCGGGCACGACGATCGCCTGCTTCGTCTCCGCGGCCTGTCCGACCAATCCACGTCCCAGCGGAATCGTGTGTTTGACGTGGACATTCTCGTTGAAGCGCAACGAGAAACGATGCTGCAGGTTCTCACCCGAGGAGTCGAGCAGCAGGATGCTGAACATTTGAAAATCGATCAGTCGCCGCAAGAGCTCGGCGATGCGGCCCAGTAGTTCGTCCAGGTTCAAGATCGAGGTCAGCTCGCGGGCGATCTCGTTCAGCAGCACAAGAATTCGCGCCTGCTTGGTGGTACGAGTGTAGAGTTGCGCGTTTTCGATGCCAGCTGCCATGCGAGACGCAATCAGACTCAACAGGCGGCTGTGCTCTTCGGTGAAATAGCCGGGATCGCGCGCCTCGAGGTCGATGACTCCAATCACCCGGTTCTTGGTGGTAAGAGGGACGGCCAATTCCGAGCGCACGTTGGGCACGGCAGAGACGTATCTGGGATCCTGCGTCACATCATTTATCAAAATCGTCTGGCGCAGTTGCGCCGCCAGTCCTGTGACGCCTACACCGACCTTGATTCGAGCGCGCTCGGCGAACTCGGGAGGGTAGCCCACTTGAAAGCGAAAGCGCAGTTCCTGGGTTTTCTCGTTAAGAAGAAGGATGGCGAAGATTTCATAATCGATGACTTTGCGCACGACCTCGGCGACCCGGCGCAGAGTCGTATCCAGGTCGAGCGACGTCGCCATGACGTCGGAGACCTCGAGCAATAACGGATCCACCTGCAAATGTTTTTCGTGCTTGCTCAGAGCTGAACCCATCGTCTTTCCATGATAGCAGTCGTGATTTCAGTACCTAGTCC
>DATHQD010000046.1:0-49639 GCA_035483045.1 Terriglobales bacterium
CCGCTGGAAATTCCATTACTGACATGGGGCTCAGAAGCTGAAACGACCACCGACCGTCGGAGCAAAGTTGTTGTTGTAGTTATAGGGGACGCCGGGGCCATGAGGAATGGCGATGGCCAGACCGCCGCTCACGTCCGAATACGCAATTCCGGCAAAAACGTCGAAACGCTTCGTGAAGTGATGATCCGCATATAGGGAAAACTCGTTGAGGGTGCCTGAGCAGGAACTGCGGAAACCGGCCGCGGGCGAGCAGGCCGACGGAAGACGGAAGTCGTTCTGCTGCTGATGGTACCAGGCCGCAGTGATGTCGGTTTTGGTGTCGTAAGCGTATTTCACGCCCGTCCACCAGATCTGCACGATCTTGGGACGATCAAGATTGTTGTCTTCGACGCCGCTCAAGAGATAACCGCCCTGGGCCGAAGCGCCAATGCCCAACGGATTCGACGGATTGAACTGCTGGATGTGTTCGTAGCCGGCAAAGAACTTGAACGCGTCCCAGGTGTACTTGGCAGCGAGCATGATGGCCGTGTTGTCGGTCACGATGCCATATTCGGTGTTGAGCGTTCCGATCAGATTGGCCCCGGTGATGGTATTCGTGTTGATGCTGTTGGTGGTCGACTGATAGGGCTGCGACAGACTCTCAGGTCCCAGCAAAGGATTGAGTACGCTGATCGCCTGGTTGTAGTGTTGAAAGACCACGTCGGCGGAGAACTTGTCGTACTCCCCGCCGAGGTCGAATCCATAGGCGGTGTTATGCGCCGCCTCCGGCGTACAGGTGGCCGCGGACCAGGTGGCGGAGGCGGAGTAGCAGCCGCCGGAACCGTCGGCGAATTTATACATCGCGCCGAAATGGATAGGACCATAAGCGATGCGATACTTCACGGCGTCGTCCCAACGGCTGTCTTCCGTGTCGCCGCCGCCGGCCATGGTCCCGTTATAGCCGATGTAGGAAAAGGCATACGATCCGCCGGCCGGATCGTACTGGAGCATGGCATCGGTGCCGAGAGAGCGCTGGCGGCCGAAGGTCAGCGTACCGAAAATCTTGGACGACACACCTCCATAGTATTCGTCGTTGAAGGGCTGGCCGGCGCGCGCGCCGTCAATGGCGATCGAGTAGCTGGCGCGGGGAAGGCCGTTGTTGATGATGTCGGTCTTGGACGCGTTGGCGAGGAGGCCGGACTGCGGATTGATGCCAGTGGAAGCGTTGAACACTACCGACCAGCCAGGTGCAAACTCTACCTTGCCGCGGACGCCGAGACCCGACTGCTGCAGGTTATTCGGTGCGACGACGAATCGATGTTCATAGCCGTTCCGGTTGACCAGAGATTCGCCTTCATAGTTGTAGCCGTTTTCGGGCAAGCCATGGCTGACCCAGCCAACGCCGATGTCATACGCGCCGTACAGCGTGATGCCGTGCCATGTCAGAGTGCAGTCGGTGGTCGCGAACTCGTGTCCGCTGGTGCAGGGGTCGGGAGTGTTCCGCTGCATCTTGATGTCGACGGTGGCGTCCTGGCCGAGGGCTACGCTGATTCCCAGGCGCGTTTCATCGCCGAAGCCTGATTTGGCGGTTCGAATGTCAAAGAATCCCGGACGCAGGCCGGAGGCACGATATTGCCCGCCGGCGTCGGTTGCGACGGTGCGGGTTGCACCGGTGTCGACATTCTTGATGGTCACCGCGACGCCGCTGAGGGCTGCGCCGGCTTGGTCGGTGACTATGCCGGAGAGGCTCGCTCCGGTTTGGGTCTGGGCGTGAGCCGGGAACGCGCCTGCCGCATGCCACAAAAGCAAGATCAGGGTGAGAAATCGAGCAGTCCTGCGCATGAAACAATCCTCCGGCGATTCGATCTGTTCAGGAATCAAGAAGTGTATTGAACATACGATTGTTGTGTCAAATATGATGCTGTTTTAGCTAATATTACAGATCAATTTACCTTTGATCCTGGAATGAGCGGCGGTTGACCGCGACTGGCATCGGGGGTAGGATTTCGTTCCGATGCGCAGTGGCGGCAAATCCGAGAAGCAAAATGCCGATGAGTTGCTGCACTTGCGAGACGCCGCGCTCAAACTTGGAATAAGTTTTCCAACCATCAAACAGTGGATTTACAAGCGTAAGATTCGCAGCGTGCAGACGGCGGGAGGGCACCATCGCATCCCCGAGAGCGAAGTGGACAAGCTGTTATTTCGGACGCGCGGTCGGAGCGAAAAAGAGCGGAAGGAAGTGATCCGGCGGGTCAGCGGGCGCAATCAACTGGTGGGACGCATCGATTCGGTGCGCATCAGCGGGCTGATGGCGGAGGTAAAGATTTCGATTGGCGGCCAGCAGATAGTGTCGATCATCACTGCGAATTCAGCTCGCGAGATGCAACTGAAGGCGGGGCAGACTGCGGCCGCGTTGATCAAGGCGACTGAAGTGATGATTTTGCGGGTTTGAGCTGAGAAGTGTGAATTAGAAGTCTGCTATGAGGAATCACTGGTTCTATCCCGCTGTGCTGCTGGCTGTGACGCTGCTGGCTGTTTTTGCGTCGGGTCAGCAACTGACGGTTCAGGATGAGAGCGGAAAGCAGACTGTCCTGACGCGGGCCGACGTTGAAGCTTTACCGCGGGTGAAGGTCACGACCAGCGCAGCCAGTTCCTCCGCCACCTTTGATGGCGTCGCGCTCAATAGCGTGTTGGAGAAAGCGGGAGTGGCTTTGGGCGAAACCATGAAGGGCAAACGAATGGCTTCTTATTTACTGGCGGAAGCTGCCGACGGATATCGCGTAGTGTTTGCGCTGCCGGAGATTGACCCGGCCTTCGGCGACAAACGGGTCATTCTGGCTTTCCTGAAAGACGGCAAGCCGCTCGATGCCAAGGAGGGGCCCTATCGAATCGTGGTACCTGACGAAAAGAGGATGGCACGATGGGTGAGGCAGGTGACGACGTTGAAGATTATCGCCGCGCCGTGAAGCATGCGCTGAAAAGAGCGTCAGTCCTAATCGTCAGTCCTTCTGGATCATAACCTCGGTAGCTTTGACGACGGCGGTGACGGTATCGCCCTTTTTTAGTTTGAGCTCGTCGGCGCTGCGACGCGTGATGGCGCTCTCGATAAGATTGTCCCCGACGCGAACGACAACATGGGCCATAATGTCGCCCAGTTGAATCTCTTCGATCTTGCCGCGCAGTTTGTTTCGGGCTGAAATTGGCATGTTTCCATTATAGGCGCGCGAAGGCGCGGGCAGGCGGAGCGATCGGAGGGTGTCCGAATTGGCAATTCATTCATCACAACTTGCTGTGAGGAAGTGCACATTGGGGATTGAAGCCTTCAGACTATGATCTATGGGGCCGGCTTCTATGGGGCCAGACTCTGGCGACAATCTTAGGGGAAACGACGAATGCCAGGTTCGATTACGGAAGTGGGCCGTACCCATTCTGTGTCTTGCAAAACTGCGAAAAAGGTCTAGAATTCAACAGCCTAGCCCGACACCCTGCATCTTTTTCGCAGTTCGGATCATCAAAGGTTGAGTGAAACCCACTCAAGGGAAAATGGGTAACTGAATCATGAGCGATCCTATCAATACTACTGAGCTTACTTCTTACGAAACCACCGAACGTTCGCTGCCGATCTTGCCGGTGCGCGATACCGTTCTCTTCCCGCATGCCGTGCTGCCGCTAACCGTCGGCCGCGAGAGTTCGGTTCAGCTTATTAACTCGCTGGGCGAGGACAAGACTATCGTCGTCGTCGCGCAGCGCGAGGCGCGCGTAGATACGCCGCAGCCGACCGATCTCTACGCCATCGGGACCCTGGCCGTGGTGCATAAAGTCGTCAAGATGCCGAACCAGAGTCTCTTTGTTTTTGCTGAAGGCCTGGAGCGCGTACGTCTGGCCGACTTCGCTCAGCTATCTCCTTTTATGCGGGCGCGGGTGACCACGATCCCGGAGATTATTCCTCCGAAGGATTCGGAGATTGAGGCGCTGCAGCGCAACGTGCTGACTTTGTTCCAGCAGATTGTGGCGGGCTCGCCAACGCTTTCGGACGAGCTTTCTACCGTCGCGATGAACATCGAAGAGCCGGGACGACTGGTCGACTTTATCGCCTCTTCCCTGCCCTCGCTTTCGACTTCTGACAAGCAGGAGACGCTGGAGACGACTGATGTCCGCGTGCGTCTCGAAAAAATCAACCAGCACCTCGCTAAAGAGCTTGAAGTGCAGCAACTGCGCAACAAGATCCAGTCGGAAGTGCAGGATCGCGTGCAGCAAACGCAGCGCGAATATTATTTGCGCGAGCAGATGAAGGCGATCCAGAAAGAGCTGGGCGAGCAGGACGAAGGCGCTCGCGACACTGAAGAACTGAAGCAGAAGATTGAATCGGCGGGAATGCCCGACGATGTGAAGAAAGAAGCGCTTAAAGAACTCGGGCGCCTGGCGCGCATGTCACCGATGGCGGCGGATTATTCGGTCACGCGAAATTACATCGAGTGGCTGGCCGTGCTGCCCTGGGCGAAGACTTCGGGCGGAGAGATCGAGATCCCGAAGGCGAAGGAAATTCTCGATGCCGATCACTATGATTTGCAGAAGGTGAAAGACCGCATTCTCGACTACCTTTCGGTGCGGCGATTGAAGCCCGGCATGAAGGGACCGATTCTCTGTTTTGTTGGCCCTCCAGGCGTAGGTAAAACATCGCTCGGTAAATCAATCGCACGTGCGCTGGGACGCAAGTTCACGCGTCTGTCGCTCGGCGGCGTTCATGACGAGGCTGAAATTCGCGGCCATCGGCGCACTTACATTGGAGCGTTGCCTGGTCAGATCATTCAGGGCATTCGCCGTGCGGAGACGAAAGATCCGGTCTTCATGCTCGACGAAATCGACAAGGTGGGGCGCGATTTTCGCGGCGATCCGGCGTCGGCGCTGCTCGAAGCGCTCGATCCGGAGCAGAACGCGACCTTCCGCGACAACTATCTGGACGTAACTTTCGATCTGTCGAAGGTCTTGTTCATCACCACGGCGAACATGCTCGATCCGATTGCAGAGCCGTTGCGCGATCGCATGGAAATTATCGAGCTTCAGGGTTACACCGAAGAAGAAAAAGTGCACATCGCTTTTCAGTACCTGATTCCGCGGCAGATTGAAGAGAACGGAATCACGCCGGAGCAGATCGAATTTCCGGAGGAGGCGGTGAGCTACATCATCCGCCATTACACGCGCGAGGCCGGAGTGCGCAACCTCGAACGCACCATCGGCACAATCTGCCGCAAGCAGGCGCGCCGATTGGCCGAAGGTAAAACCGAGAAGCTGGTCGTGACTAACAAGATCGTTACGGAATTTCTCGGCGGCATCAAGGTGCGCAGCGAAGGCGAAATCGCGGAGCGCACGAAGCGTGCCGGCGTGGTTGTAGGACTGGCGTGGACGCCCTCGGGCGGCGACGTGCTGTTCGTCGAAGCCAACCAGATGAAGGGCAAGGGCGGGCTGACCATCACCGGGCAGATTCAGGATGTGATGCGCGAATCGATGCAGGCGGCGCTGAGCTGGGTGCGTTCGAACGCGAAGCTGTTGAACATTGACGAGGAATTCTTCGCGAACCACGACATACACATTCACGTGCCGGCGGGAGCGATCCCAAAGGACGGTCCGTCGGCTGGCGTGACGATTGTGACGGCACTGGTATCTTTGCTGACCGGCAAACAGGTGCGTCCGCTGACTGCAATGACGGGTGAGATCACGCTGAGCGGGAACGTGCTGCCGGTGGGCGGCATCAAGGAAAAAGTCCTGGCCGCGAAGCGCGCCGGGGTGCACGACGTCATTCTTCCGGCGGATAACAAGACCAACGTCGAAGAAGACCTGACGCCAGAGCAGTTACACGGATTGACGACACATTATGTGAAGACGATCGATGAGGTGCTGGAGATTGCGCTGCCCGCTTCGCCGCAGCAGGAACTCCAGGATGCGGAGGAGCGGGAGAAGGTGCTGAGCACGTAGGGTTGTTGTCAGTTATCCCTTATCAATTGCCAGTTCTCGCGTTTCCTGAACGCGGGGCTGGCATTTTCTTTGCGCCTAAATTACCGGTTCCCCAGGGAAATGATCGTTGGTGGTATGGCGATTTATCACCAATCATCGTCTTAGAACTGTAGGCGTCGAAGCCTCTGTAAGACCTGTTTGCGGCGTTCTCTTGGCAGGCATGCAGCAACGAGCACTGCGAGGAAGGAGCGGTAGCAGGATGAGGCCGAGGACAGCGTAACTGTTTTGGAGAAGTTCCAGTCGCACCATCAACGCGAAATCCATTTATCGGGGCTGATGGAAAGCGAATCGAGTGTGGCTGCCGTCGTAACATGCGGATCAAGGGCAAAATCGTAAACGGCCACACCGATTAGCCAAAGGATGCCGACGCAGACTAGCGCAGGGATCACAATTACCAGCGCCTCGGCGTCCTCGAAGATGCAGTGGCCAAGCGCCGAGGCTAGATTCTTGAAGAATCGCTCGATTCGTTCCCGCATCATAGCCAAAATTACCGGACGTGCTGTAGTCGGTGCTATCGCGATTTTCACCGGGCGAGACAAGGGATCACTTCGTGGGGTTAGCCAGCGTATCCAATAGGGAGAGGAGAACAGCCTTTCTGACCCATCGGCAACCGAACGGAGGATCGTTGTCTGCAGGAGGAAACGCGGGCATCGACTGTGGGAGCTTGATGTAGTCCGTACAGACTCGCACGCCGTAGTCGCATTTCTGGGCGATCTCCTTTCCATCAAACACGCATGCGTACGACGTTTCCATTGATGAGTACCCTTCGTTGAAAACCGCCGAATAGGGAACCGTTCCGTAGCTGGCTGTTGCCGTTGTTTTCGGAGTGATCGGCTTCCTGGCATTGCGGAGGAACAGAACATATTCCCACCCGAGTTTTTCCCCAACAAAAGGGCCGAAGTAGATTGCCGCTCCGCGGGGCATCCCCTTGAAACTCTGAATCACTTCGCCTTGGTACACGGCATGGCCGTAACTCTCAGTGTCCCCAGAAACAATTTTTACAAGAGCGACAACGTCAGCCGCTTTGAAGAGATCGCTAATCTTATAGACACCCGGTTCTTTGATTGTCCCGGGCCGCGACTGAGCGGAGACCAACACCGACATCAGAACAATCACCGCAACTATTCGCAGTGCAGCCATAGGCAACTCCCCGCACCCTCCGGAGAATGATAACTGTTGTTATCAGCGATAGCACTCAGAAGCCCGGTCAATGAGTGCTATGGGGATCTTTCGACAGGATCGCTCACTTTGAAGGCACTATTATGGTCACGCTGTAGCGTTGCCGCATATAACGAGGGCATAGTGTTTTCGAAGTATTGTCCCGCAACATCACGGTGAGTAGCTTGGTGCAGTGTTTTCACGGAGGATTGCGAATGACTTTTCGTAATGCAGTGAAGATTTCTCTGGCGCTGGCGTTGGTTGCCGGCGTTTTGGCCTGGAGTAGTGACGCCGGCAAGCCGACCACGGTTAAGGGTTACGTGCTGGATTCGGCTTGCGCATTCACCAAGGGTCTGAAGAAACCGATCAGCGCTGAGTGCGCCACGGCGTGCGCAAAAGCTGGTTCTCCTTTGGTGATTTTGACCGATAGCGGCACGATCTATTGGCCCATTGCGGACACGACTCCATCCAGCGGGCAGAACGAGCGGCTCCTACCATTCGCCGGGCAGAAGGTTACGGCTAGCGGGAAGGTGTTTGAACGGGGAGGATCGACCGCGCTCGTGATCGAGAAGATCGAAGCTCAGAAGTAGTCGTCAGAGGTAGTCCTCTGAAGTAGTCATCAGTAGTAGCCCCCAGGGACGCGCCATTCTGAACGGATGGCGGCTGAAAGCTCCTCCTCTAGAAGAATTCGCGCAAAGGGGCGACAATGGTTGCCGTCGGCATGAGGGAGCCATAGTGGCAGCCAGTCCTGCTCTGAAACCTGCTTTGAAAACCGGTCCGCAGCCAGCGACCACCAAGCCGAAGCTCGGCCTGCGGGCGTGGATGGAGCGGGTGCTGGTGGAGTGCGATCGCGCGGCGGATGGGTTCGACGCCGATCCGGTACACGATTTGCGCGTGGCGCTGCGGCGCTGCCGTTCGCTGGCCGACGGATTGATGGCGATCGATCCGGATCCCTCCTGGAAAGAGATGAAAAAGGCGGGGAAGAAACTTTTTCAGGCGCTCGGCGGCTTGCGCGACATGCAGGTGATGGAGGAGTGGATCGAGAAGCTGGGCGATGGCAGCCAGCCGAGGGATCCGGTGAGCGACAGATTGCTGGAGCACCTGCACCGGCGCGAAGCTGAAGGCAAGCAGGAAGCATTTAAGGCGCTGCAACAATTTGACCGCAAGCAATGGCGGCAGTGGGGCCGCAGCCTGCCGCGGCGCGCCGCGCGGGTGCGTCCAGGCAGCGTCGTGTATATGCATCTGGCGCTCGAAAAATGGAGTGCCGCCTACGAGTTGCACAAACACGCTCTGCGGACGCGATCGCAAGTCAGCTGGCACGAACTGCGCATTGGCATTAAGCGGTTCCGCTACACGGTGGAAAATTTTCTGCCGCGCCAGCATGCCTTGTGGGGCGACGACCTCAAAGAGTTGCAAGACCTACTGGGCGAAGTGCACGATTTCGATGTTCTGTGGGCGACCGCGGTCGAGATCATGGCTTTTCCCGATGTGGAAAGCCGGCGCCGCTGGCGGGAGAAGTTGAATGTGGAGCGCATGCGGCGGATTGCGAGATATCGGGAGAAGATGGTGGGGCGCCAATCGCTCTGGCAGGTGTGGAGAGCGGCGTTGCCGGCAGGACCTCAGTTGCGCGCGGCGGCTCTGAGCCGTCTCCGCGTATGGGCCCGATACATTGATCCCGACTATGCGCATTCGCAGCGGGTCGCGCAGCTATCACTTGTTTTGTATGACGGACTGAAAAATGCTGGGCTGCTGAAGGCGAGCGTGGCGGCGCAGAATGGCTTAACGGTTGCTTCGCAGAGTGGTCGCGCGCGGAGTTCTGCTTCCCCTGTCGCTGGTTCGTCGCGCGGCCCTTCCTTGCGCGGCCCTTCCTTGATTCCTTTTTCGTTGACTGGTGGCGAGGATTGGCGAGGCATTCTGCAAGCGGCGGCGCTCATGCATGACGTCGGGAAAGCGAAAGGATCGGAGAATCACTCGAAGGCTTCGTACCGGATGATCCGGAAACTGCCGCGGCCGCTCGGTTTGAGTGCACGCGAACTTGAATTGGCGGCGGTGGTGGCGCGTTATCATCGCGGGGCATTGCCGCGTCCGCAGCGCAAGACCCTGCAAATGTTGGAACTGCCGCTGCGGCGGGTTGCCATGGAACTGGCGGGTATTTTGCGTTTGGCGAATGCGCTTGATGCGCGGCGGAGACCCAGCTTGAACGAAACAGAAAACGCCCCGCGCCTCGAGATCAGCGCGCAGGATGGTGCGGTGATGGTGCGGATGACGGGGTACTCGGCCCTGGATCGTTCGGCGGAAGAGATCGCCGCGGCGCGCCATCTGCTCGAAACCGTGCTGCGGCAGCCGGTGCTGGTGCGTGCGTTGCGCACGCCGACGGCCGGCGCCAAATCCGAGGGACGGGTCGTAGTGGAGGAAAACTAAGATCCTCAGCCCGCCTGCATAAGTTTTGCGTGCATGTTTCCTGCTTGAGGAGTATCTTTGCCAGTTCGACCGATCTCCCATGAAGGAGGTGTGCGTTGAAAAAATTGGCATGGGCAAATCGCGTGCCCGGGAAAACCGCGTTGCAAAGAACATCGTTGATCCTTCTTATATTGCTTCTTTCTGTGTTTGTGCTGTGGGGCCAGGCATCGAAAGAACCGCCGCCGGCCAATGCGAAGGACGCCGAATACAAAATTCCTCCCGAAGATGCGGCCAAGCCGAATCCGGTCAAGCCCAGCGCGGAGTCGCACGCCAGGGGCAAGAAGTTGTATGGCTACGACTGTGCGATGTGCCATGGCAAGGATGGCGACGGCAAGGGTGACATGGCGGAGGACATGAAAAACATGCCCGACTTCACTCATCCGGACTCATTGAAAGGGCGCACCGATGGCGAACTCTTCTACATTATCCGCAATGGCAAAGGCGAAAATATGCCCCCCGAAGGCGACCGGGCCAAAGACGAGGACGTCTGGAACATGGTGAACTATGTGCGCTCGCTAGCGAAAAAATAAGTTGACGCGCGACGCCGTCCCGGTAAGCGTTAAGTTCTAACGAAGCAAATCTCCGGTTGAGAGCATCTCCCAACTTAGTAGCACACCTGTAACTCCCTCCTGATTACCTTACTAAAGGACAGCGTACGAAAGGCCGGTGTACCCCGGTACTTTGACGTGTTACGAGACAGTTCCTAACATCGAGTTAGTCAGACAGGCGCTCCGCTGCGATCCCCCGGGGATAAGTGGATATGCCCGGCTGACCCATACCAGTTATACGAGTTTGTTGGGCGACTTGAAAGTTACAAAGCAGGGAGCCGCGGGTGCGGCCAATGTTATGAGAAGCCTGGGAATAGACGCAGGACGTCGGCGGCATCGGGATGGCGGTTTCAGCTTGATCGAAATGACTATGGTGGTGGCGCTCACCATCGTGGTTTCGGTGGTCTCGGTTATCAGCCTCGTGCCCTTGTTGAACGCACAGCATGTGGTCAACGCCTATAACACGACGCTCTCGGTGATGCGGCAGGCACGCGACAACGCGGTGTCGCAGCGAACATCGTATTCGGTGACATTTCAGAACACCACCAACCCCAATACGATCACGGTGGCATGGGCGCCGATCACGGGGGAAAGCAACATGGGCGAACTCCCGAACGCAACCTACACCTTCCCTAACAATGTTGTCTTTGCCGTACCGCCCTCAGGCGTGATACCTCCGGACAATTATGGATCGGGGTCGTACGCGATCGATTTTGGCTACACGGCAAGCAGCAACGCTGGCGGAGCAACGGTTGTTTACTTCTGCCCGGACGGTTCGGCGCAGACGACCAACGCGTGTGCGGGCGCCGGCAACTGGGATGGGGGCGTGGTGTATTTCGGACTCAGTGGCGATGGGTTGAGTTGGCGGGCGGTGGATCTTTGGGGGGCCAGTGGTCGCATTCACGGATGGCGACTCTACCCCAGGACAGGTGGAGGCGCAAATTATCAATGGCTACGTCAATAATCGCGCGCGGCGGGTGCCGGAAGTCAGCGGAAAATGGGTTTTCGCTGCTGGAAGTGGTGATTTCGATGGCTGTGCTCACGGTGGGAATGGTGAGCCTGCTGGGTGTTTTCGGGCTGGCCATGGCGTCCACCCAGACCTCGCAGCAAAACATGATTGCCAAACAGCTGGCGAATGAGGCGTACGAGAGCGTGGTGACCGCCCGCAATACGACGCAGATGAACTGGGACCAAATCAATAATGTGGGCTCCACTTTCTGCACCGGCGGTTCTTCTCCGTGCGGCATCTTCCTGACCGGGTTCCAGCCGATCTATAACGCGGGCGCGGACGGAATCTTTGGCACGGCAGATGACGCGACCTCGGGCGAGGAGACATTGCAGGATCCGGGAGCCGACGGAATCTTTAACACGACCGACGACACGTATATCCCATTGACCAGCTTCCAGCGCCAGATCGGGATCGCTCCTCTCTACGACGGGTCGGGCAACCTGATCCCCAGCCTGCGCAGCGTCACCATTACGGTCCAATACTCGGCTGGGCAGCAGAAAACGCCGCTAACGTACGTCGTGAATTCGTTCATTTCGGAGTTTCAGTAAAGGGGAGTTATGAGAGATCGCTTAAACAAGCGCGACAGCGGATTCAGCTTGCTGGAAATGACGGTCTCCCTGGCCCTCGGCGGGATTGTGCTGGCCGCGGCGGTGCAGATTTACGTTCAGGGCGTGGCGGCGACGTGGACGACGACCCAACGCGCGGAATTGCAGCAGGATTTTCGATCCGCCTCCAACATCCTGACCAGGGATTTAAGTCTCGCCGGGGCGGGTCTGGGTAATGGTGCGGCGATCGCTTTGCCCTCCGGCGTCACTCCCGTGTATGGCTGCTCTGGAACGGGCGGTAGCCAGACGACCGCGACCTGCTACATCATCTCGACGGCTAACCCGAGCGGAGCAGTGGCATATCCGACGGTGTCAGGCTCAGCTTATCTTTACGGTCTGCTCCCGGGATACAACGATGGGCCAACGCTGACCGGTTCTTCGGGACCGACCGACTCGGTCACCACGGTTTATACGGATAGCAATTTCTACCTGGACTGCTACACGGCGAAAATGACCAGCACCACGACGGTCACCTTCACACTGCCAACGCCGGTGGCGCCGGCAACCGGGGATGCGAACTGCACGTCCCCGACTGGCAACGCCGGCGCGCAAGCCGTCAACGATTCCGCAGTCGGACTCACGCCTGGCGATCTGGTGTTGTTCACCTTCGGCCTGAACAATGTGGTGGCCGAAGTTACCACCGCACCCACGGGTGGGGGCATCGCCACTTTCGCTACCGGCGATGTGCTGAAAATGAACCAGGCGTCGACGGTCGCCAATAGTCTGGCCAGCATGTACGCGGCTCCATCGAATAGCGTCACGGGATATGCAACGCGTGTTTTCGTAATCACCTATTACATCGACAACTACACAAGCACCACGCCGAGATTGATGCAGCAGGTCAATGGACACACGCCGGTGCCTATTGCGGAAAACGTAGTTTACGCGAAGTACACGTATGACCTTTTCAACACCGCCACGGATCTGCCGGCTGTGGGCTGCAGCAATCCGGGCGCTGCCAGCGACGGCTGCAGCGGCGCATCCACCGGAATGCTGCCCAACCAGATCACCAAGATCAACATTCAGAATTTGGCAATGAACAGCACGTTGATGGGCACCCAGTTCGGTCAGGGAAACGGTTATCAAAGAATGGATTTGCAAACATCGGTATGCGCGCGAAATTTGACCTACGTCAACAACTATCCCAATTAGCGATGGCGATGTCGGAGATGCGTCGGAAGAAGAGGAACAAAGCGATGGGGATTGAGACCACGGGGAGTGATGCTATGAAAAACGCGAGAGGGCAAGCCAGAGGGTTCACGCTGATTGCATCCTTGCTCATGTTATTGATGCTGTCGGGGATCGCGATCGGCCTGCTGATGATGGCTAACACCGAAGGCAAGGTGGGCGGGACCGATTTACAGAACAACCTGGCTTTTCACGCCGCCGACGGTGGCATCGAAAAGATGGCCTCTGACCTGTCGGCGACCTTCCACGCCGTGCAATCTCCCACGGCCGCGGAAATCTGCGCTTTGGGCGGCAGCTCGTATCAACCGGCGATGGTGGGAGTCACCTGGACCCAGTATTCCATTTCGCCGGCGTCGGGTTGCACGGGAACTCTGGCCGCGACCTGGGGACAGATCAGTTCCGGACCGAATCAGGGTTTGTGGGCGCAGATCATTCCCATCAACATGCAGACCACGGCGGACTTGATGGGCGGCCAGGAAGTAAGCATGACGCGGGGCGCACAAGTTGCGCTGATTCCGGTGTTCCAGTTTGGCGTGTTCTCGGAAAGCGATCTCTCCTTCTTTAGCGGCCCGAATTTTGACGTAGTCGGCCCGGTGCATACCAATGGGGACTTGTACCCGTTCGTGGGCCCGGGGAGTACGCTGACTTTTCACAACAAGATAGAAGCGTACGGTAACGTGGTGCGCACACAACTGGCGAACGGATTCCCCCCAGGGACTAACTATAACGGCACCGTCGATATTCCGACCGCTGCCAATGGGTGCAGCACGGCCACGACGAATTGCGTGGCCATGACCGCGCCCACCACTAACTCTGGGGATGGCAGCGTGACGGGTGCGGGCAGCACGAATCCGCAGGCGAATCCGACCTATAACACCAGCTATTGGAATACTTTCTCCAAAACCACCTCGAATTACATGCTGATCAACGGGAACTTCTACAACAATGTGTCGCCCGAACCGGGCAATGTGCCGCAGGGCACGGGCGCCAAGTTGCTGTCGATGCCCTTTGTCAACGGGACCACCTTCCCCTATTCAATCATTCGCCGGCCATTGTCCAGCGACTCAGTTGCGCTCACCCAGTCGCGGGAATATAACCTGGCCCAGATTCACGTGCTGCTGAGCGACGATCCGGCGGACTTACCGGGCGGAGCTACGGACGTAAACAATGTACGCCTGGCAAACACAGTAGGATGTGCGACCGTTACTGGCTCATCGGCGCCTTGCACACCCTACGGAATTGCTACGTCTGTACCGGCGGGACTGCCGGCCCTGGCGGCGGGAAGCACTTACAATACCTACTTTGCCACCGCGTCGAATGCGATCCCCGCTGCCGGCACGTGCACTTCGAGTTATAGTACGACCACCACTCCGAACATTACACTCTCCTGCCCCACTGCGGACTGGCCCTACCCACCTGCGCCCTGGACGGCCGCGATGCAGGCATCCGTGGGAGCGGGAACGGATCCGAATTGTGTATTGCTTTGCCCGACCGGCGCTCCCTACATCTCGAACAACGGTGGTACTGTCTCCGGCGGCAACGCCCCTGCCCTGGCTGGAGCGGGCCTCAGTCCTGTCGGTTTACTGTCGTTCACTCCTTGCCCCGCGGTCACCATGCTGAAAAGTGGAGTCAGCTATGCTCCACTGGCAGCGGCCATACCCGCAAACTGTGCGACAGCCAACTTGGTGGCGTGGCCAGCATCTCCATATTTCCCACTCGTGGGCGGCAGCACGGTCTTCGGCGAAGCAGCCGCGAATTCAAACCTAACCGCGACCTGGAACCTGATCGATGGCTGGCTGCGGGTGGAATACCTGAACAATTCTGGCGTATGGGTCCCGGTCACCAACGAGTGGCTCGGTCTGGGATTTGCGCGAGGTATGACCCCGCCTACGGCTACAGGGACAAACCCAATCAATCCGAACGCAATTCTGCTGCTGCAGGAGCCGGCGGATCGTACCGTTACCGCCGGCGGCGCTGTCCCTACCGAAGCGTCACTGACGCCCCTTTCCGGAAGCCCCGTGGGGGTTGGTGGGACCACCCCGGTATGTAACACGGTGAGCGCCGGCAAATGCACGGCGTGGTCGTTTACGCCGCCGCAAGTTCTGGTGGATGTGCCGGCGACCCCGGTCTGGCCCTATGGCATTACCACGACAGCGATGAGTACCGCGCCGGCGGCTTCCACGCAGGCGGGACAGAGCTTAAGCCGGTTCAACTGGTATCCCATCAACTTCTATGATGCCCGCGAAGGCGAGGTGCGGGACAATGCTGTCGCCACTAACAGTTGCTCCAGCAATGGCATCATGAACGCGGTCGAAATCGATGTGGGCAACTTGCAGCAATGGCTGACAGGCGCTATCGGAAGCAGCGGCACGAATGTGAATTCTTCCACGCAGAATGGATACGTGCTCTATTTCTCCGATCGCCGTGGAATGCTGCCGAATCCGACTTTGTATGGTACGTCATTTACCAAGAGTGGGGACTCGGGCCTGGAGGACGTAGTCAACGCATCCAGCGCTGCAGGCACGCCCGATGGAGTACTGGACCCAGTTCCAGCCGGCAGAACGCTTTCTCCCGAGGACGTGAACCAGGACGGGTTGCTGGACCACTTCGGGGCGGACAACCTGGGACTGGGCTTCTACGGCACAGTGGCCACTGGTAATAAGAGCATCTGGGCTCAGATCACTACCAATGGCACGAACATGGCAAATGGCTCGAACGGTGCGACCCCCGATCCCTTCGGTACTGCGGCCAACGCCCGGATCGCGAGTTGCGTGGTCGCGCGCAAGAACTGGGTTAGCGGGGCGCGCCACGTTCTGAGACTTGTGGACGGCACCCTGGGCAATCTACCAGTCGTCGCCAGCGGAACGCTTGCGGACCCCGGCGGGTTCACGGTGGCATCGGAGAATCCGGTGTACATCCTTGGAAATTACAACACCAACTCGGCCGACACAACCTGGAATAGTCCGGCGGTTGATGAGGCGGGACACTCGTCCGCGGCCGTAATCGCCGACGCTGTCACTTTCCTCTCGAACAATTGGAGCGATTTGGCGAGCCTGGGCATCGGCGGCGACGGTACTGTCACCACCACGGGCAACCGGAATGCTGCCACTACTTACTACCGCCTTGCTGTCGCTGGCGGGAAGAACATCAACTTCACACAGCCGACCTGGGGCGCCGCCAACGACTTCGGAACCGACGGAGGCGTACACAACTTCCTGCGCTACCTGGAAAACTGGGGTGGGCAGTCCTTTCACTACAAGGGCTCGCTCGTGAGCTTGTATTACGCCACCTACGGAACCGGCGTCTACAAGTGCTGTACCACGGTTTACAGTGCGCCAACGCGAAACGACGTTTTCGACCTGGACTTCGAAACTCCGTCGGGTCTGCCGCCAGGAACACCCATGTTCCGCGACGTGGAAACGCTGAGCTACCGGCAGCTGTTTACGACACGGCAAGCTAGTCAATAGCAGGAGTCGCGGCAACTTCATTAGACCCCGATCCGCGAGGATCGGGGTTTTTGTTGGGGGAAGGTCGATGGTCGTTCGTCGTTGGTCGTTGGTCGTTAGCAAAACCAACTTCCACAAAACTGTTCCCGAGCAATCCCGAGATGCACAGTGAGGTTCGAACGACTAACGATTAACGACTATCGACCAACCACGCTGTTCATCGGGACTTGCGAGCAGGCGGATTCGGGTCGCCGCCGCGGCGAGCGGCTGGATCCGGCGCTGGTGGCGGGCTGACGGGCATATCCGACGACCAGCAGTCGGCGAGAATCTTCCACGTGCCCGCTGGCTGCCGAACCAGGACGACCAGATACTTTCCACGTTCCTCGCGACGCTTTCCCATGGCCACGGGCACGAGCATTTTGCAGCGGCCGAGATCGAGAGCGATGTCGCCCATCATTTCGACCCGCAGCGATTCCATCTCAACGTCGCCCAACCCGGCTTCGAGGAGCGAAACCAGGAACTCGCGAATCGCGGGCAAGCTGCGAACTGGCGGAACACTGGAGCGAATGAGGGTTGCGTCGGCGGCATAGAGTTCGAGCAGGTCGTCGATGTGCTTCGTATTGCAAGCCTGCGCCCAGTCCTGAACGACTTGACGTGCGCCCGCTTCGGCGCGGCCGCCGGTCGACGTGCCCGGCGATCCTGGAACGCGGCCGGGAGCGTGGCCGCGAGCGCCGGCGGGCTCGGACTCGACCGCTGCCGCGCCAGTAGACGTGCCGCGTCCGTCGACAAAATGATGATAGTGGTGGTGAACGTGATGCTGTCCTGCGGTCGCACGCCGAGGAGCAGCGGTATCGCTATCGTTTGCGCTCGGGATCCCACACCAGACACAGAAACGCGCAGCTGCCGGAAGCGAGCCTCCGCAGCCTGAGCAGGTCGCGCCCGGCTCTTCTCTATCGTCCGCAGACACGGCAGCAGCCGCCAGATTTTCTGCGGCGACACTTCCCGACATGCGCTGGATGGCTTCTACGGCAGCTGCCACCGCTTCCGCATTGGGCTTCGGCCAGCGAAAGGTGCTGGGGAGGCGTTGGAAAAAATCTTCGACTTCGCTGCTTACCACAAGCTGGTCGTTTTTGTTGCTACCGCGCTCGCTGCCCCGTCCGTTAAGGCGCGCTTCGTCTGGCCGCTTTTGATCCGTCCGCCTTTCATCCGGGCTTTCATCAGGACGATCAGCAGAACGATCAGCGAGCCGATCTTCCGGCCTTGGACCGGGAGGATTCGAGTTGTCTGGGCTCACGGCCACCTCGTCGCTGTCATTGTAGGAGAATTCGCGGCCTAGCGGAGGCTGAATCTTACGCGGGCTTCGGAATCGGTGGGAACGCCATTGCAGAGGGCGGGACGATAGCGCCAGAAACGGATGGCGCGGAGCACGATCTGGTCTTCCTCGGGTCCGCCACTATCGAGGATAAACGGACTATGCACGTGGCCGTCAGAACCAACAATGAAGCTGACACGCACGCGCAATGCATCGTCTTTTACTTGTAGCGGGGGGTCCGGAGTCAGCAGCGCTTCCGGCGGTCGAACGTCGCCGCATGCCGACAGGGCCAGCGGCTCCGACAGAGGAGAAAATTCCGAAATATGCGCGGGCACGCGGCGCAGAGTTTTTTCAAACTGCGTGAGAGCAGGGCGATGGGCATCGACTCGCGACGAGTAAGGCACGGTACACCAGGCCAGAACGCTGCTGACAATAAGCGAGAGTACGGCGGTCGCCAGTGTGCGAGCGACGGTTATTTTCGCGGGCATCGCCTTCGCCAGCTTCTTCGCAGTTGGCCAGAAACACTGCATTGGTATTACCCGGGCAATTTATGTTCCAGGCGAAATTAATCAGCTGTCTTTCATCTCAGTAACTTAGAGCGGGCGCTTCTCGTGGCTTTTGCGGGCAAGTGCAAACCGTTGCAAACCGGGAGAACAGAAGGGCAACTGCATGCCGGCACCAGCCAGTCAGCGCATCCAGTCTGAAACTGAGGACCCCGAGGATTTCCGATTATCGGCTGCGTGTGGAACAATAACAAATTCTGGCCTGACGATATGCATCCATGACTGCAGCCCCGAATAGCCTTCAACTGGCGCTCCTGTCGGCCGCGATACTCGGCTTCCGTCATGGGTTTGACTATGACCACATTGCGGCGATCTCCGATATCACCAGCGTTCAGACCGATCGCTGGCGCGGGATGCGGCTCGGTTTGCTCTATGCGCTGGGCCACGCTGCGACGGTTACGGCTCTGGGGAGCGCGGTCATCATCTTTCAGATTTCTCTCCCGCATGGCATCGACCGCATCGCAGAGCGACTGGTCGGCCTCACCCTGCTCATTCTTGGAGTGTACGTTCTGGGCTCGCTCTTCAGCGGGAAAGCAGCGCCACGCAGCCGTTTTCATCTAATGGCGGGATCCGTACGCTGGCTCAACTGGAAAATCAAGAGTCACTGGCATGATCACGAGATTCCGCGGCCAGATAATAAAACATGGAATTACAGCGCTAAATCTGTGCTCATGATCGGTGTCGTTCACGGCCTCGGAGCGGAAACGCCCAGTCAGCTTATGATTTTTTTGTTGGCCGCGAATCTTGGCGGAATCGCCAAGGGCTTTATCGGGCTGGCGATGTTTATCGCGGGACTACTGGTGATGAATACGGTGATGACGGCGTCGGCGGTGGGATTATTCGGATTCAGTTCGCGGCTGCCGCGCTTTCAGTTTGCGGTTACCGCAATTACGGCGATCTATAGTCTCGCGGTTGGGGCTATCTTCTTGTTCGGTTCTTCCGGACTACTACCGTCGCTAGGATGACGCCCTGCAGCCCATAGCACGAAATAGTTACCCCGGGTCACTGTCTGTTATGTCAGCATTTCGCTTGTCATTTCACCTAACTCACGCCTGCTATAACCAGCCTCCGCTAGAAACAAATTAAAATTGTGACAGGACTGAGAAGTTAGTAATACAATGTGCGACGGTAGTTACCCGAGGGGGTATTGATGACAAATATTGCTAAGGCGATTGACCGGCTCCGCGAGGAACGCCGGGATGCTCAGAACCAAGTCCAGAAACTGGGAGAAGCGATTGCGGTACTCGAAAAGCTTTCCCGGAGCACGGGCGCAACCGTGCACACAATAACAACTCACCGCAGCAAGCGCGTTCTATCAGCAGCCGGACGCCGTAGGATTTCTCTGGCGCAAAAAGCGCGTTGGGCCAAGATGAGACAAACGAAGAAAGCGGCCTAGCCAGAACCTGGAGGGCCGCAGGTTTCGCGAATTCCCCTCGCTGAACTGAGGCCCGCCGGGTGTGTATTCTGCTGGTGTTTCCTGATGCGGCTGGAAGCCGCGCCCTTCAAAGCCTCTGCGCGATCAGCCGTGCCCGCCGCCTAGTTCGCGAACAATGCCGCCGACAAATGCCTTGGCGTCTCCGAACAGCATGAGAGTGTTGTCGAGATAGTAGAGCGGGTTATCGATGCCCGCGAAGCCCGGATTCATGCTGCGCTTGATGACCATCACGGTGTGCGATTTATCGACATCGAGGATGGGCATGCCGTAAATCGGGCTGGTGGTATCGGAGCGAGCAGCGGGGTTAGTAACATCGTTGGCGCCAATTACGAGGGCCACATCGGTTTGCGGAAAGTCGCCATTGATCTCTTCCATCTCAATAAGACGGTCATAGGGGATATCGGCTTCGGCGAGTAACACGTTCATGTGGCCGGGCATGCGTCCGGCGACCGGGTGTATGGCAAAGCGGACGTCGACGCCGCGCTTGGTCAGCGCGTCATAGAGTTCGCGGACCTTGTGCTGCGCCTGAGCTACAGCCATTCCGTATCCCGGAACGACGATCACGCGATTTGCGGCGGAAAGAATGGCGGCCGCCTCTTCCGGAGTCGCGCTGCGAACCGGCTTCGCTTCTTCTCCGGCAGCGTGCGAAGTTTGCACCTGGCCAAAGGCGCCAAAGAGAACATTGGTAAACGATCGGTTCATGGCCTTCGACATGATGATCGAGAGAATCAGGCCTGACGATCCGTCGAGCGCGCCGGCGATGATAAGCAGCTTGCTACCGAGGACAAAGCCCATGGCCGCCGCTGACAGGCCAGCGTAACCATTCAGCAACGAGATGACGGTTGGCATATCTGCGCCGCCGATCGGGATGATCAGTAATACGCCGAAGGCCAGCGCGATAAGGATCATGAACGGAAACAGCGACTGCGCTCCGGGATTGCGCACCAGAGTTATAGCGATGACAACGGCGCCGGCAAGCAGCGCGAAGTTGACGAGATTCTGGCCTTTGTAAGTAAGCGGCCGCTGCGGCAGAATTTCCTGTAGTTTACCGGCGGCCATCAGGCTGCCTGTTACGGTCAAGCCGCCGAGAATAACCTCAAGCGATAAGACGGCCATCATGAAGCGCGAGATATCGGGTGAGCGCAGGTAAAACTCGGCCGAGCCAACCAGGGTTACGCAAAGCGCTCCGAAAGCGTGGCTGAGCGCGGTTCGCTGTGGAACTGCGGTCATTGCCACATTGCCAAGCGGAACGCCGATGATGGTGCCGAGGACGAGCGCGATGCCGATCAGTTTGTAGTCGATGATGCCGTGGTGTAGCAGCGTGCCGCAGATCGCGAGCACCATGCCAATTTCGCCTGCCCAGATGCCATGGCGCGCGGTGGTCGGAGAACTCATCCACTTGAGCGAGAAAATAAACAGCACGCTCGCGATGAGATACAAGAGTTCGATGACGACTTGGCCTCCGGCAAATTCAGGGGTCATTATTTAGCCACCGAGTCAGCCGCCGGTTTGGCTGCGGGCCGGCTGGATTTAAACATCTTCAACATGCGGTCGGTAATGAAGAATCCGCCGACGATGTTGCTGGTGGCGGCAACCACCGCGATAAATCCGAAGACGGCGGAGAGTGTGCTCTTATGCTCGCCGACGAGCACGATCGCACCTACGACCGCGATCGCGTCGAGGGCGTTGGTGAGCGACATCAGAGGAGTGTGCAGCAGCGGCGACACCCGCCGGATCACCTCAAATCCGATGAAGCAAGCCAGGACAAAAATAAAGAGTGCATTGATCAGGTTCGAACTGCTGTTCATCTTTTGTTTCCTCGGTGTTTCCTCGTGTGTTTCCTCGTGATGATGTCTTACGCAGTCACGGCCGCGAGCGCAGGCAGCTTCAAGAATTCGCGGGTGCGCGCATTCACAATCTCGCCGCTGCGCGTGAGCAGAGTTTCGCGCACGATTTCGTCCGCCAGATTCAAATTCAACTTTTGATCTTTTATCAGGTGAGTCAAAAAGGAAGTGACATTGCGGGCGTACATCATGCTGGCATGATACGGAACGCCTTTCGCCATATTGATTTCGCCGATGAGCGTCACGCCGTGTTTGACGACCGTCTTACCGGCTTCGGTAATATCGCAGTTGCCGCCGCGTTCGGCAGCGAGATCGACGACCACCGAACCTAGCGCCATCCCTTTGACCATTTCTTCCGTCACCAGCACCGGCGCTTTTTTCCCGGGAATGACCGCCGTCGTGATAACGACATCGCTCTCCTGTACCACTTTCCCGAGTAACTCGCGTTGACGACGATAGAAGTCTTCATCCTGCGCGCGTGCATAGCCGCGTGCGTCTTGTGCATCCTTCGCTTCGATGGGGAGTTCCACGAAACGTCCTCCGAGGCTTTGCACCTGCTCCTTCGCCGCCGGCCTTACATCGTAGGCGGAGATTACCGCGCCCAGGCGCCGGGAGGTTGCCAGCGCCTGGAGTCCGGCGACTCCGCAGCCGATAACGAACACGCGAGCGGGAGTTACGGTGCCAGCCGCCGTGGTCATCATGGGAAAAAAGCGCGGCTGGGCGTCGGCGGCCATTAATACTGCTTTGTATCCGGCAACGGTGGCCATCGATGAAAGGGCGTCCATGCTTTGGGCGCGAGTCGTGCGCGGCATTAGTTCGACGGTAAACGCGGTCACACCGGTCTGCGCAATCTGCTGTACCACGTCGAGCAAACCAAAGGGCCGGAGGAATCCAATGAGGATTTGATCGCGGCGAAAGAGTGGAATATCTTCCTGACCGTTAATGTCGTTGGCGCCGTAACCGAGCAGTTGAACGATGATGTCGGCGGCGGCAAATATCGCGCTGCGCCCTTCGACAATTTTCGCGCCCTTCTCGGCATATTGCGCGTCGAGATAGCCAGCCGCAAAGCCCGCTCCCGCCTGCACATGGATCTCGAAACCTGCTTTGGTCAGGATGGGGAGGACGGCCGGCACGAGCGCAACCCGCCGCTCGCCCGGATAGATTTCTTTGGGAACGCCAATGATCACGAGACCCTGCCTGTATACCAATTCTTCTTCGTTGCGCTGCGTCTGATTTTATTTGGAAACAATCGCATCAATCTCATTTATAGCAGGCACTTCTTGCGGGCAAACTTTAAAGAAGTGAGGATTCTAGTTGAGCGTGTGGCCGCACGCAATCGTCTTCTTGAAAACACCGATCTTTATAGTCCAAGCTTCATAGTCCAAGCTTCATAGTCCAAGCTTCAACTGCAGGCCGTGATCCAGATCACGTGAGGCCGCGATCTCTGTGCAATTGTGCAGGATCCAATCGGCGCCAGCATCCTCGAGATCGCGCCGGCCCATAGTCGTTAGAAACGCAATAACCCTAGCACCGGCGGCCTTGCCTGCGCGAACTCCGGCGGGAGCATCTTCGACGACTACGCAATCGGAGGCGGCAAATCCCAATTTTGCCGCCGCCTTCAGATAGGGCTCGGGATCGGGCTTGCCAATCTTGACGTCGGTCGAGGTGATCATGTTCGCTGGAATCGGCAGTCCCGCCGCCCGCAAACGCACTTCGGCCAAGGCACGCGTGCAGGAAGTGGCGATCGTCCAGCGGTCGGGAGGCAGGCTGTCCAGAAGCTGTTGCGCACCCGGCAGCAGAACGACACCGTCAAGGTCGGCGATCTCGCAGCGTTCGACTTCGCGATTTTCGAGATCAACGTCGGCATCGGGCAGCAACTCGCGGATGGTGGTTTGACTGGGACGGCCGTGGGCCATGTGGACAACTTTGTCTGGATCGAGGCCGCGGTCGATTGCCCAGCGAGTCCACACTCGCGCCACGGCAGGCGTGGAGTCGATCAGTACACCGTCCATGTCGAACAGCAGGGCGCTACAGCGAATTGCAATCATTTCGTTTCACTGGCAAAAAAGAAATGTGCGGATAAAAAACGAAGGCCCTCTCGCGAAGGCCTATTGCTGCGGGTTCGAAAGTGGTGAGCGCGGCAGGAATCGAACCTGCGACCCACGCCTTAAAAGGGCGTTGCTCTACCAACTGAGCTACGCGCCCTCACCCATTTCAATCTACCATATTTTGTGCGGCTGTTTTTTTCAGGTCGACGCCCCACCTAGAGACAGCGTCCCCACGCTTGATGGGCTGAATCCTGTTCTCAGTTCTGCGCCCGGCGTCCCGTGACGTTGGCGATATAAAAGCTATACACTTTGCATTGATGTTACGTTCTGGATTGTTCGGCGCCCGGCTTGTATTTCCGATTTTCGCCATCCTTTTTTCCATGATTCTCTCGCCGCAACTCTGCCACGCGGCGAAGAAAAAAAACCTCCCTACCGTGCGTTGGACCTCGGGTGCGCCGGGCTGCACGTTTGAATCGACCGAGGACGGGCACTACCGCTGGACGATGACCGGGCATGGCTTGAGCATAGCGCTCGTTGTCGATTCGCAGGAACTGGCGAAAAGCCGTCACCGCTTCTATCGCCTCCTGGGCGTGTATGCAAGCGTGACCTACTCTGGCAAAAGCAAATTTGAATTTCCGGCCGACGTCCGCATAGACTTCGTTCGTCATCATGACGTTTTCGAGGGACTCGAGGATCCGGCTGAGCTCTCCAACCGATTGCAGAACGACATCGATACCAAGGTTTTTGAAACCGAGCGCCAGATCAAGAAGAATCCTAAAGTTGCGGACGAGAAAACGGCCCTCTTGCGCGAATATGAAAGGGTGGCTGCGGAATTCATTGAGTTTGTAAGCACGCAAACTCTCGATCCTAATACCGTGGATCTGACTCCGGGCAATCCTGAAGCTCACGGCTGGGTCTTTTTTGCGACGAATAATAAGTGGATCGGCCCCTGGAAAGAGCGGGAAGATTTCATTATCAGCTTCTATATGAAAGACCAAATCTGGGAATTTCCATTCTCGCTGCCGCCGGCGGAGGGCGGCCTCATTCTGCGCAAGCCGCCAGAATAATACATTGCTCGCGCTCGTTGCCAGCGCTCTCCGAAGTTTGTGGTACAGTTCCGTGCTAATGGAGTCGACTCCGAAACCCGCGCCACAAGCCCGCGAACCGGTTGCAGTCTTCTATTGCCCGGTCTGTGCCGTCGAAGTCAGCGATCCGCTGACTTGCGGCGATTGTTCGGCCGTCATCTGCCGCCGCTGCGGAACGCCTCTGGAATCTTCCGACGAACTGGCTATGGGATGATTGGTCGATCATCTTTGTGGGCCAGTCGGTGGAGTTGACTCAGAAGCACAGGCGGAATATTGTCGTAGACGCCGGAGAGTCGTTCAAATTATGGCAACCACTTCAGTCGGTCATTCCGCAAAGAGAGTTGATAAAAACGGAGAAATGATTAGTTTCGAGGAAGCAATGGAGAGACTATCCCGCGAAGACAGGTTTCGAGCTACCATTTACGCCATGAATACGCTTCTTGTCCAAAAGGGAATCTATTCACCAGAAGAGTTTGAATTTCAGTTTTGCCAATTCGCGCAGAAGAATTTGAAGTAGAAGCCAGCTATTTCCCGCCAGTTTTCTTCGCAGTCTTTAGATCACTCCATTTTGGCATCTGACACTTCTCTCCCGTGCATCGTTCATGCGCTCCGTATCCTCCTACTATTGCGCCCGCAATTCTAGCGAGCGAAACGGCACTAATGAGCACCCCTCGCGAGAATCGGGGGGCGGAAAGCCATAATCCTCTTGCCGTTAGCTTAGCATTGGTGCTATGTATATCCCCGTTAATGCGCGACATCGACTTTAGGACTTCTTAGTTGTCGGAAACCACGCCTTCAACAGGCTCGCTCCGTAGCGGCGTCTCCATCACCGAAGCACAGGATCCCAACCGCCCTAAGCGGGTCATGGGCTTTCGCGACCTGGTCCTGTTCTACGTCGTTACCGGCGTCAGCCTGCGCTGGATCGCGACCGCGGCCGCCGCTGGGCCGAGTTCCATCGTTATCTGGCTGGGCGCCTGGCTCTTTTTCTACACGCCACTTGCGCTTTCGGTTATCGAGCTTTCTTCTCGCTACCCCAATGAAGGCGGACTTTACGTCTGGTCGAAGCGCGCCTTCGGCGACTTCTCGGGCTTCATGGCCGCCTGGACTTACTGGACCAGCAATCTTCCCTACTTCCCTGCCGTCCTTTACTTCGCCGCCGCAAACGCACTTTTTATGCGGCAGGCGCAATGGTCGCATCTTTCCTCCAATGCCACGTACTGCATTATTTTTTCGCTGGTAACGCTCGCCGCTGCCACCTTCTTGAATGTGGTCGGGCTCGACGTAGGCAAATGGCTGCACAACAGCGGCGCTCTCGCCATGTGGATTTCCGTCCTCATCATCATCGGTTTAGGCCTTCTCGCCTATCACCGCTTCGGATCGGCCAACACTTTCTCGCTTCATACCATGACGCCGAGCTTGCGTCTGAATGACATCATATTTTGGTCGGTGCTCGCTTTTGCTTTCGGCGGATGCGAGACCGGATCTTTCATGGCGGAAGAGATCAAGAATCCGCGCCGCATCATTCCTCTGGCTCTTTTCGTCGGAGGATTGACGATTGCCTTCTGTTACATCGTCGGAACCGTCTGCGTGCTGCTCGCGCTCCCGTCGTCGGAGGTTAGTCCATTGCAAGGCCTGGTGCAGGCGATTGCCAAAACTTCCGAGCGCGTGGGGCTGCCATGGTTTCTCCCGATCTCGGCGTTTCTGATTGCGCTGAGCAATGTCGGTTCGTCAGGAGCGTATCTTGCTGCCGTGGCGCGTTTGCCTTTCGTAGCCGGAGTCGATCACTATCTTCCTGCTTCATTCGGAAAGCTTCATCCGCGGTGGGGCACGCCGTGGGTTTCGCTGCTAACTCAGGCGGTGATCGGCGCCATTTTCATTTTTCTTGGACAGGCGGGAACCTCGGTTCAAGGGGCGTACGAGGTACTGATCAGCATGAGCGTGATCAGCTATTTTATACCCTACTTATATCTATTCGCGTCGATGTTCAAATTGCAGGGCGAACCGGCTGGCGAGGAGGTCATCCGGGTGCCGGGCGGAAGACCGGCCGCTTATGTGCTCGCAGTGGTCGGGTTTGCTGCGACCCTGCTGACCATCGCGCTATCGGCCCTGCCGTCACCCGATGAGCCGAATAAGGCGCTGGCTGTCTGCAAAGTTGTTGGCGGCTGCGGCGCCCTGGTTCTGATCGGAGTCGGGCTGTACTGGGCCGGAAAACGGCGGGCGCTCCGAGAGCAAACTTTTTCACGTTGACAAGTTCCGACCAGAGGCACAAACTTTCAGACAATTTTGTCGCCGATCCCTCCCGTGCGGAACTAGGCTTGGGGATGGGCTTTCGGCGCCCCAGAGGAAGATTTCCATGTCGAACATTTCCCTATCGAGGATTTCCATGTCGAATTTCACGAAGCTCGCAATCACGAAGCTCGCAATATCGTTCGCCGCCCTATCGCTCATCATCGTCGCATTCTGCGGGAGCGCAGCTGCGCAACAGCATCTCACCGGAACGCTGCCTGACGGTGCGACCTATGTGATTGATGTACCCGCGGTATGGAATGGAACTCTGCTTCTCTACAGCCATGGATACGTCACGCCAGGATCGCCGAATCCGGCGGAAGACGTGGGCGACCCGCTTACCGGTGGTTATATGCTGGCGGCGGGCTTTGCGCTCGCGGGCTCGTCCTATGCGACGACTGGGTGGGCCATTCAGCAGGCAATTCCAGATCAGATTGCGACGCTCGACGTTTTTCAAAGCCTCGTCGGCAATCCCACGACCACAATCGCGTGGGGACATTCTCTTGGCGGCATGATTACCGCCGGATTGGTGCAGGAATATCCGACTCGCTTTAACGCCGCGCTGCCCATGTGCGGCGTCGTGGCCGGCGGTGTGGGAGAGTGGAACGGGGCGCTGGACGGGGCGTTCGCTTTCAACACTCTGGTCGCGGGAGGAACGCTTCAAGTCGTCGACATCACCAATCCGACGGACAATTACCTCGCGGCCGAGACGATTCTTGCCGAGGCGCAGGCCACGGCGCAGGGGCAGGCGCGAATTGCATTGGCTGCGGCTCTCGGAGACCTGCCAGGCTGGTTCGATCCCGCTTCGCCTGAACCGTCGCCGACCGACTACGTGACTCAGCAGGCCAATCAGTTTTTGTGGCTGTCGGAGGTTGACGTGCCCTTCATGTTTGCATTCCGGGCGGAGTTGGAATACAGGGCTGGGGGCAATCCGTCGTTTAACATGGGCGTGAACTATAAGTATCAATTGACGCGCTCGACAAGCTATGCGGAAGTGCAAGCTCTGTACGCCGCCGCAGGGCTGGATCTCGACGCCGATCTAACAACGCTGAACCGCGCCACGCGAATCGCTGCCGATCCGAGCGCTCTTAGTTACTTGAGCCAAAACATCATCTACAACGGCCAACTGAGCATTCCGGTTCTGACGATGCATACTACGGGTGACGGCCTCGTCCCTGTCGAAAACGAGCGGGCTTACCAGAAGGTTGTCAATGAGGCGAATGACGGCGGGTGGTTGCGCAAAACATTCGTGCATCGCGCCGGGCATTGCGCTTTCTCGCCGGCGGAAACGATCACAGCGATGCAGACACTTCAGTTGCGGCTGGCAACTGGGAAATGGCAAGACCTCACTCCTTCGGATATGAATAATGAGGCGGCTGGTCTCGGTTCAGAATTTAACATCATCGACGATAATGGAACGATCGTGCCCGCCGCGCCGGCTTTTGAGCAGTATCGGCCGTTGCAATTTTTGCGGATTTACGACACGTTTAGCCAGTAAATAAAAATCGCCACGCCTGCGAAAGAATTACACCGGCACTGCCGTCTTTCGCTTCGGATTAAAGAACGGCAGTGGCACAACGGTGGCCGTCGTCTTCTTGCGCTGCGCCTCGATCGTTAACTCCATCTGAAGGGTGGTTCCGGGCTTTGAATACTCGGTGCTCACGCTGGCTAATGCAATTAGCTTTTTCAGCAGCGGAGAGAAGGCAGTGGTTGTAGCCTTGCCCACCTGTTTATCCCCGGCGTAAACAGGAACTGCAATTCGCGATGCCTGGCTCGGAGCCGCGGGAGACAATCCAAACTTATCGAACTGCTCTTCTACCTCTACCCAATCCACTTCGAGGCCGACTAATTGCCGCGCAACGCCTTGCTCTTGGTCGCGCGCCAGCGCGCGCTTTCCGATGAAATTCTCTTTATCGAGATGAACCATTTTGCCGAAGCCCAGCTCATACGGCGAATATTTCTGGGATGGAATCAGCGCCTTCTTCGAACTGGTGTAATCAACTTCGATCAGGAGCAGGCCCGCTTCGACGCGCGCCACATCGAGCGCCAGCATTCCGGCGGCGTGAATATCAAATTGCTTGCCCTTGTCCATCAGCGCGTCCCACACATGTATGGCGTCATCTCCGCTGCTCAACGGAATCCATATTTCGTAGCCGAGATCGCCGGTGTATCCGGTGCGCGAAATATCGACGGGCACGCCGGCGATCTTGCCTGAAGTTTTTCGAAAATATTTCAGGTTGGCGATGTCAGCGTCTGCGACAGTCTTCAAAAGTTTCGCCGAGGCCGGACCTTGCAGCGCCAGCGCCGCCGTCTGCTCGGAGATGTCTTCGATCTGGACATCCATATTGAGGCCGTTTTGGCGAAACCAGCGCAGGCTTGGATCGGCCGCCGTCCAGCGATATTTATTTTCTTCCAGGCGCGTGATTGTGCCATCGTCGATAACCTTGCCCTCTTCATCGCACCAGCACGCGTAAATCACTTGCCCGACCGCGACTTTGTTGATGTCACGCGTGATCACGCGGTTCACCAGTTTCGTCGCGTCTTTGCCGGTGATGAGATATTTATAAAGCGGCGAAATATCGATGAGCGCACAAGCGTTGCGGATCGCGTTGTACTCGTGCTCGTGATGAACCTCGTAGACGCTGACCGTGTAATATCCCGACCACTCGCGATAATTCAGGCTCTGGCAGAGTGCGAAGGTTCTTTCGTGAAATGCGGTTCCGATGGGCAAAATGTCTCCCTCCACGGGAGAGGTCGAATGCTGGATTATATGCAGCAACTCGCGGTACTGGCAATAAATGTTGACAGCAAGATGACCTGCGGTGTCTAACGATGATTATGCCTTTCCTGCGCAAACGCTGCCTTCTGCTGCTTTGTTTTTCCCTTTCCCTTCCAGGCGTCTATTTTTTCTGGATTTGCGCAAACTACTACTACGCGAGTCGGGCCGCCTACCTTTTGCAGCGGATCCGCACTTTGCAGTTGGACAATTCCAGCGTTGCCGAACTCCGGCGTTTGGGATCAGAGCGTGGATTCCGTTACGAAGAAGCGAGTAACTGCGAAGCCCAACCCTGTATCCACATGGTGTTACCGAACAACCAATGGATGTGGCTGCTGTTCAAATCACCTGCTATGGTCAAGATTGGGGAGCACCTCGGGCTGAGACCATGGGTTACAGCTGGCGACATAGAGATCGAGAATGGGCAGGTTGTCGGCAAGATCTACGCCGTCGGGTTTTATCGAGACCGCACTAATTTTGAGATCGATGCCTCGGCATGGGATAAACGTAAACTTGATGTCACCATCTGCGCTTATTACCCTCTGAAGCGGCACCCCGGATATGCGTTCAGGAATGCTAGCAATATCCGTTCCTTCGAGGTTTTAATTTCCGACCCTGCGTCCGCGGCAAATCGTCAAAACGCTTTCCAGTTCAACTTGTATTGCCTAACCGGATGGCACAAGTGCGACCAGTTTTCAGAACTCATGCCAGCCGCTTGGGCCGACTACCAAGAAGATGGGAAATGGGCAGAAATCCACCCGAATAATTTGGTGTGGCAACTTGGCACTCCCTGTCCTTACTGAGCGAAGAAATATTCCCCAAGACAACCCATTCAATCCTCGGATAAAATGAGCAACCTAACCTTTTCCATGTGCCGCCTCTTACAATGGAGCGTTCTTCCCAGCGGGCTCTGATCCACCCAGACGTTACTGTTCCCATTTTTTTCCGAAAAGCTAACAGTTAGGAGCTAAGAGCCAGTGGCTGATCCAACGAAGTACGATGTAATCGTGATTGGCGGAGGCCACAACGGCCTGACCAATGCCGCCTATCTCGCGAAAGCTGGCAAAAAAGTGCTGGTGCTCGAGCGCCGTCATATTCTCGGCGGCGCGGCTTGCACAGAAGAAGTTTTCCCCGGATTCAAGTTTTCCGTCTGCTCATACGTAGTCTCGCTGCTGCGCCCTGAGATCATTCGCGATCTCGATCTTCCCCGCCATGGACTTGAGATTCTCCCGCTCGATGGCACTTTCACGCCCATGCCGAACGGCGATCATCTCTGGCGCGTGAACGATCACGGCAAGACGCATCGCGAAATCGCGCGCCACTCGCGGGTCGACGCCGAGGCTTACGACGAGTTCGGCAAGGCGATGCAGGCGATGTGCCGCTTCGTCAAGCCGATCCTGAGTATGATTCCGCCCGACCCCGCGACGTTGAATCCACGCGAACTGATGAAGCTGCTCTTCATTGGCCGCCGCTTTCAGGGCATGTCGAGCGAGGATAAATACAACCAGGTTCAGCTCATGACTATGAGCGCCATCGATTTTCTCGATCAGTGGTTCGAGACGGATGTGCTCAAAGCGACGATGTCGGCGTCAGGCATCATCGGGACTTTTCTCGGAGTGCGCTCGCCGGGCACGGCTTATGTTTTGCTGCACCACTATATGGGAGAAATTGATGGCGCGTTTCGCGCGTGGGGGTTCGCGCGTGGAGGCACGGGCGCGATCTCAAATGCAATTGCCGACGCGGCGCGCGAGGCAGGAGTCGAAATTCGCACGGAAGCGCCGATCGCAAACATTATCGTTAAGAATGGACGCGCCACTGGAGTTGTGCTGGGGAATGGCGACGAAATTTCTGCCGACGTTGTTTCTTCCAGCGTCGATCCGCGGTTGACCTTCACCAAGATGATCGAGCCCGGCAATCTTCCTGACGAATTCATGGACGGGGTGCGACGCTACAAGTTTCGCGGGTCTTCGGGCAAGGTGAACATGGCGCTCGATGGCTTGCCGAATTTTAAATGCATGCCGGGGGCGGGGGCTCATCTGCGCGGCGCAATCTCGATCTCGCCTAGCGTGGAATACATGGAGAAGGCGTACGACGAGGCGAAGTACGGGCACTGGTCGTCGCATCCTTATATCGACATGGTGATTCCGACGCTGACGGATACATCGCTCGCGCCGCCGGGCAAACATATTCTCTCCTGCTTCGTGCAATACGCGCCCTACAAACTCGCGCCGGGGCTCGATTGGGATACGGAAAAAGAAAAATTCGGCGACAATGTGGTGAACACGATCGCCGAATATGCGCCCAATATCAAAGATATTATCCTGCATCGCCAGGTGGTCACCCCGCTTGATCTGGAACGCACGTGGGGATTGAGCGAAGGCAACATTTTCCAAGGCGAACTGTCACTTGAACAATTGTTTTTCCTGCGTCCGGTTGCGGGATGGGCGCAATTTCGATCGCCTATCAAGAATTTATATATGTGCGGATCGGCGACGCATCCTGGCGGCGGAATCATGGGCGCTCCGGGACGTCTAGCGGCGCTGGAAATTCTGAAAGACGGGGCAGCGTAATGGCCGCAGAAGGATCGGCGGCGGAAATCCGGGATGTTGTCATTGTCGGCGGCGGCCACAACGGACTTGTCGCCGCGTTCTATCTGGCCAAGGCGGGATTCAAGCCGCTCGTACTCGAACGCCGCGCCCAGGTGGGCGGCGCGGCCATCACCGAAGAACTGCACCCCGGCTTTCGCTGCTCGACGTTAGCGCACCTTCCCGGTCCGCTGCGCGCCGACGTCGTACGCGACATGCAACTCGAGCAGCATGGTTTAAGACTGACGACGTCCGAAGTCAGCACTGTTTCACTGCTGCCCGATGGCCGCGCGCTCGTCCTTTATTCCGACGCGACAAAAGCTGCCGAAGAGATCGCGCAATGGTCGCAGAAAGATGCTGCGGGCTATGTGGATTTCGGTGTTGCGCTCGGCAAGATTGGCAAAGTTATTGGCGAAGCGCTGGCGCTCACGCCGCCAAACATCGATAACCCCAGCAGCAGCGATCTCTGGGGAATGTTGCAGACCGGCCGGTCGATTCGAAATCTAGGCAAGAAAGATCTTTATCGCGTGTTGCGATGGGGACCAATGGCCGCCGCCGATCTGGTGGCGGAGTTTTTCGACACCGAACCGCTGCGCGCGACCATCGCCGCCCGCGGCATCTTCGGAACATTTCTCGGCCCATGGTCAGCCGGCAGCGCGCTTGTGCTCCTGTTGCGCGCCGCCGCTGATCGATCAGACGGATCTTCTCCCGCAGGAAGCGTGCAGTTCCCTGCCGGCGGAACTGGCGCCATCACGTTGGCCATGGCTGCGGCGGCGAAGCAAGCGGGAGCGGAGATTCGCACCGACGCTGATATCGCCGAGATTCGAGTGAAGGACGGCGTTGCCACGGGAGTTGTCCTCGCTTCCGGCGAAGAAATTTCCGCGCGCGCCGTCGTCTCGAACGCGGACCCCAAGCGCACTCTGATGCGCTTCGTCGATCCAGCGCACCTCTCGCCAGATTTCATACAAAAAATCAAAAATTATCGCTCGATGGGGACGGTCGCAAAAATCAATCTTGCGCTCTCTGCGCTCCCAGATTTCGCCGCACTCAAAGCCAAGGGCAACGGCAATCTGCTCCAGGGGCGCATCCAGATTAGCCCCGAGATCGATTACCTGGAGCGCGCTTTCGACGAATCGAAGTATGGCAATTTCTCGCGCAATCCTTATATTGAAATGACATTCCCGTCTCTTTCCGACCCATCGCTTGCTCCAGCCGGCCAGCACGTGATGTCCATCTACATGCAGTACGCGCCTTACAAACTAAAAGATGGCGATTGGGAGAGCCAGCGCACCGCGCTTGGGGAAACTGTCGTTAAAACCATTGCACAATACGCGCCCAATTTACCGCGGCTCATTCTGCGCCACCAGATCATCACGCCGAAGGATCTCGAAGAGACTTATGGCCTCACCGGCGGCCACATCTTTCATGGCGAACTCGCGCTCGATCAGTTCTTCACCATGCGTCCCCTGCTTGATTGGGCACGCTATCAAACGCCGATCGAACGACTCTTCTTATGCGGCAATGGAACCCATCCTGGCACTGGCCTTACCGGCGGATCGGGTGCCAATGCGGCGCGTGTGATTGTTAAGGCGCTGCGCAAATAGTCGGCGGCGCCAGCGGCTTTTTTGGCGACCGACGACGTTACTGAAGTACTTGACAGACACGCCATCAGACAGGACGATGCTCGTCGCCCCAGTCTTTCCGCGCCAAAACTAAGCATTGGCAATATCGAGTAGGAGTGCCATCACTTCCGTAACCGGGTAACCAATTGCACTGCGTTAGCCTTTCGGTTTTACTAATGACGGACCTCATTTGAAAACTTTACGAGCCGATCTCGAAGGAGCTGACTGTGGTTGAGGATCCCCAATGGGAACTCGCGCTGCTCGCCACTGTGCAGAGCTTCTACCATCGTCTGCTAAGCGACCAGCTTGGCGGAGAGATGCCGGCGCCCGCCGAACTTGCGCCTGAGGTTATCAGCCGCACGCCCGACGTGCGTTCGACTCTCGATCAAATGCAGCTCTGGATACAGCTTCTTGACATGGCAATCACTCCCGCCATGCTGCGCATCGGGGTGCAATCTGACATGGATCCGGAAGTCGCGGAGGCGCTGTTGCGCTATTTTGCGCGCCATCGTGATGACTCCGGAGCCAATCGCGACAAGACCGATCTGGTAGCAACTTTTTTGTTTCGCCATCCGCGCGTGCCCGGTCAATGGGAGCGGCGTGGTTACGGGCTCGATGGCTCGATTCCTCTTTCTCCGTTTGAAATTGCGCTGCTCGAAATCCTGTCAGAATCCGATGTGCCGGTCTTGCCCGAAAATCACGTGCAACTGCTGCGCGAATTTGGGCCGCTGCTCGATCAGGCAAATCGGTTTCAGGATTTCAGCGCGCTTATGGATTCGGGCATCATCCAGCGCGTTCGCGAATTGAAAGCTTCGCTCGGCGAATCGATTTATCATCCCGGAGTATTGGCCACACTCGCGCCTTATAATGCCGCATTCGGCGACCGCTTCTATTCGCTGTTTACCTCCGCCACGGAAGAGATCAAAGATTTTGCCAAGCGCCTTGAAGAACTGGGCGGCAGCATTCTGAGTACGGTCGATGGCGTTGAAGTCACGGTGGAGCACGTGGCCGCGCTCAACCAGCAGGCGTTGCTGAAAGGGGATTACGGTTCGGCGCTGGAGAAATTTCGCCGCGTTTCGCGGCTGAAAAAAGAACTCGAGCGTAGGCCGCCGATCCGGCGCTCGCATCCTGACCACGCATCGTCCGGGCGCGCTGTGGGCGCTGGCGCGGCGGCGGTTGCCCCGGCACTGGCCCTCAAGTACACTCCCGCCGCGATTACTCCGCAGGCCCTTTCGGTTGAAGAAGCCAAGTTGCGGCGGGTTGAAGAGTCGGTCCGGGTATTCGTGCGCGTGGCCGATCCGAAGTTCCGGCAGATTGTGCCCATGCGCTATTTCAACCTCATGCTCAATGCCGCCGAGGTTGAAGCGTACACCGCGGACTATCTTGAGCAGCCGGGACCGCGCGCCGACGCTGCCCGCATGTTACTGCGCCTGGTCGCAGTGAACGCGCGCCTTACCACTGAGATGGAGGAATTGAAGCGCTCGCGAAATTCGCCATCCGTGTGGAAGCTGCATGCCGACTCGCTGGTGGTCCTGATCGATCTGGCCAAACGGCTTGCGGAGGCGGTGGACCGGCTGGCGCTGGCGGCTGGGCAGCAAGCGGAAGGCCAGGGCAACGGCGAGCCACTGCGCAATTCACTCGATAAGCTGCGCGAGCGCACCGCCGAAGCAGCGAAGCTGATCGCCGAAGCGTAGTAGACCACACCGTTCTGCCGAGTTGTTCATCCCAACATCGCGAACAAAAAAGGACGGGCTAATTTGTCCGTCCTTTTCTCAAAACTCAGATCAAATTGTTATGCGCGGTCTAGTGAATGTCGAACTGCTCCTGATGCAGCGCCGGGTCCGATTTCACGATGATAGTCTTCTTCGTCAGTTCTTCCATCTCGGCCAGCAGCTTCGCGTTGTTTGCCTTCAACGCTTTCGCGACTTCGGGATTCACACGCAACATGACGTCGCTGTGCTCGAGATGATTTGAGATCTTGCGCATCTCGACATAAACCTCATTGCAGATGGTGCCCACCGATTTGACGAAGCCGGTGGATTGGCAGTAGGGGCAGGGCGATCCGATCGTCCGTTCGAGCGACTGCTTCACGCGCTTGCGCGTGATCGCCACCAGTCCGAAATCGTTGAACTGCAGAACCTTTGACGGAGCGCGATCGAGGCGCAGCGCCTCTTCCAGCGCCTGCATTACTTTTTGGCGGTTGCGCCGCTCATCCATGTCGATGAAATCGATGATGATGATGCCGCCGAGATCGCGCAGCCGCACCTGGCGCACGATTTCCTTGATGGCATCGACGTTCGTCTTTACGATCGTGTCTTCCAGGCGAGCGGTTTTGCCGACATACTTACCGGTGTTTACGTCGATCGCAACTAGCGCTTCGGTCTGATTGATGACAATGTAGCCACCACTCTTCAACCAGACTTTCGATTTCAGCGCCTTGTTGATTTCCTCGTTCAGGCCGAATTGATCGTAGAGCGGGGTCTCTTTGGTGTAGAGCTTGACGCGCTTTACCAGAGCCGGCTGGAAACGATTGGCGAAGCGAACAATGCGCTCGTATTCCTGCTCAGTGTCGACCCAGATCACCGAAAAATCCGAGCTCACCTGATCGCGCAGCACCCGCTCCACCACGTTGAGGTCGTGGTAAATGAGCGCCGGAGCCTTGCTGTTTTCAGAACGCGTCTTGATCTCGCTCCATAAATTCTTTAGAAAACGGATATCAGCTCGCAGCTCTTCATCGGTAGCGCCCGCTGCCGCGGTGCGCACAATGAAACCGCCGCCTCCATTTTCTCGCTCGCTCTGGATGATACGCTTCAGCCGCAGGCGCTCTTCTTCCGACGAAATCTTGCGCGATACGCCCGTATGATTCACCGTCGGCATGAAAACCAGAAAGCGTCCTGGCAACGCAATGTGGCTGGTGATACGAGCGCCCTTCTTGGCAATCGGCTCCTTGGCAATCTGGATCAGAACTTCTTGCCCTTCTTTGAGCAGTTCGCTGATCTGCGGCACCACGCGGTTCTCACGGCTGCGAAAGCGCCGCCCACCGCGGCGGCCGCGCCCTCGATCGAACCCGCGCTCCGGTCCGCGGCGTTGCGTCCGCTGCAAGAGCATCGCTTCCGGCGCTGGGCCGCGAACTTCCGCGCTCGCATCGACTGTGCCCTCGCCAATTGCTTCTGCCTCGAGGAGCGCCTCGGCTTCCGCTTGCGCCTCTTCGAGTTCCAACTCCTCCGCTTCTCGCTCTTCGGCTTCAAGCACCGCTTCCGGAACCGCTTCACCATTCGCTGACGATTCAACGCCGGCCGATTCGCTACCGGCCGCCAAGCCGGGAGCAACCTCTGCGACGGATGGCCCAGTTAATCCTCCACTTGCCGCCCGCGTTTCTACCTCAAGCAATTCCTCTTCTTCAAAGCCGGCGTCGTCTCCTGGTTCTTCGCCGTAGGATGCAAGCTCGACTTCTTCCTCTTCGATTTCCTGCTCTTCCACTGAGCCCTGCATGGAGCCACGTATTGCAGAGTGCGCCGCTTCAGTTCGGTTGTCGTCAACGACATCGGGGATCGTATGGGGAGCCGTCTCCACCTCGCGCCGAGTTTCATTCGGCCTCGTCTGGTCCAGCCTCGTCCGGTCCTGCCTCGTCTGATCCTGTCTCGTCTGGTCAATGGCGGCCGGGTGAGTTGAATAGGCTTCTGTGATGCGGCCTTCGTTCCGTGCTTCGGCTATATCCGGCGCGGCGTTGACGGACGCACTATGAATCTCTTCCTCGAACTCAGCGTGCGGAATGTGATCGTGCTGCTCGTGCAAAGGCTCGGCAACATCGGCAGCGAAGATAGGTTCGTCATCGGGAAAACTCGCTACGATCGAGGCGGGCAGGGGGGGTGCGCTCGTCGTGGAGAAGTCTTTTTTGGGCGCAACCGGTTCTTGAGGTTGAGCTTGATTCTGACTTAAACGCTGGTACTTGGAAATCGATTCACCGGGCAGCACAATCGGCTGATATCCCGGGGGTGGCCCGTAATCATAGTCGCGGCCGACGCGACTGGCGGGCGCTGAGCGCTGGAATCGCGAATCGGAGCCGCCCCGTCCCGGACGATCGCCGCGGTTGAAGCGGTCGTTCCTCACTTCTCTTCCTTCGCCTCTCGTCTCATTTCCGCGCGAGTCTTCGCGAGGTTCGTGGCGAGGTTCGTGCCGTACTTCGCTGGATGTTTCAACGCGCCCTTCAGTGCGAGGTTCACTTCGAAGTTCGCTTCGAACCTGCTCCGGACGCTCTCCGCGGCCGCCTCGATCGCCGTTTTCTCCACGGCGTCCGCGACGGCGGCGACGGCCGCGAAAATCGCGCGGCGCACTCGCCACATTGCCCGCTTCCGCCGAAGCGGCAGGTAGCTCATCGGCTTGGCCCGCTGCGTCGTTAGCTTCGCCAAACCGCGCTTCGCCATCGACCGCGGGGATCGCTTCCGATCCGTTGCGCGGGCGCGCCTCGCTTACGGGACGATTGGCCGGGATCGCTTCATCGAGGTCTTCATCCGTCTGTTCCAGATCCATGAAATCGGAGACGTAGAGGAAGGCATCGCGTTCCAGGCCAATATCCACAAAGGCCGATTGCATGCCTGGCAGCACGCGCGTGACTCGGCCCTTATAAATCGAGCCGGCTAGGGTGTATTCATTTTCGCGTTCGAGGTAAATTTCCGCGAGTTGATCATCTTCTGTGATCCCCACTTTGGTTTCATGGGGCGTGGTCGATACGTACAATTCCTTGTTCATTTCTACTCCGGTTATTTCACCGGACCAGAAGCGCAAGGCGGACCAACGGATCGATAGCGTTCAGCGCCGCTCCGGGTAGGAGCGGGCGCGGTCCCCAGGAAAAAATGTTTCCCGGGACCTACACTGCAGCTGTGAATTGTTCTTGCTCGTCTGCACTGATCGCGTAAAGCCTTCCGCCAGGTCTGTGGCCACAACTCTCTGATTCCGCCGAGAGGGCCGTTCCCCGCCTGACTGGCTTCAATCCTGTCCGGCTTCGACTTCTGCCGGCATTCTGCCCTCCTTTTTCGCGAGGGCCTTCGTAATCTTGTTTCCTGCCAAATCTTGTTTCTTGGCGCCGTTTGCGATTGTTGCGAAAGGCGCCCCAACGTCTACCGATCCGTCTCAGTTCACGAAGCGGCGCATCCGGACGTTCATCACAATTCCGAGCGCCAAAAACATGAAGAGAACGGACGACCCACCGTAACTCATGAGGGGCAAAGGTATTCCGGTGACCGGCATAAAGCCAACCACCATGCCGACGTTGACGAGAATGTGAAAGCTAAGCACAGCCACCACACCCATCACCAGAAATGCCCCGGCGCGGTCGGGCGCCGTTTGCGCATTCTGGGTCAACCGCATCAGCACTATGAAGTATAACAGCAGCACCGCCAAAGCTCCTACAAATCCATGTTCCTCAGCAAAGGCGGCAAAAATGAAGTCGGTCTGCGGAATCGGAAGGAATGCCAGTTTCGTCTGTGATCCCTGACTACTGCCGAAAATTCCACCGGACCCTACCGCGATCAGCGACTGGCTTACTTGGTAGCCCGACCCCTTGGGGTCCGCATCAGGCTCGCGAAAGCTAACCAATCTCTGCTTCTGATAGTCCTTCATGTGGTGCCAGGCCAGCGGCATGGCGAGCGCGGCGAGGAGCAACACTATCCCCGCCTGACGCCAACGAAGTCCACCCAGAAAGAGCCCCATGACCGCTATCGGTAAATACGTCAGCGCCGTGCCCAAATCTGGCTGTTTCCAGACCAGCAACATCGGGATTCCGACAATGGCACCGGCTTTCAGAAAGTCGGACCACGACAATTCACGCTCATGCAAATCCGAAAAGTACTTTGCCACGGCCAGAATCAGGATCAGCTTCACCCACTCCGATGGCTGAAAATGGCTCCCGCCGGGAAGTTTGATCCAACGCCGCGCGCCCAGGTACTTTTGTCCGAAGAGGATCACCGCGATCAGCGAAGCCAGCGATACTATGTACATCCAGTGGATTTGTTCAAGAAGGGCTTGATAGTTGACCAGGCTGACGAGGAACATCGCGCCCAGGCCAGCCAGAATCCAGTAGATTTGCTTGATGTGGGAACCCGCGAATTTCGTGTGCTCAGTCGCACTATAAATCTGCACCACGCCGAGCGCGCAGATCGCCAGCACGAAGCCCATCAGGACCCAATCGAAATCTCGGTAGGAAACGTAGCGCGACATGCTTCAGAGATTCAAATGATTCAGTCGCCCACCTTAGAACAACCTGGAGAGAAAGAATTCAATGCAACAATCGCAACAATTACTCGCAAGGGGTCGACGGGCACGACGGGCTTACCGGAGTCGACGAGCGCGTCCAGATCCACACCGCACCCGCTCCGATGCCAACCAATCCGCCAACCACCACCGGTGTAGAACTCATGATTCCGCCACTGGCTGCCCACGCTGCCCCCGCACGCCGACGCTTTTTCTTCTTTTTCTCCGCATCGGTCGTGTCATCGCGCGTGGTCTCTTGTCCTTGAGAGACAGTGGTCGTGGTTCCCTTATCGTCTTGCACAGTCACGTCGCCCTTGTTGGCCGCGATCTGCACCTGTCCGTCGACATCCCTGACCTGAAATTCAGTCCAGGTATCGGCAGCAGGTTTGATGGTTACATCGCCGGCGCGCGCCGTGAGTCCGCGAGAAGTGGTCACCCGCACTGCGCCATGCTCCAACTCTATGGTTGGCCCCTGAAATTTAACCAGTGAGTCGGCCAGAACCATGACACTCGAACCATTCGATTGAATGCTGGCCGTAGAATCGGGACGGGTCTGCAACAGATCTCCCGAGAACACGGCTGCCGATTTCGGCACCACACTCCCGTTCAGCCACGCCGCACCATTGGTGTACAGCATAGCCGATGGAGTTTCTCCCGCCAGCATCATCTGCGCCGGAAACAGGATTAACAGCAAGCCACACACAGCCGACCGAAGCCTCGTTTGTGACATGGGTTCGGATCACTCCCGCAGTTATTGATTTTTGTTATCGTAAGCCGGTAAAGGGTTGCTGGTCAATGCCTTTGTTCTCTTTTGTGCACTATTGAGTCACTACCATAAGATTCCCTCAAGGGCATTTTCTTTACTAGCAAGCCTGCGACTCATCGATTGACTGAGGGCGGCGCATCGCTGCGCAGCTTTGGGAGCGCCGGAATTATGCCCATAATGGTGAGAATCCGCATGTTGTCGATCACGTGCCAGACCTCAACACATTTTCCCCGCTCGAACGAATGCAGCAAGACCCCTGGAGCGACGACGAATTTATTGGTAGCAGGATACCCCATGTACTCTCCCTGGTGCGTTCCGTAGAAGGTATAGCGATGCGCCACTTTTTCGTTGTCGCCGAAAATATCCTGACTATCGATTCTTAAGTTGGGAAACCCCTGCAGCAGATGTTGAAAATGCTCTCGTAACCCTCCAACGCCTCGTTTGATATTGCCGAAGCCGTGATGCAGGACGCCGCCGTCGTAGAGTTCCAGGTAACCTTCCAGATTCTTCGCGTTGAACCGCTCCGCCGCCCGTTGAACAGCCTTTACGTTTTCGTCCCGGGGCATCCAAGGTCTCCTCGCGCGTGAGTTCCGATGCGCCTCGGCGACATTCTACCAGCGGGGCTTCATCTCTGCGAAAAGGAATACGAGCTACCCACGAGCATTTCGCCGTCAATGCGTTCGACCTGCACCAGTGCCCACCGGTTCGCGTCGTGACGACCATAAATTCTCATCTTCAGATAATTGTCGGTCAGGGCTTCGGTAAAATCCGCTCCCCCCGACTGCAGCGTAATCGCCTTCACGGTCGTAGCCACCAGCGACTGCATAAACGCCGCTTTCTTCCGAGATGCAAGCTCTCTTAGCACCCGATTTCTTTCTCGGGCCACTCCGATCGCAACCTGCCCTGGCGCTTGCGCAGCCGGCGTTCCGGGGCGCGCCGAATAGCTGAATACATGCAGATAAGTAAAGGGAAGCTCTTTAATCATGCGTCGCGTCTCTTCGAACTCGGCGTCCGTCTCGCCTGGAAACCCGACCATCACATCGGCGCCAATTGCCGCGTTCGGCATGGCCGCTCGAATCTTCGATATCTTCTCGCGATAATGCCAAGGACGATACTTGCGATGCATGCGCCGCAATACCGCATCGCTGCCCGACTGCAGCGGCACGTGCGCATGCTTCGCGATTCGCTCCGACGATGCCATCAACTGGATCAGTTCGTCACTCCAATCCATTGGCTCAACCGAACTGATGCGTAGTTTCTCCAGAGATGTTTGCTCGAGAACGGCGCGAATCAGCGAAACAAGTCGATCGTCGTTGGTCGTTAGTCGTTCGGCGACGGATCGCGACTGCCAAGTATCTGCCGAATTGACGGGTTCAACTTCGCCAACGACTGACGACCGTCGACCATCGACCCCCTCCAAATCCCTTCCCCACCGCCCCAAATTGATTCCGGAAATCACCACCTCGCGATAGCCGGCGTCGACCAGTGTCCGCACCTCCGCGACTACGCGTTCTAAGGGGAGCGAGCGGCTCTGCCCTCGAACATACGGAATCACGCAGAAAGAGCAACGATTGTCGCATCCATCCTGCACTTTGAGATTTGGCCGCGTGCGCTCATTAGCCGCTTCGAATACCGGAGCTGCAAGCAACTCGGTGTGCGCAAAAATATCGCCTATAAAAACATTATTCGGGTGCGGCTCACCCAAAAGCTGCGCCAGCGAAATAAATCCCTCCGACGAAGAAAGAGATGACGATGAAGTCGCGATCTCCGCCACCTGGTGTTTGTGCGAATTGCCCACCACCCAGGTCACGCCAGGCAGTGCTGCCAACTCTTCCGGCGCGCGCTGCGCGTAGCAGCCAGTCACTAGAATTTTGCAATCTGGGTTGACGCGCTGCAGTCGCCGTATTGATGCACGCGCGTCTTTATCTGCGCCGGACGTAACCGTGCAAGTATTAAGCACGACAATTTCCGCGTCGCGAGCCGCTCCGGCTCGATCGAGTCCGCGCTCCAGAAACTGCCGTTCGAGCGCCGCCCCATCCGCCTGGGTTGCGCGACAGCCAAAATTTTCTATGTAGAAGCGAGCCACCCTCCTATACTAAATGAGCAGGCGTCGCGACTGAACGATCTGTATCTGTAGAGGTTAGATTCTGGTCTTCGCTAACTGGCAAACGAGTAGCGTCATAATCTTCCCCATGCCCAGGAGACGAACATGAAGCGCCGCATTCTTTTAGTTGATGACGATCTCGCGGTGCTTCTGACGCTAAAAGCAGTCCTTGAACTCCACGGATTTGAAATCGAAACTGCCTCCAGTTCCGCCGAGGCCTTCAGGCGCATGGAGTCCGGTGTCTTTCACATGGTGATCAGCGATCTGCGCATGGAGTCAGAAGAATCGGGTCTCCAGGTGCTCCGGCGCGCGCGCAGTCAAGCCTACAATCCAGCTACCGCGCTCCTCACGGCCCATCCACCACTCGGAGCTGATTGGTACACTGATCGCAGCGAAGCGCGGCCCGCCGGTGAAAGCCAGCACGACAATGGCGAGAGTTGGAACGGCGGAACAGCAGACTCCCTGCTCATCAAACCGTTGGGCACTAAGGATCTGCTGCGACAGGTGGAAGCCTTGCTTGTCAACCATGCTGACAAACAGCATCGTCAAAACGCCGCAACTAAGGCGCAGGAAGACAAGCGCCACACAGGATAAGCGTCCTGCTGGCCCTTTCCCCTTAGACAATTCGCTCGAAGACGCCTCGGTCAGCCGTGGATCCCGAAGCGATCGATGGGATAACCAGGGGGATAATCAGGCGCTCGCGACCCGCCGTCCCTGAAAGCACTCGCGGCACAGCACTGGCCGCCCTTGCGTCGGCCGGAACGGAACCGTAGTCTCTTTCCCACACTGTGAACAGTTCGTCCGGGTCTCCATCTTGGCATACGAGTGCCCGCGCGACTGTCCTGGGGACGATGCGCCAAGCACCGCTACTCGCTTGCCTTTGCAGTTCTTGCAACGCTTTGGCTCGTTCTTGAACTGCTTGTCGTGGAAGAACAGCTGTTCACCCGCCGTGAACACGAAATCCGTGCCACAATCGATGCACTTCAAAACCTTGTCCTGGTATTCCATTGAAGAGGCGCTCCCATTGCGCGTGACCTGCTCATCACGGGAGACCCGAATAGGGAAGGATCCGGTTCACATCGTGGGCAGGAGATTTACATCCCCCTCATGCTGACCCCTGGATTCGGCCCGCCATGCGGTGTGCACCGCATGGTTACTGATAGTCGTTTTATGGCTCTCGGGAGAATTGCTTCATAACTGTCGGGAATTTAAGCAATTTCTCGTTTCGATCTTGTCTTTGTTTTTGCTGTCTGTGGTCTGACTACTCTTGCCGTAGTTAAAACGGGCCGTCCGATCTGGATCAGCCCGTTCTCGATTAGTCGTGTTTCGTTGATTTTGTTACTTCGTCGTTAAGTTTTACTTCAATCTTGCTCTTTACGCGCTTTCTTGCGGCTGCGCTTGCGAGCCAGCGCTTCTTTTACTCGCTTCCTCTCGCCCGGCTTCAGGTAAAACGAGTGACGTTTTACTTCCTTAATGATGTCCTCAGTTTGTACCTTCCGCTTGAAGCGGCGCAACGCGTTCTCGAGGGATTCGCCCTCTTGCAGTCGAACTTCTGCCAACGGGACTACACCCCCCCACTCGTCCTAAATGGACCTATTAGTTATGGCAAGCATTACCATCCTAAGTCAAGTAGAATGTGCAGAAATCTTCATCCGCTTTCAGAAATTCAGCCGCATCGATAATTGCATCTGCCGCGGCGCGAATGAGCTCGCCGGCTTGAGAAAAGTTGTAGGTTGCTGATAATAAGCGGGATAATAGGTGCCACCTACGTTTTGAGTGTACTTGATGAACTGTCCCGCCGTGCTCTGGAAACCATTGTCGGTTATTACCAATCTTTCATTGTTGCGATTGAAAAGATTGAAAGAATCTCCGCTTAACTCCAAATGAAGTCGTTCACCGAGATTCAGCAACCTTCCTAGCTTCAGATCCAAGCTCGCGTAGTCCGGCCCCGTAAATGCATTGCGCCCATAACCCGCCAAACGATCGTTGATCAGATTCCCGTCCTGATTTGGATCGCCTGAGACTGTGGCATTCGCCGGCCGCCCGCTGCCATACGTCATGATTCCTGAGACCTTCCAATGATCGAACACCGTCGCCGCAGTTCCCTTCGCAAAAGGATGCGGCTCTTCCATCGCCGAAATCGTCAGCCGTTGCCGCTGATCGGTCACGCTCGGCCCGCGCTCGCTCTTGGCTGCGTAAGAGTTTTGCACCAGCACCGGCTGTCCCGCTACCAGAGCGTCTTGTCCGTTATCGATGGCGTGCGCCCAGGTGTAGGCAAGGTTGAAATACAATCCTCCTGACGTGCGCTTACGCACCGCCACCGTCATACCGTTGTAGACGCTCGTCGCTGCGCTCTCAAATTGATCGATAGCTCCGAGTTGAGTGATTGGACGTTCGAGACTGTTGATGCATGGCGGATAGGGGCAACTGATGCTATAAGTCGTCTGCCACGTCGCAAACGACTCGACGTTATAAAGTTGATTTTGAAAGGTACCTCCGGTTGGATCGAAGATGGGATAGCTGTAATAAGTTGGCGGCGGCAAGTTGATATCTCGCGCGCGGATCATATCCACACCGTGAACGAATAAATAAGACAGTGTTTCAGTGAACCCCTTAGTCACTTGCCGCTCCAGACTAAGGCTCGCTTGCTGCACCCGCGGAGTCTTAAAGCCCGGCTCGAACGCCGACACTTCGCTGGTCGCATATTGCTGCCACGCCGCAGGTATGAGGCACGAGACCGGACCTCTCGCACAATTCACCGCCGCATTTGGGTAAGCTGGGAACACCTGCCCCTGGTAATAATTCGTGTTGTCCAGAGAAATAAAGTTATCGCTCAGCCCGTTGTTATTGGCCAGCGCGGTCTGATACAGCTGCGGAATGCGGGTATAGAAAATTCCGAATCCCGCCCGCACCATCACTGGGTGTGAATCTCCGAACGCGTAGCCAATCCCCACGCGGGGTGCAAAATTCATTCCATTCAACGGCATCTTCCCGGCCTGCGGCCAAAGCGGATTGCTCATTAAGCCAGCCTTCGAAAATGTTTGGAGGTCGTAGCGTACGCCCATGCTCAAGCTGAAATGCGGCGTCACCCGCGCCGTATCCTGCACAAACGCGGCATAGTCGTTGCTGTTCGGGTGCGAGATCGGATTGCCGAAATTCTGCTCGTAATATCGCGGTACGTTATGTGCCCACGCCCGCAGCGGCGTTAACTGCAATCCCTCCTCCATGGGCACGAACGTAAACGGATTCACCGAGATGTAATCGTAGAAATACTCACCGCCGAAGAGTGATGGATAGTAGTCATAATCCCAGGTCACCATGCCGTCGATGCCAAATTTGAACTGATTTCGACCTCGGCTCCAGCTCAACGCCTCTCCCATATGCAGCCGGTGTTCCCGTGTCAGGCGCGGCAGGTTCGACGATTGCCCAAAATCCTGCATCCAGTCGTAGATATCGGTTTGCGTTCCCGTAGTGTTTGGAAACAGCTGCTCGAGGTCGCGCGAAAACTGCACATGCAGATGGCTCGACAGGCGCGGAGAAATCCCGCTCATCAAGCTGAGCGACGCGCTCTGCGTCGATATGTCTTCTTCTCCATTGGCGCTGATGGCGTCAAAAGTGATCGGACTTCCCGGATCAAAATAAACATTGTTCGCCCCGTAAGAGTGCGAAGCGCTGAGCCGCGCGGAAAGAAACTGATGGGGCGCGAGCACTCGATCCAGCTTCAGGAATCCGGTCTGCCCTAGCACTTTTGCATTAAAGGTGCCGCCCAGCGTCGAAAGCTGCGCGGCCGACGCAAACACCAGAGTCTGGTCGCACGCCTGCCCTCCAACTGCGGGATTGCAGATCTCATAGTCACCTGGAGTCGGATATACGCCCAACTGCGGCACCACGACGGTCTGACCGTCGTAGAACTCGACCACCGCGGGCACGTTATAAATGTGCTGATCGTAACCTGCAAACAGAAACGTCTTACTGTGCTGAATCGGCCCTCCGAGCGTGGCCCCAAACTGGTTCTGCACATTGGCCGGATTGAAACCTACAAAGGCCGGCGCTGCTCCACCCAGTTCGCTATCGCGGAAATGATAGAAGGCATTCCCGTGCCACTGATTCGTGCCCGACTTCGTGACCACATTGATTACCGCGCCGCCAGCACGCCCCGATTCCGCTCCATAACCACTCGACTGCACGCGAAATTCCTGTATTACCTCGTCAGAAAATTGATACGGCGCGTGATACCGTCCCGAGGCCTGCGCGTAGAACCCGTTATTGTTGTCCTGGCCATCGATCAGAAAACTATTGTTGTATCCGCGAATACCGCCGTAAGAAAGATCGCCATTCGATCCAGAAGTAAGCCCGCGCGGATCTTGTGTTACCCCGGGCGACAGCAATAAAAGATCCGTGAACCGCCTGCCGTTGAGCGGCAGATCCTGGATCGCCCGCTCATCCACCAGAGCCGAAATCGAACTTGGATTAGCGTCGACGATCTGCGGAGCGTCCGACACTGTGATCGATTCGCGCGGCCCGGCTACTTTCAGTTTGAAGGTCAACTCCGTCGCCAGCCCCAGTTCCACCCGCATCGTCGGAGAAATCTGCGGAGACATTCCTTCCGCCTCCGCTCGCGCCGAATAGTCGCCAGGCGGAAGCAGGTCGACCGTGAACCGTCCAGCGGAATCCGTGGCTGAGTGATAGCGCACTCCAGTTTCTACGTGGATCGCGACAATATCGGCGTTCGTGATCAATGCTCCCTGCGCGTCCAGGACCACGCCGCGCAGAGCGCCTGTGGAGGCATCCTGGGCCCAAGCCGCGGCAGTAATAGTAATAAGGATAAGTTGAAAGAGGAATGCTCGAAAGACAGCTACGCGAAAAATACGGCGAAGCACAGACGGAACTGGCTCACTGTGGACGTGCATGGGAATCCCCTCGTGTTCGAGACTTCGGAATCGGAGGGGATTCCAGAAACCCTACAGGTGATATACCACCGTTGAATCGGCGAAGGTGTGACGTGCGAACAATGAATATGTTCGGTTTGCGCCGGTCGTTAGTCGTTAGTCGTTAGTCGCTGGTCGTTAGTCGCTGGCAAGCAAGTCCGCCAACGACTAAGCGACCAACGACTCCGTGCTCAATGTGCCGGAGCCGGTGCTGGGGTCTGTGCCGGGGCTGCTGGTTTCGCGCCGAAATCTACTTTCGGCACCACGCGCGACGCTTCCGTAGCCTGGAAGTATGCCGGATTCTGCTTAAATCCCGCCCAGCCCGCATAGAGGCTGTTCGGGAACTGGAGTACGTAAGTGTTGTAATCCTGTAGCGTATCGTTATAGCGCTTGCGCTCGACGGCGATGCGGTTCTCCGTGCCCGCCAACTCATCCTGCAAGCGTAAGAAATTTTCATTCGACTTCAGCTGCGGATAATTCTCCACCACCAGCAGCAACCGGCCGATTGCCCCATCCAACTGCCCATTGGCGGCAATCTTGTCAGACGGAGTCTGCGCCGAGAGCAGCGCCGACCGCGCCTTGGCGATGTCGCCAAACACCTGCACCTCTTGCGCCGCGTATCCCTTCACGGTCTCGACCAGGTTCGGAATCAGGTCGGCGCGACGTTGCAAAACGATATCGACCTGCGACCACGCCGCCTTCACCGCCTGATCTTTCGCGACAAGATTATTTTTTACTCCGACATACTGGCCAAACAGTGCCAGAGCAATCACCGCCAGCACGATTACAACGATCAAGCCCTTGCTCATGTTTTTCTCCTGAACTCAGAATGACCCATCTCTCCTACGCCGCCGGATCGAGCATCTTGTCTACCGCCGCCGTCACCTGCTCGACCAACGTCAAATAACGCGCAAATATGGCATCCACCGGAGTCGCCTTCCGATCCTTCTTACGCTCGCGAAGGTCCAGCAGTTCCGCAAACACGCCGGTATCAATCGCGAGTTTGCTGCCGAGCGCAGCCGCCGCTTCGCGCGTGTGGCCAGTTCCGGGATCGCCGAGCGCAATCAGGGCATGACGAAACAAAGTACCAAACGCAGGCAGCGAGCGCAGCAACAAATCCCACTTCGCCTCGTCGTTGCCCGAGACCGTCAGCAAATGCTGCCGCAGCAGAATCGTCTTTTCTCGCAGTTCGTATTCCAACTGTGCCCGATGCAGGCGCATCGGAACTTCGAGCGTCTTGAGAACGTCTTCGCCCCAAAGCAAGCGATAGTGCCGCCGCATGTCCAGAAATTCGATGGAGAAAACGTCCGCCGACCGCCGCATCTCTTCCGCGGACATCAGCAGGGGCGCACGATGCTTTTGCTTGGCCCACCACTCCACCGCCGGAGCGAGCGCCTCGATTCGCGCGTAAGAAGTTTCGCCGAGCACGCACAACAGATTCACATCCGAATGCTCGGACACATAATCGCCCGCGGCCGCCGACCCATAAAGAATCACCGCCAGCAGATTCGTTCCCGCCGCCGTCCGTAAGCGCTCGACGAATTCGTCAATTAATTTTTCTGGAGCCATTGTGATCTCACTCTCTAGTACCCGCCGAACGACCCACCACCACCGGTGCTCCCGCCGCCGAA
>DATHQD010000047.1:0-108493 GCA_035483045.1 Terriglobales bacterium
GGAATCAACAACGCGCCGGCCCAGATGAGAAAGAACTGCAAAACTTCGTTAAAGATGGCGGAGCGCAGACCGCCGAGCGTCACATAGACCGCAACCGTGAGCGACGAAACCCAGATGCTGAAATTGAGGTCCCATCCCAGCACGATCTGCATAACCTTCGCCATGGCGAACATGTTCACGCCACTCATCAGCACGGTCATGAAGCCGAACGAAACCGCGGACAAGGCGCGAGCGGGTTCACCGAAGCGCAACTTTAGATATCCCGGCACCGAGTGAGTCTTTGAGATGTAATAAAACGGCATCATCACCAGCGCGAGAAAGAGCATCGCCGGGATGGCGCCAATCCAGTACCAGTGCGTGGCCAGAATTCCGTATTGATAGGCGGAGCCTGCCCAGCCCATCAGCTCCAGCGCACCAAGATTAGCCGAGAGAAAACTCAAGCCGGCAACCCATGCGGTCATCTCGCGGCCGGCCATGAAGAAATCTTCGCCGGTGTTGGCGCGGCCCTTTAAGTACCATCCGATCGAAAGTACGAGGACAAAATAAAAAACCACGATGACCACATCAATCGGAGCGAGACGGACGAGGTGGGTGGGAACATCGGTCGCGAACAACAAGATCATGGTCCGTCCTTGTTAGGATTCCTGTTTTCGTTTCTGGTCTTGAGCGTTACTCGTCGCCAGTAAATCGGCCTGTCCATTGACCTGTCCGTTGGACTGTCCATAATATGCATTTTTTCCATGTTTTCGCAGGTAATGCTTGTTGTGCAGAGCAGTTCCTACGGGTTGTGCGGCCGGATTAATGCTGAGCGTGAGATATGCCATGCGAGCGATCGACTCGAGAATAACCGCGTTGTGAGCGGCTTCGCGCGGGTCTTTGCCCCAGGCGAAGGGCCCATGATTAGCGACCAAAACGCCCGGGAGGGTCAGCGGATTAGCTGACTGCAAAGTGCGTACGATGGCGTGGCCGGTGTTTTTTTCGTAGTCGTCGGCAATTTCGGAGTCGGACATTTCTGGGGTGACGGGGACGGCGCCATGAAAATAATCGGCGTGAGTGGTGCCAAAGCATGGAATCGGTTTGCGGGCCTGCGCCCAAGCGGTGGCGTATTCGGAGTGAGTGTGGGCGATCCCGCCGATTTCGAGAAATTCGCGATAGAGGACTAGATGAGTGGGTAGATCGGACGAGGGCCGGAGATGGCCATCGACTATGTTGCCATGCATATCGGTCACAACGAGATGGTCGGGCCGCAGGTCTTTATAGGGAACGCCGCTCGGTTTGATGACGACCAGACCGTCCGCGCGGGAGATGCCGCTGGCATTGCCGAAGGTGTACAGGACAAGACCCTGGCGGACGAGTTCGAGGTTGGCTTCGAGGACTTGTTCCCTTAAACGTTGGAGCATGATAGCGTCGACTTCTCCATCTTAGATAATTATCAGTAATCGTTTACCCAGAATGAGCGCAATCTAGACCATTTCTGGGTTTGTTGTCAATTGAAACCCGGGTTTGGCAAGAAATTCTGGAATCCATTCATTCCGTCGTCAGCCGATACGGGATCCGGCGTTCTCTTTACGAAGTTTGCCCATTTTTGCGGGACGAGCGAGCGAGGTTGAGCGCCTAAGAACCAGGCTGGTATTCAGTTCGTATTCGATACGTTCGCGCGAGGGCGATTCGCGTTGCGCCTCTTTCAACAGGGCCTCAAAGGCAACCCTGGCCAGTTCCATCTGCGACATCTGCACGGTGGTCAAAGGCGGAATAGTGAACTCGGCCAATCGTATATCGTCAAACCCTACCACAGAAAGGTCATCCGGGATCTTGATCTCCTGATCGTAGGCTTCACGCATGACGCCGATCGCGGTCATGTCGTTGGAGCAGAGGACGGCGGTCGGCGGCTTCGGCAGGCTGTTAAATTCTACGAGCGCACGCATGCCGCCATCCATGCGGTGATTTCCGTCGATAATCAAGTCAGCGGAGAGGCCGATTTCCGACATGGAGGCTTTGAAGGCGGTTTTTCTGGCGATGGCGGATTTGAGATTGGAAGGACCGGCGATAAAGGCGATGCGGTTATGGCGGAGCGCGGCCAGATGCTGCACAGCCTGCCGGATTCCGTTCAAATAGTTGATGCGGATATTTACGATGCCGGGCGCCTCGGGCCCTACATCGACGAACACGAGGGGCACTTTGCGGAAACGAAGATGGTCGAGCAGAGAGTCTTCCATCCCGAAGGTTAGAATGGCGACGCCATCGACGCGGCGTTCGATCATGCGGCGCACAGAGGATTCCATGCGCTTAGGGTCGTGGACAGTGGAAGTCAGCAGGATTTCGTAATTATTTTCTACGGCGAGGTTCTCGAAGGTCTGTACGATTTCGGGGAAAAAGGGGTTGGTGATTTCGGAGACGACGAGGCCGAAAATACGACTGCGCCCGGAAACCAGGGCGCGAGCCTGGGTGTTGGGGTAATAGCCGAGCTCATCGATTACTTTGCGAACTCGCTTGGCGAGTTGGGGATCGACGGTGGGAATTCCGTTGATAGTGCGGGAGACAGTGGCGGTGGAAACCTTGGCGCGGCGCGCGATTTCACGAATATCCATGGGAGTTATTGGGAAATCGCGGCCTGCAAAAAGGCGATTGTACCATAGGAATGCTCAAGTGAACTCGGGAGGGGGGCTAGCGGGAAAACGTTTGCCAGGCAGTGTAGGCGCTGCGTAGCGATGGCCACCAAGGTCACTAAGGTACAGGAAGCGGGAGCTTAGAGGTCGAGCTGAAATATGAACGTGTTTCCAGTTCGCTTTCTGCTCGGCATAGGCTTTGTCTTATTGGCTCCAGTATATCAACTACGATTTGGCGGACTGGATTGGAAGTGGCGATTGACAATGCAAGCGGCATTTGACATATTGTCAAAGCGGTTAGCGAGATGGTCATAAAAGTGGCCGGCGCGGGTCTCAACGGGGATCGTTCGAATCGATTTTTCCGTTGGGCGTAGAACTTCTTGGCGGCTCAGACGGTGAAACATGAGTGGGGTCCTTCGACTCCAAGGAACGATTCGCTTCGCGAACGTTCTGTTCCGCTCGGGATGACAAAGTTAGCGTTGGAGAAGAAATGAACGAAAGCGATTCCCTGGTTCACTCGGAGAATCTACCTGTGGAGCAGGTGGGCGAGCTCCTTCATTTGCCGCGCGAGAAAGCAAAGTGGGAGTGGATGAGTTTCTTTGTGCGGAGGCTGGGTCCGGGCGACGTTTACCGAACGGAGACGAAGGGCGAGGAAGCGGCGTTTGTGTTGCTCGGCGGGACGTGCTTGACGGATTGGGGACAGGGCGCGCAACGGGTTGGGAAACGGAAAAATGTTTTCGATGGATATCCTTATGCTGTGTATTTGCCCACTGGCAATGCGGTTAGTTTTACGGCCGAAACGGTTTGCGAAATTGCGGAATGCCGGGTGCCTTCGACGGCGCAATTGCAGCCGCGGCTGATTACTCCCGATGATGTGGTGAGCAGTTTGCGGGGAGGCGGGAATGCTTCGCGGCAGATTGTGGATGTGATGACGCCGGCGTTTCCGGCGGACAAACTGATGGTGGTTGAGGTTTACACGCCGGGAGGAAACTGGTCGAGTTATCCGCCGCATAAGCATGATGTGCACAATCCTCCTACGGAAGTTGATCTGGACGAAATTTATTACTATCGAATGAATAAAGAGAATGCGTTTGCTTTTCAACATTTGTATTCGGGGCAGAATGAGACGGAGCGGACGGTGAAGACGCGGGATGGGGATGCGGTGCTGGTGCGGAGCGGATATCATCCGGTGGTGGCGGGGCCGGGATATGACGTTTATTACCTGAATTTTCTGGCGGGATCTTCGCGGGTAATGGCGGTGACAGAGGATCCGCAGCATGTGTGGCTGAAGTCGACGTGGAAGGAAACGGATTCGCGGCTGCCGATGGTGTAGGGGCGGTTCTGAGCGGCACGGCTGAAGCCGTGCCCTGTCAAAGCCGGTTGTGATCCATTTGTGGTAATGGCCAGGGGGCCAAAGTGGAATCGAGAACCGCTGGAGCGACGGTGGCGACTCCGAAGTTGAAGCGGGTGCTTGGGCTCTGGGACCTGGTTTATTACGGCGTGATTTTGACTTCGCCGATCGCGGTGGTGCCGATGTTTGGCGAGGCGCAAGTGCTTTCGCATGGGCACGCGGTGATCACGCTGCTGGCCGCGATGGTGGCGATGACTGCGACGGCGGTCAGCTTTGGGCGAATGGCCACGGTGTATCCGTCGGCCGGTTCGGTTTATACCTACGCCAGCCGGGCGTTTAATCCGATGTTTGGATTTGTGGTGGGCTGGGCAATGTTTCTCGAGTATCTGTTTCAGCCGCTGCAAAACAGTCTTTACGCCGCGCTTACGATTCAGCGGCTCCTTCCGCATGTTCCCTTCGCACTGTTGTCGGCGGCGGCCGTGGGATTTATGACGCTGCTGTGCTGGTTTGGAATTCGCACTACGGCTCGCGCCAATCAGATCCTTCTCTTCATGATGTCGGTCGTGATGGTGGTTTTTGTGGGCGAGGCGATCTGGTACATCATTGGGCACCATCATGTGATGGGGCTGATTTCCAGCCAGCCGATTTACGATGCGCGAACTTTTAGCGTGCGCGCGATTGCGGCGGGGACGGCGCTGGCGGCTACGGTTTACATCGGATTTGACGGAGTCAGCATTCTGGCGGAAGAGGTGGAGAATCCGCAGCGTAATGTGCTGCTGGCATCGGTGCTGGTGTGCGTTTTCACGGGGCTGTTCGCCGCGTTTCAGGTTTATTTGGCGGTGCGAGTTTGGCCGGATTACCGGACGCTGGTGAATCCGGAGACGGCGTTCATGGATGTGGCGAGCGTGGTGGGCGGTTACAAACTTTTTGTTGGATTTGGCGCGGTGCTGTTGATTTCGAGTTTGGCTTGCGGGTTGGCGGGTTTGTTGGGTGCGGTTCGATTGCTTTATAGCATGGGGCGCGACAACGTGCTGCCGCGGAAAATTTTTGGACATTTGAATGCGGCGCGGGGCAATCCTTCATACAACGTGATCATCGCTGGAGCGCTCGCTTATGTCGGGACGTTGACGATGGGGTGGGAGCGGTCGGTTGAGATCTTGAATTTTGGTGCGCTGATGGCTTTTATGGCCGTGAATCTGGCGGCGGTCAAGCATTTCGGATTTTCTCCGGGGATGGCGGGAAAACGGCATCTGGTGCTGGATGTGATTGTGCCGAGCCTGGGATTTCTTTTTTGCCTGGTAATTTTTCTGGGCTTGCAAAACTCCACGCTGGTGGCGGGCGCGATCTGGACGATCGTGGGAACGGTTTATGTTGTTTTCAAGACTAAGGCTTTAGGTCAGCCGGTGGTGATTGACTTCAGCGAATCGGGAAGTTGATTTGAGAATGGTGTGAGTTATGGCACAGGCCCTCGACGATTGGTATCGCCCGGAAATTCCGCGCAAAGAATTGAAGGAGTTGATGGCGCGAGGGGACGGAAAGGGGTTGGCCAACTTCGGGCTGTGGCTGGGCTGTTTGGCGGGCAGCGGGTACCTCGCTTACGCGGCGGCGGGAAGTTATTGGGTGGTTCCGGCGTTTTTGTTGTATGGAACGATTTACAGTTCGTGCGATGCGCGGTGGCATGAGTGCGCGCATGGGACGCCGTTCCGGACGCGATGGCTGAATGAAGCGTTCTATTTGCTTTCCTCGATCATGAATATGAAGGAAGGCACTTATATGCGCTGGAGTCATACGCGGCATCACACGGAAACGATCATGGTGGGGCTGGACCCGGAGATACAGGTAATGCGGCCGGCGGACCTGGGCAGAGTGCTGCTGGATTTTCTGTGGATTCCGGATGCGGTGCAGATGTTTCGGGTGATGATTTTTCATGCGGCGGGCCTGGCGACCAAAGAGGCGCGGGAGTTTGTGCCGCTGAGCGAGTGGCGGAAGATGTTCTGGTGGTCGCGGGTTTATCTGTTGATTTATGCGGCGATGATTGCGTGGTCGATCGCTGTAAGAAGTTGGCTGCCGCTGCTGTTTTTTCCGCTGGCGCGATTGTACGGGGGGTGGCTGCACCAGATTTTTTCGCTGACGCAACATGCGGGGTTGGCGGAGAATGTGCGCGATCACCGGCTGAATACGCGCACGGTGGAGATGAATCGGGTGTTTCGGTTTCTCTACTTCAACATGAATTACCACATTGAGCACCATATGTTTCCGATGGTGCCATTCCACGCGCTGCCGCGGCTGCATGAGCGGGTTGAGGATGTTTTGCCGCATACGTATTCGGGGTTGATTGAGGCGTTTCGGGAGATTGTTCCGACGCTGGTTAAGCAATCGAAGGATGCGAATTATTTTGTTTTGCGGGAAGTTCCGGTGCGATCGGCAGGTGATCCTATGCCGGCGATTGCCATGGGCGGGGAAACAAACTATGTCTGACGCTATGCCTGAAACGACCATTACGTGGCACGCGGTTTGCGGCGTTGATGAGATCGGCGCGGAGGACGTAGTGCAGTTCGAGCACGGCGACAAGATTTATGCGATCTACCATACGCCGAGCGGATTTTATGCGACGGATGGACTATGCACGCATGAGGATGAGTTGCTGGCAGGTGGATTGGTGATGGGGGAGATTATCGAGTGTCCGCGGCACCAGGGACAGTTTGAGATTCCGACAGGTGAGGCGAAGTGCGCTCCGGTGTGCGTGAATCTGCAGACTTATTCTACGAAGGTTGAGGCGGGGCGGGTTTATGTTGGGATTCCGGGTTCGGCGTGAGCGTGATTTGGACCAGACGCTAAGCCCTTAGTTGCGGCTTGCAGTGTGGCGACTCGCGGAATGTGGCCAATCGCCGACGAAAAGCAGGTCCTTCGCTTCGCTCAGGATGACAATCTTCTTCTCGATGACAACTTTTCTCAGGTGACGACTTTGTGATGACAATCGAATTGAGCGACTGCCCAAAATTTATTGAGGTTGAAAGATGACGCAACGGCTGACTACTGCGCAGGCCATCATACGATTTTTGAAGGCGCAGTTTGTGGAGCGGGATGGCAGCCGGGATGCGTTTTTTGCGGGATGCTTTGGAATTTTTGGACATGGAAACGTCGCGGGCATTGGGCAGGCGTTGCAGCAGAATCCTGATTTTCCTTATTACTTATGCCGCAATGAGCAGGCGATGGTGCATACGGCGGCGGCGTTTGCCAAGATGAGCAATCGGCTGCGGACGCTGGTGTGCACGACTTCGATTGGGCCGGGTGCTACGAATATGGTGACTGGCGCCGCGGGAGCGACCATCAATCGCATTCCGGTACTGCTGTTGCCGGGGGATATTTTTGCGCGGCGGAATGTGGCACCCGTGCTGCAGCAACTGGAGTCGACATCGACGCAGGATGTGTCTGTGAACGATTGTTTTAAGCCGGTGTCGCGATATTGGGATCGGATTCAGCGGCCGGAACAGATTCTCACGGCGTTGCCGGAAGCGATGCGGGTGCTGACTTCTCCGGCGGAAACGGGAGCGGTGACGCTGGCGCTGCCGCAGGATGTGCAGGCAGAGGCGTATGACTTTCCGGAAGAATTTTTTCAGGCGCGGACTTGGGTGGTGCCGAGGGCGCGGGCGGATGTGGGGGTGTTGCAGCAAGCTGTGGAGTGGATTCGGGCGGCGCGGCGTCCGCTGATAATTGCGGGCGGAGGAGTGATTTATTCGGGTGCTACGGAAGCGCTCGCTAGCTTTGCGGCGCGGACGGGAATTCCGGTGGGAGAGACGCAGGCGGGGAAGGGATCGCTGAATTTCGATCATCCGCAGTCGGCGGGGGCGATTGGAGTGACGGGGACGTTGGCGGCGAATCGGCTGGCGGCGGGCGCGGATTTGATTGTCGCGATTGGGACGCGGCACAGCGATTTCACTACGGCGTCGAAGACTGCGTTTCAGAACCCGGACGTGCGAATGATGAATATTAATGTTGCGGAATTTGATGCGGCGAAGCAGGCGGCGCTGCCGGTGGTGGGCGATGCGCGCGCTGCTTTGGAGGAATTGTCGGCTGCGCTGGCTTCGTATCGCGTGGAAGAAAGTTATGCGGCGGAGATTGCGCGGCTGCGATCGGAGTGGAGTGATGAAGTTGATCGGATTTACGCCCGGCGGCATGGGCCTCCGCTTAGCCAGGGTGAAGTGGTCGGGCTGCTGAACTCGAAGGTTGGGCCGCGAGATGTGATTGTTTGCGCGGCGGGAAGTTTACCGGGGGATTTGCATAAGTTGTGGAGGACGCGCGATCCGAAAAACTATCACATGGAGTATGGGTATTCGTGCATGGGATATGAGATTGCGGGCGGGCTCGGAGTGAAGATGGCGGACCCCAGCCGCGAAGTTTATGTGTTAGTGGGCGATGGATCGTATCTCATGATGGCGCAGGAGATTGTTACTTCGCTGCAGGAGAATGTGAAACTCAATATTGTGATTTTTGATAATCACGGATTCGGCAGTATTGGCGGGCTTAGTCGCGCATGCGGGAGTGGAGGGTTTGGGACTAAGTACCAATATCACGATTCGGCTGGTACTTATATTCTGGTAGATTTTGTTGCTAATGCGGCTAGCTTGGGAGCACATGCGGTGCGGGCTCGGAGTTATGAGGAGTTATCGGCGGCGCTATCTGACTTAGTCGCGCAGCCGCAGACTTCGGTGGTGGTGGTGGATACGGACTATTACGACGGCGTCGGTGGGTATGCATCGTGGTGGGACGTTCCGATTGCCGAGGTGTCGGAGATGGAGGCGGTCGAGCAGGCGCGGAAGAAGTATGTGGAGGATAAGAAGAAGGAACGATATTTTTGGCCGTCGGAGTGATGAGTCTTGGACGGTTGGGACAGTGAAAGATGAGTAGGGGTCCTTCGACTGCGCAGAACGATTCGCTTCGCGAATCATGCTGCTCCGCTCAGGATGACAATGGCGAGTGGGAGCAGCGAGTTAGATCCCTGGAAAGTTTGTGGAGAGAGGGCTGGGATGCGTAAGTTAGGGATTGGCGTGCTTGGTGTGGGGGCGATGGGCAGGCGGCATGCGGAGAATATCCGGCGGTTGGTGCCGGCGGCGCGGCTGATTGCGGTGGCCGACGTCGCTCTCGAACAAGCGCGGCAGGTCGCCGCGGAGTTGGAGATTGAGCACGCGTTTGCCGGGCTCGACGAGATGCTGGAGCGCAAGGATATTGAATGCGTCGTGATTGCGGCTCCGGATAAATTTCACGCGCAGGCGATTCGGGCGGCGGCTGCAGCGGGGAAACATATTCTTTCGGAGAAGCCGCTCGCTTTGAATCTTGAGGATGCGCACGCGGCGCTGGATGCGGTTAGGAAGGCGGGCGTGCATTTGCAGATGGGATTTATGCGGCGGTATGACCCAGGGTATGCGGCGGCGATGAAACGGATTGAGGCGGGGGAGATTGGCGAGCCGGTGGTGTTCAAGTCGATTGGGCGGGATAAGGATGCTCCACCGATTTCGTCTTATGCGTCGAAGTTGAATGGCATGCTTTTTTATAACAACACGATTCACGATTTCGATTTGGCACGCTGGCTGATGAAAGATGAGGTCACCGAGGTGCAGGCTTACGCGACGGTCGCGATTCGGCCGGAGGTTGCAGAGTTTGGGGACATTGTGGCGGGAGTGGTGAATCTGAAATATGGGCACGGGGCGATTGGCAATATCGAATCGTACGTACAGGCGGCATATGGCTACGATGTGCGCACGGAGATTATGGGATCGAAAGGGTCGATTCTAGTGGGGAGTCTGCAACAGACGCCGGTGATTTTCCTGACGGATGAGGGCGGAACGCAAAAACTGGCAGATCACTTCCTGACGCGGTTTGACGATGCGTATGTGGCGGAGATGCAGGATTTTGTGCAGAGCATGCTGAAGGATAGGGCTCCGCGAGTCACGGGTGAAGATGGGTTGCGAGCGCTGGAGATGGCGGTGGCGGCGGAGAAATCTTATCTTCAGTCTGCGCCTCGCAGGGTTGGCGGTTAGGGCGAGCTTTCGGTCGGCGCTTCGAGTAAGCGGCGAGGGAGTTATGAGACGAGTAACTACTACTTATAAGAGCCCGTTGCATGAAATGACGCAATCGACGCCGACTTGCTTGTGGAATGACTCGGCATCGATCAAGGAACTTAGTTACTCGATGGAGCATGGCGGGGTGGGCGCGACTTGCAATCCGGTGATTGTGCTGGGAGTGCTGAAGCAGGAGATGGCGGTTTGGAAGGAACGGATTCGCGCGCTAATTGAGGAACGGTCGACGGCTACAGAGGAAGAGATTGGATGGCAGTTGGTGCGGGAAATTTCGGTGAATGCGGCGCGATTGTTGAAGCCAGTTTTTGATGGGCAACGGGGACGGAATGGGAGGTTGTCGATCCAGACCGATCCGCGATTTTATCGTGACACGGAGGCGATCGTGCGCCAGGCGCGGGATTTCGATGGTTTGGCGCCGAATATGATCGTGAAGATTCCAGTGACGCGGGCGGGGATTCCGGCGATTGAAGAGGCAACTTATCGCGGGATCAGTATTAACGCTACGGTTAGTTTTACGCTGCCGCAGTGCATCGCGGTGGCGGAAGCGGTGGAACGCGGGTTGACCCGGCGCGAGAAAGAAGGCAAGGACATTGCGACGATGGGGCCGGTGTGCACGATCATGGTGGGACGACTGGATGACTGGCTAAAGGTGGTCGCGGAAAAACAAGGGATCATGATCGATCCGGGATATATGGAGTGGGCTGGCGTGGCGGTGTTTAAGAAGGCGTATCGGATTTTTCGCGAGCGCGGGTATCGCATACGGCTGTTATCGGCGGCGTTTCGCAATCACATGCACTGGAGCGAATTTATTGGCGGGGATGTGGTTATTTCTCCGCCTTATGCTTGGCAGGTGCGGTTCAATGCCAGCGACGTGGAGGTGCGATCGCGGATTGACGAGCCGGTCGAGCCGAAGATTGTGGAGGAACTGTCGCGGAAGTTCGCGGATTTTCGCAGCGCTTATATGGAGGGTGGATTGGCGGTGGAGGGATTTGATTTGTTTCCGCCTACGCGGCGGACGCTGCGGCAATTCATTACGGCTTGTCATGATCTGGATGGGCTCGTGCGGGATTTTATGTTGCCGAATCCGGATGCGGCGTGAGGTTTGCCGGAGATTGAGCCGTGGTCAGCAATCTCTCAGCGGCTGAAGCCGCCGGTGGGGATGGGACTTTATCGCAGCGCTGAAGCGCTGCTCCACCCAAAGGCAAAGGCGCGATTTCTGCAGATGTGGAGAGCGGAGAGTTTCGTGACAGGTGGAACGGTGAGGCGTGGGTAGGGGTCCTTCGACTCCGCAGAACGATCCGCTTCGCGAATCGTTCTGCGCTCAGGATGACATCTGGAGATGGAGAAAGGATGGCTTGTGGCTCGTTCTAGGCGGGTGGGATATGCGGTGGTGGGGATGGGTTTTATTGCGGAGACTTCGGTGTTGCCTGCTTTCAGGCACAGCGCGAAGAGCAAGCTGGTTGCTCTGGTCAGTCATGATCAGAAGCGGGCGCGGCAGATGGGCGCGAAGTTTGGGGTGAAGGATTGTTATGGGTATGAAGATTACGAGAAGTGCCTGAACAATCCCCAGGTCGAAGCGGTTTTTATTGCTTCGATTAATGGCGAGCATGCGGAGCAGACGTTGCGCGCGGCGGGGGCCGGAAAGCATGTGCTCTGCGAGAAGCCGCTGGCGAATACGGTGGAAGAATGCCGGCGGATGGTGGAGGCTTGCAGAGAAAATCGCGTCCTGCTGATGACCGCTTATCGGAAGTATTTTGAGCCGGGGAGCGTGGCGCTGAAGAAGCTAATTACAACCGGAAAGCTGGGGCGGTTGCGGCACATCTTTTCGACTTACACGGAAGTGGTTGATCCGGCGAAAGTGAAATGGCAACTGAAGCGGCGGTTGGCGGGCGGCGGATCGCTGGTGGATATAGGTGTCTATTGTGTCAACACCATGCGCTGGCTGGCGGGAACTGCTCCGATCGACGCGACGGCGCATGCGTGGACGGACGATCCGAAGCGCTTCGCTGAGGTTGAAGACAGTATTGCGTTTCGGCTGACGCATCCGCAGGGTTTGGTTTGCCAGGGGACTTCGAGTTATAGCGCGAAGGCGGCTTCGTTTGTGCAGGTGCATGGGGATAAGGGATGGGCGGCGTTGAATCCGGCGTTCGCATTTGAGGAGGAGCGGCGGTTGTTTGGCAAGATTCAGGGGCGATGGTTTGAAGAGAAATTCAAAGTGATGGATGAGTTCGTTTTGGAGATCGATCACTTCGCCGACTGCATACGGCGTGGGCGCGAGCCAAAGGCTGACGGCGTGGAAGGGTTGCTGGACCTGATGACGATTGAAGCGATTTATCGGTCGGCGAGTGAGGGGCGGACGGTGGCGGTTAGGAAGATTGCTGGATGAGGCTTGGAAAAGCCAAGGTCAGGAAAAGATCAAAACCGGGGAAAACTTAACCCGGGAAAAGCTTAAATCAGGAAGAGCTGCAGCGCACTGATCATGTTGGGCGCAAAGGGCGCTTGCGCGCGAAGTATCCGATTGGAGTTTCTTCGCGGCCGAGGAAAGCGCTGTATCGAGAAGAACAGCTAAGCGTCATCGAATTTTTCAATTGCCCTGATTCAAGCGTTTTGTCTAGGAAAAAACGCTTGACATTGCGCCTGTAACGGGGCTATATGATAAGCGCTTATTCGGGCTAATTGTTTTTGGCTAGGAACGGCAGCACACCGTGTTTCCGGAGGGGGAAACTTATGGCGAAGCGCACCTGTTTCATGGCTGGTCTGATGGTCTGTGCAGTATGGATGTTGTTTTTAGCGCAGGCAGGCATGGCGCAGCTGACGACCGGTGGCATTGTCGGAACGGTCACCGACGCGACGGGTTCAAGGGTGCCTGGCGTAGCGGTAACGGCGACAGAAGTCGCGACCGCAACAGCGACTGCGGTGATCACCGACGCGGCGGGGGATTACAGCATTACGCCGCTTAAGATTGGCCTGTATACGGTGACGTTTGAGAAGGCGGGATTTCAGCGCGTGGTGCAGACCAATGTGACGCTCAACATAGGGCAAGTGCTACAGGTGGATTCGATTCTGAAGGTGGGCGCGGTAACGCAAACGGTAGAGGTGGATGCGGCACCTCCGCTGCTGGAGACGGAAACTTCTTCGCTGGGGACGATTGAAACGGAGCAGCGGATTGAGGAGTTGCCGCTGAACGGACGGAATTTTTTCAAGCTGGCTTATCTTGGGCCAGGGGCGAATGCAGGAGCTTCGGGAACGAGCGCGGGGGCGGGATCGACGGACAATAACCGGCCGGGCATCTCGCTATCGGTGAACGGGCTGCGCATCTTTGACAATAACTATCTGCTGGATGGGTTTGACAACAACGAATTTGGTAATGGAACGGTTGTGGTGCAGCCTCCGCCGGATTCGATACAGGAGTTCCGCGTGGAGCAGAACTCGATGAGCGCGGAATTTGGGCGCGGCGGCGCGATGGTAAACATTCAGCTACGTACGGGAACGAACCAGCTACACGGCGAAGCGTGGGAGTTCATCCGCAACAATCATCTTGATGCGCTGAACTATTTTGCGCCGGGGCCCACGCCGTTTCAGAGAAATCAATATGGAGGGCAGCTGGGCGGGCCGATCGTGAAAGATAAGATGTTTATCTTTGGGTCGATTCAACGGTCGGACATTCGCGAGGCGCAACCGTTCGTCAGCACGGTTCCGACTGCGGCGGAGCGGGGGGGAGATTTTACGGCGTATTTCGCTTCGTTGGGGGCGTCGGCTCCGCCGTTCCTCAATAATCCCTATAATCCTGGGAATCCTCTGAATCCTGATCCGACGCAGCCTTACGTCGTTCCTGCGGGCGACATTGACACAGTTGGGCAAAACATTATGAACCTCTTCCCGCTGCCGACGCCGGGAAATACCAGTCTCACCAACAACTTTGTGTATGACGGAAAGTACAAGTTCGATGAGACGGCAGTCGAGACACGTTTCGACTACAACATATCGAACAAGGACCGGTTCTTTGCGCACTACGCGATCGCGACACCGGTGGCGACCAATCCATCCTACTTTCCGAATGTCGATGCGGGAGCGGAATCGGGAGGATCGAGTACGCTGAACAACCGCGTACAAAGCTTCGGCGCTGACCTCACGCACATCTTCCGTCCGACTCTGGTTAACGATTTTCGCGCGGGTTTTGTGCGCTTTCGCGACAATACCTTGCCAATCGATGAAGGAACGAATCCGACAGAGGCGCTGGGGATTCCGAATTCGAATCGCGGCGGTAACAGTTCGGGGCTGGCGAAGCTGGCGATTTCGGGATATCAACAACTGGGTGATTCGTTGTGGGTTCCGGAGACGATTGTCGAAAATATTTTTCAATTGGCGGATACGGTCAGCTGGACGCGGGGGAAGCATTCGATCAAGTTTGGCGGAGACTTCCGGCGACAGCAGAGAAACTTCTTTCAGCAGACGGCGCCTTCGGGGTGGTATCAATTCAGCGGAAATTACACGGGGAACACTCCCGCGGGATGCCCAACGTGTTCTCTTGTCACTGCCCCTGGAGCGGACACATTGCTCGGAATTCCGCAATTTGCATTTCAGGATCATTTGAATGGCAGCGATCCGACGCGCTACTTCGATGTGGCGGAATTTTTCCAGGACGATATTCGCGTGCGTCCGAACCTGACGTTGAATCTGGGTTTGAGATATGAAGTGAGTTCACCGGCGAATGGGCCGAAGGTGGGGAACTTTAATCAGACGACGGCGATTGTTGTGTCGTCGATCGAGCCAAACGGAGTGCCGCGGGCGGGAGTTGGTTTCGATTTCAGGGACTGGGCGCCGCGAGTGGGATTTGCCTGGTCAGCGCTTCCGAAGACGGTGGTGCGGGGCGCCTTCGGCATCTTCTATGCGGCGGAGGGTAATATATTCGACGATTTGGGATTGAACCCGCCCAATCTGGTGATCGCGCTGAACCGGAACTACAACGTTACGCAGGTTGTGGCGGGCCAGTTGGTCTCCGACGGCTTTCCAGCCACGATTCCGACGGTGGATCCTACGGACCCTTCGGGTACGGTGCGAACTACGGGACCGGTGCGAAAGATCCCGAGAATCTATGAATGGAACCTGACGGTGCAAAGGGAGCTGGGTTCGAACTGGCTGGTGCAGGCGGGATACGTGGCGTCAAAGAGCAGTAACCTGTTCGACCACGAATCTTCGAATTTGAATCAGCCCCTACAGCCGCTCGACTCAAACTTTTCGGATTCCACCGGCAATTTCGGACGACCGTACTTCAACATCCGACCTAATCTGACGACTGTGCTGCCGCTTGATGTGGCGCGGCTGAGCATGTTCTATAACTCGTTCCAAGCTTCGGCAGAGCATAGATTTTCGCAGGGATTCAATGTTCTGGCGTCTTACACCTACGCGAAATCACTGGGGACGGCGGACGGGAACGTGCAGCAGTGCGATGTGCAGAACGCGCACAACATTGCGGCGGAGAGGGGGCCGACGACGCCGGACTTCCGGCACCAGTTGACCATCAGCTATGTTTACGATTTGCCTTATGGCAAAGGGAAGCATTTTGGCGGCTCATCGGGTAAGGTGGCGCAAGCCGCGCTGGCGGATTGGCAGGTAAGCGGCGTGACGTCAATACACAGCGGCGAGGCGTTCAACGCCGAGATCGCGGGCGATATGACCAATACTGGATCGGCTAATCCGCGGCCGAATCAGATTCACAATGCTTACGACTTCTCTTTCGACCCGGCGGGGCAGGCGGCGCTTGGATGCAGCCGTCCCGGCCACCAGACTCTGGATTGCTGGTTCAATCAGGCGGCATTCGTTATTCCGCCGCTCGCCCCCGGGCAGAGTTCGGCTCACGAATTCGGAACGGTGGAACGGGCGGTGTTGCGAGGGCCGGATTATATAGACTTCGATTTTTCGATCTATAAGACGTTTGCCCTGAGCGAGAGATTCCACCTTACTTTCCGTTCGGAGTTCTTCAATCTCTTCAATCATCCTAACTTCTGGCTGCCGAATATGGGGTCGGGCGGAGGGAGCAGCGGTGCGGGATTTATCAATGTGCCGGGGGGAGCGGCGATCACGCAAACTCTTCCGGACGCGCAGCGGGAGATTCAGTTCGGGCTTAAGCTGGCGTTCTGAGCTTGCTTAGTCTCTCGACTTGAGGGGTGGGTGGCGTCGACGCAACGCAAGATCCTTCGACTTCGCCGCGCCAATCGCTTCGCTCTTGGCTTGGCTGCGCTCAGGATGACAGAGGAAGCGAGTCTGCTCGACCTCGCGGTTGAGGTGGGAATAGGGGTGCTTCGACTGTGCCTCGCCAATCGCTTCGCTCTTGGCTTGGCTTCGCTCAGGATGACAATGGTGAAAGGGTCAGGGGATGGGGATTCGCGTAGCTAATGCACCGATCAGTTGGGGGATCATGGAGCATGTCGAGCTTCCGGCTGATTATCCTTATGGGCGGGTGCTGGATGAGATCAAGGCTGCGGGATACGCGGGGACGGAACTGGGGCCTTACGGATTTCTGCCGTCCGAGTCGAGCACGCTGCGCAGCGAGCTAGCGAAGAGATCGCTCACGCTGTGTTCGGCGTTCGTCGATATCGAACTGGGCAATGCCAGCGCACTTGCGGACGGGCTTGCCTTCGTCGCGCGCTCGGCGCGGCTCATCAGCGAGGCGGGAGCTGGCCTGCTGATTCTTTCCGATAAAGTGATGCCTGATAGAAATGCGACGGCGGGGCGGCGTCGCGAGGCGAATCAGTTGTCGTGGAACGACGCTCAGTGGGATGCGGCGAAGGCGGCGGTCAGCTCGGTGATTGAGTTGTGCAAAGCGGTGGGGCTCAGAGTGGCGTTTCATCATCATGCGGGAAGCCATGTAGAGACACCGGAAGAGATTGATCGGCTCTTTTCGCTGTTTCCGGCTGACCGATTGGGGTTGTGTCTCGACACTGGGCACTATGTGTATTGCGGCGGAGATACGGTGGCGTTTCTGGAGAAGCAGGTGTCGAGGGTGTGGTGCGTGCATTTAAAGGATGTGTATGAAGCGAAGGCGGCGGAGGCGCGGGCTGCGCGGATGAATTTTCACGCGGCAGTGCGACATGGAATTTTTGCACCGTTGGGTAAAGGTAGCATCGACTTCGCCGCTGTTGTAGCGCTTTTGCGAAAAGGAGAATTTAACAGCTGGGTAGTAGTGGAGGCGGACGTGCTTCCGGGCGGGGTGGGAGCGGACGCTCCGCTGGCCAATGCTATTGCAGGACGGGAGTATCTTCGGCTGTTGGGAGTATGAAGACAGGCAAGGTAAGCATCGTAGTTCGAAAAGTAAGCGAACCGGTTATCGAGTTACGACCGACAAAGAACAGGTCCTTCCCGTGCGGCTCCGCTCAGGGCCAGGATGACAAATCTTTAATTATTTGTACGAGTAAGGGCTGCTAAACAGTCAAAGGTTAATCTTCTGCTATCCTCAGGTAAGTTACTTCGCCAAGGTTTTTTTGGGTCTTGATTGACCAAGGACATGGCTCCAGAAAAAAAGACACGCAAACGAAAAACAAATAAGGCGCCGAGCATTTACGACGTCGCCAAGGAAGCTCGTGTCTCCGTTTTCACCGTTTCGGCGGTGGTGAATGGGAAGAGTCATGTGGGCAAGGCGCTGAAACAGCGCGTGGACGTGGCGATTCAAAAGCTGAACTACCGTCCCAACCTGCTGGCGCGGAGCTTGGCGGCGCGGCGGACGCACACGATCGGAATCGTGGTGCCTGATATTTCCAATCCATTTTTTCCGCTGGTGGTCCGTGGGGCGGAAGACGCGGCGCAGAAGCATGGATACAACATTCTGCTGTGCGATAGCGACGATCGGCCGGAGCGCGAGGAAGAATGCCTGGAGGTGTTGCTGGCGAAGCGGGTCGACGGCATTTTGCTGACGAAGGCTCCGGGGACGTTTCGACCGCCGCTGCGGCAATTGATCGACGATGCGAAAATTCCGTTTGTACTGCTAATGCGGACTTATCCTGACCTGACTAAAGATGCAGTGCTGACGGATGACTATAAGGGCGCGTATGAGGCGGTGTGCCAATTGGCGCGAGCGGGGCATCGGCGAATCGGGCTGATGGGCGGGCCGATGACGATCAGCAATGGGCGCGAACGGTCTAAGGGATTTCGCGATGCGCTTGAGGCGAATGGGTTGACGCACGAACCGGATCTGGTGATTCAGGGCGACTATCGCATAGAGTCGGGCTATCGCGGCGGGCACGCGCTGCTATCGCGGAGTCCGGATGGAATTTATGTTGCGAACTATCTTATGACGGTTGGGTTGTTGAAGGCGGCGGAGGAGATGGGGATGCGTTGCCCGGAGGATTTCGGGCTGGTGAGTTTCGACGATTATCCGTGGCTGGCGGTGTTTCGGCCGAGGCTGACCACGGTGGAATTGCCGAAATATGAGATTGGATTTGAGGCCACGGAACTGCTGCTGGCGCGGATCAAGGATGAACCCACTCGCGGTGGGACGATAAAACTTGCGCCGGAGTTGCATGTGCGGGAGTCGTGCGGATTTCAGTTGCGGCCTGGGAAAAGCACAGCGGAATCGCGCAGCGAGGTCAGAGGTTAGATTCCTGCGGGTCGGTTTTCTTTTGCTCACCTCCTACCTAGATTTAGAATCATTACGATGAATCGAAGACGGTGGCTCAGGAATCTGGCGGCGGCTGGAACCGGTTCTCTGCTGCCTACGTTTCTGCACCGCAGTTTTGGTGCGAGCGCTCCTCCTGTTTATTTCCCTCGCTATGTCGATGTGGCCAAAGAGGCCGGTCTTTTGTCGAAGACGGTGCTGGTTGGACATGAGAGTAAGGACTTCCTGCTGTCGACGACGGGGGGCGGCATCGCTTTGTTTGATTACGACAACGACGGTTGGCTCGATATATTTGTAGTCAATGGGTGGGGACTTACTGATTTTCCGAAGGGCCAAGAACCGACTAATCATCTGTATTGCAATAATCGCGATGGGACATTTACAGATGTGACCGAAAAGGCAGGACTGGTGCGGCATGGATGGGGTCAGGGGGTTTGCGTTGGCGATTACGACAATGATGGAAATCTTGACTTATTCGTGACTTACTTCGGAACTAATGTGTTGTATCACAACAATGGAAATGGGACTTTTTCCGATGTAACTCGCGAGTGCGGGTTGATGCAGACGGAGGAGCGGTGGAATACTGGCGCGGCGTTTGTCGATTACAACCGGGATGGGCATCTAGATTTATTTGTTAGCAACTACGTTGATCATCAATATGGGTTGTTACTTTATGACAGCAATCCGGCGTTGATGGGGCAGCAATCGCCAGTGCTTTATGGAGTGGCGGGGCTGAAAGGGACGAAGAATTTTCTTTATCGAAATAATGGCAAGGGGATTTTTGAGGATGTGTCTGGAGAGGCGGGAATTCATAAGGCGGAGCCGACGTTTGGCTTCACGCCTTGCGTCGCGGACTATGACAACGATGGCTGGCCAGATATTTACGTGGCCAACGATTCGACGCCTAGTCTGCTTTTTATGAATAATCGCGATGGAACTTTTCGCGAGAGCGGAATGTTGGCGGGCGTGGCTTATGACGCGAATGGACGGACGCAGGGCGGGATGGGCGCCGATTCGGTGGATTACGATGGCGATGGGTTGCTCGATATTGTAAAGACGAATTTTTCGGATGAGATGCCGAGTCTTTATCACAACGAGGGGAAGGGATTTTTTGCGGATGTGACGGTGCCGGCGGGACTCGCGGGCGAAACTGCTTCGGTGAAGTGGGGGACGGGGTTTATCGATTTTGACGATGATGGGCGGCCGGACATTGTGATTGCTAGTGGGTCGATTTATTCGCCGGGAGCGGGAACGCATCATCTATTGCCGAAGACGGATGGCAAGTTGATTTTGATGCGGAATGTTGAGGGCAATCGGTTCGTCGATATTTCGGAGCAGGCGGGGCGGGGGTTTGCTGCGTCAAGATGCAGCCGGGGCGCGGCTTTTGGCGATATCTTTAATACTGGGCGTGTTGATATTGTGCTCAATAATTTGAATGATTATCCATCGCTGTTGCGGAATCAATCGCCGCCGGCGAATGGGTGGTTGCTGGTGAAGCTGATTGGAACGAAGACGAATCGGTCGGCGATTGGATCACGCGTGTCGATTGAGGCGAGCGGACGGAGGCAGGTGCAGGAAGTTCGCAGTGGGGGAAGTTTTTGTTCGCAGAGCGACTTGCGGCTGCATTTTGGGTTGGGAGCGGCGAAGGATGCGCGGGTGCGAGTACGCTGGCTGGGCGGGGCGGAAGAAAGTTTTGAGCGCGTGGCTGCAAATCGGATGGTCGTGATTCAAGAAGGTAAGGGGATCGTTTCACAGGAAGCGTTTTGATTTTGAATTATTGTGGCGTCGCTGCGCGTGGTTGCGTAACTGTGCTCCTGTGCATGGCGGTGTCTTTGTTCGCGGCTACGAATGCTGCATTCGCGCAAACTCCAAGCACGCCGTCCTCCCAGACTGGGGCGAATTCCGAAGCAACGAATCAAGCGGCCGTGCAGGCGGCGTACGAGAAGGCGGTGGGGCTGCTTCAGCAGGGTAAAGCCGCCGATGCTCTGGCTGTGATTGATGCGGCTGTGCGCGGAGGAGCGCGCGATGCTTCGCTGTATAACCTGAAGGGGCTGGCGGCGAGCGAACTGGGACGCGATGCGGAAGCGGAGGAAAGTTTTCGAGCCGTGATACGGCTGTCGCCGAAGGCAGCAATGGGATACAACAACCTGGGCGTGTTGCTGTCGAAGCTCGGGCGGTATGAGGACGCCGCGCGAAATTTTCGCGAGGCTCATGCGCGGGATCCCCAGAATTTCACCGCGCTTCTGGGATTGGGAACTGCGCTGGCGGCGCTGCGGAAATTTGACGAGGCGGCGGCTTATCTGGAGAGGGCGTTGGTGGTGCGGCCCGGAGATTTTCAGGCGGGATACGAATGGGCGCACGCTTTGTATGAGGCGAAGAAGTTGGAGGCGGCTAAGAAAGTTTTGAGTAAGGTTGCGGCGCCGGAGGATTCGGATTCGGCGGTGAAGTATTACTCGCTTAGCGGGGCGATAGCGGAAGCGTTGCACGATGACGCGGGTGCGGCGCGAGCTTATCGACATGCTTATGCGATCAGCCCTTCTTATGACATTTATCTGATACTGGTGCAGTCCAGTCTCGCTGCGGGGGCTACGGATGACGCGCGTGCGGCGTCTTTGGCCAAACTGCCGGCTGCTCCTGAAAACTTAAACGCAAATCAAAATCTGGCGATTGGACTTTTGTTTCTCGGGCACGATGCGGCGGCGGAGGCGATTCCTTTGCTGGAGCGGGTGCTGCGTCAGGATGAGTTTAATGAGACGGCTACGTTGAATCTTGCGGTCGCTTATAAGGATGTTGGCAGGTCGGCGGACGCGATTGAGTTAACGCAGCGGGCACTTGAGAAAAGGCCGTCGGGCGCGCTTTATAACATGCTCGCTGAACTGGACGAAGGCGCGGGGAAGTATGTGGAAGCGGTGGGGAATTATCAGCGGGCAGTCGAGGCTGAGCCTACGAATGAAGATTATTATTTCGATCTTGGGATGGAATATCTTTCGCACTTCACGTTTGGACCGGCGCTTGAAGTCTACCGCGTGGGCACGCAGAAGTTTCCGCGCGTGGCGCGAGAATATTTAGGGTTGGCGTTCAGTCATTATGCGGTGCGGGAGTATCCGCAGGCGGCGGATGCATTTACAACGGCGCTGGAGATCGATCCGGAATCGCCTGCGGTGTTGAAGGCGTGGAATACGGTGCTCAGTTCGTTGTCGCCTGCAGATTGGGCAGCGATTCTGCCGCGTTTGAGGCGATTGGCGGCGGGGCATTCGCAGAATGCGGATCTTGCTTTTTATTATGGCGCGGCTTTATTTCGCGCGGAATTTTCCAAAGGGCCGGAGGGGCATTTGGATGAGGCTGCGGCGTTCTTGGAGAAGGCGGTGAAGTTGCGGCCGGATTTTGCGGCGGCGCGAATTGAGTTGGCGGGATTGTACGCGGCGCAGAAAGAGGATCAGAAGGCGGTTGACGAATATATCGAGGCGATACGGGAGGATCCTCGGGCGGATACTCCGCATTATCGGTTGGGGCAGATTTATCGGCAGATGAATAAGTTGGATTTGGCTGGGGCGGAGTTGGCGCGATATCAGGAATTATCGCGGGCGCATGAGGAAGAGATAAAGCGGAGCCGGAGCGCGATTCAGCAGTTTGTGTTGGCGACGCCGAGCAAATGACCATCCTCAGCAACCGGCCGGGGATGGATTGAAACTGCCAAACTTAAACTTCGATCCTTCCCCCCGTCCCAATCACATTCTCGCGTTTCATAGGGGTCCTTCGACTCCGCCGCGCCATTTGCTTCGCGCATGGCGCGGTTCCGCTCAGGATGACAGGTGGCAATGATCCTGGTTAATGACGCCTCCTCTAGTTGTTAGCCCTAGCGTCTCAAGCGCGTTTACGATTTTGGACGGTGACGGCTCGGGCTTCGCGATAGGATTTTTCGGCGGCGGCGGCTACGGCTACGGCTTGGCGACCGTCGAAGGCGTCGACTTTGACGGGGTGATCGGCGAGGATAGTTTGAACGAAGTCGCGCATCTGGTGGAGATATCCGTCTGCAAAGCGAACGAGGAAATGATCGACTACGTCGGTCTTTGCGCCGGTTGCGGTCAATACAACTTCAGCCGTTTGCTGCAAATATCCGGTGATGATGGTGCCTTTCGAGCCTACGATTTCGGTACGGACGTCGTATCCGTAGGCGGATTGCATGTAGTTCTCGACGGCACCCAGTGCGCCGCGTGAAAATTTCATGTTGAGCAGGGCGGTGTCGATGTCGTTGAATTGGGCGATCTCGGGGAAGACGAGGACGGCGCCGTAGGCGTGGATCTCGGAGATTTCGTCGTTCATGATCCAGCGGCCGAGATCGAATTCGTGCACGGTTGAATCCTGAAAAAACATTCCGTTGACGCCGCTGGCCAGGTAGCTGACAGGCGGAGGCGCGGGATCGCGGGCGATGGATTTGAAGATAACGGGGTCGCCGATTTCGCCGGCTTCGATGCGGCGCTTGGCGCGGACATTGGGCGGATCGTATCGGCGAACGTGGCCGACCTGGACCTGGACTCCGGCTTGATGGGTGAGGTCGAGAATTTCATCGGCTTCTTCGACGGTGAGCGTGAAGGGCTTTTCGCAGAAAATATCTTTACCGGCGTGGGCGCAGACTTTCATCGCGGCACCGTGAAATTTTGCGGGAGTTACTACGACGATCGCTTGAATGTCTTTGCGCTCGGCCAGGGCTTCGACGCTGTTGTAGTGGTGCTCGATCTCGAGCTCGTCGGCGACTTGTTTGGCGCGATTCGCGTCGGTATCGGCGACCGCAATTAATTTGGCTTCGGGGATGCGGTGACGGAGGTTGTATGCGTGTTGCTTGCCCATGGTGCCGACGCCCAAAACGCCAACGCCTAGTTTTGCCATGATGTTTCCTCGCTAAGTTGAAACGGCTACCGTGAATGTATGTCTACGCTGGCGAGGCCCTCAGGGGCTAAAGCCCGCGTCTTCATTGGCTCTTGGCGGCACGGCTGAAGCCGTGCCGTTTCAAGGCTACTTCTCTTCGCGCGCCGGGACCCTTTCAAAACGATTTGTGAAATGACTTCTAATATTTGATTACTATGGAGCGGCGTTGCTTCACGGCGCGATAAATTGCGTCGATGATGATGATGTCGTGGAGGCCTTGCTCACCGGAGGGTTCGGGCTTACGGCCATTTCGGATGCAGTCGGCGAAATAGTCGATTTCGAGGACGAATTCGTCGATGGGTTTGAAAGTTTTGGCGAACCATTTTCCGGCTACTTTGCCGCTGATGCGGCGCTCTTCTTCGAAGGCGAAGGCGGGAGCGAGTTCGGCCCAGCCTTTTTCTCCGTGAATGTGAACGAAGGAGGAGAAGGCAGCGCTGTAGGCGGCCGTGCCTTGCAGAACGAGACCGCTTTTGAAATCGAGGCGGAAGGATACTCCTTCTTCTACATCTTTATAGCGGCGGCGTTCGCGGACCCAGCTTATGCCGGTGGCGGCGATGGGATCTTCGTCGACCAGCCAGCGAGTGGTATTTATGCAATAGACGCCTAAGTCGGTGAGCGGGCCGCCTCCGCATAATTTTTTTGAGAAGAGCCAGGCGGGAGAGTTGTCGCCGAAGGGACGAAGTTCGGCGAAGAGAGTGTGGATGATATCGATGCGTCCTAGATCGCCGCTGGTAATTAGTTTCTTGAGCATGACGCTGCTGGGCTCGAAATACTTTCGATAGGCGGTCATGAACAATACTTTGTTGCGGCGGCAAGCGTTGACCATGTTGCGAGCCTGCGCAACGGTTGCTGCCAGCGGCTTTTCGCAGATGACATGCTTGCCGGCCTGGGCGGCGGCGACGGCGTATTTTTCGTGCTCACCGGGAGGAGTCGCAATGTAGACGGTTTCGACTTGCGGATTATCGAGGCACTTTGAAAATTCGTCGTAGGTGCAGTATTGGGCGGCGTTGAAATCCTGCGCATACTTTGCGGCTTTGTTTTTGTCGCCGCTCACGACAGCGACGAGCTTGGCTTTCTTGCTGTGAGCGAAGGCGGGCAGCACTGCTACTTGCGAGATGCTGCCGAGGCCTACTACGGCGTATCCGACTCGTTTCCCCGATGCCATCTAGTTCCCTCTTCTTTTTTTGTTGGGAGTTCTGCAATTTCCTTCCGTGGTTAGCTTTCGCGGTCGGCTCGGCTTAGGCCCTGGTCTTTGATGGCGCGGTGTTCGAGGCCGCGCAGCTCTTCGATGTTGTCGAGAACTTTGAGGATGGCATCGACGATGCTGTCGACATTTTCTTTCCCACCAAGGAAAAGATGATGTGAGAACCAGACAGCCTCGTGATAGGCGGCGCGCTCGGACGCAGGACATTTATACATGTTGCGCAGATCGAGAGGCTTGGGGCGTCCCCAGCTTAGAGCCGGATAATCTGTTGGGTCTAACGGGAAGAGCGAGCTGCGATAGACGGGCTCGTAGAAGAGTCCGTCGCAGGGGATGCCTTCGAGTTGGAGCGCGGCTACGAAGGCGGCGCGGGGAATATCTTTTACCTGCTCGGCGAAATATTTCATCACGTAGCCGTAAGGAGCGAGGCGGGTGATGCGGGGTTCGGGCTTGAGCAGGCCGATGCCGACGGTGCCCTTCATGCGTGACTCGAAATATTCCATGTTCTCTGTGCGATTTTTAGCTTGCTCGGGAAGTCGCTCCAGTTGCGGGTTTAGGACGGCTGCCTGGAATTCGCCGAGGCGGTAGTTGAAGCCGATCATGCGGTGATGGAATTCATCGGTGACGCTGCGGCGTCCGGTATTGATGTAAGACTGGACGCGCTCGAAATATTCGAGGTTGTTGGTGATGACGGCTCCGCCTTCGCCGGAGGTGATGAGTTTGCTGGATTGAAAACTGAAGGCGCCGAGATCTCCGATGGAGCCCGCGCCTTTGTCGCGCCACATGCCGCCGTGGGCGTGGGCGCAATCTTCGACGATCTTGATGCCGTGCTTGGCGGCGAGCGGGACGAGGATGTCGAGGTCGGCGAAGCGCATGCCGAGATGAACGGGGAGGAATGCTTTGGTCTTGGGCGTGATTGCGGCTTCGACTAATTTGGCGTCGAGACAATAAGTGTCGGGATCGACGTCGACGAAAACCGGGACGGCATTAATAAGGAGGACGGGACCGACGGTGCCTTCCCAGGTGTAGGCAGGGACGATGACTTCGTCGCCGGGGCGGATGTCGATGGCCTTGAGAGCGGCCTGAATCGCGACGGTGCCGGTGTTGACGGCCTGGCCGTATTTGGCGGTATGAAACTTGGCAAAGGCTTTTCCGAAAGCGTCGCCGTGCTTGCCGGGGAAAGGCTGGCCTCCCCATTTGTGATTGGTCAGGACGTCTTCGAGAGCCTGACGCTCTTTGTCGGTAAAAATAGGCCAAGGATCAAAGCGCTTTTTTCGGGTTGGTTCGCCGCCGGTGATTGCCAGTTTTCCCATCGGAGATTCTCCTTAACAGCCAGGTTGATTCGGCATCGTAATCTGAATTCGACTTCGTCTTAATTCGACTCAGGCCCACGGCATGATTGCTACTTTCATGGAATCGGGGGCGACTGATTTGTTCACTGCGGCCTCGACATCGCGGAGTGGAAAGCGGTGCGAGACAAATTCGCGGAGCGGGTAATTCGCCATGTAGCGCGCCATCTGGCGCATGCTGGGGCCGTATGCAGCGGGCTCTTCGCCGCCTACACCTAGAATTCGCGCGGACTTCGCGCAGATGTGGCGGTGCGGGCTGATGGGGATTTCGCCGAGGTCGGAGAAGTTGCCCGCCTCGACTAGCAAGCCGCCGAGGCGCATCAGGTCGAGCGCTTCGCGGAAGGCTTGCGGAACGCCGGCGGTTCCGATGACCAGATCGGCGCCGCGACCGTTGGTCAGGCTGCGGACGAAATCCAGACGGTCGGCGAGAGTTGTGTTCGCCGCATTGATTACGTGATCTGCGCCGAGGCGCTTGGCAAAATTTAAGCGATAGTCGGACAAGTCGACGGCGATGATGTTTCCGGCGCCTAACATGCGGGCTTTCATCAGGAAGCACATGCCGAGCGGGCCGACTCCGAGGACTACGACGGTGTCGTCGAAGAGAAAGGCTTCGCTGGGGAAAACGGACATTTGTTTCGCGCGATCGAGGCCGACGGTGACGGCCATGATCTCGGTGAGGACAGCGACTTCGGAGGGCAGGTCGTCTGGGACACGGACGAGAAAGCTGCCCGGGATGATGTACATGTATTGCGACCATCCGCCGAAAAGATGCGGAGGGTCGGCGGCGCAAAGATTGTTGCCGTAGTCGGTCATGTTCTGACAGAAGTAATAAGGAAAATCGTGGCGGCAATAATAGCAATCTCCGCAGGAGACGTTGGCGCCGACTACGACGCGATCGCCGACCTGGAGCGGGATGCCTTCGAAGTCGCTGTAGTGGCCGTCTCCGCCTATGGCGGCTACGGTTCCGACATTTTCGTGGCCCTGGATAATGGGGAAGCGGATGTGCTTGCCTTCGCCTGTACCGGCGTATTGCGTGGTGTATCCCTGATAGGTGTGCTTGTCGGTGCCGCAGATGCCGGACATTTCCATCTTTACGAGGACGCAGCCGGGAGCGGGATCTGGGAGGGGATATTCGCGGACCTCGTACTTTCCGGGTTGGATTAGCGTAGCGGCGAGAACGGGCTGAGCGGACATCGGGCTAAATCCTCAAAAGAAAGCTGGAACGGCAAATCAGGCGACGAAATTATCTATCAGTAATAAGCGCTTAGAAAGATAAATAGGCGTGAGTATATTTGTCAAGCTCGATTCGCGATTTGTCGGTGCGATGTGCTAGAGCGTTAACCACAAAGGCCATCCTTCGACTGCGCTCAGGGCAGGCTAAGGCACACGAAGGAGATACTGTTAATTTGTGGAATCGAGGCGGAGCATTTTTTGTTCACGGTCGGCGGTCTTTCGTTTTAGCTCTTCGAAGATTTGCAATTCTTTTTTGGCTTCATCCATGTGGCCCTGCTCTTTGTAGAGGCCGAAGAGGAGGTAGTGAGCGTCCTCGCGGCTAGGGTCGGACCCTACGACGGATTGGAGGAGTTTCACGGCCTCGTCTGTTTTTTCCTGGTTGTGATAGGTCTTGGCCAGGTCGAGTTGCGCGTCGGCCAAGCCGGGTTGGAGTTGAAGGGCTTGGGTCAGGTATTGTTGCGCGTCTTCTAGTTTGCTCTGCTGCATGTAGATGTCCCCGATCAGGTAGTTGGTCATGGCATCGTTGGGCGTGATTTTTAATTCAGCGTTGAACTCGGCCAGGGCTTCGTCCAGGCGATTGGCGTCGCGATAGACGGTGCCCAGGGCATAGTGAAGGCCGGCGGCGTCGGGTTTTTGGGCGATAGCTTTCTTGTATTCGTTGATGGCGGCGGCGGTCAGGTTTTGCTGGCGGAGCATTTCGGCTCGCAACTGGAACATGCGGTAAGAATCGGGCGCGGCCTTCGAGAGCTGATCGAAGGCATCGGAGGCGACGTAGACGGATGCCTTGCCTTTGAAGTAGAGAGCGTCGGCGCTGGTCGGTTCGAGTTCGGCCCAGTGCGTGAGCATGGCGAGGGCTTTGTCGTCTTTATTTTGGCGGAGGTAGGCGAGGCCGAGATGAGCGACTACGATGGGGTCGTCTTTCCGCGCCTGGTAAGCCTTTTCGAGCAACGGGACGGCGCGATTGAAATCTCCGCTATCGAAATAAGTCAGGGCTAAGAGGATTTGCGCGCGATCGAGGCGCGGGTCTAGCGCTAGGGCTTTTTGAAATTGCGTGATCGCGGGCTGATAGTTGGCGCTCATATAAAGAGCGAAGCCTAGATTGGAGTGGGCTTCGGCGGAGCGCGGATCGAGCTTTACGATCTGCTCGTAGAGTTTGGCGGCTTGATCGAATTGCTGGTTGGCCAGGGCGGTTTTGCCCTGAGCGGAGAGGTCGGCGAGAGTTTGGGATTGGACTGGGGTGGGCGCGGCCAGCAGGGCGATATATATAAGGATGAGGGCGGCGGGCGGCGCGATGATTCCCTTCCCCTTTGGCAATTTGGATGAAGGATGATGGTGGTGGCCCATGAACAATCCCCTGAAGAATTGCGATGGAAAGAGCATACAGGATGATTCGCTCAAGACCGAGCGGTTACGGTGATGTGGTGGGGAGTGTTTAATTCGTAGTCGTCTTTGCGATCCGGATCGCGCGACAGGGGCTGAGAGTTGCCTTGATCGTCGGTGGCGCGGACTTCGATTTTGTAGGGGCGCGGTTGAGGGATTTTCCAGGGGAAGCTCCATGGGGTCCAGACCAGGGGAGTTGGGGATTGCGCTAGTTCGGCGGGTTGCCAGGGGCCGCTCTGGTCGAAGCGCAATTCTACTTTTGCGATTTTGGCCTCGCCGGCCCAGGCTACTCCTTCGATCTGATAGGTCGTGGAGCGGATTTCTTCGGCGTCGATGGGGCGCAGGAATTTGGAATTGACGCGCATGCGCGTGATGATTTCGCGCGCGCCATTGGCCTTTAGGGCTACGTAATATTGCTGCTGGAAGTAGCCTTGAAAAGGTTCCTGCGACACTTCGATGTGCGTCAGCCATTTTACGGAATCCATTCCATACCAGCCTGAGACAAGGGCGCGCAGTGGGAAGCCGTGTTCGAGGGGAAGCGGGGCTCCGTTCATTTCGTAGGCCAGGAGGGTTGAGCCGTCCATTGCTTTGTCGAGCGGGATGGCGCGGGCGTAGTGGGTTCCGGGGGGCATGCCTTCGGCGTCGCCGGCGTCGGCGCCATGAAAAATGATTGTCGTCGCCTTGGGCTGAATGCCTGCCTGCTTGAGCAAGTCAGCTAGGGGCAAGCCGGACCAGATGGCGGTGCCCACGCCCGCGCCACCTGAAAGGTTTCCGGCGCACTCGGTGGTTAGGGGACGACGGACGGAGGAGGCTAGCAGGAGATCGGAGTAGGAGAATTTGATTGGGTTGGCGACCGCACCTCCGATTTCGAGGGTCCATTTTTCTTCGTTGATGGTGGGAGTTTTGAAGTGGTTGCGGATGAAGAAGTCGGCGTTCGGAGTTAGGAGACTCTTGGGGAGCGGCGTTGAGTTGGCGGGATTGGGGCGTGGCGGAGAGGACTGGGCTGGCAGATACTTCGACGACAGGGCGGCGGCAGCGGCGGCCAAAAGAAATTCACGACGTCGCATCGGCTGGGCGGCAGTTTTTTTCGGCGTGTGTGATGGTTCCATCGTGGCCGGTCGCAACACCTGAATCGAGAGGATTATAGCGTGCGGTCTCGGGAGGCTCAGCGGTACTTTATTCAGCTCGCTTGTAATCGGTAGGGTGATATGCGAGTTGTCAGTATTAGGTTGCGACCTACAAAAGGCGTGAACCACGAAGGACACAAAGTACCACGAAGGTGGCCACAGCCATTCTCGACCTCGTGGTTGAAGCGGGAATAGGGGTCCTTCGACTTCGCGAAGCCAATCGCTTCGCGACTGGCTTGGCTACACTCAGGATGACAGTCCGACTTGTGTCCGAAACTTGCTGCCACATTCGCAGCGGCTTCACTTTGTTTTTTGTTCGGCGATCCATTTGTTGGTGCGGGCCTCTAGAAGGTCGAGCGGGAGGGTGCCGCCGTCTAGCATCTCGTCGTGGAAGGTGCGGATGTCGAACTTCGGGCCTAATTCTTTTTTGGCGCGCTCGCGGAGTTCGCGGATTTTGAGCTGGCCTAACTTGTAACTCAGGGCTTGCGCGGGCCAGGAGATATAGCGATCGGTTTCGGATTGGATGGTGGGCTCGTCTACGGCTCCGGATTTGCGGAAGAAGTCTACGACTTGGTCGCGGGACCATCCTTTGGAGTGGATACCGGTGTCAACGACCAGGCGGACGGCACGAAAAAGTTCGGAGGAGAGACGGCCGTAGTCGGAGACGGGATCCTGATAGAAGCCGACCTCTTTGCCGAGTTCTTCGGCGTAGAGCGCCCAGCCTTCGATGTAGGCGTTGAAGCCTAGTCCGTGGAGACGGAATTTGGGGAGTCCGGTGAGCTGCTGCTGGACGGAGAGCTGCATGTGATGGCCGGGAATGCCTTCGTGGTAAGCGATGGCCTCGTCGTTGATGAGCGAGCGAGTCGCAAAGTCGGAGGTGGCTACGACTACGCGGCCGGGGCGTTTGCCGTCAGGCGTGCCGGTAACGTAGTGAGTCGCCGCGGCGGATTGGAAGGCGGGAATGGCTTCGACGGTGACGGGAGATTTCGGAAGCAGGGTGAAGAGCTCGGGGAGCTTCGGCTCCATCTGGGCGATGTAGTGGCGAAAGTCGTCGAGGATCTGGTCGGCGGACGTCGGAATGTATTTGGGATTGGTTTTTAGTGAGGCGCGAAAAGAGGCCAAGTCGGGGAAGCCTTCTTTTTTGGCGATCACAAGCATCTCGGCTTGAATGCGATCCATTTCGTGGAGGCCGAGTTGATGGATTTCGTCCGCGGTCATGTGGGTGGTGGTGCGGGCGTAGATATCGTTTTCGTAACGCTTCTGACCGTCGGGCAACGAGGTGATGGAGAGAGTGGTGCGGCCTTCGGGAGCGTAGACGGTGCGGAGAAAATCGGCGAAGGTTTTGTAGGCCGGAATGACGTCGGCGTTAATGGCATCGGTGATCTGCTGGGTGAGGCGTTGCTGGTCTTCGACGGAGATGCTGGCAGGATATTTTTTTGTGGGTTGAAGAAAAGGATCGGCGTCGATGATGCCCTGACACTGGACGGGGAGCTTCTCGGCTAGAAAGCGGACGGGCATGAGTTTGTCTTTCATGCCGGCGCGGAGGACTTCGGTGGTTTGGCTGAGGACGCGCGGAACCTGGTGGAGGCGGGCGATGTAATCTTCGTAGTGCTTGACGGAGTCGAAGGGAACGGAGAGCGGCAGATCGGCCAGGCTGGTATGAATGCCGCCTTGCTGATTGATGGGCATTTCATATTCTTTGAGGCCGTAATCGGTGATGCGCTGCTGGAGGACGCGGACGAGCAGGTCGTGGGAGAGCTGATCCTGATCGGAGAAGCCGGTGGTGGAGATGGCGTTGAGGCGCGACAGGAATGATTCGTCGGTTTTGTGGCGCTGGGCTGTGGCTCCTAGCGAGTAGTCGGCTAGCTTGTCGTTGTAGCGATAGTCTCCGAAGGCAGTGGCGCGCTCGGGAAAATTGCGAAGATCGGATTCGTATTGCTCGTCGAAGAGGGCGTTTTGGGCAGCTACACGATCGGCTACGGGCTGGGTGGCTTGGGCTAGGGCTGCGGCTGCTACTAGGAGAAACAGGATGTGGTAGCGCATAGATGTGTGCAGGGTACCAGAAATTGCGGCGCGGGGAAATCGGGAGACAGGGGTCGGAGGAGCTAAGGAGGAGTCAGTTGTTGTGTTGACGGGATCGCGGCCCACCCTCCGCAAAGTACGCGGGAGGATGGGGCACCCTCGTTTGATTGCGCGATCGGCGAGAGCTTTAACCACGGAGGTCACCCTTCGACTGCGCTCAGGGCAGCCTCCGGTTCACGAAGGAAATTCGAGAAAATTGGTTTCTTCCAGTAGACTGGCTATCCAGAATTAGTCTTGAGGATTGACTCTTAAAGAATGAATATTCAGCGAGGGGTTGCTTTGCACAGACTCGGATTGTCGGTTCGTCGTCGTGTCGTTGCTTTCTTTTTTATTTTTCTGGTGGCCGGGGCAGCGGTGGGGCAGGTTCCGACCGAACTATTTAATGAGCTGAAATGGCGGTTGATTGGGCCGTTTCGCGGGGGGCGCGCGGCTGCTGTGGCGGGCGTTCCGGGCAACTCTACTACTTTTTATTTTGGCGGAGTTAATGGAGGAGTTTGGAAGACTACGGATGCGGGGACGGTTTGGATTCCTATTTTTGACGGTCAGCCAGTGGGGTCGATTGGGGCGATTGCGGTTGCGCCTTCTGATCCGCGAACGATTTATGTTGGGACGGGCGAGTCGGACATTCGGTCGAATCTTGCCTCGGGCATCGGCGTTTATAAGTCGGTGGATGGTGGAGCGACCTGGACGCATGTTGGATTGGAGGACACGCGGCAGATTAGCCGGATTGTGGTTGATCCGCGGGATGCGAATGTTGTTTATGTCGGGGCGCTGGGACACGCTTATGGGCCGAACGCGGAGCGCGGCGTTTATAAGTCGGTGGATGGCGGAGCGCATTGGGATAAGGTGCTCGACGCGGGGAGCGAGATTGGGATTTCGGATTTAGCGATTTGCGCGGGGAATCCGCAGGTGTTGTTTGCGGGAACTTGGCATACGCATCGTCCGCCGTGGAGCACTTACGCTCCGATAGATGGACCGGGGGGCGGGCTGTTTCGATCGATGGATGGGGGGAAGAGTTGGGCCCAACTTAATTCAACCCAGCTTAATTCGACCCAGCTTAAGGGGAATGGTTTGCCGGATGGAGATTGGGGACGGATTGGAGTGGATGTTGCTCCGGATGGGAAGCGGGTGTATGCGCTGATTGAGGCGAAGAAGGCAGGGCTGTATCGGTCGGACGATGGCGGCGACAGTTGGACTTTGGAGAATACGGACTCACGGCTTACTAGCCGGGCGTGGTATTTCAACGGGATCACGATTGATCCGAATAATGCGGATGTGTTTTATGTGCCGAATGTTGCGCTCTATCGATCGGAGGATGGCGGGAAGACGATTTCGATTGTGCGCGGGGCGCCGGGCGGAGACGACTACCATCAGATTTGGGTTGATCCGAAAAATTCTGCCAGCATGGTGCTGGGGACGGATCAGGGGACCAGCGTCAGCCTGGATCGCGGGCGGACCTGGAGCACCTGGTACAACCAGCCTACGGCGCAGCTCTATCACGTGATTACGGACAATCAGTTTCCTTATGTTGTTTATGGGGCGCAGCAGGATAGCGGGAGCGCGGCGGTTTTGAGCCGGACGGATCATGGTCAGATCACTCCTCGGGATTGGTTTCCGGCGGGTGGGAGTGAGAGCGGATATATGGTGCCTGATCCGCGAGACCCTAACATTATTTATTTGAGTGAGACTTACGGGGGCGTTTCGCGGTTTAACAAGAAAACTGGATTCAGCCAGAACGTGAGTCCTTGGCCGATGCCTACGTTTGGTACGGAAATCAATTTGCACAAATATAGGGATCCGTGGACGCCGGTACTGGTGTTATCGCCGGCTGACAAGACCACGCTGTATCTCGGGACGCAGTATGTGATGAAGACGGTGGATGGCGGGCTGCATTGGCAGACGATCAGTTCAGATCTTACTGGCGCGGCGGCTTCGGGAAAAACCGACGGCCCGGTTACGGTGGAGAACGCTAAGGAGCGCGGGTATGGCGTGGTCTTTACGATCGCGCCTTCTAAGCTGAATCGAAATTTGATTTGGGCGGGAAGCGACACGGGATTGATTCACGTTACGCGGGATGGCGGGAAAAGCTGGAAGGATGTTACTCCGCGAGGGCTGACGGCGTGGAGCAAGCTTTCGATGATTGAGGCATCGCGTTTTGATGCGGCGGTGGCCTATGCGGCGGTGGATCGCAGCCGGCTGGATGATCAGACTCCTTATCTTTATAGGACGCGCGATTATGGCGCGACCTGGCAGGCGATTACGGAAGGGATTACGGGGCACGCTTTTTTGCGAGCGATTCGCGAGGATACGGAGAAGAAGGGACTGCTTTTTGCGGGGACGGAGACGGGAGTTTATGTGTCGTTCGACGATGGCGATCATTGGCAATCTTTGCAGCTGAATCTGCCGGTCAGTTCGATGCGCGATCTTACGATTCACGGCGACGATCTGGTTGTGGCTACGCATGGGCGGTCGTTCTGGATTCTGGATAATATTGCGCCGCTGCGGCAGGCGGCTGAGGCTCGGAAGGCGGATGGGTTCTGGCTTTATCATCCGGCGACGGCGGTGCGCGTGGACAATGATTTTTTTTCGGGGACGCCGCTGCCGCCGGAGGAGCCTACGGCGGAGAATCCTCCGAGTGGAGCGATGATTGATTATTTTCTGAAGTCGGCGGCGGAGAAGATCACGCTGGAGATTTTCGATGGGCAGCGGAAGTTGGTGAGTAAGTTTTCGTTGCATGTGAAATCAGATGCGAAGCCGGCCACGAAGCAGCCTTTGCTGCCGATTGCGGATCGTTGGCTTCCGAAGCCGGAAGGGCTGGAGAAAGCGCCGGGGATGCATCGGTTTGTTTGGAATCTGGCGTGGGGGAATGCGGAGGTGAATGCTGACGAAGATTACGAGAACCGCAATCCTAGTGGGCCGAAGGTTGTGCCGGGGAGTTATGAGGTGCGGTTGACGGTGGATGGGCGGGCGCAGAATCAGATGCTGAAGGTGGTTATGGATCCGCGGTCTAGGGCGACTCCGGCGGTATTGCAGCGGCAACTGGAGTTGGGGCTGCAGATGTTTGCGGAGGCGCGGGCGGCGCGGCGGGCGCTGGGCGAGATTGGTTCGGTGCGGAAAGGGCTGACGGGGGTTCAGCAGAAAATCGGCGGCGAGAACGCGGCACTCTCATCGGAGGTGACGGAGACACTCGCGGAGATTTCGCAGATTGTTAGTAATAAGGGGAGTGCGGCATGGGATCCGGGCGGCTTGCAGGCGGCGTTCACCGGGCTGGCTTCGGCACTGCGCACGGTTGAGAGTGGAGATCGCGAAGTGCCGGCACAGGCGATTGACGTCTATCGGGCGTCAAGTGAAAGAGCGAAGGTGGGGATCGCGGCTTGGGAGAAATTTAAGCAGACGAAATTGCGCGAGCTTAATCGGAAATTGGAGGAAGGCAATGTGGAGCCGGTGAAGGTGTCGGAGATTGAGTGGGACGTTCAAGCGGAATAGTTAGACGGGTCCTAAATAAAGGGAGGGATGATTTGCGCGCGAGGCTCTCGGCTGTGCTGCTGGTGGTTTTGATCGCGGCTACGGCGCTGGCTCAAACGCCCGAAGCGGTGCCAAAGGTCCGGACTGTAACAGCATTTATAAAGTTGGATCGGAGCCGCTACCGGGCGCAGATTGCCGAAACGCTGGTGAAGTTGCGGGAAGTGAAGGCTGCGTTTGAGCAGGCTGGTTATGAAGTGCAAACGATTCGCATCACGACGCAGCCGTTTCCGGAATATGTGCGAGGGCTTTCGAAGCAGCAAGTGCTGACTTTCTTTCGCGATTATGACGCGTTGGCTCGCAAGGAAAATTTCGCCGCTTCGATTGGGCCGGCGATGGGGTTGGGCGGCGACGACAGTGCTTCGGCTGAATTGCTGGGCGAAATCCTGGGCACTAATGGCGCGCTGAACGGCAGCATTATAGTGGCCGGTGAAGATGGAATTCGGTGGGAGGCGGTGCGGGCCGCGGCTCGGGTAATGAAATATCTTGAGGAGCACACGGAGCACAGCCGGGGGAATTTCAATTTTGCTGCGAGTGCGATGTTGCCGCCGCATACGCCGTTTTTTCCGGGCTCGTATCACGATGATGGAGGCGGAGAATTTGCGGTGGGGTTGCAATCGGCGAATGTGGTGGCGACGGCGTTTGCTGGGGCTTCCGATGCTGCAGCCGCCGGGAAGGCGCTGGAAAGTGCACTGGGAGCTCATGCGCGCAGAGTCGAGGAAATTGCGCGGCAGATGGAAAGCAAGACGGGATGGAAGTATATGGGGCTGGATCTTTCTCCCGCTCCGATGAAAGACGTTTCCATTGGCGCGGCGATTGAAAATCTGACTCATGCGCGATTTGGCTCGAGCGGAACGATGAATGCGGTTGCGACGATCACGGGTGTTCTACGCGGGCTGCCGGTGCAACACGCGGGTTACTCCGGGTTGATGCTGCCCATTCTGGAGGACAGTGTTTTGGCGGAGCGGTGGAACGAAGGCCGACTGAATGTGGATGACATGCTGGCGTATTCGGCAATTTGCGGTACGGGCCTCGACACAATTCCGCTGCCGGGCGATGTTTCGCAGGAGCAGCTTGAAAAGATGATTGGCGACATGGCCACGCTGGCGGTGAGGCTGCATAAGCCGCTCTCGGCGCGGCTGCTGCCCGTAAGTGGGAAGAAAGCCGGCGAGCGCACGGAATTTGACAATCCTTTTTTAGGGAACGCGGTGTTGCAGCCTTTGCCATAGTTTGATGCGGGCTTTGGCTGGGCAAAGGGCAACCGCATCCTCCGAAAACACATCGTATTTGGCTCATGCCAAAACGCCGCCATCTGCCCGAAAGTGGAACTGTCACTTCGTCTACACCGCAAACTTTGCCCAAGAAGCAGGAGGCGATGTATCGCGAGGCGCTTCGCCTCTTGGAGGAAAGCGAAATTCGGTTTGCGGTTTCGGGGGCATTTGCATTCCAGCAACACACCGGGATTTGCCGGGATACAAAAGATCTCGACATTTTTCTCACTTCTGAAGAAGCATCGGCTGCGCTGGCGTGCCTGGTGCGGCATGGGTATCGATGCGAGGTTCGCGATCCAGTGTGGCTGGCGAAAGCATATCGCGGGAATTATTTTGTGGACCTGATCACGGGTATGAGCAACGGGGCGATGACGGTCAACGATTCGTGGATCGAGCATTCTCTGCCTGCGACGGTGTTGGGAGTGGCGACGCGGTTGCTGGCTCCGGAGGAACAACTGGCGTCAAAGCTTTTTGTGATGCGACGCGACCGGTTTGATGGTTCAGACATTGCGCACATAATTTATGCGACTCGGGGAAAGCTGGACTGGGAGCGGATTTTGCGGCATGCGGGCGAACACTGGGAAGTTTTGTTATGGGCGCTTTTATTGTTTCGCTACGTTTATCCGAGTCACAGCGATTATGTGCCGGCCGGTTTGTGGCGGGATTTGATAGGGCGGCTGGCGGCGGCGCTGGCTCATCCTGACGGGAAACAGGAATTTCGGGGGAGTTTGATTGACGACGGCATTTTTGCGATTGATGTAAAGGAGTGGGGGCTGGAAGACGTGCAGGCGCGATATCGCGCGGCGCTGAAATCGACCATTGTTATGCCTGCGGGCGAGGACTGTACCGAAGTCCGAAAATCCGCGTGAATGCCTCGGAGTAAATCCCGATGAGAATTGCTGCTACCGCCGACCTTCATTTTACGCCGCAGCGCTTTTCGGCTTTGCATGAACAACTGAATAGGGTGCGCGATGAGGCTGACATTTTTGTCGTCGCGGGCGATCTCACAAATTTTGGGCAGCCCGATGAAATGGAGCCTTTGTTGAATGCTTTCGTTCGCTTGAGAGTGCCGGTGATTGCGGTGTTGGGGAACCACGATTACGAAAGCGATAAGCAGGACGAATTGATGCGGATGATGGTTGCGGGAGGAGTTAAAGTGCTTGACGGGAGTACTTATCAGCGCGATGGAGTTGGATTTGCGGGGACGAAAGGATTCGTGGGCGGATTTGGGCGGGGATTGTTGACGGCTTTTGGCGAGCCTGAAGTCAAGGCTTTTGTGCGGGCGGGGATTGACGAAGCGGTGAAGCTGGAGCGCGCGATGTCGCAACTGCGGACCGAGAAGCGAGTGGTGGTGCTGCATTATTCTCCGATCGCGGCGACGGTGGAGGGCGAGGCGAAGGAGATTTATCCGTTTATGGGGAGCTCGCGGCTGGCGGAGGTGGTCGATCGGCACGGGGCGGATCTGGTGCTGCATGGGCATGCACATAATGGGAAGCTGGATGGAGTGACTACGGCGGGGATACCGGTGCACAATGTCGCAATCACTTTGCTGCAGGGGCAGAATCCGTCGATGGTGTATAGGGTGTTTGAGGTTTAGGTGGGCGGCTGCGGCGAACCTTTTCGCGCGGCCAACGATGAGGGGAGCAGAGGTTTTCCGCAGAAGTACGGTGTGAGCGAGAATTCCTCCTCCGGCGATGAGGGATGAGTAGGGGTCCTTCGACTTCGCCAAGCCAACCGCTTCGCGACTGGCTTGGCTACGCTCAGGATGACATCGGAAATTAGAAAGCCCGATAACAAGAGATAGTTCGCTACTGTTTCCGCGAGAGACGCGCCGGCGCCGGGGTACCTTCTTGCCCCGGAGATTTCCTTTTTGACATTTCACGGGTCTTATAGCTATATATGCTTATGCGACATATGGCTGCGCGCAAGTTGGATCGCGAGTTGAAGAAGGGGAGCGCGGAGTTGCTCATTCTTTCGATGGTGGAAGATCGTCCGCGGCATGGGTATGAGATCGGGAAGCTGATCGAGACGCGGTCGGGCGGCATTCTTCGATTCAATGTGGCGTCGCTCTATCCGCTGCTGTATCGGCTTGAGGATAGGGGATGGATTACGGGGCGGTGGGTGGAAAAGGCGGGGCAGCGTCGGCGGCGGTATTACCGGTTAACGGCGGAAGGCAAGAAGGTTTTGCAATCGCAGCGGGGGACGTGGGTCGCGTTTGCGGCGGCGATCAGCCGCATCGCGGGGGTGGAACATGCTTGAGTGGAAAGAAGAAGTTCGCGAGCGGCTGAGTGCATTAAAGCTTGATCCGATGCGAGAGAACGAACTGGCTGAGGAAATCGCGCAGCATTTGCAGGACCGCTATAGCGAACTGGTGGCGGGCGGCGCGGAGCCGGAGCTGGCGCAGTGTACGGCCCTCGAGGAGTGGAGCGCGCGGGAACTGACGGAGGCGTTACGCAAACGGGAGTCGGAATATCGCGAGCCGATTGCGGCTGGGGCGACGGCGCACGGTCATCTGCTGGCAGATCTCTGGCAGGACATTCTCTACGGCATGCGCTTGCTGCGCTTGAATCCTGGGTTTGCGGCGATTGCCATTCTTTCACTGACGCTCGGCATCGGCGCCAATACTACGATCTTCCAGTTGCTCGATTCGATTCGCTTCACCGCACTTCCGATTAGGCATCCGGAGGAATTGGCGGAGGTGCGCATTATTCAGCCGCATGGGAGGACGGGAGATTTCCAGTCATCGCACCCCAATCTGACGAATCCGCAATGGGAGCAGATTCGCGCGCAGCAGCAGGGGTTTTCGGGCATGTTTGCCTGGAGCGAGGATCGTTTCAACATCGCGCCAAGTGGCGAGACTTATGGCATAGACAGCCTTTACGTGAGCGGAGATTTCTTTCGCGTCCTGGGAGTGCAACCCGTGTTGGGAAGGTTATTCACCGCGGAAGACGATCAGCGCGGATGCGGCTCGCCGGGTGTCGTGCTTAGCAATGCTTTCTGGCAGCGCGAATACGGCGGTGAGGCGTCGGCGATCGGGCGGAAGATGACGATCGAGCATCATCCGTTTGAAATCATCGGTGTGGCACCGGCCAGCTTTTATGGGCTCGAGGTGGGCAAGCAATTTGACGTGGCGGTACCGATCTGCGCTGACCCCTTAATCCGCGGCGAGTATGCGCGACTGGATGTGCCGCATGGGTGGTGGCTTTCTGTCATGGGGCGCCTGAAGCCGGGTTGGACCATCGAGCGAGCGACAGCTCAGCTGGCCGCGGCGTCTCCGGGAATATTCGAAGCGACGCGCATCACGGCATTTGGTGCGGAGGAGGAGAAACACTATCTTACGTATCACCTTGGCGTGCTTCCGGCGGGAACCGGCGTTTCGGATATACGCAGGGACTACGAGACGCCGCTGGATTTGCTCCTCGCTATTGCTGGATTTGTGTTGCTGATTGCGTGCGCGAATCTTGCGAGCTTGATGCTGGCGCGAGCCAGTTCGCGGGCGCGAGAGATCGCCATTCGGCTCGCGCTCGGAGCTTCGCGCGGACGGCTGATCCGACAACTGATGGCCGAGAGCTTTCTGGTGGCTGCCACGGGAGCGGTTCTCGGTCTGTTGCTTTCTCGCGTGCTCGGGCGATTTTTGGTTTCGTTGATCAGCACAGAGCAGAATCGCGTGTTCGTGGATCTCGCGCCCGATTGGCGCGTGCTCGGCTTCACTTTAGGGCTCGCGGTGCTGACCTGCTTTCTCTTCGGACTTGCTCCGGCATTGCGCGCCACGCGCGGCGGGCCGTCGGAAGCGTTGAAAGCGGGAATGCGAGGGAACACGGCAGGACGCGAACGATTTGGCTTGCGGCGTGCGCTGGTGACGGTTCAGGTGGCGTTGTCGCTGGTGCTTATGGTGGGGGCGTTGCTGTTTTCACGCACGTTGGGAAAACTGCTGAGCGTCGATCCGGGATTTCGCGCGAGCGGCATTCTGATCACGGACTTGGACCTGACACAATTGAAGCTGGCGCCCGACCGAAGGCAGCCTTTTAAACACGAACTGCTGGAGCAGGTACGCACGATTCCGGGCGTGGACGCCGTCGCGGCGACGGGAATTGTTCCGCTGAGCGGCAATATGTCCAACAATGATATTTGGATGGACGGCCAGGATTCCCGACATAAGAAAACGGTGGATAAGAGCTGGATCAGTCCGGAATACTTCAAGACTATGGAGACGCCGCTTCTGGCCGGCCGCGACTTCGACGAGCGCGATACGGCTAGCTCTCCGAAGGTGGCGATCGTCAATGAATCGTTTGCCCGCGCCATGACCAAGGGAGCCAATCCCATCGGCATGAGTTTCCATTTGCCTGTGGGACCGCATCGTCCGGAATTCACCATTCAAATCGTCGGCTTGGTAAAGGACACGAAGTATCACGATCTTCGAGATGAGAACATCGCCATCGCGTACATTCCGGTGGCGCAGGCCGAAAATCCCGACGAGTTCGATACCTTTATGATCCGCTCGCGCGCGCCGGTGGGGGATACCATCTCGGCGGTGAAGCGGCGGCTGGCCGAGGCCAATCCGCAGATCAGCATCAAGTTTCATGTTTTCGAATCGGACATTCGCGAAGGTCTTTTGCGGGAGCGGCTGATGGCTACGCTGTCGGGTTTCTTTGGCTTGCTGGCGACGGTGCTGGCAGTGATCGGCTTATATGGCGTGATGTCGTATATGGTGCAGCAGCGCACTAATGAAGTGGGTATACGGATGGCACTGGGCGCGGGTCGGCTGCGCATCCTGGGCATGATCCTGTTTGAGGCTATTGTGTTGCTGGCTATTGGCATTGGCGTGGGACTTGCGCTGTCGATCGCGCTCGGTAAGACCGCGAGTTCGTTGCTATACGGAGTGAAGCCGGCTGATCCGATCACGCTTGGGCTGGCGGCGGGGTTGCTGGCTCTGGTGGCGGCAGCAGCCAGTTATGTTCCGGCGCGGCGGGCATCGAAGTTTGATCCGATGGCGGCGCTGCGATACGAGTAACGGCGCACCAACAAATCAATTTCAGAACAAATCGGTGTCGAGCGAAGCGATGAATTGGATTCCGGGGACGATTTTTCCGAGCAGTCTTTTGTCGTTGGTCAGGAAAAGGTCGGTACCGGCTTGGGCGGCGGAGGCCAGGTGGATGGCATCGGCCGGGGTGATGCCGGAGGTTCCGCGAATGCGGGCGTAGTGGTCGGCGGTTTCGAGGGTGAAGGGGATTGCCTCGGCCACGACGTTGCGCAGCAGGCGACGCGATTCGTCGGCTAGTTGCGGGACGCCTTTGCGATAGGCTCCGGCGAGGACTTCTCCGAAGGTGAAGGCACCGGTGATAAGCTCATCGCGGCGCTGCTCCATGCGAGAGCGAATCTCGTCAACTCTGGGCGCGTAGTGCGGATTGTCTTCTAGCCAATAGATGAAGAGCATCGTGTCCCAGTAGACACGGCTCACTTATGCTCCTCTTGCATCGGCTCGTCTTCGGATTGCGTCGGATAGAAGTTGCTGCGTTCGGCGCGCAGGTAGGATTCGCCGCCGCCTAATTCGGAGAAGACGTCTTTCAATGCGCCGCGCAGGCGAGTCCAGGAATCTTCGGCTGGCGGGGCTGAGGCGTCAGAGTTCTTGAATTCGTAGGTGTAGACGACAGTTGTGCTTTGGCCGGACTTGGGGCCTGTGGCGTCAACTAGCTTCAAATCGTTTTTGTCCAGGAACTCATTGGTCTTTAGAGCACTGCAGACGGCGGGGGCGCGGCCGGTGAGTTTCAGCTCGCGCACAATGTCGCCCACTCTGATTGAGAAGCGGGTGAGTTTTTGTTGGCGCGCGAGGAGGACGTATTTTTCTTCGCCATAGAGGCGGATTTTGTCGGCGTTGGTCATTATCTTTATCTTTAATCTTTGCGATCCTTCGCAAATTATGGTTGCCGCGCGCAGTGTCGCGCAGTTGGTCGAGAGCATTTACAAGAGGGCACGAAGGCACACAGAGGGAAGCCATGCCTCTTCACTAAGTTATAGCATACTATGAATAGCATGGCATAGCCTATTGCGAGTTCTGGTGTTTTACTCCAATCCAGTTATTGTTCATTTACGGACACCATCGTCCGGTTCAGGATAGAACTCAACCCTCCATTGGTTCACGCCATCAGCGCAACCATATGTTTTTCTTATATTTACCGTCACCCGCTGCATGGCCTCCCGCTTGCCCATTCGAACTTGAAATGGATATCGCTCGGCCTGAATTTAAGACTCAGAAACGACGCCGACAGGCGGTTATTGTCGCGGTCATTGTTATTGCTGTGGCTGCGGTTTCGGTGGGAGTTTCGCGGCTTAAGCCGGCGGCTCCTACGGTGGAACGGGGCACGGTTTGGACGGACGCGGTGAAGCGCGGATCGATGCTGCGGCAGGTGCGCGGGCTGGGGACGCTGGTACCGAGCCAGGAATCGGTGCGGCAGATTCCGGCGGAGACGGAAGCGACGGTGGTGCGGATTCACTTGCTGCCGGGAGTGCAGGTTAAGGCGGACACGATTTTGCTGGAGATGAGTAATCCGCAGACGGAGCAGGCGGCGGTCGATGCGCAGTTGCAATTGAAGGCGGCGGAGGCGGAATACCAGAATCTGCGGGTGAAGCTGGAAAGCGATTTGATGAACCAGAAAGCGGGAGCGGCTACGATCCACGACGATGACGCGCAGGCGCAGCGGCAGGCGCAGACGGACAAGGCGCTTTTTGAGCTGGGAGTTATTTCGGGGATGGCTTACAAGACTTCGAAGGACAAGGCGGACGAGCTGACTACGCGGAATGATCTGGAGAATCAGGTCCTGGCAGCGAATCAGCGGGCGATTGAATCGCAGATGGCGGAGCAGCAGGCGAAGGTCGATGAGATGAGGACGCTCTATCAGCTGAAACAAAAACAGTTGGATGCGTTGAGAGTGCGGGCGGGGATCGATGGAGTGCTGGTCGATTTGCCGCTGGTGGTGGGGCAACACGTTTTGCCGGGAACGATGCTGGCGAAGGTGGTGGAGCCGGATCATCTAATGGCGACGTTGAAGGTGGCGGAGACGCAGGCGCGGGATGTGCAGATTGGCGAGCCGGCTTCGGTCGATACGCATAATGGCGTGGTTGCGGGGACGGTGATGAGGGTTGATCCGGCGGTGCAAAACGGAACGGTGACGGTAGACGTCAAACTCACGGATGAGTTGCCGAAGGGCGCGCGGCCGGATTTGAGCGTGGATGGAACGATCGATCTGGAGCGGCTGGACAATGTGCTTTATGTGGGGCGTCCGGCGTTTGGGCAGGAGAGCAGCACGATCAGTTTGTTCAAGCTGAGTCCGGATGGGCAGGGAGCCTTGCGGGTGCCGGTGAAGGTGGGGCGAGCTTCGGTGAATTCGATTCAGGTGATTGAAGGGCTGAACGAGGGAGACACGGTGATTTTGTCGGATATGTCGCGGTGGGATAACACGGACCGGATTCGGCTGGAATAGGCGGGGGCGGGGAAAAACAGGAACTGGGAAAAACAGGAACTGGGAAAAGCAGGAACTGGGAAAAGCAGGAGCTCGGAAAAGCAGGAGCTGGGAAAAACAGGAACTGGGAAAGGCAGGGGCTCGATTCATTAGCGGCTCGAGACAGAGGCGATTTATCCGGCTTGGCAAAAAGACCAAAAATTAAAGGGCGAGGGAGCAGCAATGATTGAAACAGCGCGGAGCGAAGCGGCGAAGATCGAGGCGGGGCAGCCACTCATACAGATATCGGATCTGACCAAAGTTTTCTACACGGATGAGATCGAGACGCATGCGCTCTCGGGGATTCATCTGTCGATTGCGAAGGGCGAGTATGTCGCGATGTCGGGGCCGTCGGGCTGCGGGAAATCGACGCTGCTGTCGATCATTGGGCTGCTGGACACGCCTACGGCGGGAAAGTATTCGCTGAATGGGAAGACGGTGGAGAATCTGGATTTCGCGGAGCGGTCGCGGATACGGAACCAGGAGATTGGGTTCATCTTTCAAAGTTTTAATTTGATAGGCGATCTCACGGTTTATGAAAACGTCGAGTTGCCGCTGACTTATCGGCAGAGGATGCCGGCGGCGGATCGCAAGGCGCGAGTGATGGAGGCGCTGGAGCGTGTGGGGATGGCGCATAGGGTGCGGCATTATCCATCGCAGCTTTCGGGCGGTCAGCAGCAGCGGGTGGCGGTGGCGCGGGCGCTGGGCGGGAAGCCTTCGATTCTGCTGGCTGATGAGCCTACGGGAAATTTGGATTCGCGTAATGGTGAAGCGGTGATGGAGTTGCTGCAGGAGCTTCACCGCGAAGGTGCGACGATCTGCATGGTGACGCACGATCCGCGATTTGCGAAGCATGCGCAGCGCGAAGTGCATTTGTTTGACGGGAAGGTAGTGGCGGAAGAGGAGTTGAAGAAGCTGCTGGCGGAGACGAGTGCATGAGTGGGCTGGTGCAGAATTTTCGCTACGCGGTGCGACAGATGCGCAAGAGCCCGGGGTTTGCTTTTGTTGCGGTGATTACGCTGGCGCTGGGGATTGGGGCGAATACGGCGGTGTTCAGCGTGATGGATGCGGTGCTGTCGCGGATGCTGCCGGTACGCGATCCGGAGCGGCTTTACTATTTGCAGATCGCGAGCGGCGGCCAGCCTCGGGGAGCGCGCAATACGGGAAATGGGGATACTTCGTTTTCGCAGCCGGTGTTTGAAGCGCTTCGGCAGCGCAGTGATGTGCTGGATGATGTCATCGGGTATGTTCCGCTTGCTATAGGGAAGGTCGCGGTGCGCTACGGGGAGACGCCGGAAGCGGCGCAGGGGGATGAAGTCAGTGGAAATTTCTTTTCTGGTTTGACGGCTGGAATAGCGCGAGGGCGCGGGTTTTCGCCGGAAGATGAGCGAGATCACTCTCAGATCGTCGTGATCAGCCACGACTATTGGACGCGGCGTTTTGCGGAGAACTCGGCGGTTCTGGGTACAACTCTCTTCATCAAGAATGTTCCGTTCACGATTGTCGGTATCGCCGCGCTTGGCTTTCGCGGACTGGAGCCGGCATCGTCAACGGATTTTTGGATTCCTCTGCAAAACCGGGCGGACTTGAATGCCTGGGGGAATGCCGCGGGGGAGGACAGCCTTTATGCGCCGAAATGCTGGTGCATGCCGCTGGTGGTTCGCCTCAAACGGGGTGTTACCCCCGCGCAAGCGCAGACTGCGTTGGAATCGACATTTGGCGAAGCGGCGAAGGTTGGCGTGGGCACGATTGATCCGAAGGAATGGAAGCCGCTGCTGAATTTTGATCCGGCGAGAGGGATTCAGGGCTTCAACCAGCAATACAAGCAGCCGGTACGAATTCTGATGGGACTGGTGCTGCTGGTTTTGCTGATCGCGTGCTCGAATGTGGCATTGCTGATCACGGCGAGGAATGAGGCGAGGCAGCGGGAGTTTAGCCTGCGCATGGCAGTGGGGGCGGAGCGAGGACATCTTTTCCGCCAACTGCTGACGGAGAGTTCGCTACTGGTGATGACCGGAGCGGCGCTAGGCTGGGCATTCGCGATTCTTGCCACGGACGCGCTGGCGGCGTGGTCGGGAATTGAGACTGGGCTTGCGCCCAATGGCAACGTGTTGCTCTTCACGCTGGGGATTTCGGCGATCAGCGCGCTGGTGTTTGGCATTGCTCCGCTGTGGATTGCGCTGCGGGCACCGGTTTCGGGGGTGCTGCGGGCCACCGCAACCAACATGACCCAAGACAGCCGCCGCACTTTTGGCGGAAGAGTACTCATGTCGGCGCAGATAGCGGTCTGCATGTTGCTGCTGGTGGCGGCGGTGCTTTTGTTGCGCACGCTGCGAAATTACGAAACGCAGGACCTGGGAATGCGCGCGGATGGTCTGCTGGTTTTTGGAATCACACCGCAGAGTGCGCACACTCCCTCGGAGACGCTTACGTTTTATCGCGCGCTGCTCGAACGGATTCGCGCGGTGCCGGGGGTTGAATCGGCCACGCTCATGGAAAACCGTCTCGGGTCGGGATGGAGCAGCAACAATGACGATGATGCTCTGGACGGGGTTTCGCTCAAGGGAAGGTTTAGTTCAACGCTGGTGCGAAGCAATGATGTTGGGCCGGATTATTTGCATGTGCTTGGAGTGCCTATCCTTGAGGGGCGCGATATTAGCGACGCCGACACGCCTTCATCTTTGCCGGTTGTCGTGGTGAATGAAACGTTCGTGAAGAAATTCCTGCCGAATACAAATCCACTGGGACATAAGTTGCGCGATAACCGAACCATCGTTGGAGTTGCAAAGGACAGCAAGTATCGAGCTGTCGACGAGAAGCCGGTGCCGATGGCTTATTTCCCGACGTTCCAGACGCTGGACCGTGGAGACACCATGCACATTGAGGTGAGGGTTAAGGGCGAACCGCTGAGTCTGCTGCCGACGATGCGGCAGGTGGTGCATGGAATCGATCCTAATGTTCCATTGGAGAAGCCGATGACGCAGGTTGGCCAATTTGAGGAGTCTTACTCGCAACCAAAAATGTTTGCGCGGCTGGGAGGATTTTTTGGGGGACTGGCAGCGCTGTTAGTGGCGACTGGACTCTACGGCACGTTGTGCTACCGGACGAACCGCCGCACGGCGGAAATCGGGACACGCATGGCGCTCGGAGCGCAACGCCAGCAAATGCTGTGGATGGTGATGCGGGAGAGTCTGTTTATCAGCTGCATTGGGGCTGCGGTGGGCTTGCCGCTGGCGTTTGTATCGGTGCGTTTCTTGGGGGCGTTGCTTTATCAGTTGTCGCCGTTCGATCCGGTGAGTTTTGTGCTGGCAACTTGCTGCGTTGCGGTAGTCACGAGTCTGGCAGCCTTTTTGCCGGCGTGGCGGGCGGCGAATGTCGACCCCATGGTGGCGCTGCGATACGAGTAGGGAAGGATTCATGAGCGGGCTATTTCAAGACCTTCGGTACGCGCTGCGGCAGATGGCCAAGAGCCCCGGATTCACATTGGTTGCGGTGATTACGCTGGCGCTGGGGATTGGGGCGAATACGGCGGTCTTCAGCGTGGTCGATCAGGTGCTGCTGCATCCGCTGCCTTATCCGGATTCGGATCGCATTGAAAGAGTCTCGGAGACGTTCGAGGGTATACCGGGCGATGACGCGGCTCCCGCCAATTATCTGGATTGGGTCGCACAAAATCATGTCTTCGCCCCGATGGCGGCGTCTCGCGGATGGCAAGGAAGCCTATCAGCGGGAGATCGTCCAGAGCGAATCAGAGGGACGATGGCTACGCCCAGTTTCTTCACTCTGTTCGGAATCAATCCGATCCTGGGGCGAGGGTTGGAGGAGAGCGACGCGCAGGCGGGTAACGATCACGTGGTGGTGCTTGGGTATGGATTGTGGCAGCGCTACTTTGGCGCGGACCGCGGGATTGTTGGGCGCAACATACGGCTGAATGGAGAAGAGTACAGTGTGGTGGGCGTGATGCCGCCGAATTATTCTCCGGACGATTATGGCGAGTTGTGGGTGCCTTCGCCGTGGAGCGTGCCGACTCATCCTCTGGTGCCGGACAAGGATCCACGCGCGTTCAGGGACAGAAAATATCTTGACGTCTGGGCGCGGCTGAAACCGGGAGTGACTCCGCAGCAGGCGCAGGCGGAGCTCGATACCATCAGCCGGCGGTTGGAAAAGCAATATCCGGATTCGAATAACAAGATGGGCGTGAGTTTTCTGCCTTTACGTGAATATATCGTTGGTGACATCCGGCCGGTTTTGCTGATCCTGCTGGCGGCGGTTGCGGTCGTGCTCCTGATCGGATGCGCGAATGTTGCCAACCTTCTTTTGGCGCGAGCCGCCGTGCGCGCGCGGGAAATCTCCATAAGAACCACGCTCGGAGCGAGCCGCCGTCGTTTGCTGCGGCAATTGCTTACGGAAAGCGTTCTGCTCGCGTTACTGGGAGGAGCGGTTGCGCTCTTGCTGGCGGTTGCTGCGGTTCCAGCGTTGTTAGCGTTGAGCCCGCCGGATATACGCCAGTTCCAGCAGATTGGAATTAACCGGGAAGTGCTGGCGTTCAGTTTTCTGGCTTCTATTATTTGCGGAGTTATTTTTGGCTTGATGCCTGCGCTGCAAGCGTCGCGATCAAACCCCACCGAATTTCTCAAGGAAGGCGAACGCGGCAGCACAGGGAACCGGGGGCGGACCCGGTCGGCGCTGGTGATTGCGGAAGTTGGGCTCTCGCTGGTTCTGCTGGTTGGGGCCGGGCTGCTGGTTAAGAGTTTTACGCGGCTGATGGAGGTTAATCCCGGCTTCGATCCGGATCATCTCCTGACCTTTAACGTGGCGCTACCGTCTTCCACGGATGCGGTTCGCCAACTCTCGTTTTATCAACAGGTCGTGCAGCGGCTACAGGCGTTGCCGGGCGTGCGGGCAGTGGGAGCCGTGAGCAGGCTGCCCATGACCGGAGGCAACAGTTCACGCAGCTTCAACATTCCTGGAAACGAAAAGGATTACAACGCCGATATTCGCATATGCACAGCCGACTATTTCCACACGATGGGAATCCCGTTGTTGAAAGGCCGGAACTTCAGCGAGAACGACGTTAGCGGCTCGCTGAAGGTGGCGGTGGTCAACGAGGCCCTGGTGCGCGCCGTTTTTCCGGGACAGGACCCGATTGGCAAACAGCTAACTCATTACGGTCCGGACGATTTGACACTGCAAATTGTTGGCGTTGTCGGAAATGTGCGGCACGTGGGGCTGGATACGGCTCCGCACTCGGAGATTTACCAACTGCTGGGGCAAGCTCAATGGCCGTCAGTGTATGTGGCGATGCGCAGCGCGACCTCAGACGCGACAAGCTTGACTTCGCTGGCGCAGAGCGCGGTTTGGAGCGTGAATAAGGATGTGCCGCTGGCCAATATACGAACGATGCAGGAATTGATTGCGAACTCGGTGCAGAGGCGGAGATTCAGCATGTTGCTGCTGACGATTTTTGCGGCGGTGGCGATGGTGCTGGCTGCGATAGGGCTTTACGGGGTGATGTCGTACTCGGTGGCGCAACGGACGAAAGAGATTGGGATTCGCATGGCGCTCGGAGCGCGACGTCCGGACGTAGTCGCCCTGGTGGTGAAGCAGGGGATGGTGCTGGTGCTGATGGGGATTGTGGCGGGGACGGTGCTTTCGCTCGGGATGACGCGGCTGATTGCGGGGATGCTGTTTGGGATTTCGGCGACCGATCCGCTGACGTTCGTGGGAGTGGCGATGCTGTTGGGAGCGGTGGCGTTTTTTGCCAACTATCTGCCGGCGCGGCGCGGGGCATCGGTCGATCCGATGGTGGCGCTGCGATATGAGTGACGAGCGGGCAGTGAGGATTAAAAGATGAACGGATTGCTTCAGGATTTCAAGTACGCGGTGCGGCAGTTGAGGAAGTCGCCGGGGTTTGCGGCGGTGGCAATTGTCACGCTGGCGCTGGGGATTGGCGCGAACACGGCGATTTTCAGTCTGCTCGATCAGGCGCTGCTACGCAGCCTTCCGGTGAAGGATGTGGATCGCCTGGTGCTTCTGAAATACGAAGGTAGCAACACAGGGCACCTCGATTCGCGAGCGGATGGACATTTTTATTTTTCTTATCCGATGTATCGCGATTTGCGCGACCGCAATTCTGTTTTCAGCGGGATGATCGCTACGGATTTTACGCAGGTGGGAGTGCAGTGGCATAACCAGCCGGAACTAGTGGGAGCGGAGCTGGTCTCGGGAAATTATTTCGATGTGCTTGGACTGAAACCGGCGGCGGGACGGTTGTTAGTTGTCGCGGACGATGTGGTTGCGGATGCGAATCCGGTGGCGGTGCTGAGTTTCAGTTATTGGCAGCGGCGGTTTGGGAGCGATCCGGGGATTTTGAACCAGAGCGTTCTGGTGAATGGGCATCTCTTTACGGTGGTGGGAGTGGCGCCGCCGGGCTTCCACAGCGTGGTGATGGGCGATACGCCGGATGTGTTTGTGCCGATGACGATGAAGGCGGAGGTGTTTCCGGGAAGCAAGGATCTGGAGGATCGGAGGTCGAGCTGGTTGAACATTGTGGGGAAGTTGAAGCCGGGAGTGAGCCGCGAGCAGGCGGAGGCGGGAATTGGGCCGCTATGGTTGGCGATTCGGAGCGATGAACTGAAGGAGATCAAGGGCGGGTCGGAGAATTTTCGCGACCGCTTTGTGAATAAATCACATTTGTTTGTGCTCGATGGAGCGCGGGGATTTTCACCGTTGCGCAGCGATGTGCAGATGCCGCTGCTAATTGTAATGGGGATGGTTGGGTTGGTGGCGCTGATGGCGTGCGCCAACGTGGGCAGTTTGCTGCTGGTGCGCGGCGCGGGACGGATTCGGGAAATGTCGGTGCGCTATGCGCTCGGCGCCAAGCAGAAGCGGGTGATTCAGCAATTGCTGGTCGAGGGATTGCTGCTCGGACTGACTGGAGGATTGTTTGGGATGCTGATGGCGCCGCGAGTTTCCGCGGTGCTGATCGCGATGATCTGGGGCGGTGGGACGGGTGATTTACCTTTTTCCGCGAAACCAGATCTACGAATCATGCTCTTTAATTGCGGGTTGGCGTTGCTGGCCAGTTTGCTTTTCAGTCTGGCTCCGGCGTTGCAGTTCTGGCGGCCCGATCTGGCTCCGGCGCTGAAGCAGCAAGGGATGACGGCGCGGAGCAGTCCTCTGCGGTTTCGGCGAATTTCGGTGGCGGTGCAGATTGGGCTGAGCCTGATGCTGCTGGTGGGCGCGGGGCTGTTTGTACGTACACTGCACAATCTTCGATCGCTGAATGCGGGATTTGCGACCGATCATCTGCTGACGTTTGGAGTTGATCCGAGGATGGCTGGGTATGAGCCGGCGCGCACCTTTGCGCTCTATCAAAGAATGTTTGAAACTTTGCGAGGCTTGCCGGGAGTGCGGGCGGTGGCTTCGACCAACGATCCAGAATTGGCGAGCGACAACGAAAGCGGCAACGTGACCATTTCCGGATACACAGACAAACCCGACGAAGACATGCAGGCGGAGCAGCCGAACGTGAGCGTGGACTATTTCTCGACTATGCAGATGCCACTGCTGGCGGGACGCGCGTTCACCGATCAGGATACGGCGGGAGCGCAGAAAGTGGCGGTGGTGAATGAGAGTTTTGCGCGGCACTATTTCGGCGATCCGCAACAGGCGCTGGGGCATTCCGTGGCGAACGGCGGCGGCAAAGGGGTGAAGCCGGATGTCGCCATCGTCGGCGTTGTGAAAGATGCGAAGCACAGCAGCCTGCGTGAGCCGGTGAAGCGCACGGTGTTCTTCCCTTACCTGCAAGTGTCGGATCCTCATGCGATGACGTTTTACGTGCGGACCTGGCAGCAGCCGGAGGGCGCGGAGAGCACGATCCGGCGCGCAATGCAGGCGCTGGACGCGAACCTCGTGCTGGATGCTTTTCGGACGATGGATGAGCAGATCGACAACAATCTGATGGCGGAGCGGGTGATTGCGTTGCTGGCGTCGGGGTTTGGCGTGCTTGCGGCGCTGATGGCGGCGGTCGGGTTGTATGGAGTCCTGGCGTATTCAACGACGCAGAGAACGAGCGAGATAGGGATTCGCATGGCGCTCGGAGCGACACGCGGATCGGTGGTGAGGATGGTGATGTTTGAGGTCCTGTGGCTGGCGGGGATCAGTATTGCGATCGCGCTGCCGGTGTCGCTGCTGCTGATGAGTGCGGTGCGCAGCCAGCTGTATGGGATTTCCAGCAGCGATCCGCTGACGCTGGGTTTGACAATTGTGGTGGTGACGCTGGTTGCGATCGCGTCGGCGATGCTCCCGGCGCGGCGGGCGTCGCGAGTGGAGCCGATGAAGGCGTTGCGCTACGAGTAGGAAGTTTCCTATGAATGGATTTCGGCAAGATTTGCGTTACGCCTTGCGGCAATTTGTGAAGACGCCGGGGCTCGCGGCGATCGTCGTCGTTACGATTGCGCTGGGAGTGGGGGCGAATACGGCTTTGTTCTCGGTGGTGAATGGCGTGCTGCTCAATCCTTTGCCCTATCCGCATCCCGAGCAACTGGTGACGCTGCACGAGAGCAAGCCGAATTTCGATCACGGGTCGATTTCGTTCCCGAATTTTCGCGACTGGCGAAAGGACAACCGTACTTTTTCGGCGATGGCGATTTCTCGCGGCTACGCTTTCAGCCTTACGGGAGCGGGAGACGCGATACAGGTGAACGGTGAGTTTGTGGCTGCGGATTTGTTTCCGCTGTTAGGCGTGAAGCCGTTGCTGGGCCGCACGTTTGCGGCGGGAGAGGATGAGATTGGCGCGGCTCCGATTGCGATGATCAGCGAAGGATTGTGGCGGCGTAAGTTTGGCGCGGCTGCTGACATTGTTGGCAGGAGCGTGACTTTGGATGGCGGGGGTTACACGATTGTTGGCGTGGTGCCAGCCAGCTTTCACTTTGCGATGTTGGGCTCGTCGGGGCAACAAGACGTATATGTGCCGGTAGGGCAGTGGAAAAATAATGCACTCAACACGCGCAGCGCCGGGCTGGGGTTTCACGGCATTGGGCGGCTGAAGCCGGGAGTGACGATGGAACAGGCGGCGGCCGATATGAAAGCGGTCACAAACGATCTTGCGGCTGCTTATCCCGATGCTAATAAGGGAATCGGCGCGAGCCTAATTCCGCTGAAGCAGTGGGTGGTCGGAGGAGTGCGGCCGCTGTTGCTGGTGCTGCTGGCGAGTGTTGGCTTTGTGCTGCTGATTGCTTGCGTGAATGTGGCGAACCTTTTGCTGGCGCGGTCGACTGGGCGGACGCGCGAATTTGCGATCCGGGCGGCGGTGGGAGCGAGCCAGGGGCGCGTGTTGCGGCAATTGTTAACGGAGAGCGCTGTGCTGGCGTTGGTCGGCGGAGCGCTCGGACTGCTGTTGGCGGCTTGGGGGACGCGAGCGGCGTTGGGCGTTTTACCAATGACGCTGCCGCGCGCGGAGGAGATCGGGCTCGATGGTCGGGTGTTGTTGTTCACGCTAGCGATTTCACTTTTCGCCGGAGTGTTGTTTGGTCTCGCGCCGGCTTTGAAGATGTCGCCGGCGAATTTGCAAGACAGTCTTCAAGAGGGCGGGCGGGGCTTGAGTGGAACTCGGCATCGTGTGCAGGGCGTTTTTGTGGTCGTGGAAATGGCGATGGCGCTGGTGTTGTTGGCGGGCGCGGGGCTGATGGTGCGGAGTTTGACGCGGTTGTGGAATGTAGACCCGGGATTCAATCCTCGAAATGTAATGACGGTGGGAGTGTCGCTGCCGCCCTCGATGATGAACGCGTCTCCGGTGGCGATACGCGCGGCTTTTCGCGAGGTCGATGAGAAGGTGGCCTCGATTCCGGGGGTTAAAGCCGTTTCACAAAATTGGGGTTCTCTACCGCTGGGGTACGACGACGAGATCACGTTCTGGTTCGAAGGTCAGCCCAAACCGTCTAACCAGAACGAAATGAGCTGGGGCATCGATTACATCGTGGAGCCGGGCTACCTGAAGGCCATGGGTATCCCTCTCCGGCGCGGGCGTTTTCTCGGCGAGCAGGATGATGAGCATTCGCCGCGCGTCATCGTGATCGACGATGTGTTCGCGAAGAAGTTCTATTCAAACGAGGATCCGATCGGCAAACGAATCTTGTCGGCTAATTTTGCTGGGCCGGCGGAAATCGTCGGGGTGGTTGGGCACGTGAAGCAGTGGGGACTTGATACAGATGACACGGAAAAACTGAGAGCGCAATTTTATATTCCGTGCATGCAGATGTCGGATGGTTTCACTGCGATGACGCCATCGGGGTCGGCGATGATCGTGAGGTCGGACGATGCGGGTAGCGGGTTGCTGGATTCGATCCGCCACGCGAGCCAACAAATCAGCAACGAGATCGTTATCTTTGGGCCGCAATCGATGGATGACGTTATTGCGAGTTCGCTGGCCAGACGCCGCTTTTCGATGATTCTGCTGGTGGTGTTCGCCGCGCTGGCGTTGCTGCTGGCGAGCGTTGGAATCTACGGCGTCATCTCTTATGTGGTGGGGCAGCGGACGCATGAGATTGGAATTCGGATGGCGCTGGGCGCGAATCCGTTGGACATTCTGCGTCTTGTTCTCAGGGGCGCGGGGAGGCTTGCTGGTATCGGCGTCGCGGTTGGGCTGGCGGCTGCGTTGGGGCTGACGAGGCTTATGGCTGATCTTCTTTATGGAGTAAAACCGAACGATCCGCTTACGTTTGCGGCGGTTCCGGCGATCCTGATGTCGGTTGCTGTGCTGGCGAGTTATTTGCCTGCGCGGCGGGCGACGAAGGTCGATCCGGTGGTGGCGCTGCGCTACGAGTGAAATGAGTTTTAACAAGTGGGAGCGAAATGATTCAACTAAAAAATATCGAGCGCAGCTATAAGACTGGGGCGGGGCAGACTTGGGTGCTGCGGCGCGTCAATCTGGAGATTCAGCCGGGGGAGTTTATTACGGTGATGGGGCCATCGGGGGCGGGAAAATCTTCGCTGCTGAACGTGCTGGCGTTTCTTGATGACCAATGGACGGGCGAATATTGGTTCCGCGGGCAGGCGGCGCACGCGATGAAGCGGAAGGAGCGCGCCGAACTGGCGAAGAAAAATATTGGGATGGTGTTTCAGAGTTATCACCTGCTCGACGATCTCACAGTAATGGAGAACATCGATTTGCCGTTGTCTTATAAGGACATCCCGCGCGGCGAGCGGCAGAGTATGGTGGCAGACACGCTTGATCGGTTTCGGATTGTGGCGAAGAAGGATCTTTATCCGAGCCAGCTTTCGGGCGGGCAGCAGCAGTTGGTGGGAGTGGCGCGGGCGGTGATTCATAAGCCGGCGCTGTTGCTGGCGGATGAGCCTACGGGGAATCTGCATTCGGATCAGGCCAAGGAGATCATGGAGCTCTTTCGGGAATTGAACCAGCAGGGGACGACGATTGTGCAGGTGACGCACTCGGAGGCGAATGCCGCTTATGGGACGCGGACGATTCAGATGCGGGATGGATGGGTGGTGGGGGATACGGCGAATCCTAATGTGGGTGCAGCCAATGTGGGCGGTACAAATTTAGCTGCGACGGGTTCGAGTGCAACGGCTGGTCCTCGCGATGTGGCGGTGAATCGATGAGGGTTTGTTTCTTGGGACTAGGCACTACATTAATGGCGGCCGTATTTGTACTTACGACCAGCTTTTCTTCTCAGGCTTACGCGCAGATTAGCACTCCGGCGTCGCTGGAAATGCCGAAGTCGCACAATCCGCTGCGGCCCTATATAGGGGAAAATGCGGCGCAGCCGGGGCTGACGAATTCTCCGCGGCTGGATCGGCTGATTCGGGATGGGAAACTTTATTTGTCGTTGAAGGATGCGATTGCGCTGGCGCTGGAGAACAATCTTGATCTGGCGATTGCTCGCTACAACCTGCCGATTGCGGATACGGATGTGTTGCGCACGCAGGCGGGGGGGAGCTTTCGCGGCGTCAATACGGGTGTGGTGCAAGGAACTCCGGGCGGAGGAGTTGGAGGCTTTGGGACGGGCGCGCCGGGGGCGGGTGCCGGCGGCACGACTGGCGGCGCTGGTGGCGCGGGAGCGGGCGCGTCGGGGTTGGTGCAATCGACGTTGGGGGTGGGAACTCCGGTGTCATCGTATGATCCGGCTCTGAGCGTGAATATGGGGATCGAGCATCTGACGCTGCCGCAATCGAGCAAGGTGCTTTATAACGTAAATTCGCTGCAGTTGAATACGGCGCAGGTGAATGCTCTCTTCACGCAGGCGTTTTCGAGCGGGACGTCGATATCGTTTGAGTTCAATAACAACCGGCAGACAACGAACACTCTGGATATATTTCTTTCCCCGGCTTTGAATTCATATTATCGATTTACGATTCAACAGCAGTTGCTGGCGGGATTTGGATTTGGGCCGAATTTGCGGTATTTGCGCATTGCGAAGAACAACAAAAAGATTTCGGATATCGCCTTTAAAGATCAGGTGATGGCGACGGTCACGCAGATCGAAAATATTTATTGGGACCTGGTGAGCGCGTATGAGCAGGCGCGGGTGAATGAGGAATCGCTGGCCTTTGCCAATCAGACATTGGACAACGCGAAGAAGCAATTGCAACTGGAGAGCATTCCAGAAATGGACGTGATGAAGGCGGAGGCAGAGGTGTCGAGGCGCGATCAGGATTTGACGGTGGCGCGGACGAATCTGCAACTGCAGGAATCGCTGATGAAAAATGCGCTGACGAAGAGTCTTGATGATCCGACGCTGGAGGAGATGCCGGTGGTGCCGACGGACCAGATGCAGGCGGCGAACGCTTCGGCTGACACTAGCACGCCGATACTCGATTTGATCGACGAAGGGCTGCGAAACCGTCCAGAGTTGCTGGAGACGGATGTGGATTTGGCGAACCGGCAGATTAGCCGGCAGGCGGCGCGGAATGCGCTGCTGCCCTCGCTCGCGCTGGTTGGTTTTTATGGAGGGAGTGGGCTCGGGGGGTTGGCGAATCCTCCTGGCAGCAACAACGTAACTCCGGGAACTCCGACAGACCTGGCTGGCACTTGGCAAAACACTTTTAACAACTCTTCGCCGGATTATTATGTGGGACTGAATTTGAATGTTCCGTTTCGCAACCGCGTGGCTAAGGCCGATCAATATCGTTCGGAGTTGGAGTATCGGCAGGCGGGATTGCGCAAGGAGCAGTTGAGAAAGCAGATTCGGATTGAGGTAGGGAACGCGCAATATGCGTTGGAGCAATCGCGGGCGCGAGTGGAATCGGCCCGCAAGGCGCGGGATCTCGGGCAACGCACGTTTGAGATCACCAAGAAAGAACAGGATTTGGGATCGGGGTCGAGTTATCAGACCATGACGGCGCAGCGCGATCTTTCTTTATCAGAATTGGATCTGGTTAATGCCATGACGGTTTATGAGAAGGCGCGAGTTGAACTTGATCGCGCTACGGGCGCCACTTTGGAACATAATGGAGTGCTGATTCAGGATGCGGTCACGGGGACGGTGACTGCTTCGACTCCATAAGTCATGCCGACTTCGGCCAAGCCGCAAGATAGCCGCTCGCTCAAGACAGCTGACGAGCTTTCCCATCCGCAACAGAGTCGTGCGGCACGCATTCTCGCGGCCGACGATCAGCCGCACATTCTCGAAGCGATTCAGTTGCTGCTGCATCCGCAGGGTTATCGGGTGGAGTGCGCGAAGTCTCCAGTGGAGGTGAGGGAGGCTTTGGCTTCGGAATCTGTCGGCAATTCTTACGACGCGCTGCTGATCGATCTCAACTACACGCGTGACACGACTTCTGGGCAGGAGGGGCTTGATCTGCTGTCGGAGATTGTTGGACTCGACAGTACTCTGCCGGTGATTGTTATGACCGCTTGGGGGAATGTGGAGCTGGCGGTGGAGGCGATGCGGCGCGGGGCTCGGGATTTCGTGCAGAAGCCATGGGAGAACGACCGGCTGCTGGCGATTTTGCGGACGCAAGTGGAGTTGCATCGCGCATTGCAGCGGGCGGAGCGGTTGGCGGCGGAGAATCGGCTGTTGCAGGCGCAGGGGCGGCCGGAGTTTATCGCGGCGGCGGCTTCGATGCAGCCGGTGCTGGAAGCGATGGCTCGGGTTGGGCCTTCGGATGCGAATGTACTGATTACAGGCGAACACGGGAGCGGGAAAGAAGTGGTGGCGCAGACGCTTCATGCACTTTCTTTGCGAGCATCGCGGCCACTGGTGGCGGTGAATACGGGAGCGCTGGCGGAGGGATTGTTTGAGAGCGAGCTGTTTGGGCATGTGAAGGGAGCGTTCACGGACGCGCGGACGGATCGCATTGGGCGCTTCGAGTTGGCGGATGGCGGGACGATTTTTTTGGACGAGATTGGGAATGTGCCGATTCGACAGCAGGCGAAGTTGCTGCGCGTTTTGGAGTCGGGCGAGATTGAGCGGCTGGGGTCGTCGCGCTCGCGGAAGATTGATGTGCGCGTGATTTCGGCTACGAACACGGATTTGCAGGCGGCTTGCTCATCGGGGCAGTTTCGCGAGGATCTTTTGTTTCGGCTGAATACGGTGGAGATTCGGGTGCCTCCGCTGCGGGAGAGGCGCGAGGATATTCCTACACTGGCGATACATTTTCTGCGGCGGTATGCGACGCGTTATCGGCGGGAGATTGACGGGTTTGATGCGGCTGCGTTGCAGATGATGGCGCAGTATGCGTGGCCGGGGAATGTTCGAGAACTCGAACACACGCTGGAGCGCGCGGTGTTGATGTGCCGCGGGCGCGAGATACAACCGGCGGATCTGGGGCTAAATTTGCAGCGGCCGCAGGGGCAGAATCTTGAGGAGTTGAGTTTAGAGGCGGTGGAGGCGCTTTTGATTCGCAAGGCGCTGCAACGCTTTCAGGGAAATATAAGCCAGGCGGCGGAGGCGTTGGGGTTGAGCCGGGGTGCGCTCTATCGGCGCATGGAGAAGTATGGACTCTAGCCCGCAAAGCGGCGGCGGGAGAAAAATGCCGAAGGCTCGCAAGCGGGTTCGCCTGCTTTATGAAAATCGGATCAGCTTGTATTCATTTCTGGTTGCGTTGCCGGGAATTTTGGTTGGCGGCGTTTTGATATGGATGCAGGCGTGGTCGACGCAATCGAAGGTGGCGTTGTCGTTCGCCGTGTTGATGGCGTGGTGGATATTGGCGCTCGTCTTACATGAGCAGACGGTGAAGCCGTTGCAGACGCTGGCGAATGTGGTGGGAGCGCTTCGCGAAGAAGATTATTCGTTTCGGGCGCGAGGAGCGGTTGCGGAGGATGCTCTTGGCGAGTTGTCGCTGGAAGTGAATGCGCTGGCTGATTTGCTGGCCGATCAGCGTATACGGGCGATTGAGGCTACGGCTCTACTGCGGCGGGTGGTGGAAGAGATTGACGCTCCGCTGTTTGCGTTTGATCCGGATCGCGTGCTGCGGTTGGTGAATCCAGCGGGCGAGAGACTTTTGCAGCAGGCGGCGATTCGACTGCTTGGGCGCACGGCGGAAGAGATTGGGCTGGCTGATTGCCTGAAGGCTGCGAACGAGTCGCTGGTGGCCTTGCCGGCGAATAGCGCAGGGGCGCGCTGGCTGGTGCGACAGAGCAAGTTTCGGGAAAAGGGCGCGCCTCATACGTTGATCGTGCTGTCGGATGTGAGCCGGGCGCTTCGCGAGGAAGAACGGAGCGCGTGGCAACGACTGATTCGAGTTTTGGGGCACGAACTCAATAATTCGCTGGCTCCGATCAAGTCGATTGCCGGAAGTTTGGGCGGGCGTCTGGGTGAGAGCGGACTCAACGCGGAGCATCGTCAGGATTTTGAGCGCGGGCTGGCGATCATTGAAGCGCGAACCAGCTCGCTCAACCGGTTTCTCCAGGCTTATCGACAATTGGCGCAGATGCCGCCTCCGGTGATTAAGAGGGTTGCGCTGCCGCCGCTGATTGAACGCGTGGCATTTCTGGAGACGCGGCTGGCAGTGGAGATTTTTCCGGGGCCGGATGCGACGGTGATGGTCGATGCCGATCAGATTGAGCAGATGCTGATTAATCTGGTGCGGAATGCGGTAGAGGCAGCGCTGGAAACGTCGTCTCAAAGCGGAGTTTCGGGGAATTCTGTTGCGGAGGTTCGGAAGCCGCGGGTGACTTTGCATTGGGTGGTCGAAGATCAGAATGTGGTTTTGACGATTGACGATAATGGGCCGGGGCTTTTGAATCCGAGTAACGCGTTTGTTCCGTTCTATACGACAAAGCCTGCGGGGAGTGGGATTGGGCTGGCGCTGTCGCGGCAAATTGCGGAGGCGCATGGCGGGTCGATTGTGTTGGCGAATCAGAATGGAAAAAGAGGGTGCCAGCTGCGAGTGACGCTGCCTTGCGCGGGGTAGCATCGTCGCGCACGTTGAGAGGTGCGGGCTTCGCCCGCCGGGCGGGTGAGGGCACCCGCCCCACGCGAGGATAGATACCGTGAGCAATTTTCTGAGACTCTTCAGTTGCGCTCTAAGACTACTGCGCCCATCCAGGGGAGGTTGAGGATCTGCCCGCTCGAGATTTGTGCGGTGTAGCCGCCGTTGGTTTGTTCGGGTTCGAACTCAACCTGAAAATCCGGCCACGATGAATTGAAAATTTCTTTGTAGGTGGCGCTGCCGGGAAGGCCGAGCCACGAACTGTCTTGCTGCTGGTTGGGTGTACCGAAGGTTACGACCGCGAAGATACGCTGATTGGAGCCACAGACAAAGGCTACGGTGCGATTGCCGGTGGCGACGACCTGATAGTTGGCATCGCCTTGCAAGCCTTTCGAAGGATCGTTGCGAAGGCCCATCAACTGGCGGAACCAAGCCAGGATGCGGGAGTTATCAGTGGCTGTGGCGGGAGGGAGATCGTCGAGTTGCGGGTTGATGTACTCCTCGTTGTCAGTGAAGGAGAAGGCCGTGGTTTCGCCGACCTCCTGGCCCATGAATAACATTGGAATGCCGTTGGAGAGAAGCGTGAGCGTGCCCAACGCTTTGGCAAGTTGATAGCCTTGGCCGAATGGTGGGCGAGAGGCGATGCGCAAGCTGAGAGGATCTTGTCCGCTGACCATGTCGTGAGATTCGCCGAAGCGGGTCGCCTGGAAGAATGGGCGTCCCCAATATTGCGGGTTATCCATCTCGGTCTTTAGCGGGATGGAATCATCCCAGCCGGGATTGGCGCTGTCGTAGCTGGCGGATCGGATGCGGTAGGCCTCATCGATTCCCCACTGGCCGTCCATCACGCCCCATGACGGATTGGAAACATCCCAGGGATTGGTGGCGGAATTTTCGGCTACGCAATAGGGCCAGGCACGGCCCTCGGCGGAGGCGGCTGCGCGCAGGGAGGAGCGGATCATTGCGAGAAATTCCCAGCCGCCTTCGCACTTGGTGACGATGGTCTGAGTGTCGTCGAAACGAAAGCCGTCGAGATTGAAAGTTCGGAAAAGATAGATGGAGGCCTGGCGAAAATATTCTCCGACCATGGGATGGCCGCAATTCATACGGTCGCCGTCGTAGTCGCCGTTGCGATAGACGTCGGGGGCGATGCTCATGAGGGACGAGCCGAGGGAGTGGTTGTAGACGACGTCGAGGGTGACGCCGCGACCGTTGACGTGAGCGGCATTGACGAAGTTGGCCATCGCGAGCGCTCCACCGTAGAAGCTGTCGATGGCGAAATAAAAGGAGGGATCGTATCCCCAGGAGACGGCGGAGCTGAACTCGGTTACGGGCATGAGGCCGAAGATCGTAACCGGAAGTTGGCGGAGGTATCCCGGTTGACCCAGGCGACTGGTGGCGTTTAATTCGTCGCTGAGCAAGTCGAACGACGTGAGGGCGCCGATCATTTGATTAGTGAAGCGCCGGGCGTGGATTTCATAGATCAGGAAATTTTGCCAGCCCGTCGTCTGCCACGGTTGAATATGAGCCGCGGCGCTGACTGCGGCGACATCGAGAACGATGGACCAGGAGGTGGTGGGGTCGGTTGGACTATCGTTGAAGGCTGTTTTCAGGCTGCCTCCGTCTTGCACGGAGCGCGCGGCGGGGTCGATGACTTCTACGTCGTCGTTGAGGAGGAAGCGGTATCGCGCTCCAGGTGCGGCTTGCGCGACGGGGAGAGTGCACCACCAATAGAAAGTATCGTTGGTCAAACTCATGGGGAATTGCTGGCGCGATGGTCCACCGGGAGAAGTTTCATCGATGAGGATGAGAGTGACGCAGACGGCGTGGGGCGCGTGGACGACAAAATAAATCTGGCTGCAGAGGATGGTGGCGCCGTGGGGCATTTCCCTGGCGGCGAAAATTCCAGTGCTTACTACGGCGGCGCCGAATGCAGCTTGCATCAAGGCGGCGCGGCTGGGCGGATCGCCAAACTGGGTTGGTCCGCGCGCGCATACTCCGTAGACGCCTTCTGTGGTGTAGAGCGTGGGCATGGCCGCGGTTGGAGTGAAATATCTGCTGGTGTCGATCCACGCGTAAGGTTTGGGCTCGGTACCTGCAGTCGGAATCAGATCGATGGCGGTGGTTGTGTCCTGCGGCAGGGCGGGCGTGGCCTGCCAGATTCCGTCCGATTGCAGAGTTGCCGCGACGGTTTGATATGAGGGGCCGTTACCGATGGAGACCTGGACTGAGAGTCCGTTTGCGAAGCTCGACGATTGCTGAGGTTTGATCGACAGTGGCGTGGGAGTAATTGCTGGAAATGCGGCGAGCCATGCGCTTGCTCCGAGGGCGAATCTAGACACGGTGCCAAGCGCCGTCGGGTCAGCGGGAAAGGGCCGTTGGATCGCGGGGTTCTCGAGGTTTTGCTGGGTGATGACGGCGTAACTTGCATCGGGATAAATCGGCACGCTGTAAGTGGCGACATTGAAGAAGTTGTTTGCGGGGTAAGGTTGCGTCGAGGCGCTCGCTAGGGGGAACGTCGATCCTTCGACGAGATCGTTTAATGTGAGCAGCGGAGGATTGGCGAGGCTGGCGCCATACATTACCTGGAGCGCGACGGGGGTGAGCGTAAGGGGCCGACTGCGGACGTCGCACTGTCCGCTTTTCAGCCATAGAGAGGCGCCATCGCAGGGACGCCAGACGCGATTGCTGGCATCGGGTTCCCACGTTGCTGGCTGGTTGTTTGTCGCGGGCTGCATCAGCTTCAAGTTGAAGCCGGTGGTCATCCAGGGGAGCAAAGTTACGCGGAACGTGGATATGGCGTTGGTGTCGTCGCGCGCGGTTTGCGGGAAGTAGGCGGGTAAGGTGGTGGGATCGTAGGGATTCCAAACGTAGATCTGGCCTCCGCGAAACGCGTTTTGCGTGATGACCTGGAAGGTGAGCACGTCGCCGGGATTGAAGGTTACTGCGGCTGGAGTTGGATTCTGATAGAGGATTCGCGGCGAGGATTCGAAGGTCCATACCTCGACCGGCGAGATGCGAAACAGACGACGGATGAAATCGTCAGGCTCCCAAGTGTCGAGGCCGGTGGCGGGCGCGGTGCAGTGAAATTTGAATTGCAGCTTGCGGGGATCGGGAGCGTCAGGTAGCTGAAAATCGACGCCGGTCGCCGTGGGCGTGCCTTTTGAATCCCAGACATTGTTGCCGTCCCAGGCGGATTGCCAAACGTGAATGCTCCAGAGGAGGGTCGTATTGGCGGGTTGGTGATGAACGGTAATTCCCATGGCGACTCTCCTTGGATTTCGAGACGCTGAGTGCCGTGGCCCTTGCGTACCTCTAGTTATAACTCAAACTTAAATCTCTGTAAGTCGGCGTTTTTATCGCAGCGCTGAAGCGCTGCGCCACCCAAAGCTAAGGACAACGTCGCTGTTGAGGATTGGCGGGCGAGACGCCCGCCGGGACGGCAGCGCTACAATCGCCGAGCCGGAGATTAGGACGCTGCCGTTTTGGATGGGGACATTTCTATTGTGGTATGACAACACTCGCTTGGGGCACTTGACATCCCTCAGGTCGCCGCCGCAAAATAGCGCCAATTCCGGGTAATAGACGGGTTTCCTTTCGTTGTTTTGTTTCGATGAGTTTATGACGCCAAGTCAGCCCTCGCAGTCTCCTCAGAATAAAGTCAGTCGCGATCAGTGCAAGCATCCGCGGGTGCAGATTGTTTCTCGCGATGAAGAAGCGGAATATGTGGAGTGCCAGGAATGTGGCGACGTTTTTGAGTCGAGTGAATTGAAGGACATGGCGATCGAGGAAAAGAAGGATACGGAAGAAGAGTGAGCGGGGCCGCGCTCGCGGCCACTTACTTTATTTTAATTATCAGGTTCTCAGATTCATCCACCCAAAACTTTTTGTTCGGCGGGATTACTGTGGTGGCGCTGTATTCGGTGACCACGGCGGGGCCGCGCATTGGGCGAGCGGCGATCAGGTCGCCGCGCTCGAAGACCGGCGTCGCTAATTTTTTATTTCGAAAGACGACGGGAGCTTGTTCGATCGGCGCTGGGCGGCGTGATGGGCTTTTCGGCGACGAGCGGGTTGACTGGGAATGCGGCTGGGGCTGCGGAATATGCAGACGGGCGCGAAGACGCAGCGTGACCAATTCGATTTCGCGGCTGGGGTGGTGATAGCCATAACGGCGCTGGTGTTCGGCGTGGAAGCGGGCGACGAGGGCCTGCTGGCTGCTATCCGTATCCTTATTAGTAGTTTTTAGCGGCACGTTGAGTTCGTAGCCTTGGCCGCGATAGCGGAGATCTAGCGTTCTTTCACAGTGGAGAGCGCCGCGCCATTGTTCGGCGCGGAATTCTTTTTGGGCCGTCGCTTCGAGGATGCGAAATTCTTGATTGAGTTTGGATCGCGAGTTTGGGTGCTCTAGGTGATTGGTGAGCCGCCAGAGTACGGTGCGCGAATAATCTTTGACCACGTCGCTGACCAGGATTCCGAAGGCGGAGAGTGCGCCGGGACGGGCGGGGATCATTACGGTTGGAATCGCCAGGGCCTCGGCCAGTTCGCAGGCGTGCAGGCCGCCGGCGCCTCCGAAGGCTACGAGCGTAAAGTCGCGGGGATCGTAGCCGCGTTCGATAGAGACTACGCGGAGAGCGCGCTCCATATTGGCGTTTACGACGCGGATGACGCCGGCGGAAAACTCTTCGACGCTTAGGCGCGCGCCTTCTTGTTTCCCACCTTCTTTATTCAACGCCTGGTTCTTCAGCCATTCGGAAGTAATGCGGCGGGTTCTTTCCACGTCGAGAGTGAAGTCGCCTCCTAGAAAATGATTGGGGCGAAGGCGACCTAGTAATAAATTGGCGTCGGTTACAGTGGGCACGGTTCCGCGGCCGTAGCAGATGGGGCCGGGATCGGCACCGGCGGATTCGGGGCCTACACGGAGCGCGCCGCCGGCGTCGAAGCGGGCCAGCGATCCGCCACCCGCGCCCACGGTGTGAATCTCGAGCATGGGAACTCCGACGGGAAGGCCGGCGACTTCGGACTGGCCGCCAGTGCGAACTTCGTCTTGCACGGCGGCTACGTCGGTGGATGTGCCTCCCATGTCGAAGGAGAGAATCTTGTGGAAGCCGCTGCGCGCGGCTGTTGCGGCTGCGCCTACGAGGCCTCCGGCGGGGCCGGAAAGCACGGTGCGCACGGGTTCTCGGGCGGCGGAATCGAGGGCGGTGATGCCGCCGCTGGATTGCATGACGAAGATTCGAGGCGCGGTTTGCTTTTTTGTTGCGCTGGCGGGACCCAGGGCGATTACGCGGTCGGCCAACTTTTGCATGTAGCTCTGCATGAGCGGCTGCAGATAGGCATTTACTACGACCGTGCTGGTGCGCTCGTATTCGCGGAACTCGGGCAGGATTTTGTGGGAGATCGAGAGTGGTTGGTTGAGTTTTGAAATAGCGGCCGCTACGGCTGCCTCGTTCTTTGAATTGGCGAAAGAGAAGAGGAGGCAGATGGCGATGGCTTCGGGATGGGCTTTTTCTATAGTGTCGCGGAGTTGAGTTAGTTCTGCTTCGGATGGTTGTTCGAGAATCTGGCCATCGGCGGCAGTTCTTTCTTTGATGCCGAAGCGCATTTCGCGAGCGACGAGGGGTGCGATGCGATCGAAGAAAAAATCGTAGAGGCGCGGGCGCGCCTGGCGGCCGATCTCGATGACGTCTTCGAATCCGGCGGTGGTGATTAGAGCGACGCGCGCTCCTTTTCTTTGCAGGAGGGCATTGGTGCCTACGGTGGTGCCGTGGAGCAGGGTGAACGCGGCGGCGTTAGACTTTTTTGTTGTCGATTCGCGAATTTGCCGCAGAGCTTCGGCGATGGCGCGTGAGGGGTCGTCGGGCGTGGAGAAGACTTTTAGAGTTCTGAGAACGCCGGCGTCTTGCCAGACGCAATCAGTGAAGGTGCCTCCGGTGTCGACGGCAATGCGGATTCCGGGATTCGAGGAGCGAGGCATGAAAATGGAAGATTATCATTGGGCGAGTCATGGAGCAGGTCTGCCGGAAGAGAATGGGACCTCAGCGCCTAAAGGCGGAGTCAGGAGAAGGCTGTTACCGCAGCGCTGAAAGCGCTGCGCCACCCCAAAGCTGCCACATAGACTGCGTTACCCGAACTGCGCTACGCGATCTGCCACCCGAACTACGCCACCCCAAAAGGCTGGGCTGTGCCTGAAACATAATCGTCGGCCCGTCGCGGGTGCCGTATTCTGAAGGGGGCAGCGGGCGGGGGCGCCCGCTCCACACAAATTATGGTGAACGGGCGAACTTGGAAGGCTTGGCTGGTTCCTGGCGGCTTGTTGTTGGCGCTGGCGGCTACGCTTGTCAATAGTTCTCTGTTCGCGCAGATCGCTCCTTCGCTGAGCTTCTACTATGTGGGAGTGTTTGCGGCGGGGTTGGCGCTGGCCTGGCGTTTCAACTCCAGTCGCGTGCTTTTTTCTTTGCTGGTTCTGCTGCTTGGGCATCGCGCGGTGGATTTTTTTTCGGCTGGCTTGGCTCTTCACGGTGGCCCCGGGCGTATGGCGGTTTCACTTGCGGCGGTGTTAATCCCACTGAATTTCATTGTGTTTGCGCAGATGCGCGAACGGGGGTTGACGATTGCGGGAATTGCTCCGCGGTTTGGATTGCTGTTTATTGAGTCGGTTGCATTTGCGGTAATGTGCCGGCCGGAGAATAGCGCGGGCGGTTCAACGCGTGGCGGCGGGGCTGTAGTGCCAGTGTGGCTGTTTGTGAGTTTTGCGGCGGCGGTCGGGGTTTTCGTATGGCGGTTTGTGCAGGTGCGCAAGCCGATTGAGCCAGGATTTGTGTGGTCGACGGGCGCGGTTTTTCTGTGGCTGGAGCTTGCGCCGGTGGGGAAAATGTCAGACGCATATGTGGCTACCGCCGCGCTGATTCTGGCCGCTTCGTTGATTGAAACTTCCTATGTGCTTGCCTACCACGACGAACTGACGGGCATTCGGGGACGGCGGGCGTTTAATGAATCGCTGCTTACGCTGGATCAGCAATATGCGATCGCTATTGTCGATATCGATCATTTCAAGAAGTTCAACGACACTTACGGGCACGATGTGGGGGATCAGGTGCTATGCATGGTGGCGAAGCGGCTATCGGGAGTTGGCGGCGATGGGCAGGCGTTTCGCTGCGGCGGCGAGGAATTTGCGATTGTTTTTCGGAATATGTCGGCGAAGGAGGCGTTTGAGCATCTGGAGTCTTTGCGTGCAACGATTGAAAAATCTACGTTTCATGTGCGGGGGGCAGATCGGCGAGCGGAGAGGATGGCTGAAAAGAGCGACGCGGGAAGTGGGGATCGGCGCGGGGTTGAGCGGGACCGGAGAAAGCCGGCGAAGAAGAAAGGGGCGTCGGCTCGGCAGGGATCGTTGTTCGAAGATTTGCGCAATCGTATTTTGCCCGATCACCTATCGGTGACCGTGAGCATCGGGGTGGGGGAGCCGAGTACGCGGTATCGGCAGCCGGAGCAGGTGATTCAGGCGGCGGATCAGGCGCTTTATCGGGCCAAGAGTAAGGGACGGAACAGAGTGGAGTTGGCTTCTATGGCGCCGTTGCGGATCGCTGAGGACAAGCGCGCTAAGACGTCGCGAGTTTGACAGAGTCTTCCGGCGCGCTAAGAGCCTGCGGGCTTCGCCCGCTGGGCAGGTGAGGGCACCTGCCCCTACGTGAGCCAGGCTCACCAATCGGCTATGTGGATCAGGAAGAGGATTACTGTCGCGCCTAACGGCAAGAGGAGACCGGCGCGGAGGCTTCCGGTGGAGTGGGAGACTACGCCTACTAGCCAGGGGAGCAAGGCGGGGCCGATGGAGGCTAGAGAAAACATGACCGCGCCGATGCTACGGGCGGCGACTCCGAAGCGCTCGGAGAGGCGAGCTACGGTTATGGGATAGAGGGTGGCGTAGCTAAGGCCGGTGATCAGCGCTCCGACGATGACGCCTGCGAGCGATGGAGACCAGAGCATGAGCGCGATGCCAGCGGCTGACGTCGCGTAGCTGGCGCGCAAGACCTTGCGCTCGGAAACGCGGCGCAGGAATGCGGTGCCGAGAGCACGGCCTACGGTTAGTGCCGACCAGAAGAATGCGGGCATCATGGAGGCGATTGCCTGTCCGCGCGGTCCGAGGCGCGAGACGTAGGAGCCAATCCATCCGCCGACTGAAGTTTCTGCTCCGGGATAGAGCAGGAAGACGGTGGCGAAAAGCCAGATGGCCGGGCTCCTGACCAGGTCTCGCCATGAGGATGAGGAAGATCTGTCGGCGGCGGTTTCTGCGGGAGGGAAGGGCAGATTGCGCATCGAGACGGCCAGGCCGACGAGAAAGACGGCGTTAGCTCCGAGAAAGAATGGGAGCAGTTTGTGGGCGGCGGTCCAGGCGACCATGAGCGAGCAAAAGACGGCGCCGACTCCCCAGAAAAAATTCAGCAGGCTTACTGCGCCTGCTTTCGAGGCGGGCGCAGCGGAATCGGCGCTCGGCGATGTGAGCGAGTGCGCGCCGATTTCGGCGATCAGCAGATTGTCGGTGGGGACGATCAGTCCAATTCCGAAGCCGTAGGTTGCGACAGAAACCAGCCCCAGCCAGAGCGAACCTAAATAGAGAGTGCTCACGCCGACGGCCATCATGAGCAGGCCGAGGAGAAAGGCGGGACGGAATCCCCAGCGCGAGAGTAGGATTCCGGAGAGTTGCACGCCTACCAGCGAGGCGAGGAATTGAACCAGGAAAAGATAGCCGGCCTGGGTGTCGTTCATCGACCAGCGGGCGATGAGGATGGGAAGCATGGGGCCGAGCAGGGTGGTGAGAATACCGGTGGGAAAAAAGGCGATCTGGCCCGCGAGGATCAGTTTCTGATTTGCGGACCGTGAAGAAGTCGCGGTTTGAGAGGTTGCCATGCCAGAGATGCCCTCGGTTTGCGGCGAGGAGGTTTCAGAATAACGCAGGCGTGAACCATTCACGCTCTCATTCATCGAGTTGATGTGATCGCATTCTTATTCACCACGGAGGCACCCTTCGGCTTCGCTCGGGGCGGGCTCTGCCCCTACGCGAGTCAGGCCGGCGCCTGGTCCACATCATGAGCCCATGATCCCCTGCTAACGCAGGATTCTCATTATGATTCGCTAGCATTGGACCCGGTCGATTCACAGAATATTCAACGAATTGTCACGAATTATTAACAAAGGTCGGACTAGGCTGGGAGTTCACCAAAACGTGGGTTGAAAAGGCAGTTGGTCCGTTGTAGTGGTTTGCCGTGCCACTTTGAACTTTTTATTTCTCAGGAGAAAGAACAATGAAACGAATTATGGCAGCAATGCTGTCGATCGCGCTGGCGGGGAGCGTGGCGGCCACACAGGCCCAGCAAGAGACAGCTCCAGCAACCAAGAAGACCGTGCACAAGAAAGCGGTAGCAAAGGGGCCGACGGTTTCGGAGCAGCTCAGCGAGATGAAGGCGGCAATCGACGCGCAGCAGGTGCAAATTAGGCAGTTGAGCGACCTGGTGCAGAGCCGCGATCAGAAGATCCAGCAGTTGGAGCAGCGGCTTGATCAGAACCAGGTTGTGGCCACGCAGGCGCAGAGCAAGGCGGATACTGCGGTAGCGCAGACGACGGACCAGCAACAGACGGTGATCGCGCTGAAGAGCGATGTCACCGACTTGAAGACGACGGCGACGAGCAATGCGATGACTCTGCAGGAGACGCAGAAGAGCATCAAGGATGCGATGGAGAGCCCGGCGGCGATCCACTTCAAGGGAATTACGCTTTCGCCGACCGGCAGCTTCCTGGCGGGTGAAACTGTGTATCGGAATCGGGCGCTGGGAGCGGACATCAATACTCCGTTCAACAGCGTGTCCATGCCGGGAAGCGGCATGAACGCGATTTCGGAATTCTATGGATCAGGCCGTCAGTCGAGAATTGCGTTGCTGGCGGAAGGCAAGATCAGCATTGCTAAGCTGTCTGGGTATTACGAAGCTGACTTTCTGTCGGCTGGAGTGACGTCGAACAACAACGAGAGCAACAGCTATACGATGCGGCAACGGCAGGTTTGGGGAAAGGCTGAGCTGGATAGTGGTTTGAGCTTCACTGGCGGGCAAATGTGGAGCCTGGTGACGGAAACCAAGCATGGCGTCGACAACCGAACGGAAGCTACTCCGCTGACCATAGACCCGGCGTATACCGTGGGCTTCAGTTGGGCGCGGCAGTATGGCTTCCGCGTCGCTAAGAACTTTAATAATCACTTCTGGCTAGCGGCATCGCTGGAAGATCCGCAGTCAACCTTCTCGGAAACCAATGCCGCCTCGAACTTCGCTCTTGGCAGCCCTGGAAATAGCAGCGGAGTATACAACGGCGGCGGCACTGCGGTAAGTGGCGCAGCGCTCGCCAACTACTCGTTCAACGCGATGCCAGACGTCATTCTCAAGGCGGCCTTCGAACCTGGGTTCGGACATTACGAAATTTTCGGTATCTACACCCGCTTCCGCGACCGCGTTTATCCGTGCGTGGAATTTCTTCCTGGCTCGACTCTATGTACCGGCGGCACTGCGGTAACAGGAGCTTATAACGATTCGAAGAATGGCGGCGGTGTGGGAGGCAATGCCCGCGTGACCATTGCCAAGCATTTGGACTTCGGCCTGCACGCCCTTTATGGGAACGGAATAGGCCGCTATGGCACGTCCGGCCTGCCCGATTCGACCGTGAACCCCGACGGCACATTGGCCCCGTTACGCAGCTATCAAGGTCTGGCCACGCTCGAGTACCACACGCCCAGGCTGGATATTTATTTCAACGGCGGCGAGGAATATGTGAGAAAGCGCTGGGCACCTGATCCGGCGAACGGCAACAAGCCGGTGGGCTACGGAGCGCCGGGCTTTAACGATTCGAATTGCTACACCGAAACTGGGCCGGGGAGCGGTGGCTACTCTTTCGGCGGGCTGACTTGTAGTGGACAAACGCAGAGCACGATCGAAGGCACGTTTGGATTCTGGTTCCGTCCGTATCACGGTCCCAAGGGAAGGATTCAAATCGGTCCGCAGTATTCGTACCTGGTACGGAATGCGTGGACGGGCACGGCGGCGGCGGCAACGTCGACAACGCCGGCAATCTATGCCTCGCCACACGGAATCGACAACATGTTTATGACGTCGTTCCGGTATTACTTGCCGTAGATTAGCGATACCCTCGCCTCCATAAACAACCCCCTTGGTGATGGGGGCGAGGGATGATTCTTCGGAACTCAACCCTGAAAGTGGTTTCTGATCAGACTTGAACCACGAAAGCACGCGTGCAGCGAAAACTCTCTCGAGAGTAGCTAAGATAAAGCAGGCAAGCATTATCGCCAGCACTTTCGTAATTACTGCGTTAATTACTGCCAGCTAGATTGCATGAGTTATTCCATGTCAAAGGCCAGCCACTGGAATCCACTATCGCGCTCGATCTGCAGCACGACGGGACCGTGGGGGTTGATCTGGTCCAAGGCAGCGCGGAGAGAGCCTAGCGAGTCGACGGGAGTTCGGTTCACGCTATGAATAACATCTCCTGTCTGAAGGCCGGTGGCCGAACTTAGGAATTCTGCTACCCGAGCGACTACAACGACTCCAGAAGAATTGCGCAGCGGACCTAGCGCGGAACGCAGGTCATCGTTCAGATCAAGCGCGAGAATTCCGAGGCGCGAAACGAGGTTGTCTCTGGCGTTGGCGAGACTTGGAAGGGCGTCCATCGGGTCTTTCATCTCCAGCGCAGCAATGAAGAGTGTTTTGCGTTCGGTGCCGCGGAGAATGTCGAGCTTCAGTGAGTCGTCGAGAGGATGTAGATAGAGAGCGGAGGTGAAGGCGGGAAGCGTGCCGATAGAGCGTCCGTCGGCCCTAAGCACGATATCTCCAATCTTGAGGCCGCCAGCATCGGCGGGGCCGCCGGGGATTACGTCGTCGATCACGACTCCCCAATTTTGCGAAAGGCCGAGGCCCTTGGCCAAGGTGTCGGTGATGGTTTGCGCTCCGGCTTTGACCTCGATGCGATGCACGTGGCCATACCTGCGCAGGCTCTCGTAGACGAAGTGCACGATGCGCGCCGGAATTGCGAAACCCAGTCCTTCGCTGCCACCGGCTTCGGAAAGAATAAAAGTATTGATGCCGACTACGTAGCCGTCGCTGTCGACTAATGGGCCGCCGCTGTTGCCCGGGTTGATGGGAGCGTCGGTTTGAATGTAAACCATAGGGCGATTAGGATCTGCCTGCCGGGCAACAGAACTTACCACGCCCATGGTTACGGAGTTTTCGAGCCCTTCAGGGCTGCCCATGGCAAATACTAACTCGCCCTGATGGACTGGCCGATGACTGCCGAGGGAGAGAGTGGGCAAGTTAGTCTGATCGATCTTGAGCAGAGCGAGGTCAGTATCTTTGTGGAGTCCGACGAGTCGGGCGTCAACCACGCGCTGTTTGCCGACAGGCGCGAGGCGGTCGGGAGAATCGACCGACGGCAGGGGAAGAGCAACGTGAATGATCTGCGCACCCTCGACCACATGAGCGTTGGTCATGATGTAGCCATTGGGATCGACGATAACTCCTGAGCCGATGGCGTGCTCGCGAGTTATGAGGGCGGTCTGACCGTGACTACTTTCCTCAGCTGCGCCATAGCCAGTGACGAGAATTTGGACCACGGCAGGGGAAATTCTGGCGGTGAGTTGCTCGATGGCTGAGTTGAGTTGCTGAAGGACCATGGGCGGTTCGGTGGGGCGGGTTCCAGCGGCTTTGGCTTTGTCGCTGTCTGGGTTGGCTGCTTCGCTAGCAGCGACCGCTGGCGCTTTTGTCGTTTGCTGCGCAAATGCTGGCGCTGCGAGACAGAGCGAGGAAATGCACGCGGCGAGACTGAAAAGTGAAATGCGGCATTTTCTTTTTGATATTTTCTTCGATCTGCAATTCGAGACGAGCATAGCGAAACGCTCCTTGGTTGCGAGGCAACTCCATCGGAAACGAAACTACATTATCAGGGCGCTGGGGTGTGAATTGAAAGCGAACTCGCTGTTAGATTCGTAATGCATACACGAGGTTGAAGCTGTTGCCGAGGGCTATCAAAACTGTCTGAAGGATGCTTCGGAGGTAGATCAAGTCCAGACCCATCGACCGAATGACCGTGGTAAACTGGAACTCCGCACGCCGGAGAGGTGGCCGAGAGGCTGAAGGCGGCGGTTTGCTAAACCGTTATACGGGCTAACACCTGTATCGAGGGTTCGAATCCCTCCCTCTCCGCCAGTCCTTTCGATTCAGTCCGTCAGGATGAAAAACGGGAGACTCTACGTCACCCTGTCCAGTGGTGGGTTCGCGCGGAAAATGCACCATCCACGGCTTAGTCTCATCTGCGTTTCTGGGCGATTGCCCGCCAAGAGCACGAGATAACCCCCAAAGACGCAACTTGCCGCCTGTCTTCTACCAAAAGTAAGCTGCCTCCATTTTTGGTGTGCCTGGTTGGCCGTCTATGATTTCGGTGCTCAGAACGAACTCCATATTCTTCTTGCCGGCGGAAGCGCGAGCGGCATTCACAATCTGAGTCAAATGGGCGGTGTCGATCAGAAACTCGCCGGCGGCGATGGTGCCACCGCGGCCGACGCCTGCGGCCACAATGGCGATTTTTCCCGTATTGCCGTCAGTGAATTGAGTCACGATGGCATAGTCGCGATAATTATTGGTTGCCTGTTGTTTGGCGCGATCGATGACCCAGTCGATTCGGTCAGGGTTATTGCTGTCGGCAATCCAGAAGCGCGTCATATCGGCATTGTTCGCGAAGTGGAAGCGCAGCGGCTTGGTTAGTCTGAGCGTCCAGGCATTGTCGAAGGCTCCGACGAAAACGGTTGGCCCGTTGCGCAGGTCGGAGAGACTGGTCGAGCCTTCTCCCTTAAGGCTGTACTTTGTCCCGTGCGCCTGCAGAACACCGGCAATCTTGACTACTGTGGTTAGATCGTCGATGACGACGGCGCTCAGATTGTCTTTGAGGATGGTCTGGTGGGTTGGATCGGCGGCATCGCGAAGGGCAATCGCCGTATATTGATTCTGGTCGGCGATGCAGAAGAGCACGGGATCGCCGGAGTTCAGGACTGGTCCCCAGAAAATGTCAAAGGCGGAGCGCTGAACCGAGCGTGACCACCAAACGCTTCCGAGAGCAATACCGAGCACCAGCACGAGCGCTGTGCTAATCCATAGGTACTTGAAATATTTGCTGCTACGGTGCGGACGATCAGGGCGTGGGTCCGCCGTAGAGATCGGCGCGAGCACTTCGGGTAGGGCGATGGCCGAGTCCGGTCCGGCTATAGCGATAGCAGTTTGTGGCCATTGAAATTGTGGAACATAAGACCCGGCGGGAAGGGAGACACGAATCTCGACCTCATGGCCGGGTTCCTGGTAGTACTGCGCGATGCGCTTACGAATCTCGGCGGCGGTGACGCGCACGATAGGATCGGACGCAGTGTCGTAGTCGGCGCAGCGACCGAAAATCTCAATCCCTAAGGTTCGTTCTTTGACCGCATCGGCCTGCCCGGCGAGGGTATGCCGGACGACGAAGCGCAGGAACATGGGAAAGCGACGGCTATGGCTGAAGTGGGGGTTCTGCAACAGGCGCTCAACCTGTTCCTCTATCGCGGCTTTCTCGATCTCCGTAAAATCGGCGGGATTTACCGCTGGAACATCGACCTGCATGGTGGCCCTGACTGATCTCCGACCACGGATTATACAACGATTAAAGGATAACGCCACGAACGTTGAGATTGCGAGCAAGTGATTGAAAGACTGTGGCTTGGGCGAGGTCTTTACATGATAAGAATGAAGTCGCTTACCGCAAGGACCTTATCTGATGCCGCCAATAACTCTATAAGGCTCCTGGTTGGTCGTTGTGGCAGAAATTTGTGCCCTGTTGCAGGCGGTTGCAGGCCGAGAGGCCGATCGCACAAATTAAGGAGACTCAGCGTGGAGGCTCGTTTGACTACGAATTTCGAGAAACACCCTCAACTTAGGCTGCCCTACCCCACTCCACGTATCTCGTTGGTCCTTGCGCTCTTGCCAATCCTTGTTCTGCTTCTACTACCTGGCTCTCTGGCGACGGCGCAGGTGGGCAGTGCCAGTCTGGGCGGCATTGTGCAGGATCCGTCCGGCGCAGCCGTCGCCGATGCCTCCGTCACCTTGGAGAATGTTTTGCGCGGGTCGACGCGAGTCGTCAAATCGAATGCTGCGGGAGTATTTTCTTTTGCCGCCATGCCCAGCGGGGATTACGACCTTAAGGTTGAGAAGGCGGGATTCTCAAATTATGTTCAGAAGTCTATTCACCTGGACCCGGGTGATAGCCTGACGCTTACCGATGTGCGTCTTGCGATTGGTGGGCAGTCACAAACGGTGACGGTGGATGCCGAAGTCTCAGGCATTCCGCTCGATAGCGGCCAGTTGAGTTCCACGATTACTGCACGCGATCTCGATCAACTGTCGATCGTCGGAAGAGATGCTACGGAGCTGGAAAAAACGCTTCCCGGATTTGCGATTCGCACGCTCGGCCCGACAAACCAGGCGCCGGATTTCTCGGATGTGCAAATCGGCCAGGAAACACCCTATGCTTCTAATGGCGCGCCGGTGGCGGGCGTCACGCTGAAGCTCGATGGCGCCAACCTCACAGACGCGGGTAACTTCGGCGCCAACCTTCAGAACATTAATGACGCCATGGTCTCGGAGGTGCAAATCCAGACCTCAAATTTTGGAGTCGACCAATCGAACGGGCCGGTAGTGATCACGGCCGTGACTAAGTCGGGTGCCTCGCAGTATCACGGTTCGCTCTATACTTTTGCCAGAACGAGCCAGCTCAATTCCAATGATTGGCTGGCGAATTTCAACGGCATCCCTCGGCCGACAGATCGGTATATCTATCCCGGAGTTACTTTTGGCGGTCCGGTACCTCGTCTAAAGAAGCTCACATTCTTTGCCGCCGCAGAGGAGGACGCGCAGCGGGATGTTTATGCCTACGGCAGCGCTGGAAGCGCCATCATTCATGCGCTGGTTCCGACGAAAAATATGCGTACGGGCGACTTCAGCTCCACGGAGTTGATGAACTATTTAGGCCCTAACTACCAGGGAGGGGCGTACGGCAATCTGACCAACGCGCCTACGTTCGCGTCCGACGGAACGCCGCTGGTGAACGGACAGATTCCAAGTCAATATCTCGATCCTGGCGCGATGGCATTGATTAACCACGTGCTTCCGTTGCCCAATCAGCCGACGGGCACGGACGGCTATAACTACACCACGGAAAACCTGGTGAACAATGACGTCTTTCAGACGACAGGGCGGGTGGATTATGCGCTCAACGATAACAACCACATCTTCGGCCGCTACACGTATGAAAGAGAAAGTCAGGGCCAACCGCAGGTTCCTTATTACTCGCCGGGCGCAGTCATGGGATCGGTGAACACGCCTGGTGGCGGCGTGATCAACGCTATTAAGGTGCACAGCGCGGCCGCGAATTACGCCAGAGTGATTTCTCCGACGTTGACGAATGAACTCTTCGCCACTCTGGTTTATTTTACGCAGGATTTCGAGGCTAAGACACCATCGGCTTTGACGAGGGCGGCGATCAACTATCCTTACAACGGGACTTACGACAATGGCAGCAAGGATTTCCCGATGTTCATGGACTACGGCTTTGACGGTTTGCCGCTAGCCATTCAGCCTGACTTCACTTTTGGGCCGCCTTCGCTGAAGAAGTTCCAGCCTAGCGTCGGAGACAATATCACTAAGGTTTGGAGTCATCACACTGTGAAGGCCGGCATCTTCGCGCAGCGTGTGACCAACAACCAAGTCATCACCAACGGCACTACTAACGGCAATGTCCGGCTCTATTACTTTCCGCCGGCGGGCACGACGTTCTACACTTACGCCGGCAAGAATCCGGATGGCTCCCCGGCCTTCGGACCACCATACGTCACCAGCGGAAATTATCTCGCAAACTTCATGGAGGGCGAGCTCCAGAGCTTCGATCAGCAGAATATTCTGCCGCGCACCAATCTTTACTTCTGGAACATTGGCTTTTATGGCGAGGACTCGTGGCGGGTGCGGAAGAATCTGGTTGTGACTTTCGGGCTGCGGCTGGAGCACCTGGGTGCGTGGGAAGATGCACACAATCTGGGCGCGGCGGTATGGGATCCGGCGACGATCTCACAGCCGGTTTCGGCGACCAATCCGCTGCCTGGTTTCACGTGGCACGCGCTGGATCCATCGGTGCCGAATTCGGGGACAGGGTCGAGGCCGCTGTTTTACGAACCGCGCGTAGGTGTGGCATGGGACATTTTTGGAACGGGACGTACGGTGCTTCGCGGTGGGTATGGATCATATCGTATGCATGATTCGATCGTGGATGTAACCAATGCATTCGCGAATTCGGAAGGGCTTCGCGAGCCGAATCTTTTTGGTTTCGGAGCGGTCACGCTCGGAGGCATCGATAGCCTTCACTTCCCAGTAACTGCCGGACCTCTCAGCACAAGCGCATTTGGACTGTCTCGCGGAGACACTAAGGAGCCGGTGACGAACAGTTACAGCGTAAGTTTAGCGCAAAGGATGCCGAAGAATTCTGTGGCTCAGCTGACTTATGCCGGCAATAACAGCAACTCGCTGTTTAACAACGGATCGACTTCGGCGGTGATACTCAACAACCTTAATGCCATTCCGATCGGCACACTCTATCAGGCGAATTCGATCGGCCATAACGAAGGCGTGTGCGCGGCGGCGGCTTGCACTCCTTTTGAAATCGCTGGCATGAACGCCACTGACATCCAACAATTCCGGCCCTATCCGGAATATCAGTCGATCACGGTGCCGCAGCACAACACTTACGCCAACTACAACGCGCTGCAGGCGGTGTGGCAGAAGACGTCGGGTCGGCTGAACTATGGTTTCAATTACACATGGTCGAAGGCGCTCGGCATTCTCGGCTCGGCGGCGAACTTCAACTGGACGGCGGCGATTGACCCGTTCAACATTCGAAGCAACTACGGCCCGATGAACTTTGACCGCAGCCATATTTTTAACGCGACTTACTCTTATTCGGTGGGAAGGTTTGCGGGTAACGGGGCGCTAGGCGACATCGTAAATAACTGGCTCGTCTCGGGCATCACCAGCATTCAGAGTGGCGGCAACATGCAGACGGGGATCAGCGGCTCAAGCCCCAACTTTAACCTTAACGGCTTTATCACCGCTCCCGCCCAACCGGTGCTGCCGGTGAATGCGCAGGTTTTCCTGGGGACGCCGGATGTAAGCCTGCAGCCGGTGTTGACCTGCGATCCGAAGCACGGGCTCGGCTCGCACCAGTACATCAATGGAGCTTGCTTCGGCCTGCCCGGCATCAATAGCGGACAGAACGGTCAATATATCTTTCCCTATGCGCAGGGTCCGACTTTCTTCAGCACAGATTTGACGGTAGAGAGAGGCTTTGGCCTGGGAGGCGATCGCAACCTTCATTTCCGCATTGCCGCCTTCAATTTTCTCAACCATCCGTTGAATAGCTTCGGTACAGGATACGCGCAACAGACGAATTTATCGCTGAATGGAGCCAGTGCTAGCACCGCCGTTTATTCTCCATCTTCCGGCTTCGGGTTCGCTCCTTACAAACTTGGACGCCGACTGGTGGAGGTATCTGCAAAATTCACGTTCTGACAGATCAGCGGGAGCACCTCACGTCCGCTGAACCTTCGCCGACCGCGCTCTTAAAGATACTTAGAGCGCCTTCTCTTCGCTTATGAGAGCGCGTCCGACAAAAATAACTCGCGTGAGGAGTGTGTTCCGCTAACCGGTTTCAAAGATGTGGCGTCGGTCAACACGACCAACGCCGCTCAATAGAAAATCATGGGAATGAATCGCAACCGGGCAGCCTTGTTTCTTATCGTTTTCTTCCTTCAGGTATGTTTGCTGCGGGGACAGGGCAGTCCGTTTGACACGGCTATTCAATTGAGTCGTGTCACGTCTTACTCAGCGCTGCCTTACGGCATCGATGTGCGGGATGACGAAGCGCGCATGCAAATCGTCGCGTTACACGACGATGTCGTGCGTATACGCGTATCGCGGTCCAATGAATTTGCCGAGGACGCCTCCTGGGCAGTTCTTAGCGAAGCCCGGCAGAGTCGGGTTGCGGTAAAGCCCATCGAAACTGCAGATGCCGTCGGCTTCATGACGCAGGCGCTCCGGGTTTCGATCAAGAGGGAGACGCTCGCTCTGACGATTTCCGATCGGGATGGCAACGCGCTGCAAGAAGACGCACGGCCGACGGAATTTCATGGCGGATCGTTTCAGGTCTGCAAACGGATGCCGCTCGATGAGCACTACTTTGGGTTAGGAGACAAGACCGGGCCACTGGATCGGCGCGAACAGGCGTTTACGCTTTGGAATAAGGATGCTTATAACTTCCAGGAATCGACCGATCCAATCTATAAAAGTATTTCGTATTTCATGGCGTTTCGGGCGGGGCGGGCGCTCGGAGTTTTTCTGGACAATACCTGGCGCAGCAATTTTGATTTCGGCAAGCAAGATCCCAACGCTTATTGTTTTGGCGCTGTCAATGGCCCGTTGGACTATTACGTTTTCTACGGGCCAGCTCCGAAACAGGTATTGCAGACCTATGCGTGGCTAACCGGGACAATGCCGCTGCCTCCGCTGTGGGCGCTTGGATATCAGCAGTCGCGCTACAGCTACGTGCCGCAATCGCGAGTCGTGGAAATCGCAGATCGCCTGCGGGCGGATCACATTCCCGCCGACGCTATCTATCTGGACATCGATTTTCAGGAGAAGAACCGGCCGTTCAGCGTAGACAAGGATCGTTTTCCCGACTTGGCCGGAATGGTTTCACAGCTTGCTTCCAAGAACTTTCATGTGGTGGCCATTACTGACTTGCATATCGCGAAGTTTCCGGGGCATGGTTATGTACCCTATGACAGCGGAATTGCTGGCGATCATTTTGTGAAGAATCCCGATGGCAGCGTCTACTCCGGGAACGTTTGGCCGGGGCCGAGCGTCTTTCCAGACTTCACTCGAGCGCAGACGCGCGAGTGGTGGGGTTCTCTTTATAAAGATTTCTCGAAGATGGGCATCGCGGGCTTTTGGAACGACATGAATGAGCCGTCGATTTTCAACACTCCGACAGGCACGATGCCAGAAGATGTGGTGCACCGCATCGATGAGCCGGGTTTCACAAAGCGAAGCGCGCCGCACGCTGAACTGCATAACGTGTATGGCATGGAAAACTCGCGCGCTACTTTTGAAGGATTGAGGAGCATTAATCCGGATTTGCGACCGTTCGTGCTGACGCGATCCACTTATGCGGGCGGACAACGCTATGCGGCAACCTGGACGGGCGACAACAGCAGCACCTGGAATCACCTTCGGATGACCACGCCGATGATCGAGAACCTGGGGCTATCTGGTTTTGCTTTAACTGGCGCCGACGTTGGCGGATTCGCGGGGACACCGCAACCGGACCTACTTACAAAATGGTTTGAAATTAGTTCGTTCCAGCCGATCGATCGGGACCACGCGGAAAAAGGAACTGGTGACCATGAGCCGTGGGCCGGGGGGGCGAAGGCGGAAGCTATCCGCCGCCGATTTATCGAAGAACGCTATCGACTGATGCCGTACCTCTATACGCTGGCGGAAGAAGCATCGCGCACGGGTGTGCCGATCGAGAGGCCGCTTTTTCTGGAGTTTCCCGAGGCGGCGAGCGACCATCATCCGATCGATATCGATCTGCGAGCGACCGGGGAGTTTCTTGTTGGTCCAGATCTATTGGTTGCAGCGCCGCCTTATCCGGACAAACTTGATGACTATGTGGTCGAGTTTCCGTCGGATGCGTGGTACGACTACTGGACGGGAAAGCGCGTCCCGAAGCCGGCGCCGGCCGACCCTGAACCAAACGCGCCAATTAGTCCAATGGATCTTGTGCCGCTCGCAATCTGGATACATCCCGATCTCGCGTCGCTACCCGTGTTCGTACGGGCGGGAAGCATTCTGCCGATGGCGCCGCTGGTGCAGAGTACGGATGAGACGCCACAAGGTCCGTTAACGTTGCGCGTATATGCAGGCGATGCTTGTGCAGGCCACCTCTATCTGGATGACGGAAAGACCTACGACTATAAGAAGGGTGTAAGTCTAAGTATAGACTTCCGCTGTGAAGTTACTGCCGACGGACTGCGGATCATGCTGGGTAAGCATCAAGGGTCATATCCGGCATGGTGGCGAGAGATTGAGGTCCAGGTGTACGGCTGGCAGCCCAGGGAGCACGCCGCCACTCTCGATGGAAAAAAAATCGAGCTGGGGGTTAGTTCAGCGGCGAACAACGTGACGCTTACTATCCCGGACAATGAAAGGGGAGCATTGTTAGAGCTCAAGTAACCTGCGCGTCACGTCTTGCCGAATTCTTGAAATAATCGAACGGTACTATATTCCTGCGTAAACGGATCCAGCGGCGGTTTTCTTGGCCTCCGGGGGGCCAGTTTCGTTACTGGCCATCTCCTGGTCGTCGACGGTGGATTTCTTGCGAGCGGAGTCAATCAGTAGAGACCCGTATTAAGTGCCACTCCGCTTTTGCAAGGAGGTCTTGATCTAGATTTCGCCGGCCGGAAGTGTAGTTGCGTTCGCCGGGGCAGGGGCTGCGGCCGAGCGCATTGTGGCGCTGATGGCGCTCTTGTCTACAGACTTCACACAGGTAAAGAACGTAGCCATGTCGCATCCCACGGGGGATGGCGACAGCTCTTTGGAAACCTTTTCGAAGTAAGACGAGATCATCCACGACCCCAGGTGGCGATAACTTTCAAACTGCGCTTCATTGAAAAACTGATTCGACGTGGCCTCATGAGGGAAGGTTTGATGGGAGGCGGCATAGGCGCGAATGTCAGGCGGCTCGCCGCCGTTCAGCATCGGCTTGATGAACAAGAGTTCGCCTTTGCTATCACCGTAGTCGACACAATCGTATTGGACTTCTCCACGGATGCAGTAGATGTTCAGGGGCTCAACTCCTTTTTTCATAGGCAGGCCCTGGGGAAAATCCGGGAAGGTGATCGGAATGCCGAGGTCGATTTCGATTTTGCGAATCGCGTTGCCCAGATCTTCGAACTGAAATTCGCCGTCGGCATCGGCGTCCACCACGATAATGTGCTGGCAACGGCGCAAGACCATCTCGTAGAGTCCGAGATTTTCGAAGTGTCCGCCGTCCGATAACTCAACCCACTTGTAGGAATCGTCGGTGTTGCCAAGCGCCTCGTTGAGCAAGGGCATTAAGGCCCATTTTGGCCCGTCCCTCCCGAGGAAGCGGCGGGCAGTGCAGCTTTCAGGCCACTTCTCGAGATTCGGCCAAATAGGATTCGGAAGCCACCAGCCCAGCCGGGCGTTGAAGAAGGTCATCAACAGGGTGACCAAGGGCGAAGAGTGGTAACCCATGTTGGGATTAAATGCCGCTCCGCTGATCGCCATCGCTGTACCCACGGTGACGCCTTTACTGCCACCATAGTCTTCTGTGGGCACGTAGCCCAGCCGCCAACTTCCGACGCTGACCGGGCTAAAGCTGAAGGGTTCAGCCTTGCGCTGCTGCCATGCCATGTTGTGCGTAGCCACGAGATTCAACGCCGTATTGATAATGTGCAGCGGCGAATCTTTGCACAGCATGTCGGCTTCGTGGGTGTTGTCACTGCTGTCGAAGTTGGTGAAGGAGTCAGGATGGCGAGCGAAGTTCGAAGCGCCGAGGTAGGCGCGGGTGAGCCGCATGCGGTACATTCCGTGGAGAGAAAAAGTATTGATGTTGATGAACTTGTTGGCGAACAGCGCCACCAGACCAGCGGCCGCAAATACTATGAACGCGCCGAGCGAGTGCAACTTGAGTTGGTCGAGGATACCGATCCAATGACCCGTCTTCCCCAAGTTGCTGGTCACTCCCAGATAATGGAACCAGGAATTTTGCAGCGCACTGGGGCTTAGCAATTTCGCTGTAGCGATCCACTCGTTGGATAAGTACCTCCGAAGCCAGGTGGTGAGCGTCGCGATCAAAAGCGCAAGGAAGATCAGTGCGATGCCCGAGGCCAATGGAGCGATCATCCCGTGTTTCGCCAGGAACTTTTCGAACGTCGTCAGTTGCTCGGCTTTGACGCGCTTAAGTCCGGAGGTGGTGGCGGCACTCAGCCCCGCGGCGCTACCGATATAGCCCGCCCCAAGACCAACCGCCCCGAGGATTGCAACGTGCACGTTTTGAAGCCAATCGGCCGATAAAAGGGCGACGCTGTTCAGGATCAGCCAAATCAAAAGGCACGAAAACAGCAGCCCTCCGGCGCGCGCCCACCATTCCCGTTCCTCCTCGCTTTCGATGTGGGTCAACAGCCCCGTCAACAGGGTCGATGACAACATCATCACAATGAGTACGATGGGGACGACCAGAATTACATACTCGTGGAGGATAACAACAATGCCCCAACGATTGAATTGGATGAATCGCGGCCCCACATACAATGCGCATTCGGCCAACAACCAACCCGTGAGCGCGGCAACTATTAAAGGTGCAACGAAGGACCAGACGAGCCTGAACCAGACCAGCCGTCCACTTCCATCATGTTTATGGAACGTGGTTGAATTCGTGCCATCGCTCCGCCAGAGCTGGCGCAGGCGAACCAGCGACATGGCCAAAGGCGGAACGGCAGTATAGACAGATAGCCATCGAGCCAGACGCAGCACCGACCGTTGATCAATCAAGGTGCGATTGATGTAGGCCCAAGCGGAAGCTTCCCCCAGCAACCAGGCGCTCACCAGAATGGGCAACGCAAAAAAACAAACTTCAATAAAGATGCTTCCTTCTTTCTCTGGATCAGCAAGTCCTGCCTTATACGACATTCGCCACACGGCGGTTGCCGAAGCGAAGCCAACGGACAGGATGGCCAAACCCATCACTCCATGAAACCAGGTTGCAGAGCCTTGATGGGCGAAGGCCCAACCATAGGACAAGTTGTAAAGGAGTTCAGGCACGCAGAACAGCGCCATGACCAAGGGAACGAGAATCAGCCAGTTCAGGATCATGTTGCGCATAACGATCGACAGCAAGGTCAACGTGTCGAGCGTAAAGCCATACCGTGGTGATAAATAACTGGTGTACTCGCGGAGGTGCCGGATGGGCTGAGGCTCGGGGTCACCCGCTGTGGGCGCTGCCGCCGCCAAATGGTCGATGACCTGATGGTAGTCACTTCGTTGTGACCAGGCCATCAGCCAACTGCCAATGTAGCCGCCGCCGGACACAGTCGATAAATAGTCCAGCGTATCGAGCAGCGGCTTTTGCTTCTCGTCGCACGCTGCGCGCCGGCTGAATCGTGCCAAACCTTGAAGGATGCCGAGCGAAAAGCTTGCGCTCCGGATGCCCCCGCCGGAAAGGCACACGGCCGTGGCCTGCATGGCGTGCAAAATGGATTTCAGCGGCCAATCGTAAATCTGGCAAACGATCTCGGCGAGCAACATTCGCTCGTAAGCTTCGACCAGCCTTTTCTTGAAATCCTCGTTGGATTCCCCGCGCGCCTGCCGCTGGGCCTGCAAATGTTCTTTCGCCAATCCGAGGTCGCGATACGCTTCCTCAGATTTCGCGATGTCACGATCGAGCCTGGTCCATATACTGTCGAGATCTTGCGGGGTCAACTCCAACTTGAGAATGTGTTTCGCGACGGCGGCGGTGAGTTCGCCAGTCCCATGCTTCGATTTCAGAATGTGTTGCGCGGCGGCTTCAGCAAGTTCTTCCGAGCCACGCGTGGATTTCAGAATGTGTGCTAATGACTCGTCGTCAAGCTCTTCGGGGACACGCTCCGGTTTCCGAATAACCCGCAGAACCGCATCGGCAAGATCCTTCGGGCGCCGTGCACGGTGCTCTCCAAAGATGGTGCGGAAAGGAAGAGCGTGGGGATATGCTGGATACGTCGTCCAAGTCTTCACACTCAAGGCCGCCCACCTCCTCAGAATTGTCTGCAATGAGATTGGCCCGTTTTATTTACTCCGAACGAGTTCGACACTTATGCGCCAACGTCGGTTCCGTCCGAGAGAGACGTCTAACTTCAGAACGAGAAATAGGATCGCTGCCCTTCGCGGAATCTAATATTGTTCGGTTCGGCGTAGCGGAGGTAATGGGAATTCGTTTCCCAAATTTTGTTTGAAACGATTTTTGTTCCTTCCGCACTATCCCAATAAGTGGAAGACATCGCGCTAGATGAGGCGATGAGCCACAGTTTAGGAGCCTAATCTGGAAACTCCAGGTTGGATTCCAGCAAAAGTGCCGGAGCCGTCGGGGAAGCGGTTCCGGCGCTTAGTTCGCAGGTTTTCTCCACAGGACGCAGGTCAAAGGGCGCAGATCGGTTGGTCTGCCTTATTGAAAAGGTTTCACGCTTCCCTGTGCATGCCACCCACTCCATCTCGCCGACTGGACACCGTCGCAGCAGCCACGCGGCCCTGAAACACCCATCATTGTCGCTTGCGCTGTCACCCACGCCGTCCCTCACCATCGTCCCGGAAGACGACCACCGTCCCGCATCGCCGGTGCTACACTGTCTGCCACTCAGCAATACTCGGGGCAAACTCTTGCAATTCGACTCTTTTAATGAAGCCTATGTCGAGTGGCTGCGGGCAGGGGATTTTCGCACTCAGGAGCATTTTCGCGTCTATTTCACCGCGCTCATCCACGTGAAATTGCGCTCCCGGCTACGGTCACGGGAAGCGATCGAAGATGTGCGACAGGAAACCTTCGCCCGATTTTATGTGGCTCTGCGCGAGGGAAAGATCATTCATCCGGAGCGGCTGGGATCGTTTGTTAACTCGATTTGTAACAATGTCTTGCTGGAACACTATCGCACAGCCGCGCGCCACGGCGTTTACAGTAAGAATAACGATAACGACAGTGATGACGACCAACAGAAGGAACTTCCCTCCCCCGTTCTCGACCCGCTGGCCATGTTCACGGCCCAGGAAATCCAGCAGAAGGTCCGGGAGATAATCGATCAACTTCCGGAGCGCGACCGGCGGCTGCTACGCGAAGTATTTCTCGAAGAGCGGGACAAAGACGAAGTTTGCCGCGATTTCGGCGTAGACCGGGAGTATCTGCGAGTACTGCTTTATCGTGCGAAACAATTGTTCAAGGCGTTGTATTTAAAGAATAATGATGCGCCGGAGACTACTTCGGCCTGATAACGGTGCAACGCTGGGTCGCGCCGGCGCACCATTGGTTATATGAGGGGGCATTGATGCTTATGGACCACGATGCGGTGGTTCGTCAAAAAATGACGGAACGATATCTGCTGAACGAACTCGATGCTCAGGCACGAGACGAATTCGAAGAGCACTATTTCGACTGCCCGAATTGTGCGGCCGACGTGCACGCGGGTGCCTTGTTCGTGGAACAGAGCAAGGCTGTGTTGCGGGCCGAAGACCACAAAAAGGTCCCATCCGAGAGTGGGGCGCCATCTGTTGGACGAATGACGGTGCCAGTCCGATCTGGATGGTTTGGTTGGCTGCGGCCGGCATTTGCCGTACCCGTTCTTGCCTTGTTGCTGGGCGTGATTGCTTATCAGAATCGGGCAAACGTTCTCTTGCGGCAGGCAGTCGATAGTCCGCAAGTGCTGGCATCCGCGGTTGTTAACCTCAATGTCAGAGGCGCGCAGCCAATTTCTGTGCCGACGCCCGGCGGCCAGGCATTCGGGTTGACCCTGAATCTTCCTCCCGGCTCTCGTTTTTCTTCCTACAAACTGGACTTGTATAGTCCGCAGGGACAACTACAATGGTCGCGCACGGTCCCTGCTTCCGGGGACACGCTGTCGCTCTATGTTCCGGCGGGCGTTTCCGGGAGCAATCATGATCCCGGCACCCTGGCAGTACACGGCCTCATCCCCGACGGTGAAAGTGAAGATCTCGGCCGATATCGGATCGAGTTGCAAAATCAGAAGTGAACGAAAAGAAGTAACCTCAAACCAGTGGAGAGAAATTTATGGCAGCGCGCGATCTATCGATTGTTGACCCAGCTAACAAAAACCAGCCAGACTACCATCACGACTTCTTCGCGGAGGCCAACGTTCTGTTTGCCGATCTTACGGAGCCGCTAAGAGAGAAGATCAGCCCGCAAGCGCAAGTCAAATTGCCGAAAGACGGCCAGTACCAGTTTCGCCAGGCGGATCCGTTCCACTTTGAAGGAGTGCTTTCCTATAAAGGTGGCTACACGCAGGTGGCGGGGCATCCGAGCACGAAAAGTGTCGGGTTTGCTACGCTGTCCACTTCCGTCGTGGAAGATTTGAACATTCTCGATATTGTGACGTGCGATCGCGTGGTGGCGCAGATTTCGACCGTGCATCCCGCCTACGGGATCGGACAGGTGCCGGCGGTAAACTTCCTGGGCACGCGCTTTGACAATCTGCGAATCGCCGGGCACCGGGTCGAGGTGGAACGCGATCTTGAGCTTCTCGGTCCGCGTCACGATCCCGATCGGTCGTATTTCGACGATGGCGAGGTCCTCGACCGGATTTCTCAGCAATATGACCGAATCGCCACCTCGCAAAATCTGCCCGACTGGGCTAGCGAGCAATACCCAAAAGGCCGCACGGCGCAGAAAGGGCAAAAGGAGTTGAACTGCTCCGTCATCCGCAGTACGAAGGGCTCGCCCGGCTTTTGCTTCGGCCACGTGATCGATCTTCCACACTTTGGAAAGATCATCCTCGGTGATCTGCGTGTGACGCGAACGCTCGGCGATCCCGTCAAGAAAACCTACGACACCTACAAGTTCCACCTCACCATGATCAAGTTTGAAATGGGATGCACGGGCGGAGGAGCCGGTGGCGCCGGAACGGCATCGTCAAACGGCGGCGGCAGTAAGGGCGGCGGCAACTAGCGACTATGCCAGGCGGTCCCGACGCATTTATGCGATGCGGGGATTGGCTCGGACCACCGACTGTCTTATCCTCGCATCAGCCAATTGATTTTCCGTTTCTACTCCCTCCTATCGGGGAGGGAGTAACTAAGCCCTGTCTTCCCACGCATCGGATTATGCCGGACTTCCTCCGGTTTTAAAGTTAGAATCGAGCGGCGGTCGCACTCCCATATGTCTCCGCCGCCCCCACACCACAGGCGCAACCAGCAGCCATACCGCGTGCGCATCCGAGCGCTGGCGATCATACTATTCTTTCTCTTTCTCGGCCTCGCCTCCCTGCCCGCCTGTTCTCGTCGTCGCGACCCCCAGTCCGCCTACGAGCACGCAAGGGAGACGCTTCGCAAGGGCGACATGATCGCCGCGACTTCGGAAGCGGAGAAAGGTTACAAGGATTACAAAGGCGCTGGCGCGGAGTGGGCTTGGAAATTCACGATCCTCAAGGCGAGAGTGCTGCATTCTCGCGGCCTGGACGATGAAGCATTAAGAGTTCTCGCGACCGGCCCGGCCCAACCTCCATCCGGCGAATCGGCAGTCCAGGAATTGAGGTGGAAGGGTCTGGCCTATACCTCCTTGCACAGATTTGCGGAAGCCGAGCAGGCTTTCCTGGAGGCCGAGCGGCTCTGCTCGTCTGCCAACTATCCTGTGTGCGCGGATGTGATCGGCGCACAGGGAGACTTAGAGATGGACCGTGGCCACTTTTCCCAGGCGCAGAGTTTCTTCGAACGCGTTCTGCCAGTCGCGCGCGCGAGCGGCGACCAATACTGGGAAGCCAGCGCGTTGCTAGATCTGAGTTGGTCCGCAGACCAGCAAACACACTTTGATGAGGCGCTCGACTGGGCGAATAGGGCTCGGCAGATTTCTGTGGCTCAAGGCTATTCCGATCTCTCCGAGACGGCGTTGGGAAATATGGGTTGGGCCTATTACAAGCTCGGCGACCCTGAGAAGGCGGAAGAGAACTTCGTCGAGGCTAGGAAAAGCGCCGAGAGGCTCGGCGACGCAACCGACCAAGTCAGATGGATCACAGATGCGGCCTATATCGACCTTGATGCTGGTAGGTTCGCAATCGCCGAGCAATCGTTCCAGCAATCGCTGAATCTCGCACGCCGAGTCAACAATCGCGAAGGTATCATCGATTCTCTTATCGCTCTGGCCTTCGTCTCCGAGAAAACCGGCAAACTCGGTGATGCGAAGCGCTATACAGATGAGGGGCTCGCCAAGGCGCGCGAAGATAACGATGCACCGGATCAGGTTTATCTGCGGCTCGTGCAAGCGCGGGTGGCCGCCCGCCTGCATGACGCTACCGCCGCCGAGGCGGCCTTCCGCGAAGTCGAGCAGTCGCCGGATTGTCCGGTTTTCTTGAAGTGGGAGGCAGAGCGTTCACTGGCTCGGCTTTATGAAGACGAAAGCCAGTTCGATTCCGCTGAAAAAGAGTATCGAACCGCGCTCACCACATTCGAAACCGCGCGCTCCGGACTGCAGCATGTGGATTCCCGGCTGCCATTTCTTAGCAATGCTTCGCGCATCTACGACGGCTACATACACCTCCTGCTCACCCAGAACAAAACGGCTGAGGCCTTGCAGGTAGCCGATTTCAACCGCGCCCGCACCTTGAAAGAAGGGCTCGGAATGTTGCCTCAGGGAACCTCGTTTGCTCCCGAGCCGCTGAATGCCCAGCAAATCGCGGGCCACGCGGGAGGCACAATTCTTTTCTACTGGCTCGGGGAAGAACAGTCTTACCTCTGGGCAATCACGCCGCAGAAGGTCGGGCTGTTTGCGCTGCCTCCGGCGGCGGAAATAAAGACCAGAGTCGAGCGCTATCGAAAAGCCATCATCGAGCAACGCGAATCCACGCCGACCGCCAGCGACGATGGCGCCGCGCTCTATCGCATCCTGGTCGAGCCGGCAAAAGATCTTCTGCCGAAAGATATTTCTTCGAAGGACGCGGGAAACGGGAAAGTTTTCATTGTCCCCGATGGCATCCTGAACAGTTTGAATTTTGAAACGCTGCTGGTCCCAACATCCCTCGGCGCGGAGAAACAAGGCGAAACAAAAGACGAGCCGCAGCAACACTACTGGATCGAGGATGCCACAATCTCAAGCGCCGGCTCGCTGCGAATATTGCAGGGCGCTAACGCCGCGCACCGCAAGGATGCTGGCAATCTTCTCCTTTTCGGCGATGCCATCGCGCCTAATGAAGACTTTCCGCGGTTGCCGAAAGCCGCGATCGAAATGGAGAGCATCGAAAAGCACTTCGCAACCGCCGAGCAACAGGTCTTCGCGCGCGATCACGCGAGTCCGCCCTCGTATCTGGCCAGCAAGCCGGAGCGCTTCTCTTACATTCATTTTGTGGCGCATGGCACGGCCAGCCGGCTGAGTCCGCTCGACTCCGCCATTGTTTTGTCGCGGACTTTGTCGAAAGATTCCGCTGGATCGGGTGCCGACGAAGATTCTTACAAACTTTATGCTCGCGACATCATTCGTTATCCGTTGCGCGCTGAGCTCGTCACGATTTCCACTTGCCGCAGCGCGGGTGAACGCGCGTATTCGGGAGAAGGACTGGTGGGCCTCTCGTGGGCTTTCGTACGCGCCGGCGCTCACCATGTCATAGGAGCTCTTTGGGACGTCAGCGACACTTCAACTCCCCAGCTCATGGACGAACTTTACGGCGAGTTGAAAAAGGGAAAGCCTCCCGATGCAGCTTTGCGCAATGCCAAGTTAAACCTGCTTCGTTCCGGCGCGTCCTTCCGCAAACCGTTTTTCTGGGCGCCCTTTCAGTTGTACGCAGGATCTTAACCATAGGCGTGGGTCGTAGGGACGGCGCGGGTGGCGAAAGTTCTGACGAGCACGTTGCGCAGGAACCGAAAACGACCTACATTTACAGCATCCACGCAAACGAGAAAAAAGATGCCCCAGAGTCCGCATAATCGAATCGCAGAGCTTCATAACCTTGCGGCCCACGCCCACTCCGCGGCTGCAGTCGCCCATGGCAAAGGAGATCACCTAAGCGCTCACGACCTCAGCCAACGGGCGCTTGAGCACTCCATGAACGCGCACAAGCTATCCGAAGAGCTCGCGAAGAAGGCGGCAAAGTCGAGCTAAGGGCTGATGCGAGGGTCTGAACGCCGCCACGCGTCAGAAGGATTCGGCGGAATAGCCGAAGCTAATCGTGGGGGCGACGGGGTTATAATCTTCCCGTGTTGCGGGCAGCTTTATTTGCGATGCTGGTTGGCTCCGTTCTGGATGCGCCTCTCCATGCCCAGAGGGTGACTGCGGGTTTTCATGGCGGTGGTAGTTCTGCGAGGTTGTCCGGCCGCCTAGGTTTCGCGGGCCATCGCGTCTTTCCTTATCGATTCTATTCAAGCCGTTCGCGCCCCGAAGGCGGCAGCTTCGGTTCTGGCTTACTCGCCTATAGCGAACCGTTTGACTACGCCCAAACCGATGATGAAACGATGGCTGATGAGGCGATGCCTTTGGCCGTAATTCAGCGATCCGACGAAAAGCTGCGGAGGGAGCCGGAACTTCGCGCCTCGAAGCCGCTGGTCATTGAGATTCCATCTGCACCAAATTCGGGAGCCGCGAAAATGTCGCCGCTGGCCATCTTCATTTTGGCGAACGGAGAGCGGGTGGAGACTCGGCGCTTCTTGCTTACAGCCAGCATTTTGACGCTGAGCATTGACCGTCGACAGCGCGACGTACCGTTTGCCGCGCTCGATATCGACGCGACGATCATCGCCAATCGCGAGCGCGGAATCGATCTGCGGATTCCCGCCGACCGGAACGAGATTTCTCTCGGTTTCTAAAAACTCAGTAAGGCTTCAGCCGGGAAAGCGGAAATTCGAAACGTTACTATTCTCAGGAGCAGCACGGGTCACGGAAGTATCGCCGGTTAGTGGCTGTCCGGCGCTTTCGACCTCTCCAAAGTGATGTCATATTTGGCTTGGCATTGGGTTGAGGGATCAACGACCGCAATCCCTGAAAATTCATCCTTCGAAGCGCGAAATTCCAGTGGAGGCCGCTGCACCCGGGCGGGGATTCCTGTGAATTTCACCTTGCCATCCGAATTGGATCCGACTTCGAGATCGAGCCTGTGCATTCCGCCAAAGCCATATTTGATGTGAACCTTGACCGTGGCCGCATAGACTAGCTTGCCGTCCGCACCCAACACTGTAAGTTCGACGGAGCAGGGTCCGGCATTGCCGTCGATCACGGGAACCTTTTCGTTGGATTGTGCTTGAGTGTCGGAGAAGAGAGAGGCTGCGGCGACGATGCAGCACAGCGTGCCAAGGAGCATGTTCATGTCTCCACAATTATACGAGCGCAGTCACAAAAATAATCTGCCCAGCCGGTTTCAATATTTCCGTAGAGAGTTGCGGTTTGGCGATGGAGTGATCGCATAAGTTTTCCTGCGACTGGTAGACTTTCTTGCAGCGTGATCATCTCCGCGAAAAGCAACGCGCAATCTCAGCGCGCCATACTTCTGGTGAACATCGGCCAACTCCTTACGCTGCGATCAGCGGGGAAGGGGCCGCGCAGGGGCGTTGCCCTTTCGGAACTCGGCATTATGGAAGATGCGGCCGTGCTGTGCGTGGGCGGAAAGATTGTTTCGGTGGGCACAACGAAAGCCGCGCTTCGCGATCTGTGGCTGAAGAAACGTCGCAAAAAAGTTGTTGAAATCGACTGTGGCGGGCGCGTGGTTTTGCCGGGCTTCGTCGATTCGCATACTCATCCGGTGTTCACGCGACCGCGGCTGGTGGATTTTGAGAAGCGGATTTCTGGCGCGAGCTATGAAGAGATCGCCGCGGCGGGTGGAGGAATTCGCTCGAGCATTGAGGGCGTGCGGAAGGCCAGCAAAGCCACGCTGGCGCAGAAAGTCTCCGCAGCGCTGCAGGATTTTGCCCGGCACGGAACCACTACGGTCGAGGCTAAGTCTGGCTATGGCCTCAGCCTCGAAGCCGAATTGAAATCGCTGGAGGCCATTCGATCAGCCGCGCGGGAATGGCCAGGTACGGTGGTTCCTACGTTTCTCGGCGCACACGCGGTGCCGCTCGAGTTTCGCGGCCGTTCACAGGATTATGTCGATCTGATTTGCACCGAAATGATTCCGGCGGTGGCGCGGCGGCGGCTGGCAGAGTTTGTGGATGTGTTCTGCGATCGCGGAGCTTTCAGCGCGGCTGAAACTCGGCAGATTTTCGCCGCTGCGAAGCGGCAGCGTCTTGCCGTCCGGGGGCATGTGGGGCAACTCAGCGAAACTCGCCTTGGTCCGCTGCTTGACTACGAGCCTGCGTCGCTTGATCACATGGATCATGTGAACAACACAGATATTGCAGTCCTCGCAGGGAGTGAAACGGTCGCAACTTTTGTGCCGGGGGCAAATTATTTTTTGGGACTGGAGACCTATCCGAATGCGAGGCGATTCATCGAAGCGGGCGCGGCCGTGGCGCTGGCGACGGATTACAACCCAGGATCTTCTCCTACCTTAAGCATGCCGATGGCGATGTCGCTTGCCTGCACGCACATGAAGATCTCCCCGGCGGAGTCGATTGTGGCGGCGACAATCAATGGAGCGTGGGCTCTTCGCGTGGCCGACCGGAAAGGCTCAGTGGAAGCGGGGAAAGATGCCGACCTAGCGATATTCGACGTCAAAGATTATCGCGAGATTCCCTATTGGTTTGGCACCAATCATTGCGCTCTGACGATCGTAAACGGAATGCCGAGCGTTTCAGAGGCTAGGGGAAAAGGGAAAAAGGAAAAAAACTTTTGCCAGCTAGTGAGAAATTGCATTGGTGAAAATCGAGCTGCATTTTGAGCGAACGCTGTCGGGTTGCTATAATTCGTAAGTTCTGCACGGTCTCAGCACATCGGCAGTCTTGCTTCGGCAACCCGCCTAGTGAAAACGCCCAAGCACGGGCGAAATGAGCCTTCCGCGGTTTCAGGGATGAAGTCTGGAACAGGGGCGTGCGAAGCAGAAGTGGCCAGGTAGCTCAGGTGGTAGAGCGCAGCCCTGAAAAGGCTGGCGTCGGCGGTTCAACTCCGTCCCTGGCCACCATATTTTCAATCACTTAGAAGCCTCGCTCTTGGTCACTTGGTCACACTCGGTCACAATTCATTGGTCACAACTGGTCACAATTCAGTTCACTAAACGGCTGAGTCGATCAACAGCGCGTTGTTGGCTTTCGGGTACGAACTGCTGATAGATGTCCAGCGTCGTGCTCGAGCGTGAGTGCCGCATTTGTGCCTGTGCGTCCTTCACGTCGGCGCCGGCCATCTTCAGCCAGGTCGCATGAGATGTTCGCAGGCTCCTCCAATTCACCCAGGGCAACTCCATCGACCGAGCTGCAGGCTTGATGAACCGAACGAGTATGTTGTTATCGCGAAGCGGACCGCCGGATCGAACTCCCTGGAAAACTAGGTTATCCGGACCGTCGGACTTCACGACCTTGTACTTGCGAATTGCATTGCCGGCCCTAACCTCGACAGTCAGTCCCTTCAGCCGATGGATACGGTCAATGACGCAGCTGTTCACCCCGATCGTTGCGTTGGAGGCTTCACTCTTTGGTGCCCCCCAATCGCCGCGGCAAAACCGCTCGTCGATCGTGATTGAGCTTGCGCCTATATCGTTCCAACGTAAGCCTGCCAGTTCACTGACCCTCAACCCCGTGTAGATCGCCACATAAACCATCGAAGCGTAGGGTTCAGGAATCAGCTCAACGAGCAGATCGAACTGCTGAGGTGTGAGGTAGGGTTTGTTGCGTTTTTTGCCGCGCTTGTCAGGAGGTATGCGCAGTGATTCGGCTGGATTTCTCACCAGAAGATCGTGCTGCACAGCGAACCGCAATGCGCTCGAAAGCACATCACGGATCTTGTCTCGGGACTCGTGCGATAGCGTTTGGTTGGTTGTGCTCGTTGTGAGTTTCGAGAAGTACGTTTGGAGGGTGAGTGCGGTGAGGTCGCGCAGACAACATTTTCCGAACGCGGGAACGAGGTAATTATCCAGAACTCCACGCGTTCTATCAAAACTGGTCGTCGCCATCAGAGGCTTCACCACCGGTTTGTAGATCGTTTCGATGTAATGCTCGAAGTTGGTTGCCGATCCAAGACTTTCCAGACCTTGGTTCAGCGGTCGCAGGTGTTCGGTCGCGATCTTCCTGACCTCACGCTCTGACACCGTGGCGGCTGCCAAGCGGACCCGCTGTTGTTTACGAACCTGTTTGCCGTCGATGAACTCATCGCGCCAAACACGCATTGTCCACCAAGACCCACGACGTTCAGGCTTGGGGTTTTGAAACCTCCTCTTTGCCATGCGCTCCATCTCCTGGGGAGATATCGGAGCGCCGATGTTCGCCTGGTTGCGAATTATAGCAACGTCGTCCATCGGAAGCTTCAACAGTTTTGGCGGACGGGTTTTCCCGTCTCGGGCACCATTGGTGCCTGCTCGATGACAGATCAGGAAAGCCGGCACGAGGAGAGCGTGAGGCTGGCGAACATTCTCCTCGCGACGGCTTCAGGGATGAATCTGTCATTGGATTGGCCACCAAGCGGTGATTGCTGCGGCCGACAGATTCTTCGCTTAACGTGTTTACGAATTTGATTTGTTCTCTTCTCGTTGTCCAATAACTTTTAGAGAGAGAACTATTCCTGCAGGTTATACCAGATCGGTTTTCCAGCACGTGATTCAGAGCTGGAGGATGAGTTCCGAGAGTTGGTAAATCAAATTTCTAGCTTTGGAGGAGTCAATTTCTAGTTTGTCCGTTATCCGGGAGAATGCAAAAGTAGAACCCCACGGATTACTTCCGCTATGCCGACTTGTCGGTACTAATCGCTCGCAAATCGACACACCATGAGGCTATAGCAGTTTCCATAGCAACTCCCAGAGCAACCAGGACGTTATCAGTAGAACGATTGCGTACAGCCACTGACGACGCCTACCGAGCAGTAAAGGCCGTTTTTCCATGACCGCAGCTTCGTTAGCAGGAGGACCAAAGTGCTCGCCCGCAATCCATGAGCAAATGTAGTCGATCACCACTTCGCTTTTATAGAACGAGCTGTGGAGGAGAGTGCCGAACGGCCGTGGCCCTTCGAATGTCACAAGTGCCGCGTCGACGCATGGCGTTTGGGTCGGCCATTCGACCGCTTTGACCGCGATGAGTCGGTAGCTAATTAACCCGGCGCTCCCGAAACCCCACGGCGCGCCAGCGACTAGAGATCCGTATACAGCGGCCAGCAGTGACAGAACGAAAGCGGCGAGTGTGGAGATATATGTGAATCCGATGAGCAAAACAACGTTGCCGAATGCACCGAAATAGGGGAAGAAGCCAGTTCCATTCTCTTGAGATATGCTTTTTGCAACAGCGATGAAAGCCAAGGGAATTGCGAGGACGAGCGCCTTTGTAAGGATTTGCCCGAAGATAAACAAACTTGTGAAAACAGGCCTCCAAACCTTTTCGATGAACCAAAGCCAGCCTCGAGCTTCATCTCCGGTTGTATATAGGACAAGTGTCGGCGGGTTAGAGATTGATGGGGCGTGGTCTCGGAGCCACGTTTCTTGCAGCCGTTGCAGTCCCTTTTCGCACAGCCACGCAATCGGCCGAACAAACAAAAATGCGAGTGGTGGGATCGCTGCGAAGAAGATCAAGGCATACCCTGCCTTCATTAGCGCCACTTCAAACTTAGATAAATCATCTTCACTGAAGTCAGTAGGGTCGTCGCGGTCGGGGCTCGGATGGTGCGACGTTGTTACAGATGGCAATACCGTCGAAGTCCATAGTTGAGAAGCGCGATCCAGCAGAAACCCGAGACAGAGTATCGCGATAAGCCCAGTCGCGATCACATTGGCGGCTGGCTTTAGCTCTCTCGCTCGAAATCGAAAAAAACGGGGTCCCGAGGCATACGATCTTTTCGATAGACTGCTGTCCACACGGATCGCGATAAGCATTGAGCGCGACGTTGCCGCCGTGGCTGTGCCCGACAACTGCGATTTCAGCGTCGGGACGTTCCCGGCGCAAATTAGCCGTATGCTCCGCGAGCTTTTTACCTGCATCGCGACGTGCGCGGTCAGAGTTTCTTCCACTCCATCTGAATGCACTCGTTCGTGAGTATGGTACTTTCGACGTCAGTTTCTTCGCGAAGTCTGACTCAGGTTCTATCCATTCTGCCTTTCTTGCCCATGTTCCATGCACCAGAACAAACACCTTATCCAGCCGATCAGCTTCAGGCTTTGCTGTTGCGGGCGAAGTGTCCATGGATCGTCCTGTGGCGCAAGTCTACAGGAAATGCAGCATCTCTCGACTCTGCTCATTTTATCTCCCTGGATTCGCAGGCCTAATGGATTAGTCCTGATAAGCGTCGCTAGGAGTGATTAAAGGAGCCAACTTCCAGCTTGTCGGCAAACCGAAGGTTGGGGCAAGCATAATGAATGCTACGCCGAGAGCGACAGTTCCATTTGACTTCCGGCATGCGGTGGCAGCTTGAATTTGCGAAGAAAGGATCGCACAAATTGATTCGTCAGTCTCGAATCGTCGTCTTTTCTCATTACGATGCAGGTCTCGAACCAAAACGATTTCTCGGAGAACGGCTTCAAGATTACGCCCTTGGCTCGGAGCGCCAGAGGATGAGGCTTTGAAATGATTCCTACGCCTACTTGTTCGGAGACCAACTGAACTGCCTGTTCTGCTGTCACCGCCGCGTGAACGCACTTTGGCGTGATTCCATCTCGACGGGCCACTTCCATGACGGCGTCATGCAGCACTGGATCTAACCTTTTTGGAAACAATATCCATTCGTCTTTCGCTAGAGCCTGAAGGTCGAGATTTCCGTTCTCGGCGGCCGGATGATTTTCAGGTAGAGCGGCATATAGGGGTGCTTGAGCAAAAGGTACTGCCGTGATGTCGGTGTTCACGGTGGGCGCGGTCACGAGTGCAAAGTTAAGCTCGCCGACAACAACGCTCCGCACCAATTCGATTGGGAATTGACCCATGAGCCTTACGTGCAGTCGCGGGTAGAGGGGCAAGCGTATGGTGATCAATGCTGAGATCCACGACTGATCACAGTGAGGCGAGTGACCTATCGTCAAGACCCTGTCGCATCCCTCCTGGGTTGCACGAGCCAACTGGATGGCCCTTTCCGCATGCGAAAGAGCTGCACTTGCTTCTTCTACGAAGATCTGTCCGGATTCTGTCAGTTCTATCAGGCGTCCCTTTTCGCGGTTAAATAGATGAAGTCCATATTGTTCTTCTAGCTCAGTGATCTGCTTGCTAAGAGCGGGTTGGGTGACGTTCAACCTGTGCGCTGCGCGAGTAAAGTTCATCTCTTCGGCCAAAACAACTACAGCGTGGAGATGTCGTACTTCGACGCCGGGGAACACTTCTCCCAAGTCCTTTCGCAAAACGGCAGAGATTGATCCAAAACTGCGAAGCCACCTGCCTTGAGTGCTCTGGAATATAGAGCGCGACAATGGGCGGTCGCGGTCTATCTCGTCAACACCTGAGTCCAGTGGTCGGCTCCAGCGTATATCTATATTCAAGCGGTCCTTCCGATTTATTTTTGCTGCACGAAATCCTACAGGCCCTCTCGTGGTGGTTGTGTACACATAGGAAGGGTATTCAATCCGGATATGCGGGATGCTCCAGCTTACCGGTGATTCGGCCTGGCGCAAAAGATGCACTGAAACGACGCCCTGGTGCTTACGGGTGGTTGGGCTTGTCCCCCAAGAACGCAAACAGTATTCTCCGTCCGGCGGGCTCTTTTATCCCCTTTTTGGAAGACTCTACGGTCACAAACACCGAGTTGATCTGTGCCAAGACATGAGGATCGTCAAACGTCAGAACCCAGCGCCCATCGTTCGCGTCGTCGTTGTGGAAGATACCCAGACTTCGGATCGGCTTCTCGGCGCCCAAGCGTTCACCCCAAACGTAGAACGACACCTTGGCGTCCAGTTTCCGTGGGCCTGTTAGGTCGTACGCATAAAAGATGAGCGACTTCCCTTCAGTGTAGAAAATCCGGCCGAATGCGCGCTGGCTTTTTCCATCTCCGGCCCGATCGTGTACGTCAATGATGTGGAGATTACGCGCGACCACAAGATCGCGCACATCGCCGCCTGTTGCGGCGAGTTCTTGTTGGTGCCGAAGGGCTTCGGCGTCATCCGAGAGTTGTTTCTGTAGCTCACGAACTTCGGCCTCTTCCAGAGCTACCGCGGTATCGCTCGCATTCTTTTCCGATCGAGCCCTCTCCAGTTCTCCTTCGAGTTCGGAGATGCGAGCTTCGCGCTGCAATCTTTCCGCCGCAGAAAGAGCACTTCGCTGCTCGGATTCCTTCAGCCGCGAATCAAGGTCAGCCGTTCGCTGTTTCCCAGCTTCTAGTTCATTGCGTTGTGACTGAATCGTAGCCGACAACGAGTTCATTTCGGCGTTGGTGGACGAGAGTTCTTGGCTTAGATGAGCGTCTTCGACTCCCCGCTTTTGCTCTTCTCTGCGAGGAGAAGAGGCAGGAGTTTGTGGAACCGGCAACGCTACATCGCTTGTTCTTATAGAGGCCTTTTGTTCTCCGATGATCAGAACGGCCGCTACCAGGCTCAGGGTTGCGGCTACCGCGATCAACGCGAACCGGGCAAAGCGATTGGGCGGTGCAGATTGCAGTAAATTGTTTCGGCTCAGTTCAACGCCCTCAGACCTGGCGCGGGCTACAAATCTCTGTGCCATTCCGGAGGGAATCTGGCAGTGCAGCCGCTTCGCCGCCAATTGAGATAAAGCTTGGGCGCTGACCTGTCTGAAGTCGTAAGCTGCACTCCGGCAACTGGGGCAGGTGTCGAGGTGAGATCTTAGGTCTTCCAGTTCATTCTGCGAGGCTTGGCCGCTAGCGGCCAGTGCACAAAGCTCCTCGTATTGCTCATGGGTGTTCAACGAGGATCCTCTTCCCTTTTAGCGCCTGTTCTGCTCCTGTCTTTTTTTGCTCCTTGGCTTCGCTCGTTTCCAGCAGCACGGCCCGCAGTTTTGCCAAGCCGCGATACAGATTGTGCCGGACCGACGATGCCGAGTCACCAGTCTTCGCGGCGATCTCTTCCGCCGTCAGGCCTTCGAAATAGGTGAGCTCAATCACCCGACGCTGGCGCGCTTCAAGGGTTGAGAGCACCTGCTCCACCAAGCAGATCACTTCCTGTGGAGGCAAGCATAGCAAATGTCCGGGTCCAGAGAACAGTTCAGCCGACATCAGTTCGTTCAGTTCGTCCCGGCTGTAGAACCGATTTGACTGGAGATGTTGACGGCGGTCAATGCTGCGGTGGTAAGCGTACTGAAGCAACCAGGTTTTGAAGGTTCCCCGGTCAGGATTGAACTTGTTTGCCGCACGAAAAATGTCCAAGAACACTTTCTGGACGGTCTCCTCTGCTTCCCCGTCATCGTGGAGAATTGCCCGGGCGATCCGGAAAACCAGGGAACTGTGTCTTTCAAACAGGACAGCTAGGGCATCGTTGCAGCCCATGCGCAGCGCTTGCATTAGCTCTTCGTCAGTGAGAGTGTGAAGGCGAGTGGGGGAGAGGAACAAGGTCGCCAGTTCGTTATCCGGAAGTGACATGGCTCCCCTTCTTGCCCTCCATTTGGTTCGAGAGCGCGGCGAGGGCTACCTGGCAAATGCCATCGCGCTTTCAGTTTCAATGTAGCAGTATAGTGCTACATACGACAAGATGAATTGGCATTGAATTGGGGGAGTGCCGCGCCCAATTGGAATTCCAAACCGAAGACAAACAGACACTATCGAGAAGGCGCTCGGCGCAACTGTCACGCAACTTCGAATCAGGAAGGGCGTTTCCCAAGCCGCACTGGCAGACAAACTGGGCTATAGCACCTCGTACATCAGCAAGCTTGAACGCGGTCAAATGAATCCCACGTTGAGGACATTCTTCGATCTTGCCGACTCGTTGGCAATAGAACCTGATGCACTTGTGAAGACGATAAAACGCCGCTTTAATGAGACGCATTCCGGGTCAACAAAGAGACGTTAATGTCTTCATAGTACAAAATGCCTACAAACACACAGGCGATGCATGATTGATTCTTTTCTGGGAATCGGTGACAGGGCAGCGTTCTAACCAACTGAACTACGTCCCCACTCGCTTTTCATACGGTTAGGGCCAAACCCGCATGTTTACTGTCTATTCTTGCTGTCAAACGTTTCGCCGCTTTCAACTGTTTCCACCGGATCTATCTAAATTCCGGGAGAAATGGACAGCATGGACAGCACGTCAAACTTGCTTCCATACCGCCCGCGTGCAGCCGCGATCCAGAACATCTGTCCCTGCTCTGTGACTGAATTGTAGCAGACCGAATTCAGATCGGTATAGGCGAAGAGGCGCAAACTGTTAGGACACCACCCAAGATTTTTACGAAATAAGTTTGCCGTTCTTCGCCGTATAATAGAGGTAATCGTAAGCCGCTCTTCGTCCTCGGAGGTCTGCCATGTACATTCTGGTCCCCTGGAAACCAGTCGTTCTCGTGTGGGGATTGCTGAGCGCGATGATATTCTTTGGTTTCGTTGCGTCGTCTGTGCTAGAAGGAAAGGACCCCTTCGCGCCAGGTGCGACCATCACACAGCCCTCATCGGTGAAAGCGGGTGTTGCGCAAACGGGGCAACAACCTAAACACTCCCAAAAACCGGCTCGGACTCCGAGTCAGTGAGAGCTCGGAAACGTCTTCCTGCTGATTTCTTTGCTTAGCCTTTTCGGTCACGTCCTCGCGTGATTTACCTTGCCCAATATTTTCTCCAGCTTTTGCTTCAATATGACTTCCGCGGGAGAACGTCCTTGGCGTCCCAGCCATGACACAAAATCCTTTATTTTGACTTCGTGCTTTACCGGTGGCTGCTGGACAAGAACGGTCACCGTTGCGAAACCCTGACCGATCTCCCCGACCCAGTTGTCCTGCTGAAAGGCGGCGAGAGCCGTGGCGATGGCTTCATAGAGTGTCTCCGCGGTGACCTCTATGGAGTGCTCAACGTCCCGAAGATCCTTTATCGCTACTGTGCACGTTCGAAGAACCACGCGCAAAAGCGTAGCATATTCGCCTTTTGTTCGCCACTAGGCCCGGATCGCGATCACTTTTCAGAACCAATCCCGCCGTGAGTGCCGGATAACTTCGGGTTGGCCGACATCGCGAAGTGACCGGCCGATTCTGAGGGCGTGACGGGCTGCGGCGATATTTCGCCAGTAATTGGACGGCAACGCGACAGAGGTTCCCTTCTGTATTAGCATTCAATGAGTTGCGAGGTCAAACCGAAAGAATGCAAACGGACTCCGCACATTTCCCGGCTACTCCCATTGCCCTGAAAATGGCTGTGGCCATCGGCATCGGAATGCTGGTCGGGATGGAGCGCGAATGGTCCAACAAGGACGTAGGCATCAGAACCTTTGCCATCGTTGCGTTGCTCGGCATGCTTGCGTCCCTCGTCAGCCCGAGCACCGCCATCGCGGCGTTGATCGGTGTGTTCCTGCTGGTTGCGGCTATGAACGCGCGCAGTATTCTCGACGACCGTTCCCTGGAAGTCACCACTTCCGCAGCTTTGATGGTCAACTACCTGCTCGGGGTTTTAGTCGGTCTTGGTCATATCTTCACTCCTGTTGCAGGAGCGATCGTGATGACCATGCTTCTCGCCTGGAAGACTGAACTGAGCCGCTTTGCCGGTGGGTTGCAACCATCGGAAATTCGCAGCGCCGTCTTGCTCGGCCTGATCGGTTTCGTCATATATCCGGTGCTGCCCAACCGCTACGTGGATCCATGGCAACTCTTCAATCCCAGCGACGCCTGGATCAGCGTCATCGCCATCGCGGGAATTGGATTTGTGAATTACGTATTGCTCCGCATATACAGTACGAGAGGCCTTTATCTCAGCGCGCTTTTTGGCGGCTTGGTGAATAGCAGCGCCACGGTCGCGGAGTTGGGTACCAGGCTGCAGGAGACCGGGATGGCGAATAGTGCGATAGCTCTGTGTTTGTTGACCACCATCGCCATGTTCGCCAGAAATCTGATTCTCGCGACCATCTTCTCGCCCCGTTCGCTGAGTGCCACCCTGGTGCCGCTTCTGGCCATGACCCTTGTTGCCGGTTTCTGGGTCTGGCGGGACCGCAGAGTTGAAGAAACAGTTCCGGGCACGTTGACGCTCACGTCTCCGATCTCGCTCTCAAAAGTGATCTGGTTCGGAATGGTGTTCATTTCCATACAAGTCGTTGGAACTTTGCTCACAAGATACTTTGGCAGCTACGGCATGTTTGCCACGGGCGTTTTCGGTGGTCTGGTAAGCAGTGCGAGCACGACGGCGGCGGCAGCCACGATGGCAATGCACGGAAAGATAAGCGCTTCGCTCGCTGGCAGCGCCACGGTGCTCACCTCCTTGGCCAGCGCCGCCGTAAACCTGCCGATTGTGTGGCGAACCACCAAGAACCGGACGGTTATGAGGAGATTGACAATCCAGATGATCACTGTGATCGCGACGGGAGTTGCGGCGGTCACCGTGGACCGAGTTTTCCAATTCTCCGAGTTGCTGGTGAGAAAATGAATGTTACGAACGCACCAAGTAGCGGAGGATGGAACGGTGTAAGGCGTTGCCTTTTTTTTGCGACGAGCTGCAAGAAGTTCCCCAAAATCAGCAGAGCTACAGCCAGAATCCGCGGGTGAAGACCTCAATTTGACGGACCTCGGGAAACCGTGTCAGCCTGAAGGCGTGAAAGTCAGAATTGACCTATCAGGAAGTGCATTCAGCGAAGTGGACCGGATGGGTTACGCCGCCTCGTTTGTCTCCTATCTTGATGAAGCAAAGAACCAGTTTGGGATAGTGAAACGCACAAGTTACTCCTTGCTCAGCCTGCAACCGACTGAGAGAGTACTGGATGTCGGTTGCGGTACAGGAGATGATGTCCGCGAGATGGCCGCACTGGTTGGTGCTAATGGAATGGCGGTGGGAGCGGACAAAAGTGAATCGATGATTGCGGAAGCGCGCCGACGCGCCCACGGGTGCGGTCTTCCGGTGCGATTCGAGGTGTGCGAGGCGGAGCAACTGCCATGGGAATCCAACTACTTCGACGCGTGCCGCGCCGATCGGCTACTACAACATGTGACAAATCCAGGTCAGACGTTTCAAGAGTTCCTTCGCGTACTCAAGCCTGGGGGGCGCTTGGCAGTTGTCGATCGTGATTGGGGCATGATTGCGCTCGACGCATCCGATGACCTCACGACTCGGGTGGTGCTCGATCGTGCCGCTTCAGGCATCCGAAACAGATGGATAGGCAGAAGGCTTCACGGCCTTTTCACGATGGCCGGCTTCAATGCAGTTCGGGTCCAGACTCACTGCATCAACATAAGCAGCTTTGATATAGCCGATATGCTCTTGGATCTACGCGTAGTCGCTGAGCATGCAATTAACGCAGGCGACGTCGCGCGCCAGGCTGGTGATGCCTGGTTGGACGACCTCTTGATGCGTGACCGGCTCGGGACTTTCTTTGCGACCGTGACTTTATTCGTTGTGGTTGGCATAAAATCGTGACCGCTTTTGCGGCTTACTGTTTTTGCTGATTCTGGACGGATGACTGGCAACCGGAAGTAATGCGTCCTGGATTGGTCGCGATAAACGCCCAAGCGTCTACAGTAAGGTAAGCGAGATTTGTGACTGCGGCAGAGCCATTCCGCGATCACAGAGCTTTCGCCACCTCGATTGCGGTCTCGAGCTGGGTATCTCGTCCTTTTTTCAATGCTTCTCGCGAGAGTTCAATAGAAAACTTCGGCGCAATGCCATTGTTCTCTAGCATCCGTCCTTGCCACGTCAAATAGGCGGCAACCGGGAGGCCAAGAATGTATCCGTGGCCAACCTTGTATGCGCTCCCACTGAGTAGACGACCGGGTGTTTTCGTTCCCACGATGGTTGCCAGATTATTTTCCTCTGCAAACGCCGACACCATCTCGCCGGCGCTCGCGGTGTGCTCGTTTACCAGCAGCACAACTCGACCGTGGAATCGCTGCTGGCCGAGTCCTTCGGTGACCACTAGGATAGATTTTTCAACGAAAGCATATCGGGCCGCTAACCATAAGAGAGTCGCTTTGTGGGACGGAATGTGTCCGAATCGAGTCAGTTCCTCGCGACGATAGCCGCGCTCGCGACGTTTTCGCGTGAGACTGTAACCAACCTCAAGTTTTCCCGGCGTCAAATAGCTCATCAGACGTAGGCCGCCGATTCCCCCACCGGTGTTGCCACGCATATCCACAATGAGCCGGCTGCATCCAGTGAGAGTAGCGATGCCGCGGTCGATGTCTTTCGCAACATCTATTCCAATGGCTCCAGGAAACATCGCGACTCTTAGCAATCCAATTTCATCGCTGAGCCTTTCGGTGGTCACAGCCTGCGGCGCCGTCACTGGATGCTTTTGTGACTTCGGCATCGGCAACTGCACCTTCACTTCCTGCAGTTCGCCATCGAGTTTCTCGACGAGAAGTTTTGCGGACTCGCCCACTGAAAAGTTCAGATCGTTTGGTGGCCGAACTTCACGGCCCCCACATTCCAGCAATAGATCGCCAGGTCGGATGCCCGCTGTGTAGGCCGGGCCGCCGCGATGAACGTCTTGGAACATCCATCGCTCGCTTCCGTTTACACCGAGGCGCTGGAGCGTTGCATTGATCGCGTGGCGCGCGGGAATGTTCCGCATACCGGCATGACGAAAGCCAGTGTGACTAGTCTTGAGTTCGGCTACCAGTTTGTGAACTTCTTTCTCGAATGTCTCAGCGTCGGCACACGCTAGGATCTGGTCCCGCCGATATGTCACCAGTGCGTTCCAATCCGCTCCATTCATTCCCGGATCGAAATGCTTGGTGGCTACCAGCCTGCAAACCTTGTCGAAGATCTTCGTGCGGTCGTCGAGGGTCAAATTCATCGTTGTTTGATTCCAATCGGGGTTGAAGTCTCACCAACCGGAATGAACGCTGCCCAATAGAACGGGTTTAACTGTTCTCCATATTGTGCCAGCAGATCCAGTTTGGCATTCCGAAGAGCCGAACCGGTGCTTTCACCTTGGGCCAGTCTCCTGTAGAAGCGCTCCATGAGTGCGCTTGCAGCAGTGTCCTCGGCACTCCACAGGCTCGCGACGACAGACTTCGATCCAGCCACGAGAAACGCCTCTACCAAATTGCTGATCCCTTCCTGGCCCTGCAATTTTCCCACTCCGGTGTCGCATGCCGACAGTGTCGTTAGTTCCGCGTTGAGCCTCAGGCGGATGATTTCCCGTACCTGCAGCAACCCATCATCACCAGAATGTGAATCGGTTCCTAGGACGAGTGCAGATCGTTCGGGATATTGAGTGTCGGCGAACCCGTGAACCGCCAAATGCAGAACACGAAACTGATCGAGCGGTTCTTTTTTGAAGGCGGTCTCGGTCGCGTCCTTGGCGAGAAGGATGACCGCGGTCGGTCCTACAATTTTACCGATTTCCACAACCTCTTCGCGCGTCTGCGGAAGATCACTGAGGGCGACGCCTGACAAGTCTGCGATGCCACGTTCGATCCGTCCGCGCACAGAGGTTGGAGTCGGCAATCTCTTGCCTGCGCCGCCCTGGTTCTCGTAGGCGACATCTCCCACTGCCAAGAGCGGCTTCGGCGCGGGTTCGTGCCTTTGGCTGCGGCGTAGCGTATCCAAAATCGTGCCGGAGGGCACGTAACTAATAGTGTGCGATTTCAGAAGGTATTGGCCACGGTTATCTTGAAGGGCCTCAAATGGCAGTAAGTGCAATATGCCGTCCGGCGCGATGAGAATCCGGTCAGCACCGGAGACTTCGGGGATCGGTTTTAACAACCGTTCGTAAAGTTGTTTCGACACATCCACTCCCGATGCCTTCCCACGGATTTCGTCGATATATTGTTGCGCCAACTTCTCGATCTCTTTGCGCCCGGTCGGAAGCACTCTCACGAAAGCGCCGTGGCGCGATATCGAAATGCAGTAAGAGTTGGGGTCATAAAGAACGTACTCCAGGAGCACTTCGTCGGGCTTCAGGTCTTCCTGCACGATTTTCAAAGGCGCGGGTTGTGCGGGTAGTCGGGTATTCGCCTCATCTCCCTTTGTCCACGCTAGGCCGAGACGCCGCTCGTACTCAACCAGTTTGTCCAGGAGTTGCTCGCGTTCGGTGGCGCTGCCACTCTGCATCAATCGAGCTTGGAGTCCAGCCACATCGGTTTCCAATGACGCGGTCTGTTCTGATTCTGAGGTCGGGAATGCTTTTCGATCTTCGAGAGCCCAAGCGAGGGTTCGCCCTCGGACGCGCTCCAGAACGCGGAACGCGTCGGGCACATCTCCGCCGCGAGTTACGAGCTCGAAATGTTGCAAGTAGGTCTGGCTCTGCGCGGCCACAACCGAACTGTTCCAATACGGCTCATCCACGCTGGTCAACATCCCTTCGACCACGTCTTCTGCTTGATCGTAGAGAGCCTTTGCTTCGGTATAGCGACCGCGACGTGCTTTTAGATCAGCGAGGATTGTCAAATTGCGAGGTACATAATAACGATCACCAACCTGCTGGCTTGCGGTTACGCCCTGTGTGGCTCGTGCCTCCGCTGTGGCTAGATCTCCGGCATCGCGATAGAGTTGCGCGAGTTCGTACATAGCGTCGGCTTCGATTCTGTAAAACTGCACTTTGGTTGCGAATTGGCCGGCGTCTTCCAAATACGTCAGAGCCTGTTGTCGGTTTCCTGTTTGTGCGGCCAGCCTTCCGAGACGAACAAGCAACTCCGCCTCATGGCCGCGTTTCTCTTGCGACTGTGCTTTAGCGAGGGCACTCTCAAGGACCGACCTCGCCTCTTCCGTTCTGCCAAGCGAGATCAAGGCCTGCGCTTTTCCCTCATATCCCATGAACGGAAGCCCACAATCAGGATCAGCTTCGGCTAGCTTGATAGCTCTCTCGAAGAATCTCAGCGCC
>DATHQD010000048.1:0-149381 GCA_035483045.1 Terriglobales bacterium
GGCACGGGCGTGGATGTGATCTATCCGAAGGAAAATTCTCGGCTGTCGGAGCAGATTGTAGCTCTCGGTGGAGCTTTAATCTCCGAGTTCCCTCTCGGAACTTCTCCCTTTCCCCAAAACTTTCCCATTCGAAACCGAATTCTCAGCGGGATGTCGGTCGGCGTGTTGGTTGTTGAAGCCGCGGAATACTCAGGAACGCGCATTACTGCACGCTGTGCGCTGGAACAAAATCGCGACGTCTTCGCTGTTCCCGGCAATGTCACGAATAAAAATTCCTGGGGGCCTAACACGCTGATAAAGCAGGGCGCGAAGCTGGTCGCGACCTGGGAAGACGTGTGGGAAGATCTGCCGGCGGAGGTGCGGCTGGCGCTGACTCCGGCGAGGAGCGCTGAATCCGAGGGCCACGATTCCGCATCTCTATTTCCGGATGAAGGGCTTCCTCCTCACGAAAAGCGAATTCTCAGCCTCCTGAAAGCCGACGAGGCCACCCACATCGACGTGATCATGGAGAAGCTGGAGACAGAAATGTCGTCTTCAGAAATCTTTGCGGCGTTGTTCGAGTTGGAGTTGGGCGGGAAAGTGCGGCAGATGCCGGGGAAGAATTTTGTAAAGAGCTTTTGAGAAAGAGCTATCAGCTATCAGCTTTCAGCTCTCAGCTTGTTCGTTGTAGAGGAGGCCGCGATGCAAGGCTTTCGAAATCTTAAGGTTTGGGAAAAGGCTCACGTGCGCACTCTTGAAGTTTATAAGGCCAGTAAGTCCTTTCCTCGGGATGAGATTTACGGGCTGACCAGTCAGATGAGGAGAGCCGCGGTTTCCGTCGGCGCAAACATCGCCGAGGGTTCGTGTCGAAAAGGCGATGCAGATTTCGCGCGATTTCTACAGATGCTGCGGGCGCGGCCAGCGAATTGGAGTACCACTTGCTTCTTGCCCGAGATTTGGAGCTGTTGCAAGCCCCGGAATATCAGCGGCTTTCAGATGGCGCAGTCGAGGTAAACCGAATGCTGGCATCGCTGATGCAAAAGCTGAGAGCTGACGGCTGAGAGCTCGCAGCTTTCTTGCAGTAACTTGTTGCCGCGGCGCGATTCGTGCTAGGGTCAAAAACATTAACGGGAGAATTGAGGGAACATTGGCCAAAGGATTAGTCATTGTCGAATCGCCGGCCAAGGCGAAAACGATCCAGAAGTATTTGGGCAAGGGGTATACCGTCGAGGCTTCGCTCGGCCATGTGAAAGATCTGCCCAAGAGCACGCTCGGTGTCGATATCGATAACGACTTCGACACAGACTACATCGTCATTCCCGGCAAGGAAAAAGTTGTGGCCAAGCTGAAGAAGCTGGCTTTGTCCGCAGATTTCATCTTTCTGGCGCCTGACCCGGACCGCGAAGGCGAAGCGATTGCTGCTCATCTCGCATTCGAACTTGACGGCAACGGGCACGGAAAAAAGAGTAAGAAGAAAAAAAAAGAAGACGCTAATGCGGTGCCGCGCATTCAGCGGGTGACTTTCAATGAGATCACCAAGCGGGCGGTGCAGGCAGCGTTCGAACATCCCCGCGCAATCGACCAAAATCTGGTGGATGCGCAGCAAGCTCGGCGCGTGCTGGATCGCCTGGTCGGCTATCAGGTTTCGCCCCTGTTGTGGGATAAAGTCCGGCGCGGTATTTCTGCCGGCCGTGTGCAGACCGTTGCGTTGCGTTTGATCGTAGAACGCGAACGCGAGATCAAAGCGTTCGAGAAAAAAGAGTACTGGACCATCGATGCCCACCTGGCGGCTAATAAGCCGCCCACGTTCGACGCGAGATTCCTGGGCAAGGGCGAAGAAAAGATTGAAGTCACCAACGGCGAAGACGCGGAAAAGATTCGCGCGGCTCTGGAAAAAGCCGATTGGATCATAAGGTCTGTCGATAAGAAAGAACGGCGGCGCAATGCCGCACCTCCCTTCACGACCAGCAAGCTGCAACAGGATTCTTCGCGCAAGCTGCGCTTCAGCGTGAAGCGCACCATGATGATCGCGCAGCGTCTCTATGAAGGCGTCGAACTGGGTGAGGAGGGTCTTGTCGGCTTGATCACCTACATGCGTACTGATTCGACGCGGGTCGCGCCAGAAGCAATCACTGAAGTGCGCGAATATATCAACGAGCAATTTGGCGCCGCTTATTTGCCTGACTCTCCCAACACATATAAGGAGAAGAAAGAAGCGCAGGCGGCGCACGAGGCGATTCGCGCGACGTCCGCGGCGCGGCACCCTGACCAGATTAAGCAATATCTGCAGGAAGATGAATTCAAAGTTTATAAGCTGATCTGGCAGCGCTTCGTCGCTTCGCAGATGAATCCCGCAGTGTTCGACCAGACAACGGTGGACATCGATGCCAAATCAGGCAGCGAAATTTTTCAGTTTCGCGTTACCGGCTCGGTGCCGAAATTCGACGGCTTCCTGAAAGTGTATGAAGAGTCAAAGGACGCCAAGGACGCGGAAGATGAGGAACTGAAGCACAAGCTGCCGCCGCTCGAAGCGGGCCAGAAGTTGACGCTGAAGTCGCTGCTCCCTGAGCAGCACTTCACCGAACCGCCTCCGCGTTTCAACGAAGCTTCCCTGGTGAAGGAACTCGAAGAGCGCGGTATTGGTCGTCCGTCGACCTATGCGACGATTCTAAGCACTATTCAAGAACGTATGTACGCGCAGAAAGTTGGTGGCAAGTTTGTGCCCACTGAAATTGGGCTCGTCGTCACCGATCTGCTGGTCGAGAACTTCAAGGATATTTTTGACTTTCAATACACCGCGCTGCTCGAAGAAGAACTCGACGAAATTGAAGAAGGGAAACAGACGGGCAACCACGCGCTCACAGAGTTCTATAAGAAGTTCGCCAAGGATCTCCGCTATGCCGAGAAGCACATGGAAAACATCAAGCGTATGGAGAAGCCGACAGACGAAAAGTGCGAACTGTGCGGGGCACCGCTGGTCATCAAATGGGGCAAGCATGGTTCGTTCTACGCTTGCAGCACCTACGACAAGGAAAATCCCGATACCTGCAAATTCACCAAAGAGAACCCGATCAATCTGCCTGATCTCGACTCGGCCGATGTTCAGGAAACTGCCCAGGAAGAATACTGCGAAAATTGCGGCCGCGTCATGGTGCTCAAGCGCGGGCGCTTCGGACAGTTCATGGCCTGCACCGGCTATCCGGACTGCAAGACGACCCGGCGGCTCGATCAGGGCAAGAAGGTGCCCGACATTCCGCTCGACGAAACCTGCCCACTATGTAAACGCAATTTGATCTTGCGGCACGGCCGCTTCGGCGAGTTCACTTCGTGCAGTGGATATCCCGAATGCAAATATGTGAAGCAGAATTTCATCGGCGTGAAGTGTCCGGAGTGCAAAGACGGCGAACTGGTCGAGAAGCGGGCGCGCAAGGGCAATACTTTTTACGGGTGCGGAAATTATCCGAAGTGCAAGTTCACGTCCGCGGCAAAACCTATTGCTGAGAAGTGCCCAGATTGCGGGAGTGAATACCTGGTAGAACGAATGCGCAAAGACGGACCGGTGATCGCATGTCCTAATAAGGAGTGCGATTACGAGCGCGCGATCGAGGGTGCCATCGCAGCGGACGTTTCCAAAGTTTGATGGCCGACAATCGTTGATGAGAATTTGAGGAATAAATAGCGAGGGCGAAAAATATGGCAAAAAAGGCGACAGCGCACGATGCAGCGCTGATTATGAAACTCTATGACCTCCGCCGCGAAGCGGAGATGCGCAAGGCGAGACATTGGCTCACGGTGGAATTTTGGCCGGAGACGGCGGATGAGTTCCTCAAAGTCGCGAATTCGTTTCCCAGCCAGGAAAATGCGTGGCTTCGCCAGGTAGGCGGCTATTGGGATATGGCAGCGGCGTTCGTGGTGCAGGGAGCGCTCAACGAGGAGCTTTTTCTTCAGCCCGGCTGTAGTGGCGAGATGTTTTTCATCTTCGGCAAGATCTATCCGTTCCTGAAGGAATTTCGCGAGAAGACCAACAATCCCGATGCCTTTGCCAACATCGAGAAAGTGGCTACGTCTTCAAAGACGGCCCGCAAGCGCTTGGAGCGTGTCTCGAAGAATATCGAGAATCGCCGCAAGGCGATGGCCAAGTCCGCGAAGAAGGGTTAACCAGGCGACAGTTATTCTTTTCTTTCTCGGGCGCCTCTCTGTGAGCGCGGATACGGTGTTTGCCCGGCTCCATCTGCTATCCTAAGTGTCGTTGTGCGGATGCTCTGGTGGTTTCTCATACTGGGAGTCAGTACGGCGGTGGTGGTGCTGGTTGCGCTGACCATCTACATGCGGGTTCGGCGGCAGATGAAGCGCACGGCGGCCCACAAAGGGGAACTCGACGCGCTCGACCACTCCTCGCCTGAACCGTAATCTTGTATGCCTGCCGCTTTGAAAGGAATGTCATGTCTAAAATTATGGCGCAGATCTTAGGCCAGCAGCACCGGTCGACTGCCGCGAATGTTGACCGGTCCGCCGCTGCCCGTCCGCTGGATCCGGCGCGGGAATGGACGAAGCAGGTTGCCATCGTGGTCGCCGCCAGTCTCTTCGTCGCGCTATGCGCTCGCGTCAGCGTGCCGCTGCCCTTCACGCCGGTTCCACTGACGCTGCAAAATTTTGGAGTTCTGGTGGTAGGCCTATTGCTTGGCTCGCGTCGCGGTTTCGCTGCGCTATCGCTTTATCTCATCGAGGGTGCTTGCGGACTGCCAGTCTTCAGCATGGGCGCGGGTATTGGCTATATTCTCGGTCCGACCGGCGGATTTCTCATCGCCTATCCGGTGGTTGCTTTTGTCGCAGGCTGGATATACGAGCGCAGCTCAAAACGCTTCGTCTCCGCTGCGGCGTCGGCCATAGTAGCGGAACTGGTGCTCTTTGCGAGTGGACTCGCCTGGCTGGCGGTTCTGACGCACTCGATTTCGGTAGCGATTCGATATGGTCTCTACTGGTTTGTTTTTGCAGAAGTGATCAAGGTGTTGATGGCGGCCGGCATAGCGGCTCGCTGGCACGGGCGAACGTCGCGGTAGTAAAGGTTTAAAAGAAGAAGAATAGGATTGTGGATTTTATGAGTACAGTAAGTTCTCCGGTTCGCGAAATCACCGTGGCGCATAGCCCGGACTCAGATGACGCATTCATGTTTTATGGTTTGGCTACGAATAAAGTCCGCGTGCCCGGGCTGAAGTTCAGTCACACGCTTTGCGACATCGAAACGCTGAATCGGCAGGCGCAGGAAGGCGTGTACGACGTAACCGCGATTTCTTTCCATGCATTTCCTTACATACAGGAAAATTATTCGTTGATGTCGTGCGGCGGTAGCGTGGGCGACGGGTACGGCCCCATGCTAGTCTCTACTCGGCCATTTACGGCGGATGAGATCAAGCAAAAAAAGATCGCGGTGCCCGGCAAGCTCACCACGGCCTATTTGGCGCTCCAACTGTTCGCCCCCGGCATTCAGGTGGAAGTTGTTCCCTTCGATCAAATTATCCCGCAGATTCTCGAAGGAAAACACGAAGCCGGCCTCATCATTCACGAGGGGCAGCTCACCTACGACAAATCCGGATTGCACCGCGTGGTCGACCTTGGCCGATGGTGGCAGAAAGTTACCGGCTTGCCGCTGCCGCTCGGTGGGAATGCCATACGACGCTCGCTAGGACGCGAAACGATCGCCAGCGTCACGCACGCGCTGCATGAGAGCATTCAATACGCCATCGACCATCGCGAAGAAGCGCTTAGTTACGCGATGCAGTTTGCGCGCGATCTCGATTCCCAGCTGGCCGATAAATTTGTTGGCATGTATGTCAATGAGCGGACGCTCGATTATGGCGACGACGGGCGCGAAGCCGTGCGCCGTCTGCTCGACATGGGGCATAAAGCGGGAATCATTCCGCAGACGCCAAGAGTGGAGTGGGTGTAGGCGGCAGTAGATAAGCGAGCCATGTGCGGCCTCTGTGCCGGCGGGCTTGAGACGATCAGCTGACTTTGGCGGTGGCTCTCACTTCTACTCCGGCCCATTTTTCCAGCAGCGTCAAGGTTGCCGCATAGTCGAGATCGCCCTGCCCTTCTTCGGCGGCTACATCATAGACCTCTTCTACAGCTTCGAGGCCGGGGAGGCGGACGCGGGATTCTTTGGCGGCATCGAGGGCGAGGCGAATATCTTTCAGCATCAGGCGCAGGGGAAAATTTGGGGAAAAGTCGCGCTGCATAATGAATGGAGCTTTGTAATCGACCACTCCGGAGCGCACCATCGACGCCTGAATCAGCGGCAGCATTTTTTCTATATCGACTCCCAGCTTCGAGGCCAGGGTGAGCGCCTCGGCGAAGCCTTCGAAGATCATTGCGATCTGCAGATTCATGGCGAGTTTGGTGGCTTGTCCCTTGCCGGTTTCGCCCATGTGGAAGACCTGCTTGCCCATGGCTTGAAAGAGCGGTTGAAGGCGGGCGAGCGCGGCGTCATCGCCTCCGACCATGAAAATCAGGCTCCCCGCCGCGGCTGCGATTTTCGAGCCGGTCATGGGAGCGTCAACGTAAGCAACGCCCTTCGCTTTGACCCGCTCGGCGAAGCGCAACGTGGCAGTCGGAGAAATGGTGCTGGAGTCGGCGATGATCATGCCTTCGGCCAGCGAATCGCTGACGCCGTTCGGGCCGAACAATACTGCTTCAGCCGCCTTCGTGTCTGAGACGCACATCCACACCGCTTCGCCGCCGTTCGCCGCATCAGCCGGAGAAGACGCAGTGCGCGCGCCTTCTACGTCTTTGCCGCTGGTGCGATTCCAGACCGAGACCTCGTGTCCGGCCTTGACGAGGTTGGCGGCCATGGAACGGCCCATGATTCCTAGACCTAAAAAAGCGACGCGCATGAAGGTTACTCCTTAGAAGGCTTTCTCTTGGACTCTGCTAGTTTTGATGAATGGTCCACGCTTTGGATTTAATATGACGAGCAAACCGGCGGTCAAGCACCTGCGCAATAATTTCGACGGTTGCGACCCCGCTCGAAATTACGCGACCGAGGTAGGATGTAGGGCGCCAGGCAGGGGTTGGCGCGCGACAAAACGATACGAGCTCGTGTCGATGTCACACATCCTGGCATCTAAGATGCACTGGAGACTCTTGACAAAAAAGTCGATAATCATTGGATGATCAGAATATTCATGGTCCGCCTCGGCCGCGTTTCGAGTCGGGGACTGGTTGAAGATTGCAGGTTGAAGTGACGATCAAGTCTTCCCTGAAAAATCGAGCCTTGCGCAAGCGAGCCGGACAATTCACGCAATTGGTGCGGCATTCCGCGGTCACCCCGCGGACGGGCGAGACGCACAAGCCGAAGTTGGTTTCGAATGGGCAGCTGGGGGTGACGTTTATTGGGCATTCCAGCTTCTTTTTGCAAATCGGCGGATTGAATGTAGTGATCGATCCTAATTTTGCGCGCTGGCTGTTCGTGCTCAAGCGACTGCGGCAACCGGGATTGAATCTGCGCGATCTGCCGCCGACGGATGTCGTGCTGGTGACGCACGCGCACTTCGATCACTTGCATCGCCAGTCGTTACGCACCATCGCGAGGCAGACGCGGCGTGCGACGGGAACCGCGCCCACTCTGGTTGTCCCTCATCACCTCTTCGACTTGGTGAGCGATCTGGGCTATGAGCAGATTGTCGAACTCGAATGGTGGAACACCTATCGCCACGGCGCTCTCGACATCACGCACGTGCCCTCGCGGCATTGGGGAGCGCGCATCCTGAAAGATTCGCATCGCGGCTATGGCGGGTACGTGCTGCGCAGCGGAAAGCATTCTGTCTATCACGCCGGAGACACTGCTTATTTCGCAGGCTTTCGCGAGATCGGCCAGCGGCTTTCGCCGGAACTGGCGCTGCTGCCGATTGGAGCTTATAATCCGCCGCAATTCCGCAACGTGCATACAAGTCCGGCGGACGCCACGCGCGCCTTCCTTGATCTTCACGCGCGCTGGATGGTTCCGATGCACTATGGAACCTTCCGGCTTTCCCACGAGCCGATCGACGAGCCTTTACAATTATTGGAGCGCGAAGCGGCGAAGGCTGGCGTGAAAGACAAAGTGGTGGTGCTGGAAGAGGGCATCACGCGGTTTTTCTGACGGCGACGCAATCCACACTAACGTCGAATTTCAACCCACATATTGGAGCATCGTCATAAACCCGTAATCCATGTGCAATTGCTGATGGCAATGGAATAGGGTGGGGCCAGGATTGTCTGCCGTGAAATCCACCTCGACTTGCTTTCTGGCGGGCACCACGACTACATCTTTCATGACACCAGCGGTCGCTTTGCCGGCGAACCTTGTCACTTCGAAGCTATGGCGGTGGAGATGGACGGGATGCGCTTCATCGGTCTGATTATCGAAGCGCAGGCGGTATCGCGTGTTGGCTCGCACGTGGATGGCATCGGTTTTGGGGAACGATTTGCCGTTGATGGTCCAGTTATCGACCCAGCGATTGCCGGCGAATTTCTTGCGAAAGAGGAGCGGCAGGACGCCACCGGCGGGCTCCGGAGTCTCCCCTTCGCGCCCGAATATTGTGTAATCCCACGGAGTGTTCCTCGGCCCAATCCATTGTGGCACCCCGTTGCGGTTCGCATATTCCACCACGATGCCCAGTCCGGCGTTCCGCGTTTGATCGTTCGCTTCGCCGAGAATCCACACGCCGGGATTGTTCATGGTGACGACGGCGTCCACGCGCTCCGCCGGACCCATCTCGATCGCTTCAACCTCGCGCGCGACCGGCACTGCGTTGCCGTCCAGGCTCACGACTCTGAACTTGTGGCCCGCCAACGCGATCCGATGCTGCTCCGTGGCGCTGGCATTCAAGATGCGAAATCGAACGTTCTGACCTTCCTTCACGCGCAGCGGATCACCTGAGCCGAGCGCGTGGCTATTAATGGAGTACACGGGATATGTGGCTTCCAGACTGCCGTCTCCACCCGCGCTGCTGAGATAGCCGTTCCAGCCGTGGAGCGCCAGAAAAACCTCAGCATCATATTGGCCCGGTTCCTCTTTCGGCTCAATATAGAGGAATCCAAACTGTCCCGTGTATGTCGAGCGCTTCAGATCGCGGCCAGCATGAATGTGGCTGTGATACCAGCGCGTCCCGGAGGGCCGGGGGGCGAACGAATATCGTCGCACTCCGCCCGCCGCCACCATCGGCGTGCCTTCCTCTTCGGAGCCATCGACTTCGGAAGGAACGAAGAGGCCGTGCCAGTGAACCAGTTCCGGAGTTTTCGTCTCGTTGATGACCTCGACGGTGACGGGTTGGCCCTCGCGCAGGCGCAGGACGGGGCCGGGAGCCGAGCAGTTGTATCCCGTCGTTTTGATTATCTTCCGCGGCGCGACTTCGATCTCGACCTCGGAGATGCGAAGGGTCAGGTCGGGCTTGGAGTTATCTGTGGCTACTTCGAGACCCATGCCTCGCGCCAGTTCGACGCAAGCAGTAGTCCCCAGGAGCGATAGAAATTTTCTGCGTTGCATGGCGTGAGATTTCGATCGCATTTGCGGCCGCGGCCTAATTTAGCCGGAAGCCAGTTTGCGAGCCGACGCTTGGCGCGATCGCGCTGCGCTAGCGCTGATCGAGCATGTGAATCGTCAGCATGATTGTATCGCCAGTGATCTCCAGGCTCTTGGGGCTTAGCTTATCCATGGTGTCTTGGGCGGTGTGGTGGAAGACATTGTTGTAGCCGTAGTCGAGATCGATCACGTCGGCGCTCGGGACGCCGCGTTTGACGAAGGGCAGATGATCGTCTTCGACGGCGGCTTTAATGGCGTAGAAGTGAGATTGGTAGCCCAGGCGCTCGGCGGCAGAATAGATGAGGTCGAGTAGCCAAGGCGTGCCATTGGTGTCGCGCCAGATGTCGAGGTCGGCATCGCCGATCATATCCATGACCATGAGCGCTTTGATTTTTTTCAGGGTGCCATCTTTTTCCCAGCGCTCGGCGAGGTGGCGCGTGCCGTAGAGGCTGTCGCTGTCAGACCAGTTTCGGACGGCCTCTTCGCCGTCGGTCCAGACCAGCCAGACGCTGTAGCCGTCGCGTTTTTTGCCCGGCGCCACACGCAGTTGATTAGCGAATTCGAGGAGGATGGCGGTCGAGGACCCGCCGTCGTTGGCGCCTACGTATCCGATATTGCGCAGCGGGTAGTTGGTGTCGTAGTGGCCGAGGATGACGATGATGCCATCTTTGGTGCCGGGAAATTTGGCGATGATGTTGCGGACGGGAAACTTCCCTTCCACCGTGTCGGCGGTAAAGGCATCATCTTCGACCTCGTCGCCTTTCAGATGATCGACGATGTAGCGCTCTAGTTTCTTGTGATTCTCGTTGCCCATGTAGCGCGGGCCGAAGGCGGTCACTTCGCGGGTGTATTGAAAGGCGCGCTTGGCATCGATATGGGGGAGCTGGGAGTTGTCGGGCGCGGCAGCGGCGGTTGAATTCGTGGCTGCGGCGACGAGTAATAGGGATGCAAGCGAGAGCTTTAACCACAGGGGGCACCGGGAAACACGGGGGAAGCTCTTGCAGACTTCCAATTCGATAACTCGTAGTTTCATGATTCTCTCTGTGATCCTCTGTGCTCCCGTGGTTAAGATTTTTTCTTGTCCGCGCGCTTCTGGCGCTGCGTGGGATGCACGACGTAGGCGATGCCGGTGCTTAGAACGTATAGACCGATCATGGGAGCGGCGAAGATGCACATGTTCAGAATATCGGGAGTGGGCGAGACGATGGCGGCAACCACGAAAATGCCCAAGATTGAATAACGAATGTTGTGCCACATCCAGCCGGCGCTGACGATGCCCATCAACGCGAGAAAAAATACCAGAATCGGCATTTCGAAAATTATGCCGAGGCCGACGATGATGGTCAGGAACAACGAACTGTATTCGGTCAACGTGATCATCGGCTGGAAGTCTTTGCCGTAGCCGATGAGGAACACGAGCGCTTGCGGCAGGACAACTTTGTAGCCGAAGTATCCGCCGGCCAAGAAGAGAGCGATGGTCGAGACCATGAAGGGCAGCACGTAGCGCTTCTCGTTGCGGTAAAGGCCGGGCGAGATGAAGCACCAGAGCTGGTAGAGCACGAAGGGTGAGGCGACGAACAGGCCCGCCATCATCCCGACTTTGAGATAGAGATTGAAAGGCTCTGTTGGATTGACGTAGACGAGCTTGGCCGCGAGATTGTTGCGCGCGAGCGCGTCCATGATGGGGCGCTGCATGACTCCATAGATGCGCTCGGAATATCCCCAGCAAGCGAAGAAGCCGACAGCGATGGCGATGACGGAATAGACAATGCGCTTGCGCAACTCCTCGAGATGATCAAGGAAGCCCATGGAGGGCATTTGTTCCGCATCGTTATTCTTATTCTTGCTGATCGCGGAATCGTTCACGGGGGAGATGGCCGACTCAGGCATCGGGTGCTACTTTCGCGGCCGCGGAGGGCTCGGGAGCTGCTGCGGCTTCGGCGGCGGCTTTACGGGCGACGGATTCCGCTGCTGCCACTTTGACGGCGGCGTCTTCAGTAGCAGCGTCTTCAACTGCCTGCAACTTTTCGGGCGACGGAGGATTAAAGATGCGATTGGCCAGCGATCCTAGCGGAGCCTGCAAGGATGGCAGGATGGGCTGGCGAGAGCTGCCATAGCTTCCGCGGCCATTGCTGGCGTCTAGCGAATTGACCTCCGACTCGATCTGCGAGCGGAATTCATTGGACGCGCGGCGAAATTCGTTGAGGAGGCGCGCGACCTGGCGTCCGATCTCGGGCATCTTCTTGGGGCCGAAAAGAATCAGCACCAGAAGAAACAGGAAAATCATCTCGCCGGAGACGCCGAAATTCATGGCTCTATCATAATGCGGGACGAGGGAAATGGGCCACTGGCGGCGCGAGAAAGGACAAATGCTTTACAAAGTGGGGTCGGAGCCCGCGGCGGTTGTATTTTCGTCACTGTCGCAAGCAGCAGGTCCTTCGCTTCGCTCAGCTGACAAATCTAAATTGTTGAGAAATCTAGATTGAGAGCTAGTGCGCTCCGAAGGTGTAGCCGATTGAAATGCTTACTCGGGCGGCATGGTTCGAGCTGAAGTTGGTGTCGTTCCTGATGAAGTAGTAACGCGCTTCGGGACGAATGAAGATGCCACGCTTGGCATAAAACTTCACGCCGCCACCGAAATCCACATCGAAGTGGGCGAAGCTATTAACGCCGTTACTGTAGCCGAGATTGCAATCGTAGTCAGGGCATTCGTAGAAGCGGGTATCGAGGCCGCCTAGGCCACCAACGAGTTCCAGATAAGTACGATTCGCGAGTTTGGGCGAGTAGACGGCGTTGAAGTCGTAAAAGAACGGACGATAATTGACGCCCACGCTGCCACCATAATTGACGGCTTGGGAGGCGCGCCAGAAGACTTCGGCTCCGACCCCCAGATTGCGCCAGAAGATCAGATCGCCGCTAAGGCCCGTGTAAAGACCGCCGCTGAGCGATACGGGGTATTCCGAGCCACTGGCGGAGCTGGCTCCGGGCGCCAGGATTGTGCCGACGCCGAAAGCGGCGTCAATTCTTTGAGCGTACGCGAGGTTCGAGGTCGCCCCGAGAGCGACGAAGGAGAACGCCAGCAGCAGGGCGCGAGGGGAACGGAAACCATGGGTGGCGCGCCGGGATCCGCGAAGGAGTCGCGCGACGTGTTGGCCGATCTCGGGTAATTTATTGGAACCCAAAAGAATCAGCAGTAGAGAGAGAAGAATCGTCTCGCCGGAGACGCCGAAATTCATGAAGCTATCATAATGCATATTGCCCAATGGTGAAGACAGTGCTCGCCCTAATCAGAACGAATCAATTCAACGCAGCGGAAACTCAAAAGGACCAGCTTTTACCGGACGGCGTATGGCTGGTCCTTCGTTTCTGAGACCTGCTGGAAGAGCCGGCTACTTGTTTCCAAAGGTGTAGCCGATAGTAGCGCCGGCGCGCGCAAAGCGGCCAGAGCTGAAGAGATTATTGTTAGTGGCATAGTAGAGGCGCGCTTCGGGGCGAACAAAAAATCCGCCCTTCACATAGAACTTGATGCCGCCGCCAAAGTCGACGAGAAAATGTTTGTCGCTGGTGTAATTGGTGGTGTAGCCGTTGCCGCATCCGTCGCAGTAGAAGCGGTTGCTGATCGCGCCAAGGCCGCCATCGAGGTCAAGATAGATGTGATTGGCAATCTTGGGTGAATAGACGGCGTCGAAGTCGAAGAAGACGGGGCGAAAATTCAGGCCTGCGTCTAGATCTCCGTAATTTTGCGCTTGAGTAGCTCGCCAGAAGACTTCGCCTCCGATGCCGAGGTTGTGCCAGAAAATCACATCGCCGCTAAAGCCGGGATAGGTGCCGCCGCTGAGCGACGCCGGGGCGTGACCGCCGCTCGCCGAATCGGCGGAGGGCGCGATTAATCCGCTAACGCCGAATCCTAAATCGATTCTCTGCGCTTCGGCGAAATTCGAAAATGACGCCATGGCGGCGCAAACAAAGGCCAAGAGGACGGCAATACGTGATATCCGTTTCAATCGAAACCTCCTAGACAATAGTGATCTTGTGTTCAAATTTAACACGTTGGATGCAGGGCGAGAGAGTGGCGATGCCGGTGCAGAATGAGATTTACAGAAATTTACGGATACCGGAAGTGCATGAACTGTCGCGGGATGTCAGTTGTCGACGCATCCGGAACGGCCACTGGCGGGCTTCTGGCCAAGTCTTTGAACGGTAGCGCACATATATTTATTTATATTAACGTGGCGGACACACAAAGGCTGTAAGGCAAGTTATAAGTATGGTTCCGCGCGGCGACGGTGGAGGAGTTAGTAGGCGAGCAGGATACGCAGGTCGCGAAGATTATTCCCGGTAGGTCCGGTGATGATGGCGTCGCCGAGCGCTTCGAAAAGTGGATAGGCGTTGAACGTGGCGAGGGCGTGGTGCGCTTCTTCTAAGCGACTGGTGGCACTGTGCATCCGAGCGACTACTCGGTCTAGCGTGCTGCCATCGACTACTGCGCCAGCGGCTGGGCTGTTGCCGTCGATGCCGTCGGTGCCGGCGCTGAGAACGGTAACATCGTGACCCGATATTAATTCTGCGCAGGCCAGGGCGAATTGCTGGTTGCGCCCGCCTACGCCGCCGTTGCGAACGGTAACGGTCACTTCGCCTCCCGAGAGCAGACAGATCCGTGAGACTTGCTTGCGCAATTCGCGCAGGCGATTGATCAAATATGCGGCGGCTTTTTCATAGGGCCAGTCGTCGCAGGAGTTATCGATTTCGACGGCGAAGCCGGCGCACGTGGCCGCGACGGCGGCTTCGTCGATGGCCACTTTATTCGAGAGCACGGTCCACCAGCGTGCGCGAATAAACGCAGGGTCATCGGACTTAGGCGTCTCATCGAGAGCATGCTGGAGAAAAAGATCGGCGGTGGATTTTGGGAATTGATCGATGAGACCGTATCGATCGACAATGCGTTCGCAGTCGTTGATTGAAGTCGAGTCGGGCATAGTTGGACCGGAGGCAAGCGCGTCGGGAGTGGCGTCGGGCACGTCAGAGACGAGAATCGAAACTTGCTGCGCGGGATAGGCCGCCTGGGCGAGACGTCCTCCTTTGACCGCGGAGAGATGTTTACGGATGGCGTTGATCTCGGCGATGGGCGCACCGGAATGGACCAGTGTCTTGTAGGTCGAGATCAGGTCGGGGAGAGAAATTTCATCGCCTTCCAAAGTATCGACCGGTTTTTCTACGATGGACGAACCTCCGCCGGATATCATGAAGATAACGAGCGACGCGGAGTCTAGAGCATTGAGCGATTTGAGGATGGCCTCGGCGGCGCGGATGGATTCGGCGGTGGGGGTGGGATGGCCTCCGCAAAAATAGCGGAAGCCACGGATTTGATTCGCGTGCTCGACCGACGAGGCGACGATACCATCTTCGAAGCTGCCGCTGCCAGTTCGTGCTTCGAGTGCAGCGGCCATGGTGTGCGCCGCTTTCCCGATGGAGACTACGAAGACGCGATTATAGGAGTCGAGGTCATGAAGATCTTCGCCGATTCTCAGGACGCGGCGCTCGCAATGCAGATGGCGGGCGAAGGCACTTTCGATGGATGCGTTCTTAAGGGCGGAGGCGAAAATCTCGCGGGCAGTGTCGCGCATACGCGCGAATTGCTGCTTTCGATCTGAAGAAATCTCTGGCACGTCGGAGATTATAGAGAAGCAGATTGCAAAATTTCAGGGTTTCAGGGTTTCAGAGTTTAGATAATCTCTTACCCACGTTTCAATCGCATCGCGCATCTCTCTCAGGCGTCCTTCGAAGAAGTGGTCTCCGGCTTCGATGCGGACCAGCTTTTTCGGATCGGCGAAGGTTTCAACGAGCGCTTCCAATTTGCCAGGGGGGCCGAACTGATCACGCGATCCGCTGACGAAGAGTTTCGGTTTGGTGCAAGTCTGCAGAAATTCGAAGTCGTAATTACGATCGGCGACGGGGACGGCGGGCAATCCTAACGCGATGAGCGCGCTTACACGATCGTCGGAATAGGCGGCACGCGATCCGACAGCGGCCCCGAAGGAAAAGCCGGCGAAGATTATCGGAAGTTTGAATTCTCTTTCCAGCCAGTCGAGCGCGGCGCGAACATCTTCTACTTCGCCTATGCCGTGTGCGTGCTCGCCTTCGCTCAGGCCGGTGCCGCGGAAGTTGAAGCGGAGCGCGGGGAATCCGAAGCTGTTGAGAGCTTTCATGGCGTGGAAGACAACTTTGTTGTGCAGCGTTCCGCCGAAGAGCGGATGGGGATGGCAGACGACGGCAGCGTGGGTTGCGCCCGGCGATCCGGCGTTGAGGAGCGCTTCCAGCCGGCCAGCCGGGCCGTCGAGGAAAAATGAGCGGATGGTGGGGGATTCGTGCACGGGCTCCCGTTGGTTGTATGTCGTTAGTCGTCGGTCGTTAGTCGTTTGCTACTAGTCGCCGTCGATAGTATTGCAGAGAATCTGCCTGGCAGCGACTGGCGACCAGCGACCGGCGACTGTTACTCTTTTGCTGCATGGAACTGTTTGCGCTTACCCGGCAGCTGGTGGATATCGAATCCATCACTCCGAACGAAACTGCGGTCGGTGATTTTCTTTGCGGCGAGTTGCAGCGGCGCGGATGGGAAGCGCGCAAGATGCCAGTCGAGGGAGCGCGCTCGAATGTGCTGGCGACGTGGCCGGGGCATGGCCGTCCGGAGATTGTTTTTTCCACGCACATGGATACAGTGCCACCGTTTATTGCGTCGTCCGAAGATGACTTGCGAATTTATGGGCGCGGATCATGCGACGCCAAGGGAATTATTGCAGCCGAGATTATGGCGGCCGAAAAGTTGTGCGGGGCGGGCATTTTCGTTGGCCTGCTGTTTCTGGTGGGCGAGGAACGGGATTCGATTGGCGCGAAGACGGCCAACCAACATCCGATCGGCGCGCGCTTTATGATCAACGGCGAGCCTACGGAAAATAAGCTGGCGCTGGCCAGCAAGGGGGCGCTGCACGTAGAACTGGTAGCCCGCGGAAAGATGGCGCATTCGGCATATCCCGAGCTGGGCGAATCGGCGATCGACAAACTGGTGGAAGCGCTGCATCGGCTGCATGCGATGAAACTGCCTTCGCTCCCTGACGCGGGCGCCTGCACGAAAAATGTCGGCTCGATTCAGGGCGGGCGTGCGCCGAACGTGATTTCCGACTATGCCAAGGCCGACCTTTTTTATCGCCTGGTCGGTCCGGCGGATGGGCTGCGTGACGAGATTACGGCGGCGGTCGATGACCTTGCCGAGGTTCATTTCACGCGCGAGACTCCGTTTCTTCGGCTGCGGACTTTGGATGGATTGCCGACTATGGTCGCGGCTTTTACTACAGATATTCCTTCGCTGCCGGATTGGGGCGAACCGCTCCTGCTGGGGCCGGGATCGATTCACGTAGCGCACACCAACGGCGAGTTTGTCGAAAAAGCGCAGCTAGTCGAGGCGGTCGAGATTTATTATTTTATGGCGAAGAAGCTCAGCTCTTAGCCATTGGCTATTGGCTGTTAGCTTTTGGATTTCGCTTGGAGGCCTTATGCCCGAATTAGCCGACGACCTTCTACTGCAAGCTCTTCAGGCGAGGCGAGAGCATCGGCTCGCGGATGCGGAGCGCGTTTTGATTAAGGCGGTGGCGCTGTATCGAGAGTCCGGCAATCGTGCGGAATTGGCGCGGGCGCTTGCGACCCTTGGTCAGATTGAGCGTGACCAACGCCACCTCGACGATGCGCTGCGTCATTATCAGGAAGCCCTGGCGCTCTATCGCGCCGAGGACGATCCGCAGCCAATCGCGCACACGGTTCGGCACGTTGCGGACATTCTGCGGGAAGCTGGGCGGCACAAAATGGCCGAACCGTATTACCTGGAATCTCTAAAACTTTATCGCAGCGAAGCGGGAACCGACACGCTGGATCTGGCCAATGCGATCCGCGGGCTGGCGCTTCTGAAAAGCGACATTGGCGAGGCGGAGCCGGCGAGGTCGCTTTGGGAAGAAGCGCGTGAGCTTTATGCGGCGGTCCGTGTCGACGCGGGTGTCGCAGAGTGTGACCGCCGTCTGGGACTGTTGCAGCGTGGAGCCTGAGCGTGATCCCAAAGAAGTACGCTCACTTCGGCAAAGCCGACTATTTCGTTCATCCCTCCCATTCTAGCCCGCTCTCGCGATAGACTTTCCTGATGGACTCCGGCCCGCACAATTCCCTCGCTCGCGCCTCTTCTTCTTACTTGCGTTCGGCAATGCATCAGCCGATTCAGTGGCACGAGTTTGGCGAGGAAGCGTTTGCCGCGGCGCGCGCGGCTGACAAGCCGGTGCTTCTGGATATTGGCGCGGTGTGGTGCCACTGGTGCCATGTGATGGATCGCGAGTCTTACGACGATCCCGAGGTGGCGGAGATCGTCAACGAGAATTACATAGCGGTGAAAGTCGATCGCGACGAGCGGCCGGATATTGACAGCCGCTATCAGGTGGCGGTGGCTTCGCTCAGCGGGCAGGGCGGATGGCCGCTCACCGCGTTTCTCACTCCCGATGGCAAACCGTTTTATGGAGGGACTTACTTTCCTCCCGCGGATGGTTATGGGCGGCCGAGTTTCAAGCGAGTGTTGCTATCGATTGCGGCAGCTTATCGCGACAAGAACGGCGATGTGATGGAGCAGGCGCAGTTGGTCGAGAGCGCAATCGCCCGGGCTGAGTCGCTGTCGGCAGGCGGCGCGAAGGTTTCCGCGAGCGTGGTCGACGCGATTGTTGAATCGGCGCGAAAGATGTTTGACGAGGTGAATGGCGGATTTGGAAGTGCTCCGAAATTTCCGCATCCGGCGACACTCGATCTCGTGATGGAGCAGTATGCGCGGACAGGATCGAGCAACACTGGCTTTAGCAATGAAGATCTGAGCACTATTTTCGTCCACACGCTGGAGAAGATGGCGCGAGGCGGCGTTTATGACCAGTTGGCGGGCGGGTTCCATCGCTATTCCGTCGATGAGCGCTGGATTGTGCCCCACTTCGAAAAAATGTGTTACGACAATTCCGAGCTACTGAAGAATTATGTGCACGCGTATCAGGCGACCGGCAATGAATTTTTCGCCGACGTGGCGCGAGACATCATCCGCTGGATGGATGAATGGCTGAGCGACCGTGCGCATGGCGGCTTTTACGCATCGCAGGATGCCGACTATTCGATGGACGACGACGGCGATTATTTCACCTGGACGCTGGAGGAGACGAAGGCGGCGCTGAGCGAAGAGGAAGCGGCAGTCGCGACCCTCTACTACGACATTCAGGAGCGCGGAGACATGCACCACAATCCGGCGAAGAATGTGCTCTACATCGCAAACTCGCTGGAGCAGATTGCGCGGCGGTTGAGCATTTCAGAAGAGCAGGCGCGGGCATTGCTCGGAGCGGCTAAGAAAAAGATGTATGCGGCGCGCCTGCTGCGGCCTACGCCTTACGTCGACAAGACGATTTATGCGGGATGGAATGCGATGTGCGTTTCCGCATATCTCGGGGCAGCGAAGGTGCTCGATCTGGCGGAAGCGCGGCAGTTTGCGTTGCGCTCGCTCGATCGGCTGCTCTCCGAGGGATGGAACGGCGAGTCAAAGTCAATGGCAACGGCAGCGGGCGAGGGCGGCCGCTCCACACTAAAGCACGTGATTGCTTATTCCGATCCGAAGGCAGAGCGGCGCGATACTGCTGGTGGGCTCGAAGATTACGCTTTTGCGGTGATCGCTTGTCTCGATGCCTATGAGGCTACGGCGGATTTGAGCTACTTTCGTTTCGCGCGGGCGATCGCGGATGCGATGATCGCGGGTTTCTTTGATTCGGCTGAGGGTGGATTCTTTGATACGCGAGTTGCGTCGAATGGGGCCGCGGACGAAAAAGCGGCGCTTGGTATTTTGGGAACGCGGCGGAAACCGTTTCAGGATTCGCCGACTCCGGCGGGAAATTCGGCGGCGGCGATTGCGCTGTTGCGGCTGCAAGGCTATGCCGATGATGGATTGGATCATGATGGTTCGCGAAAAGCTGCGTCTTATCGCGACCAAGCCGAGCGAACGCTGGAACTTTATTCTCCGGTCGCGGGACAGCATGGAATTTTTGCTGCGACTTATGGCCTGGCTGTGGTTCGGTTCCTGCAATCGGATATGCAGATAGTGGTCATCGGAAAGGATGCTGCCGCGTCGGAGTTGTATCGGGCAGCGGTGCAGGCGCTTGATTTGAATACGGCGGTTTTGCGTTTGGATGCTGACAAGGCGGTCGCGCAGAATCTGCCGCCGGCGCTAGCGGCGACGATTCCGAAACTTCCCGCGCTGAGCGGAGGGAAGTCGTTTGCCGTGGTGTGTTCGGGATTTGCGTGCCAGCCGCCGATTTTTGACGCGCAGGAGTTAGCGCGGATTTTGGGGCGGCAGGCGCGGCCGGCGGCATAAGCTCCGGCGAGTATTGGAGATCACAATTGACGGTACAACTTTAGGCGTCTTACTCATTCTATTTTTTGCCACGCTCATTCGATCGGCGTTTGGTTTTGGCGAAGCGCTGGTGGCGGTTCCGCTGCTGGCTTTCTTTATTCCCCTCGGCGTTGCCGCTCCTCTGGCAGTTCTGGTGTCAATTACGATCGCCGCGATCGTCGTCGTACAAGACTGGAATAAGATTCATCTGCCGAGCACAGGGTGGCTGGTGCTTTCGACGCTGTTCGGCATACCGCTGGGCGTGCTGCTTCTGACGAGCAGTCATCAGCGAATGGTCAAGGCCGCGCTCGGCGTAATCATCATTTTGTTCTCCGCCTATTCTTTGATGGGGCGAGCGCCGCTGGAATTAAAACGCGACAGTCGCGTCTGGCTTCTTGTTTGTGGATTCTTCGCCGGTGTGCTGGGCGGAGCCTATGGGATGAATGGGCCTCCACTGGCCATTTATGGCGCTATGCGGAAGTGGTCGCCGCAACACTTTCGCGCGACGCTGCAAGGATACTTTCTGCCGGCAAGCATCATTGGGATGGGCGGCTATTGGCTGGCGGGACTGTGGGTTCATGCGGTGACACACTATTATCTGATCTCTCTGCCGTCGACTCTGCTGGCGGTGGTTGTGGGGAGGGCGATCAATCATCGCCTGCGCGGGGACGGGTTTCTAAAGTACGTCTGCATTGGATTGGCGGGTATTGGGGCGCTGCTCTTGTTTCAGGCAAGCCTCGGCAAACTCTGATCTCACGCCGTAGCGAAAATCGACATCGGCGGCAGCCCCTTTGCGCTGAAGTTGGCTGCCTCGCCTGCCGATGAAATGAGAAGGCCGTAGCTGCCTACTCATGTACTCCAATCTGCTCGAAGATCCGAAGCTGTTTCGGCATGTGGTGGAAGATTTGCCGGTGGGGATTTATTTCGTGGACCGTGAACGGCGGATACGTTTCTGGAATCGGGGCGCGGAAAATCTCACGGGATATTTGTCGCACGAAGTGGTGGGGCATGTTCTCGAAGCGGTCGTGCAGGCGTGCGACCGGCAGGGCGAGAGCTTCAGCGGCGAGGAACGGCCGGTGACGGTGACGCTCAACCAGCGGCGCCCGCAACTGGTCACGGCATTTTTCCTGCATAAGAGTGGGCACCGGGTACCGATGAGTGTGCGCACCCTGCCCATCGTCGAGCGCAGCGGCGCCGTGGTGGGGGCGACGGTCCTGTTCGAGGAAACGTACGGCTATCAACAGGGAGCTTCGGGCCCGGCAATGTATGGATGTCTTGACGCGGTCACGGGCATTCCTTCGCGGCGCCTGACACAGGCAGTGCTGAAGGAATGTATGGCCGGGCTGGAGGGATCGAATGCCGGTTTCGGGCTGCTGCGGATTCGATTGCTGGGCCTGGATGAATTCGGCGCAAAACACGGTCCGCAGTCGGTGCTGCCCTTTCTGCGCACGGCGGCGCATACGTTGCGCCATAGCCTCGACGCAGAGAACTTCCTGGGATGTTGGGGGGAGAACGAGTTTCTGGCAGTGTTTCCTTCGGCCAGTCCGGTGTCCGTCGCCACGACCTCGGAAACTTTGTGGCACTTACTGAGCCACTCCGAAGTTTTATGGTGGGGTGATCATTTTCTGGTCGAAAGTGAAGTCGCCCATACGGTAGTAAGCACGGGAGATGATCTGGAATCGGTTCTGCGGGAGATGAAGCCGTCGCACTCGAGCGGCATAGCGAAGGCGGCAACGGCGAGCGCTGGCAGTAATGCCGAGCGCGGGCGAGGATGACGTTCGATGTTTGCGATTATTGGCATCGTGGTGGTTTTCGGTTGCATCCTGGCGGGCTACCTCATGGAGCACGGCCCACTCAAGGTGCTGATGCAGCCGGCCGAGATCATCATCATTGGCGGAGCAGCGCTCGGCACAGTGCTCATCTCGAATCCCATCCACACCCTGAAGCAGATGATCAGCGGACTTCTGGGAGTGTTTGGATCCTCAAAGTACGACCAGCAGCGTTACATCGATTCACTGAAGCTGATGTACGAACTACTACAGAAGGCGCGCAAGGAAGGTTTGGTGGCGCTGGAAACGGACATTGAGGAGCCGGAGAAGAGTCCGTTGTTTTCGAAGTACGAAGCTTTCGCCAAGGATCACCATGCCGTGACTTTCGTCTGCGACACGATGCGCATGGCAGTGAGCGGAGGCGTGGAAGTATTCGATCTGGATCAGATGCTCGAAGCGGATATGGACGTCCATCATCACGAGGCCACGCAGCCGTCATCGAGTTTGAATACGATGGCGGACTCGCTACCCGGCCTCGGCATTGTGGCAGCGGTGTTAGGAGTGGTCATCACCATGGGCGCGCTTGGCGGGCCTCCTGAGGAAATTGGGAAAAAAGTTGCGGCCGCCCTAGTGGGAACTTTTCTGGGCATTCTATTGTGCTACGGACTGGTCGGACCGCTGGCATCGCGCATGGGCAAAATTGCCGATGAGCAGCATGCATTTCTTTTCGTTTTGCGCGTGACGATGATCGCTTTTCTCAAGGGCGTCGCGCCGATCATGGCCGTCGAGATCGGGAGACGCGTGGTACCGGGTCATGTGCGCCCATCTTTTCAAGCCGTCGAAGAAGCTTGCCGGGGCGCGAAAGACGCGCCGGCCGCGGCCGAAGCGGCCGCTGGCGGATAATCACAACCCATGCCCGCTCCTCCCATCATCATCATCAAAAAAAAAGGCGGCCATGGCGGCCATCACGGCGGCGCATGGAAGGTCGCCTATGCCGACTTCGTTACCGCCATGATGGCGCTGTTCATCGTCCTATGGCTAATGAACACAAGCAAGCCGATTCAGGTCGCCATCAGCGGCTACTTCAAAGATCCAAGCGGGACCGGCAAGGAGACGGGAAGTCAGCTTTCAGGAAAGGGTGGGGGGAGCGAAGCGGCGCAGCTGAATAAAGAAACTCTCAGTCTGGCGGCCGCCATCGCGAAACCCGAGCCGAAGCAAGATATGGAAAAGCTCAAGGCCGACTTACAGGAAAGTATTCGGAGCATCCATGATCTCGACAAACTCAGCAAGTTTATCGAGATGACCGTGACCTCCGAGGGCCTGCGGATCGAACTGCTGGAATCGGCGGGAGGAACGTTTTTCAAAAGCGGGAGTCCGGAACTCAACAAGAACGGACAAGAAATCGCTTCTCTGTTGGCAACCGAACTGGCGAAGCTTCCCAACCATATTTCAGTTGAAGGGCACACCGACGCCAAACCATTTGTGGGCAAGAGCAGTTACAGCAATTGGGAACTCTCCTCCGACCGGGGCAACGCTGCGCGACGACTCATGCAGGAATCTGGATTGCGCGGCGATCAGGTTTCGCAGGTGCGCGGATTCGCCGACCAGCGACTCCGTAATCCCAAGAACCCGCTGGATGCATCGAACCGGCGCATCTCGATTATTGTGCAGTATCTCAGCGAAACCAATACTCCTGGATCTGCGGGGGAAAACAAGAGCGAGGTGGGTACGGAGAAAGCAGCCGCACCTGACGCGAAGACGGCATCCAAGACTACGGACAAGATCGTCAAGAAAGATAAGAAATAAAAAAGGCTGGCCAAGGAGGCCAGCCGGAAAATTGCATGTCGAGTTGCAAACAGCGCCCTATCTTACTTCATCGGGGCAATTAGGGTTTCTCCATGGATCACACAGCGGCGTTGGTCCCCCGTGAGTTGGAGCTTTCGGGATAGCAGCGTACGCAAATGTGCCCACAAGACCTACCAACAGTAGCAACGCCCTGAAAGAACGTTTCATGGGTTTACTTTCTCCTTAGGGTCTGCCGAAAGCTTGAACATAAAACGGGAAGCGTTCAGCGCCGGAATTATACACAAGGTTGCAACTTTGTGATTAAAAGGAGGTTACTTAGTGGTCTGCGCGTGGCGCGGTTAACTGCCGAAGATGCCGAGAATCGACGGAGTCGTCCGGCAAGCGAAGTGGTTGTATTTACGCTGATTTCTTAAAGTAATGGTTTGACTTGCGGAGGCGCGGAGCGGGCCGGCGATTGGAGGGTTGCCGGGTGTCAAAAATTTCCCTTGACAAGGTTTTACAAAAGCACAATTTTCGTGCAATCCGAGCTATGGCCGACTTTTCGCCCCGGCAGCGGCGGAGTTGGCTCTGGGTCGATGCAACGATTGCTGCATCACGACGGAATCGTCCGCCGACTCGAGACCTGAGCTACGAGAAAAAGCGCGCTCCACCATACCTTCGAACATCGGAATCAGGGAATCCGAAGTGACCGGGTGTTGGAGATCGGCAAGGCTCTGCTCCCAACGTTGGGTCTGCAAATGGTTAGCGGCCGTAGCACGAACCGGCATGCGTGAGAGCGAGTAACCCCACCAAACAAAAATAGCCAGGTTATAAGCCGACATATTGATCAGGTTAAAGATTCCTTGCCTGACAAACCCACCCGAATTTAAGGCATACATCAACAAATCGACAGCGGCAAAGAGACCGAAGCCAAGCGAAATGCCAAAACTGATTTGCTTTTTGGACACTCCGAGAAAACGCGAAAACAGAACGAGGAAAAGAATGAGGCCAAGCTGCACGATGCGGACCGAACGCTGCAGCGTAGTGAGGGCGTGCACCAGAGGACTTTGGTCGAGCGAATTCGAAAAGGCCACTACCACCGAAACCAGCAACATCACGATGCCGGCCCATTTGAACAGGAGGGTGCCGAGGTCTTTGAGCGTGTGATAAGGGCGAAACACATCAAGGAAAATCTCATGAATTACCTTGAAACCGAGAACCGCATTGGCTGCCTCGCCTAACCAGTACATGCCAAAATACATTTTGTGACTGCCGACGAACCAGAGCGGGAAAATAGCGGCAAACAACGCCACTTGCACGACCAGAAACAGGAAAAACACGGGAAACTGCTTGTGCAACTTGCGGCGCCATAAGATAACCCCCACCACCGATTGCAGTATCGGTTGGGCGCACCACAAAACCAAGACGGCGGTATGGATGTGCCAGATCATGGGCCCGTTATTGAGGAAGCAAGGAGCGATATCCGAAGACACCGCCGTGCCCCTGCTCACATCCTCGTGCAGGTCACGCCGTTAGGTCAACCCACTTAGGTAACCTTAGTAACCATTACCTTGTGGCTAGGTCGCAGGCTACTGCTAGGCAAAAATGTAGGTTCGTGGCATAACGCCAATCAGGTGTTGGATTTTCGGTAACCAAGAATGGTTCGCGTGTAGAAACACCTCTGACCAAGGTCACAGGCAACCAAAACGGAAGCTTGCTCGCAGGCCGATTCTTTAGCAGGCCAATTCAACCGCCTTGACTTTAGCCGCCGCTATCGGGCGTGGAGTGCAAGTAGGCACGCATCATGCGCACTTCATCGTCTTTTTCGTCGAGATTTTGCAAGAGGATGTCACGCAAAGAGACGACGCCCTTCAGTTCACGTCCCAGGCAGACGGGCAGATGCCGAAAACCGTGGCGCTTCATTAACGTCATGCAGGTTTCTAGCGAATCGTTCGGAGCGACCGTCAGAGGATCTTCGGTCATGACCTGGCTCACAAGGATGCGGGCCGGGTCCTTGCCATCGACCACCACGCGGCGCATGAGGTCGCGCTCGGAGAATATCCCTTTCAGTTCACCATTCTGCAAGACCGGAACGGCACCGATGTTGTGCTCTACCATCAGGCTGGCCACTTCGAGGACCGATTGATGCGGCTCGGCGGAGATCGGAACTTGGTTTCTTAGCAGATCACGGATTAACATTCGCACCTCCTGTGGAGCCGGGAACAACGGGACCGGCGAACCGGGTGTTGCAAGATCTGTACGAAGGGCGCAAAACCGTTTTATCTACAGACCCGCGGCGGAGTATATGTCGAAAATCGTCGCGGGGGAAGAAAAAAATGAAATTTGGGAGTTGCTGGAAAATGGTGATTTTTCGATTAAGCAACGGGTTTTAGCGCGCACCTAACGAAATCACGTACGATCTCGCGGCCAAAGCGGAGGGAATCGCAGCGGCATCGAGCGGGGTCACGATTAAATTGTAGTCTTCGCTGGCGCGCAGACGACCGAAGACCGGGGTCGCTTCCTGAGGTTCGACCAAGGCCAGGTATCGCAAGAAGGCGAAGACGTCCTGGGTGGGCTCTAATCCCGGCGCGACGAAAGAAACTTCAACATCCTCGTGATGGAAGTGCCATCCTAGTGAAGCGGCCAGACGCACGCCCCGCTCATAGGCCGCAGGCGGCAGAACTCCAGGCGCGGAATTGTCGAAAACGATGCGCAGCTTGCGTTCATCTTCGCGGCTGAATTCACGCACTTTGAGCGTGCCAGTCCGCGCCGTTGCCTTCCAATCAACATGGCGCGCGGAATCGTCGGGCATGTACTCGCGAATCAGATAAAGATCGTTGCCACGCCCGCTGATAAAGGATTCGAACTCGCCGGTGACCATGGGTAAACCTTCGAGAAACTGATCGATCGGCTCGACGGCTGGATAGACGATCACCTCGCGCGCAAGGTTGATACGACGAGTCTTCATCAGGAACGCAAAGGGAAAGCGCGTAGCCAGGCCAAAGTTCTTTTCTGAGTAGAGGCCGCGCGTCCTGAAGCTGATCTCGAGGTCGGCGCGCAACTCCTGCGACGGGGCGAGAAAAGGGAAATAAACAGACTCTTGCAGGATCGGCCTCTCTTCTGGATCCCGCAGGCGTCGCAAACGGCGGTCCGGCAGCCGGAACCACTGATCCTGAGGAGCACGATTGCGCGGCCAACCAAAGGTCGAAGCCTCCCAACCCCAGCGCACTTTATTTTTATTTTTGCGCTTCGCCGGAATCACGCGCACGGAAAACGACGGCAGCCATGAACTAAGGTTGCGCAAAAGCAACCGCGCCAGCATTGGACGACCCGCAAATACGTGCTCCGGCAAGTGCACGTCGAGTTGCAGACTGCGCAATATCAGAGCTGAGGCGATGCCGGAAACTAGAATGGCAGAGAGCAGCGCGGCGACAACAACGTAAAGCAGGTTGTTTCCGGAGCTGAGGGCCGCGATTCCAATTAAGACGCTGGTCAGAATGTAGATCAGGCCCGCGCGCGTAACGTCATAGTCCATGGCTTCGCGCACGCGGCTGGCAACCACTCGGCGCGCCAGATAAGGCACCGTGGTCAGTCCGACGAAAGTCGCGAGCAGCAGCGCGACCGATGCCAGAATCAGCGTTCCCCAAAGGCTGCCCGCCTCGCGCGACACGGTGGAGAACAGCGCCGCGCCGAAAGCCAGCACCAATCCGACAAGAGCCAGCAGAAACCGCACCCACAGCTGCGACATCCCGAGCCACGAATGGGACGGAGCCGAGAGTTGCGCCAGATGCTGCGGGTGTGCCGAAATTGCTTTCCTAATCAGGTTCTTCTCCGATACTGCCCGATGCTTCCTACAGCATATGACGGCCCCCGGGCGAGGGGGAAGTGACCGAAGACACTTCGACCAGAAAACAGTTGCTGGCGATTCACACGCGTCCTGGTTTATTCATTCCTTCAGTCCGCTCCGCATTGCTCGACGAAGATAGGCCTCAACTTCTTTCTTGCCTCCGTGCCTTGCCCAGTCGGCAGGAGTTCCGCGCCAAAGCACATCTTTCAGATCCAAGCGCGCACCGCGCTCGACGAGCAGTCGAACCATTTCAAAGTTGCCCGCTCCTGCTGCTTGATGCAAGGGCGTCGTATGAGCGTGGCCGCCGACGGGGTTATATCGGCTGGGATCTTCGCCGCGATCCAACAACAGGCGAACGATCTCTACATATCCAAATTGCGCGGCCAGGGCCAGCGCCAGGTGACGTTCGTCCTCTTTGCTGGCGGGAAGCAAGCGACGAAAATCATCGATCCGCCCGAGAGCAGCGGCCACCGGCAGGTCGATGCGGGCACTCCGCTGGATCAAAGCCTTCAGCGCTTCCGTCTCGCCATGCAGAGCGGCGGCGTGAATCGCGCCATTCGGATCGGCTCCGTGATCGCAAAGCAAATCGATCAGCGGAATTTGCAGCCGACATTCCCGCGGCACACTGCCTGTCGCAACCAGCATGAGCGTCTCATTCAATGACGATTGCTCAGTGCCAGCCTCGAGAATCACCTTCGCCACTTCAACGATGTTCTTTGGCAAAGTGCCGTGGCGAACCGGATTTTCGGCGATGAAATCTAGAAGTGAGGGATGCCGGAAATAGTTTCCGCCTTCGAAGGTCACGTGCTGGCGTGCCAGATTCGGATGTTGTTTCAGGTGGGATCGCAGACCGGCGACATCGCCCGCGTCGAGGAGTTCTACCGCGCGGCGAAAGGTTGCGTCTTCGATGCGCTGGTGATGCGGCAAATCGAGTTGGCCGGCAAGGGTCGGCTTTTCAATATGCGCTTTCAATCTCGCCCAGCCGGGAAATCCAGATTCGCGAGCGATGGCTAGCTGGGCGTCACTGAGTTTGAGCGGTGCGGCAAAGATTTCAGCATCGGTGGCGCGGCTGAAGCGCGGATGAAATTCCCTGAACCGCTGCGCTGCCCCTGGCAGGCGCGCGGAATGCTCCTCGAGCAGGTCTTTCGCTTGATACTTGAGATGGCCGAGATTGGGATTTGATGGGAGGCGTCTTACTGGCATAACGAACTTCCTTTCGTATGCCCTAGGTCCGCATGAGTGGGCAGAAAGTCAGTTCGTGAAAACGAGTTTTGCAACCAAGGTGGACTTCTGTCCTTTCCGCGGACCGGATGCGCCCTTCGCGCTCCTGCCATCGTAGCACGGGGTCGCGGCTTGAGGGCGTTTGTGGAGGAGCGATTGCTGCTGTTTTTCGGAGAGTCAGAGATAGGCTAACCACCACCCATGATGACGCTGCTTGACGCGCGCGAACCATAGACATGCCGGGTAGAGCAGCAATAGGACGCTAATCCAAACGGCGTATACCGTCCAGAGCGGAAAACCGTAATCTGGCGGGAAGAGTTCGCTTGGGCTTCCCATGGAGGGCGGCGGAAGCAGAAGAAATGTGGCGCGACCGTAACGTGCGAAATTCATTGCAACCGCGATCAGATGAGCGAGCAGCATATGGGCTACGTAGTAAAAGAATGGGACTCGTCCGAAGACGATCAGCGGATTGGTAAAAAAGAAGTGAAAGCGTTCGAGCCACGCCATAACGGCCAGCGCCGGGCCCAGAGTCATGAGGAGAAAGTCGAGAGAAGGTGGGTACTTCGTGGTGTTGAGGAATGAGAGCACGGTGAAAGACGCCGAGGCCTGGTGACTCCAGCGGACGGGATCGCCGTAAATGTTGATGGCGCGCAACACGATGAAAGCAGCCGTAAACCCGAGCCCCAAGCTGACCAGGAAGCGTCGACGGCGCGCCGCATCCCAGAGAAAAGTTGTGCCGAGGCAATAGCCGAGGGACATGACGCCGATCCAGGGCAGCACGGGATAGGCCGTCACAAAATTCACTCCCATGAATGACAAGACATTTCGCTGGTGAAGAATGTCCCAGAGCCACGCAGCTCGGCCGAGGCGCTCGGGCGAAATGGGATCGAGGAGGTTGTGCAAGGCGATAATGGCAATGCTCAACCCGGCGAGAAAGCGGAGCGGAAGGTAAATCAGCGCAGCTAGGGAGATCATGCTAAGACCGATGGCCCAAAGGATGATCAGAAACACAGGCTTTTTGTCGTAGCTGAACTGAAAGAACATGATCATGCGCATCACGGTGATCTCGAGCAATATGAGCCATGCACCCCGTGTAACCAGGAAGCGCGACAGTTCCCTTTTCGAATGATGGCCGCGACTCATCCAAAAAAATGCGCCGAGGCCGGCGGTCAGGATGAAAACAGGCGCGCAGAAATGCGTGATCCACCGGGTGAAGAAAATCGCTAGAGTGGTGCGGGTAAGATCGGTTGGCAAGAACTGCATGGCGCTGCGGGCAACGTAATCACGAATGTGATCGATGGCCATCAACATCATGACCGCGCCGCGGATCGCGTCTACCGACTGAAGCCGGGGAGCGGGCGAGGACTGAGCGGAAATTGCCGAAGCGGCCATCGCGGCTGAGCGCTATTTTCGCACAAAGCTTACCAGAGGTTGGACAGGCTGAATCTATTTCGCTGGCGAGACATCGCCGAAGCATCAACGAAGCAACCACCCAAGCCTCGCCATCAATTTTGTTTCCTCGAAGCTGGGCGCCGATATCGCCACCATAAGAAAACAACTAGAACCGCCGCGACAATTAACACTGCGATATTCACCCGCTGCAGTACGCGCAGCAATGTCTGCCAATGGCGGCCGAAGAGATAGCCGGCGCCGCTGATGAAGGTTACCCATACCGCCGCTCCCAGAAAGTTGAAGAGACTGAAGGCTCGCCAGTTCATGCGCAGGACGCCCGCCAGCGGTCCGGCGAAGACGCGCATGCCGAAGATGAAGCGGGCCGAGAGAATGGCGGCGGCTCCGTAGTCGGCGAACATTTTCTCGCAGCGGTCAAGCAACTCCGGCGAAATTCGCAACGCGCTGCGATAGCGATCGAGCAGCAGACGCCCGCCGTACTCGCCGATGGCATAGCCGAGGTTACCGCCGAGCGTTGCTGCGCAGGTACCCGCAACGATGATCCAGCCAAGATGAAGATGGCGCTCGGAATAGGCTAGAAAGCTCGCCAGCAGCAGCGTAATCTCTCCGGGGACAGGAATGCCAGCGCTCTCTGCCAGCAAGGCCAGAGCGACGGCCCAGTAACCGTAGTCGGCAATGAAAGTGCGGAGCGACTGAAGAATCGTATGCTGCATGAATGGCCGAATGGGAAGATCAGTATGCAGGGTAGCAGCATGGGGAGGAAAGGTGTCGCTCTCAGATGTCGATCAACACATCCGCACCCTCGACCTTCACCGGATAGACTGCGAGCTTCGCTCCGAGCGAGCCGGCCTCGCCGGTCTTTGGATCCCAAGCCCAGCCATGCCACGGACAGATCACTTTGCCACCTTCGATCACGCCTTGGCCAAGCGGGCCGCCGCGATGAAGGCAGATGTTATCCATGGCGCTGATTTCGCCATCTACATTGGCGATGCAAATCGTCTTCTCGCCGCAGGGGAATTCTTTGGCTTCGTTAGGGGCGGGAAGGTCGGACTGTGTCGCAATTTTCGTAAACATTCCGTTCATTCTATTGCATCGGTGGCGAAGCGATAGAGATGAAAAGCGCGGCAATTATTTTCTGCCGTAGGGCCGTGCAGCGATCTGGCCTTCCGCTTCCTGGATGGTGATCGTCTGTCCGGTCGCAATGTTTGCTAGTTTGTCCACCTGTCCGCTCGGCCAGTCGATTTCGATCGCGTCAGCTTTGGTCTTCGATCCCAAGCCGAAGGTGAGAACTAGTTCGCTCTGCGACAGGTAGCTGGAGCCGCTCTTCATGGTGAGCCACTGCTTGTCGCCGCCGGAACTGACGCGGACTATGGCGCCGATGCCGTCGCGATTGGATTTTGTACCGGCTAGTTTTATCCGCAGACTTTGATTCGTTCCGCCCTGGTTGAGGTAGAGATGGGGCGGACCCGCGTTAGTCATGACGAGGATGTCAAGAGCTCCATCATTGTTGATGTCGGCGTAAGCCGCGCCCCGCGCCACTTTTGGAGCGGCGAAGGCGGCGCCAACCTTCGTCGTAACTTCTTCGAACTTGCCGTTGCCGAGATTGCGGAACAGATGCGGCGGCTCGGCATAGCTCACACGTTTTTGCACCGCTTCGATCTGATCTTCGATATGGCCGTCGGCTACAAAAATGTCAGGCCATCCGTCGTTGTCGTAGTCGAAGAAGAAGCAGCCGAAGCCGAGGGTGACAAGCGTCGCGCGGCCCACTTCCGAGCGGGGTGCTTCGTCGACGAACAGGCCGTTGCCTTCGTTGTGGTAGAGCGAGAGCATCTGGTTGGAAAAATTGGTAATGATGAGACTCGCACCACCGGAGCGATCATAATCTGCCGCGTCAACGCCCATGCCGGCGCGGGCGATGCCGTCTTCGCTGAAGGCGATGCCGGCGGGAACGGCACGCTCTTCGAAGGTGCCGTTCTTTTTATTGAGGTAAAGCTTATTGGGCTGCGTGTCGTTGGCGATCAGGATGTCGGGCCATCCATCATTGTTGTAATCGAGAATGGCGATGGCTAAGCCTTTCGACGTTGGATCGTAGAGGCCGGCCTTCCGCGTGGCATCTTCAAACTTGCCGTTGCCGAGGTTATGCCAAAGCCGCGCCGATGTTCCCTTATACGATTCGGGCGTGCAGTAGGACTTGTGCGAGCCGTCGAGGGTGCAATATAGATCGGACTGCTCCGACCACTGCACATAGTTGGCGACGACGAGATCGAGTTTGCCGTCGCGATCGTAATCGACCCAGGCCGCGCCGGTAGAGAATTCGTTCGGACCCCACAATCCCGCGGATTTCGTAACGTCGGTGAATGTGCCGTTACCATTGTTGTGGAAGAGATGGTTCTGGCCGACGGCAGTGATGAAGATGTCGTCGAAGCCGTCATTGTCGTAGTCACCAACGGCTACGCCGAGTCCGAAGAATGAAATGTCGAGGCCGGATTTTCGCGTCACGTCGGTAAACGTACCATCGTGATTGTTGTGGTAGAGCATCGGTGTCGTCACGCCGGGCGTTTTATGACCGGAGGCGTGGCCGGGCCAGTCTTGGCCGTTGACCAGCAGTATGTCGGGCCATCCGTCGTTGTCGTAATCGATGAAAGCGCAACCGGGGCCCATGGTTTCGGGGAGCCACTTTTTGCCGAAGGCTCCGTTGTTGTGGGTGAAGTGGATGCCGGCCTGGGCGGTGATGTCGCGGAAGGTTACTTTTTCCTGCGCATGGCTGGTAGACGCGAAAGACAATAGCAATAACCACGGAGACACGGAGGCGCGGAGAAATGCAGTGAGGAAATTTTTTGATGTGTGCATTATTTTTGGGCCCTGGAGATTGTTGCGGGACTAACAAGTGCCGGTCTTTGCCCACCTGAACGGACGGGGGCGTCTGTTCCCACGTGATTCCTGGCGATCGGCAGCGAAACGGAAACGTGTTCGTGGATGCTCTGGCGTTCGTTGTTGTCTTCGGGATTTAGCTGACGATAGGGGCCGGTGATGGCCTGCGAAGCTTCATCCGCCTTGAAGCGCAGGTAGCGCGCCTGATGCTCTTTCGACATTTTTTCATCGCCTAGGCCGTTGTAGCAAAGCATGAGGTTGTAGTGCGCCTGCAAATCCTCGGGATCGACAGTTAGAACCTGCTGCAGCGTCTTTATAGCCTCGGAATATCTGCGCCCGAGGAAAAAGACGCGTCCGAGATTGTTCAATGCCACGCGGTCTCGCGGATATTGCACCAGGACCTCTCCCAGATGTTGCGCCGCACCATCGTAATTGCCTTCCTGGCGCAGGACTGAGGCGTAGAAAAAGTGAGCGCGGGCCAGATTGGGGCTGAGCGCCAACGCCTTCTCGAGCGCGGTACGAGCTCGAGCGGTGTCGCCCTCTTGCAGAGCAGCGCGCCCTATGTTTACCCAGCCGTCGGGATTCTTCGGATCAGCCTCGGTCACTTTTTCGAAGGCACCTTGCGCCGCTTTCAGATCGCCTTGCAGCAAGAGGCCGATTCCGTAGTCATTCCAACGTTGCCAGTCTTCTCGCGCGAGTTGCGTTTTGGGTTGTGGTCGAGCAGCGTTCGCGGGCAGCACATCGAGTGACACTTCGTTTTGCGCAACGGCAACGATCGGGACGTCAGGGATTTCTTCTTTTCTTGCAGAGACGCCGCGCAGCGAAGCGGTAAATGTCGCTTTCGCATCATCATAGTCGGGCGTCGTCAAGGGAGGCGTCGCCTCCACCGTCGCTGGATTGTTGCTGCTCTTGTTTTCGTGCTCCCCTGCAAAGGCAAATTGCGTGTTAAACCATGAGAACTTGCGATAGCAGAGCCTCGCGGTCAATGTGATTTTGCTGCCGGTTTTTTCGGGAATCTTCATACGAAAGTGCACCGTGTCAGCCGCGCCCGGCGGGATCAAGCGTACATACACAACGGCGCGTGTGGCCCAGGCGTTGCGCTTATTGATTGGATTACCGTGCCCATCGACTTGAAGTGAACGATAGAAGTGCGCGCCTTTCTCTACAGGACCTTTGCCGTTGTCCTCGACCATGCCGCTCCAGAAAATTGTCTGGCCCTTGTCGTCGACACCTTTGAGTTCGAGCCAGGTGTCATAGGCGTCGACCGTGCCTCCGGGAAAGAAATGTCCGAGGCGCTTGGTGCGGACTACTACGTCGACGCGCACTGTGTCGCCGCGACGAACAGCCGGATGCACCCGGCTTAGCGGCGCTGTGACAGGTGCCTCCTCGGCAACTTCGGCATTTGGAATTCGAGCCGTCGCTTCTGCTTCTTCGCCTACGGCAAACGTCGTTGCCAGCTCATGTTCGGCCGCCGCTCCGGTTTTCGACGGAGCTGACTTCATCGGCGAAGTCTCCGGCGAGAGCGCAAAGATATCGACCGTAAGCGCGCCGCTCGTCAGAAAATCTTCGGTGGCCTTCAGTTGCGCCGCGTCTTCGTTAGCAGTAGGCAAAGCCGTGTTAGCGCCAGGGAAACGGTGCGAGTGCACTTTGCCGGCGATATTTCCCATGTCGCTAGAGTTCGTGAGCGGCATGTGGCAATCGGCGCACTGCTGCGGTTTTGGCGGATAGTAGAACGAGCGCGCGCCTTCTCCGGAGACGCCGCTGGCCTGCCAGTTGTCATATTCGTTGAAGCCACGAAACCAGCGGTAGTGATTGACCGGCACGTCGAGGTGCACCTTGTGGCAGGAGGAGCAGAACTCCGCCGTCTGCTGACGCATAAAGGGTTTGAGGAAGACGCGGCGGTGGGGCTCGGGATTGAGCTTGACCAGAAAATCATGGAGAGTGCGAACGACAGGATTTTTACTGGCCGCGAGTTCGTGCAGCTTGGGATATTCGAGATAGAAGTCAGCCTGGCCCATCGTACTTTTCACCTCGGCGATGGAGTGGCACATCATGCAGCCGAGGCCGGCCTGGGCTTCGGGCGCGTGAACAAACTGTTTGATCGGCGTATCCATCTTGCCCGCATACAGCACGGCCGGGTCATGGCATCCGCCGCACCATTTCGAGGGCTTTGTGCCGATCGTATCCTGCATGTACTCGATCGATTTGCGATACCACTGATTGTTGAATGACGAAAAATGGTGGGCCGAACTGTTCCACTGATTGTAGATATCTTCATGGCAGCGTTTGCAGGAATCGGACTCCATGAAGAACTGGCTGGGAATTTTCTCGCCTCCATAGACTTGCGCAGAGCTGGGAAAGAACGGACCGGTCGGGCCATCGCCTTCGCCGTTCATGGTGAGCGGCGGGAGCGCCGGATTTTGGATGCGAGCGTGCTGATTCCAGCGAGTCTCGCGCAGATAGCGAGCCGCCGGCGCGAGCGCGGCCAACACTGCCAGCACGACGGCCACGCGCAGCGCAGTGTGGAGCGAGAGCCATCCTTGATCAGCTTTTCGAGCGCCTCCCACGCGCGCCGCGAAGATCAATCCCGCTCCGAGAAAGCTTAGAGCGAGGTGAACGTAAACCAGCGTCCACTCCGTCCGCAACGCTCCGGTATAAATCAGCGCCAGACCTGGGATAGCGCCGGCGAAGAGCCCAATCATTCCGATGCAGACTAGCGGTTCGCCCTGACGCCACGAACGGAGCAGCCAGAGCAGCAGCCAGATTGAAGCCACGACGCCGGCGACGGCGTGCAGCAAGACCACTCCGGCATACAAAACATTCGCCTGCGGGAACGTATATAAATAAATCGCTGACGCTACGAGAAAGCCTATTAGTAGTGAGAGAGCTCGGTTCATAGAAAGTCTGGCGAACAAGTTCTGGCTGAGAATGTTTGGTAACGATGTGTCTGAACACGGAGGCTCACGTCCAGAGCCCGCGCCCACGGGTTGCGACATCTTATCGGCTGGCGGGAAGCGGCGTCTCTAATCGAAATAGATTAGGAGCTATTTTCTTCACGCCGAGTCCGTTGGCTCGGACGCTGCGGTTGACGCGCGGGGACCGTTGGACTATGGATAAGTCGTGTCCGCGAACATTTCCGCGGTTGCCAAAACGTTGGTTTTCACGGTCTTCGTCCCCGGGACCGTGGCTGGATATGTGCCATGGCGATTGCGGCGAGGCGCGGCACCAGCCACCTGCGTCGAAGCCTGGGCTGCTCTTATCGTCATTGCCATCGGAGTCGCAATCTATCTCCACACCGCTTTCTGGGGCTTCGCTTTGATCGGCGGCGGAACGCCCGCACCCATCGCGCCCACGAAGATTCTCGTGGTCAAAGGGCTACATCGTTATGTGCGGAATCCGATGTATCTCGGAGTCGCACTCGCGATCGGCGGACAAGCGTGGCTGTTCCACTCGTTGCGCATCTTGATTTACATGACGTGCATGTTGACGGTCGCGCACCTATTTGTTGTTTTTTATGAGGAACCTGCGCTGCGCAGGCAATTTGGCCAAGAATATGACCGCTACCGCGCGACGGTGCCGCGCTGGATTCCGAAATTTCGAATTTAGGATTCTGCGGTTAAAGTTTTTGGCGCCACAGCGCTCTAGCGGAGCGAACACCGGCCTTGAGCTTCTGACGCAGCGGACGGGCGTAGAGCAGGTCGACGAAGCTTTCCATTTCGCCGCCGAATCCGCCGCCATAGCCAAACCACCAGACTTTTTTCATGCGCGGCAGCAGATCGCTGTCGATATATTTCACGCGCACCATTTCTTCCAGGCCCCAGCGTCCGTGGGTGCGACCGAGGCCGCTGGATTTCACGCCGCCATGCGGAGCTTCGCTGATGCAGAAACACGACACGGCGTCGTTCACCATTACGGTACCAACATTGATCTGGCGAGCGAGGCGCTCGCCGCGGGCGCGATCGCGTGTCCAGATGCTGGCGGCGAGTCCGTAATCGGAATCATTGGCCAGCCGTGCGGCTTCAGCATCACTGCTGAAGGGTGCGATGGGCAGCACCGGCCCGAAGGTTTCTGCATCCTTCAGCATGACGCGCATGGTGTGGTCGACGTCGGCTAAGACTGTGGGCGCAAAAAAGGTTGGGCCGAGTTCTCGCAACCGCGTCCCGCCAACGAGCACGCGAGCGCCCCGCTGCCGCGCGTCTTCCACGTGTGATTCCACGACTCGCACCTGGCGCTCGTGAATCATGGGGCCAATTTCGGTCGCCGGATCCATGCCATTGCCGACACGGAGCTTTCGCGCCTTTTCGGCGCAGGCGTCGAGAAACGCAGAATACAAACTCTGATGCACGTAGCAGCGTTCGACGGAAAGGCAGGTCTGGCCCGCGTTTACGAATGCTCCCCACACGGCGCCGCTCGAAGCCACGTCGACGTCCGCGTCTTCGAGCACGATCATCGGGTCTTTGCCGCCGAGTTCGAGCACGACCGGAAGCAGGCGTTTGGCGGCGGTTTGAGCGATCCGCTGACCCGTAGCGACGCTTCCGGTAAAGACCAGTTTGTCGATCTCGCTTTCCGAGAGCGCTGCTCCTGTTTCACCCTCTCCCGGCACCACCTGAAAAATGTCGTCGGGAACTCCAGCCTGGCGCAGCAGTGTTTGCAACTCGAGCGCGATCAGCGGCGTTAACTCTGAGGGCTTGAGCACAACCGCGTTGCCCGCCACGAGAGCTGCGAGAGTTTCGGTTGCTGGAATTGAGAAGGGATAATTCCATGGCGAGATGATTCCTACGACGCCATAGGGCTCGTGCAGAATGCGGCCGGATTTCGACTTCATCGCGAGATTTCCATGCGCGAGTTTTTCGTCGCGCAGAATCTCAAACGCGTTGTCGATTAGGAATCGAGCCGCGTCGAGCACCACGAGCACTTCGGTGAGTAGAGCTTCGACTTGGGGCTTGCCTGCTTCCTGGGTGATGCGGCGGGCGATATCTGTTTTGCGCGCGAGAAGAATCTGCTGAAAGCGGCGCAGCACGCGGACGCGAGTGCGTATGCCCCAGGCGTTCCAATCAGGCTGCGCCGCGCGCGCGCGCGACACCGCCGCTCGCACTTCAGTTGGACCAGCGCTATCGAGTTCGCCCAGGACTTCGCCTGTTGCCGGGTTCACGGAGGCAATGCGGGAAATGATGAATTCGGCGTTCGGGGCCATCTCGGGAGAAGTTTACGCGGGATGGGACGGCCACGCCATAGTTTCTGGCTCCAGTCGGGACTCAGTATTCAACCGCGACCAGATAGAGGCCGCTGGCGGGCGCGGTGGGGCCGGCAGCGCTGCGTTCACGCGCGTTGAGAATCCGCCGAAAATCTTCCTGGCTCACACTTCCCTTCCCCACAAGCAGGAATGTGCCAACGAGGTTGCGCACCATGTGATGGAGGAATCCGCTTCCGCGAACCGTATAAATGAGTTCGCCGCCTTCACGCGCCCAGGTCGAAGAATAGATCGTGCGAACATTGGTGGGTGCGTCTGCGCTTATCGCGGCATCACGTGGCGCATTACCGAGAGAGGCAATCTCGCCGGCAGTTATGCGCTCCACCCGCTCCGGATCAACTGCCGCGAACGAGGTGAAGTCGTGCTCGCCCTCGACCGCGCTGGCGGCTTCCTTCATTGCAGATTCGTCGAGCGGATAAGGATAATGCCACACATAACGGGCCAGAAACGGCGGACAGATCGGCGCGCGGAGAATGCGATAGCGATAAGTTTTGGCGCGGGCCGACTTGCGCGCGTGAAACTCGGGTGACACCTCGGTCACTTCGAGCACGCGGATCGAGGGCGGAAGAAGGTCATTCAGGGCGCGAAGCCAGTTTTCGGCTGGAATCGCCGACGCGGTCGCAAAACTTGCGACTTGTGCGAGCGCGTGCACCCCCGCGTCGGTGCGGCCTGAGCCTTGAGGCAGTACATTTTCGCCGGTCAAACGTCCAATGGCCGAGGCGAGCGCGCCCTGGACCGTCTCGCGGCCGGGCTGCACCTGCCAGCCGGAAAAGTCGGCACCATCGTAAGAAAGAATCAGTCTGAGATTACGCACGTTCTTTTCGAATCCTCAGCTGCATGGGCAACATCATTGTGAGTTGCAAACCCGCTGCCCCGTAACAAAAAGCGCGGCGGCGCGTCAGCTATACTATTTCACTTGCGATCAATTTATTTGCAATCTAGTTATTCGGAACCAAGATACTGGGAACGTTGTCTTTTCCGCCGTTGCCGATTGGGCGACTGAAGGAGAAGATTGCAAGGAACTCTTGCCTATCGCCCTGCGTATAAGAAGATGTCGGCGAAATTGCGGAGGGCTGCGTCCCGTGACCTTAAGCCGGATCGCTTGAGGCAGATCACTGATTGTCACCAACTGAGTCTCACAATGGAGATGATGCGAATGCAAAGTTTTACAGGGTTGACTGCGTTTCGACGGGTCGCCGCTTTTTTCATCGCGGCCTTCTTCGTGGTTGCAGGTATAGCTTCTGCAAGTCCGGCGCAGGATACGCCGGTGCCGAGTGCGCCCTCGGCGCAGAGGGCTGTGTCGTCCTCGTCGTCAACGCAGCCTTTTAATGTGCAGGAGTATTCAAAACCACAATCACCCTTCCCTAACCCGATTGCTCCGTATACTCCCCGGCACATTGATGCGCCGAACCTCGCCAACACGCCGCGCATCGACGAACTCATGCATGACGGAAAACTCTATATCTCGATGAACGACGCAGTCGCCCTGGCGCTCGAAAATAACCTCGACATTGCGATTGCGCGCTATAACCTGAACATTGCCGACACGGATGTGTGGCGTGCGAAGGCGGGATCGGCGATTCTCGGCGTAAACAGCGGCGTGGTGCAAAACACACCCGGCGGCGGTGTCGGCGGACTGGGCACGCAAGTTGGATCGGGGCAGGGCGGAACGTCGGTGGGTGCGGGCGGAGCCGGCGCCGGCACGGGCGGACTAGTGATCTCAACCCTCGGCAGCGGGCCGCCCATCACCAGCTTCGACCCAATTGTCACGGGCCTACTGCAAATCGATCATGACACACTCCTCTCCTCCAGTATTTTCAGCCCTATTTCTCCGGTAAATACCACCACGGGAAACTTTTTGTATCAGCAAGGCTTTGCTTGGGGCACCAATCTGGCGCTAGGCTTTAACAACACCCGCCAGACCGCGGGGAATGCGCCTTTCACAACATTGAGCGCACAACTTAATTCCAGCTTCAATTTCAAGCTTACGCAGCACCTGCTGCAGGGCTTCGGATTCGCCGCCAACACTCGCTACATTCAGATTGCCAAGAACGATCGCGAAATTTCGGATGTGGCTTTCCGCCTGCAGATTACATCCACCGTCGACCAGATTGAAAACATGTACTGGGATCTGGTGTATGCCTACGAGAACGTTCGAGTTCAGAAGGAGCAATTGGCTTTCGCGCAGAAGACTCTGTCTGATAGCAAGAAGCAGGTAGAAATCGGAACCCTGGCACCGATCGAAGTGGTCCGCGCACAAAGTACGGTCGCTTCCGATCAGCAAACCCTGACTGTAGCACTCACCAATCTTCAGTTGGAACAGCTGCTCATGAAGAATGCCTTGAGCCGTTCGCTGGTCGACCCAACACTGGCGGACGCGGAAGTGATCCCTACCTCGACGATGGTATTGTCGGCAGAGGAAGTGGTTGTGCCCACGCAGGATCTAGTAAACGATGCGCTCAGTCATCGGCCTGAACTTTCAGAAGCGCGCATCAACCTATCCAACACCGATATCAGCAATAAGGCGATCCGGAGCGCGCTGTTACCCACCGTAGATCTGTTTGCCTATTATGGGGGCCAGGGTCTTGGAGGTCAGCAGAATCCATCGAACCTCTGCGTGAATCAGACCCCCCCGCAGACAGGTTTTTGCGCCGGACCAAATCCCGGCGAGCCGACCCTGATCCCCATTGCTCCTACTACCAGTTACGCCGGTACCCTGAACCAACTTGTCAATTCCACCGCACCTGATAAGGGCGCAGGCATCTCGATTAGCATTCCGCTGCGCAACCGCGCTGCGCAGGCAACGCAGGTACGTTCCGAGTTCGAATATCGTCAAGCCCAACTGCACGTGCAGCAGATTGAGAACCAGTTGCGAATTGAAGTTCGCAACGCGCAATTTGGCGTGCAGCAGAATCGTGCCAGCGTCGCTTCCGCCCAAGCCGCTGTAGATCTGGCACGGCAATCGCTCGATGCCGAACAAAAGAAGTATGCCCTCGGAGCTTCGACTTCAACTCTCGTGCTGCAGAATCAGGCGGCGATGACGCAGGCGGAAGTCACGCTTGTCTCCGCCAAGGCGTTGTACGAGAAAGCTGAGGTCGAGTTGGAGCGTTCCACCGGCCTTCTGCTGGATCATGCCGGAATATTGATCGGCGATGCTGAGAGGGGGCAGGTCACGCACGCGCCGAGTATTCCTCATGTGGCGCCCCGGCCCGCCGATCAACCGGTACCGGCGAACCCTCCGCCGCAACCGCAGCAGTAGAGTTCGTAACGTAGCGTGAGTTCATGCAGAGAAGCGCCGGGGTGGCTGCATCCTGGCGTTTCTCTTTTGCGCCGCGCTGACTCTCGCGTATCCTCTCTCCTTAGGAATTGTGTGTGATCCTCTCCGTCGTCGTCATCACTCATAACGAGGAAGTAAATATCGCGCGCACGCTCGCCAGCGTCCAGGTGCTGGTTGCCGATGGTAAAGGCGAGATCATAGTCGTCGATTCCGGCTCAACCGATCGCACCGTTGAAATCGCAGAATCCTTTGGCGCGAAAGTATTCATTGAAGAATGGAAAGGCTACGCCGCGCAGAAGAATTCAGCGATCGATAAAGCGGCGGGAGATTGGATTTTGAGTTTGGATGCGGATGAGGAGCTCGAACCGGGACTTGCTGGAGCGATCTTTATGGCCATGCACGGACGTTTAAGCAATTATTCAACAGCAAGTGATTCATTGGAAAATGTCGAGAAAGTGATGGCAATTGAAGAAGCGCAAGCACGCGGCGAGACAGGAATCCCGATTGGGTTTTGGATTCCTCGCAAGAACTTCTTCCTCGGCCGATGGATCAAGCATGGCGGTTTTTGGCCCGATCCTAAACTACGGCTCTTTCGCAGAGGAGCGGCGCGATTTGAGGACCGTGCTGTTCACGAAGACGCGCAGCTTATCGAGGGAATATCCGGGCAACTTGAACACGCCCTGTTCCACCACTCCTACCCCACCCTAGCTGACTACATCGACCACATGAACCGCTACTCGTCGCTGGGAGCGGAAATGGCAGTCGCTAAGGGCTCGCGCGGTTTCAGCGTTTTCAACATCGTCGTGCGCCCGCTCGCAACCTTCACCTACAACTATTTCTTCCGCCTCGGATTTCTCGATGGCCGCGAAGGGTTGCTTCTACATCTCTACCACGCCGTGTACGTGTCATGGAAATACGCGAAGGCGTGGGAACTCTCGCGCAAGAAAGAATCGTCTTAGCCTCTGCGCCGCGAGCCAATCGCCAATGTTAACCGGCATCTATGCGCAGAGTGAAGCGCATGATGTCATATTTCACTTCCACCGTTCGCTTCGGGAATTTTGACTCGACATAAGACTTCACGTCCGCGACCGACGGAATTCCGTCGCGGCCCGTCAGTCCGCGGGCATCGTCGAGCAAGATAACGTGCGGGTAAGGATGGCTGAGAATCATTTCGAGTTCAGCCGAAAGGCGCTGCTGATCGCCCTGTTTGCCCACCCAGCCATAGTATCCAGCATCGAGCCAGAACAGTGCCGGGCTCGACAACAAGGCGAGCACTTCCGGCATGACAGTGCGGCTGTCACCAGAGAAGATGCGTACATGCCGGTCGCGCGCGAATTTGCGGGTGGCGCGCTCGGCCAGTTCGGGGACGAACTCGATCGAGTAGATGCGATCAAAATGGCCTTTCATGGCCGCTACCATCTCGCCGTAGTACGTTCCGGTCTCTACGAGAGTCTTGAGCGCAAATTCCTCGCCATATTCGCGCACAACCTTCTGCTTTAGCAGATGCGGAGATCGCGGCGGACGGCCGCGCAGAATCCAGTACCAGTAGTCGGGATAGTGGCCGAGCGCTTTATACGTGCCGTAGAACGGAGTACGCTGCAACAACCGCCGGAATGCCTTCAGAATTCCTCCGTCTGAGAACATCAAGAATAGGTGCGCATGAAAAGCGGCGTCAAGCGGGCGCGCAAAGCCTCTACCGTGATCGTCGCCAAGGCACGCGAGAAGAATGCTTCGCCAACCGCTTGGTCGGTCGTGTCATTTTGCAGCACGACAATGCTCCTCTATCATCAGAGGCAGAGTGGAAGCGGGGATGGAATGCCTGAGAATAAGCTGAAAGCCGAACTGCGCAAGGCCATAGTAGAGAGCCCAATTTCTGACACATTTGAAGGCCGTCATCCGGCCGCGTCCGAAAAAGAGTGGGCAGAGAAAACGCTGGCGCCGACGATCGAGAAGGCTCCGGAAAAGCCGATTGGCGCCGCGACCGGCACCAACCTTGATGAGCACGGACGCGCCCGCTTCAGCACCATCTCGAATGCGCCGATCCGTCGCCTGTATACGCAGGCCGATCTTCCCCCCGACTGGAACTACGATAAATATCTCGGCTATCCGGGCCAGGCCCCCTATACGCGGGGCATCCACGCCACCGGGTATCGCGGCAAGCTGTGGACGATGCGCATGTTCTCGGGCTTCGCTTCGCCCGAAGAAACAAATAAACGCTACAAGTATCTTCTCGAACATGGCGGAGGCGGACTCTCGGTCGCCTTCGATCTGCCGACGCTGATGGGCTATGACTCCGACCACCCGGCGAGCGAAGGCGAGGTCGGAAAGTGTGGCGTGGCCATCGATTCGCTCGAAGACATGGAGATTCTTTTTGACGGCATCCCCCTCGAGAAAATCACCACATCGATGACCATCAATTCACCGGCCAGCGTACTCTGGGCCATGTATTTGGTCGTGGCCGAGAAACAGGGCGCTGACTGGAAGAAAATTTCGGGCACCATTCAGAATGACATTCTTAAGGAATACATCGCGCAGAAGGAATACATTTATCCGCCCGCGCCTTCGATGCGGCTGGTGATTGATACTTTTGAATTCGGATCGAAATTTACGCCGCGCTTCAACACCATTTCCATCAGTGGCTACCACATTCGCGAAGCCGGTTCGACCGCGCTGCAGGAGCTCGCCTTCACCATTTATGACGGCGTCGAATATGTCGAGTGGGCTCGTCGCCGCGGACTCGATGTCGACGATTTCGGCCCTCGCCTCAGCTTTTTCTTCAATGCGCACAACGATTTCTTCGAAGAGATTGCCAAATACCGCGCGGCTCGCAAAATCTGGTATCGGTTGATGAAAGGTCGCTTCGGCGCGAAGAATGATCGGACCCGCCTGATGCGATTTCACACCCAAACTGCTGGCGTCTCACTGCCGGCGCAACAACCGATGAACAACATCGCGCGTGTCGCGCTGCAGGCACTCGCAGCGGTGCTCGGCGGGACGCAGTCGCTACACACGGACGCCTACGACGAAGCGCTTGCGCTGCCCACGGAAGAGGCCGCGCGCATCGCGCTGCGCACACAGCAGATCATTGCTTTTGAATCGGGAGTTGCGCAGACAGTCGATCCGCTCGGCGGAAGCTACTTCGTCGAGAAGCAAACCCTCGACATGGAAGAGGGTGCGTTCGACTACTTCGAGAAGCTCGATCAGATGGGCGGAATGGTCAAGGCGATTGAACGTGGGTATCCGCAGAAGGAGATTGCGGAGGCGAGTTACCAATATCAGCGAGCGGTCGAGGCCAATGAGAAGATCACGGTGGGGGTCAACGACTTTGTCATCGAAGAGGGATCGCCGCATATTCTTTATATTGGCGAATCCGTGGCGCGCGCTCAGGAGAAAAAACTTAAGATCTTGCGGGGCCGCCGCTCAAACGACGATGTTCAGCGCCGGCTCGATGCACTGAAGCATGCTGCCGCCAGGAATCCAACCGCAGGCAGCAATGGCAACATCTCGGACGTCAACACGATGCCCTTCATTATCGACGCCGTTCGCGCCTACGCGACGGTGGGCGAAATCTGCGAAGCGCTGCGCGAGGTGTATGGAACGTATACGGAAATAAGCGTGACCTGATTTCGTTTGAGGTTGCAAATTGCAACCTCAAAGATTCGTACTCGCCCGCATGCACTCTTTTGTGGGCGGGCTCGAACTGGTTGATTCGAGTGTTCGCTGGATGGGATCCGTCGGCATCTAGGAATCGACCGCGACCGTGGGATTTACTGGTGGAATTCATCACATTTTCATTGTTCGGGCGTCACATCTCAAACTGGAGTGGTTCAGTACGATGACCGGATGCAACCGCGCTCGGCAAAACCTCTCGCAATTCAGTACACCTTGGCAAAACAGCGAAGAGTACCCGTGGTTCCTATCGATCTCGAATCACGATTATGCGACAGCAAAAGGTCATTCTGGATAAGACCCTAGCCGAGATTTATGGGGTGACGGTAAAGCGCCTCAACCAGCAGGTAAATCGCAACCGGAGCCGGTTCCCCGCCGACTTCATGTTCCAACTAAAACCGAACGAGTTCGCGGCTTTGAGGTTGCAATTTGCAACGTCAAAGAAAGAACGTGGCGGCCGACGGTACCTACCATATGTCTTCACTGAACATGGCGCATCATGGCTGCGACTGTGCTCAATTCCGAACAGGCAGTAGAAATGAGCGTGTTTGTGGTGCGTGCCTTTGTTCGCTTACGTACGATGCTGGCTGCAAATAAAGAACTCGCGGGCAAGATCGAAGGGTTGGAGACAAATCTGGCAAAGCACGATGATTCGATTCAGGAGATAGTTAGATTGATCAAGAGGCTGATGGAGTCACCACCGACTCGTAGAAGCAAGATTGGATTCGCGTTGCCATCGGCGCGAACGAGGATGCTTGCGACGTAGCTGCTGGGTTCTAAGTTCACTAAACAAGTAACCGTACCGTCGCAAGACTAGGACGCAAAAGATTTTCTGGTTCGATTCCGCGGTTTTCTCTAGCCCGACTCCCTGCGACGACTACTTCATGCGGTTGCGATATAGGGTTCCGTCCACTTGCCCGACCATGGCGCCGATGTCGAGCGGCGATTCTAAGAATGTCGCTATTTCTTCGGCGACCACCTTGGGTTCGCGGAGCACGCGATGATAATGCACGCGCGTGACTTTCATGTTCGCATGGCTCGCGAGCCACCGATTGACCTCGATCAGATGACGGTGAAAGAACTCTTCCATTGCGGAGTTGTCCGCGACCAGATCCGAATTACCGCGGCGGCGCAGCATTTCGTCCTGCGATTTCAGCACCTCAGGCAGAGGACGCTGCATGAAAACGATGCGGTAATCGTGGTTGGAGGGTAGGGAAAGAATCAGTTGCGAAATGACCTTCACCACCTTGCCTTCGGCCTCTGCAATCAGGCTAGGATTTTTCGGAAGTTGCTTGATGCGCTCCCACTCGAGATAACCTTTGGGATTGTCGGTGTCAGCCTTCCGCTCGCCATCAGAAAGAACTGGCAGCCCTCCCGCATCCAGCATCTGCATCATCAACGACGTCCCCGACCGCGGCAATCCCGAAACAATGGTGATCATCCGTACCTTTCATGATTGAAATGAAAAAAGTATTTCCTGCCTCAACACAGCACCCAGAATTAGCACGATAGAGGAAGGCCCGCGCGGAGCGAATCTCACTCTTCCCTCTTGACAGACAGCGATCGTCAAGAAACAGGGTCGCGCGCGCTACTCCAGATTCCCGTGGCTTGGATAGAATTTCTGAATCATTCTCCCGGTCATCAGCCCGCCTTCGTATTCCGGGATGACGACTTCATCGGCGCCGGAAGTCCTTATCGCATTGGCGTAGCGTTGCTGTCCGGCGCGCGTAATAATCTTCGCTTTGGCGTTCAACGACCGAGCGGTGACCGTAATGTAGAGATTGTCGGCGTCGCTGTCGATCACGATGCAGATGCCGCACGCGCGCTGGATACCCGCTTGCACCAGCACATCCTGCCGTTTGGCGTCTCCTTGAATCACAAGAATGCCGTTGTTCAGCAGCTCGCGGCAGAGCCCTTCGTTGGTCTCGATCAGCACAAATGGAATCTCGAGGCGCGTAAGTTGGTCGACCACGGTGCGGCCAACCTGGCCGTATCCGCAAATGATGAAGTGATTTTCCAGCTTAGCGATATTGGCGTCGTTGACCATGGATTTCCAGGCCTCCAAACCTTGCCGGTTGAAGATCGTGACCATTACCCGCTCCGCGATCCACACCTGAAAGGCAAATACTCCTATATAAACAAAAATAGAAAACAGCTTCGTAGTAGTTCGTACCGAGCGGTAGTCGATGGAATGAGGATGAAAAACCCAAAAGAATGCGTCCAAGGGGCGCAGCCCTTCCATCCGCATGTATACGCCGACACAAAGCAGGCAGAAGGCGCCGAAAACCAGCGTGGGCAGCCACAACCGTCTTAGAAAAAGAACTATGATGCGGCCCATAGAATTAACGCGGCTCCTCCCGTCACCCTCTCAATGCCAGCCCTGACACCGTCTGAGACCGCTTCGGAGAATCCGCGAAATATAGCAGAGAGCAGGCGATAACAAAAAACGATAACTATTAACAGATAGATTAGAAATTTTAATCGTTCCTATCATCATTGCGCCCCAGCCGCCATTCTGCTACCTTGCCTGTCAACTCAAAGGAGGCCTCGTGGCCTTTTGTCCAACCTGTGGAACTCAGATCGCGGATGGCGCAACCTGTACGAAGTGTGTTCCCGGCACAGTGCCGGCCACGGTCGCGGCACCCGCGGGCGCTGGGCTTACAGATAATGTCGCAGGCGCGCTGGCTTACGTCACCATCATTCCGGCCATCGTGTTTCTGGTTATGGAGCCGTTCAACAGAAAACGCTTTATCCGCTTCCACGCCTTTCAATGCCTCTTCTTTGCCGTAGCCTGGACCGTCCTTTGGATCGGCCTCTCTCTCATCGCCCACATCCCATTCCTCGGATGGGCCACGGTTCTCATTTGGCCACTGGTGAGCCTCGTCGGGTTCGTGATCTGGCTGGTCCTTGTGCTGAAGGCCTACCAGGGGCAGATGTTCAAACTGCCAGTGATTGGCGACATGGCCGAACAGCAGGCGGGAGCGTAAAGGTCTGTGGCAAGTAACGGATGTCAGGAAGGACGCCTCGTCGCTTTCCTGACACCTGACTTCTGGGCATATTTTTCTCTTCTTACCCGTCTATCAAATCAGTAAAATAAAAGGTGCGTGTTCTACGGCCTTCAGCCTCCGAGTGCTTTTCCTGTGTCGGCGGCGATTCGACGCCATCGTGCCGTCGGAGTGTCCGTGGCCGCGCACCTCGTTCTACTCGCCGCCATCGTCTTTTATAATCGCGCCCCGGTCACGCTCACTCCTATGTGGCTGGCTCATGGAGACGGCAACGTCACCTTGATTTACTTTCCGCCCGGAGCTAATAAAGACGCGCATCCGGATGCCGCGAAGCTTCTATTCCCGCACGCAAACAAATCCAAGCCGCACCCGCACCCGTTGCCTCCAAAGCCACAGCCCGTTACTGTGGCTGCCGATGCGGCGGCTGACCATGACGCCCATGCCGGATCGCCGCTTGGCACCGTGGTTGACGGGCCCATCACCGGGCACGAAGTTCATGTCGCATATTCGGTTGTGCATCCCGACCCGCCGGTTGCTCGTTCCGAGTTGCCTAGGGATTTAGTGGGCGACGTCGTGATCGTCGCGACCATCGACTCGCAGGGCAACGTCGTAGAAACCAAAATTGTGCAGACGGTCGGCCATGGCATCGACGAGAAGATTGAAGCCACCGTCCGTCAATGGCACTTCCAGCCGGCCACGCTTGATGGTGCTCCGGTGGCGTCTCATGTCGACGTGCACTTCCACTTCCCTTCTTGAACGCATCGTCTTTACGTTCCCCATCTGTTCGCCTCTGTGCTAAACTTTCCCTCCGTTACGTGCTGAGCAAACCATCATGCGCAGGACACGAATGCACAAGGCTAATCATCAATCCGCCACGCGGCACTTGAAGAAATCTGATCCCATCCTAGCGGCGATTATTGAGCGGGTTGGGCCGTGCCGCATGCAGTTTGGCGACCCTACGTTTCATGCTCTGGCGGAATCGATCCTCTATCAGCAGTTGAATGGCAAGGCGGCCGCTACCATCTTTGATCGCTTCACCGCGTTGGCCGGAGATCCGCTGACTCCTGAAGGCATTCTCAAGCTCACCGATGCGGAGATGCGCGGGGTTGGATTATCGCGGCAGAAGACCGCCTATCTGCGCGACCTCGCCGCGAAGACCGCGGCTGGGCTGCTTGAGTTCGAGCGCATGGCCGACATGGCTGAAGAAGAAGTGATCGAGCATCTCACCCAGGTCAAAGGCGTCGGCGTCTGGACGGCGCACATGTTCCTGATGTTCACGCTGCGGCGTCCGGATATTTTGCCGGTTGGCGATTATGGAGTGCAGGCCGCGATCAAGAAGCACTACAAGAAACGCAAGTGGCCGAAGGCCGATGTGATGACCAAGATCGCTAAGGCTTGGGCTCCTTATCGGTCGGTTGCCTGCTGGTATCTTTGGCGGAGTCTGGATATTAAGACGGTGGGAAAATAAAACTTCAGATTGCGACGGTGCCCCGTCCTTGTCGCGTTTTTTGCGACAGGGCGGGGACTTTGGCTTTCCCAATTGTGGAATAACAATGGAGAACTTTAGCGGCAATGGTCTTCGCGGCCCAGCCTCCGGGGTTACGATGCAGAGATGCCTTGGGGACTTCAGCGCTTTCAGCAAGCCCGCTGTCTGCACTTTGTGACGTTCAGTTGCTATGGGCGCGCTCAACTGCTCGGCGCAGATCGCGCCCGCGACATCTTCGAGCAAACTTTCGAGCAGACGCGGCAATGGTATGGATTTTACGTCTCGGGGTACGTAGTCATGCCCGAACACGTTCATTTGCTGATGAGCGAACTCGAAGCTTTCCGTCGCACTTCAAATGCTCAAGCAAAATGTGGCGCGGCGCTTGCGCTCGCCCGAAGGCGGTCTGCTGTGGCTGCCGCGATATTACGACTTCAATGTTTCGAGCAATGCGAAACGGATCGAGAAGTTGCGATACATGCACAGAAATCCGGTGAAGCGCGGACTGGTGCGGAGTCCGGAAGATTGGGCGTGGAGCAGTTTTCGCCACTATGTGTCAGGCGTGGAAGGGGTAGTAGAAATCGAATCGCAGTGGATGGCACGGAAGAGAGCCGTAGGGGGATAAAAATATGAGCTGGGGTGCCCCGTCCTTGTCGTGCACTTGCGACAGGGCGGGGACTCTGAACCACCAATCGCGCAACAATCGTGAGGAAGTCAAAATTCCCCGCCCTGTGTCTGCAAAGAACGCAGACACTAGGACGGGGCACCATCGAGAGCAAAAGTAGGCTTTTAACCTCAGCCTTTCTCTTCCTTAAATTTCAACTTTGGGAGGGTTCCCTTTGCGGCGGGCTCGACGTCAAACAAGAATTCACGGATACATGTCCCATTCCAATGCTCCAACAACTGAATAACTACGGCCGCGACTATCCCAAATATTGGTTCCGTCTGAATCTCAAAAAGCGGTCCACTCGCCATCCAACTTGTGTCCGTGTGATATTGCTTTTTCCAGACCTTGAGCAACTTTTCTTCGCTCAATGCGGCGACGACTAAACATCTCTTCTGGCCCGTCTGAAAGGTTGTGTAGTCCTCGCGTTCGTCTGCCCAGGCACCATGAAATAAATCGGTGAGCTCCTCCCCATTGGTGCCTTTGTAGATTATGTGGGCATTTACCTGGGGTTGTTTTAGGGTCTGTCCAGCAATAGCCTCATTCCTGAAACAAACAAGAAGGGCTGGAGTTGTTTCCCTTATCGCTATCGGCAGCCTATGAGCTATCGCTCTCGAAAAGGTCCCGTCCGCAGTTTTGATTTCGACCAATCGAATGTTTGACCGCGGATCGGGTAGCTGGATGCGGGCTGGGGGCGGAGGTTTTACCTGCAAAAGATCGGAGCTAATATGAATGTGTTGTTGCGGGTTTACCTCGACGCGTTGTTCGTTGGATTGAGTCAGTTCCGGCACGTTCGGGCTTTGGGAAGATGGTTTCTTGCGGAGGAGATAAGCCACGAACAGCAGGACGAAACCAATCAGGAGACAGATGAGCCCTGCATTCGCCCCCTTTAATTGCCAGACGATCCCGGCGACGATGAAATTGGCTGCAAGTGATGAGATGAATTCCCCTATTGACATGAATGGTGGGTGGGCCGCATCGACGTGGAGAGTATAGCGCGGGTTGTCCTTGAGATGCGCCGCCCGGCAACATCATTGTTTCTGCGTCAACATACGAGCGCAAAACCTCCTCCCCGGATTTTTTCATCACACCCACCCGGTGATCGCCGTCACATACTCCTCACGCGCCCGCTGCGATAATCACCTCAACCGGCAAAGCCGGATTCAGTACTCTTTGATAACTATATGACGTTCAGCGCAAAGCCCGCGATCCCGGCGCGAAGAAGCGGAATCGCTGCCCAAATCGCCCCAAAATGGAAATTTAAGCCGAAAACAAAGCTTAACTCCATATTCCGCAGTACTTTACTTATAAGTATCTATTTTTGAATACTTTAGCGACCAAGTTCGCAATAACCATGATTCCAAAGATGATAAGAGGGGGGTGGGGGGGTAGGGGGGTGGGGGTGCCGCAAATCACGACCCGTTATCTCAGGAGTAAACACCCTAAGAAACTTCAGGATAATTATTCAGCCACGAACTCGTTTCACCCGCAAAAACAAAAAACCCTCTCGACCATCCGAGAGGGTTGCGAACTGGTTGGAGAATTTTTTATGCGGCTCGCACTACGTTGCCCGCCTGAAAGCCTTTGGGGCCTTTGAGCAAGTCGAACTCGACGGTCTCGCCTTCGTTCAGCGAGCGGTAGCCGTTCTCCTGGATGGCCGAGAAATGCACGAATACATCCTCGCCGGTGGAGCGCTGGATGAAACCGTATCCCTTCGCCCCGTTGAACCACTTCACAGTACCCTTCTCTCTCACAAAGAAACTCCTTTCGCCTCATCGCTAAGAATTATTCTTGCGGCGCTCCTGTGTTTGCACTGCTCGGTCCTTCTCGTTTGCGTTAGGAAGAATCATGCAAACGCGAAAGAGCGATCAGCGCACCCCCTCAATGCGACGTCAAGAATGTGATCGCGCTGCCGCGCGCGGACGCTGCCGCACCAACGAAAACGGCTCCCTTCGCATTTCGTCGAGCGCTTGACGCGCGACGGAATACTTCAGGAGCCGCGAAAACGAAGGCGCGATAAACGACTGCTGACACGGAACGTCGATCCTGCTGCACAGCTACTTGGTTTACTTCTCTGAAGTTGCACTTTTGTCGAATATCGTCAACCCGGTGAGGCTGGCGAAGCACCAGATAATAGCAGGAAGATGGCAGTTGGCAAGAGCTAAGTTGGTAAACAATAAAGATAGTGGCATGACCCTGACTCATAACGACATCTGAAAGGAATACGCAAGAAATATGGATGCCGGTCATTCCGAAGAGAAGACAGCGCCGTGAGAATCCGTAAGTATTTGATAAGATTTGAGAAGCAGTGTCTTCGATAACTCCCATAGAGATTTCGCGCAAGTCTGAGGCGGGCGCGGTGCGTACGGCAGCGCACGAAGGGTTGGTGCGCTCGACGGCGCGGTATATGTTGCGGACCGAAGTGCATACCTTCGCTTTTTCGGTCGCGGCGAATTCTATTCTGTCCTTCTTTCCGTTTCTGTTATTGCTGATGACGTTGATCAGGTATGTCTTTCGTTCGCGGATGATGTATCTGGTGATCGAAAGTTTGTTGCGCGACTACATTCCTACGGGACAGGAATTCGTGATCCGAAATTTGAATGCGCTGGTGACCGCGCATCATCGGGCGCAGGTTTTTTCCCTGGCCATGCTGCTGGTAACTTCGACGGGAATATTTCTGCCACTTGAAGTTGCGTTGAATCGCGTTTGGGGATTTCGCAACAATCGATCTTACCTGCGAAATCAATTGATCTCGCTGGGACTGGTGTTTGCCTGTGGGACGCTGGCGCTTCTGTCGGTGGGATTGACGGCGGGAAATGTGGCGATTGTGAAGAGCGCGCTGCATGGCTATGGCGCGTGGTATATCACGCTAGTGGATTTCATCACGATGAAAGTTTTTTCGATCCTGTCGACGATTGCGATTTTTTTTCTGGTGTATTGGCTGTTGCCGAATGGGAAGGTGCCGGCTCGCGGAGTGTTGCCAGCGGCGGTGATTATGGGATTGTTGTCGGAGGCGTTGAAATACGCGTATATCTTCGCTCTGCCGCGGCTGAATTTTGCGGAAGTGTACGGGCCATTCGCGATCTCGGTGAGCTTGATGTTCTGGTCATTCTTGTCGGGGATGCTGCTGCTGACGGGCGCGCATTTGTCGGCGCGTAAGATCAGGCTGGATTTGTAAATGGTGATTTGTAATTGGTGAGCTGATTTAGTTTTAAATTGTGAACTACAAATCATCAATTGCAAATTTCATAACTGCCAGCGCGTCGCCGACTTCGGGAAACTCTTCTCGATGAATCCGAAGACCTTAGTTGGACGCACGCTGTAGATCGGCTCTTTCATGCTGCGCGGATCCATCTTGTACTTCTTCTTGTAGATTGCAGCGATGCGATCGAGCGCGGAAGCATCTTCGACTTCAGCCGCTTGTCCCTCGATTATTACGGCTTCTTCAGCATCGTCGTTGGCGATGGTGCAGGCGGGGTTGGCGGCTAGATTTTGGCCTTTGCGGGACTTGCGTCCGGTGGAGAAGGCAAACGCGTCATCGACCCACACTCCCCAGAGTGGCATTACATGTGGACGTCCGTTAGCCGCGTTGATGGTAGAGAGCCAGAAGGTGCGGCAAGCGTTCATTTTCCTGGCAACCCAGGTCCAGGAGAGCAGGCCCTTGCCATCGTTTGCGCCGACGATGCCGTAGCCAGGAGCGTGGGGGCGATCGGCTAAGGGTTGCGACTTAACAGACTTCTTCTGGTGTTTGGTCGGATGCGGCGTCATGGAATGACCTCCTTATCTCTGTCTCGTCATCTTGCTTCGCCATCTCGCTTCGCCGCACTGGCTTTCGCGGGCGCGGGCGCCTGCGCCACACTTCTTAATTCTTCTTCAACTCTTGCACGGCGCGATAGGCCTGATCTATGGCGCAGTCGGTGTAGGCGTAGGCGTCCGCGTCAGCGTTGGCGATGGCGAGGCGTCCGAAAGGCTTGCGCGCTATCTGACAGGGCGTCTCGGTGCCTTCGAGCCAGAACTTGTCGAACAGCGAATTGTATTCGTAGGCGTAGCCGTGAGGCCAGCGGTTGACGGTGATTTCTAAGATGTCGCTCGCGGGATCGAATCCTCCACTGCCAAGCATGCGTGCTAGTTGATCGCGGATGTTGCGCTCGTAGGTTTCGAAGGTCGTCCCATAGAGCTCAATCCGGCCCATCCTATGCTGGTCGCGCGCCGGTAAACCTGGGTGACACGCGGCCTTCATCATGTGGACAACGATCGGCTGGTCGGGAGTTTTTGTGCACTCGTAGCCGCCGATGCTCACGGGAAGGTCGAGATTTACTCCGGTGTGGTACATGCCGGGGGCGTAGATGGTACTGGCGGCGAGTTTCTGGAAGGCGGTCCAATTACGCAGCAGGACGTTGGTGTAGAGGAGTGGAACTTTCTGGGCGGAGGCTAGCGCGTCTTTTTGCGCGGCGGGTAATTCATCCGCGATGTAAGGAATCACGACATGCCAGCAGGCGAGGATGCAATTCGCGGCGCGCACGGTCTGGAGTTTCTTATCCGCGAAATAAGTGACTTCTACTTCTTTGGCACGCTCTGGCTTGCCGACGTGTTTCACTTTTACTACAGTGCTGTTGAGTCGGATGCGCGTCCAATAGGACGGCTCGTCGAGTTTGGAGTAGTCGACTTTGGCGAGAACGATGCCGGTTGGCGAGTCGCCAGGAATCGCCTGCGGGATCAATTTGCGCACCAGTAGGCGGGCGATCGAGGCGTTGCCGTCGGGAAAATGAAAAAAGTATTTATCGGCTTCGGCGTTGGGGATGCAGTCGCGGTTCATGCCCTTGCCGGGAGCGGGGTCAAGATTTAGACCAGCGAATCCTTTGTATCCGAGGCCCCAGGCATCCTGCGCGGAAACGGCATCGATGCCTACGCCGAAGAGAGGGTGAGGCTGGGCCTGGAACATTTTGACGATCTCGTCACTGGCGCCGACGATTTCAGTCAGATATTTGGCGTAGCTGATGCGGGCCAGGCGGGCTTTCTTTTCGTCGGAACCCAGGCTGGGCAGATAATCTTTTTTTTCTGTGAGGAGACGTTGAAAATCCTGTTTTGCTTTTTCGGAGAAGGGAGCGTCTTTCAGAAAAGCTCGTAGTTCTGCTTCGCCGCTAGCATCGTTCACACCACTCTCGTCGCTGTTGCTGCGCGCGGCGTTGTCGACCAAGCGGTCCGCGCCAAATGTTTCCTTGTCGAAAAAGATTTTGGGCTTGAGCCCGAGCGAACGGTAGAGATCGCTGGTGACGTACTTGTGATAGGAGGGCACCTCGATGCCGAGCTCTGCGATGAGCGCTTTTGCGACTGGACTGTAAGGGGCTGGACTCTCGATGGAAAAAGTGCCTCCGTAGCCCAGCCAGGTGCGGTTACCGGAGCGAAATTCGTTGCGCTTGGCGTGGCCACCGAAGTCGTCGTGATTTTCTAGAATCAGGACGCGGGCGGCGTCGCCAGCGGCTTTGCGAAAGAAGTGCGCCGCGGCCAATCCGCTGATGCCTCCGCCGACGATCACCAGATCGTAGGATTCGCCGGTGTCGACGGGGTGGGGAGCGTGACTCCAAAAATCGCCATCGCGGACGCTGTGCATGGTTTCGAAGGAACCGGGATGAGATCCGCGGAGGCCGGTTTTGGCAGGAGGGTAGTATCCGGGGACGTCTTGGGCTTGAAGATCAGAAGCAGCGGCGGCTTGCATTTCCGGAGGAATGATGGCGGCGCCCACGGTGAGCGCTATGCCGTTGAGAAAATCGCGGCGCGTTATGCGCGCGTGCATGCCTAGTTCTTGATCGCGTTTTTTCGATTGCGGGGAAATTTTGTCTGACACGGGGCCCCCTGGCGAAGGCAGTTTACCATTCTGCAGACATCAATCGTGGGTTGCGGGCGCTAGTCGCCTGGCGAATCACCGCTCAGGCGGTCGCTGCCGCGCAGGCTGGCGGTTTCGAGACCGGACTGCGCGGTGGCTTCGAGGACCTCATTCCAAAACGAGGTATTGGGATCGACGGCGGCGACTCCGATCTGGCCGGCGGCTGGAGTGTCCTCGGGTCCGACCCAGGCGACGCGAAATTGTTCGCGGTTGCTTCCGCGAGCGAGGTTAACGATGGCGCCTTTGCCGAGCAGGCCGTGAATGCCTTCGAGGAGCGCTCCGCGACGGCTTATATTGATAGTCATCACTCTTTGATCGAGGGGACGACCTCGGACGTCGGTCGCGGTGAGCAAGACGGGCAAGGCGATGTCGATACGCGGATCGCGGCGCTTGCCTAGGCGCTGCGCTCGCAGATCGTTCAGGAATTGCTCGGGAGTCAGGGCCGCGCCTTTGCGAATCAATTCCAGGAGCGGGTCGGGTGATTCGGCGTCGTTCGATGGATCGGAGGCGGGCGGCGCGATTTTCTTTCGAGATTCTTTTGTATTTTCTTTTCGTCCCACGAAAATTTTGGGGACTTCACGGCTGCTCGTCAGTTGCTGGATAAGTTCTTCGACTCGCTTACGCTGATCGAGTGCTGGGGATGTGACTAATTCTACGCCCATACCGGATTGCGGATGAGAGACGCGCACCACTCCGTCGAGGAGAAACTCGGAATCAAGGATCCGAACGCTTATCAAAACTGGAGTATCGGCGGGGAGTGGCGCGGCGGTCTCCAAGTAGCAACCGCCGGCGCTGATGTCGGTTAGTCGCCAGCGACGCGGAGGGGATTGCTTTGCCGAGGCGGCAGGCTCTGGCTTTGAGGCTTGCGGCGGGGCCGCCGGAGCGGCGATCTCTTCGATCTTCCAATCTGAGGGCGCATACTCGATGCCCCAGAAATTGCCGGGGACATGGAGTTCGAGACCAACCAGCCAGGTTTCGGGATCTCCGCCCAAGGGCACAACTTCGGCGACTCGGGCCGTGGTGTGGCGCTGCGCGGAAACGATTTCGAGGCGGACTTGAATGCCATGGCCGAACTCACAGGGAGTGATGAGGCCGCATCCGTGGGCATTGACCAGGGTGGTATTGCACTGCTCGGAAAACGGCTGGGCGGGGTCGAGACTGGTGACGCGGACGGGAATTTCCAGGGGGAGGCGGGTGCTCCGCCGGATCGCGTGCTGTGCTTTGTCCGAATGGCCCATAGCGTTAGGAGTACTGAGAAGAAAATCGGGGCCAGTCGCTCCAGCGACAAGTGTGCATTCATCATGCTAGACCACAAGAAAGCGGTGAGCACGGAATTTCGGCGAGCGGGTTTCCAGTTAGACAATAGTCGGGCATGCGTCGCGACAGATTGCGGAGTCGCCAGGCATCAGAGAAGATCGACGTCGGCGGCTAAAAGCCGTCATTTGAAAATAGGGCTTGAATCGCAGCGGTGAACCGCTGCGCCGTCCAAAAGCCTGCGCTAAATCTATTTGCAGGCTGTGCAGCGCGATAACTCTGCCGCGGTTGGCATTCTGGTGAAGGTAGGGCGCCTTCGACTGCGCCGGGCCGTTCGCTTTGCTCACGGCTCGGCTACGATCAGGATGACAATTGAGATTGGAACTCTTTATCGCAGCGTGAACCGCTGCGTCACCCAAAAGCAAGAGTTACTTGCCGACGTAGGTGCGCGGTGTGCCTATGCCTGCGCACAAATCCCAGCCGATGGTGCACTGCGACGCACCTTTGGTGATGTCGTAGAAATCGGCTGCGTATTCGCCCTGGTTGGCTAACTCGTCATACATCATAGTCAGCTCGGCTGCGGTCGTTTTTTGTTTGCTGGCGGCGGCATTGACGATTCCGGCAAAGGTGGGCGAGGCCCAGCTTGTACCCCCTACGGAATACCAGCTGCCCTGGAGATAAATCGGAGCGCAACAGAAATCGGAGGCGACGTCGGGATATCCGCGCTGGGTGCCGACGATGTTGGAAATGCCATTCTGATAAGCGGGACGCGGCTCGTAGGGGCTGAAGTCGCCGCCGCCTCCGCCATAGACCTCTTCAATAAAATCGCCTTTGACGTTGCGGTCGAAATATGTGCCGCCGACGGAAACGACGTTAGGAGACGAACCGGGATAGATGCTGACGCCGATGCCGGAATCGCCGGAAGCAGCAAAGTAGACAACGCCTGCGTGCTTGAAATATTTATCCCAGGTTGTTTCCTCGGCGACTTCAGGATCGCCCCAGCTCATGCTGACAACGCCGCCGCCATTTTCAGCGACGAGCTTCGCGCCGAGCAGGACGGCCGCCCAAGTGGGGTCGGTGGCACATTGTGGGGCCACGCACAATACCGATTCGACGAGGAAGAGCTTCGCCTTGGGCGCCATGGCATGGGCCCACTCGATATCCAAGGCCTCCTCCACTACCCAATCGGAATAGGATGGCGGCTCTTTGGTGCCGGTCCAGGCAACGGTAAAGTCAGCGGCGGGTATGCCGTAATAAGTGTCGAAGGCGGCGAGGTCGGTAGCGGCGGTGGGGTAACTGCCAGCGTCGATGATGGCGATCGCTCCCCAGCCGCCGGTCGGGACGGCGGTGCTGGTCGCGACGGGGCAGCCGGCCGGCCCGGCAACCAACTGGTAGACGCAGGCCAGAGAGCCAGGAGTTTCTACGCCTCCGGGAGGAGTATTTTGCGGCTGGTCAGTGTCGACGAAGAAGTAGTTTGTGTGATGGCGGCCGGGGCGCGGAAGGCTGGAGTCGGGGATGATGATTTTGTGTCCGTTGAAAACGGCTTCGGTGCGGGCCTGGGCGGACGCTGGTGAAGAGAGAGCTGGTAGGACTATGACCGATCCGACGACGAGCATGATTGCAAAACAGCGTTTCATCTTTGGCTCCTTTTGCGCCGTCGGTAATGATGCCGCTTGCAGTAGGCAAAAAGCAAGCTGGAAACGGGGCGAGGAGCGTGGGTTGCGCAATGATTTTCACAGTGAGCAGGTAGGGTCGTGCAATCGCCGTCGAGCTTCTAAGAGAGGCGTTCTTCGGGCGCAGCCGAAGCCGCGCCCCTTTAAGAACAGAGTTCTAGTGGCCGCTTTGGGCTGACTTCAGGTCCTTGCGGATCAAGGCGAAGTCGAGTAAGAAGCCCAAGCCGGCGGCGAAGGGGACGATGCCGAAGGCGGCAGCTCTCCAGACATCGGGATCCGCGCGGGCGATTAGCGACATCATGATTATGTAGCCGAGGGAGATGGCGGCCAGAAGAATTCCCCAGCGGCGGGAATGGGCGGCCTCGGAAAGATCCGGCTCCATGGCGACGTTGGCGCCACGCGCGATAGCGGCGAGGCGTTCCTCGGTCCGCAGCCTGCGGACGCGGTAGTAGGTGTACATGGCTGCTAAGGGAATTCCGAAAAACAGTGTGACTGCTACTAAGCCGATAAAGTTTCCGTCCATGGCGAGCTCCTTTTTTGCGGGCTTCGTCTGCGCCCTGCTTCGTCTGGATCTAGATACGGAGGGTGGGTTGTGGAAGTTCCGTGGGTCACGGCTTCCCTTTCCCTCTCTTGTCGGGCACCGAGGTGTCGTTGGTATATGTGGATATTCCTACTCACGGCTAAGACCAAGCGGACCGGAGTGTCCGCTCCACACAAACATGATGGCTAAAACTTTGGCAGGAGGAAGCCAGTGTGGTGGCGGTGGTCTTGGAAAGCTTCGCCAAACTGCTGTGAAAGTATGGATTCTTCTTTTCTGGCTTTGATCCAATAGCCGAGGATGATGAAGGCAACTCCGGCGACGCAGCGCCAGCGGTCAATCGCCAAGGCGCTGCCGATGGCGGCCAGATCGAGTCCTGAATAAATGGGATGCCGGAAATATGCGTAGGGGCCCGTGCGGATGAGTTGGTGGCCTTCTTTGAGAGTGATTCGGGCGCTCCAATATTGGCCCAGATGCCAGCGAGCCCAGAGAGCGATGGCGATGCCGATCCAGGTAAGGGCAACCCCAGCGAAAGAAACAGTGTAAGTGCGAGGGAAAATGCGATCGCCAAGCACGCCTACATCCGCTGTCCCGCTGAAAAGCAGGACAAAGCCTGCTACTTCCAAGATAAGAATACCGTAGCGCGACGCGAAAGACTCGCGGCTGATGGTGGGGCGCGTCTTGAGCGCACCCGCAGCCCAATAGACGACGAAGACAATCCAGGGAATCTCGACGAGCAGTCGCCACGGTATCGTCATCGAATATGTTCTGCAACCCGCAGAAATTATACTTGGCCGATGTTTCGGAGTGTGAATCGGGAACCATTCCAGGCTAAGCGGATTTCGAACACTGCGGCTAGCTTAGATTCTTGGTGTTCGCCAAGAACAGCGGACAGGAGCGTCCGCTCCACACGATCTTCTGTAACGCCAGGCGATCAGCGCGAGGCCGGAGGCTAAGAGAAGTATCGTCGAGGGCTCGGGGGTTACAGTGCGCCGTTTCGGGGGTTTGCAAACGCCTTTCTTGTCTATTTCGCCTACGGGACATACTTGGTAATTGGGTGCGCCGAATGGAACGTAAGGGAAGATGAAGCCGCCGGCAAAGGTCTGAGGAGGCGTGGGCGAGCCGACGGGCAAGTCGGGCGCGGCTAGAACGGGCCGCGGAGTGAGAGAGGGCGCTGCATCGGCGGCCAAGACGGGCTGGTCTAGGACGTCGACGTCGGGCTCCTCGTTCGAAACCTCGGGCTGGATCGTTTCGGAAATCTGGTTGCCGCAGCGGGCGCGGGCGGTGATTTTGCCATCGGTGAGGAGGAGTTCGCCGGGATGGAGGCGAACTTTGCGGCGGGTCCAGTAGACGGCATCACGGATACGGTACGAGAGATAAACTTCGCGAGCTTCGGTGGCGCGCAGCAGGCGGGCGTGAGTGAAATCGAAGTGGGCGTAGTGTCGGCGCACGACGTAATCGCGCAGCGCGGCATACCGGAGATCTTCGGAATCTTTGACGCCTCCGGGGATTACGGAATAAGGATACACTCCAGGGCTGCGCGGAAAACTTCTCTGAGACTTGGACTGCCCGGCCAGCAAAGCCAGATTGTTGCGGACATTGCTGCGGGTCCAGAGAGAACTGGGCGCGAGGCGGGATTCGTGGCGGGAGAGTTCGGAGAGATAAGACGGGACTAGTTGCCAGCAGGCGCCCGCGAGCAGCGTGCCGACGACTACGGCAACCAGGATGCGTTGCATCCGCAGGCGGCGGCGATACCAACTGCGCCTTCTCCGCGGAGCTTCGCGAGGCTCGGCACGGTGTGAAATAAGATTGCCCGAAATCAGTTCGTCCGACGCGGTGCCATTCGACACTGGGCCATTAAAAACAGGGTCCTTCAACCAACACTCCTACTGGGCCGTGCGGCGCAGGGCCGCAGAGGGAGAGGCAACTTCTATAGAGCACTCCTGCGTCCAAAACCGGGTCTAAGAACCGGCTCGGATACAGGAACTTAGAGCAAAAGCCTGTCAATATTAACAGGGCTGTGCAAGGAATTTCACCCCAAAACGACACTCGGGGAGCGCACTTCCCTATTTAGGAAAATACCTTGTACAGGGCTCTGTCGCCAGTCCACTTCCGTGGGGGTAGCGGGTTCTGCAATTGGGTTCACCGAACCGAAGCGATAGATGACATTGGCGCTGGCGAAGGAGGGGATGCGAACTCCGACTACTTCCTGGATGGTCGAGGGGTCGCAAGCGGTGGGAGCGGCCGTCTGCTGGCAGAAATTTTCTGTTGTCTCGCGGGCACAACCTGTGGCGATCAGAAAATTGACTCCGGACCTTCGAGCAAACGCAAAATCCGCGTCAGTTTCGCGATGTCTGCTCGCATCTATTGCGCGATTGATGCCATGCTCATATTGGCTCCCTGTTTGGCGTTGAGCATAGCATGCGCTGTTGCGGGCATCGGCCAGGCATTCTCAATGAGCGTAGACTCTAATCATGCACCGCGACCGAATCCAGAAATCGCTTTTTGCTTTGTTTCTTGGAAGCATGTTATCCGCCGGTTGTGGTGTGCCTAACCCCTTCTGCGGGAGTGCCCGTCCGAAACCCGGATTGGTTTCACTCGCACCGAACTCCGCGAGCCTCGCTCAGATAGAGCAGGGCTTGCTGCTCACGGTCTCAGGCAGCAACTTTTATTCCAATTCGTATCTGCTATGGAACGGAGCGGCGTTGTCCACCACAGTCGTGAGTAGTACCGAACTACAGGCCACGATTACCAAGACCCAGATTTCATTTCCCGGTACCGCCCAGATTATCGTGCATACTCCTGCCAATCTCTCCGGAGACCTCGGATGCGACAGCGGCGGTAATAGCGCAGCGTTGACCTTCACCGTAACCTAGCAGCGTCCTTTAGCCTCGATCAACAACCGCATAGTCTCCGGTAGTGCCGACTGAGCGTGCCTTGCCAGATTTGCATGCGTTCTTGACCGGCTTCACGGACGTGTTCGGCTTCTTCAGCACGTCATCCGGTTTCCTTGGGGGCCAGCGTAGGTGGCAATGCAACGCTTAATCACCGTTGAGGATGCGGCGTTAATTATGGTGGAGCTAGTCGGGATCGAACCGACGACCTCATCGTTGCGAACGATGCGCTCTCCCAGCTGAGCTATAGCCCCTTGCGGCGGCGAGTTTAATTTTAGCAGTGTCGGTTGATTTCGCCTACATGCGCAGGGTAGGTGACAGGCCTCCGGTGGCAGGTTCCAGGAAAACAAAATCAACACCTCTCCAAAATGGTGGTGGGCGAAATCCTGGGACTATAATTTAATGGTGAGTTCTTTGAAGGTAAAACAAGTTGCTTCGGCGGACTTCCCTACGCGGTGGGGACATTTCCTTATCCACGGATTTACGACTCGGGCATCGGCGACGGGTGACGGCGCGAAGACGGAAGAGGCGGTGGCGCTGGTGATGGGCGAGGTGCACTCGGGATCGCCGCTGGTGCGTATTCACTCGCAGTGCTTGACGGGCGACGTGTTTGGTTCACTCCGCTGCGATTGCCGGCAGCAGTTGGAGATGGCGCTGTCGATGATTGCGAGTGCAGGTGCGGGCGTCCTGATCTATGAACAGCAGGAGGGGCGCGGCATTGGGCTGATGGCGAAGCTGCAGGCCTACGCGCTGCAGGATAGCGGCTTGGACACGGTGGAGGCGAACGAGCGCCTGGGATTCAAGCCCGATCAGCGGGAGTTTGTGATGCCGGTTGAGATTTTGAAGGCGCTGGACATACGGCGAGTACGGCTGCTTTCGAATAATCCTGACAAAGTGGCGGCGCTGGAACGGGCGGGGATTCAGGTGACTGAACGCGTGCCTTGCGAAGTCGCGCCTACGGAATTTACCGAGGAATATTTGAAGACGAAGCAAGAGAAGTTGGGACATCTGTTCACCAGCCGCAAGGGTCAGCATTAAAAAGCGGCGTGGATTGTTGCGCGACGGCGTGTCCCCTCGACGGCTGAAGCTCGCTTCTAGAAAAATCCGCTTATCGCAGCGGTGAACCGCTGCGCCACTCAAATGCAACCGCAAAGACGGGTAAACCGCTGCGCCCGCAGAAGGCACGAACCATGATTTCCTGGGCAGCCTGAAAGCTCACGAAGCAGCCTTGTCCAGCAAGCGCTTTAGTTCATCGCGCTTCTTTACCGGCAATTCTCGCAGAGCGACTTGGGCGAGAGCTGTGTAGACCGCGCGGGCTCTGGGTCGTTGCTTCAGAACCGCTAAGTGTTTTCGTACGGTTTCTGTGTCTCCGCGAATCAGCGGGCCGCTGAAAGATTTCGCGGGGCCGAGACGAGAATAGTTGGCCAAGGTCTGCAGGATGATAGGGAGGCTCTTGCGGCGGGCCTCTTCGAGCTTGATTCCGGCAACGCTTGCGGCTTCTTCGAGAGCGACCAGGAACGCGACGAGCAGCGGCGAGGTCATCGTCGCCCAGGCGTGATAGGCCGCTTTACGGGCCGCGGGCAAGGCAACACTTTCGCCACCCAGCGCGCGGACTATCTGGCGCGCTGCTCTCGTGGCCGCCTTGTCGCCTTCGATCGCGAATGGCACGTTGGATTTGACCGCGGATTTGAATCCGGATAAAGAAGGATGCGCTCCGGCGACGAAGGTCATCAGTGGGTGCACGGACGCGACCGCGACATCGGCCGCGTGTAAAGGATAGAGTTCGCGGCTGGAGAGCGCTCCGCTGGAGTGCAAGGCGAAACGTGAGATTGTTTTCTGATCCGCGAGCATCCGCGCGAGCAAGTGATCGGACAAGGTCGTAGCGGCGGGACGAATCTCGCGGTCGGGCACACAGAACCATAGCAGAGTGGCTTCGAGGCTCGCGGAATGGACGCTAACTGCTTGCGCGGCGACCTTTCTTGCTAGCTGGCGGGCCTTACGCTGCGACGACGCGGAATCGCGCGCGATGATTTCAGTGATGGTGAAGCCGGCATGGCTTAATGCTGTGGCTAGAAAAGTGGCGAGGCTGCCGGCCCCGACGAGGGCCACGCTTGGCTTGTTATTTGCGGGCTTATTAATTTTTAGATTTCGGGCCATTCGTCGCCGGCCACCGCTCGGCTCACCGGCGCAGCATACCTTATATTGTTGTTATGGCGAAAGCGTCAGGAATGAAATCAGTAGCAATGAAGTCGGCGACGAAATCGGCCAGGGCACAATCGACGGTTGCGCGCGTCATTTCTTCGCGTGTGAGTTATCAGGGTCCGGTGTTTAGCGTCACCACCGACGAGGTCGAGGAACCGGGCGGCGTGCGCGCTCGGCGCGACGTAATAAGACATTCGGGATCGATTGTTGTGCTCGCTGTGGATGATGGAGCGGCGGACGGCAGGGCGGGCGCAGGTTCAAAGAAGGCGGCGCGAGGGGGCGAGGCGCGCGTACTGCTGGAACGGCAATATCGCCATGCTGCGCATTCGATGATGTGGGAGCTGCCGGCGGGGCGCATCGATGACGGAGAAACGGCGATCACCGCGGCGAAGCGCGAGTTGCGGGAAGAGACTGGCTACGCAGCGCGGCGATGGAAGCGGATTCTGCATTTCTATGTGAGCCCCGGATTTCTCGACGAAACGATGACTATTTATCTGGCGCAGGGACTGCGGGCGGGAATCGCCGAGCCGGAAGCGGACGAGCGCATCGCCGTCAGGTTTTTCACTTTGACGGAGGCGAAAAAGATGGCAATCGGCGGGAGCATACGGGATGCCAAGACCATCTGCGGCATACTCTGGCTGGCTGAGATGGCGCGTCGCGCGCGCTAGGGCGACATTCCGGTCTCGGTTTTGTTGAGCGCAGGAGTTTGCCGGCCCCTTTTCTGCATGCCGGCGGTTACAGGGGCGCCTTGACGCTAATCCTTGACAGTCCTCGCGGTGAGCAGCACAATGCCTACACAATTTTTGCGGGGGCCGGGAAACGCGCCTTTTTGGGTCAATCCGCAAGAAAGAGGGGGCCGCACGTGGAACGTTTGAAAGGCACCGTAAAGTGGTTCAACAACGCCAAAGGATACGGTTTCCTCGGGCGAGACGATGGGCCGGATGTTTTCATTCACTACAGCTCAATCACCACTGAAGGCTACAAGAGCCTGCAGGAGGGCGACAAGGTGGAGTTTGAGATTGTGCAGGGACAGAAAGGGCCGCAGGCGGCCAACGTAACCAAGCTTCCCTGAGGTTGTAAGAGGAGGTTTGCAGGGTTGGATGTCGCGCGGTCGGAGTGTCTCCGGCTGAAATCGTTCCTATCGGCGCGGCTGTGTTCTTGAATCGATTCATGCTCGGGTTCTGCTTCTGCTTCTCGTTTTTGTCGCTGGCTCGTTCTCTTACCGCTTCGATCCAGACCGATTTGATCACACATTTTTGATCACACATTGAGGGGATCTCTGGCAAGCCAAATTGCCCCACGACTTTTGATCCTACTTGCTGAATGCCACGCACCGGCCGGCGCCAGGTTTGGGACTGGAACAGGATAACGAGAGTAACCGACGGAACGAGGGAGGCCGGTTTCCTGGCATGTAAGATAAAGGAACCGGAATGGCCGCTGGATGGCACAACATGTTGACGCGCATCTCACGAATGGACTTGGAAGAAGTTCGTGTGCGCGTGGGTCAGAGCGTTGGCAAACGCCGCGACCTGTTGCTGCACCGGTTGGGAGTACGCGGTGGATGCATAGCGCTCAAGGGGGATCAGGCGGCGCGGCCGGGACATTTCTGTTTCTCGGCGAGCGGTATTTCGCAGGGCGAGTTTTCTGGCGACGAGGCTTCGGTGCGCGCGGAGCTATTGCGTAAGTATCTGCCTAACGAAGCAGGCGAAATTCTGCGTGAGGCCGACGAAATTTGCGAGCACCGTTTTCGTCTGCTGGGCTACGAAAATCTTCGGTTCGCTGTTGATCCAGTGCGGGAGCGAGCGGGGGATGACGGAAGCCAGATCGACTGGCACCTTGATCCGGTGCATAGCAAGCGTGCGCCTTTGGAGGCGTGGTTCAAGATTCCGTTTCTGGATTTCGCGGTGGTGGGCGATCACAAAGTCATTTGGGAATTGAATCGGCACCAACATCTGGTGACGCTCGCCAAGGCGCAACTGCTGAGCGGAGACGAGAAATACACACGCGAACTGCTGGCACAATGGCGGAGTTGGATCAAGGCGAATCCTTATCCGCTCGGGATCAATTGGGGAAGCACGCTGGAAGTGGCCTTTCGCAGCTTGTCTTGGATTTGGATAGACCAGTTGCTCGGGTTGGCGGGTCGCGCAGGCGGGGAGTTTCGCGCGGAGATGGCGCCGGTACTGGCCTTTCATGGGCGCTATATCGAGCGCTATCTTTCTACTCATTTTTCTCCGAACACACATTTGCTGGGAGAAGCGCTGGCGCTGTTTTTTCTGGGAACTTTGTATCCGCAAATGCCGCGCGCCGAGCACTGGAAGAAATCGGGGTGGCAGATCGTGTTGCAGGAGGCGCAGCGGCAGGTGCGTCCGGATGGCGTTTATTTTGAGCAATCGTTGTATTACCACGTTTATGCGCTCGATTTTTTTCTCTATGCGCGGCTGTTGGCGGCTCGGAATGATATGGAAATTCCGCAGGTGTTCGACGCGGTGCTGAGGCGGATGCTCGATGTGGTGGAGGCGCTGGCGCAGGCTGGTCCGGCCGAGGGGTTTGGTGATGACGATGGCGGGCGGCTATGGAATCCGCGGAGAAATCGCACGGAACAGATGACGGATCCGCTGGCGCTTGGGGCGCTGATGTATTCACAGCAATTTTCCGCGGCACGGTTGACGGAGGAATCGATTTGGTTGTTTGGCGAGCGGGCGGTCGACGAACTCGGGCGTGAAACGACAAATGAGGCGGTCGGTTCGAGAGCATTTCGAGACGGCGGTCTTTATGTGTTGGCCGATGCGGCGCCGTGTGCGCAAGCGATGGTAGTGGATGCGGGTCCGCAGGGCACGGGGCGTTCGGGACATGGACACGCCGATGCGCTCAGCCTACGGCTCACGATGGATGGAGAGCGCTGGCTGGTGGACGCGGGGAGCGGCGTCTATATCTCGAAGGACCCATTGGATCGCAACGTTTTTCGCGGCACGGGCGCGCACAACACGATGCGCGTGGATGGAGTGGATCAGGCGGTTGCGTATACGCCATTTTCTTGGACTCACATTCCCACTGTGCGAGCGGAGAATTGGATTGTTGGAAAAAGCTTCACTTACTTTGTAGGCAGTCACAGTGGATATTCACGGCTGGCCGATCCCGTATTGCATCGGCGGCACGTGTTAGACATTGCGGGCGGATTGTGGCTGGTGCGCGACGCGGCGCTCGGGCAGGCGAAACATGAACTGGAGATACGGTGGCACTTCGCGCCCGATCTGATGGTTCAGAGGGCAAGTGCTGGGCGAGTGGAGATATCGAGACCGGACGCGCGATCAGACGATGCCGCGAGCGAATCTGCTACCGATGCTGTGAGCAAGAATCGACTGACGATGGTCGTTCCCGAAGAAACGGTATGGACTACGGAGGTTTCGAGGGCTCTCGTCTCGCCCGCCTATGGCGCGTTTCAGCCCGCGCCGCTGGTGCGAAGTCATGCGCGGGCAATGCTGCCGGTGGAGACGGCGGCGGTTCTGCTAACTCGCTCCCAGCCTATGGTGCGGGATCGCCGATCGTTGAGTGACTCGAATTTCGAAGAAGGCGAGGAAGCGAATCAACCCAAGCTGGCTCGCATGGCGCACGCCACGGTGCAAGTCTACGAACTGGATTATGATGACCAGAGCCACGGCTTCTTTTTTGCCCTGGGCGATGGGGCATGGAGTTTTGGTCCATGGTCGTCGGATGCGCGGGCGCTGTATTGCTGTGTCGACCAGGAGAAGCTTGCTCATCTAGTGGTGATCGCTGGAACGCAGGTGGCATGGCAGGAACAGCCGTTGCTGAAAGCTGTGGGGTCATCGGAACTGAAATTCTTTGAATGGCGGCACGCGGGTGGGGTGATGAACGCGGGCGCGGATGCCTTTTCGGTGACGGCCGCATTCGAGAAGCTGACGAGCGGTTCGCGGTTATTGTCGCCCGATTTGACTCGTAGTTCGCTTACGTAAGGCTCGTCAATCTACGCGGGAAAACTTTCAATGTGCGGGATCGCTGGCATTCTTGAATTCGGGAGCGAGGCGCGGGCGAGCGCAGGCGCGCTGCGTGAAATGTGCCGCGTCATCACTCATCGCGGACCGGACGATGAGGGTTTTTACACCGATGGACCGCTCGGGATCGGGATGCGGCGGCTCAGCATTGTCGATGTGGCGGGCGGGCATCAGCCGATTTCAAACGAAGATGGCACGCTATGGATCGTATTTAATGGTGAGATCTATAACCATCTCGCGCTGCGCGAACAACTGATCGCGCGCGGCCATCGCTACGTTACGCACAGCGACACGGAAACCGTCATTCATCTTTTTGAGGAATATGGCGCGGACTGCTTGCAGCATCTGCGCGGTATGTTCGCGTTTGCCATCTGGAATCGCAATACGCGAACGCTGTTTATCGCGCGCGACCGGCTAGGGATTAAGCCTCTTTATTACAAGTTGACGCCAGAACGGTTGCTGTTTGGATCGGAGATCAAGGCGATATTGGCGCATGGCGGGATTCGTCCGGAATTTAATCGGGCGGCGCTGCCGGAATATCTGGCGTTTGGATATTTGTCGGGCGAGGAAAGTTTCTACTCCGGGATCGCCAAACTGTTGCCTGGGCACGCGATGACGGTTGGTCCCAGCGGCGAGGCGGAGATTCGGCAGTATTGGGATTTGGACGCGTCGACGCCGCACGCTTCGCACCATGAAAACTATTATGTGCAGAGCTATCGGGAGTTGCTGGAAGGCGCCGTCCAGAGCCACTTGATGAGCGACGTTCCCCTGGGAGTATTTCTTAGCGGCGGGGTGGATTCGAGCGCGGTCGCGGCGCTGATGACGAAACTGCGGCGCGAGCCGGTGGAAACTTTTTCCGTCGGTTACGCCGAGCAGGCGCAAAGCGAGTTGCCTTTTGCACGTACGGTCGCGGATCACATTCATTCGCGACATCAGGAAGTGCTGGTTAGTGAGGAAGACTTTTTTGGAGCTCTACCGCACTTAATCTGGCACGAAGATGAACCGATCGTATGGCCGTCGAGCGTGTCGCTTTATTTCGTGGCCAAACTTGCCCGGGAGCGTGTCACCGTGGTGCTGACCGGCGAGGGTGCAGACGAAACTCTGGCGGGCTACACGCGTTATGCCTTCACCTTGAAGAATGCGGCTATCGACCGCGCGTATCGCAGCGTGGTGCCGGGCTTCTTGCGTCGCGGGTTGCGCAATGTGGTTGCGACGTCTTCGCTGCTCGGAGCGACGGCGCGCCGGAAACTGGAACATACGTTTCTCGCCAAGGATGGGGATTCGTGGGCCTCTTTTTATTTCGATAATTTCTTTTCGGCATTTGGCGAAGCAGAGCAGCGCGGATTATTGACGAATGCATTCGCGCGAGAAGCCTTGCCCAGCACGGCATATAAGAATGTGGTGGATTACTGGAATCTTTCGCCAGGCGAGATGCTGCAACGGTTGCTTTACACCGATATCAAGACTTACCTGGTCGAACTGCTCATGAAGCAGGACAACATGAGCATGGCGGCGTCGATTGAAAGCCGCGTGCCTTTTCTCGATCATGTGCTGGTGGAATTCGCGACGCGAATTCCGCGTGAAGAGCAGATTCAGGGGTTGGCGGGCAAATGCATTTTGAAAAAGGCGGTAGAAGATTTGTTGCCACGCTCAATTCTCTACCGGCAAAAGATGGGGTTTCCCACGCCGTGGAGTGGGTGGCTGACGGGCCCTCGGCTTGAGGCGATTCGCGCGATGTTGTTGGAACCTCGCAGCCTCGATCGCGGCTACTTCCGGCGCGAGGGTGTTGAGAGGTTATTCAACGACCATCGGATGCAACATCGCGACAATGCTGATCGGATCTGGCGATTGCTCAATCTTGAGTGGTGGCACCGGGTTTGCCTCGAAGGCCAATCCCACGACGAAATTGGCGAACCGGCGATGAGGATGGTTTCGACGCGATAGGTACCTTGGTTGATAACTTTGATTAATGACATCGAGGGGAAACGAGATTGAAGATCTCGCAGAAAGGGCTCTACGCGCTGCAAGCGGTCATGACGCTTGGCCGGCGTTATGGAACTGAGACCGTCAAGATTCGTGACATTGCGATTGATAGCGACTTGCCTGAGAAGTTTCTGGAGTTGATACTGCTGGAACTGAAGAACGCGCGCATCGTCGAAAGTGTGCGGGGAGCGAAGGGCGGCTACCGGTTGCGGCGCGCTCCGGAAGAGATCAAACTCAGCGAAATTATTCGTCTGGTGGATGGACCGCTGGCGCCCTTTGGCGACGCCGATCAACTGCGCAGTTTGATCGTCACCGACCCTGATCATCGCGCGCTCTATGGTGTTTTTCTGGAGGTGCGCGACGCTGCGGCGAAGATACTGGAAAGCACGAGCGTGGCTGACATTGTCGGCGGAAACTCTAAGTCGCAGAAGCGGTCGAGCGGGAAAAAGAAGCGGAAGAAAGATCCGACTCTTGCGATCGTTCGCAAGCCAGCGCAGAGCGAGTAGTTTGCATTCCTGATCGTCTCGCCGATCGATCGGTTGCGAGTTGCAAGAAGCAGGTCTTTCGCTTCGCTCAGAATGACAAATCCTTTAGTTGCCTTTTGCCGATAATGCTGGGGCCTGCGCCAGCACCGTCTCGTATTCGCTGTAGGCGCCTTTGAAATCGGTGATTTCGTGGGTGCCTTCGAAGTGCCAGATGCGGGTTGCTACTTCATCGATCAAATCTTCGTCGTGCGTGACCAGCAGCACCGTTCCCTGATAGCGCTGCAACGAAATATTTAGCGCGTTGATCGATTCCAGATCGAGATGGTTGGTGGGCTCGTCGAACACTAGCAGATTCGGTTTTTGCAGCATTAGCTTGCAGAAGAGCAAGCGGGCCGCTTCTCCGCCGGAGAGCACGTCGGTCCGCTTCTCGGCGTCATCGCGCGGGAAAAGCATCTGGCCGAGGATGCCGCGAATTTCTTCGGTGGAGGCGGATGGATCCCATTGATGGAGCCACTCCAGGACCTTGATGCCGGGCTCGATTACCGCTTTGTGATCCTGGGGGAAATATCCGACGGCGGCCTCGTGACCCCAGATAACTTTTCCCTGGTCGAGAAATGGGCCATCGTAGCCGCTGGTTTTTCGCAGTTCCGACCCTGAGATGGTCGGGGAGTTCGCTAGCAGCGCGTTGACCAGCGTGGTCTTGCCGGAGCCGTTGCGGCCCATGAGCGCAATTTTTTCTCCACGGAGGACGCTCGCGGTGAAGCTGTAAATCACTTTGGAGTCGCCGTAAGATTTGGTGATGCCTTCGACTTCTAAAATGTGTTTGCCCGACGGCCTTTTCTGATCGAACTTCAGATACGGGCGCTGAATGTTCGACCTTGCTAGTTCAGTGACCTGCAGGCGTTCGACTTCCTTGCGCCTTGATTGGACCTGGCTGGAGCGGGTTCCGGCGGCGAAGCGCGCGATGAACTCATTCAGCTGCGAAATTTTCTTTTCGCGCTGGGCGTTTTGCGATTCGATCTGCGAGCGGATCTGCGTCTTGGCGATCACCATGTCGTCATAGGTGCCGGTGTAAGTGATGATCGTCTCGTAATCGATGTCGGCGATGTGGGTGCAAATACCGTTGAGGAAATGACGATCGTGCGAGATCACGATCAGCACGCCTTCATATTGATTGAGAAAATTCTTCAGCCAGTGGATCGAGTCAAGATCGAGGTGGTTGGTAGGTTCATCGAGGAGCAGCGCTTGTGGATGGCCGAAAAGAGCCTGCGCCAGCAGGACCCGCATCTTTTGTCCTCCGGGCAGCTCTGACATTTTGCGCTCGTGCATCTCATCGGGAATATCGAGGCCTTGCAACAGAATTGCCGCATCGGATTCGGCAGTATAGCCATCTTCTTCTCCGACGATGCCTTCGAGTTCGCCTAGTTTCATGCCGTCGGCGTCGGTCATCTCATGTTTCGCATAGATAATTTCGCGCTCTTCGAGGGCGGCCCACAGACGACGGTTGCCCATGATTACCGCGTCGATTACACGATATTTATCGAAGGCGAATTGATCCTGGCTTAGAACGCCGAGCTTGCGAGGGCGGACTACGGTTCCCTTCTGCGGCTCGAGTTCGCCGGTGAGAAGCTTCATGAACGTGGATTTGCCGGCACCGTTGGGGCCGGTCAAACCGTAACGCTTCCCGGGCGTGAAGCCGGTGGAAACTTCATCGAACAGAACTTTGGCGCCGTAGCGCATGGACACATTGGAGACTGAAATCATGATATTCAGGGAACTGCGGGAATCGATCCAATAGGAAGAAGACGCAGCTGCTGTTAGTAGGGTAACACGTTCCCATCCCGTACTCATTCGTTCTTGCTCTCGCTGCTAAGGTCAGGAGCGTTACCACAGGGGACACAGAGTGGCACAGGGAAAAACCTTCCACCACCAAGGGCACTAAGGGTCACGAAGGGATGCGCACCTGCAACACTGGTGGATCGTGTTAGCCTTTGAGACGCATGAGCGATTCTCGGACTCCTTCTGTTGATCTACAAGCGATGGCGCGGCAGGTGATGCTGGCGCGCGGGTTTGAACCTAATTTTCCTCCGGCGACCCAGCAACAACTGGCTGCGATTAAGGCGCATCCGCCGGTGCTTACGCCTTCGGAGAAGGTGCGTGATCTTCGCGCGCTGCTTTGGTCTTCGATTGACAACGACACTTCGAGGGACCTGGACCAGATTGAGGTGGCTGAACGCCTACCTGATGGCGGCATCAAGGTGATGGTGGGCATTGCCGACGTGGACGCTTTTGTTGCGAAGGATTCCGCCATCGATCAGCACGCGGCTCGGGAGGCGACTACCGTTTATACGTGGGTCACCATTTTTCCGATGCTGCCGGTGGAACTCTCGACGGGCGCGTCGTCATTGCTGCCGGACGTGGACAGGCCGGCGGTGGTGACGGAATTCGTGGTCGATGGCAAGGGCGCGCCGAGTTCGAGCAACGTGTATCGGGCTGTGGTGCGCAACAAGGCGCAACTCACTTATAACGGGGTTGGACCCTGGCTAGAGGGCAAGGGCGCGGCTCCGCCGAAAGTGGCCGCATCTGCCGAGTTGCAAGCTCAGCTCAAGTTACAGGACGAAGTCGCGCAGATGCTCAGAAAGCTGCGTTTTGACAACGGCGCGCTGAACCTTGACACGGCCGAAGTTATCCCGCTGCTGCTCGACCAACAGGTGACGGGAGTCGCGACGGTCGAGAAAAATCGTGCGACTGATTTGATAGAAGACTTCATGATCGCCGCTAACGGGGTGGTGGCGCGGCTGCTGGAGAAAGTTTCGTCGCTGCGACGCATCGTCAAAACTCCCGAGCATTGGGACGGGATTGTGCGGCTGGCAGCGGCGCAGGGCGAGAAACTCCCGGCTGCGCCTGATTCGAAGGCGCTGAACGATTTTCTTTTAAAGCGCAAAGCGGCTGCGCCCGATCACTTTGCCGATTTATCTCTGGCGGTCATTAAGCTGATTGGGCCGGGCGAATATGTGCTGGAGCGTGCGGGCGATCCTGAGCAGGGGCATTTTGGGCTTGCCGTGCAGGATTACACGCACTCGACCGCGCCCAACCGGCGCTTTGCGGACATTGTGACGCAGAGGTTAGTCAAGTCTTTGCTGGACGGGAAACCTAATCCTTATTCTGACGACGAGCTTGCCGCGATCGCGGCTAATTGCACGACTAAAGGAGATGCAGCGCGCAAAGTGGAGCGCGATATGTCGAAGCGGCTGGCCGCCGTGGCGATGAGCCATCGGGTGGGTGAGACGTTTGATGCCATCGTCACGGGAGTTACTCCGAAGGGGACGTTTGTTCGCGTACTTCAGCCGCACATGGAAGGTCTGCTAGTTCAGGGAGGACAAGGATTGCACGTCGGCGACAGATTGCGCGCGAAGCTAACGCGAACGGATGTGCAACATGGGTTTATTGATTTTGCAAGAGCCTAGGGAATATCGAGCGGCGGTTTTAATCGCTACTTCGCCGCGGTTTTGATTCTACGCCAGCTTACCGTTCGCTAAGACTAGAGTGCATTCCTGTTGCTGCCGCAGGGTGGAAAAGTATCAAGTGCTCGCCTCCCATAGTAATCGTTGACAAAATGTTTACATTTGAGCGCTGGAGCTGAGCGTCGGGAAGCCAAGCGGGATGCGGGATTTCCTTGTGTGTGTGCGGTAGAACGCATATGCCGCAATCTCTTGACAAACTGATTGGCGAGTAGCAGGATTCCGGGCATCGCATTTCCACAAATCCCCCAGGAGGACCAACATGATCGTCAGAACGGTAGGCACTCTCCTTGTGGCAGCTTTGCTGGCGCTTCCTCTGGCGGCAGCAGATGATGTCAAGCAAAACAGCGAACCGAAAGATTTTCCACCAGCACATAATGAATGGACAGTGGTGCAATTGGAGGCGGCGATGGCCGCTGGCACTCTCACCTCAGTGGAGTTAACCAAGGAATACATCACGCGCATTATCGCTATAGACCAGAACGGTCCGGGCGTGAATGCGGTGATCGAACTGAATCCCGATGCGCTGAATATGGCGCGCAATGCGGATTTGCTGCGGAAGCATGGCATCGTGCTTGGGCCGATGCACGGCATTCCGGTGCTGCTCAAGGGAAATATTGACACGGGCGACAAGATGCAGACGACGGCGGGGTCATACGCTTTGCTGGGTAAGCCGGCGTTGATCGACTCGACGGTGGCAGAAAATTTGCGTAACGGCGGCGCGGTGATTCTGGGAAAAACGAATCTTTCGGAGTGGGCGAATTTTCGCTCTTTCGAATCTATCAGCGGATGGTCGGGGTGGGGCGGACAGACGAATAATCCTTATGGTATCGCGCGGAATCCGTGCGGATCGAGCGCGGGATCGGCGGCGGCGGAGTCGTCGAACTTTACAGCGGTGTCGTTTGGAACGGAGACCGATGGCAGCATTGTGTGTCCGGCGAACGCTAATGGGGTGGTCGGACTTAAACCGACGGTGGGCCTGACCAGTCGGGCGGGGGTGGTGCCGATTTCGCATACGCAGGATACGGTTGGACCGCATGGACGACATGTGTCCGATGTCGCGGTGGCACTTAGCGTGGCGCAGAGCCGGACTTATGACGGGCGAGATCCGGCCACGGGCGGCGTTCCGCTGGGATGGCAGGGACGGTTCACGCGTCCGACGAATATTCCTACCGACTACACGCAGTACCTCAATCCTAACGGGCTGCAGGGCGCGATTCTTGGCGTGACCCGGGCGGGGCTCACTGGATTCGATCCGAATTACCCTACTCCGCCGGTGGTGCTGGCGCAGTTCGAAGCGGCGATCAGCGCGATGAGCGCGGCGGGAGCTACGATCATCGATCTCGATGCCGCGGGATTTGTCTTTCCTTCGGCTACCGGCGAGACGCTGGTGTTGTGCTTCGATTTTAGAAACGACGTGCAGAAGTATTTCGCTTCTCGCGTCGGCGTACCGGTGGCGGGCAAGACGTTGAATGACGCGATCAATTTCAACAATGCCCATGCCAATGAAGAGATGCCGTTCTTCAATCAGGATATTTGGACTCTGACGGCTTCGCTGGCGACAGGGCCCGACGATCCGCAACCGGCGTTTGGTGGGATGACCTATAACCAGGCGCTCGCGATTGATCAGGCCTCGGGAGTCATGGGAATTGATGCGGCGCTGAGCCAGTTCAATCTTGATGCGGTGGTGAGCGCTACCGACAATCCTGCCTGGGCCACGGACCTGCTCTACGGCGATCACTTTATTTATGGCACGTCGGGCCTGGCGGCGCCGGAGGGGTATCCGGTGATTCAGGTGCCGGCGGGGATGGCGTTTGGCGCGCCGATGGGCGTCAGCTTTTTCGGGACGGCGTTCAGCGAGCCGAAGCTTATCACGCTGGCCTCGGGCTTTGAGGCAGTTACGCGAGTGCGCGAGCACAATCTACCGACGTTCGCGCAAACGGTGCCCTTCGATCACATTCAGGGGACGAAGTTGGTGCCGCCGCAGAAGCAGTCGCGCGGGAACGGTGGTGGTCAAGTGGCACCGCAGGCAGTCGCGCCATCGGGGAAAGAAGTTAAGAAGCCGCATCATTTGTAAGTTAGCCGGTCGGCGATAGCGCGCTCTCCCAAACGATCGATTGTGGAGGGACGGGAGGGCGCGCCTTACAAAACACAAATCTATATGTTCCACGTGGAACGTTTGTACTCGCGTCACTGTACTTACTTCATCCCACCGTCCATCTCTTGATGGGCGGCGACTCGACTATGGCGCTTGGGCCGAAGAGGTCGCCGTCATCTTCGTGGAATCGAACAATACCGCCCACGACGAAACCTTGCCATCCTGAGCTCTTTAGGGCATAGACTATGTTCCCCGGTTCGATCATCTCCTCAGGCTTACTCTTCTGACCATCGAGGTAGGATGCGTCAACTTCCTCGATTCTTATGCCCTTGAACCACTTCCTTATTTCCAGAGCCCTAACATCCTTGAACATTATGTCAACCCTCGTTGTTGGCGTTTCATTCGACTTCCCGCTTCTGAGGAGCAATACTCCGTGACTCATGGCGTAGCCAAAAACGCTAAAAAGGCGATTTGACTCATACACCAGTTTTGGGATCATCGCAGGAGTATACGTGATACCTCCCAGAGACGAGTGGGGAGATGGTGTGCTCCACAGGGACCCACGCGGGTAGACTGTTTGTCTCTCCATCTGCCAACTGGTACGCTGCTTCCGCGTTGCAAATCCACAAATCGAGGTCTCAATGAAATCGCTAATTTTCGGATTGGTTTTTCTCCAGTTACTTTCAATCTCGTCATTGGCTGCGGAGACGGACCCTAAGCACGTGGTACTGCATCCGTCGGCGGCGCGCAGCGCCTTGCCTTTCAGTGATGGCGTTCTGGTGGGAAACACTTTTTACGTTGCTGGAACCATAGGCTTCGATGTCACCGGCAAGGTGCCGGCCAGCGCGGAACAGGAAGCCAAACTCGCGATGGACGGCGTCAAGCAAGTCGTCGAAAGCGAGGGGATGACTATGGACGACTTGGTCTCAGTGCAGGTGTTCTGCACCGATCTCGCGCTGTATGACACGTTCAATGGCGTGTATCGGACGTATTTTCGCGATCAGTTTCCGGCTCGGGCTTTTCTTGGAGCGGCGAGTTTGGTGCGAGGCGCGCACTTCGAGGTTATGGGGATCGCGATTAGAAGGGCGAAGTAGCGGGTTCGTTAGTTGAGTCATAGCCGAAGCGGCGACTCAGCCTTTCTTTTTTTCCAGTTCGGCCCAGCGCTCGTAGAGGGCGTCGAGCGCTTCCTGAGCGGCGTCGAGATCGGATTGCGCGGTTACCAGGCGCGCGGCATCGGTTGGATTGGCGGGATCTTCAAGCTCTGCACGTTTGGCTTGCACCAACTGCTCGGCATCTTCCACTCGCTGCTCGATGGCTGCGTATTCGCGCGCTTCGAGGTAGGAGAGTTTTTTCTTGGTTGTTGACGCGGTAGAGCCCGACTGCGTCTGCGAAATCGCGGAGGTCGCCGCGTCCGCTTTCGAGCGCTGTGCCTGCCACTGCTCCCATTGTGCGTAGTCGGCGAAGGAATTGGCTCCGCCTTTTCCGTTCAGGCCGAGAACAATGGTGGAGACGCGGTCGAGCATGTAACGGTCGTGGGTTACGAGAACGAGCGAGCCGGGAAAATCAATCAGGCTTTCTTCCAGGATTTCTAGAGTGGGAATATCGAGGTCGTTGGTGGGCTCGTCTAGCAGGAGGATGTCGGCGGGCTGGAGCATGAGCTGCGCAATCAGGACGCGGGCGCGTTCGCCTCCGGAGAGGCGGCCGACGGGCTGACTTAGTTGCTCACCGGTGAAGAGGAATTTTGCGGCCCATCCGGAGACGTGAATTACGCGGTCGCGATAGATGACGGAATCGCCATCGGGAGCTAGCGCGCGTCGCAGAGTGACGTCGGGATCGAGAGTACGGGTTTGGTCGAAGTAAACGATGCGCAGCCAGTCGGCGCGACGAATCTCACCTTCCGTCGGCGCGAGATCACCTTGTAACAAGCGGAGCAGCGTGGTCTTGCCGCTGCCATTGGGGCCTACGAGACCCACTCGCATTCCGGCGGTCAGGATGAAGTTGAGATCTTTGAAAAGCATTTTCGTTCCCATCGTGCACGCAACGTCTTGCAATTCGATGAGGCGTTTTGTTTTGCGATCGGTGGCGGAGAAGTCAATTTGCGCTGTCGCAGTGCGGGTCCTCGTGTTGAGATCGGCGAGCTCGCCCATGAGTTCTCCGGCTTTGCTGATGCGAGCTTTGGATTTTCGGGTGCGGGCTTTGGCACCGCGACGAAGCCACTCGATTTCTCCGTGGACCAGATTTTCAAGAGCTTCGTGGCGCTTGGATTGAGCGTGCAGGAATTCTTCTTTTTTTTCGAGGAAGGTGCTGTAGTTGCCTTGGACGCGAAGCGAGCCCTCGGGATAGATGCGACTCAGCTCAACCATGGCGGTCGTGATGTTCTCGAGAAAATAGCGATCGTGGCTGACGATTACGCTGGCGAACGAGGCTTGCTCCAGCAGATCTTCGAGCCAGGTGATTCCGGGAAGATCGAGGTGGTTGGTGGGTTCGTCGAGCAGAAGAATATCGGGATGCTGAACGAGGGCTTCGACGATAGCCAGGCGCTTTTGCCAGCCCCCGGATAACTCCGCGGCGCGGGCTTCTACGTCTTCGAAGCCGGCGCGACCTAGGGTTTCGGCGAAGCGGGCTCCGCGCTCCGTGCCAGAGACGCCAGCGCGGTCGAGAGCACCTTCTATGACTGAGCGGACGGTGGCTTCGGGATCGAATCGCGAGTCTTGTTCGACATAGGCGAGGCGGGTGCGTTTGCGGAGCGAGACCTCGCCGCTATCGGGCGCGACGTCCCCAGCGAGAATCCTTAGCAGCGTGGATTTGCCGGAGCCGTTGGGGCCGATCAGGCCGATGCGATCGCCATCCGAAATGGTGAAGGAGACGTTTTGGAAGAGCGGATTGGCGCCGAAGGCTTTGCTGATTTCCTGGGCGTTGGCGATAGGTGCTGATACGGGCGGCAATGATTGCGGTCTCCGAGATTGGTTTCTTGATTCAGAGTATCAGTTCGATGAAGGGCGCGGCGGACTGCGCGCGAACCGAGAGGATCGCGCCAGCGGGCAAAGAGCATTACCACAGAGGTCACGGAGGAGCACAAAGGAAAACAGGCGAGTGATCTGAGTGAAGCTTAGCTGCCGAGTGCGACTACATTTTGCTTTAGATCCTCGGCGGCTTGCGCGATGTTTTCTGGCTTGCCGAGATCGCGCCAATAATATTCGTCGGCGCGGAAGGCGAGGATTTTTTCTCCTTGAGCGGCGAGGCGCAGATACGTTGTGATTATCGAGAATGCTCCCTCTTCGATCATCATGGGGAGGAGGTGCGGCGAGATTATGTGGATTCCGGAAAAGGCTAATGGCTGCAGTGGCAGGCCGCTTCGGATGAGTTCGGGTTGATTGTTGCCGGATTGACGACCGCAAAGATGGAACCCGTCGTCGAACAACAAATGGCGGAAGCTTTTGCGGTCTTGCACAGCGAGCGTTGCCAGAGCCTGATTTTCGATGTGAAATTTCACCATGCGGAGTAAGTCGATTGTGCTTAGCACGTCGACGTTGTGCAGAATGAAAGGTTCGTCCGGGCGGGAACCTGCCAGAAAAAAATGCCCGGCTTTTTTCAGGCCGCCTCCGGTGTCGAGTAATACGTCTTCGCGCGAGACTTCAATGTGCATGTCGAAGTTGGCGTGCTTTTTCAGGTAGTCGACTACAAGATCGGCGAAGTGATGGACGTTGATGATCACTTCGTTGACTCCGGCTTTGTGTAGACGCAATAGCGTGATCTCGAGAAGTGTGTGGCCGTTGATTTCGACCAGCGCTTTGGGGCGATCGTCGGTGAGCGGACGCAGGCGCGTACCGAGGCCGGCAGCCAAGATCATCGCCTTCATCGAATCAGGTCCCTCAGTGCCTTCATGAATTGAGCTGCTCCTGTTCGCGATGACGGAGTATCACGTCGATTCCGTTGTTACGGCGCAAATGCTCGGCCAATTGCTCGGCTAGATAGACGGAACGATGCTGGCCTCCGGTGCAACCAAAGGAGACCATCAGGTGCTTGAAGCCGCGGCGTTGATAAGCGCTGACGCTCCCGTCTACTAGCGACTGGGCGTTCGCAAGAAACTGGTGGACGCTTTCCTGCTGGTTGAGATATTCGATGACGGGCGCATCTTTGCCGGTCAGGGATTTGAAGCGGTCCTCGCGACCGGGATTGGGGAGGCTGCGGCCATCAAAGACGAAGCCACCGCCGTTGCCGGAGTCGTCTTGCGGCAGACCACGGTGAAAGGAAAAACTGAAGACGCGGACGGTTAATTTTTCGGTTTTTCCAGGCTCAGAGGTTAAGCCCTGCAACTTTTCTGATGCCACCATGCTCTTGAAGGCTTCCATCAGCGCTGGGAGGGCAACTGGTAATTCGACATTGTGGAGCAACCAGCGCAGGTTTTTCAGTGCATAGGGAACGCTTTGCAAGAAATGCTCTTTGCGCTCGTAGAAGCCGCGAAAACCATAAGCGCCCAGGGCCTGCATGATGCGCACGTAGACATAGGCGTAATAAAAGTGCATAAAGGTGGCGCGATCGAGGTCGAGAAATCCGGCGAGGTCGTCGAGATAATGATCGAGGAGTTGCTGGCGCAGATCGGGCGGCAGGTCGGCCTTCGCGTCATACAGAAGAGAGGCAATATCGTATTGCAGAGCACCTTTGCGGCCTCCTTGATAGTCGAGGAAAAAGGGGAGGCCGTCGCGCAACATGATGTTGCGGGATTGGAAATCACGATAGAGAAAAAAATCGCGGCTGGCGCTGAGGAGGAATTTCGTGAGGCGGCTGAAATCGTCTTCGAGCGCCTGCTCGTTGAAAGGAATGCCGGCCAGACGCAGGAAATAATATTTGAAATAGTTCAGATCCCACGCAATGGATTGGCGATCGAAGCTGGCGCGCGGGTAGCAAACTTTGTAATTCAGATCGCGAGCGGCTTCGACTTGAAAGCGCGGCAAGATGGCCACCACCTGGCGGTAGGCAGCGACGGCTTCGGGTGCAATGGCCGCGCCTTGACGATGCTCGGAGAGAAACTCAAACAGCGTGGTGTCGCCGAGATCTTCTTCCAGATAGGCGCCTTGGGCCAATTCTTCGCCATAAATCTCGGGCACGGGAAGACCGTGGCAGCGGAAGTGGCGGGAGAATTCAAGGAAGGCGATGTTTTCGTCGCGAACATCGTAGAGAATGCCGATGGCGCTGAGTTTTTCGGTGGAGAGACGGATGATTTTCCGACCTGACCCGCCAAGCTGGCCTTGCAGCGGTTGCACGCGCCCGACAGGCGTTTGGAAATGGCGCTGAAAGAGGGTTTTGAGAACTTCCATGTAGGGTGTAAAGGGCGGCTCGTCGCCGTCATAAAGATAACATTTGGAATTGGGTGCGGGTCGTTGCATCTATTTGCGCAACCGTGACAGATGTTTCTTGCGAGCCTGGCAAAAACCCTTCCGCACAGGACTCGGAGCACATCGATAAACGGAAACGACGGGGATCGGGCGGATCGCCTCGGGACGCTCAGGCAGCGGCTTCGGACATCAGTTTTCTGTCTTTATCGCTATTTTTATCCAGATTTTTATCCAGGGTGGCGCTTTCTTTGGCGCCGGTGCGTTGCAATAACTGGATGGCCCAATTCGTCCTTGCCACTTCGGCGCAGGATACGTAAACGAGCGCACCGCGGCGATGAAGTTGGCCTTCGAAGCGTTCGGCTTCGAATTCGGAAAAGCCCAAGGCGAGGAGTGTTCTTGAACTGGCGCACGATGCGGGCGAATCCATGCCTGCCATCATGGCGTGAAAGAAAGACTGGGAACGGGCAAAGAAGCCTACGGTGGGGATCAAGACGGCTCCGAACTTGGAGAGCCAGCCGATCATACCGGCACTCAAGTTCGTCTTTCGCTCCGGATCCAGGATGCGGGCATCGCGCACCACGGTGGAAATGGGATGAGTGGGGGAAAGCATGACACAGATGTCTTCACTTCCGAAGCCGGCTTGATTCAAGGTGCCTATGACTTCGCGAAGGGCGACGTCCGGCGAATAAAGCCCGTAGGCGGCTGGCTTACTTAGGGCCATGAGCAAGTCTCCAGAATGGCGCAGCGCCCTACACTGTGAACCCGATAGTCGATGGACGAGCGGAGCGATCCCGATAAACTACATTATTGGGTCAAGGGTGACACTAAGGTCAATCCTGTAGGAGATTTGCATTGAATATGGCAAAAGCGGACTGCTGGGCATCGGTCGCAGCCACCCCACGGCCCGGTACAGTAAACACCCTAGAGTCAAGTTCATGAACGTCGTGTTACCTAGTTAAGATGGTCCGTGGATTCCAGTAGTTTCATCTACAGCGGTCTACGGGGTTGAATCTAGTTGAACCGGGGTGGCGATCTGGCCGCCGGCTTTTGTATGGGGTGTTGGGGAAGAATGTCGGATTGAGGCTCCATCACAACTCAGTTTTCTTCTTCTTTTTTCTTTCCTATCGAGCGAAGAACACGCAGGGTAAATGGGGGATGCATGAAAAGAGGTAATCGGAACGCTTCAAGCGCGATCGCGAATAACGACGCGGCGGCCAACCCTCGGAACGGCGGGACGGCGGTCTCCGATGGCGGGGCGAACGTAGATCATGGGAATGGTGATCACCGCCAAGAGAGCGCAGAATTGGCCCTGCAATCCGCAGACGGAGTCTCGTCGGAACTGACGGCGATTCTGGTCTGTCTGCAGACGATGCGAGATGGAGAGTTCTCAGTACGGTTGCCGGGATCGTGGACGGGTCTGCCGGGGAAGATTGCCGATACCTTCAATGAAATCGTGGCGGCCAACCAGCACATCGCGCTGGAGTTGAAGCGCGTTGGGCAGGTGGTCGGTAAAGAAGGCCGGACACGCGAGCGCACGCGCTTTCATCAGTCGAGGGGCGCGTGGGGCGAGATGGAAGTGTCGGTCAATACGCTGGTCGAAGATTTGCTGCGTCCGACCGCTGAAGTTACGCGCGCAATCGCGGCTGTCGCGCAGGGGAATCTGACACAGACGGTGCGCTTGGATGTCGACGGACGTCCGCTGGAAGGTGAGTTTTTGCGTTCGGCGAACATCGTCAACACGATGATCCAGCAGTTGGGTGTGTTCACGGCAGAAGTGACGCGCGTGGCCCGCGAAGTCGGAACGGATGGGAAACTGGGCGGCCAGGCGCTGGTTCCGGGAGTGGCCGGCACGTGGAAAGATCTAACGGATTCGGTTAACTCGATGGCCAGCAACCTTACTGGCCAGGTGCGAAACATCGCCGAAGTGGCTACGGCCGTAGCTAGCGGTGACTTATCACGCAAAATCACGGTCGATGTGCGCGGCGAAATTCTTCAGCTCAAAGAAGCCATCAACACGATGGTGGATCAGCTGCGATCATTTGCGTCGGAAGTGACGCGCGTCGCACGCGAGGTCGGCACGGACGGCAAGCTCGGCGGCCAGGCCGTCGTGGTCGGCGTAGCGGGAACGTGGAAGGATCTTACCGACTCGGTCAACGCTATGGCCGGCAACTTGACGGCGCAGGTTCGTAACATTGCCGAGGTGACTACCGCCGTGGCTCGCGGCGATTTGTCGCGCAAAATTACGGTCGACGTGAAGGGCGAAATTCTCGAACTCAAAGATACCATCAACACGATGGTGGATCAGCTGAATGCGTTCGCTGGCGAAGTTACCCGCGTGGCCCGCGAAGTGGGTACAGAAGGAAAGCTCGGTGGACAGGCGCAGGTGCCGGGCGTCGGCGGAACTTGGAAGGATCTCACGGACAACGTCAACTTCATGGCCAGCAACCTGACTGGCCAGGTCCGAAATATCGCCGAAGTGGCTACGGCTATTGCTAACGGCGATCTTTCGCGCAAGATCACTGTCGACGTTCGCGGCGAGATTTTGCAGCTGAAAGAAACGCTGAACACGATGGTCGATCAGCTCAACCGTTTTGCCGGCGAAGTAACGCGCGTGGCTCGCGAAGTGGGCAGCGAAGGCCGACTGGGTGGACAGGCCAACGTGCCTGGCGTCGCCGGAACGTGGAAGGATCTTACTGACTCGGTGAACTCGATGGCCGGCAACCTTACTGGCCAGGTGCGTAATATCGCTGAAGTCACTACGGCCGTGGCCCGCGGCGATTTGTCGCGCAAGATTACGGTCGACGTGAAGGGCGAAATTCTTGAACTCAAGAACACCATTAATACGATGGTGGATCAGCTTAACGCGTTCGCCGGCGAAGTTACTCGTGTGGCGCGCGAAGTGGGAACGGAAGGAAAACTCGGCGGTCAGGCGCAGGTGCCGGGTGTCGCGGGTACGTGGAAAGATCTGACCGACAACGTGAACTTCATGGCCAGCAACCTTACTGGCCAGGTGCGTAACATCGCCGAGGTCGCAACTGCGGTGGCTCGCGGCGATTTGTCGCGAAAAATTACGGTCGACGTGAAGGGCGAAATTCTCGAACTGAAAGACACCATCAACACGATGGTCGATCAGCTGCGATCGTTCGCTTCCGAAGTTACGCGCGTGGCTCGCGAAGTGGGCACCGACGGCAAACTGGGCGGACAGGCGCAGGTTCCGGGCGTCGGCGGAACGTGGAAGGATCTCACGGACTCCGTGAACTCGATGGCCAGCAACCTTACTGGTCAGGTGCGTAACATCGCGGAAGTTTCCACCGCTATTGCCAGCGGCGATTTGTCGAAGAAGATCACAGTGAACGTCAGCGGCGAAATTCTGTTGCTGAAGGAAACCATTAATACGATGGTCGATCAGCTGAATGCGTTCGCCGGCGAAGTTACGCGTGTGGCTCGCGAAGTCGGTAGCGAAGGGCGACTCGGCGGACAGGCCAACGTGCCTGGAGTCGCCGGGACATGGAAGGATCTTACCGACTCGGTGAACTCGATGGCCGGCAACCTTACTGGCCAGGTGCGTAATATCGCTGAAGTCACTACGGCTGTGGCTCGCGGCGACTTGTCGCGCAAGATTACGGTCGACGTGAAGGGCGAAATTCTTGAACTTAAGAACACCATTAATACGATGGTGGACCAACTTAACGCGTTCGCCGGCGAAGTTACGCGCGTGGCTCGCGAGGTCGGTACGGACGGTAAGCTCGGCGGACAGGCGCAGGTGCCCGGAGTTGCCGGTACTTGGAAGGATCTCACGGATAATGTGAACTTCATGGCCAGCAACCTGACTGGCCAGGTGCGTAACATCGCTGAGGTCGCTACGGCTATTGCGAACGGCGATTTGTCGAAGAAAATCACGGTAGACGTGCGCGGCGAAATCCTGCAACTCAAGGAAACGCTGAACACGATGGTCGAGCAGCTGCGATCGTTCGCCGCCGAAGTAACGCGCGTGGCTCGCGAAGTGGGTAGCGAAGGGCGACTCGGCGGACAGGCGAACGTCTCGGGCGTAGCCGGAACGTGGAAAGATCTTACGGATTCGGTGAACGCTATGGCCGGCAATCTCACGGGCCAAGTGCGTAACATCGCCGAGGTAACTACGGCTGTGGCGCGCGGCGATTTGTCACGCAAAATCACGGTCGACGTGAAGGGCGAAATTCTCGAACTCAAGAACACCATCAACACGATGGTCGATCAGCTCAATGCGTTCGCGGCCGAAGTGACACGCGTCGCGCGCGAAGTCGGTACAGAAGGCAAGCTGGGCGGGCAGGCGCAGGTGCCGGGTGTGGCCGGTACGTGGAAGGATCTTACCGACAACGTTAACGTCATGGCCGCCAACCTTACGGAACAGGTACGCGGCATTGTGAAGGTGGTAACGGCAGTCGCTAACGGCGAACTTACTCAGAAGCTGACGGTGAATGCGAAGGGTGAAGTTGCTGCTCTCGCCGAAACGATCAATAACATGACCGATACGCTGGCTACTTTCGCTGACCAGGTTACGACGGTGGCGCGCGAAGTCGGCGTGGAAGGGCGACTCGGCGGTCAGGCTAACGTGCCCGGCGCAGCTGGTACGTGGAAAGATCTGACCGGCAACGTGAATCTGCTGGCGGATAACTTGACTAACCAGGTGCGCGCAATCGCTGAGGTCGCTACCGCAGTTACTAAGGGCGATCTAACTCGGTCGATTCAGGTGGAAGCTAGCGGCGAAGTGGCGGAACTGAAAGACAACATCAACACGATGATTGACAACCTCCGCCTAACGACCGATCGCAATACCGAGCAGGACTGGCTGAAGACAAACCTTGCGCGGTTCACTGGCATGTTGCAGGGGCAGCGCGATCTAACGACGGTCGGACGCATGCTGCTGTCGGAACTGTCTCCTCTGGTCAACGCGCAACAGGGAGTGATTTATCAGATGGGATCTGAGGAGTCGGCGGAGATGGTGCTGTTATCGGCGTTCGCGGGAGACGGCGAAGATGGGCATCTACGGCGATTGAAGCTTGGCGAAGGGCTGATCGGACAATGCGCGTCAGAGAAGCGGCGAATGCTGATCTCGGAATTGCCATCGAACACGATTGCAATTCGATCGGGTTTGTTCGAGGCGGTTCCGCAGAACGTTATCGTGCTGCCGGTGCTGTTCGAAGATCGCGTGAAAGCGGTTATCGAGTTAGCCTCACTTAGTAACTTCACAACTTCGCATCTGGCGTTCCTCGAACAACTTACGGCTAGCATCGGCATCGTGCTCAACAGTATTGAGGCCACGATGCAGACCGAAGGCCTGTTGAAGCAGTCGCAACAGCTGGCTACCGAACTCCAAATGCAACAAAAGGAGTTGCAGCAGACCAACGAACAACTGGCGCAAAAAGCGCAACAGCTTGCCGAACAGAACGTTGAAGTGGAACGCAAGAACCAGGAAATCGAGCAAGCCCGGCGCGCCCTGGAAGAAAAAGCCAAGGAACTAGCTTTGACTTCGAAGTACAAGTCGGAATTCCTGGCGAACATGTCGCACGAATTACGCACGCCGCTCAACAGTATTCTGGTGCTGGGACAGCAGCTCAGCGACAATCCAGATGGCAACTTGACGCCGAAACAGGTGGAATTCTCGCGCACTATTCATGGCGCGGGCACGGACTTGCTCAACCTGATCACGGACATTCTCGATCTGTCGAAGATTGAGTCGGGAACGGTTTCGGTGGAAGCGGAAGAAGTCTTCGTTTCCAATCTGCTCGACATGGTGGAACGTCCGTTCCGGCATGAAGCGGAGAACCGGCACCTCGATTTCGAGGTGCAGACCGATCCGAACCTTTCTCCGAGTGTTGTTACCGACTCGAAGCGCTTGCAGCAGGTGTTGAAGAACCTGCTCTCGAACGCTTTCAAGTTCACCGAACAAGGCGCAGTCAAGCTGTCGGTATCGGTAGCCAAGGATGGCTGGAGCGAGGATCACCCGATTCTCGGAAACGCCGCGACGGTCGTGGCTTTCGAGGTTGCGGATACCGGTATCGGCATTCCCCTCGAGAAGCAGCGAATCATCTTCGAGGCATTCCAACAGGCAGACGCAGGCACAAGCCGCAAGTTCGGCGGCACCGGGTTGGGATTGGCTATCAGCCGAGAACTGGCCAGCCTGCTTGGCGGAGAAATCCAGCTGCGGAGCGCGCCCGGGGTGGGTAGCACCTTTACTCTTTACCTGCCGCAAACTTATGTCGGAGCCTCGGCGGGCCGCTCGGATCAGAGATCGGCCGCTTCTACGCTTCCGCTGTCATCTGTTCGAGTGCCGGAACGTCCGGTTGTCGAGAGCATCGCCGACGATCGGAAGAATCTTCAGCCGGGCGACGCGGTCCTGCTGATTGTGGAGGACGATGTTCACTATGCTCGCGTGTTGTGCGATCTTTCTCGCGACAGGGGATTTAAGGTGCTAGTGGCTACGCGCGGCGCCGACGCACTGGAGTTAGCTCGCGAGTATCAGCCGACGGCCGTTTCGCTGGACGTGTTCCTGCCCGACATGCTGGGGTGGACGGTACTCAATCATTTGAAGCAGGATCCGGCAACGCGGCATATCCCAGTGCAGATGCTGACTCTCGATGAAGACCGGCATCACGGACTGACTCGAGGCGCCTTCGCGTTTGTGACTAAGCCCACTACGCAGGAAGGAATTGAAGCGGCGTTGACGCGGATCAAGCAGTATGCGACTCCGCGGCGGAAGCGCTTGCTGGTGGTGGAGGACAACGCGGCAGAGCAGTTCACGATTCGTGAACTGCTGGGATATGAGGACATAGACATCACGGTGGTTTCAACTGGAGCGGAGGCGATCGCCGCCGTTCACGAAGAGACGTTTGACTGCGTGGTGCTCGATCTGAGACTGCCGGATATGTCGGGTTTCGACGTGCTGGAAAAGTTTCGTGATACGCCGGCGCTGAGCGACTTGCCGGTGGTGGTGTTTACGGGCAAGGAACTTTCGCCTGATGAAGACGCGCGGCTGCACAGTTTGGCGCGCAGCGTGGTGGTGAAAGGAGTCGAGTCGCCGGAAAGGCTTCTGGACGAGACGGCGCTGTTCCTGCATCGCGTGGTGGCCGACCTGCCGATCGAAAAGCAGAAGATGCTGGACCGGCTGCACAGCACGGATGACGCGCTGGCAGGAAGAAAGGTGCTGGTGGTGGATGATGATGTGCGAAACATTTTCGCGCTGAGCAGCGTGCTGGAACGTCGAGGGATGACGGTGCTCACCGCGGGCACCGGCCGCGAGGCGATCGCCACGCTCGAATCCACGCCGGATGTAGCGATTGTGTTGATGGATATCATGATGCCGGAGATGGATGGTTACGAAACGATGCAGGTAATCCGGCGAAAGTCAGCGCTGCGCCGCTTGCCGATCATTGCGCTGACGGCGAAAGCCATGAAGGGCGATCGCGAGAAGTGTTTGGAAGCGGGCGCGTCGGAATATCTGGCGAAACCGGTCAATACGGAACAACTGCTTTCGGCGCTTCGCATGTGGCTGCACCGGTGAGTTGCTGGTAGAGTGGCGGGGTATCCGTCGAGGGCCGTACGTTAGATCGAAGTCAGGGTAGTTGCCGGGAGAACAGATGACCACGAAGGAAAAGATCAATATTCTCATGGTGGACGATCAGCCCGCCAAGCTATTGAGCTATGAGGTCATGCTGGGGGAACTTAACGAGAATCTGATTCAAGCGACATCCGGCAAAGAGGCTCTTGAACATCTGCTGAAGAATGACGTCGCGGTTGTGCTGATGGATGTGAGTATGCCGGAGCTGGATGGTTTTGAGTTGGCGACGATGATTCGCCAGCATCCGCGCTTCCAGAAAACTGCGATCATTTTTATCTCTGCGGTCCATCTTACCGACCTCGACCGGCTTAAGGGATACAAGCATGGGGCGGTCGATTATATTTCCGTTCCTGTGATTCCTGAGTTGTTGCGGGCGAAGGTCAGCATCTTTGCGGAATTGCATCGCAAGACTCGCCAGTTGGAATCTCTGAATCAGGAATTGGAACGGCGGGTCGCTGATCGGACACAAGAATTGGAAGCCAAGGCGCAGGCATTGCAGGGTCTCAATCGCGAACTGGCCAGCCGGAACCAGGAACTCGATGCGATTATGCATACTGCGCCCGACATCATTTTCAGCAAGCAGTCGGACGGTTCGAAGGATTACATCAGCGACCGGTTCTATGAATTCACCGGCGCCGAGCAGGGTTCGTCGCTGGGTCTCGGTTGGTGGGATTACGTGCACTCTGAGGATCGCGAGCGCAGTCTGAAACATTGGATGGATTCCGATCGATCGGGTATAAATTACGAAGTTGAGTACCGCATGCGCGGGAAGGACGGTGAATATCGCTGGTTCCGCTCGCGGGCGGTGCCGATTCGCGATGACGAAGGAAATGTTATCAAGTGGTACGGAACTTGTTCCGACATCCATGACAGCAAGCTGCTGGAGCAGTCGATGCGCGACAGTGCGGCTGAGTTGGAAAAGATGGTGGATGAGCGAACGGCTGCCTTGCGCCGGCTCTCTGTCCGGCTGATGACCATGCAGGACGAGGAGCGACGACGTATTGCGCGCGATCTACACGACGGGTTGGGCCAGGAATTGGCCGTGGCCAAGATGGTATTGGATAAAACAGCTCAGCGGAAGCCGGCGGGGGCGGACACGCAATCATCGATCGAAGCCAGCGACATTATCGATCGCGCGATCCAGCAGGTGCGCAGCCTGTCTCACCTTCTGCATCCACCGTTGCTCGACGAAGTGGGTTTGATTTCGGCGCTGCGTTGGTACCTCGATGGTCTGACAGAGCGCAGCGGGATTGAAACCTGTCTCGATGTTCAGCCCAGTGATTTTCCGCGGCTATCGTCGGATGTGGAAACTGCGATCTTCCGTATTGTTCAAGAGGCGCTCACCAACGTCTTCCGCCATGCCGAGGCGCACAATGTGTGGATTGGACTGACCCAAAGGGATGACGCAACCGTTATTACGGTGCGTGATGACGGTAAGGGAGTCGAAGAGGCAGTTGCGCAACTGCAGCCAGACAGTGTTGGTATTGGCATCGGCGGGATGAAACAGCGAGCCAAGGAATTTGGTGGCGAATTGCGGCTGATCAATACGAATCCCGGCACACTGGTTGAACTCGTGGTTCCTGCCAGCAAATCGGCCGGACGAGAAGTGGCAGTGCTCAACGCACGAGACTGATCCGGCGCCTCCCTGAGACTCTCTTCTCAGCAAATTCCTTAAATGATTCGGAGCAAATTCCTGCCACGGGAAAAGTGTCAGAGTTTTTCCCGCTTTTTCCAGAGGCACGGACTTCTTAAATACAGTGCGGACGGTATTGAGGCCATAGCAGTACGTCGCTATTCTGAGTTCCTCGATACGACGCCCTCCATAAGCAGGTGCCGGGTCCGCGGGAGGATCTGGCACCTGCCCCTTCCTCGAGAGCAAGTCACAGATCCTAGGTGACAGGTGTCTGGAAAAGCATAGGCCTCATCGCTGGGAGGTTAGTGCTTCGTAAACCGCTCGGCCGTAAGGCGCATCTTACGGGTGTTCCAGAAGGGACGAACTAGAACTGGAGCAGGCGGCAAGAAAGAATTGGCTAATGAAAGATCCGCAAAAGTTTCGCGCGATGACTGGGACCTAGAAGGAGCGCCAATGTCGAATCAAGAAAGTGTCAGTTATGCCTCTCGAGCGGTATTCACGCCACCAGCAGCAAAGGTCGGCGGTGCCCGCGTCGCCGGTGAACGGGCAGGCCGCGCTCCGTTAGCTATAGAGTCCAATTCCGGGCCGGATGCCATCTGGGGCCATTACAACAATTATCGGTCGAATGGCCTTGCGGTTTCTGCGGTGGTGCATGCGGTTCTAATCGGCTTAATTCTGCTGGGCGCCACGTTCCATTCCCAAATTGCTGAGAAGATTCAGCCGCAGGAAACGGTGACACTGATTGCACCGTCGCCGGACACGTACACCTTGGCTCCGGCGAAGAAAGAGGTAGGCGGAGGCGGCGGAGGCGGCGAACATGCGAAGCTCGAGGCGCCCAAGGGCAAGTTGCCGAAAGTGGCAATGACGCAGATTACGCCACCGTCGATCGTCGTACACAACGAAAAGCCGAAACTGGCCGTCGAGCCAACGGTGGTCGCTCCTCCCCAAATACAGGTTGCGGAAAATCACATGCCGACTCTGGGTGATCCTAAGAGTGTGCTTCCGTCCGCGCCGCCTTCGAATGGAATCGGCTCCGGTGGTGGCATTGGATCGGGCAGCGGCAGCGGAGTGGGAGTGGGTCATGGGCCGGGCGTGGGTCAGGGTACGGGCGGCGGCATTGGTGGCGGAGTTTTCAAAGTGGGCGGAGGTATCTCAGCGCCTAAGCCGGTTTCTACGCCAGAGGCGCAGTACACAGAAGAAGCGCGCGATGCCAAAACGCAAGGCACGTGCATTCTTTGGCTGATCGTCGATACTGAGGGGCATCCGCGGGATATTCGCGTGATTCACGGGCTAGGGCATGGACTGGAAGCGAAGGCGGTAGAGGCGGTGAAGCAGTGGCGCTTCGCACCGGCGATGAAAGACGGCAAGCCGGTGAATGTGCAGATCAGTGTAGAGGTGGGATTCAAGCTGTATTGATCTTAGGCAGTGCGGAGTCGGCTTCTACAGCCGATTCTGGGCCGACCTCCACGATTTACTGTACTCCGCAGGCCAATTCTGAATTTTTAATTTATTCCTGCGTCCCTTTGCCGGAAAAAGTTGCACGATTTTCATCGCCTGATGGGAAAAGTTGCGCAGTACTTCTCCTGGAATAGTTCGTTCTCATCCGAAAAAGTGATAGCCGTACAGCGAGGCTTGCAGTCAATTACAGAGCCAACCCGATACGACGAAGGCGGCAGTTTCTCTAATCTCCTTTTGAAAGCTGAATGCTCCCGAAATTTACAGAGCGCTAAGCGTCGAAGGAGAGACTACCGTGGCAACCTGCGTAATTTCCGCGACAGCAACGAACGTGGTTCCAAACGTGGTTCCCGATGTTCCTGCCAAGAAACAAGCTACCTGGGATGATTCCCAGCGCACTCTTGTTCAACGCGCGCAAGCAGGCGACGAGCATGCCTTTGCGACACTGTTCCAGATGCATCAGAAGCGGGTCTATTCGGTATGCCTGCTGATGACCAAAGATGTAGCCGAGGCGGAGGATCTGACGCAGGAAGCATTCCTCCAGGTTTTTCGCGCCATTGGCAGTTTCCGCGGGGACTCGGCATTCTCGACCTGGCTCTATCGGGTTGCGGTGAATACGGTGCTGATGAAACTTCGGCGCCGGAAATCGCCGCCAGCGATTTCTCTTGACCAGCCAGTGTCGCCGGAATCGAATGTGCGGCGCGATTATGGAAAGAATGATCCGGCACTCTCGGGCGCGATTGATCGCATCGCACTGCGTCGCGCGATCCAGGAACTTCCGGAAGGCTGCCGGACGGTCTTCGCACTGCACGAGGTCGAAGGCTATCAACATCACGAGATCGCGCAATTGCTCGACTGCTCGATCGGAAACTCAAAGTCGCAGCTTCACAAGGCGAAGCTGAAGATGCGCGACCTGTTATTCCCAAAGAAGAAGACCGTACGCCGGCGTCAAGCGGTGCAGGCGTCGGAGGAGGCATCTGTTCCGCAGACCGACAGCCTGAGCCATCTGTCTGGCTTGTACGGCACATCGTATAGCGCAGCTAGCGAATAGCGCACGGAGTTGGAACGAAGAAGCGGTTTGAGAGGACCAATGTCTGTAGCGTTAGGGGCCATTTTAGTAATCGAGCCCGGAAGCGGGAAGGCCTTCGAGAATGTGGGCAGCCCCGAACCCTCGTATGTAGAGCGAGCGGACTTTCTTGCGAGCGGCCCTTTAACCTGCGTGGAAATTCTGGGACGATCGGTGGTGGAGCGCACTATCGAGCGTTTCGTGAAAGCCGATGTGCAGGCGATTTCTATACAGGTAGAGCGGGGCGCGCTCGATCTGTTGCCGACATTTCGGACTTCATTCAGCAATGTCGAGATTCGAGCGGCAGAAGAGGTTTGGTCCGGGGTTGGCGCAGCTCTGCAGGAATTTTCGGAGGACGGCATCGATTTTGCATTCGTCTGCAGGGCGAATGCGTATATCGAAGCCGATCTCGTCGATCTTTTTCAGTTCCATCGGCAGACGCGGCAAACGGTAACGCGCGCCTCTGACAATGAAGGATTCCTCGATTTGTGGATCTCTGGATGCAGTAAAGCGGCGCAAGCGATGTTTGCGGATCCTGAAACCACGCCGCGGTCGGATAAAGATGGCGGTTGGCCGGTGACTTATTTCGTGAAGGAATATGTCAACCGTCTGGCACATCCTCGAGATTTGCGGCGACTGGTTGCGGACGCGTTTCGCAGACGGTGCGAGGTGGTTCCGGTGGGACGCGAGATCAGGCCGGGAGTTTGGGTTGATGAAGGAACGCAGATCGACCGGCGCGCCCGTATTGTAGCTCCGGCGTATCTGGGGTGCGGATCAACTGTTCGGGAAGATACTTTAATCACGCGTTTCAGCAATATTGAAAGTTTTTCGTTCGTCGATTATGGAACTGTGATCGAGGATAGTTCGATTCTTACTAACACGTATGTGGGGATTTGGCTCGACATGTGTCATGCGGTTGTACAAGGCAACCAGCTTTTGAATCTGGCGCACAACGTCTCGCTGGAGATCGCTGACCCGAGTTTGATTCGGGTGAATATGGCGGTCAGGAAAGAGGCGAAAGGAAATCTTGCCATGATAGGTTGCGCCTGAAGCGGCTGGCGATTGGGGCCGTAACAGGGAGATAGAAGAGTTGATGATGTCACAAAGCACACAGATCAAGCGGCGCGATGACTGGGTGCCAATTTTATATAAGGAGTAACGACAATGCACAAGAGTGGGCCCGTGATCATAATGCAGCTACCGGAGAGATTGAATCACCGGGACGTGCAACACTGTTCCAGCGAACTGGATCCGATCCTTGAATCCGATCGTCCCCGCATCGTTCTCGATTGCTCTCTGGTTCAATACATGGACAGCGCCGGAGTGGAGATGCTGTTGCACTGCGTGCAGGAGGCGATGAAACGCGATGGAGATTTAAAGCTGGCTGCGGTTTCGCCCGCGGCGGCAACGATTCTGGAACTGATGCGGGTCGACCGATTATTTGAAACCTTTGAGACGACGGATGAAGCGGTGCAAAGTTTCCACGCTTTCACCATGCCTGCAATTCCGCAAGCCGAGCCACTACCTGGCGTATACGGAGCTTTGGCGGACCTCAAAGCGGCCAGCTGATCGCAATCTGTCGAACTGATGGATTGTGATAGGGCGCAAGAAGGGCGCAAGAAAGACGAGAACGCGGGGAGACAAACAATGACGCTACCGCACAAGATACTGGCACATGTCGTCTGGAGCGGATTACTCCTTTGGTCGTCATTTGGCGAAGTATTACCCGCTCTGGGACAGCAAACGGCTGAGAGTAATCAAGCGCAAACGGGCTCTCGGTCCGATCCCACCCAGCAACCGGAAACTGGAGCAAGTGCGCTGCCCGATAGCCCCGGCACGACGGTCGGACAGTCCGTTGCCACTCAGCAAGCGCCGGGGACGCAAATCTTAGCTCAATCGCAGACGCCAGATTCTCCGGCTACTCCACAAAGACCTGTGGGCACGGCTGCTGCCGAGGCTCCGTATGTGAGCGGAGTCGCTGCATCGCAACCGGCGGGCGTAGCAATTGCGCCAGCCAAACAGCGCCGGCTTCGCACCATTCTGATAAGGACAGGAGTGATTATTGGAGCTGGCGTAGCTATTGGAACCGTGGTGGCATTGAGCGAAGGCACGTCGAGCAAGCCGCCAGGAGCGCACTAATCCCTATGAGCATCGCGTGGGGAATTTTCTCGGCTATGTCAGTGTCAGATCGAGCGGTAAAGATCATATCTTTCTCCGGAATCGACGGCGCCGGCAAGAGCACTCAGATTGACTTCTTAAAGAGTCAACTGGAGCAGGCTGGCCTGCGCGTCAAGCTGTTCACATTCTGGGACGATGTGGTAGTTCTTCCGAAATTTCGGGAAGCCGTAAGTTATAAAGCTTTCAAAGGCGATCGAGGTATTGGTAGTCCGGCGAAGCCTTTGAACCGGCGGGATAAGAATGTATCCTCGTGGCCGGTGACGGCAGCAAGATTTTTCCTTTACTTGTTTGACGCGGTGAATCTCAACGCCAAGGTACGTCGAATCCAGAGAGAAGATGTGGATGTGGCGATTTTTGATCGTTATATTTACGATGAACTGGCGAACGTTGCGCTGGAGCGCTGGCTGCCGCGGGCTTTCGCGCAAATGGTGTTGAAGCTAGTTCCCAAGCCGGACGCGGCCTTCCTGATCGACGCTGATCCGGCGATGGCGCGCATAAGGAAGCCAGAATATCCCCTCGACTTTCTTCTGCGGAACCGTGAGTCTTACCTTGCCTTGAGCCGACTGAGTGGCCATTTGACGCTGATCGATCCGCTCTCAGTAGAGGCGACGAAGGCCAAAGTAGCGGAGGCGCTGGCAAAACAAGGGCCGATGGTGCAGCCGGGCTTTTCCACTGTGTCGGCGCTTCGATCGTAATGTTTTTCAAATTGCTGTTTGATCTTCGTTCGTATCTTGCCCGCATCCAACTAATAAATTTCGAGTTGTTGAATTTTGAATGAGCGTTGATCGCTCGTAACAGCAACATCTTTGGGCGCTAGCTCATCGAAGCTAGACCGGTTGGTGAAGGTGGGAGAAGAATGAAGATTTGTCTGGTGACCAGTTTTCCGCCGAGCCACGGAGGACTCAGTGAATATGGACTTCACATCGCACAGGAGTTGCAGCGCAATCCATTCTTAAGCCTTACTATTCTGGCCGATAAAATTGACAGCGGCCAACCGGAACTGCCGGAGTTCTCGGTGCAACGCTGCTGGTCATTTAATGATCCCGGGAGCGTGAGCAGCATAGTTAAGGCTATCCGCGAACTGAAACCCGACGTCGTCTGGTTCAATCTTTTATTCAGCACGTTCGGGCGTAATCCACTGGTTGCTTTCTCTGGACTGATGACACCGCTGCTGGCCCGGCTCAATGGTTGCTACACGCACGTCACCCTGCATCACCTTATGGATACGGTCGATTTGCATGATGCCGGCGTGCGGTTTCCGCGAGCCTATCGTTGGGCGGGCGCTTTGGCCACGAGAATTCTGCTCCTATCGAATTCGGTTTCGGTGCTTATGCCGGGATACCGCAAGATCCTGGCAGAAAAATATGGAAGCGATAATGTGCACGTGCGATCGCACGGCATTCTGACGCGGCGACCGGAGCCGCCTGACTTTTCGCGCCGCGGAAAATCCGAGCATCGACTTCTCGCTTTCGGCAAGTGGGGGACTTACAAACGACTGGAACTGATGATCGAGGCGTTCGACATCATTGCGAAGAAGGTTCCCAATGCGAAGCTGGTAATCGCAGGCGGGAACCATCCACATGCTCGTGGTTACGTCGAATCTCTTAAGGAACAGTGGAAGTGGAATAACAGAATTGAATTTACTGGCTATGTTCATGAGGATGATCTGCCCAACCTCTTCCAGAGTTCATCGGTGGCAGTGATGCCCTATTCCTCTTCGGCGGGGTGCAGCGGGGTCGCGCATCTGGCGTGCGCTTACGGTGTGCCTATAGTGTGCGCCGACTTGGCAGACTTTCGGCAGATGGCGGACGGAGAAGAGCTGGCGATGGGATTCTATAAGCCAGGAAACGCGGCGGATCTTGCAGAGCGTCTGATCAACTTTTTAGAAGATCCGGCGCAGCAGCAGGCTATGGCGAATCAGAATTTTTCGGCTGCGTTGCGCATGACCATGCCGAAGATTGTGCAGAAATATCTTCGCCACTTCGAACTGCAACAGCGCACGCAGGCGCTGAAATATGCGGCGAGGTTGCGCAGGCTGCCGAACTGGATGCCGTCGAAATCGTTTCTGCTACGCGCGATCACACGCGACTCGCTGAGCTGGTTCTATCGTTCGGCGATGCCGCGCACTCCGGCCAATGGGCGCGAGGGAAAATCTTTATTGAACGGTAACGGTAACGGTCGTGGAGAGTTGTACGGGAGCAGAACTTCCGGCAACGGTAATGGAGTAGGTGCTCGGAGTGGGGGTGGTGTGAGTCGCGGAACCTACTCCGCCGCAAGAAACGGCGGCCAAGCTGATTCCGATGACGCACATCAGGGTAATGCGACAGAGCCGGCTTCGGCGCCGCAGGCCACCGCTGAAACTGGCGAAGGACACAAAGCCAGCTATTCCGAAGGGGAGCAAGAAGGTCGCGAAGAGGGGATTAATGCCGTGGTGGGACTGCATTCCCACAACGGGGGCCGCGGTGATGACAAGAGTGGAGGTCGCGCTGCTCGCGCCAGGAGTGATGGTGACGGGTGAGAAGGAGCAGCTTAACGAACTGGGAAGGCCGGCGCAGGAGAGCGTTATGGCATTGTTGAACGCTCCCGATTGCGGCGTCGCGGTTACGGTAAGCGTGGCCGATTGGCCGGAGGCAACCGTCAGAGCAGTGGGAGAGGCAATGAAGGTTACTGGGTTCGTACCGCCACCATTACATGCCGGCGAGTAACTCACCGGCCCTGCCATGTAGTTGGACATGGTCGGCTTGCCCACTGATTGCACGAATAATTGGTAGGTTCCGGCAGGGATGGGATAACTGCACAAGTTAAGCGAATGAAGGCCGGGGGCGAGCTCGGCCAGTTGCATGAGATCCTGACCGTCGTCGCTGATGTATACGCGGTAAGAATCGATGGTGCTCTCGCTTCCAGTAATCGTCCATTGCAAGTTATTGGAGGCAGCGGACGCAGCGAGGCTGAAGCAATTACTGATTCCCGACTCGACCTCGGTGCCCTCCTCGTAATCATTCCAAGTGACAAGTTGAAGGTCGGGCAATGGCTTCGTAGCATTGTAGAGACCGTTGATTGCGGAGAACGTCTGCAGCCAGGTCTGGCCGCACTGCTGTGACATGATCCGGTCTGAGCCCCAGGCGGCCAGCGTATCGTTGAATCCTTTGAAAGTGGCGCCGACAGTTTGTTCACTCGGGAACGTCATTCCAGTGTCGTAGAAGCTGGTGAGATAACTCATTCCGAAATCCGTGGTGGTGGGCATCACCCACGAGTAACTGCCATCGCTGAGTGTGTGCGTGAACCCGTTGTTGTTCTGGAATAAGAAAGCTGGCTGTGTGCTCAGTGCCGCTGCAGCGGCGTTCCAGTCGACCGAATAAGAAAGGTCGATATTGAAGTTGGTGACCATCGGCTTTCCTCCGATGGTCATATAGGCGGGTGAGGGAAAATAAGTCTGTTCGATGTATTGCAATTGCGCGATCAGGGCCTGCTGCGGCGTGCAGCCTGGGCAAGAATCCCACTTGATGGCGCCCTGGTCGACCATGATTGCGAAGGTGAAGCCCGGATGATTCTCGGCTTCGGCCATGACGAGTTGCGTGGCCTGGTCGATGGAGTTACCGGGGCCGTACCAATCGATGATCACGCCAGTGATGCCGCGGCTGATCATGTCCGTAACCTGGCGCTTGATTTGCGCGGGATCGGTCGAGCTATAGCCGACATCGATGTGGTTACTCTGGCCAAACCAGAGCATCAGGTGGGCGTAAATCTTGGTCGTCGCTCCGGTATAAAGCAGAGTGTGAATATCGTCCTTACTGATATTTCCAGCCCCCAGGTTGCCATTAGATTGGCTTGAGAAAGTATTTGCCGCGCTGGTGTTGTTGGCAGTTTGCCCCGTGAGCGTCGTGGTCGGCACGATATAGTTCCCTGCCGCACACACTGCTGGCAAAACCAATAATATGGCCGCCACGACAAACTGCTTACACGATTTTTTCACATCGGGCCTCAGAAGCGGGAGCGAGCCGAGGTTCGCTTGCCAAGTCAAATCACACTTTGGCCAAGACAGTAGGGAGGCGACGCCCGCCTGTAGATTTCCTAATGAATTGGTCGGAAGGTTTGAAAAACGAGGTCAGCTTAGCAGAGGACTAGCGGTGACGGAAGGTTACTTCGGTGCCGGGAACTAAGGTATTAACTCGTGACGGGTAAGATTCCAGATCGTTGATAAGCGGTTGACATGCAATAACGACGGGCAATAGTTAGTGCAGCGGCTCAAGGACAATGCTGCTGCGTTTTTATTTTTTAACTTTCCTAAAGTTTTACTGCCTCGCCGGTGAAATGATAGTTACGTTTTGGGCCGTATAGCGAGCGCCGTCGAAGCGCGTTTGCACACTGACGTCGGTTCCCTGCCGCCAGTTGTCGTCCACAGCAAACTTCGACGGATCGAAATTAATCTCATAGGTCTTGTGATCGGTGACGGAGTTTAGCACCAGAAGGCCGGAACGCAGATTCACCGCGACAACTTGACCCGCAAAAGTAAAGGTGGCTCCGGGAAGAGCGAGCACGGAGATTTCGCGGGCGACATCATGGCCGTTATTCTCAGAATCGAATTTCACCGCGACCAGAGTCCCAGACTCCAGTTGGCTCGCAGATATTGCGCGCTCCTCTTGCAAGACGCGCGTAGAGGAATTCAGGCGCACGCGCATGGGTTGCGGAGAGAGGGCATCGCGCACCAGCAACTCGCCTCGATCGGCATTGTAAGAGACGACCGATCCCTGGCTCTCGCCTTGTGGCACGTTGGTGTTGAAGCGAATGTTGCGGGCGAAGATGTTGCTGCCATTCAAGATGGTGTCGACATAAACACGATCGCCTTTTTTCAAGTCGGTTGGTGAAGTTACCTGGCCGTCGCGGTAAACGTGGGTACGAGCATCGAAGAGGATCTTCATGCGCCCTCCACCGCCAAAGGGCCGCACCGTAAGTTGATCTCGAACGCGATCAAGCTTTTCGATGGTGCCGCCGACTAGAGTCACCTTTGACTTCGATAGCGGAGGCAGATCGGGCAGGAGGTTGGCGGGGTCGATTGCGTTGTCCGAAGCCGCGTTGTCTGAAGCAGTGTCAGAAGGGGATACTTTTTCTACATTGCCTTCGTTGGAAGGCGCGGGCGCCGAGGAGGTCGAAGCGGAGTTCGACAGTGCCGCCGATGGCGGCACCCCTGCCGGCGGGGCTTGGACCGATGATGGTGGCTGGCCGGGTTGCATTGGAGCGGCTTGTCCATTGGCAATGCCGATCGGCGTCAGGCCACCCAGAATACACATCAGCAAAATGTTGCGCACGGCATCTCCCCTTGGCTCATATCTGTAATTTGAGGCTTTTGTTGGATGCCGACTGACTAGTCCAGGGTAGCCAGAATTCCGGCGAAAAAGAGCGAGTAGATGACAAACAAATTCCCTGCCCTGGCATCGAATATAGGCCCGAAATATCGTGACAATTTAACTACTGAGGAATGGCTTCATGTCTTGGACTCGCTGGCGAAGAGCGCGATGGACGCGGTGGATGATGATCGCTTTGATGACGGCGGTTAGTGGAGGCGTGGCTCCGCACGCACACGCTGGAGATCTCAAACTCAATCTGCCCAAGCGTAGCCACCTTACGCCGGTGCAGCGTTTGAATCGGGAGGGAGTGGACGCGATCAAGAAACACAACTACAAGAAGGCGGAATTGCTTTTCTACAAGGCTTATTTGCTCGATCCGAACGATCCGTTCACACTCAACAATCTCGGCTACACCTCGGAACTACAAGGGCAGGTAGAACGGGCGCAAAATTTTTATGTTCTTGCCGCGAAGCAGGCTACGGACGCGATCATTGACCAGTCCACGGCGAAAGAAGTGAAAGGCCGTCCGATCAACGAAGCGCTGGCGGTTCCTGAACTTCCTTTGCAAATCAATCACGATAACGTAGAAGCGGTGCGATTGCTTTCGCAGGGACGTGCTCCCGAGGCGGACATGTTGTTGCAGCAGACGCTGAAGAAAGATCCGAATAACGTATTCACGCTGAATAATCTGGGAGTCGCCAAGGAGATGGAAGGCGAATCGCTAGAGGCGATGCAATATTATGGCGCCGCTGCCGATCGTCATTCGCGTGCTGCGGCGGTGGTTACAATGGCGCGCTCGTGGCAGGGAAAGGCGGCCAGCGACATGGCGGCGCAGAATGCCAAGGCCCTGAATCGCCATATGGAAACGCATAATACTCCGGAGGCGCGGGTTGCAGAGTTGAATCTGCGCGGCGTGTCGGCGGTTAATCGCAATGATCCGGCAACGGCAAATGAAGATTTCCGGAAGGCCTACGCGATCGATCCGAGCAACGCATTCGCGCTAAACAATATTGGGTATGTTTCCGAATTGGAGGGCGACCGGGAGACGGCGGAATTTTTCTACAGCAGCGCGCAAAAGGCGGACGGGGCGAAGGAGAAGGTCGTGCTGGCGACGCGACGCGCGGCCGAAGGTCGCAAGCTGTTTGAGGTTGCAGAAGACAGTGACGGCAAAGTTGACACCAAATTGAGCGAGGATCGCGCGGTTCGCCGTCGCGAGGGAGAACCAGTGCTGCTTCTACGGCGGGATAATTCGGTGGTGCAGGAGCCGAGTTCTCCGCCGGCTAAGCCATTGCAGCCGGTTGAAAACCAGCCGGAGCCGCAACAAAATCAATGATCGTCAAATCGTTGGGAGATTGAAGCATTAGAGATTGAACACAATCGTTAAAGAGGTGGCGATCGTTATTGTTCGGCAGTATTGCTTATAGACCTACGAATCGCTTTCCATCTCGAGGAATCGTCCGATATCCGACTCTGGATCATACGAGAAGTAGCGCACGAGATTCTTGAAGTAGCGCAGCAGCGTATTGACGCTGGTGTAATACCAGCAGCAATTGGTCATGCCGGGCGAAAAGCCGCAGACGAACTGGAGACGATGGAGCAACACAGGCGGTTGCGACAACATGGCCGCGGCCACGCGGTGATTGCCGTCGAGAATCGTCAACGGGCCTTTATCGCCGACGCCAATGAGCAGAACGGTCGGATTGACGCTACATTCCCGAACGCCATTACCGACGCGACGAAGCTTTTGGAGAAATTCGTCGTCGGCTTCGCCTGCTAATTTCTTCCGAATGCGCTCAACCACATCGGTTAGATAAAAGCTGCCGCGAGCAACGCGCCGCCACTGGGCGCGCGGGAAAAAGCGGATGCGCGCAAGATCTTCGGTGGTGAGCTCGACCTCGAACCATTTCGTGTCATGCGGCAACTCACGCCACATGGGGCCTCGCCGAAGAAAGAGGAGCGCTCGCCTAACGGCATTTTCTTTGGGATCGGTGATATCAGGGCGGCTGACAATCTCGTCAAACTCGCTCCGATATCCGTCAAATTCGGAATGATGGAACTCGCTCTTGAGAAAATCGGCGATCACTTCCTCTTCGCTTATGGGACGAAGCAAGCGGAGGCTGCCATAGGTGTTCAGAACTACGTTAGTCGCCTGATGCAAGAGGAGCGGGACGAGCAGTGTCAGCAGCAAGACCACCATGAGCGCCAGTTGTACGAGAATTACTTCGCGCAGGGAGTGGTGGAAGGCATAGACGCCGAGCGTCAGCATGGCGCTGAAGGCTAGCTGCAGCCAGCTCGTATTCGCAATCTTGCGCGACATTTCGTAGGTGATGATCACTGAACTGAGCGAGTACACGCCCGTGGTAATGGCATAGAGGATGAGGAGCGAGGCCAGGGAGCTGTAGTTGGCCATGGCAAAATGAGCTCCGAAAAGGGTTTTCCAGAGGAAATTTGGCACCATCCACAGGCCGCAAATGAGGACGGTCAAGATCACAAAGACCATGCCGAAGGAGAGGAACAACACCGACCTGTCCTCTTGTTCGCCGGGGTCTGCGGCGGCGGAGACCGGGAACATGGTATTGACTACCGACCACGCGCACATATTTACCAGGCGGCCCACCAGCGCGACTGCGGCATAGAGGCCGGCTTCATTCGGAGGGAAGAAGTGCTTGACGAGGATGATGTCGAAGTTATTGATGACGGTCTGGCTGGAGAAGAAAACGATCGCCTGCAGGCCTTCGCGGAAAGAACCTGGGATGCGGCGGAGATTGAGCCGGGCAACGCTCGGAGTTGGATACGCGAAGAAATAGGAGACGACAATGGCCAGGACACTGGCCAGCACAGCGCCTTTTACACCCAGGCCAAGGCTGGTCAGGAGGACGATCCCGCCTAGACGAACGAGTCCTTCCAGCACGAAGTTAAATGCCAGGGGTTTGAAGGCGTGGGTTCCCTGGATGTATCCGCGGCGCACGCCGAGGGGAATGTAGAAAGCGGTGCCGAGTGCGAGTAGCCTCACCAGGACGAGATCGGGCAAATTTAGATAGTTGGTGAGGGCCTGGCCGAAGAGAAAGATCACCAACCCCATACTGATGCCCGCAGCCCATGCGCGCTGATGCAGGCTGACGAAAACGGCGACTCGGTCTTCGGTTGTTGTGTAGCGCGCAATATATTTTGCGCAGACCGTCTGGAATGAGAGCGTGACCGCCGACATCAGCATGAGCATGGTGTAGACGGCGGTGGCGTGTGCGAATCCCGAGGGACCAAGGAGGCGGGCAGTCGCGACGTTATAGATCAGATTCGTAATACCGACAAAACCGGATCCGGCGAGGAGCGTGAGTGTGCCGCCAAATAGTTTTGAGCGCAGCTTCCTGGTCGCTGCGGCAGCGCTCGCGGCGGCGGCGGTCGCGACGACCGGACTCACTGTTCCGGAAGCGACGGCCGCTTCATTCGCGTCTTTCGTGCTACTCGTTTGGAGATTGGTTTCGATCATCATTCGTCCGGCGTCCGGGGCCCTGGGCAAACTCCTAGAACAAGGTGAAGCGTACGATGGGAAGGATCGTCGATCGCGACGAGCCTGCAAAATCGTAGAAAGTTTGTTGCTGTACACCGAACGAGAGGCGGATGGGATAAGACACCGGGACGTCGGCCGTGCCATCCTTTAGGCTTCCGCGAACAGGCCGCACGTAAGAGATTAGAAACTCGCTTTGCGCGTTGTCATATTCGTGGAACCCCATCCCCCGGGAAAGCACGAACGAGCCTTGCGCGCTCCAGCGCTGATTAACGCGGAAGTCGAATCTAGCTCCTGGGAGCAGAGCCTGTGCCGTGACGTAATAGGGGCCGCTCACCTGCCATGATCGGAGATCTTCTGCCAGAATCGCAGCTGTAATCCGGTTGCCGAATTTGTGCTGGAGGCCAATGTAGCTGGCTGTATTGAAATACTCCCGAATTGCCGGCCGGAAGAGCAGATCGCGGACCGAGTATCCGGTGATCAGAGAAGTGCTGCCCCAGGGCCGTCCGACGGTGAATTCGATGTTGGCGGAAGCATCGCGCGAGTGCAGATCCTGATCGATGAAGGGGCCGGCCTCGCGAACCGCGCTGCCGGTTACCGACAGCCAGTTGAAAAATGAATTTGTCGACATATAGAGGAACTGTTTGAACAGATTCTGGCTCATGTACACGGGAGAAACCGTGTCGCGCCTCACGGTGAATTGAATCCCGCCGTTGAAGGTGATGGAGTTCGAGCCGAAATGAAGCGTGGGAGCGATGCCGCCATTGAAGAAAGTGTCGAAAGTATGACGCGTCTGAATGACATTAACGCTCGGAAACAAAAGTGTTCCGTCAGTAAGGCTCTCGCCGACAAAGCCGGAGATTGGCGGCAGATCTCCGACATGAATGCGGTAGTGAGACTCGGCCATGCTTTGAAAAGAATGGCGTGGAGGCGGCAGCAGCGAGGGGTTGGCTACGGGCGATATTCTGGCATCGAGGGTGTAAACATTGATGTCCTCAAGCACCGGCGCGAATGATGCGTCGGGCAGGAAGCTGACGACGCGGTTAATTTGCCGGCCTTCTTCGTCAGCCAATTGATATTGCGCCAACTGGGCGGTTTCGTAGTTGTTGTTTTCCTCGCCGGCAACCGTGCTTGCCTCGGCGAAAGCCGAGAGGGCGTGTACTGTGTCCTGCCGCTGCCAAGCCAGGTTGGCCGACGCCATCATGTAATCGTAATCATCGCGGAAGTCATCGGCTGGACCGAGGCTGGCTAATTCCTCCTCTGCTTTGCTCGTCTTGCCCTCGGCGAGATAGGTGTTGGTCAGGCCGATGGAGATGTTTAGCGGATTGGCTCCGGCGAGACGAGCTTTGTCAAAGTAGGTTTCGGCTAAATCGAAATCATGCATAGCGAGAAAGATGTTGGCAGCGGCGAGAATGTCATCGGCGGTTACGGAGGATGACCCAGTGTGCGCCTCGGCGAAACCGAGGGCAATCTGGTGGCGTGCCTCATCGAAATTACCTTGCCGCAGAAAAACCTGGGCGACTGCGAGGCGCACACCAATGCGGTCTCCGCTCGGATCATCCAACGCACGCGAGAACCTCTGCATGGCTGCGTCTTGTTCGCCTAAGCTCAACAAGGCGTCGCCGGTGGCCATTAGGATTTCGAGCTTATTGTTGCCGTACTGTTCGGCGAGTTGGATGTCCTGATGCGTAGCCTCGCGGTTGCCAAGCTTCGCATGAACCTGCGCGCGCAAGGCGAAAACCGCCGGATCGTTTGACGAGAGCTTGGCAGCGAGATAGATTTCGGCGAGAGATTGCGGATAGCGGCGCAGGCGAAAGAGTGTGTCCGCATAGGCGAGGCGCGTGGGAAGATCGTTCGGCTCTTCGTCGAGCGCGACGCGGTATTCAGGCTCGGCCTTCGAAAAGTTCTGTTCTTGCCGATAGGCTTCGGCGCGGGCGAGATGATAGGCGTGCGATTTGCCCAGCAACTTCTGCGCAGACTCCAATTGAATCAGCGCGGGCTGTGGACGATGCAATTGAAGATCGGCGTAGGCCAAGCCAAGGTGCGCTTCGCCGTAGTTTGGCTGCAAGCGTAAGGCGGTGCGGAAATCGGCCGAGGCTTTGGTTGGCTCGCGCAGATCATTCAGCACGTAGCCGCGAGCCTCAAAACCTGGCGCCATGTTGGGATCGATCTCGAGGGCGCGGGTGAAATCATCGAACGCCTCGCGCGACTGGCCGTTGTGCGCGTGCACGTAACCCTTGATCAGAGGCAGGTCTTTGTCATTAGCGAGAACTGAATCGTATTTATTGGCCAACGCCAGAGCTTCGTCATAGTGACCGAGATAATAAAGATCGTAGGCCAGATAGACGGCGCCTTCGCGGTCGTTCGGCAGTTTCTCAAGGACCGCATAGCCGAGCTTCGCCGATTCCGCGTAATCGCCCTTCAGGGTGAGATAGCGCTCGCGCTCGCGTTCGACTTGCGGCCGCTCATTCGTTCTGGCGTTGGCGCGGTCGAGCCACTGCTTTGCCAGATCAAAATTGTGCGCCTCGAGGGCGGCGTTTGCGCCCCCCGATACGATGAGGGCGTTGGTTTGCGCGCGCTGGTATGCGGCTTCATATGCGGTCTCCGCGGCGGGTAAATTCTTTTCCGCAGTGTATAAATCGCCGAGGGCGAGATAAGGCGCAAAGTCTTTCGGATGCGCTTTGGCAGCGCGCGTGAAATAAGTTTCGGCGAGTTTGGCGTCTCCCTGATCGCGCGCCAGATAGCCGAGAGCGGAGAGGGCGGTGCGATTATTGGGATCGCCATCGAGAACTCTTGTGAACGTGTCGCGAGCGGCGTCTTTCTGGCCCAGCTTCCATTGCAGGCTGGCGTAGTTGAGAAGTGAGTTGAGATTTGTGGGCGCGAGCGTCAGCGCTTCTTTCAAGTCTTTGTTCGCCGCATCAAGGTTGCCTGACGCGGCTTCAATGGCGGCTCTAAGACGCAGCATCTCGGGTCGCGCGGCGCTGGGAATCTGGATTTGGTTGATCTCAGCGGCGGCGGAATCGAGTTGATGGGTCGCGGCGGCAGCGTCTTCCAGACGCACGTCAGTCTCATACAAGTTAAGACGAAGCTCGACCGGGTAAAGTGGCCCTTCTGGAACATGCTTGGGCAGATTGTTGAGCGCGAGATTGTATTCCGTGCCGGCGTCGGCGGTGCGATCTTCCGACTCGGCTATCGCGCCGAGAATTGCGTGGAGGCGATAATTGTTGGGATCTACGCGGCGGGCGTCTTCAAGAAAACCGCGGGCAGCGTCAGCTTGCCCTAAATTCACCAAGGCCTGTGCGGCGCTGAGGTCGAACGCGAGATTTCCCTTGGCGCTTTTGGCTACTCGAACGTAGAGATCGGCGGCCTCTTGCGGTTTTCCTGAAAGCTGATAGGTGTAGGCCAGTTCGGCTTGAACGTCTGAGTTTTTGTTAGGGATAGCCTGCAGGCTGGCGATCGCTTGATCATATTGGCCCTGTTCGCGATATTGACCGGCGACCGCACGCAAAACTTCAGGATCTTTCGGAGCACGATTCCGGGCGCGGGTGAGATAGCGGGATGAGTCGTCGGTTTTTCCCAGTTGCTGGTAAGCATGCGCAATCAAAATCTCGGCATGCGGCGTGGGCTGAATTGCGTCGGCCCGCAGCAGCAGATCGAGAGACCGTTGCGCGTCTGAAGTGAGCAGAAGCTCGCCCGCCAGTTGCAAGCTGTTCGCATCTTTCGGATTTGCATCGACGACGCGGCGCAGCAGATTTTCAGCTTCAGCGTTGCGACCCATCTTGGCGTAAGTCTGCGCGAGGCCAGCCAGGCCTCGGACCGAACCGGGCTGCAGCTGAAGTCCGCGGTTGTAGGCGTCCACCGACGGCTGATAGTGCTCGGCGAGGCGGTCGGCATATCCCAGCAAAAACCAGAGCTCGGCGTTTTGCGGCGCCGATTTGGCGGCTTGTTCGGCGAAGGTCACTGCCGCGGAGTAATCGTTTCTCTGCAAAGCTTCCTGAGCGGCCCGCGCTCGGCGAGCGACGTCGATGCTCGATCCCCAGCCCAGGCCGGAGCTGTTTTGTTGCGCGTCATTCGTGGTGGCGGTCGCACCGTTCGTCGCATCGGCTGAAGAATTCTGGGGTTGGCCCGCGGGCGCAGCGCTCCCGCCCTGGTTGACGTCATAGGTCTGAGCGAGAGCATAGCCGGAAGAAAAGCTTAGAAATGAGCTCACCAGGAGCACTACGATCGAGCGGCTGACGAAGCGGCTTTTCACGATTTCACCATGCAATAAGATCTTGGGCTTCCTCCCGCATCCCATCGTTGATTTTCTGCGGTGTTCTTCAGATGCGACTCTGGAAGTTAGGGCTGCTTTGCAAAAAAGTGCATCATTATTGCTCCCCAATTCCTGCCCATAGGTTACTTCCGGCGCGTAACTGCCTTCCCACCTGTGGCATGGGATGCCAAATGGCAGTAAACCTTGGGCGACCATTCCGAATCCAAACTCTGCCTGCCAAAAATGGAGCCACTATCGTGAGCGCTACCGAAAGTTACTCTCGTCCGATTCCGCTATTCGCCATTGTGTTGGTGGCGCTGGCGGTACACGGGCCTCTTTTGTTCATGCAGCTCCCCGCTGGTTCGTTCGACACAAATTTCCATATTTTCTTCGCCTCCCACTATGCGAGTCACTGGTTCGATCCGTGGAATGTAAAGTGGTTTGCCGGCTTTTCGCAAACGACTTATCCGCCGCTGACGCACCAATGGATTGCTTTGCTGTCGAACGTGGTTGGTTTGAAGATGGGCTACATGCTGGTGCAGTTGATGGCAGTGATGCTGCTGCCGGTGGGTGTGTTTCGATTTGCCAAGATCTGGGTGAATGAGCGCGCGGCTAGCTATGCGGCGTTGGCCAGCGTATTCATTGGCGCATTAGCTTTCCTAGTCTATCAGGCCGGGCAATTGGCAACCGTTACATCGACGGCTCTCTATTTGAACGCGCTGCCCTACCTCTACGAATGGATAACGACCGCGTCGGGACGCTCATTTCTGAAAGGGGTCGCGGTCAGTTGGACAGCTGCCGCTGCCCATCACGTTACCTTGATTTTCGGCGTTGTATTTTTTGCGCTGCCGGTGCTGTGGGTGGCGATTCTCGACGCTCGAGAGCCTCTTGTTGAGGATGCCGGTGCGCGCGATCCGGAGGTTCGCGTAAGAGACGAAGGGGAGCGAGTGCCCGGCGCGGTCCGTGGCGTTCTCTTGCGGACGGCCGCGTTTGCGCTGGTTGTCGGGCTGGGGATCGGATTAGTTCTTGCCCCGTATTGGCTCAGCCTTCTTCGCCATCCGGTGCGGCAGATGCCGATTCCGCATGACAGCCGCTCGAATTTTCTGCTCAATTCGACTACGGCGATCAACTACTTCGTGATTCCGTATGGAGCGCTGCTTCTCGCGATTCCTTTCATTCTCGTGAGAGGGGCGCGGGCGTGGCGTTTGCGGCCGCTGCTGTTTGGTTTCTGGCTGGCGTTTATTTTTGGATTGGGCGGCACAACACCATTGCCACGATGGTTGCTCGGACGGGCATTCGAGATTTTAACCTTCGAGCGCTTTACTTTCTGGGCGACGCTGCTCGCTATGCCACTCTTAGGCGCTGTCGCGGTGAGCCTGCTCGATCGCTTCGCCAGCAAGGCTGCGGCAGTGATGGCATTGGCCGCGGTGGCAACCGTTGGCGCGGCGCTGTGGTGGTTGAACGCGAATCCTTATCGGCCAAGCGCGATCACCGATGTCAACCCAGTGATTGCGTTCTTGAACCGGGATGGGCACGATTCCTATCGTTACATCACGCTTGGGTTGGGAACCGCACTGGCGCAGGTATCGACTTACACGAATGCTACCAGCGTCGACGGCGACTATAACTCGGCGCGCCTCTTGCCCGAGATGACGAGTTACGGCTCGGCTCAGCTGACCAATGCCAAGTTTTACGGCTCGGCGGGAATGGCTTCGCTGCGCGCGATGCTCGAGCACGCGAACCGCTACGGCCTCAAATTTGTTTTCGTTCACGATTCGTACTATGAACCGCTGCTGACGTTTGCCGGCTGGCGAAAAATTGAGACTTTCGATAATGGGGAAATCACCGCGTGGTCAAAAGACGATGTGCCGCCCGCTCATGCGATTTCTTCGGATGCTGTACCGGCGCCGTGGGAGGGCGTGTTGTGGGGCACACTGCCCATGGGCGTGAGCTTTCTGGCAATTTTCCTGGAGTTATGGCTGCCTGAAAGACGCCGCGTCAGCGCGCCCGTCGGAGTACCGGTTCACGTGCGGCAGCCGTATGTTGCCTAATATGGAGCCTCAGATAAGAATGTTCTGCGAGAGAGGGACATGAAAACGATTTTGACCATCATTGTCGTCGCTACCATCGTGCTGGTGGCTGTGGGGTTGCTGGGCGCAAACCAGACCAGGTCGGGGACGATTGGCTTTGCTAATGGCGCGACGCTCCCGGGACTTATCGCTAAGGCCGACACGCCGGAGCAGGCAGTCACCAACCTTCTGAACGAGGTGCAGAAGCGCCACTGGGACGAGGTTTATGGGGCGCTATCCAAGACGAGCGGCGTCGATGAGCAAAGCTTCCGCGAGGAATGGCAGGGCAAGAATGGCAGCTTGCGCACGTTTTCGAATCTTGAGGGTTCGGAGTTGCGTCCGCTACACGCGACGAATGACGACGCGCAGATTCGCGCCCGGCTGCGCTGGACTACTCCCATCGGGCCGATTGAGGATGTCCACGACTTTCAGTTGATTCGTGAAGGCGGACTTTGGAAAGTGGTATGGCCGAAACAACAGGTTGCGAACGTTCCGGCCCAGGTCGTTCCTGTTACTTACTTGCGGTGGGATTTGGTTTCTGGAGACGGCAAGGACGAATGGGGTGCGCGCAACATCGATCCGCCGCACGTGCGTATTGTTTCGATGAATGCGGTCAATTCGGCTGAAGGCTCAGTAGTGATGGGAGAGGTTGTGAATGAAGATACCGTTCCCGCCTTTGTGAACGTCAATGCCACACTCGTCGATGGAGCGGGTAATCCGATTGACGATGAGAACAGCTTCGACAAGATCGACCATGTGCTTTTGCCGAAGCAGATCACGCCCTACCGCATTGACTTTCCGGGCATCGACTTGAGCAAGGTGAAGAATGTGCGCATGGATATCAAGGCGTCGCTGGTGCCGGCGTCAGCCGATCCAGTGATTGGGGTAATGAACCAAAAGATTGACGCGGACGTTCAGGGCAGAAGCGTTCTGCGCGGAGAACTGTTCAATCAGAGCGGGCAGACGGTCAACATTCCGCATGTGATTGCGAGTTTCTATGACAACAACGGCAAAGTGATATGGGTCTCGGATGGCTATGTGGATCTGGCTTTACGGCCGGAAACCTCGGAGCCTTTCTCGGTCGACATACCGCGCTCGCTAGCAGGAAAGGTGCAGAGCTTTCATGTCGTGGTCAACCAATACAGTTTGGGGAAATCATAGCATGCGGCGCAAAAACCATCCCGGTCATGGTGTCGCCGCAGCGGCTAAAGCCGCAGCCGGTTTGAAGTCCGTTGACGCCGCGGTAAACCGCTACGCCACCCCAAAACGAATGCGGTTGGCTTTCAATTTCTGTTTGAGTGTTGCTCTAGGCGCATTGAGCGCTGGCATCTCGGCCGCGCAGGATCTACGTGTTCCATCTGCGGCGACGGCTGGCGAGGGTGCGAAGATATCGACGACGGGAAGTGGCAAAGCGACGTTCTATCTGGCCGGTCCGGGGGTTTCGAATAAGAGTGATGTTGCGCTGGGAAACGAGATTACACTTCGCGGTCAGGATCTGCGCGATGCGGGACAATACGTCGCCATTCTTTGCTCGGACAGCTGCCACAGCGCATCGTTTTATGTGACGCCTGCAAAGCCTGCCAGCCTTGCATTTCTGGTGCATCCGTCGCGTGTGCCCGTGGCGGCGAGCGATGCGGTCAGCGGAGTTGCGCTGGCATTTGATCAGTTTGGCAATCTCGTTCTTGATCCTGGGACGATCAATTTTCAGCTGACCGCAGGCAAGACTTCCCTGCTCTCGCGAGCGGTTGCTGCTCAGAATGGCGTCGCTTGGTTTCGGACCACCTCCGGTAAATCAGCTGGGCCACTGCTAGTTGTGGCGAGTATCGGAGATCTCTCTGCGCGACGCAATGTGCAAGAGGTCGCATCGGAGCCTTGCAATCTTCGCATCAGTGGCCAGCGCACGAAGGATGGACTGGTAGTCCAGACGGAGCCGGTTCACGACTGCGCCGGGAATCCCGTGCCTGATGGAACGATAGTCTCGTTTACCGCGACTGATGCCAGCGGGAGGAGCACCGTGGACGCTCCGATTAAACGTGGCATCGCACGAGCCGAAATTGCGGCCACGGGACCTGTGGTGGTTTCAGTTGCGTCGGGAGTGGCTATGGGCAATGAACTGCGCATCGGAGGCGGGCAATGATTACGCTGGCGACATTTCAAATCGCGATGATTCCGACGTCGTTGCTGACCGCGATGAATACGATAGCGATGGCGATGATTGGCCTGACTCTGATTGTGATCGCTACAATCAGCGTGACTACCGTTGCGATGACGCTAAGTTACGCTCGCAGACGGAGAGTGCCTTTGATCAGGTCATCGATTCGTTCGCGGGCGGCTTCGCGAATGACTTCGCGTATCATGTCGAGCATGACGGTGTTGCTGGCCGCAGCGGTTTTTCTTTTCTGCGTGCCGCAATCTAACGCTGCGGTAAACGTCGACATGAATGTGAGCCATGCCGGTCCGCGGGCCGTTGAAAGCCTTACGGAGCGCGGGATTCTGCGTGATTATCGCATTGCCTGGATAAGTTTGGCGCACGCTCTGGAATTCAATGCCTCGGATGCTCTGTCGGGGCCATTCGTTTCTTCGGCTAGAGATACGTTGATGAACAATATTTCCAGCCAGCGACGTTCTGGTCTCAGCACGCGCTATCTGAATCAGAATCACAAAGTCGAGGCTGTTTATTACGCACCTGAGGGCGACGTCATCGAATTGCATGATGCGGCGGATTATCAACTGCAAATTTTGGATGGTGGAAAACTGATTCATGATGAGCATGTCGTGATGCACTATGTCGTGTTGATGACTCCGGCGGCTGATCATTGGGTCGTCCGGCAACTGCAGGCGGTCTCGCAATTTTGATTCGGTCGCGCGGCTGCCAATCGAGATTGATTTACCAGCTCTGCCTACTGGATCGTCCTACCAACCGCCGCTTCCCTCGCGGCATCTGACTTATAAAGGACAAGTTGAGAATAGGGAGCCTTCGATTGCCAAAGGTATTAATCGTTGTAGCCATAGCGTGTTTTGTGATCGCCAGTGGATGTACCGCTCCGAGCGTTCGCTCATCGCTGCGGCAAAATGCGATGGCTCCCGGGCAGGCTCCGAAGCTACTCGCCGTCTACATGCCGTGGTTTGGCGATCACACGCATATCGACGTTGGTTATTCCAGCCAGGATCCGGGAGTTCTCAAGCAGCAAATTCAACAGGCGCGTAAACGCGGGATTTCTGCTTTCGTGGTCGACTGGTATGGGGAGAGCCGACCTTACTCGGACCACAATTTTGGCGTGCTGCAAGAGGTCGCGATTGAAAACCATTTTCAGGTGGCCTTGCTTTACAACGAACCGGAAGATGAGGACGCGCAAGCCACCGATGCGGCAATGAACGCCTTCGACGAGGCCTATAAGTCATACATTGGGCCCGAGGCGCGATTTCGCGACGCCTATCTCACATATAACGGACGACCGATGATCTTCATTTTTCCGAAGCGCGGTCATGTGGATTGGAATCGCGTGCGCGAACATAGCAGTGGTTGGGAGGCTGCGCCATTGATTTTTTATAAGGATGAGCCTCCGCCACAGTACAGCGCCGATTTTGCGGGGTCTTTTGCGTGGGTGCAGCCGGGGCGCGCGGGATGGATCGCCGATGGCAGCAATTGGGGAGAAGAGTATCTCGACAATTTCTATAAGGCGATGAGCAAGCGTCCCGACAAAATCACGATCGGAGCGGCGTGGCCTGGGTTTGATGACTCCAAAGCGAAATGGGGGCTCAATCGCCACATGCAGAGTAGTTGCGGGAAGACGTTGGATGAGACTATGAGCCTGTATCGCCGCTACTTCGACGATGCTAATCCGCTGCCGTTTGTCATGATCGAAACCTGGAATGACTACGAAGAGGGGACGGCGATTGAGCGCCAGACGGCAGGCTGCGGTGCAAATCAGCCGCAGGGCTAGATCCAGAGCTTTTCGCAACAACCCAAACGTAGGCTCAAACATCGAATACTGTCCGCAGAATAAAACTATTAGCTGGTGACCGGGGCGCGAACTGCAATGAACGACACTGTCAATCTTCCAAAGACTTTTCGCCTTCTATCGGAATTACTCCTGGGTGGAACCGGTAGAACTGCCCGTGCGGCGGCGGTTTTGGAGAGTCAAGACCTGGCGGAACTCACTGAACTGGCGATCTCGCATCATGTCATCATGCGGTCGTTCCCGGTTCTTCAGCAGTTGATGGCCGACAATGGAAATGCCGAGGGAGCGGAATTGATGGCGAACGCCATCGAGAAAGAGCGTGCACGCATCCAGCACGCCGTCACTTTTCTCGATCCCATCACTCGCGCTTTGCAGCAATGCGGAAGAGTTATTGTGATCAAGTCTTTGGATCACTGGCCTGACTTTGGTAGCGACATCGATCTTTACGTTGATTGCAGCCCCGGTACTGCCGCCGCTGAGGTGGCTGTGGTTATGCGCCGCGCGCTCGGAGCGGAGATGGCGGAGCGCAGTTGGGGAGACCGGCTGGCGAACAAATGGAACTTTATTGTTCCGGGGTTGCCGGAGTTGGTGGAGATCCATGTAGGACGGCTGGGGCAGACGGGTGAGCAGACGACCGTCACCGAATCTCTGGTTACGCGCGCACGGACCATCGAACTGGAGGGGTATCGCATTCGAACCTCCGCGCCCGAAGACCGCATGATCGTCAGCACGCTGCAGCGCATGTACAGGCATTTCTACATACGGCTCTGCGATATCGCGGACAACGCGCGATTGATGGAGAGTGGCACGGTCGACTACATCTATCTGCGCTCATTGGCACAGTCGGCGGGCCTGTGGGGAGGATTGGCGACTTATCTCGTGGTGGTGTCGGACTACGTGAAGCGATACCGTGGCGAGGGAATCGACTTGCCGACGTGGGTCACGTCAGCGGCGCGTTTCGGCGGTGATCTTGTTTATTACCGGCGGAACTGGCTGCGCATTCCTATTGTCCCGCACGCGGCGCGACTCTATGCCGCGGAGTGGAAGAGTCTTATCCGCAAGGGCGAGATCCGCAATACGCTGCGCTTGAGCCTTCTGCCCGGCCTGGCTACGGCTGCGGCCCTCGAGCAAAACCTCACTGGCAGCGACAAGGGAATCTGGTAGCGGCTGCATCTCTTCTTCTGTTGTCGCTAAAATATTGTACGCACAACCCTTTAGGACATTACCCTTACATACTTCACAGGATTGTCATGGCTCGCTGCGCGGCTTAGTCTCGCTTGTAGCTGGGGCGATGCAAACATACGGAAGTTGTATGCGCGGCTCCATTGGAGTGCAGGTTAAGGCTTCTTCGGTACGATACCGTCTGCCGGCTTATTTGAAACGAGGGAGTTTGTCTCTTGGTTAGAATTCTGGTGGCGGACGACAATCCGATGGTGCGGCACTATCTCCGGGAGCTTCTGGAACAGCACGCTACTTGGCGCGTATGCGATGAGGCCCGAACCGGCGGTGAGGTGCTGCCCAAGGTGCAAAGAACGCTGCCGGATGTCATCCTGCTCGACTTCCAGATGCCTGAGTTAAACGGGCTGGAAGTCGCCAAGCAGATCTCTCAGCTGTTCCCAAAGATCCCGATTTTGATGATTACGTTTCATTTCTCCAAGCAACTCTCGGAAGCCGCGCGCGACGTGGGAATTCGAGGAGCCTGTGCAAAGACGGACGTGGGCTCAATAATGGAAGGTGTAGAGGCATTACTCCACCGGAAAACGTATTTTCCCGCCATCCAAGCGGGCGTCGCTTAGAACCGCGTTGGTTCAAATCAAGTAAGCATCAAATCAAGTAACATCTAGGGTTTACGCCATCGAAATACAGGATTCCCTGTATTCGGAGGGCGGTGCACGCATGTTAGTTTTGGTGACAATTCCCTAAGGTATTGGGAAGAATCGACCTCCTGACAATCAGATGCGGATAAAAGAAGCGATCGAGAACCGAAGTGCTGGCTTCTGCTCTCAATTCCCCGAGGTGCGAGAGGGAATTGAATCATGACGATTCGGATTCTTGTAGTCGATGACCATCCGGTGGTTCGGCAAGGGCTGAAAACCTTGCTGGAGGGTCAATCGGGCTGGGAGGTCGTGGGGGAAGCATCCGATGGATTCGAGGCTTTAAACAAGGCCGATACGCTGCAGCCGGATGTGGTGGTGCTGGATGTAACCATGCCCAAGATGCATGGATTGGAAGCGTGCCGCCGGTTGCGGCAGTCGACTCCTGCGGTTGAAATTTTATTTGTCACGCAACACGATTCTCCTCAAATGCTGCGGGAGGCGCTGGATGCAGGCGCCAGAGGTTACGTGGTGAAATCGAATGCCGCGCGAGATTTGTTGGAAGCGGTAGAAGCAGTAAGTCAGCACAAAGTATTTGTAGCTCTGGCTCGTCGGGACACTCTAACTGCGTCATGAGGGTAAGACAGCAGTCACTGTCTAACTCTAAAAGGGGCTGTCATGAAATTGCGTATCTTGTTGGCCGACGATCATGAGATCGTACGGCGCGGTTTATCCTCGCTGCTGCAGAAACATGAAGGATGGGAAATCTGCGGAGAAGCGTCCGACGGCCGGGAAGCGCTCGAACTTGCTAAACGATTGAAGCCCGATGTCATCATCCTCGACATTGGCATGCCGAACTTGAATGGTCTGTCGACAACGCGGCAGATGCTGCAGCATGATCCTAATTTCAAAATTATTGTGCTCACGATCACGGACTCCGATCAGGTCATCCGCGAAGCGCTGGATGCGGGTGCGCGGGGATTCGTGCTGAAGTCGGATGCGGCGCGCGATCTCGTTTCTGCGGTCGAGGCGCTCCAGAGCAAGCGCATGTTCTTCACGCCGCGCGTGAACGATCTGGTGCTTGCCGGCTTTCTCGAGAAAGGGCACCCGATTTCGAGAACTGAACCGCCTAATCTGCCTGTTTTGACGGCTCGCGAGCGTGAGATCACTCAGCTCTTGGCGGAGGGCAAGAGTTCGAAGGAAGTCGCGTCGTTGCTCAACCTGAGCACGAAGACGGTGGAAACGCATCGCAGCAATATTATGCGCAAGCTCAGCTTGCACTCCATTCGCGACCTAGTGGTTTATGCCATCAAGAACAACATCATTCAGATCGAGATGCCGATGGGGATGAAGAATGAGATCCCTAATGGTGGTCCGCAGACTACAGTAGCTTGAGTGTGAGGTCCCGATAAATCGGGACCGCAACGCGCTGTCGCCCTGAGCGCAGCGAAGACCAAATGCAAATGTACTTCCCCATGCATAGGTGCTTCGCTTCGCTCAAGGCGACATTTTTTGTGCGGAAGCTAATTCGCGGTTTGAGTTGGAGACTGTTCCCCGTAAGTGCCGGTTCTGGTGCGAACCGTCAGCCGGCCGTATCCCGGGGCGCGCGCTTCGACGCGGACGGATTGATACGAATGCTGCGCATCCTGACTACGCGGCTTGTAGGCGATGGCGTATTGATTGCGAATGTCATGCGCTACATCTCGCGAGATGGTGTCGACCTGATCGAGCGTATCCGGGAAGAAGGCAGCACCTCCAGTCGAGTCAGCGAGGCTTTGCAGGGCTTGCCGACCTGGAGCTTGCGGTCCTCCCCCCATTAATCCGATCGCGTAGACTGTCGGGCCGTTATTCTTCTGCAAACGGCGCGTAGCTTCCTGCAGCGTCTCCCGGCTCATGTTGTCTTGGCCATCGGTTACGACGAGCAGGACTTTCTTGTCGAACTTGCTGTTGTTGTTGAGATGGACCGCGGAGGCGACGATGGCGTCGTAAAGGGCCGTGCTGCCCTGCGTGGATACTTGCTTCAGGGCGCGGTCAAGTAAGTTGATGTCAGAAGTGAAATCCTGATCGAGATAGGGATTGCGGCTGAAGTTCACCACAAAAATCTGATCTTGCGGGTTGATGTTGCGAATCAGATTCAACACGGCTTGATTCACTTTGTCGCGTTTGTCGCGCATGGAGCCCGAGTTATCGATAAGAATCCCCACGGCCACGGGAACGTCTTCCCTGTGAAACGAAGTGATGGGCTGCTGCGAGCCATCTTCGTAGACTGCGAAATCGTTCTTGCCTAGATTCGAAACCAGCCTCCGGCTGTCATCGACGACAGTGGCCTGAAGCACAACTTCATTCACCTGTTGCTTGAAAACGAACATGCCGCCTTCATCGTTGGCGGGCGGGCCTACGGTGTTCGGGTCTTCGGCCGTGGGCTCTTGGGTTGACGGCTGCTGCGCCGTCGGTTGCTGGGCGGTTGTTTCCTGGTCAGTTGGTGTTTGCGCGGCAGCCTGGGGTTGAGATGAAGTGACCCCAGAGGGCTGCGCTGGGGGTTGAGCAGGCGGCGACTGACTCACTTGCGCTACTACGGCCGCAGCAGTCACGAGAAAAACAAACGAAGTGATCACGCGAAGCCAACCGCGTTGAAGGCAACCTGCATGCATGGAAATCCTCCGCTCGTCTTTGATGCAATTTGCAGCCCTTGAGAAATCCATCGATACAAAAATTGAGGTCAACACAAGGGGGGCGGTTAATGCATCGCCGAGTGCATTCAAATCGACACTATACGGTTAAAACACGCGTAACTTACTGCAAAGACCCGATTGACCATTAGAAAAATCTGAGTAACTGTCTAACCGCGCGAGGTAGGTGCTTAACAAGCTTCGATCCTAAAGCGTCTTCAATGCGAGAGGCCGCATCGTCGGTGGCAGAGCATCTTTACTTGCGCAGAAAGCGAAAACCTTTCATCTTTGGCGAGGGGATCTTTTGAGCTTGTAGTAGGCCAACAAAGAGAACTCTGCGAGGGGGACAAATCGTTATGTTAGGGAAAAGCGCCACTTCTGCTCTTCTGTGGATGGTCCTCGGAGTTATGGCCATCTCGGCCGTGCCCGCGAGCGCGCACCAACTGAAAAGCGCCAGCGCCACCGCGAACTGTCAAGGCTACACTCTAACCGTGGTCGCCGTAGGTCTCACCGTCGGCAGGACGTATACGGTTGACTACAACTTCGTGGTCACTTGTGGAAGCGGTCAACCGGTAAACGTGCCGGGCAGCTTCACGTTCGTGGCTACGGCGGACACCACGACGGCCACGACTTCGGGGCAATTCTCTGGGCTAAGCGGCAGTTGCGTAGTGACGGGGACGGCTTTTCTAGAGTCCGACACGGATAAGGTAAGGACCATCATCATTAACGGCGGAACTTCAACCACACTGAGCTGTGGTACACCGTATGTTTGCACGATTCCACCCTCTGGCACGCAAATTGCCGGCGCGCCGGTCTCGTGGAACAAGTTCAACACGGTGGGTTCGAACGATGTGGTCTGGATTAACGCCCACATCGGAACGCCTAGCGGTATTCCGACCAACGCGACGACGACAGTCCAGTTCACGGGAGTCACGTTCGTGCTGAACGGGCAGACCTACGGGCTCCCGGATGGGTTCCTGATCTTCGATCCGTCAGCCCCGGCGACTCCTACGACTAGTTACGACTCAACGTATAAGCCGAATGGACGCTGGATCACAACACTCAACCCGAACAATCTCTATGACGAGATCTTCTTTGACGGCCAGGCTGTGCCGGTAGACTCGAATTTTACCGGCGGCGGCTCTGCGACATTCAACTACACAACGGAATCGACGGACAATGACTTGGCCTTCAACTGGCAGTGGAGCGCGGCCGCATACACTTACTGGCCGGGCAACAATCAGGCTGAGATTTTGCCCTACCATAATAGCCTCCATGCGGGGACGCCCCTTAACCCAGCGGTTCAACAATCGCTGATACAGGGTCCGCGCGGTGGCGGCGGTTCCAACTACACGGGATCGTGGAGCGGAAACGGGAATGGAGCTTGCCCAGGGGCTGGGTCACAATAATTAGGCACAACTCCGCACCGCAAAATGCTTTATAGCAATGAGGGGCGCGCGTCGTCTGCGCCCCTCATCTTTTTTCTACCAGTAGGTAAAGTTCAAGTTGTCCAGATAGATTGCGTAAGACTGCTGCGCGTAATTTCCGTCCATCTGGTAATTGATTGTGACCCCGTACCACGACGACGACGTTGGCGGATAGGTCGCATTCACGTTGTACTGCTGCCCGTTGAAGGTAATTGTTTGGTAGAGCAGTTGGTTGTTAGACGTGCGCTGCACCTGAAGGGTCAGGTGATTCCAGGCGTTGCTATTCGGGTAGCAGGAAATACCAGTCGACACCCATGCATTGGCCTGGTTGTTCCAAATCTGCCACTCGTGGCCACCCATCACCGTGCATTGATGGCCCCATATGAAAGAGAAACCATCGACGAACTGGTTAATGTCGAACTCCAACGACTGCGCGACATTCACGTTGGTGCCGTAAAACCAGACGTCATAGATGAAGTTGTGGGTGTTGGGCACAATCTGGTGGCTCTGATCGAGGATCGGAGAGCCGTCGCCCAGTAAATGCACGTTCCATAAGACATCGGAATAGTCCGTCGAACCTCCGATGTCAAACTCCATGGCATCGCCGCTCATCGAAGGCGAACTTATTCCCTGCTTCGTCCACCACGTCGTTTGCGGACCGCTCGGACTGCAGGTGGAGCAAATTCCGTAGTCGGGCGGAAGTTCAATGTAGCCAGTCCACCCGGCACCTCCCTGGATGTTCGAGATGACATTGCCGCCGGTGCTCACCGTGAAGGTGACGGGAGTGGTGGCCGCGCCTCCGCAGTAATCCCACTCTTCGACGGTTGCGTGATAGGTTCCGGGGCCGAGGGACAAGGTGGTATTCAACTTCGATCCGCTGACCTCGTAGGCGAGTTGGTTCGGGCCACTATAGATCCCCATAGACGCGACACCCTTAGGACAAGATGAGGTCGCGGTCGCGGTGAATGGCACGGGCGAGTTGACGGTGCTGTTGCTTGCCGGCGAGGTTACCTGCACCTGAGATGAATTGCTGACGGTAACCGTAATCGGCGTGGTTGCTGCTCCGCCACAGTAGTCCCACTCCTCGACGACTGTATTGTAGGTTCCAGCGGCGAGGGTGAGGTTGGTGTTGAGGCTAGCGCCGCTAACCTGGTAGGCGAGTTGATTAGGGGCTGTGTAAATCCCCATGGCGGCCACGCCCTTTGGACATGAAGATGACGACGTAGCCACGAAGTTCACGGGAGACCCGACCTTGCTGTTATTGGCCGGCGTCGTGACCTGCACCTGTGACTGACCGGAAACCGTGATGGTGACTGGAACGGTCGCCGCTCCGCCGCAATAGTCCCACTCTTCCACAACCGTGTTGTAGGTGCCTGGACTGAGGTTGAGACTGGTATTGAGGCTGGCGCCGTTTGAGGTATAGGCGAGGACGTTGGGGGCGGTATAGATGCCCATGGAGGCCACGCCATCCGCACAACTGGAAGTGGCCGAAGCTACATAGTGCACGGGCGATTGTACGGTAGCGCCGCTGGTGGGGGAGTTAACGGCCACACCTGCGAATGCAGCGGAAGTCAGGGCTAAAAGGAAGAACAGGGTCGATAGAACGCACTTCTGCATACGGCTTTGTCTCCGTTTGGTGGATTGCCCCGCGGCTCCAAGAACTGCGCTAAGCGTGAGAGCGCATATTGGGAAGACCGTGGACTAGCTCAGAAGTGGCGGACCGGGCGCAATTTCAACCAGACCCTGAGTGCGCGCACCGTTCAGGCCAGGCAACGGAGCCGAAACGCATCCAGAAAAGTTTGGTTGGAAAGTGCTGCTAGCATACCAAAAACCCTGTAGTTTCGGCAAAAAAAAGCTGTATTCGGGGGTATCAGAAGTTCTAAGCTCTTCAGAGCGACGTCTAAGAGACAGCACAAGGCCAACATCCGGTATTTGGAAGCGGTAATGACGGGTGTTTCTTGTGGGAGGTGGTAGTGTGAGCGCGCTCCGAATTCTGATCGCCGACGATCACGACGTGGCGCGCAAGGGCATTCGCTGCTTGCTTGAGGATCATCCGGGGTGGGAGATTTGTGGCGAGGCGAAAGACGGCCGGGAAGCCGTTGACTTCTCCAGTCAGTTAAAGCCGGAGGTAGTGCTGCTAGATATCGGTATGCCGGGTCTGAATGGGCTTGACGCGGCGCGGCAGATTCTAGCCGCCAATCCTGCGATCAGCATTCTGATTCTGACCATGCACGATTCCGAGCAGGTCGTGCGCGAGGTTCTGGCGGTTGGGGCTCGCGGCTTCCTGTTGAAATCTGATTCGGGGCGGGAACTGGTTTCCGCCGTTGAAGCGCTACAAAATCATCGGACATTTTTCACTACTCGGGTGACGAAGATGGTGCTGGAAGGCTATCTTCATCCGAACCAGCGCAGCGAACCGCAGGGGCGGCACATCCTAACGCCGAGAGAGCGCGAGGTGATTCAGCTTCTGGCTGAAGGGAAGACCACGAAGGAAGTCGCGGCGACCCTTCACCTCAGCGTCAAGACGGCGGAGACCCATCGTACCAACCTCATGCGAAAGCTCAATCTGCATTCGGTCGCCGACTTGACGCTATATGCCGTTCGCAACAGCATCGTTCAGGTTTACTGACGGCCTGACGAGTAAGGTAAGCCCCGCGCGGGTTTGGGGATTTCACTGGATAACCCTTGGCACGCCATCTGTCTAGAGTCGAGGATGTAAGAGGAATTCATGCTCTGGGTCCTTGCCGTTTTATTTTTGATCTGCTGGATACTGGGAATTGTCGGCACGATTTCGTTCGGCGGATCGGTGCACATCGTGCTACTGTTGGCGGCACTCGCGCTTCTCATCGGCATGGTCCGCGATCGCGGCTCTGTAGCTTGAGAGCAAAGCGACTTTGCAATAACGCCATCGAAACGAAGGGAGAAGAACATGAACTCGAACTCCGACTCCACCCATAAGAAAACTTGCCAGATCTGCAACCAGTCGTTTAATTCAGATCGCGAACTTCAGGAACATCAAAATGGCGAGCATTCTGGGAATGAACAGGGCGGCCCGCGTCCGCAGAACGAGCAAGTTTATGGAGATCCGCCGGTGCAGGACGATCAGAAGGAAAAGAAGATCGCCTGATCTGGGGCTTCGCAAACAATAGTCAGGCTGTTGCCGAATCCACCGCGCCAGACGCATTCACTCAGTCCGGCGCGGTTTCTCAGCCCCCTAAGGAGCGCGGCTCGCGAGCTTGGCTGCCCCGGCCACGGTCTGCTGGAGACCCACGACTCCAGCAAAATCGGTTCAGCAAATCATTTTGCGGCAGATCACGTTGCGGCAGATCACGCCGCCTCTTTCTCCCGCTCTCGCTCTCGCACCATTGAGTTCTGTAGCGCCTGCAAGCCGTACAGGGCGTCTTCGAGAGCCTCGTTTTCTTCAATATTGTCGGTAGTCGAATCGATAAGCTCCCTAGATCGCTGAACGATTGCCCGTTCGGCCTCGGCAATTCGGACGGGCACTTCGCGTTCTTCAGTTTCAAATAGGGCGGCCTGATAGAGCTTATGCCAAGCGGGAACAGGAGTGGGGGATGCATACACTGTCGTCGGCATAAAGTAGTGAGTAACTAACTTCAGGCTAATACGGTGAGTTGGAAGTTCCAATCGGGTAAATACCGTAGGCTGTGCACCAACGACCCACATTTTATCGTCGCCGGAAAATAATAGTAGCAATGAGCAGGTTCGCTATCGGCAAAGATTTAGGAGATCGGCTGAATGCTAAGGATGTGAATGCTATTGCGGTTCGCATCTAGGCTTCCTATGAGTCGAACCTGCTTTCCCTCGTATTGCCTTCCGTTGTTTTGATCGTCGCTTTGATCGGCTAGCCGGTAGGTTAGGCCGCTCGTCAATTTCAAAACATAATTCGCGTCGATCTTGATAATCGTCCCGGCGAAGGTCTCGGTTGTCGGCGGTTGTGGCGCCGGCGGGTTCTGGTCAGGAGGAAGGGGCTGCGGCACCGGGCGCGGCGTTTGCATTTGAGACCAAGCGATCAAGTCCGGCCCAAGGACGCTCGGTGGCAGAGCCGGGGCGGGTTCGGACTGAACGCCCTGAGCAAACGTGGAGCCAGCCAGAACCAGCAGGAGAGTTGCCGTCACCAGCAGGCTTTTCTTGTGCTTCACATCTTGCTTCACGACTCACCTCTGGCGGACGAAGCGACAGGTGTAAAGCGATTATTCACGCATCACTTGTATCTTGGTGGCAGAGGTGTGTCCATACAGCGTTGTCCGTAGCATTGATCTCCGTAGCATTGATCAAGGAAAAACGCAGCACGGGGCACGTGCTGCGCGGATAAGGCTGAAAAGGACCCGGGGAACTTGCGTCGCTTCACGATGCGGCTTTAGAGCACGCGGCAGGCCTCGTCAAAGGAAAGGCGCGGACTGCGCGGAAAGAGCTTGCTCTTATCTCCGTAACCCAGGTTGCAGAGAAAATTAACCTTCCATTTGCTGTCGGGAAAGAACTCCGCATTTACCTTGGCTGGATCGAAGCCGGACATCGGGCCACAATCAAGGCCGACCGCGCGAGCCGCGAGGATGAAATAGCCTCCCTGGAGGGTGCTGTTGCGGAAGGCCGTCTCCTCAGCCAATTTTTGATTGCCCACGAAATAGGAGCGCATGTCGGCGTGCGGAAACAAGTGCGGAAGCTTCTCGTAGAACTCATCGTCCCAGGCGACAATCGCCGTGACTGGCGCAGCTTTAGTTTTCTCCACGTTGAGCGGGGCTAGCGCGGGCAAAAGCCGGGCCTTAGCCGCTTCGCTCTCGAGAAAAATGAAACGAGCTGGACTGGAATTCGCGCTGGTTGGGCCGAAGCGCGCCAAGTCATAAGCTTCACGCAGGGCTTCGACGGGAACGCGTTTGGGCAGCCATGCATTGTGGGTACGAGCCTGGCGGAATATCTGATCGAGGGCGTGCGCGTCGATTTTAATAGAGTGCGCGGCATTCAGTGTTTCGGTCATCGGCTTGTCGCCTCCATGGTCATCATTATTTTTTAGCTGCGGGAGTTTGGGGATGCGGTTCCCGTTTATTCTCTTTTAGGATTCGATGCGACTTGTCTATTTTCGACTCTTAGCGAGCGCGGCTGCGCGAGTTTCCCCTATCTGCGCCGTTTGTAGTAGTGTGTCTGTTTGCAGGCTTGCCGCCTCCGATCCTTGGCGTTCTGTTTTTCTGGCTGCGATGCGCGCTGGCTGCAAGCGGTAAATCTACAATCCAGCCTTGAGGAACACATGAGAACTCGCTTTCTCCGTCTCTTTTCGTCCTTGTTTTTATCCTTGTCGATCGCCGTGCTTTTGTCGGGCCTGGCGTCCGCCCAAAGTTCAACTGCCACAGGCGCGGGCTCATCCAATGCGCTGCGCGAAATCCCGGTGTTTGACCAGAACGCTATTGATAAAACCATCGACCCCTGTGTGGACTTCTATCAATACGCCTGCGGCTCGTGGATGAAGAACAATCCGATCCCTGCCGACAAATCGCGGTGGGGGCGTTTCGACGAGCTGACCGATCATAATCTCTATATTTTGCGAGACATCTTGACCGAGACGCAGGTTCCGGGAAAGCACTCAGCTACAGAGACGATGGTTGGCACCTACTACAGCTCCTGCATGGATGAGAACACAATCGAGAAAAAGAGAACGGAAGCGCTCATGCCGGAACTCGATCGGCTTAACGGCATCAAGACGAATGAGGATTTGATCCGCGCTGTATCGGCCATGCACCGTAGTTCGATACCTGCGTTGTTTGCCTTCTATCCGCAGCCCGACATGCACGATTCAATGGCAACCGTCGCAACCCTTGACCAGGGCGGAATCACGCTGCCCGATCGCGACTACTACATTAAAGATGACGCGAAGTCGATGGAAACGCGGCAGAAATATGCGGAGCACGTGCAGAAGATGTTTATGCTGGCGGGCGACGTGCCCGCGCTGGCGGCGGCGGAGGCCAAGACTGTATTGAGCGTTGAGACGGGACTAGCGCAGGCCTCGATGGACCGCACGGCACGGCGCGATCCGAAAACGCGCGACCATAAAATGACTGTTGCGGAGATCGCGGCCGCGGCGCCGAACCTCGATCTTGCGGTCTACTTTGCCGATAATGGCTCGCCTAAGTTCACCTCACTTAACGTCGGCAATCCTGATTTCTTCAAGCAGGTCAATGAGCAGATCAACACCGTTCCGCTCGACGACTGGAAAGTTTATCTGCGCTGGAAAACGATTAACGGCTACGCTCCGCTGCTGACCAAGGCGTTTGTGGAGGAAGACTTTCTGTTCAACGGGAAATACATGTCGGGGCAGCAGGAGATGGAGCCGCGCTGGAAGCGCTGCGTGAAATCTACGGACTCGCACCTGGGCATGGCGCTGGGAAAGCTGTACGTGGACCGCACTTTCGGCGCCGAAGGCAAAGAACGAACATTGAAGATGGTGCAGGCCATCGAGAGCGCAATGCGTCAGGATATTGGGCAGTTGACGTGGATGTCGGACACAACTAAACAGAAGGCTTATGAGAAGCTCACTGCCATCGTCAATAATATTGGTTATCCTGACACGTGGCGCGATTACAGCAGCGTCGTGATCAAGCCTGGTGATTACGCCGGCAACGCGGTGCGGGCCGAAGCGTTTGAGGTGCATCGGCAATACAACAAGATCGGGCAGCCGACCGACCGCAAGGATTGGGGTATGACTCCGCCGACGGTTAACGCTTATTATCGTCCGCCGATGAATGACATCAACTTCCCTGCTGGGATTTTGCAGCCTCCGTTTTATGGCAAGCTGATGGACGATGCGGTTAATTTTGGCGGCGTCGGGGTGGTGATTGGGCACGAACTCACGCATGGCTTTGACGACCAGGGACGCAAGTACGACGCCGAAGGCAACTTTCGCGATTGGTGGACGGCTGATGATGGCAAGGAATTTGAGCAGCGTGTCGACTGTACCGCCAAAGAATATTCGAGCTTTACTACGGTGAAGGATGACAAGGGCGAGGTAAAACTTAATGGCAGATTAACGCTGGGTGAAAATACCGCCGACAACGGCGGGCTAAAGCTCGCCTATATTGCGCTGACCAACATCATCGGCAATACGCCGGTGAAACCGATTGATGGATACACGCCGCAGCAGCGATTCTTTCTCGCGTATGGGCAGATCTGGTGCCAGAACGTGACCGATCAGGAGGCGCGTAAGCGCGCGCTGACCGATCCGCATTCTCCGGGACGCTGGCGCGTGAATGGAGCGGTGCAGAACTCAGCAGCTTTCGAGCAGGCGTTCGGTTGCAAAGCGGGTCAGCCGATGGTTTCGGAAAACGCCTGCCGCGTGTGGTGAGGCCGCTCCCGAAGAGATCGTATGGATCACGACGAATTCAAGGGTGGTGACGGGCGCTTCCCTGCTACGCGGTGGTCGGTTATCGCAGCGGTGCGCAGCGAGGATCTCGGGGAACGCGGGAGAGCGCTGGATGCACTTTGTGAGGCGTACTGGAAACCGGTTTACAAATATGTTCGTCTGCGCTGGAATCGCGGCGCTCCTGACGCGCAGGATCTTACGCAGGGATTTTTTGCCGAAATGCTGGAACGCGAATTGCTGAACCGCTTTGATGCCAACAAGAGCCGCCTGCGGACCTATCTTCGGTTATGCGTGGATAGCTTCGTGATGAACGAAGACAAGGCAGCGCGCCGGCAGAAGCGTGGAGGTGATGTCCAGCATCTGGCGCTCGATTTTGCGGGCGCCGAAGAAGAGCTCGCTCACGGCACAATCGACGGGGCCACAATTGCCTCCTCTGAATCGCCCGAGCAATTCTTTGAGACGGAATGGGTACGCAGCCTTTTCGCGCTGGCCGTCGAAGATTTGCGAATTCTTTGCGCCGCGCGGGCGCGAGACCGGGACTTTCTGCTCTTTGAAGCTTACGATCTGGGAGACGACGACGTTTCCTACGCCCAGCTTGCGCAGCAGTACGGAATGGCAGTCAGCGACGTGAACAATGCGCTCGCATGGGCGCGGCGCGAATTTCGCAGGATCGCGCTGGAGCGCTTGCGAGCAATGTGCGGCAGCGACGACGAATTTCGGGGGGAGACGAAGACGGCTTTCGGCTGGGATGCCGGGTAAAGGGCCTACTGATTCTGGCGAGAAACCGGAACATCTGAGAAAGTCGGTTGTACGCGTTTCTGAGCACTGTGTCCCCGGGCATCCGATGAGGCACCTTTCTGACAGGGCGATCAGACGACTGCGCACTAGCGCGGAGCTTCCGGACCTTAACGGCACTCGCTACATTCTTATCGGGCAAGTGGCACGAGGAGGCATGGGTGTGGTTTACGCGGCGGAAGACGAGCTCTTGCAACGCCGCGTAGCGCTGAAAGTGTTCGACGTGTCCGGCTCTGAAAGCGAACTAGCGAACCGACTGATGCGTGAAGCGCGTGTGTTGGCGCGGCTGGAACATCCGGGAATTGTTCCTGTGCACGAGGTCGGCACACTGGCCGACGGCCGCGTCTTTTACACCATGAAATTTGTCGAGGGTAAACGGCTCGATCAGTACATCGGCTCCGTCAATTCGACTCCCGACCGATTACGTATTTTTCTTCGCATCTGTGACGCTGTTGCTTTTGCGCACGCACGCGGAGTGCTCCACCGCGATCTCAAGCCTGCCAATGTGATGGTCGGGCCGTTTGGCGAAGTTCTGGTCATGGATTGGGGACTCGCGAAGATTTTGGCCGACGCCACTCGATATGAACCGAATCGCCGCGGCGTTGACATTCCGCGCTTTTCTGCCGATGGCAGCGATGGCAATTCGTCGGGAACGGGCCACGGGAGCGTTATGGGCACGCCAGGATACATGTCTCCGGAACAAGCCCGCGGGGAAACCGAGTCATTGGATGCCCGCAGCGATATTTTCTCTCTCGGAACGCTTCTGCGGTATTTACTCACTGACCAACTGGCCGAACGTCCGGTCCCTAAGCTCGATCGCTCGCTCGATGCAATTTGTGGGAAGGCCTGTGCACCAGAACGCGGTCGCCGGTATGCCACAGTGCAGGATCTGGCGGCGGACGTTTCGCGATACCTCGACGGCCTGGCGGTTTCCGCGCATCGCGAAAGTATTTTCGATAAGGCGACGCGTTTCTATAGGCGGTACAGGTTCTTTATCTGGTTGATAGCGGCATACTTGCTGATGCGTGTGCTGTTGATAGTCGTGGTCAAGCATTAAGGCCTAAAGGAATTGCAAATTCCGTTGTAAAGAACTCCAGTACATAAAAACGGAGGGCGTTATGAACAAGATTTTGCTTGGTTTACTGATTGGAGCTGTGCTCGGCGCATTTGACGGTTGTACGGCGTGGTTCTATCCCGAAGTGCGTACACAACTGGCAGGGATCATTGTGGGTTCGACCATCAAGGGCCTGATTGCCGGCGTAGCCGCTGGCATCTTTGCGCGCAAGGTAAATTCGGTTCCCCTCGGAATTATGTTTGGCCTGGCGGTGGGTTTCGTCTTGGCCTTCCTGGTCGCGTATATGCAGCATGACCACTACATCGCGATCATCCTTCCCGGAAGCATCGTCGGATTGATCGTTGGCTATGCCACGCAGAAGTATGGAGTCACTCCGGCGACCGCGCGCTAGCAACTGAGGAAAATAATCTCTAGGAGACCGAGTGGCTCCTCTGAATCCTGGGTTAACTGAGGATGGCAAGTGGAGGAACGCCGTGATAAAACGAGTACTTGTCATTCTCTTCGGGCTATTCGGGGGTGTCATAGCAACGACGTGCTCCGGGCAAAGCCAGCCACCCCCGGCAGAGACACCCACTGTCAAGGGCGTACTCGATAGCTCGCGCACCGCGGTCTTCGAATCGCCGCAGCAATCGTGCAACTCCGACGACATTCCTGACGCAATGGCTCGCGCGTTCCGCGATTCGATGGGGACGTTGCACCTGGTGGCGGCCAGTTCCGAACTTTTCCAGAATCTCGGCCCGACTCTGGAAACGGTGCAGCACAGTTGCGAGGTCGGCCACTACTCCGCAAACGATCCTAACCCGGCGGACTTTAACGATCAAAGCTGGATTGATGACTTCTACACCTTCGACGGCATCAAAATCGCCGCGCTAACCCACATGGAATATCACGGCTGGGCGCATCCAGGCGAGTGCACCTTCAAGAATGGATATAACGGTTGCGAGTACGACTCTGATACGTATCACGAATCCGAGGATGGCGGCTATCATTTCAAGTCGTTTAATGCGCCCAACAATTTTCTTGCTGGAGTTCCCTACAAGTATGTGAAGGATAAAGGTCCGTCAGGCTATAGCGTGGACAGCAATATTATTGAGCTGGGCGGATGGTATTACGCGATGGTGACATCCTGGCAGTGGCCTGCGGACTGCTCGGGACAGACCGGGCCGAACCGTTGCATTACAAGCGGCGCTGCGCCCATGCGGACGCAAAACGTTTTTGATCCATCTTCATGGCGCGGATGGAGCGGCACGGACTTCTCTGTTTCCTTTGTCGACCCCTACCCCGGCCCGGTTGAGCGCCCGCTCGAGCACGTTTACACGCCGGTTCCTTACATGGACGTCGTGACTGGTATTAATCTTTTTGAATCGTCGGGCGTTGTGATCGCGGTTCTGTGGAATCCCTGGACAAATGAATATGGAGCGAAGGGCTTCTATCTTTCGACGTCAACCGATCTGGCGAACTGGACCAAGCCGAAATTGGTGGCTACGCTTGATCAATTTCTTGCTCAGGAGCCACCGGGCAACTGGTCGTACGCTTACTTTTCTTTGATCGATCCCGCTGCTCCGGATTTGAACTTTTCAATTGTCGGCAGCCACCCGTATTTGTACTACGTACGGTTTAATAGCGATGGGTCCAGTCGGGTGCTGTTCCGACAGGGAATCACGTTGACGTTGAAGTAATCACGATGACACACCGAGCGCGAGTGATCAGTAGGTTTGTGTACGTTGCGCGATGGCGATTAGTGCGCTGACGCTTTTGCGAACCATTCGTCGAACCACTCCAAGGTTCGCAATGTGTAGTCGCGAGCGTCAGCGGGCTTCACAAATGCGTGCCCTTCATTCGGATAGACCACCAGCCTGGTCGGCACGTTCAGAGTTCGGAGCGCGTGCCACCACTCGACGGATTGTTCCATGGGCACTTCGCCGTCACGATCGCCGACCAGAATCAGCGTGGGAGTTTTCGCAGCAGTGACAAAGTGCATCGGGTCGCTCTTGGCATATACCGCCGGATCGTCGTAAACGGACGCGCCGAAAAATGGGATCATCCATTCGTCGATATCGTTGAGACCATAGTAGCTGAGCCAATCGGAAAGGCCGGCGCCCGCTACCGCGGCGGCGAAACGCTGAGTTTGGGTCTCGGCCCACATGGTCATGTAGCCGCCGTAGCTGTGTCCGAAAATGCCTATGCGCTTACTGTCGATCGGATACCATTTCGAAACCGCATCAATTCCCGCCATGATATCGCGGAAATCGCCGCCGCCGAAATCTTTGACATTGCCTTGCGTGAACGCCTCGCCTTGTCCGTAACTGCCGCGCGGATTGGGGCAGAGGACGAAATAGCCCATGGCGGACGCCGGGCCCATGCTGCGCTCATCCCAGTGCGACGTGCAGGCCGCCGATGGTCCCCCGTGCACAGCAACCACCAGCGGATAAGTTTTGCTGGGGGAAAAATCCTTGGGCATCAGCAACCAGCCCTGAACCTGGGTTGTGCCATTTGTCCAATGGACATTTCGCATTTTTCCCCACGTCGGTTTCGCGGAGACATTTATGTCCGTGAGTTGCTTCCAATCGCCGATCGGGCCCGCCCAGACCTCTGGCGGAGCGCTTGGCGATTGCCGCACGATGGCAGTGATTGGTTGATCGCCATTAGCAGATCGCGAAAACCATTCGCGTCCGCCCGGTGAAGCAGACTCTTCCCCCGACCAGATCTGCTGAATGACGCCGCCCGGGACGTTGACGCTGCCGAAGCCAGAATTGCCATCGACGTTTTCGGCGAAAGTGATTCGGTCGGGTGCTGTCCAGGTGAGCGAATTCGGCGACGCTTTAATGTTAGGAGTGAGATTTCGCGCCGCGCCTCCAGCGGCCGGAACCATGTAAATGTCTCCACCTGTCGAGCCCTCATCGCTCATCAAGCCTTCGATAAACGCGACATTCTTTCCATCGGGTGAGACCTGCGGATCGGCGATTTGCAGTTTCGGTTTATAGATCTCGCGCATTTCCCCGGCGTGCGCATTCACCAGATAGAGACGGGCGATCCACCAGTTCGCGTCGCCGGAGCCGTGCGCTGCGGTCGCTGCCCAACCCTGTCCGTCGGGAGTCCAGTAGTATTCGTAGACATAGACATCGGCGGGTGTGACTTGCGTCAGATGGTCGTTGCCGAGATCGAGGACGGCGATTCGCTGTTCGTAAATTTTCTCGTCGGCGACTCCCGCTAGAGGCGTCATGGGCTGGAGGGGACCCGCGACGCGAGGCATATCGGCAATATAAAGGAGTGCGAGTTTCGATCCATCGGGAGAGAAGCGCGGGCTCTGAACGTATCCCTTCAATTCGGCATGTTTTACCGGAGAGCTGCCGTCGGTCGGTGCCGTCCAAATTTGAACCGCCGGAGCGTCGCCGGGCAAGTCAGCGAGGAAGGCGATCTGCTTGCTATCGGTCGACCATGTGACTTGGCGCAGCGGAAGATTGCCGTCCACTGCAATCTCGCGGACGGAGCCGCCGGTCGCGGAGACTACGGTGAGCTCTTTATCGACGATGTAGGCGACCTGACTGCCGTCGGGACAGATGGCGACGCGGTCAATTCTTTTCGCGTGCGGCAAGGATGCGAGCACGGCGGCGGCGCGAGAGGCTCCGGTATCGTGATCCTCATTCTGTGCCCCGAGCGGCGCTATGCAAAGTATTAGAACCGCTAGCGCGCCCCGCGTGGCGGCGCAGAGTATTCGAGACCTGGTTATGGTTTTTATTTTTGTTTTCATTTTCGTCGCTGATTTAAGGGCTGATTTCTTGTCCGCGCGTATGGCCGATGAGTATAACTGATATCCAACGCGTGTCGTCATTTGCTGTCGATTAAATCCTTCCGCGAAACTGGATAATTCTTCGGCGATCGCGTTTGGATGGCCTGCCCGCGGGCAATTCTTCGAATTGTGTCATCGCCTTGCGCTCGGCGGCTACTTTCATCCGCAACTCGCGACTCTCCTCTGTCTCGCGGTACATCGTTTGCGCAACCGACGCTGGGCCGCGCACCTCGCTCAGCCGCAGCACTTCGATTTGAAATTCGCCACCGTCATTGGTCACGCGCAACATGTCGCCAATACGAACGTCGCGCGCGGCTTTGGCGGGCTGACCATTAAATTGGATCCTGCCGAGTTCGCAGGCGCGCGTGGCCAATGAGCGCGTCTTGAAAAACCTGGCAGCCCAAAGCCATTTATCGATGCGCACGGAGCTCATAATTTATTTTCCTACAAGAACAGCTTTTGGGTAGCGCTTCAACGAACGTGCGGCAAATTGGGCAGGCGGAGGGAGTATTATGCGGATGATCAACAAAGTATAAAAACGGAGCACAGCAATGCCACCCGAGTCCATTGACTGGCCAATGCCGCCGCCACCAACGCGGCGGCGCCGTCGCTTTATTATTATTCTCGTTCTCGTTGCCGTCATTCTCTTCAGCGGTCGGACCGCGCTGTCCTATTACATCGATGTACTGTGGTTCGGATCGCTCGGGTACGGGGAAGTTTTCTGGAAGACGCTTGGCTTGCAGTGGGGAATCTTCGCCGCTTTTACGGTAGCTACTTTCATCATTTTGTACGGGACATTTCTCGCGTTGAAGCGAGCGCATCTTCCCGATTTACCGAGCGGCCATACGATCTTTATTGGTGGCCAACCCTTGAAGCTGCCGGTTGAGCCTGTCTTGCGCGTTATTGCGCTTGGCATTTCGCTGGTCGTCGCGGCTGGCACGGGCGCGAGTATCATGTCGGACTGGGCAACGCTTGCACTTTACTGGAACTCATCTCCAATTGCTAGCAAGATAGTCGATCCGATTTTTAGCCGGCCGCTGATTTTTTTTCTTTTTACTCTGCCCGCGTGGCAGTTGATTTCGGGTTGGCTGCTTACCTTGGCGGTGATTACCTGTGCGCTCGCTGCTTTTTTCATCCTTATTACGGGCGGAAGCAGAGCGCTTTCCGGCCGCCTCAGCCGATCGGTTATCCTGCCATGGCGCGGACTTTCTATTACCTTTTCGTTTCTATTGCTGGTCATCGCGCTGCGTGTGTATATGAGCCGATTCGAGCTATTGCTTGAGGATCATACGGTCTTCGGTGGAGTGACTTACACGGACGCTCATGTCACCCTCACCGGATTGCTCGTTGTCTGCATCGCGCTAGTTGTGGGCGCCGTGATTGCCATCATCAACGCAGTACGAGCTCCGCGCGGGCGCGGGCTGATTGCGGCTGCTCTTCCGGCAGTCGTCTGCTACATTGCGCTGCAAGGTGTTACCTGGTACGTCAGCAGTTTTATCGTGAAGCCTAACGAACTGGTGCGCGAACAGCCCTACATAGCGCACAACATCGAATTGACGCGGCAGGCCTATGGATTCAACCGAATTTCGCAGCGCGAGTTTCCGGCGGAGACGACGGTCGAGGCGGCCGAGCCGCAGAACAACCAGGCGACGCTGCAAAACATACGGCTCTGGGACTGGCGCGCATTGCAAGACACGTTGCGCCAGATTCAGGAGATTCGCACCTATTACGACTTTCCCGACATTGACATTGATCGCTACAACATCGATGGCGCGACGCGCGAGGTAATGCTGGCGGCGCGCGAATTGAATGTCGAAAAACTTCCCGAGAGCAGCCGCAACTGGATCAACGAAAAGCTGATTTATACCCATGGTTATGGCATCACCATGAATCCGGTCAACGGATTTACTCCCGAAGGGCTGCCTACCTTAATGCTGAGCAACATGCCGGTGCAGAGTACGGTGCGCGGCCTCAACGTGACGCGGCCGGAAATTTATTTTGGAGAGCTGACCGACACTGACGTGTATGTGAAGACTCGGCAACAGGAATTCAACTATCCGCAAGGCCAGAGTAACAATCTGACGTCTTATGAAGGCAATGGCGGCATCGTCATCGGCAGCTTTCTGCGCCGCATTGTGATTGCGCTCGATCGCGACGATCTTGCGAAGCTGCCCTTCAGCGACGACGTTAACAAAGACAGCCGGCTGCTGATGCGGCGCAATATTCGCGATCGCGTAGCCACGCTGGCGCCATTTCTTACCTACGATCCAGACCCTTATATTGTGCTCGACGACAATGGACGGCTGTCCTGGATTGTGGACGCATATACGGTTTCGGAAAGCTTTCCTTACTCGAGCCACTATCGCCTGGGCAACGATCTTATTAACTACATGCGGAACAGCGTCAAGGTAGTGATCGACGCCTACGATGGCACGACAACTTTTTACGTGTTTGATACGGACGATCCGATTATTGCGGCCTATCGACGGATATTTCCGAGTTTATTCAAAGATGCTTCCACGATGCCGAGCGGACTGCGAAAGCATGTTCGCTATCCGGAATTACTGCTCAAATTGCAGGCGGAGGTGTACGGCCTGTATCACATGACGAATACGGAAGCGTTCTACAACCGCGAAGATCTTTGGACGGTGGCGACCGAAGTCGGGATGGGCGAAGGGGGCGCGCAGACTACGCAGGCGATGCAGCCGAATTTTGTGCTGATGAAACTGCCTGACGAAACGGGCGTGGAGTTCGTGGAGATTCTCCCCTTCACTCCAGCGAACCGGAACAATCTGATTGGCTGGATTGCGGGGCGCAGCGATGGCGAAGAGTACGGCAAGTCGGTGGTCTATAACTTTCCGAAGACGAAGCTGGTCGACGGTCCGCTGCAAATCGAGGCGCGAATCGATCAGAACGCCCAGCTTTCTGGACAATTGACATTGTGGAATCAGCAGGGCTCGCATGTGCGGCGCGGGGCGCTGCTGGTGATTCCGACGGGACGCGCGTTATTGTATGCGGAACCGATTTACTTGCAGGCGGAGCGAAGTCCGATGCCGGAGTTGCGGCTCGTTGTGCTGGCGCTGCAAGATCGGCTGGCTTACGGGCCCACGTTTGAATCAGCGATGGCGGCCCTGTTTGGCGGCGCGGCTTCGTCGATGAGCGCGCCGACGAGCACTGCGGCGACCGCAGCGGAGCAACCTCGAACGGGGGCGTCGGCTGCGCAGTCATCGGCCCAACCCGCGTCTGATCTCAATTCTTTGATCTCGGAAGCGGCGAGGGATCTTGCCGACTATCAGCGTTTGACGGCCGAGGGTAAGCTCGGCGAAGCCGGTCAGAAGCTTGAAGAGTTGAAGCGTGCACTGGACAGACTGAACGCACGCCGCTGATTGTCGGCCAGCCAATATCAGCCCGCATAAGACCGCTTACGTGAGTTGCAAGGTCAGCGATGGTAAAGACAGCGAAAGGCCGTCGACCTCAACTGTCCAGCGATCACCTCTGCCGGCGGCGTGTCCGGCGGTGAGTGTACCGCTGCTGATGATTTCTCCGGCGCGCAAAGGCTCGTCGGGAAACCGCCTCGCTACGGCTGCGCTTAGTTCTGCCAGGCAGAGGGCCGGGCTGCGCAAGCAATTTTTGCCCGACCCTTCCTCGACGAACTCTCCATTTTTCGAGACTCGCACTTTGAACCGCGGTAGCTCATCGACCAGAGCGGCGATAGCATCGGGCCGCACCGCCACCCGTTCGCCGATAACGAGAGCAGCATGCAGTCCAAAGGAAGCGACGAAATCGCTGGGCTGAAACTTCCATTCGGGGAAGGGACAATCGATGATCTCGAATCCGATGGCCAGCCAATCGGTGGAGGCAAGGGCCGCGCTGGCCTCGGCCGCGTCGGTGGCAATCTACTCTCTTAAGCCGAAGACAATTTCCGGCTCAACCTTGAGTGAACGGGGGTGAGGAATCGATACGGTGCTGGAGTTGCCTTCGCTGTAATACACGGAATTGTCATACATGTGGGCCCAAACCAAAGTTTCGAGTTTCAAGGCGCGCCACATGGCCTTATTGGCGTAGCCCACTTTGCGGCCCACTGCTTTTGCGCCGCCCGCCTCGCGAGATTGCTTGAGCAGACCTTCCACGGCGTAGGCCGCATTGAGGTCGAAGCCGGGGCGCTGTGAGGGAGGAACGGCGATCATCTCGCCATCGTCATAGGCCGACTGCAATTCGCGGGCGAGACTTTCAACTTCGTTTTGCGACATAAGAAAGTAGGACGGCAGCCGATTCAGGATCCTAACATTGTTTGCCAGCGCTCCAGGCTTATGGCATGACTCAAGCCGTGCCCGTTCAAAGCGAGTGAAGTTCAGCCACTACGGGCGGAATGAACTCTTTTCCGATGGTCGCATCCGTCGTTCCCGATGTGGTAATGGGGCCACAGTCATCTGAACATTTTTGGGGTTCGAACGGAGCGGGGGTGGGTTACAGTCATTATGATTGGCGAATTGCAGTTTTTGCTGGGATGGGAAATATCTCTTCCGATTGCTATTAGAGGAACCGATGAAGCTGAGCGCAACGTGTGGTGCGTGGAGCATCATGAAGCGACTTCGGCGTCGCCGCATACTTCGGTACATCGGCCTGTTGTCTCTTATCACTCTGGGGCGCGGCGCGCCGGCGCAAAATGTGATGGTGCTGGTGGGCGCTGGTTCGAGCGTGCCGACGCCGCTTTACAACCGATGGGCGGAGGAATACAACAAGCATAATTCCAGCCTTCAGATGCGTTACCTTACCGTCGGCACTAGCGAAGGGATCAAGCAGATTTCGCATGGGGCGGGTGATTTTGCCGCAGGGGAAGCACAACTTACCGAAGCGGAGCGAAGAGAAGGCAGATTGATTGAACTGCCGGTCATGATCATTGCCATCGTGCCGGTTTACAACCTGCCCGGTGTGCATCAGGAACTTCGGCTTTCCGGCGAAGTTCTCGCCGAGATATTTCTCGGAGATGTAAAGAGGTGGAATGCACCACAAATCGCGAAGATCAATCCAGATATTGACTTGCCCAATCTTGCCATCCAAGTAGTCAATCGTCCGGCAGGAAAGGGAACGAATTATGTGTTCACCGATTTTCTCTCAAAATCGAGTTCTAAGTTCCGGGCACAGATTGGAGTCTCCACATCGCCCAAATGGCCGGTCGGTACGTCGGCGGAGCGCAGTTCCGACATGGTGGATAAGGTAAAAAGCAGTCCCGGTGCGATTGGCTTCGTGGAATATCAATATGCGGTGAAGAACAATATCTCCCAAGCGGTCGTGCTGAATCGAGCGGGTAAATATATGCACAGTTCCGCCGAAAGCCTGAACGCAGCTTGTCGTGCCGCGGAAGCGCCCCACTGGAGGGACTTCTCTGCTTCGTTGATTAACACCGCTGGAGAGGATTCGTTTCCGATTACAAGTTTTTCCTGGATCTACCTGCGAAGCTCGTCGAGTGATGCTTCGCATGTGGCCGCATTGCGAGATCTTCTAGATTGGATTTATACCGACGGCCAGCAGTTCGCAGTCCGGGAGGGCTATGCCAGCCTGCCGCCACCGTTGGTGGCAACCCTGAGACAAAAAATCAGGAGTTTACATTAGCACTGTACCGGATGAAACAGGATGTCCCGGAGTCGCGGCAAAGATTTCACCCCATTCTTGCTTGGAGGAACCATGCGAAGTTGTTTCGTCTTCGCCTGCATCATATATGTATCGGCGTGGGCGCTGGCTCAATCACCGGCGGCGGCGCCCACTTCACCCAAAATTCCTGCCAGCCCTATGCCGAGCAACGCCTCGGTTGACCCGAAGCTGAAGGATATGTTCGACGCGAAGATAAGAGCTGAGTGGGAGGCGATTAAGAATAAAGACAAGAAAAGTTACGCGGAGCTGCTGGATGACGACTACCAGGGCGTCGGAGTCGATGGCCGGGGCGAACGCAACAAGATTCAATCGGTCAACGATCTGGCAGAGCAAAATACCTTGAACTACACGCTCTGGGGATACAAGCTCATTCCTCTGGGGCCGGACGCCGTTATGGTCATCTATGAAAGCACCTTACAGTTTCCACCCACGGCGCAATTACGCTATTTGCGCGTATTGATCAGCGAAGTCTGGGTGAAACGGGGCAGTGAATGGAAGGAACTTCATTATCAGGAAACCCGCGTCAAATAGCCTGGACCCATCCGAAATCGCTGCATCCGCGGCAATGGTGTTGCCATCTGAACAAGTGGAAGATAAATGTAGAGGAGGCGCATATGTCGAAGTTGATTTTTGCTTTATTGCTTTGCAGCAGCTTTCTACTGGGGCAGAACAGCAACCCAATAAGCCAGGGCAATTCGAAGGACGCGAAGGGCCAGGTCACTGTACAAGGCTGTGTCGGCCGATCGAGCGGCGATTATGTGTTGATGAAGCAGAATCCGACTGAAACACTTGAATTGCAGGCAACCAACAAAATAAAGCTCCGCCACTATCTGGGGCAGCGAGTCGAGGTGACGGGGACGAAGTCGCCGTCAATGAGCACCAGTTCTGATGCCATGGCGCGAATGGGCTCGCCCTCCCCGGTGACGCTGACCATCTCATCGATCAAGACGGTGGATAAGGACTGCTCAGAGCGCCCTGCCCAATAAACGAGAGGTGTTAGAACCTTCGATTTAGGCTTACTCGCAATCTGGCGGCATCGCCATGATTTCGGATTCGGAATCGCAGGGCTGCTTTTTCTTAGCCGGTATCAGCGCCGAGACGCGGTTGTAGCGGAGAATCCATAACCCGTCGTTGTTAGTAAGGTAGATGAAACCGTGCCCACCGTCGGGGAGAAGGCTGGTGACTTTGTTGAAGGTCTCGAGCGTTCTCGGATTGTGGGGATCGCTCAGATCGAGAATCCGCACAGTCTCTGTGAGATGGGAACTGCTGGTCAGAGTCGACGAGGTTCTTTCGGGAGCCTCCGCGATGGCTATGTCTGGGCTCACCATCTCCAGATTTCCCGCCGTCGATTGGTTCGATTCCACCGTCCGCCTTAAGAGGGTTGGTCTCTCTGGCGTGGTCACATCTACGACCATGAAGCCTTGCTTGCCTGCCTGCTGCACGTACAAGTAGTGCCTGCCGCCTTCCTTCTGCAGCAGCATCTGGCTTCCGGTTGCCTGCGGCAAAGCGAGGTGGCCGATCACGGTGGCAGGCAGATCGGTGGGTTTGGGCGTGGGCTGTTCGCTGGCGCTGCACAGCAAGGGGAGCAAGAGCGCAAGCGAACAGGTGAGCGCACACATAGACAGACGACGCGTAGAGCTATTCATAAGTCACTTCCCCATGCACCGTGTTAAGCCGCTTTGGTTTCGCATCTCAAGTTACTATATTACCTCGCGAGCACGATCATTGTTCAGTGGCGACGCCAACGCAACCGTTGGCACTCTGGGTCGTGCAAACTGCGCCAGCCTGCAACGGCACAAAGACGTGGTTCGTGTTCGGATCGACCGCAATGCTGTGTGCGTTGGAGCCGGTCGGCATGTTGGCAAGCCACTGGTTGCTTCCGGCATCGATGACGCCCATGACCGCACCGGTGGGCATATCGCGCGCCGCGAGATAGTACTTGTTGTCGGTCGGGTTATACCAGGTTTCGTCCACTCCACCCACGTTGTAGATGGGTATGCAATTCGTGCTGGTTTCCGGGGTTGTGTTGCAGACGATGGTGTTACCTGGCGCGTCATTGATGATGTATTCGTTGGGGGGGAATGCCTCGCCGTCGTGGTCCGCACAACCGACGAGATAATAATTCCCCGGACCCTGGGTAATTCCGGTGGGCATGCAATTAGGCATGACAAAACTGTTTACGACCACTGGACCGCAGGGCCCTCCGCAGGTGTTGTTCGCAACCTGTGGATCGATTTCGTCGACCGTTCCGATATTAGTAACAGCGATGGCGTTTTCGTTGGTCAACAGCAGGTGGCCGGTGTTAGGGTTCCAAGTCATTCCGCCCAATCCGGCGGGCGCTATGGCGCCGGCGCAGGTGCCGCACGGGGTGGTTTGGTTCGCGGTGGTAAATTCGCCGTTCGAGTAGTTGAGAATGGGGCCGTGATGACAGGGGATTGTATACAACGTGCCCGAAACCGGAGTTATGCCAATTCCCGGGACGAGCGACGCCGCTGCTGATCCGGAAACGCCACTGAAGGTCTGAGGATTGGAGGGATCGGGACAGGGAAATGTACCTCCAACGTTATCCACCGGAACGGGGGTAGGAACATTAAGTCCAATTCCGCCGGAGGCCGTACCTCCTGCCCCGTCGTAATAGATCTGGCCAACGATACAGCTCGGAGGATTGAAAGAAGCTCCCGGCGCTGGCGACACAACCGTCTGCGAGGTCGCCTGGTAAGGATAGTCACCGGCGTTGTAACCAGCGAGAGTGAATCCTGCCGGATAGGGGCCGTAAGGATATGCCGAGTCTATGGGCAAGCAATGCTGTAACTGGAGGCTATCTGCTGGGTTCTTTGCGATAATGTGCGTCACATCGAAAAACGTGATGAAGGGTAGTCCGGGGTCGCCATTGATAATGGCCACAACCTGATGCATTGCACCGTCGGCGCCCATGACGGAGCCTTCCGCCATTTCGTCGCCGCGATCATCTCCACAACCGGCGTTAGAACCAGCTTCACCATTCCACGAAGCCACACAGGGAGCGATGCCCAGTGGACCGTCATAGTCAGCCGAAACTCCAGTGGGCATGTCGGCGATGACCACGGGTTGCGTGGGGGGACTCGTGGTTAAGTCCATCGTGGTCAGGTCGAAAACCACCAAGCTGGAACTGCCATTTCCGACAAAGAGAAATTTTCCGTCCGGAGTCGTAGCATTGCCGTCGGGTCCAGACATCGGATTGACACCGTTGGCGCGCGAAGCGCAGCACTGAGCGCCGGGAAATCCGCCAAAATTACCGTTGGCTCCGAATCCTGTATTGAGGTGAAATGGAGGATTCCTGCAACCAAACCTAGTGAAATTGCCGAAGACCGAGGCAATCGGCGGAATGCTGGGATCGCAGGGGCTGGCACCATTTCCAGCATCTGTAACAGCATTGGAGCCTTGCAGGGCATCTACCGCGATGTCCTGGCCGGTGTCGATCACCACCATGGCCAAGCCAATACGATCGGAAATATAGTCCAGATAGTGGCCGGGGGCAGCAGGGTTGGGGGCAATCGTACTAATGTCGAAGGAGTTGAACGGACCGCCTGGCTCGCCAGTAGGATTGTGTTCCGGCACGGTGACGACGTTGATGATGGCATAGGCGCCATTCTTGGTGGTGCCGCACGTGGGACAGTTTGGCGCAGTCCCGCAACCGCTCAGGATAACAAAGAGCGCGGTAACAAAAATGGTAAGCAACATCCTCTGTCTCATCGAATTCCCCTCCTGCAATTTCCTATCAGGACCAGCTTGCGACCAGTCCCGGCGATACCAAACTTGGTTGACCGTCGATCCGCAACACCAGCGAACCGCTACTAGAATCTGAACTGAAGGCGCTGCAGAACCACGTAATAGTTCTGCGGCACTGAGCCAATTGTGTTCGGTTGTTTCAACTGATCAATAGCCACGTTCACCATGTACTTCACCCAATAGTTGGGATACCAGTTGAGCCCCATGGTGTATTCGTAAGTGTGGTAATCAAATGTGGGAACATAACCCGGCGCGTAATAATTCAGCAGGTTGGTGCCGGGCTCGTTAGCCTGGATGCCGGTGAATCGGAAAGCAACTTCCCACGCTCCCAAGCCCCGCCCCTTGCCGCCCGGAGTTTCGGGGCCGAACAGTGGACGGTTGACGCGAGGCGTGCCATTTTCCGGCCGCTTTTCTTTAGTCAGCAAGTAAGTTGTGCTGAGATCCCACGCCTTGGCTCGGATGACCGGAAGACTCAGGAAGCCGAGATTCCCGACCTGCTCGGAGCCGATGTTCGTACGATCCATATTGAGGTGATCGTATTCGCCGCGCAGAGCGAAGTGGTCTTTGATGTAAGTAAATTCGCCGTTGTAGCGCTGGATGTCTCCGTTGATGGCGAATTGCGGAAAGAACGTGTACGCGGCGTCGGGCAGCGTGCCGAGGAAGCTTTGGTCTCCGGAGAGGCCGCGCGATCTCGCGAAGTCGACCGATCCGCCGAAGGCAAACTGTTTGAACCAATCGCTCTGGGATTTGCGGAATGGATAGAAGCGCAGCCGCCCGATAAATTCCGGCTGGTTGGTGGTATTGGCGATCGCATACCCCTTTCCGTTGAACGCGCCTGCCCAGTACTGCATCACTCCGCCATCGATGTCGCCGTGTATGGCCAAACCAGGACTGCGAAATGCGGAAGCGGCCGACGGATACAAGATCGCCTGGAAGCCGCGCTCAACGAAATCAAGGTTGGTAGCGCCAGTCCCGACTTCCTGAGCGAAGGGCACCTTGAATTGGCCTGCCTGAAATTGGAACTCTGGCTTAATTCTTACGTTGAGGTAGACATCGCGAACGACCGAACCCGAGGTCGAAGCCGCGTCGGTCAGCAATGCAAAATCAAAGTGCGAGCCGTAGTTGCCTTGAAAACCGAAGCGGGCGCGGCGCACCAGGAACGTGTCGGAAGGGGCACCATCGCCTTTGTAAGCGCGATAGTCCGTGTCCACGTAGCCATAGGGGCTGATGCTGAATTGGCCATCGGGACTGCGAATGAAAAAGTGTTCACCGTTGAATCCGGCAGTCAGTGGAGGCTCTTTTTTCTGGGCGGCAGCCGCCTGATCGATCATTGCCTCAGGCATCGGCGCGGGCTGGACGAGAACCGCGGGCAGCAACCGGGCCCCGCCGCTGCTCGAAGAGCTCAGAGAGCCTGACATGATTGGGTCGGCCACGGGCTGAATCGCAGCCGAACGCCTGTCACTCGTCTGCGGCGCGGCTGCCTGAAGCTTTCCGTCCGCCAGTTTCTCGACCAGCGCCTTCAGTTCCTCGATGGTTTTGCGCTGCGCGGCTACCTCACTGCGCAACTGATTGACTTCTTCTTTGGTGGCAGCGACGGGAGCGCCGCCGTCAGTCTTGCTCGCTGGATCCGCGCCTTGAGCGTGGGCGAACGAACCGGGCGCCATGGATACCACCAGAAGCACGAAAAACGTTGTTAGCGAGCGCATGTGTTTCCTCTCCCGGACTAAAATGCACAACGGCCTGTACTCAAGGCAGACACACGAATCCTGTGGGACGCCGCCTTGTTCGTTCGGGCCACGAACCGAAAAACTTCTAAGTAGAGTTGCGTATGAGAGCTATCCGGTCTGAAGAGCGGACCAGTTACGAGAAGGCGGTTTATCATATTGAATTAATCAATGTCAAGGAAAAGTTTTTTGGATAGCCCGCCAATGAAGCGCGGACACTCGTTGCTGCGAGTAAAGCTGGGTCGGGAAAAACGCTAGCAGAATTAGCGGCTTCGAGGGAGTGCATAACGAGATGCATCCACGAAAAACATCGCGGAAATCAAGCAATGAAAAATTTTTGCGGGGTCTGACGTTGCGAGCAGACTCAGGGCGGGGGTTTCGCCCGCTGCGCCTGTTAAAATTGGCGCCCTCACTGCGGGCCGTTCTGCTTAGCGAGCCGTCCCGGTGTACCTAGTTTTTCTGGTATCTATGGGATTGCACTTCGCTCAGGCCATCGGTTTGCTCGTAGCGGCAGGGATCGCCGGCGCGCTCAACGCGCTGGCGGGCGGCGGCAGTTTCATCTCCTTTCCGGCGTTGTTATTCACGGGCATTCCACCGGTTGAGGCGAATGCAACCAATACCGTCGCGCTCTGGCCAGGGTTGGTCGCCAGCGCCATGGCTTACCTGAAACGACTGAATGCCCCGCTTCGAGTTTTGGCTCCGTTAATGCTGACCAGCGTTCTGGGCGGATGGGCCGGAGCGCTACTTTTGCTGAAGACCCCACAGCATACTTTTATGCGCCTCGTCCCCTGGCTGCTGCTGGCGGGAACGCTGCTTTTTGCTTTTGGCAATTCTCTGCGCGGCCTGGTGGGTGAGTCAGCGGTGGTCGACGATCTCCGCGATATTTCGGTGAAGGCTATCGTGATTGGTTCGATCACCGAGTTGTTGGTTGCGATTTACGGCGGATACTTCGGGGCTGGTATCGGACTTATGGCGCTGGCGATGCTGGCGCTGATGGGAATGCGCGACATTCACGCCATGGGCGCTATCCGGACGCTGCTTGCCGTCGCGGTGAACGCGGCCGCGGTGATCACATTTATCGTGGCGCGCGCGGTATTGTGGCCGCAGTGTATGGTGATGATCGCCGGTTCGCTCGCCGGAGGATGGTTTGGCGCACATTACGCGCAGCAGGCGGATCCTAAGCGGGTGCGCGGCATGGTGATTGGCGTGGGCCTTGCCATGACAGCCTATTTCTTCCTTAAGGTCTACTAGCCGGTACGCGGCTGGAAGATTCAGCTATAAGAGAAACTGATAGAAATCAGTAATAGAATTAAGTTGACTATCACGGCACGGTCGGTGACAACTATCAAACCGCTTGGCCCTATTGGCTGGCCTGGCGCTGGAGATCGTCCGCCGCATACCGTAACATCAAGTGTCTCGAAGATAGAATGAGGTCAATTAATTATATGAGTACTTTAGAACAAGTCGATTCCGCACTACGTTTTCCGGCCCTGCAACCGCCTCGCCGCTATCTTTTCGGGCCGGGACCGACCATGGTTCATCCTCGGGTTTATGAAGCTCTGTCCAAGCCAATTGTCGGCCATCTTGATCCCTTCTTCATTCAGGTGATGATCGACTGCCAGCAGTTGCTGAAGACGGCCTATGGAACGGAGGCGGGCGCGACGCTGGTGATTTCGGGGACAGGTAGCGCGGGCATGGAAGCGGCGGTGGTCAACTTTGTGGAGCCGGGAACGAAGATCGCGATCTTTGCCAACGGATATTTTTCTGATCGGCTTACAGAAATGGCGAAGCGCAACGGCGCCGAGGTGGTGCGCTTTGAAAAAGCGTGGGGAGAAACTTATACCGACGATGAGGCGCGAACTTTCATAGGGCGCGAGAAGCCGAAGGTTGTTGGGTATGTGCACGCTGAGACCTCGACGGGAGCGCTACAGCCGGGCGACGCCATCTGTGCCGCCGCGCATGAAGCGGGCGCGCTCGTGATCGCGGATTGCGTTACTTCGCTCGGCGGCGTGCCGGTGGAGTTTGATCGGACCGGCATGGACATTGGCTACAGTTGCACGCAAAAAGGGCTTAGCTGTCCACCCGGATTGTCTCCGATGGCCATGTCGCAGCGGGCGATGGAATGGTTGCGCGGGCGCACTGCTCCGTCACGCAGCTGGTATCTCGACCTGAAACTGATTCACGACTATTCGACGGTATCGCATCGCTATCATCACACCGCGCCGATTTCGATGTTCTATGCCTTGCGCGAGGCGCTCCTCGTGGTTGCCGATGAAGGAATTGAGAAGCGCTGGGAGCGGCATCGCCGTTGCCACCAGCTTTTCGTCAAGGGCATCGAAGCGATGGGATTGAGTTTCCATGTACCTGAAGAGCATCGCATCCCCACGCTGAATACGGTCTGCGTTCCCACAGGCGTGGACGAGGCGAAGGTCCGAAAACGCCTGTTGGATGGCCCGGGCATCGAAATCTCCGGCGGCTTTGGACCGCTGGCAGGGAAGGTCTTCCGCATTGGCGTCATGGGGCCGCTGGCCACGGAAGAGAACGTGCAATTTTTCTTGAGTGAATTTGGGAAGGCGCTGACGGCAGAAGGCTACTCGCAATAAACCGGCGAAGATCAAGAGCGTTAAAGGCGACGAGCTATGACTCTGAAGTCGGTTGTCACACTACTGGACGTTTTGCAGTTCGCGAATAGCCATACGGCGATCGTAGTGCCCGAGTTGGGCATCAGCGTCACCTACGATTCTCTGCGCCGGCAAGTCTTGATCATGGCGGACGCGCTGGCCTCCGCCGGCATTCGCCGTGGCGACGCGGTCGCGATCGCATTGCCGAACGGATTGCCGGCGATTGTCAGTTTTCTCGCTGCCTCGATCGCCGGAACTGCCGCGCCTTTAAACCCCGCATATCCATATGAAGAGTTTCTCTTTTTCCTGGGAGACACGAATGCCCGGGTCATGCTCTGCCCGCCGGTTGGCGCGGATTTCGCGCGGAGCGCTGCCGCAGATCGCAAGATCCCGGTGATGTCGGTTGGGATGACCGATCAGGGAAATGTTCATCTTGTCGACGCACCCACGGGAGCCACCGCCGCCGTGCCTACGGCCGACGATATTGCGCTTGTGCTCCATACCAGCGGGAGCACGGGACGGCCGAAGCGGGTTCCGCTGCGGCATTTCAATCTCGCGGTATCGTCGGCGAACATCGCCAACACTTACGCCCTCTCCGAAGAAGATGTTTCGCTCTGCATCATGCCGCTCTTTCACATCCATGGCTTGATTGGGTCCACCATGGCGACATTGCTGTCTGGTGGAACCGTCGTCGTTCCCACGAAATTCAACGGGCTTTCTTTCTGGCGGACGGTGCGAGAGCATCGCGTGACCTGGTATTCCGGCGTGCCTACAATGCACCAACTTCTGCTGGCGCGAGCGCATCAGAAGCCAGCAGAGGCGGCTACATTGCGCTTTATCCGTTCGTGCAGCGCGCCACTCTCGTCCGAGCTCATTCAAAAAATCGAGGATCTTTTTGGCGTGCCTTTTGTCGAAGCTTACGGAATGACCGAGGCTGCGCACCAGATGACGTCGAATCCTCTCCCGCCACGGCATCGCAAAGCCGGCTCTGTGGGCGTCGGTACGGGACTTCGCATCAGCATCATGGATAAAGATGGCAATCACCTTGGCACCAACCAGCGCGGCGAAGTTGCGATTCAGGGAGCCAACGTATTTCGCGGATATGAAAATAATCCGGAGGCCAATGCGCGCGCTTTTGCAAAGGGGTGGTTCCGCACCGGCGACGAAGGCTTTCTCGACGATGACTGCTATCTGCATCTGACCGGGCGCATTAAAGACATCATCATCCGCGGAGGCGAGAACATTGCGCCGCATGAGGTTGATGAAGTTCTGCTAAAACATCCCGCGGTGGCCGCAGTGGTTACATTTGGCTGCGCGCATCCAACACTAGGCGAGGAAGTAGCGGCTGCAGTGGTCTTGCATGAGCGCAATGGCGCCACGGTCGCCGAACTCATCAACCACTGTCGAGAATCGCTCGCGGAGTACAAGGTTCCCAAGAAGATCTACCTCGTGGATAGCATTCCCACCACTGCCACTGGAAAGATTCGCCGGCGGGCCGTTGCCGCCGCG
>DATHQD010000049.1:0-2091 GCA_035483045.1 Terriglobales bacterium
CGAGCATCATCTGGGCCTTGCACCTCGGACAGGCAGGGCGCTCAATTGCAGCGAATGGAATGACGGACGACAGGCGTTGAGATTGGGGCATAATGTATGCCTCCCTCGAACAGGCGGGAGCGCAACACTCTCTGTCACCGGGTAATGCCTGGGGGGCGGGAGCGGTGATCGTCTAGCTATGCGCCTACACGATCTCAAACGCGAGTTAATTCGCGGATATGTGGAAGGAAAGTGGGCATCAGCCGATACTTTGTGCGCTGCGGTCCAACGGGTGGCAGTGTTCTCCGAAATAATGCAGCATCTGCCCTTCACCGATCCCGCGCCGGCTTCCGCTTTCTCCAATGATTACGCAACTGCTTGTGCGTTAGCGGGACATGATGATGGAAGATGTGGATCTGGACTAGCTTAGGCACCGCCTTGTCGAAGAGATCAGACGCAATGCGCTCGACGCTGTCCCGGAGGCTTACAAATTGAGCCTCTCTTTCGGATGGCATCGTGCCTTTGATGCCGGCGAGTTGATCCATCGCGGTACTGCTGATCTTGCAGTTGACGATCTTTGCTTTCCCTTGGGCCATGTCAATCATCGTAAATTCGAACGCCATCCGGTCGACGTCGTAACGTATTATTTGGCCTCGCTCCAACGGCATCAAGGTTGAACTGGCTCGGTTCGACGAATTTCATGGGATGGGGATAGCATGATCGGCGGCAGCGGCAATGTGGTAAGCCCACTAGCTAGCGTAGCCAGCGTACGAGCCGCAAATATTAGGATCGCCCGATGTTTCATAAGAGTCGATGACATCGCCCGCCATAGTGACTCGAATACGGCACGGCCAAAGTGATTGACCCACGTTCCATACGTATGTTTTTTGTCCGGCATTCGTTTCCTGCGATTCTGGCTGGCCAAGTTTGGCAACGACGGCGCTAAGCGGTTGCCCCTTATAATTGGTGGCTCCCAGTCTGAAGTTGTAGCTGTTAGAGCAACCGGCCATGGCCATGGCCATGGCCGCCAAGATCGCGAGATTGCGCATTCGACTGATCTCCCAGAAAATCGAAACCTAGACGCGACCAATGTTGGACAGCAAGGGCAAAGACGCGCTGAAGCGCATCGTTATGTTTCGCAATGTTTTTGTCCGATCCCAAAACCCTCACCATCCGCATCACCGTTATTCGGGGGCACCAGAGACCTTCGAGCGCCGGACCTCTTGTTGCCAGTCGAAATTCGGACGGACGTCGGCGCCGCGCCGGCCGCAAGCCTGGGCGCCGCTGCCAATCGCGGATGTGGAAAAGTCGGCCGACCACCCAGCGGGCAGATCAAAAGCGATTGACGGTGCCGGCTCACTTCATTCTGGAAAGCAATACGTGAAGGCGCGAAAACCGCCCGTCTGAGTTTGGCAACACATCAATTCCGCCGCTGCCGGCGACGGAGCGATTAGCTTCCGCCTGATTGATCGGGAAGTATTTGTCTTTCAGATAGACGGCGCCGACCGAGAGGATGATCCCCAGCGCAACTGCTGTCGGAACGACGAATTTCAAAGTGATCGCTTTGTGGGTCATCGCGGATACTCGCGTTGACTTACCCCCACGCGCAAGATGCGATCTTCTGCTGAGTCGGGGAATTAGAAAGCTAAAGCGCGCGAAAGCCGCCTGTGAGGGCTTGGCTAGTCACCGCCAGAATCGAGAGATGCATGCGGGCACGGCCGCCGAAGCAACTGTCACGTACCAAGGCAAGATCGCATCGCCGCCGGGTAGCTCGCTCCAACCGGCGATCAGCAGAACGAGAAAAAGCCCGTAGGGCACAAACGATCGCCAGACTTCGCGAAGATTCACGATTTCGCCTAGCCTCACCACATGAAGCGCCGGCGACGATCGATCAGAAAACGGAACCGGCAGCGGCTGGCCGCGCACGCGAGGCGGCTGAAGCGATAGCAGCAACGGGGCGCGGGCTCAGGTCCGCGCCTTTCCCGTTAGGTCGCTAATTATTCCTCTTTGCGGGTGCCGACCAAGCAGGCTCTTGCGTCGGTGCCTGCTGAGCACTCGCAAATGAGTCCAAGAGAAATGAAAGCGTATGTTGCACGGCCTGGAGCTGTTCAA
>DATHQD010000050.1:0-3041 GCA_035483045.1 Terriglobales bacterium
GAAGCTCGCCCTAAGATAAGTTCTCCCAAGGTTTAAGACCTAAGAAGGGCAGTCGAAGACTACGACTTTGATAGGCTGGAGGTAGAAGCGCAGTAATGCGTGAAGCTGACCAGTACTAATCGCCCGTTCGGCTTAATCATAAAACTTTCCCAAACCGTCTTTGGGGAAGAGCTAGAAACAAATACCAAATGCCTTTGTTTTCGAAGATCGTTTAAGGCACAGTGCGTTCGACAAACGAGTCGAACTTGTAATGCCAGCCAATCTCTGTTGTCGCGCTCGCGCGCGATGAGTCGACCGATTCACCTAGATAAAGTGAATGGACCGCCCAAAAGTCGCGCGAGCTAACAAGTTTCCGGTGATCAAACCGCGAGGGTCACACCCGTTCCCATCCCGAACACGGAAGTTAAGCCTCGCAGGGCCGATGATACTGCATGGGTAACTGTGTGGGAACGTAGGTCGTCGCCGGGATTAAATTAGAAAAGGCCGCTTTGAGCAATCAAGGCGGCTTTTTTGTTTTTGTGGATGGGTACTCACCGGATTCATTGCGGCGGTTGACCGCATGGAATATCATCGAACCATGACGACCCGCAATTTCAAGGTCTTCCTCGAGCCAGAGGCGGAGTATGGCGGTTACGTCGTGATCTGTCCTTCCATTCCCGGATGCTATTCACAAGGCAAGACGGCTTCTGAGGCTCTATCGAATATTCGCGAGGCGATCGAAGTTTGCCTTGAGGACATGGAAAGCCGCGGTGAACAGCTTCCGGATCCTAGTGAAGTTCTTGTCGGGAGCGTTGTTGTTACGCGATGAATCCGAAACTCCCCGTTCTCTCGGGTTAGCAACTAATCCGCGCACTACAGAAATTCGGCTACGTTTCCGTGCTCACGCCGGTGGCATTTCATCGCTGTCTGCTCGCTGCGCTTTCATCCTGAGACGCCGGGCTGAACCCCGGCGCCTACATTGGGTGGAGAACGCTGGATCAGGGCTGCTGCGGAGAGTCGGGGGTGCTCGATTCGAGCGCGGCTTTTGGGTCGGAAATTTTCTGGGTTGTGTCCACGGAGAACAGCATGTAGTTGCGGAAGTAGTGGCGGCGGTGCATGCGGTGGCCATTAAAATCGAAGAAGACCTCGGCACTGTTGGGCAGCCATAGCTCCTGGTTGTTCTTGCTGAATTTTACTGGCGCGTATTCGATGAAGGTGTGCTCGACTTTGAGGCGTATGGCTGGTATGGGGGCGACGATGTCGGTCTCAAGGCCCGCGACTTGAAACGAGTCGGTGGCGATCCACGCGCGACCGCGAAGGGGGAGCGGATAGAACACGCCGGCAACCTCATAGCCGCGGATGCGTGAGGGCCTGTCGGGTCTTTGCCGAAAATGGATCTGCCACGTTCGTCCGCTGACTCCGGCGTGGCTGCGGCTTACGCCTTCGCACGAGATATCGTAGTCATCGCGGAAAGCAGGATCGAAGACCAGCACCATCGCGGGCAATCCCACGGAAGCAATATGCTCGGGAAAATCGTCGAGCGCCGTCGATCCATTTCTGTATTCTTCGAAGTTGACTGACTGCGGCGTTTTTCGCGAGACGGTAACGATATAGTTGTAGCGACGCGAGTCGCGGCGTTTCGGAAGTCCCGAGTCGTCGATCAGTTCGTTGTCGAGGTATTCCGTGGCGCTGACTCGATTGACGGAGCCGATAAATTCCCGGATGCGCTCGCCGGTTTCCTGGCGAATCTTATCGACGGGACACGCGATGCCAGGATCGACCGGAGGCATGTTGTCGTCGACGTCGACGGGGAGCCATCTCGGAGGCGGCACGAGATCCGCGGCACGCAAGGACGCATTTCCGGTAGCCGCCGGAAAGGACATGAGGGGGACCTCCGCGGGCACGGCGGCCGTTCCGGTTGTAGCTGGAATCGGCTCCCGCAACTTGGTGATCCATTGGCGAACTTGCGGAGCCTTAGGTGACGTGGGCGCAGCAGCGACATAAGCTTCGAGCGTCGCGATGGCCCGCTCGCGATCGTTTCGTTTTGCGGAAAGCTGAGCGAGAATCAATTGCGAGTCGGCGGCGCGCTCCTTGCCAAGCTCGGTGGCACGGATCGCGCATTTCTCAGCCTTGTCCAAGTCGTGATGTTGCATGTAAGCGGCTGCGAGCCGCTGCTGGTAAGACCAAGACGAGGGTTGGGCGTCCACAGCGCGCTCGAGGTAACCGATTGCGGTGACGAGATTTCCATCGTTACTCGCGACCTGGGCGAGAGCGGCAAGAGCGAAAACGTGGCGGGGATCCTCTTGCAGGGCTTTTTGCCAATATTCCTTGGCGTGTACCTGGTCCTGGAGTTGTGCGTAATATGCGCCCCAAAGATAGTTCACATCCGGATACGACGGCGCGGTCCGCGAAACTCTCTCAAGAAGTTTTTTGGCATCCGTGTTGTTGCCCCTCTGTAGGTCTTCAAGAACCTTTCCCAATTCCTTTCGCGCGGCGGGGGCGAGAACCGGCACCGAGGAAGTAGACGAAGCATGAGCGGAGGATTCGGGCGTCAGGGTGATCCAGACTTGTTCGCTCAAACCAGCCAGTTGAAGATCGACGGGCTGCGTCACCGTCTGATAACCGGGGGCAGTGACTTCAACGGAATAGTGCGCGGGCTGCAGGTTCGTGAAGATGACTTGCCCGGCTCTGGGCGAGGCGATACTGAGGGGAGAACCGCTCGAAAAGTTGTACAAACTGACTGTCGCCTGGATGTCGGATGGCGATCCATCGGTATTGCGGACGCTGACGGTCAGGGTGCACGGGAGCTGGGCTTGCTGCGCGTCCGCTGCAGAGCCGGAAAATACGCAAAGCATCCACAATGCCAGGAAGATACGACGGAAACCCGCGTTGGATCGCGTTGGAGAAAACCAGACCATGGGCTCCTTGCGGAGACGGACTGCCTACTGGTGCTCAAAAAGAATGGGCGATCAGAGCCAGTTGGTTAGGTGTCCGCGCCACAGATTGTACTCCAGTTGAGCGCTTAAAACGTTGAAGAGGGCCTGCGGCCAAGTCACGCTAGT
>DATHQD010000051.1:0-61339 GCA_035483045.1 Terriglobales bacterium
GCCGCCGATCAAAGTGCATTGCGCGTCCGAACCGCCGAACTGTTTGGCCTGTTCCACACAGGCCACCGTCGGAGCCGCGCCGAGAGCGTTGATCGCGCATGCCAAAGAATCGAGAACGCTCACTTTCAGGCGTTCCCGCCGATCGGGAGTAAGGTCCTCGTAGCTCGCCCTGTACGAGAACATCGCGATTCCCTGCGCTTGGCTTTCGCCCGTGATGATCGGCTCGGGCTTCGTTGTATAGTGACCGGCGGTTTGGCCCACAGCTTGAGCTGGAACTCCTGACTGCAGACGAGGATCACTCTTGGGGCCTGCACCTTGTGTACTCATTGAGGGTTTACCTCCGGCACGACGCGGACATTTTGACTCCCGTTCGAAGCGCACGTCAAGGAGCGGATAACTGGCGAACCTCAGCTTACCGATTAGGTAAGGTTTGCCGACAATGCACGCGAAATTCCGACAGGCCAATCTCGGCTCGGCAGCGGCGTTCGCGCTGCTAGCGTCGGCCTTGATGACTACCTCGCGGCAGAGCTGCCGCAGAAATTTTATTTCTGCTAAATCGGATTCTCCTCGAAAAGGCGGGCAACCATGACGGAATCGAGATAGGCTCGAACCTCAACGATCGTGCCATTCACAAAGCGGCATACCCAACAGTACCGGTTGTCGAACCGCATGCCATTCTTCGCCGTAGCTAGGGAATGCAGCTCAACCACCGCCCAGTCCCCACTGACCAGCACATGCTCAGTCTGAAGCTGCGCGCCTTTCGGCAAGACCTTCGCCAGCTTCTCGAAAGTATGGGCCAGAAAATCCGCCTTGCTGTGGTAATGACCGGCCAGCGGATGCGTTCCCTCGACGATCCAGTCCACGTCGTCCAAGACGTGATCGAAGAACCCTTTGCCATCTCCAGATTCCAGATTCTTGAAGATTTCGCTAACGTAGGCAGTGCTCAACTCCTGAGTTACAAAAGATCGTGCAGCAGACATTTCGACCTCCTTCCAATATCGTGATCATCAGCCCAAAAACTACCTAGAGCCAATCCCCGAAAAAATGCAATACAGGGAATCCGGTAGGGCTGGCACCTTTCTGTCCGCTCTGGGCGGCTTTCAACTGCAACGAAGTTCCGACGTTCAATTGGGCGAAACCAGATTACGCTCATAGACAGCGGGGCTTTTTATCAATCCGCACCTCGCAAAAACTTGCGACCGCTCCCGCCCCACCCTCCGCCAAAATCGTCTTTGTTGCAATTTGAGACAAAATTGCGATGCAGTCATGATAAGAATGGTTGCAAATGATACGGAACCGAAGTAGTATCACCCAGAACACGACTTTTCGTGTTCGCCTTGTCTCAAAAAACCAAAACTTCCAGTAGAAACGCAGCCCTAGCTAAAGACTAAATCTAAAGGGGTGCCCAGACCCCGGTGCAATCGGAGAGAGTGCATGTCGTGGTACGCGTACTGCCTCACAGAACACCAGACCCTTTCTAATGGTGTTCGCGCCCGCCGTCCCTTCGTTCTAGATGGAATTCAAGGAGTGAACTCCGCCCCGGTCATGAGCTACCCGAGCGGAGAGTTCGCGGTGATTGTCAGTGAATTTGACCGCGCGACGGCTAAGCTCGATGAGAAGTCCGTTTTGGAACACGCACGGGTGGTGAGCCAGAGTTTTCGTACCGCGACGGTTCTGCCGTTCCGATTCGGGACGATCTTCGACACCGAAGATGCCATCCGGCAGGCCGTTCGATCCAACCGCCGCACTTTTTGCGAGAGCGTCGAGCGGCTGCGCGGCAAATCCGAGATGCGCATTAAGCTGACGGTGCGCGACGGGTCGACACGCGGAAACATGGAAGAGATTGTGTTACCCGACACGGTCGGCCGCGAGTATCTGCTCAAGCTGCGCGAGAAGGCGTCGCGCGAGCGGGAGCGCCAGACCAAGGCGCGCGCCCTATCGGTGCAGGTGCATAAACTCTTCAATCCGCTGGAAGAAGAGGTTAGCTGCAAGAAGGTTGACGCCGATGGGATGCTCCTCGATATTGCCCACCTGATCGATACCAAATCCATCGAAAAGTATCAGAACCGCTACAGCACAGCCGCCAAGCAGCTGAAGAACTGCCAGATGGTGGTGACCGGTCCCTGGCCGCCGTATCATTTCCTGCCGGGGAAGGTGCGGACTGTAGCTGGCGACAGCTAGATTCTGCATTTCGTTCCGCTTTTCGACAAGGGCCGGGTCAAGAGCTCGGCCTTTTCCTATCTCTGTCGCGCAATTCTGGTCGCACAATTCTGAACGTGCCGTTCTGAAAGTGTGCAGCTTTATGCAGTTAGGGACCCTCGTCGAAGCTAGGTGTTTTCCGGAGCGCTTCTAAGGTATTCACCCTAAAATCCTGATTCCGAACAGTTTCCCGAAACGGGCCGAGCCCGCCATTCTCATTCCCGTTTTTGGCTCCGCAAATGCTTATCTTAATGGTAATAAAGAGGTCGTACCCGTTGGAACCACTTCACTTTCGATGTTCTCGACATCTCACTCTGTCCGTTCCGGCCCCCAGAGCGGCGTCAACCGTGATTCTCCTCTGATTCCCGCCAAGAAGCCTCTTTGAAAAGGGTGGCCCCGAAAGGGGCCGCTTTTTTGTCTTCTCCGCTCCTGTTACACTCGCGCTTTCCAATGAATTTCAAAAAAGCCGCCGCTTTGTGCATTTTTCTGTCTCTGGTTGTGCTCTCTGGCCAGAAGCCGCTCCGCGCTCAAGCCCATCCCGCCGCGCCCGACGACGTTCTCCTATCCACCATGGAAAAGGAGTTGCACCGCGGCCAGTCCGAGCTTGCCAAGCAAGATCCGGCTCCTTATTTCACCAGCTACAACGTGACCGACGGCGAATCGTTGGTCGTTTTGAGCGCCCAGGGTGGAGTTCTCACCTCCTCCCACACTCACCGCCGCTCGGCCGATGTCAGCATGCGCATCGGCGCCGCAGCGCTCGACAACACCCACGACCAGGAACGCTCCTCCGGCATCACCACCGGCCAACTGCCGCAGCGGGATGACTCCGACGCCATCGCCCGCGTGCTCTGGCAGTTGACCTATCAGCAGTATCGCAAGGCCAGCCAGGCGTATAGCAATGTGAAGACGAAGAGCGCCGTCCGCGCCAAGGATGAGGACGACTCCGCCGACTTCTCGGCCGAGAAGACCTCGACCTATGTCGAGCCGCCATCGCGAGTTGCGTTTCCCGAACAGAAGGCTTGGGAAGCGCTCGCCCGCCGCTATTCCGCGACCTTCCGCCAGTTTCCGCAGGTCGAAGAGTCGCTGGTTTTTCTCTACGCCGAGAAGACGCACAGCTATCTGGTTTCGACCGAAGGCACGAAGATCGTTACCTCCGATGCGATCTTCCGCGTGATGATTGAGGCGGAGACACGCGCCGACGATGGCATGCAGCTGATGCGGGTCGAAACCTTCCAGTTTTCCGATCCGGCGAAGGTTCCGTCCGACGCGGAAGTTGCTGCCAGCGTCAAGAAAATGGCTGGCGATTTGAGCGCCCTGCGAGCCGCACCTCTGGCCGAGCCTTACAATGGGCCTGCGTTGCTTTCCGGTCGCGCCGCCGCGGTTTTCTTTCACGAAGTGCTCGGGCATCGCGTCGAAGGGCAGCGCCAGCGCGGACGCGACGAAGGCCAGACCTTTACCAAGAAGATCAACGAAAAAATTCTGCCCGACTTTTTGAGTGTCACCGACGATCCGACGCTGCATTCGATTGCGGGCACGGAGCTCTCGGGTTTTTATCGCTACGACGACGAGGGCGTTCCCGCCGAGCGCGTCGAGGTGGTCAAAGATGGAGTGCTCAAGAATTTTCTGATGGGGCGCTTGCCCATCAAGAATTTCAATACCTCGAACGGCCACGGCCGCGGCCAGGCTGGACTGATGCCGGTCGGGCGTCAGGGCAATCTGATTGTGACTTCCTCAAAGACGATTCCGGACGCGCAACTGCGTGCTCGCTTCATCGAAGAAATTAAGAAGCAGGGCAAGCCCTACGGCCTTTACTTCGAAGATATCCAAGGCGGATTCACTCTGACCTCGACCGAGCTGCCGCAGGCCTTTCAGGTGCTGCCGGTGATGGTGTGGCGCGTTTATGCGGATGGGCGTCCCGATCAACTCGTGCGCGGCGTCGACATTGTCGGCACGCCGCTCACCGTGCTGACGCAGATCGCCGCGACCGGAGACACGACCAGTGTCTTCAACGGCATCTGCGGAGCGGAATCGGGCAGCGTACCGGTGTCGGCAGCGGCGCCGGCAATGTTGTTCTCAGGGATGGAAGTGCAGAAGCGAAAGTATGGAGACACGCGGCCTCCGATCCTTCCACCGCCGCCCGGGGCGACGGATGAGAAGGGAGGCGCGAAGTGATTAGATACTTTGATTTTCTTTTGAAAGGATGCGGCTTCAGCCGAGCCATAGGCTCATCCAAATTAATCGCGGTTTTAGCCGCCGCCATTCTCTGTGCAGTTCCATCTCCCGCCGACGCAGCCAACCCCACTTCTTCCGATACACTTCTGCGCGCGTTGCGGGAAGAGATGGATCGCTCCAAAGCTCAGCTGAAGATGGAGAATGTCGCTGCGCCTTACTACATCGAATACCGCGTCACTGAGATCGATCAGTTCGAGGCGAGCGCTGTCTTTGGCGCGCTGCGCAGCCAGCAACGCGATCATGGTCGGCTGCTGCGCGTCACCGTCCGCGTTGGCGATTACAAGCAGGACAGCTTCTATGGCACCGGAGAAGGCACCATCGATCTCGTTCCCGCTGACGATGACGTATTCGCCATCCGGCACCGTGTCTGGCTCGCGACCGATCGTGCTTACAAAGCCGCCACTGAAGCGCTCTCCGCCAAGCAGGCGGCGCTCAAGCAACTGAAGGTCGATGAGCCGGTCGACGATTTTGCCCACGCCTCGCCCGTCGAAGTGATCGAGCCGCTGGCTCATCTCTCGACTACCGATTTCACATCCTGGGTTCATCTTCTCGAAGAATCTTCAGCGGCATATCGCGCCGACAAGGATCTCGAAACTTTTGACGCTTCGCTGCGCTTTACTGCTGAGAACCGTTATTTTCTGAACTCCGAAGGAACGGTTGCGCGCACGGGTGACGCGCATTACGCCATTTACGTCACTGGATCGACGCAGGCCGCCGATGGCATGCTGCTGCAGCGCTCGCACGGCGATCAGGGCAACGATCTCAAGGAACTTCCAACGCGCGCAGAATTCTTGAAGACGACGGTTCAGCTGCGCGACACGTTGAAGTTGCTACGCGATGCTCCCGTGGTCGAAGAGGAATACCGCGGGCCGGTGCTGTTTTCGAACGACGCAGCCGCGACCGTTGTCAGCGATCTGGTCGAGCCGAACGTTCTCGGGAAAAAGCCGAAGCTCGGCGAGAACGCCCGCACCACCGGCCACTGGGCGAGCAGCTACAAGTCGCGCGTGCTACCCGATTTCATCAATGTCTTTGACGACCCGACTGTTTCCACGATCTCGGGCAAGCGCCTCTTCGGCAACTACGCCATCGACGACGAAGGGGTAAAAGCGCAGCGCGTTTCGCTCGTCGAAAAGGGACAACTCATCGCTTATCTCGTGGGGCGCGAGCCGATTCGCGATTTCCCTGTGTCGAACGGACACGGTCGCTCCGGCGCGACGGCGACGCCTGTGCCGCAGGTAGGCAATCTGATTCTTCAGTCAGCGAATCCGCAATCCGATGCCGACCTCAAGAACAAGCTGATGGAGATGTGCAAGCAGCGCGAGCTGCCTTACTGCTTCTACGTGCAGACCATGGGTCCAAGGCTGACGCCGCGGCTGCTTTATCGCATCTGGACGAAGGACGGCCACGAAGAACTGGTGCGGGGCGCGGTCTTTGGAGACCTCGATGTCCGCTCGCTGCGTAGCAATCTGATCGCGGCGGGAAGCGGGCTCGACGTTGAAGATCGCTTTGATCCGGTCGCGTACAGCGTGGCCAGTCCGGCGCTGTTGTTCGACGAACTACAGATCAAGCGCACGCAATCTGCGAAGCAGAAGCTGCCGGAGTATCCCGCGCCGCCGCTGGCTCAGGCGATCGGCCAGCCGTGACCTTGAAACTTCGTTGAAACTCCGAAGGTCGCAGATTCGAAGCCTGTAAATTCAGCGCTCCGACCTTGACACCCGGCGAGCCGTCCGGCATTCTATTTGACTTAGGGATAAGGTAAGTTTCTTTCTGTGCCGTTCCGGTCGAATCGGGACGCGGCATCGCCGGCTCTAGCCTGTAGGTTGTAGGATCCCCGGCCATAGAAGAAAACAATTCCCGCAGTTCGCCAGAGAAAAGAGAAAGCAGATAGCAGCAAACTTGTGCCGAGTTCCGCTCGGCGCGGCCCGGAAGGGCGCTTCCGGCGACGGCGGTTCAATCACGTATTTGGTTACAGGGGATCGACTTGGGAGCGGAAATAATTTTGTTTGGGATACCATGCAGGTTGGCGTTGTGGTTGCAGCTACCGGGCGGCACGAGTCTGCTCGGGCTGGCTCCGCTGCTGTTTATTTTCGCGATTTTTTACTTTTTGCTGATCATGCCGCAGCAGAAGAAGCAGAAAAAGTGGCAGGCCATGCTCAGCGAGTTGAAAAATGGCGATAAGATCGTGACCAGCGGCGGCCTGCGGGGAACGATCATCAGCCTCAAGGACGACGCGCTGACTCTGCGCGTGCCGCCCGACAATATAAAGCTCGAAATCAGCCGGGCGTCGGTGGTGTCGGTGACCACGGCGGAAGAAGGAAAATAGCACGGGAGCTTTCAGGTGGGAGTAGGGGTCCTTCGACTCCGCATGAACTTCGCTTCGCGAAATTCATGCTGCGCTCAGGATGACAGAGCGCTTTAGGCCGCAAACTCCCGGCTCGAAGCCGATTTTAGGATTGGTTTTTCATGAATAAGAATCTTACTTGGAAGTTAGTTACGATCATCGCCATCCTGCTTGTCTTTTTGTTCGGTATCTTTGGCGTGCCGAAGAGCTGGACGGGCAATGGTCTCGTCGCGGCGATCACGGACCGCATTCATCTTGGTCTCGATCTGCGCGGCGGCACCCACCTCATCCTGCAAGTGCAGGTGAACGATGCGGTCAATGTCGATTCCGACAATGCGATTGCGCGCCTTAAAGAAGACATGCGCGCGCATAAGATCAGCTACGCCGACATCACCAAGCCCGATCCGGTGAATCATCCGGAGATGATCGTCGTCAAAGGCGTTCCTCCCGAGCAGACCAGCGATTTTAAGAACATCGTTTCCGACCGACTACCGGAGTATGACGCCAGCTCAGGGGTGGAAAATTCCTGGACTGTTTCGATGAAGCAGCAAAGCCTCGCCGACTTGAAAAATCGTGCAGTCGCGCAAGCCATCGAGACCATTCGCAATCGCATCGACCAACTCGGCGTCAGCGAGCCCGTCATTCAGGAGCACGGCCTCGGCGATTACCAGATTCTGGTTCAGCTTCCCGGAGTCGACGATCCAGCACGAGTCAAAGAGATCATGCAGTCGACGGCGATGCTTGAGATCAAGCAATCGCTCGGTGGTCCCTATTCCAGCCAGGAGCAGGCGCTGCAGGACAAGGGTGGCGTACTGCCGCCGGATGCAGTCCTGATGCAGGGCAAGAGCATAGGCTCGCACAACGGAGACACCGGCGAGCAGTGGTTCCTAATCTCACGAGCTTCGGCCGTAACCGGCAGCGATCTTCGTGACGCGCAACCGGGCACTGATGAAAATGGGCAGCCTGAGGTCAAGTTCATTCTCACAGGCGAGGGCGGCCGCAAATTTGAGGCCTTCACTTCCGCGCATATCGGCGACAGCCTCGCGGTGGTTCTCGATAAGCGGGTGCAGGAAGTGGCGACGATTAAGAGCGCCATCAGCGACAGCGGCGTAATCACTGGGCGGTTTACCGATCAGGAGACGCACGATCTCTCCATGACGCTGCGCTCGGGGGCGCTGCCGGCCGGCATCAAGTACCTGGAAGAACGGACGGTTGGGCCGTCGCTCGGCGCCGATTCGATTCGCTCAGGAGTGCGTGCGGCCGTGTTCGGTATGCTCGCCGTCCTGATCTTCATGCTGATTTATTACCGCTGGGCGGGCGTGAACGCGGACATCGCTCTCATCCTCAACCTGGTCATCCTGCTCGGCTTCATGGGCTACTTTGGAGCGGTGCTGACGCTACCCGGAATTGCCGGCGTGATTCTGACGGTCGGCATGGGCGTCGATTCGAATGTGCTGATCTTTGAGCGCATCCGCGAAGAATTGAGGAACGGCAAGACGCCGCCCTCGGCGGTTGAGCAGGGCTTCAGCCATGCCTGGATCACCATCGTCGATACTCACGTAACGACGATCGTTTCGGCCGCAATTCTCTTCTTATTCGGAACCGGACCGGTAAAAGGTTTCGCCACGACGCTGGTGTTTGGTCTCGCGGCCAATCTGTTCACGGCAGTTTTTGTTTCACGAGTTATTTTTGATTGGGTGCTCGGCCGCAAGCAGCGCGGCGAAGCGTTAAGTATTTAGCAAGCAGTCGTTAGTCGGTGGTCGATCGTGGTTTGCGAACTTAAGCCAACGACGCACTCCGAACGGCCAACGACGAGCGACCAACGACTGATTTTTTGAAGGGATCGTAAGCAGCGTGGAATTCTTCAGAAATACAAACATCGATTTCCTCGGGAAAAAGTGGTACTTCCTTACCTTCTCGCTGATCTTCAGCGTGGCCGGAGTGCTCTCCATGGCCTTCTGGCACGGCATCCCGCTGGGGGTCGACTTCCGCGGCGGCACGCTGGTGTACGTGAAGTACGCGCACACGCCCGACCCATCCGCCATCCACAACGAGATCGAACGCGCCGGCCTCAAGAATGCCCGGGTTCAAGCGTACGATCCGACCCACAACAGCAATGAAGTGCTGATCGCCCTCGATATTCAGGAAACCAGCGAACAGGCTCTCGACAAGGGCAAGATCCAGATCATTCAGGCGCTCGAAGGAAGCGCTCCGTCGGGCAAGCAGGATCTCAACAACTCGAGTTCTTTATCCATCGCGAATTATCTCCTGGAGAAGGATCCGCTTCACCTGGGCTCGGGTAGCGACGCCAACCCGCGATATACGACCATAGCGCAAGCCATCGTCAACTACCGCGATAAGACGAAGGGTGGCGTGCTCTCGTCCATGGACGAGTTGAAAAGCGTGGCCGATCCCGCCGTCGTCGCCTCGCTCCAGGACAATTTCTTTCTCTCCGATTTCGGCATCCGAAACGTGGAGATCGTAGGCCCGCAGGTTGGGAAACAACTGCGCGGCCAAGCCATTCGGGCTACCCTCTATTCGTTGGCGGGGATGCTGGTCTACCTGGCGTTGCGCTTCGAGTGGATCTACGGTGTTGCCGCCGTGTTGACCGTCTTTCATGACACGTTAATCACCGTCGGCGCCTTCTCGCTTTTGAATTGGGAAATTTCTCTGACCGTAATCGCGGCTATTCTGACCCTGATCGGATATTCGAATAACGACACCATCGTGGTCTTTGATCGAATTCGCGAAAACATAAAACTATTGCGGCGCGACAAGCTGGCTGACATCGTCAACAAGAGTATTAATCAAACTTTAAGTCGAACTATCTTGACAGCGGGCCTGACTTTCCTTACCGTGCTTGCTCTGTTTCTTTTCGGCGGCGAGGTGCTGCATGGTTTCAGCTTCGCCCTTGTCATAGGCATTTTGATCGGAACGTATTCCTCGATCGCGATTGCCGCTCCGATCCTAGTTGCATACCAGGAATGGCGCGGTGAGCGCGGCAAGAAGCCGGTTGCCATGCCGTTGCGGCCGGGGAGTACAGGTTCCGCGCAGCCGAAGGAAAAAGTTAGGGTCTAATACTGGGCTTACTAACGTAGAATCATTGACCTGCCCGCAGAGGCAGGAGTCCGAGAGCAAAAAAGCAGAAATCAGGGAGCAAAGACCAAACCGGCGGTGTCTAAACATTCAAATGGTCTGGTGTGTGTAGGAGAAGCCTATGTTTGAAGACAGCCTTATTGAGTCGGGAAATAAGCTCAAGACTAAGCGTTTGTGGACGTCGATTCTTTCCTTCATTGGGCAATTCGCTCTCATCGGGGTCCTGATTTTGATACCGTTGATCTACACCGACGCGCTGCCTAAGACCCAACTGATGACTTTCCTGGTCGCTCCGCCTCCACCCCCGCCGCCTCCGCCGCCACCGGCAGCCGCTCCCATAAAAGTCGTGAAGATGGTGAGCGAAGTGGTTAATGGTCAGCTCCGCGCTCCTACCAAGATTCCGCAGAAGATTCAGATGATCAAAGAAGAAGAAGCTCCGCCAGATATGGGTGCGGGTGTGCCCGGAGGCGTCCCCGGTGGTATTCCCGGAGGCTCGGCTGGCGGCGTCATCGGCGGCATCCTCAGTTCGACGCCCGTAGCAGTCCCGAAGGTCGCAGCTCCGCAGCGGGTTCGCGTGTCGACCGGCGTCGCAACCGGCCTTTTGATCAGGAAGGTTACGCCTAACTATCCGCAACTCGCAAAACAGGCTCGCATTCAGGGCTCGGTCGTACTGCAGGCCGAAATCAGCAAAGACGGCACGATTCAGAATCTGCAATTAATCAGTGGGCACCCCATGTTAGCGCCGGCGGCCATCGAAGCCGTAAAGCAGTGGCGCTATAAGCCCTACCTGCTCAATGGCGAGCCGGTGGCCGTGGAAACCCAGGTAGTGGTGAACTTCAGCTTGTCGGGGGGCTAGACCTTCCCGGCAGGTTGGTTTTTGTGGCGGTTAAAGGCTCTCCCCCGTCCCACCTTTTGCCAAGACGGGAGATCAGGGCGCGTTATTGGCGCCGGGGAACTCCGCCTACTTAGTTTTTCTTGCATCAAACGTTTCATCAGTAGTTTGTAGAGGGAGCTCCGGTTTCGCGGCCGCGTGTCGGTTTGGCGATAGCAGGCGGTGCGAAATCAGGCTGCCGCTCGCGCTTGGGGCGTGGCATCAAAATTGGCTCTTTCTGCATCCTGTATGCCGCAGCTCTTTGGCAAACGCCGAAGGGTCGCGTATTTCTGTCCGCGCCATGACGAGAATCGCGAGCACGGCCGGGAAGAATTTGAGAAAGGCGCTCAGATAAATGAGCGCGAAACAGTTCCGAGGAGGAATAGCAACTCATGGTAGCGAACCTGGCAACAGTCGCACTTTGTAATTTCCATCTTTTTGCCGCTTGGCTGTTTCAAGACAACAGCTCAGTCGGTTGGGACCCGATTTCGCTCTGGAAGCAGATGGGTATTCTGGCGAAAGTCGTGGTTATCGTTCTCTTTATCATGTCGGGATGGTCGATCGGCGTCATGATTGACCGCTGGATGGCTTTCAATGCTGCCCGCAATCAATCCCGCTCTTTCGCTCCCGCGGTTGCTGGAGCGTTGCGCGAAGGCAAGATCGACGAAGCGATCAAGGTCGCCGAGCGCAACAAGAAGAGCCATCTGGCCAAGGTCGTTACCGCTGGCCTGATGGAATTCAAGGCCCACCAGGATAGCCCCGGCGAAATCCCCGGCGAGACCATCGAAGCTTCGAAGCGCGCTCTGGAACGCACCGAAGCCATCGTGCACGCTGAACTGAAGCGTGGCCTGGGCGGTCTCGCGACCATCGGTTCGACGGCTCCCTTCGTGGGACTGTTCGGAACCGTCGTCGGAATTCTGAACGCCTTCAACGGCATCGCCAAGGAAAAGGCGACCGGTCTGGCGGCAGTCGCCGGCGGCATTTCTGAAGCGCTCGTGACCACCGCAGTCGGCCTTTTCGTGGCCATCCCGGCCGTCATGATGTTCAACTATCTAACCGGTCGTGTGGAAGCGTTCGACGTGGAAATGGACAATTCCTCGAGCGAACTGATCGATTATTTCCTCAAGCGCCGGAGCATGCGCCGGTCATAAGTTTTAGTCTGTAGTCGAAGTGTGCACCCATGAGTTGCCAGTGGCAGGCCGGGCGAAAACGCCCGGTTCTCCACGAAGCAGGTTAGGGGCGCATCGACGCAAGCGCAGGCAGGAGACACAATTCCATGGCATTAGCGAAGCGAAACGAAGCGGCCAACGTCACCTCCGACATCAACGTCACGCCTATGGTGGACGTGATGCTGGTGCTGCTGATTATTTTCATGGTCGTCACGCCCATGTTGCAGCATGGCAAGCAGGTCGACATGGCGCAGGTCAACAATCCGACCGACATGCACGACGCCGACAAAGAAGACGCACTGCAAGTCGCGGTTACACGCGACAACAAGGTCTTCTTCGGCACCGATCCGATTAATCCGGACGACCTGACACAAAAGATTAAAGATCGCTTGGCGAATCGGACCGATAAACGGGTATTTCTCAAGGCAGACGCCCGCGCCAAATTTGGTTGGGTAGTCGCGGTCGTGGATGATGTTCGCGCGGCCGGGGTCGACCAACTTGGATTATTGACGGAACAAAAGAAGTCTGGCTCGTTTAGCCCACCGCCAGTCGCGCCACCGGCGCCGACGGGCGGACAATAGTTCGCAAGACAGTTCACAAGAGCGATAAGCACAGTAGCGAGCGTAGTAGCGATACAGGAGATTCATTATGGGTATGGCCGTCGGCCCCAAAGGGGGCCAGAACGCTAACATGAACGTCACGCCGCTGATCGACGTGTTGCTGGTGCTGTTGATCATCTTTATGGTGATCACGCCCCTGACGCCGAAAGGCTTGGATGCGCTCGTACCGCAGCCCCCGCCAAAGGATCAGAAACAGCCGCCGCCGACTCCCGACCGCACCATCGTCGTGCAGTTGATCGATCATGGCGCCGGCAATCCTCCCGGACTCAAGATCAATACCGACGAGGCCACCTGGGAAACTCTGCAAGGCCGCCTGGAAGATATTTTCAAGACACGCGCCGAGAAGGTCATGTTCGTGAAGGGTGATGACAACGTTCCCTTCGCCGACGTGGCCAATGTCATCGACATTGCGCATTCGGCCGGCGTAGATAAAGTCGGCTTGATCACTGCCAAGATCGAAGCAGGCGGTTAGAAATCGGGCGATCGGATCATCGGGCGATCTTAACCCCCGATGATCTGGTAGAGCGAGAGACTCGAATTCCGTCGCCGGTTGCTCCGCTTAGAAGTTTTCTTCTTCACTCCGCAACCAAGGGAGATTCACAAAGCAATGAAAACGAGAACTACACAAAAGGTCCTGGTCCTGTTCGCCGCAGTACTGGTGATGCTCGCCAGCACCGGCTGCGCCAAGCTGAAGGCGCGCGATCATCTGAACAAGGGTGTGCAGGCTTATAAAAACTCCAAGTTCGAGCAGGCAGTCGATCATTTCCAGCAAGCGGTCGCCCTCGATCCGTCGCTGGTTAACGCCAAGCTCTACCTGGCCACGGCCTACGCCAACCAATACATCCCCGGCGCGGACACTCCCGACAACAACCGCTTCGCTGAGCAGGCGATCGATGAATACAAGCAGGTGCTGCAAGTCGATCCTAAGAACATCAACAGCATTAAAGGCATCGCCTACCTCTACCTGCAGATGAAGAAGTTTGATCTGGCCAAGGAATACTATAAGAAGGCCTCGGAGGCCGATCCAAACGACCCCGAGCCGTATTACTCGGTCGCCGTCATCGATTGGACCCAGACCTATGTGCCGCGACAGGAAGAGCGCGCCAAGCTGGGCATGAAGCCCGATGACGCCCTCCCCGCTAAAGACAAGAAGGTTTGCGCCATGATGAAGGAGAAAAATACTCCCAACGTCCAGGAAGGCATCGACAACCTGAACAAGGCGCTCCAACTTCGTCCCGACTATGACGATGCCATGGCCTACCTGAACCTGATGTATCGCGAGCGCGCCGACATTCAGTGCGATGACCCGGCAGCTCGCTCCGCCGACTTGAAAACCGCCGACGAGTGGGTCGACAAGACCATGGCCACCAAGAAAGCGAAGGCGGAAAAGCAGCCTGGCGCAGGCGGCATTGTCATGGACCAGAAGCAGTAAGTCAGGACTGCTTCGGAACGTTCTTACCATCAGGGCCTCGCGCTTCAAAGGGCGAGGCCTTTTGTTTGCCGGTGGAAACGTCACATCGTTCTCGCGAGAATGCCGCGAGGGTGATCGCGTCACGCCCACAACTCAGCCTGCGCAGGTAGAATTAACCGCGACGCGTTACGCTCCAACTGAGCGTTTAGTCAGTCATGTTCAAGAAAATTCTGATCGCCAATCGCGGAGAAATCGCAGTGCGCGTGATCCGCGCCTGCCGCGAAATGGGCATTGCGACGGTCGCCGTCTATTCCGACGTCGATCGTGCCGCTCTCCACGTCCGCAAATCCGACGAGGCGTATCACATCGGCCCCGCTCCGGCAGCTGAATCCTATCTTCGGATCGACAAAATTCTCGACGTAGCCAAACGCTGTGGCGCGGAGGCAATCCATCCCGCCTACGGCTTTCTCTCCGAGAACGCGAAGTTCGCACAAGCATGCGCCGAGGCGGGCGTGAAATTTATCGGCCCCACTCCGCACTCCATGAATTTGATGGGCTCGAAAACCAGCGCTCGACAGCAGATGGAAAAGGCCGGCGTGCCCTTTGTTCCTGGAACCTCGCGCGGTCTCGCATCCGCCGAAGAAGGCGAGCGGGTCGCCGAGCGCATCGGCTACCCCGTGATGCTGAAAGCCGCAGCCGGCGGCGGCGGCAAAGGCATGCGCCTGGTGCACACGCGCCAGGAATTCCGGTCCGCTCTCGAATCGGCGCGGAGCGAGGCGCAGCGTTCCTTTGGCGATAGCGAAGTCTACATCGAAAAAGCGATCATCAATCCCCGCCACATCGAGATGCAGGTGCTCGCCGACGAGCACGGCAACACTGTCTGGCTCGGAGAGCGCGAATGTTCCATCCAGCGCCGCCATCAGAAAGTTCTAGAAGAAGCGCCCTCGCCAATCGTCGATCCCGACATGCGCCGCCGCATGGGCGAGGTCGCTGTCAAAGTCGCGCAGGCCGCCAATTACACGAACGCCGGCACCATTGAATTCCTGGTCGATCAGCAAAAGAATTTCTACTTCCTCGAAATGAACACGCGCCTTCAGGTCGAGCATCCGGTCACCGAGCTGACCACCGGACTCGATCTGGTTCATCTTCAGATTCGAATCGCAGCCGGCGAGAAGCTACCCTTCGCGCAATCCGACATACAGATTCGCGGTCATGCCATCGAGTGCCGCATCTACGCCGAGGATCCCGACAATAATTATTTCCCGAGCCCCGGCAGAATCAGTTTGCTGCTCGAACCCGCGGGCCCGGGAATCCGCCGTGACAGCGGCATGTACGAAGGTTGGACCGTCCCTATGGATTACGATCCTCTGCTCGCTAAGCTGATCGGCTACGCGAGCGATCGGCCGCAAGCCATCATGCGCCTCGAGCGCGCCCTCTACGAATATTTCGTCGCCGGAATCAAAACCAACATTTCTCTTTTCCAACGCATTCTAGGAGACGCCGATTTCCGCGCCGGAAAACTCGATACCGGATACCTCGATCGCCTGCTCGCAAAATCCGATCCAGCCGTAGCGTCGCTCTTGCCAGGAGAAATTAAAGAACTCGAGAAGATTGCCGCGATCGCCGCTGGAATGTTTGCCGTGCTCGACCCGGCCTCCCACAAGAATGGCAATGGCGCAAACAACTCAGCTAATTCCGCTTCGCCTCCATCGAAATGGAAGCAGAAAGGACGCTCGGAAGCGCTGCGCTGATCTAGATCTTATGGTTTATGAAGTCATTGTGGGCAAAGACGGCGGCAAGCCCCACCGGCTAGAGTTGGAAAAAGCCGGCGACGGATGGGAGTGCCGTGTGGACGGCCAAGTTGTCCACGTCGACGCAGTCATCCCGCGCCGCGATGTCTTGTCTCTGCTCGTCGATGGCCACTCCTACGAAATCAAGCGCGAGCAGACGGCGACCGATCTCCATATGTGGGTCGGCAGCGCGCGCTTCGCGGTCGAGTTGCGCGATCCGCGTTCCCTGCGCTCGCGCCAGAAATCGGCGGGCGACGAAAAAGGCCCGAAGAAAATTGTGGCTCCCATGCCCGGTCGCGTGGTCCGTTTACTGGTCGCGGAAAATTCCGAAGTCGAAGCTGGCCAGGGTATCGTCGTAGTCGAAGCCATGAAAATGCAAAACGAAGTCAAATCGCCGAAAAAGGGAGTGGTAAAGAAAATATCGGCGACTCCGGGCGCAGCCGTGAACCCCGGCGATGTGCTCGCCATCGTGGAGTGAGAACCGTGGAACCGTGGAATGAGAATGCTACGCAGAAACAACCTTTTCCGCTTACCGTTCTTGGCAGCCTAAAGCGCCCATAGCCCCAGCACTAACGTCATCTCAACCCTGATTTCCTCCGCGCGTACGATAGATGAAGGGAGCGAGGTATTCGTGAAGCTGAACCGCATCATCAGTTTCGTCACGCTGGCGATTTCAATCATCACGCTTTTTCTCGTACTAAAGCGGCCCGCTCCGGTTACAACCGCCATTGCGCCCGCGACCGCTGCCGCCAATGCGCAATCTTTTCAGGAGAAGGTGAACCAACTCGCCCAACCCAAATCCGCTGCCGAAGGTGAAAGCGAAATTCGCATGACCTCCGGCGAAGTCTCCGCCGCTCTAGCGCAAGCGGCCGGGCTTATACCTGCGGCGGCAGGTGCGCCCGCGAGCACTTCCAGCGAGGTGAACCACCCTTCCTCTTCAAATGCTCCCTCGGCCAGTCCTGCTTCCGCCACGCCCGCCACCGAGTTCCCCGGCGCCGTTCCCAATATCAAGGACTATCAAGTCTCGATGGATGGAGACATTGTGCGCGGACAATTTCTCACCCAAATCGCCGGCAAAGACGTCTACCTCACTCTCGCCGGGCATCTCGGCTCGAAAGACGGCTACGCAACCTTCGACACCACCGAGGTCAAGGTCGGAGATCTCTCCGTGCCAGCATCGCTGGTCAACGAAGTGTTGCGGAAAAAACTCGCCGAGCAGCGCGATCAGCTCAAGCTCCCCAATAACGTCAAAGACATCAAAATAGAAAATGGGGAACTGGTCCTTGTCGAGAAGTAGCGGCGACCACTTGTAGGAGTTTGGGGCGTGCTCGCAGCGCGGAGACTCGCAGCTCATAGCCAGTAGGAAACTCCCCGGCAGAAAATGCCTGGTACATACAGAATCCTCCACCTGTAAAGCAAAATTTAACTTTTCTGCTACACCATGGTTTGCCTTCGTTAGAGTTTTCTAATGTCCATCTAATCTCCTTCTAATCAAATCGGATTCAAATCGAGAGCATGACGACTTTTCCGATCCCGCCCAATTATGCCGACCACATTCTTGTGGCCAGCCCCAGCCCCGTCGTGCGCCAGCGTGTCCTCGAAAGTCTGCGCTCTCCCGCCCGCCGCTTCGAACAGGCCAGCGGTGGCGCCGAGGCCTTAGGCCATCTCGAGAATGGCTTCTGGCAGGTGCTCTTTCTCGATCGCCATCTGCCCGATCTCGACGCCGAAGAGCTTGGCCAGACCGTGCGCAGGCGTTTCCCGAAGATCGAAGTGGTCATGCTCGATCCGGAACCTGAATCTGGCCACGGTCCCGACCATGGCCCAAATAATGAGGCGGTAGCCCCTTCGCCAAGCTTAGAGCACGCTCTCGTCCGCCCGGACTCCGTGATCGACAACAACGAGCTGGCTCTTCTCCCAACGCTCGTCGCGCGGTCCACTCTCGATGCTCCCCTCCCCGGCATGATCGGCAGCAACTCGCGTATGATGCAGCCGGTGTATCGCCTGGTGCGCCTGCTCGCGCCGCGTAACACGACTGTGCTGATCACCGGCCCCACTGGGTGCGGCAAGGAACTAGTTGCTCGCGCCATTCATCAACTTAGCTCGCGCGCTCCGCGCGCCTTCGCGGTGGTGAATTGTGCGGCTATTCCTGAGACTTTGCTGGAAGCCGAACTCTTCGGCTACGCCCGCGGGTCTTTTACGGGGGCAGCACAGTCTTACGCAGGAAGAATCCAAGCGGCGCAAGGAGGCACCCTCTTTCTCGACGAGATTGGCGAAATGCCGCTAAGCCTTCAGCCCAAGCTGCTCCGCTTTCTCGAGCAAAAAGAATTGCAGCGCCTGGGCAGCGCTGAAGTCGTGCGCGTCGACGCCCGGGTCATCTCCGCCACTAACGCCCATCTGCTTTCGCTCGTCAGGGAAGGGAAGTTTCGCGAGGATTTGTATTACCGCCTGTGCGGATTCCCGATCGAAATTCCACCGTTGCGCGATCGACTTGACGACATCGCCGCCCTCACCGCTCACTTCCTTGAAAAATACGCATCTCCCCTGCCGCCACCCCAAATGTCTTTCCCGGCCCTGCAGTTGCTGAAAAGGCAGCGGTGGGCGGGCAACATTCGCGAATTGCAAAATGTGATCGAGCGTGCGCTCATCCTTTCTGAGGAGCAAAACGTAATTCGCCCCGAGCACCTCATGCTCACAGACTCGGGTTTTTGCGACGTACCATAGACAATCTTTTCCCGGACTCTTTTTTTCGGAACCAGCAGAATAAACGCTACCAATCTCCTTTTGGCATGGATGAAAAAATGCGTAGCGTCTTGTCATCGGAGGGCCCTAGCCGATGTGATCCAGAGCACAAGGGCGTGGTACGCGTGCCGTCGAGCGTTGACAGGATTTAAGCAGCGAGGCCGCGCAATTTTTTCCAAGCCACGCGCGCCGGAAAGAACAGGATCGCGGCCCAGAGCAGCAGGCTCGGTCCAGTCGAAAGCAGGAAGAGGACCACGCCCACAACTCCGTCTGCCATAGTGCGATATCCCTCGACCGCGGCGTTACCGACACGCGTAGAGGTCGAGGGTGGCACGACCTGCATCTGCGCCTTGTACTCTTCCGTGATGGAGGCGGTTACGGTTGCGTAGCTCACCTGGTTCGCCATATTCTTTCTTTCGGCTTCCATCTGCTCGATCTCGCCGCGGACTCGATCCAGTTCCTGCTCCACTGCGAGAACATCGGACAGCTTTCCCGTGCGATTGCGCAGCAGATCGGTCAGCCTCTCTTCGGTGTTTCGCGCATTGCCGAGGCGCGCCTGCAGGTCGACATACTGCGAGGTGACATCCTGCCCGCCCTGCGACTCGGACTCAACTCGGCCCAGCGTCTTGACCTCAGCCATCGTGGCGTCGAGTTGATCGGCGGGAACCCGCAACGTCGCGGTGAGCGTGCGCCCGCTGCCGGTGTTGCCACCTACATTCAACTCGCCGACATAACCACGATGGCGCTTGAGAATGGCTTCGAGGCTCGCCCGCGCTTTGTCGAATTCCTTGGTGACCAGATTCAGCTGAGCCGTGCGGATGGTCATCGGACCATTGGCAATCGGACCATGTTCCCCGGCGGATTCATTCTGCTGCCCAGCTTTAAACTTTGCCGTCGCGGCGCTTTGCGGTTTTCCGAACGTCTCAAGCTTGTCGCGATCCCCTCCGCCTCCCCCTCCCGGTATGGCTTCTGGCGTCTTTGGAGCTACAAGGAGGACGGTTTCTTGAGGTTTCGAGTACTCATACTTTGTACTGCGACGGTTCAACATCGGAATGCCAACTGCCAGCAAGAGAATTGCGGCCAGTGCTCCTACCCGCCAAACCGTCAGCCAGCGCTGGCCGAAGACCTCCCGCAGGCTCCGTCCATGCGCTGGAAAGGCGTATCGCGATGCCGCTCGATTCTCCGCCAGCGCGCCTGCGATCGCTGGCGGCATCGCCGACTCCGGCGAATCAAGGTTCCAAGTGTTCAGATTTTGAGAAACGCTTTTTAGTTCAGCAACCAGCCCTTGGCATTCCGCGCACTCGCTCAAATGAACCGCCGCAACCTTGGCGCGATCGGCCTTGAGTTCGCCATCGAGGTAGGCCATCACTTCTTCGGGTTCGATCGGATGCGTCATTCTGTTCATATGGCCTCGCCTTCTGCCCGCGGTAGCCCCGCTGTCTCCACTACTTCGACCGCGGAGGCGGAAATATTTCGCTCCGGCTTCAGGTGTTCCTTCAGCGCCATGCGCGCGCGAAACAGCCGCGAGCGCACCGTATTCACCGGCAGCTTCAATAACTCAGCAATCTCTGAATAACTAAGCTGCTCGTATTCACGCAGCATCACCATCTCGCGCTCCGCATCGTCCAGCTTTCCGAGAGCCTGGCGCATCCAGAGCACACTGTCGGAATCATCTTGAGTCGTCGGCTCCGCCGCAATCTCTCCCGAGGCCGAATCGCGGAACTGTTTGCGGCGTTCTGCCGCCAGCAGGTTCATCGCGATGCCATAGAGATAAGTCCGGACCAGCGCCCTCGGCTCGTAGCGAACCGACGCCCGTATCACTGCAAGGAAGACTTCCTGCGTCAGATCTTCCGCGCGCTGGTCGCGCTCCAGCCTGCGCCGAAACAAACCGTAAAGCGGCCCGCGATAGCGTGTGAAAAGCTCTTCAAACGCCGCTTGCGAACCGCCACGGAACTCCTGCATCAAGGCTTCGTCACTGATCATTTTCTTGCCAGCGCCCCTAGCCGTTGCGTTGCTCTCAATTCGCCGTCCATGAAGTCTCGTTCATAAGCTGTAATGTCGCAACCCGCGAAAAAGTTCCCGGACCCGAAAAAAATTCCTGCGATATGATGAAAATCGAGACAATTTGCTCCAGCTCAAGGAACGAAGCTGCTGGCGCAATTTGCTCTGCCTTTGTCATGGCTCATCACATCCCCATCGGCGTGCGCGGTGAGGCGGCTGAGACGGTCGAACTGAAGCACACACTCGCCGCCCACGATCCGCGGCTGCCACCTGTGTATTCGACTCCCGACATGATTCGGCTGATGGAGATCGCCGCTTTCCAGGCGCTACAGCCGTTTTGCGAAGAAGGAGAGATCACGGTGGGTATTTCGATCAACATCGAACACCGCGCTGCTAGCGCGATTGGAGTGCGGGTTAAAGCCGAAGCCGAACTGGAATCGTTCGACGGGCGCTTCTACATTTTCCGCGTCCGCGCTCACGACGGCTCTCAGGAGATAGGACGCGGGACCGTCGGGCGAGCCGTGGTGCACGTCCCCAGCTTCGTCAAGCGCATGCGGGAGAAAGCTAGCGGCAAGTAAGCCTGAGAGACAATGCTTTCGCACCGTATCGCGACAAATTAGCTAAGTAGCCAGGAAAAGAATAAAGCCATGGAATCCCGCACCGATCAGGCAATCCAGTTCCGTCAACTCCATCGCGGCCCGAACGTGCTCATCCTGCCGAACGCCTGGGATGTAGCCAGCGCTCGCATCTTCGAGGATGCCGGCTTCCCCGCAATTGCCACTACGTCTGCGGGCATCGCCTATTCGCTCGGCTATCCCGACGGCCAGCATATTCCACGCGAAGAGATGATGGCCCGGATCGGCCGCATCGCTCGCGCCGTGCATGTGCCCGTCACCGCTGACATCGAAGCCGGTTACGGTTCCACTGTCGAAGATGTTGCCAAGACGACCTGCGAGCTGATTCAGATGGGAGTCGTCGGGATGAATCTCGAGGATGGAAACGGCGATCCCTCACGCCCTCTCATTGGCTTCGAGTTGGCGGTCGAAAAAATAAAAGCGGCGCGCCAGGCGGCCGTCGACGTCCGCGCGCAAATTGTGATCAATGCGCGCACGGACGTGTATCTCTTACCCGGCGGCAATGCTGACGCCGACTATTCCGAAGCATTGCGTCGCCTTCTGGCCTTTCGCGAAGCCGGTGCCGATTGCGTTTTTGCGCCCGGTCTCAAGGATGCCGAAACGATTGGCGGGCTTGCGAAGGCCGTCGAGTGCCCACTGAACATTCTCGCCGGGCCGGGATCGCCTTCGATTCCGGAGCTCGCAAAACTTGGAGTCGCGCGCGTGAGCGTAGGATCGGGCCCGGTGCGCGCAACCCTGGGGCTGCTGCGGCGACTGGCAGAGGAACTGAAAACTTCAGGAACGTACAGCGAAATGGAAGGCGCCGTGCCTTACGCCGAAGTGAACAAACTTCTCGCTAACAAGTAACGTGGCGTCAACGGGCGGTGGGTTGCGCCGACGTTGCGGATTCGCTCCGCGGGGCAGACGAGGCGTCCGCCCCTACGCGAGCGTTTATCCGTTGACCAGATTCATCATGTGTTCCGGATAGCGCAATCCCGCCGCCGCTCCAGCGGGAAACACTTCTCTCAGACGGCTCAAATCATCCGAAGTAAGTTTTACGTCGACCGCTGCGGCATTTTCCTCGAGGTATTTGCGCCGCTTTGTCCCTGGGATCGGAACAACATCATCGCCTTGTGCCAGCACCCACGCCAGCGCGAGCTGCGACGGCTTGCATTTCTTCTCCTGCGCCATCTCTTCCACTTCTTTCACCAGATCCAGATTTGTCTGAAAGTTTTCTCCCTGAAAGCGTGGCGAAAAGCGGCGATAGTCATCCTCGGCGAGATCTTCGAAAGTTTTGAATTGCCCGGTAAGGAAGCCGCGTCCAAGCGGACTGTAGGCAACAAATCCAATCCCTAGCTCGCGACAAGTCGCCAGAATTTCATCCTCCGGATCGCGCGTCCACAGCGAATACTCCGTCTGCAACGCCGCGATGGGATGGACTTTCACCGCGCGCCGCAAGGTGCCGGTCGCGGCCTCCGACAATCCAATATGACGAATCTTTCCCGCCCTGACCAGTTCCGCGAGCGCGCCGACTGTTTCCTCAATCGGAGTATTTGGGTCGACGCGATGCTGGTAGTAGAGATCGATGTAATCGACGCCGAGCCGTCGCAAACTCGCCTCGCAGGATTTCTTCACATACTCCGGCTTGCCGCTCACGCCCCGAACATTCGGGTTCGCCGGATCGCGCACAATTCCAAACTTCGTCGCCAGCACCACCTGATCGCGTTTGCCCGTGATGGCGCGCCCAACGAGCTCTTCATTTTTGTACGGCCCATAAACGTCGGCGGTATCGAGAAAATTAATGCCGAGTTCGAGCGCCCTATGAATAGTCGCGATCGATTCCGCATCATCGCGTCCCGAGTAAAACTCCGACATGCCCATACATCCCAAGCCGATCGCAGAAACTTTGAGGCCCGAACGTCCAAGATTGCGGATTTCATTTAGCATTCCTTTCGCTCAAGAATCAATTCAGAATATTTCAAACCAATCGCGTCCATGCGGCCCGATGTTTAGTTTATAGATGCGACCGGTCGGAATAAGGCTCGGGGCCGATTCACGAATTGCGTCGCTTGTGCTTGCCGCTGCATCTGGTAAGAGACAAGGTTGCCGTTCGCAAACAGACATGAATGCACTGCCAATCTGGTTTGAGAGAAAGTTTGATTTTGCCTTTCCCGTCGAACTGCACCCAAATCTCCGCGCGCGTTTGCGCGGCACGCCTGCCCGGCTGGAAGAAATTATCTACGGCGTTGATCCCGAAATCCTGGTTAGGAAGCCGCAAGAGAATGATAAGTGGTCGGCGCAGGAACACGCCGGGCACCTAGCGGACCTCGAAACCCTATGGCTGGCGCGCGTCGACGACTACATCAACAACGAGTCGCCGCTGACCGCCGCCGATCTGACCAACCGCAAGACCTTCGCGGCGCAACACAACCGGCGCGCGGTCCAGGAAATTCTGGCTGAATTCCGCAGCGCCCGCGCACAACTGCTGGGTAAACTGGAAAACATCGACCGCGCGATGTACGCTCGCACCGCGCTCCATCCCCGCCTGAAAACACCGATGCGGCTGGTCGATCACTTGTATTTTGTGGCGGAGCACGACGACCATCATCTGGCCTACATCTGGGAACTGATCGGCGCAGCATGAGCGCTCATCATTACGTAACCCGAATCAGTAAGTGACCCGAATCAGCGGTTTCGTGCTCGCGATCACCTCGCCAATTTCAACCGCAGGAACGCCGGCTTCCTGGAGTGCGAGCCTCAGCGCGCCGGCATCGTCGGCGGCGACTGAAATCAGCAATCCTCCCGCCGTCTGCGGATCGAAAAGCAGCGTCCGAATGTCGTCCGGCACGGCCGCGTCGTAGCCCACCATACACTCCGCAAAGTCGCGATTCGCTCTCAGGCCACTTGGAATGTAGCCGGCGTGAATGCAATCGAGCGCACCTTCGAGCGCCGGAATGCTGGCAGAGTGGATAACCAAGCTGACATCTGACGCGAGCGCCATTTCGCGCGCGTGACCAATCAGGCCGAAACCAGTGATGTCGGTGAGCGCGTGCAAAGACCACGTAGGCCCAGACGCCCTCGTCTGGGTAGCCGAGCGGAGCTCGGCACGAGGCGTCAGGGCATCTATCCCCACGCGATTCTCGCTAATCACCTCTGCGGCCGCCTTGTTGAGCGTCGTCATCGACTGCACGGCGGCGTCAATCCACACGGGTTTGGCGACGCCCTTCTTGATCGCCGTTGAAATCACCCCTGTGCCCAGTGCCTTCGTGAACAGCAGACGATCCCCCACCCGAGCTCCCTGATTCGCCAGCACGCGCTTGGGATGAACCACTCCCGTAACCGAATATCCGAATTTCGTTTCGTCATCGCGAATGCTATGGCCGCCTATCACCGTGCATCCGGCCTCGATCATCTTCGACAAGCCGCCGGCAAGAATACGCTCTAGAATTTCGAGGTCGCCTTTCTCCGGAAAACAGACGAGAGCGAGCGAAGTCAGCGGCTTTCCGCCCATGGCATAAACGTCGCTAAGCGAATTGGTAGCGGCGATCTGGCCAAACGTGTAGGGATCATCCACAATGGGCGTAAAAAAATCGACCGTCTGCACCAGCGCCGTCTCCGGTGTGAGCAGATACACTCCGGCGTCGTCAGCCTGATCGAAGCCGACCAAAACATTGGGGTCATGTTGCCGGGCTAATTTCCCAAGCACCGTGTCCAGCGCCGCCGGACTCAGCTTGGAGGCTCAACCCGCAGCTTTGACAGACTCCGTGAGACGGAATGGTTTTGTATCAGGCACGAAGAAGATTGTACTGGAGTGAGGGGCAGAGGTTCACTTATGCAGTTCGATGGCAACCACGTAGGCGACGGCCGGTTTCGCGGAGGATTCAACGTACTCGATCTTGGCCGCCATGCCTTCCAGATCTTTGCAGGGATTCAAATCGCCGCTCGGCGTAAAACCAAGCGCAGTGAATCCAATCTTGTAGTAGTTGCCGTTATGCAGCGCCATGGTTTTTCCTTTGGCGGCGATGTTGAAGTCGATGCCCGGCTCATGGCAATGCACGTCCCGCAGTGTGCCTACCAGAAAATGGTGCGGACCAGTCGGGGGTCCCGCCTCGACATCTTCGGATTGTGCGCGAACTTGACCGCGGATTTCCGGCGCAGATACTTCGTTTGCGTCAACCCTGGCTTGCACTATTTCTGTCGGACGATTGTTTCGCTCCGCCATCTGCGTCCGCGCGGTTGCGTACCTCTCGGCCTGCGCAATCTGGTTCTGCACCGTCTCGATCTCCCCCGGAGATTTCGCCAGTTTCAACGCGCCGCTAAGCACGGCGACTGCATCCTTGCCGCGTTCCATCTGCATCAGAACGTTAGCAGTAGTTATGCGATAGTTGACATTTCCGGGGTCGAGTTGAACTGCCGTAAGCGCCATCCTGTGCGCTTCTTCAAGATCTCTGTTCCGCATGCCCTCGAAAGCTGCCAGCCGCTCAAAAGCAGGCGCAAACGATGGATTGAGCTTAATCGCAGCCCGCAAACTACTCTCCACCTGCGCATCTTCGCCAGGACCGGCGCCTGCGTTCATGGAGATGGCGGCGAAATAGTAGTGCGCGATATAGCTTTGCGAATCGAGTTTTGCCGCCTCCCCATACCACTTGCGCGCCTCGTCCAAATGGCCGGCGTGAAACGCCAGGAAGCCCATGGTTTCGCGCGCAGAAACGTTCTGCGGATCCTCCTGCAACACATGATCAAGAAGCGGTTGGGCATCGGCGACGCGGTCGTTGTAGGCGAGGAAATCCGCGCGCACCGCATCGGCCTGAGTTTCGTTGAGAGCGCGCGTCTTGAACGTCGAATCATCCACGCCCGTCGCCGCCGCCATCTTAAAATATTTGTTGCAATCTCCGCTACGTATATATTGTTCGAGATTCGATTGCAATTTCGGGAGGTCGCCAAAGGCGCGCGTAGCCGCAGTCACCGGGTCGACTCTCTTCTCCAACAATGACGCGTAGTCGGTCAGGCGCTTTGTCTTGCCCTCAAAGTCCTTCACCTGTAGATAGTGAGTCAGCGCCCACGACTCCGCATAGAAAATGGAGCCTTTATTCTCCTCGTGGTAATAAGGGGAACTGGTGTCCACGGTAAACAATGTTGCGAGCGGCAGCAGACGGTTTTCGCGCAGCCATTGTATATTTGCCAGACTCGGCTGCCCGAGCGCGACATCTTTATCGCGGAGATCTGTGTTCTCATAAAATTCCGCGAGCCCCTCATTCAGCCACAAGGGCAACCACTCCGCGTCACGGCTGAGAATAAAGTGTGTGTACTCGTGATAGATCACCTCGTAGGGATGCTCGCCCTCGGCGTCCACTCGCATGAGCACGTAGTTTTTGTCTGGCACGCGCAGAAAGAGTCCGCCCAGTTTGAGTTGTCCTTTCGCCAGATAAGCTTGCGGTTCGAGAGCGCGAAAATCCTTTTCATCCTTGATCGCCAACACAATGATGGGCGAGTCGCTTTCGTTCGAGAGCTTCGGAAGCATTACGTGAAAGAGCGAACGCATGCGCTCAAACTGGTCAGCAATACGCCGCCCGGTTTTCTCGTTGGCGTTCGTGACCACAGTAAAATGCGGACTGCTTATTTCCAGCCAGTTCTCCGCCTTATCGCGCGCCAAAGCCATGGGTGCCATTATTGCGAGTAAGAATAAGAGCCGACGAAAGCGCATAATAACCGGCCAGAAACGAGGCAATAGAGATATAACGACGAGTTCGCTAAGTCAAATGAATTTTTCCGCCGGAAAACTCTTGCAGTAATATGCTAACTAAGTGTTCTACGTATGTTACTGCAGCCTATTGCCCGCTTACTATTGACTTACATAAATCATTGAGTTACCTCACCGTGACCTCGCTGATCTGTAAATCTGGATAAGCGTGGTTCCACTGCGCGGAAATATTCTCGAAGATCAGGCGAAACGGTTTGCTCTCTCCCGGCGCGAGTGGAGAGATCGTGAGGTCCACCGCCTCATCGTACGGGCCGCCTGTGCGCAGCACATGGATGGGAACTTCTTCGCGCTGCGCCGTTTGCCCCATGTCATCTTTAAATGTGATCCGCACTACCGCATGGATGACCGTTTTGTCACCGGTGTTGGTGATGACGCCGTCCAGATAGCTGACGGTCGCACCCACAAAATTCTGCGCCGCGCTGGTCTTCATGTCTGAGAATTTCAGGTTCGCGGCATAGGATGGCGGCGGGGCAGGCTTCTTTACGTCGGAGCGGAGAATCAGCGCCAGCACGCCAACGATAACCCCGACAATCACGATTCCGATAAGAACCGGGCGAAGGCTGGACTCTTGCGGCTCGGTCGTCGGATTGAAGTTCGGATTGAAATCGGGATTCAGATTGGAATTCGGATTTACGCTCGGCTGTGACGGGCCACCCATGGCCGGATTGTACTACTGGATCGCATCTAGTAAATCTCCGTGGCGTAAGGCTGCGCCGGATGTCGATTCTTAGCATTGCCTGCGACCTGCGAATCCACTACGTGATAATTGTTATATTCGATCGTCAGCGTGGCGCGCCCGCCGAGACGTATGTAGCTCACCGATTCATTGCGCTGCGGCAGCCAGAAATTTTGGATCTTCGTGTACTGATGATGGATTTCACTCTTCTTCGTCCAGAAGGAAGGATTCTGGGCGGGTTCGGCGTCAATCCGCGTCACCGCGAAATCAGTGCCGTCGACCCACACCTTGCCGCGATAGACATATTTGCTCTTCGCCTTGGGATAGACCTCAAGCACATACTGGCCGCTCGCACCCGATTTCTCATAGCCAATCAGAGCGATGTCGTAGTTTTCCGGGTTGAGCAGCGTGCGCGCATGGATCTCAGGCTCCGCCGCCTCCTTCTCGCTCTCGAGCAAACGCTTGAACACACGCTCGATGATCAGCTTCGATCCCGTTTGAGAAATGATTTTAAAGTTCTTGGTCGAAGGACTGTCAAAACTCGCCTCCACCGTCATTTCGGCGTCGCGGTCACTTGGGAATCCGCGATAGGCGAGATGGTAGATTCGCGTGGATTCATAGTGGCGCAGCGTCCGCGCCCGCTCCGCATCTTTTCGTACCAGATTGCCGACCACCTGTTGGACCGAAAGCGGTGCGGTGGTGATCGAAGGCGGCAGCGGACTGGAATCGGCCTCGGCTCCGAAGCTGCACACCACCAGCGCAGTTCCGAGCAAGAGACAAACTTTGGCCGAAAATTGGATTAGCTGTCCGATGAAGGTTTGATTCGCGTATCGGCTATGGCGTTGGTTGGAGGTTTCCCTGAACCGTGCTTTGGACTCGGCCCCGAACTGAAAGGCGCATTCAGGATTGTGCTCAACACTTCGCGCCCGTGCCATCGCTGCCGCTCCAAGAAACCTAGCTTACCACCAGCGCTCGACATCCCTGAACACCCATCAGGGCAGGCGACGGATGGAGCAGCGGCACTGCAAAAGCTCCTCGCATCCCGGTGTGCGCAGCTGCCTAGGGGGATCCCTAAATTTCCCGGGAGATGGATGATTACACCCAGCGCCGAAAAGCTCGCAGATAATCCTGGGAATGTTTTCAGTCACTTACAGCAAGCAACGAAGGGGCATATAATTGCACCTTACTTTGGCGCAAGAAACTAAAAGGAGCCCTCCCCCATGAGGTTCCGTGAGCAGGAAGCAGATGTTCAATGGAATTGGATCGCGATCATCTCCTATACCGCGTCGCTCGCCGTTAGTGTCGCAATTTGGAGAAGCCTGTTCCTGGCCGTTGAGCGCCTGATAAAGTAAGGCGAGACTAGAACTTAAAGCGAAAGTTTCCGGCCCTTAGTTCTCGGAGCTGCTGCAGGGGTCGATCCTTATCTCAACCAATCTACTGATCGTAGTGCAGCAGGGAGAAGACGTCGTATTTCTGCAGCCTCTCCCGACCCTTCAGGAAGTCGAGTTCCACCACAAACGCCAGTCCCGCAATTTTTGCACCGAGCCCGCTCGCGAGCTCCGCAGTAGCGACTGCCGTGCCGCCCGTCGCCAGCAGGTCGTCTACGATCAAAATTCGCTGGCCTTTGATGATGGCGTCTTTGTGAACTTCGAGCGCGTTGCTGCCGTACTCCAGTTCGTAGCTGATCTTCAGCGTTTCCGCGGGCAACTTCCCCGGCTTGCGGACAGGAACGAATCCCGCATTCAAACGGTAGGCCAGAGCCGGACCAAAAATAAACCCGCGCGCCTCCATGCCCAGCACCAGGTCGATCTCTTTGCCAATGTAATTCGCCGAGAGCGCGTCAATCAGCAGCGCGAAGCCGACCTTATCCTTCAGCAGCGTGGTGATGTCGTAAAAGAGAATGCCCTTTTTCGGGAAGTCGGGCACCTCCCGGATCAGCTTTTTCAATCGGTCGCAATCCGCTGCCTCGATCAATTTTTCCGTCGGCGTACTCATCGTTAAATTAAACTCCTGAAATTAAGCTCCTCGAACTTGAAATGACGTGAGTCCGGCGACCGGTTCTGCCTCGAAGTCCTCGACCCTGTCCACGCGTGCCGCGCGCGGACCTTCCTGCAACCGCGATCGCAAGCCCGCCAGTTGATCCCGCGTTCCCATTGCCATCACCTCGACCGTGCCGTCGGGATTGTTTCTGACCCATCCAACGATCTGCAAAATATGGGCCTCGCGCTCGACAAACCAGCGGAAGCCGACGCCATGTACCCGGCCGTAGACAAGAAAGCGACGAGCTTGAATGGACTCAGCCACAAATTTCAATATCGAACGACCGGATGCTACTCCCGAGGCTCAGGAACAAGAATTAAGACAGCGAACGCCAAACCAGCCGACACTAGAATAACGGCATTTACCGGCGCGAGTCGAAAGTCCGTTCCTCTACAGAGAACCAGAAGAGCTGGCACAATTGCCCAACGTCGTCGCGTCGCCTGTTGTCGCGGCGTGAGAGCAATTCCTGCGCCACCTGCTACCAGAAAAGGACCTTCCTGGGATGATGCTGCATCATCCGACAGCCAGCTCTCATAGGCCCAGAGATAAGCGGCCGCCAAGGCGATCGCGATCAAGAATTGTAGCGGCGGATCCAATCGTGCGCCCAGTAGGGTGGCCTCGTTCATCGCTCCGCGTTAGTTCCAGACCGTTTACTGGGCTCTCGACAAATACGTTCCCTCAGCCGTGTCGACTTTGATTTTCTCGCCTTCATTGATGAAGGGCGGCACCTGCACGATCAGCCCAGTTTCGGTCTTCGCCGGCTTGGTGACGCTCGAAGCGGTCGCGCTCTTCAATCCAGGCTCGACCTCCATTACCGTCAAAACGACCGTCTGCGGCAACTCAATGCCTACGGCCTTGCCGTCAAAAAACTCCACCTTGATCTGCAGATTCGGCGTCAGGTAATCGACCGCATCGCCCAGCGTGTCGCGCGTAAGGTGCGTCTGCTCGTAATTCTCCGTGTTCATGAAGTAGTAATCGTCCCCGTCGCTGTAGAGGAACTCCATGTTCTCCTCGTCCACGTTGACCTTTTCGATCGGATCGGGAGAACGGAAGCGGTGCTCGAACATGGCGCCGGTGCGCAGGTTGCGCAGCTTGGCCTGTATAAAGGCGCGCAGATTGCCCGGCGTGCGGTGCTCCACGCTGAACACGGAATGCAAATCATTATTGTGCTTAATGATCATGCCGGGACGGAGTTGGGTCGCTGGAATCGACATTGCTGGTTTACATCTCCTTCACTTTGCTAGTTCACTATGCTAGGAATTCTGGCAGCGGGGCAGGTGCCAACTTTCCCGCCGCACTCGGATTAACTCTTCATTTTACACAGCGCAAGCCGATTCTGGGAACCACCACCGAACGGGAGCACCGCGCAGTTAAAAGCAACCGTCAAAAGCTTTAACCACAAAGGGCACGAAGTATCACGAAGGCTTACCTTATTGTTCCTCGTGTACCTTTGTGGCCTCTGTGGTTGAGGATTTCGCAAACCGAACCACACGGCGAAAGGCCTGGCAATGTCTCCGCGACTTGGAAATCCGGACGGGGCCTAAACTCCCAAATACATTACAAAATTGCCCCTGAAATAAGGACTAGAATGTAGAGACGAAGTTTGCCCCCGTTTGGCATTCTAGAAATCAGGAGGTTTTTATGCGCATTGGAAAATACGAGAGTTCAGAGAGCAGCACGGTCGGCACCGCCATCACTTTTCTGATGATCGGTCTCGGAGTGGGCGCTGCCCTCGGCCTGTTGCTGGCTCCGAAGGCTGGCCGCCAGTTGCGGAGAGACTTGCGACGCTCCTACGACGATGTCCTCGAAACTGCCTCCGAGTGGAGCGACGAAGCTAAGAGCCGCTTCGACGAAGTAGTAGAAAAAGGCGTAGATCTCGCCGACGAAGTCCGCTCCAGAACCAAGCCCATCAGCGACATGCTTCGACGCTCGTAGCTTCAGCGATCAAAGCGCGCGGTTAAGGCGGGCGACGGGAAACGCCACCAGTGGCAAACATAGCCGCCGCGGTTGCCACAACTGCTCGGCGGCCGTCGCCCTACTGCTGCTGCTCGATCTGGTTCTCTTCTTCCAGCGTGTGCCGCTTCTTGTGCACGTTGCGAATAACTATGCCCACCGAGAACCGGAAATTGTCCTGTATCTTTTTGCCGAGGAGTGTAAAGTCTGTGCCCGTCTGAAAATAGTCGGCGTTCAACCGCATGGCGAATCTCGGATTGATCTTATAATCGAGCCCTCCGCCGGCCACGAACGCGCGCCCCGTCCCGACCTCGGTGAACTGGGCGCCTTGGCCGTTGGCGATTCCTCGGACGCCCTGATGTCCATACAAGAACTCAGCGCGTGGCGTCCACCGTTCATACTTGCGGCGAGCCACCTGGACACCAAAGAGGATGTTGTATTCCCGTGTCGTCGCGTCGAACGTGGGCGTTGTGAAGGGGCAAAACTCCGGACAAGCCGGAAATGGTGCCGGCTGGTTGGTTGGAATCTTCGAGGTGCCAAAGTATTGGCCGCCCTCCACGATGAAGCCCAGCCAATGCGTCAAATTCACGCCGAGAGAACTGTCCCACCCCGGCAGCCCGGCCCAGTGTCCGGAATTGAAAAAACCAGCCTCGGCATACGTGCCACCAATAAAAAACTCGATGCGCGGAAATGGCACCAACGTGATTTTCTTGCCCAAATCCGAGGCCGGAATCGGAGTCGCCTCCGGAGGTTGACCCTGCGGCGGAGCCTGGGCGGGCGTTTGCGTCGGAGCCGGAGCTTGCGCGGGCGGCTGAGTCTGCGCCAGCGTCTGCGCTGGAGCATGATCGGGAGTCTGCCCTTGCGCTGGAGTCTGCGCCCACGACATCACACATAGCGCAGCCATTCCAGCCAAAACTCCCAGGTATTTCCTCACGATTCCTCCTTAAATTCAGTACCCAGTACCCAGCTGCCAGTACCCAGAAAAACTCTTCCATCCACATAAGCCAGATGATTGGGGCGGCCTAGAAGAGGTCCCATCCCGCTCTCGACTGGGGTGCTGGTTATTAGGTACTGGGTACTGGTTTTCCAAACGCTGTAGTGTAGTGAAGCCGTATATCTCCACACGTCCCCTGCTCGGGCGAATAGACGACACAACTATCAAAGGGGCGCGAATAGACATGCAGCGTGACCGCCCGCTGATTCGCCGTCCGCGGATTGACAACCCTATGCACCGGCTCCCGCGGATCGACCGCGCACGGATTCGCCGCCGTCAACTCCACCGTGTTAGATGCGGTCATCTGACACTTTCCCGCCGCGCTATCCTCGAATTCCACATGAAAATTTTCCACCAGCAGATTTCCCATCGGAGCCGCCATCCAACAATTTTGCCCGCGGTGATTGTGCACCGAACTCCCCTGCCCAACCTCCCAGCAAATGGCGAGCAGTTCGTAGAGGTCCGTCTTGTCGATGAGATTGCGCGTGTAATGCTGCCGGTCCCAAGTCAAATACCGCGCAAGACTGGCCTCCGAGACAGGCATATCCGTCAGCAGCGCTTGAATCGTCTCCGTCCCATCGAATGCCGACGCGGGTAAAGCTCGCAGCTTAGCGACCAGTTCATCGACGCCGACCCGTGTTGGTGTCAACAGTTCACTCATGTTTGTGCTCATCCGTGGACATATCCGACAAACTATTGAGTATACAAGACAGGATATTGAAAACACGGAAGTTGCAGATTTTATTGCTTGTGTTTGGTTGCACCTATCTGGGACGATTATCAAAAACTTAGCACAGAAACTTCTTGGCTTCCGCGCGGTCAATAAGTGAAATCTGGATTTCGCAACAACAACATGGCACAGCGTCGCTTGAGATTCCCTTGATCCACTGCTCGTTCTCGACTAGTGTAGGCTCGTGCGCGCCGCTCTGTGTTTTACCCTTATTGCCTTTTTGGCAATGTCTTTCACGTCGTTGGCACAAACGCCATCCGAGCCTCAGTTTCTCGTCAGGATCGAGTACATAAAAAGTGATCTTCCACTCAGCGTCTCGACCACGTGCATTGCTGTGTTCCCCGACGGCCGATTTCATCTTGAGGAACTCTCTGATTGGCGTGATTCGAAGCCCCAAATCTATGAAGACTCGCTGCCCGACCAGGACCTCAAATCCCTGCTGATGATCATTGATGACCCCGAACTCAGAAACCTCAAGGGGATTGATAAAGGCAGAGGGGTCTTCGGGCAACGTGAACACGGTGAAGTCGTTAGGGCACGCATATTGAGGGGAGAAACTATTCAGAACCTACTCTTCGATTCGCAGACGGGTCCACCTTCAAAAGAGCTTCCAAGGCCAATACGTGCTTTGGTTCGATGGAGTGACGCGACAGCCAAGGCCATCAATCGACGCAAAGTTCGCCCTCTCAAGAACGGCACGCCAGTGATGTGCTGGCTGACTAATTGACGTTAACAGGAGTGCGTGTTGAAAAACTCCTTTCCGGGAATTTTGACGGCGAAATTTGTTTGCAAGTTATTGGATGTTCGTTTGCCAAAGCTGCGGATCCAAAAATGGATATAAAACTCACCGAAAACGAAGTGCGCGTCCTAGGTTCGCTAGTCGAGAAAGACATCACCACGCCCGAGTATTACCCGCTCTCGCTGAACGCACTGCTGAACGCCTGCAACCAGAAGTCAAATCGCGATCCCGTGATGCAGCTAGACGAAGACGCGGTGCGCGACGCGCTCGAAGGCCTGCAGCAACAGCGCATGGCCGGTCCCGCCCGCGGCGCCGATAGCCGCGTAACCAAATACGAACAACGCCTGCAAGAGGTTTTCAACTTCACCCGTCCGGAGATTGCCGTGCTGTGCGTCCTGCTCCTGCGCGGACCGCAAACTCCCGGCGAACTCCGGGGACGCACCGAGCGCCTGTTCCACTTCGAAACCCTGGATGATGTGCAATCCGCATTGCAGAAGTTAATGCAGCGCGATCCTCCGCTCGCGAAAGTTCTGCCCCGTCAGCCGGGAACAAAAGAATCGCGCTACGCGCATCTGCTGGCCGGGGATGTGGTAGAAGCGGAATTGCCAATTCATGCCAGCGCAACGACTGAGCGCGATCCAGCAGCAGCCGACCGCATTGCACGGCTCGAAGAGGAGGTAGCTGAGTTGCGAAGAAATGTGTCGGAAGTGAGGGATCAGCTAGAGCGGTTTCGGAAGCAGTTTGACTGATAGTTCACTGAAAAAACCCCCCGCCCAATACGATTGGGCGGAGGTAGAGCAGAGCATTCTTACTTCACGATGGCAGGTGAAAGTGACAAACGATCTATGGAGTCACCTCGTACACGTTGCCATGTCCGTCCGATCCGCCACTGCTGGTGGTGCCGTACGAGTTTCCTGCATTGTCGAGGACTAAGCTGGTATACGGTTGGCTTCCGTCCGCGCCGGTGAAACTCCAGAGAACTTTCTCTTTATAGGTGTGAATAATCTTGCCAGATGCCACTAATTCGAAAACGCTTCCGTCGCCGGACTCACCACCAAAGGCCGTAGTGCCGTAAATGTTACCGGCGGCGTCGAACACAATTCCCGCAGCAGGGTAACCGCCATCTGTACCATTGCCAAAGGCGTGGAGAATCGTCAGTGTCCATGGTCCACTTTTCCCCGGCCCCAGCCTGTAGAGCGTTCCGCCGCGATAGGCGCCTCCACCCGATGTCGTTCCGTAAAGATTACCGGACTTGTCGAATATAGGCGTACCCAGTGGATAGGCTGCGTTCTTAAATGTGTGGATCGCGGTCGAGTTCCAACCACCGCTGCCGTTCGGTGATAGCTCGAATACCGTGCCCGTTGAGGTTGTATGCTTGTATGAGCCGCCGAAGATGTTTCCGGCGGAGTCCATAGTTAACCCGGCTTGGCTGAAGTTACCGCCGCTGTAGATCACCTGCTCCGCCCACGTACCGCCGGACGGGCTCAGCTCGAACACTACATCGTAGTAAGTCATTCCGAAGAGATTACCCGACTGGTCAAGGATCACGCCGCTCACTGGATTGTCGGCGGCGTCGCCGGGGCCGCCAAAGCTGTGCAGAACGGATTCTGTCCAGTTCGTTCCGACAGGACTAAGCTCGAAAACGGCGCCGTCTCCATTAGCGCCACCGTAGAACGTTGTCCCGTAAAGATTCCCTATGCTGTCGAATATGACGGGGCCACTGGGGTTGGCACCGTCCGCTCCCCCGGTAAAGCTGTAGAGCACAGACTCATTCCAGCCGCCGCTGCCGTTCGGCGAAAGCTCAAACACCGTTCCTTCTCCAAATTGCCCCCCACCGGCCGTCGTCCCATAGAAGTTGCCGGCACCGTCAGCGATCAGGTTGGAGACCGAGCCGGAGCCGTAGCTGCTGCTTGTGAAGTTGTAGAGTACGGTTTCCATCTGGGCTTGCACTGTACGGGCGGCGATGAGAAGTAACGCTGAGAGTACGACTAGCGTCAAATAGGCTTTCCGCGGGCTGTTGAATCCTGTTGAATGCATATTTCTCTCCTTATAGTTTTGCTTTGGTTGCGGGAGCCCGTGTTTAATCCGGTCCAGATGGGCTCTTGGGGGAACCCCGGCGAGTCGTGCATCAAGCGCAACCTGCCATACGGCCAACGCGTTCGATCTGGAAGGGGGGCGGCCAGATGGAACGAGCCGGAGAAAATTGAACGGAGAATTATCCCCCCCCCCCGAGGGAAGGTGTCAAGAGTTAATTGTCGAAGTTTTTTTCTTTCTTTTCTCGGCGTCTCGGCGGTGAAAGATTTTTCTACAGCACCCGTTCCTGCGTATATCCCGCCGCTCCCAGCGCCGAGATAATCTCGGCAATGTGATCAGGCCCGCGAGTCTCCATCGTGATCTCAATCGCCGTCTCGCCCAGCCCGACGCCATGGTAGGCGCGGTCGTAATCGGTCTCGACAATATTCGCGCGATGCTGCGCCAGGATCGAGGTTAGGCGATTGAGCGCTCCGGGATAATCGGGCAGGTGAACGCGCAGACGCACCAGGCGTCCATCTTTCACGAGGCCGCGCTCGATGATGCGCGAGAGCAGCGTCACGTCGATGTTTCCGCCACACACTAGCACCGCAACTTTCTTCCCGACTAGCGGCAGCTTGCGATTCACCAGAGCTGCAATCGCGGCCGCCCCCGCTCCTTCCGCCAAAGTTTTTTCGCGCTCCAGCAGCAGCAGAATTGCGTTGGCGATTTCTTCTTCTTCAACGGTAACAATGTCGTCTACATACTTCTGCACCAAAGGCAGCGTGCGCTCCCCGGCGCGTCGTACAGCAATCCCATCGGCAATCGTCGAAGCCGCCGCCAGCGTCACCGGCTTACCCTCGGCGACTGCGACTTTCATCGATGGCAGCCGCGACGGCTGCACTCCGAAAACTTGAATCGATCGATTCCGACGGGAATTTGATTCTTTGAGCGCGCACGCAATGCCGCCAATCAAGCCTCCGCCGCCAATCGGCACGACCACCGCTTCCAGGTCAGGATGCTGCTCGATCAACTCCAATCCAATCGTCCCCTGCCCGGCAATGACGGCGTCGTCATCGAAGGCATGCACAAATGTAAGGTGCTCAGCCTGGCTGCGCCGCAACGCCTCTTCATATGCTTCGTCGTAATTCGCGCCGCGCAGCACCACATCCGCGCCATAGCCGCGCGTCGCCGAAACCTTGATCAGCGGCGTGGTCAGCGGCATGCAAATCTGCGCGCGGATGCCGAGCTTCCCGGCATGATACGCCACGCCCTGCGCGTGATTTCCCGCCGAAGCCGCAATCACGCCCTGGGCGCGCTCTTCAGCACTCAGCGAAAGCAGTTTGTTCAGAGCGCCGCGCTCCTTGAATGCGCCCGTTCGTTGCAGGTTGTCCAGTTTCAGATAAACCTGGTTCGCCGTAGACTCCGAAAACGTCGCCGAAAGCGCGCATGGCGATAAGTAGATAGAACTTCGAATGCGGCGTAAGGCCGAATGGATGTCGTCTAAAGTAATCATGTGCTGATTACGTCTGGCGCTCTAATGATTGCAACATCTTACCTGAATGCCTGTGGGAGACGCCGCCAACCGCGTCTTCGGAGACCGTCCAGAACGAAGGGAGTAGGCGCAAGCGGTTCCAGGTACAACCTCCGTAATGGCCCAATCGGAAGGGTACGCAGCCCTTTCGAAACCTATGCAACCGCCAAAAGCCGCGTCAGAATGGGCTTTTAGAGGAGTTCACCCCTGGGACTCATGCCTACTACGACTGGAGCTGTTCTCGCCCCTCCCCCTGTCCATCGAAAAAGTGTCGCGCGCGTTGCCCTCTTCGATTTACCTGAAGCGGCGTCGCAACTTATCAACGAGTGCTTCCGCCAGCATGGAATCGAAACTGTTCCGATTCCCCGGGACCAAGCCGACCGCTTGCGACGTGAAAAATTCGAGGCGTGCGTGTTGCCTCTTAAAGAAACCGCCGGTGCCATCATCGAACTGGCACGAGCCTCGGCCTCCAACAGCCGAATCATAATCTTCGGCTTGGGCGGCACCGCGCAGGACGCCATGCGCTATTCCAATCACTGTCTCAACGCCGTGTTTCACGAACCGCTCGAGCGCTCCGCGGCCATGAAGCTCGTGCGTTCCACTCGCAGTCTCGTGCTCCACGAATTCCGACGCTACGTGCGCGTCCCGGTGATGACCGAGGTAGGGATCGTGATGAATGACGGTGGGCGCCTCACCGCCACCAGCCAGGAAATCAGCACTGGAGGAATGTCGCTCAAGGGCGCCCACATACCTGAGATCGGCACTCCAGTGGAAGTGTCGTTCTCGTTGCTGACTCTGCCGCGCGTCTGGGTGCGTGGCCAGGTAAGCTGGAAGAAACCGAATAAAAGTTTTGGCGTCCGTTTCGATACGGCCGACGAGCGTCGGCAACGGCTCAAAGAGTGGATCGTAGGCTATCTCGAAACGTAGCCACTTCGCTATCTGCTTCCGGCTGTCAGTTTTCAGTAAATCGTTTCTTTCCCGGCTACAATATCGGCGTGAGTTCATCTTCCGCCGCGGTTGAGCCCGAGCCGTCCGTCCGCGCCGCTCGCCGATTCTCATTGCGGCAAAGAGTTTCGCTGTGGTTCATCAGCTGGGCTAGCTATATCGCGATCTCTCTGATCGGTCCCACCCTGCGCTGCGCCATCTCCTGGGAAGAACCGCCATCGCCAAGAGACGCCATCTTTGAAAAGCCCGTGATCTATTCGTTCTGGCATCGCGCCGTTTTCCCGAGCGCATGGATCTGGCGAAACACTGGCTTAGCCGTCATGGTGAGCCGCAGCTTCGATGGCGAATACATTGCTCGCACGTTAGAAAAGTTAGGTTTCGTCGCAGTTCGAGGCTCCAGCAGTCGTGACGGCGCAAAAGCCTTGCTGGGCCTGCGAAGTCAACTGCAACAGGGCAACTCGGTTGTATTTACTATCGACGGCCCCCGCGGCCCCAGGTTCGTGGCCAAGCCCGGACCAGTGCTCCTCTCCAGCGCCAGCGCCGCCCCCATGGCCGCGCTCTACGTAGCGCTAAGCGACGCCTGGGTTCTGAACACGTGGGATGCCCTGATGATCCCGAAGCCATTTTCCAAGGCGCTGGTACGGCTCAGCGCCAAGATGCAAGTTCCCGCCGAAACCAGGACGGAGACATTTGTGGAGCGAGATGCGCGCCTGGCAGCGTCCCATCGCGAGCTGCAATCCGCCCTCGAACGCGTAACCGCTTTCGCCGAAGAGCACGTAGCACAGGTAGGCACGGCAGAATTCCCCGTGATCAGTGACGGCTTCCGCGGCTGAGGGCAACCGCCGCGCGCCGCGTGAGTTTTTCAGCAATCCGTTTCGGCGCGAGCTGAGTGGAAAAGGGAAGTAGAAGTAAAGGTGGGTGCCCATGCGCTTTAGCCTTCTCCTCAGCGTTTCTCCGATGAGTAGCCTCCGCATTGAAGATAAGGGACTTATACGTTTCTTAGGGGGTCAATGTACGACCGGGTCGGCTCCTATCGACTCTCGCCCTTTAAGCAGCTATAATTCCCGAAGCGTCATCCAAATATAGGACCAAAGACGACGCGCACAGGCTCTATCCGCCCAGCTTGCGGAGGGGCACTGGAGGACACAGTGAGTCTCACACCCATCGGCGGGCATTCTCCCCGCCGCAAGATCACCACCGCCACTATTCGCGAAAAGAAGCTTCTTCACGAATCGATCACTTGCCTAACGACCTACGACTACGCCACCGCGCGCCTTATCGACGAGGCCGGAATCGATATTGCCCTGGTTGGCGATTCGCTGGCCATGACCATGCTCGGCTACGAGAACACGCTCTCCGTCACCGTCGACGAGATGCTGCATCACGTCAAAGCCGTCCGTCGCGGCGTGAAAGACGCGCTGCTCATTGCCGACATGCCTTACGGCTCGTATCAGGCTGATGCCAGCGAGGCGATCCATAATGCCGCTCGCTTCGTCAAAGAGGGCGGAGCCGAAGCCGTCAAAATGGAAGGCGGCGAAAAGCGCGCTGACGTCATCCGCCGCGTCATCGACGCCGAGATTCCCGTCGCCGGCCACATTGGCCTGACTCCGCAATCGGTGAACGTGATGGGTGGATACAAAGTGCAGGGCAAGTCGCTGAACGCCATCGAGCAACTCATGCGCGACGCGGTCGCGCTCGATCGCGCCGGCGTCACTTGTATTTATCTGGAAGGTATTCCGCGGGAGGTCGCGGCCCTGATTACCGCCGAGATCGATACACCCACCATCGGCATTGGCGCCGGCCCCGATTGCGACGGCCAGGTCCTTGTCTTTCACGACCTCGTCAACCTGACATTCGGGCACCCGGCAAAATTCGTGCGCCGTTATGGGGACGCCGCCGCCCTGATCACGCAGTCTGTGCTTGCCTTCAAGGCCGACGTCGTCTCGCACCAGTTTCCGAACGACGCTGAAAGCTACCACCTGCCCAAGGAGACGCAGGCCGCACTCGAAACGGTACTCCACCGCAAACACGCCATGCAGCGATAATGGCGGGCGGAGAAAACAACTTGCAAAATGAATTAGGAAAGAACGCGCGCGCGAGGCTACGGACTGTTGCGCAAGCGGCGCTTAGCGTCGCCCTGCTTGGGATTTTGATCTCTTGCTCCCAGCCCGCCTCGTCACCACCCTCGTCGCAGGCGCATCAACCCACTGGGCTCGAATCGATTCCCCCGGCGAATCCGTCCAAATATCCAGCGCTCAGCCATATGGCGGATTGGAAGAATCCCTACCTGGTGGTGCGCGAAGATGGCATCGGCATTGTCGATCTTTCCAATCACGAGATTCACATGCTGACGCCAGAGCAAATCCCAGCCGAGTTGGTTTCCCTCGGGTCGAGCGCATGGCCCTACGGCCGCGTGGTCATGATCGCGCAGTCAATTCCCAAGAGTCCATCTGAGCAGACCAAAGCCGACGTGCGAAAAAACCGCGCCTTGCTCATCGGCACACTTCACGACTTGGATGTCGAATTCTACGAGGCGCCCTGATTGCCGGTATTTGCAGACAATATTTAGCGAGCAATGTTAGCGAAGAATGTCAGTGACTAACGCTCTCCAAGATGAAAATCTATTCGACCATCACTGACGCCCGCGCCGCTAGCCGCGCGGCGCGAGCAAGCGGCAAACGCGTCGGTCTTGTTCCAACCATGGGTGCTCTGCATGAAGGCCATCTCTCGCTCGTCCGGGCCGCCAACGCGCAATGTGATTCCGTTGCCGTATCGCTCTTCGTGAACCCCACGCAGTTCAGTCCAACCGAGGATCTATCGAAGTATCCGCGCCAATTTGATCTCGACCGCCGGTTGCTCGAAAAAGAAGGAGTCGACGTCCTCCTCGCGCCCTCGGTCGAAGAAATCTATCCCGACAGCCCAGCTTATGATGCCGAGGTTCCGCATGAAGCCACCTGGGTTTCGGTCGAAGGCCTGAGCGAAAAGCTCGATGGACGTTCCCGCCCCGGCCATTTCCGTGGCGTCACCACCATCGTCGCCAAGCTCTTTCACATCATAGAGCCCGATGCCGCCTTCTTTGGACAGAAAGACGCCGCGCAGCTAGCCATCATCCGCCGCATGGTGCGCGACCTCAATTTCCCTATAGAAATTGTCGCCTGCCCCATCGTGCGCGAACCGGATGGCCTCGCGATGAGTTCGCGCAATGCGTATCTGAATGCAGAAGAGCGCGCCCACGCGCTGGTTCTGCACCGCGCATTAGAGCAGGCGAAGCAAGAATTCCGGGCCGGAGAAAGAGTCGCCCCGCGCCTCATCGCCGCCGCCAAAGAAGTTTTCGCAGCTCAGCCCGATGTCGTGCTGGACTATTGCGAGATCGTCGATCCTGATACGCTTGATCCAGTCGAACACGTATCGCGAAAGAGCCTGCTCGCCGTCGCCGCCTACCTGGGCAAAACGCGCCTCATCGACAACCTCATTTTGAATCCGTGAGTTTGTAAATACGAAGGACTGTCCTGTTCTGTGCGCGGCGACGGTAGCGCCGCCGTCCCGGCGGCTGTCCGGCGGGCATCTTGCCCGCCGAGGCGAGTAGAAGGAAATGAGCGAGCCGCGCCTTACTGCTGTTCGACTTCCTTCAGTCGCGCCGCCTTGCCCTTCAGTCCGCGGAGGTAGTAAAGCTTGGCGCGGCGAACCTTCGCCGAGCGCACTACGTCAATCTTGTCGATAACCTTTGAGTCGATCGGGAAGATACGCTCCACGCCCTGGCCAAAGCTGATCTTGCGGACAGTGAAACTCGGCTGCGCCCCTCGAGTCCGCGAAATGACCACGCCTTCGAAGGCCTGCAGGCGCTCTTTTTCGCCTTCTCTGATCTTCACCTGCACCTTGATCGTATCGCCGGGGCCAAACTTCGGGAGGTCTGTGCGGCGCGATTTCGCCAGCAATTTTTCGATAATCGGATTGCGCATAAATGTTTCCCTTCCTGATTCTAATCTCCGCAGAGAGCGCTAACCTTCTCTGTCGATTTCTTCTCTGCCGATTCCCCGAGAAAGCCCCAGCCTGATCTCGGCCAGCAATTCCTCGTCTTCATCCGTCAGCCGAACTCGCTCCAGCAAATCCGGGCGATTGCGCAGCGTCTTCGCTAAAGCCGTCTTGCGCCGCCAGCTGCGAATCTGCTCATGGTTGCCATTCACCAAAACCTCCGGCACCGCCATGCCGCGAAACTCCGCCGGACGCGTGTAGTGCGGATAATCCAGCAATCCGCCAGAACCACAAGTCGAACTAGGCGCATCGGTCCGAAGTGTGGCGCAGCCGCCCTCGCTTGCGAACTCCGCTTCTGCCAGCGACTCGGTAAACGACTCCTGCCGAGTCGAATTCTGATTCCCAACCGCGCCCGGAATCAGCCGCGTTACCGTATCCATAATCACCGCCGCGCCCAACTCGCCGCCGCTCAACACATAATCGCCAATCGAAACTTCACGATCCGCCAGATGCTCGCTGATCCGCTCATCCACGCCCTCATATCGTCCGCAGATGAGGACTATCAGCCGGAGAGTCGAAAGTTTTGCCGCCAGCGCCTGATCCAGCCTGCGCCCCTGCGCCGAAAGCAAAATCACCGACTGCGTCGCCGCCGCGCTCAACCGCGCATCCTGCGACGCCACATCGCCCAGCGACTCCAAACATTCAAAGATCGGTTCCGGCTTCAGGACCATGCCCTCGCCGCCGCCAAACGGGCGGTCATCTACGGTGCGGTGCTTGTCTTTCGTATACGCCCGCAGATCGTGAATGCCTACATCCACCAGGCCCGTCTCCCGCGCCCGGCGCACAATCCCATAATCCAAAGGCCCGCGAAAAAAGTCAGGAAAGATCGTGAGAATGTCGATCTTCATCGCGGAAACCCGTCGTTGGTTTTTCGTCGCTGGTCGTTCGCCAACTTAATTACCTGAAAATTTCTCATCTGGCGAACGATCGCAAACGCCGAACGACTATCGACCAACGACTAACGACGCTTCTCTTTCGCCACTGGAGCGTTTACTTCTAACAAGCCTTCCGGCAACTTCATGCGAACTTGCTTCCGCTCCAGATCCAATTTCTCCAAGAAGGCCTCGGCGAAAGGAATCTCATACGGAAGCTTCGCCCCACTCTTAACTACCAGCAGCGGCGCTTCTCCTGCTCCAAACTGCACATCTTCAATCGCGCCAATCTCTCTCGCGCCATCGAAGACCGTGCATCCGATCAGGTCGCTCAAATAAGTCCAGCCCTGCTCAAGCGTAGCCCGTTCGGTAAGAGGAAGCTGCAACTCAGCCTTTACCAACAACTCCGCATCGGAAAGACTGTCGGTGCCTTGAAACTTCAGCACCAGAAAACTCTTATGCGGCCAGAGATCCTCGACCTTAACTTCGCGGCGCTCGCCATCTTTCAACAGCGCCCACAGCCGCATGCCCTGCTGAAATCGCCCCGGAACATCCGTGTGCAATTCCGTGGCAACTTCTCCGCGCCGCCCCTGTGTCTTGATGACGACCGCCAGAGTAACCCACTCGCCGCCAGCGTCCGAAGCCATTTTGCTGATTGTGTTCGCCGAAAAGCTTTTCGCCGAAAGGCGATTCGCGAGGCCCGACTCGCGAAAGCTTACTTCGAATTCCTACTCAATAATCTCAAGCGCATAGCGCTTATCGAGCTTTGATCCCGCCGCACTGAGCACGTTGCGCAGAGCCCGCGCCACCCGGCCCGACCGCCCAATCACCTTGCCCAGATCGGACTCGGCCACTTCCAACTCAATCACCGTTTCGTCGCCGTCTTCGTACTCGTCGACAAAAACCTCGCCCTTGGCCTCGACAATCGCCTTGGCGATGTATTCAATCATGGCGCGCGGACTGGCACTCGGCTCGATCATTAGCGGCTCCTGATAGGACGATTAAGAATGAAATGTACGCTAGGCGACCGAAGCGGCTGCTGCGGGAGCAGGAGAAGCAACCAGTTTCCGAACCCTGTCCGAAAGCTGGGCGCCCTTCGAAACCCAGTGCTCTATGCGCTCGCGCTTCAAGTCAAAAGTAGCCGGATTAGTGCGCGGATTATACGTCCCCACCACTTCCACCGGGCGGCCATTGCGAGCCCGCTCCTTCTCAATCACCACCACACGATAATAAGGTTGTTTGCGCGCACCAAAGCGCGCCAGTCGAATCATCAACACAGATTGCACGATCCTTTGCCCGGAAGTCTCCGGAGAGATAAAGACAAACCACTATTATGCCGGAGGGTAGCCCTTTTCGCAACGGGTGGACGCCGACGGTGGTGTTCTAATTCTTGCGCGGTCGGGACCGTCGGCGAACATCCTGCGCCAATTTAGGATGCTCCATGCCGGTGCTGACGTCCTCTTGCTAACCGAGAGGAACAGATTTAGTCTAACTCGGTAACCGAGAGGAGACTTCGTGAGCAAGCCTTCCGACCTGATGCAGGGGACGCTCGACATGCTGATCCTCAAAATTCTGGCCTTGCAACCCATGAATGGCTGGGCTATCAGCCAGCGCCTCAAGCAGATTTCCAGCGATGTGCTGGGCGTCAGCGACGGCTCGTTATATCCCGCGCTGCACAAACTGGAACATCGCGGCTGGATTCGGGCGCAGTGGAAGGCAAGTGAAAACAACCGCCGCGCCAAGTTCTATTCCCTGACGCCACCCGGCCGCAAGCAGCTTGAAAAGGAAACGGCTAACTGGAACCGCGTCTCCGCCGCCATCTCCGGCGTAGTAATGCTCAAAGAGATGCTCAGAGTAAAGCGAGAAAAAATGCTCAGACTAAAGCCAGAAGAGGCCTGAACATGCCCATCGAACAATGGTTCTATTCCTTGCCCGTGCGTCTGCGCTCCTTCCTCCACCCCAATCAGGTGGATCAGGAACTAAAAGAGGAACTGCGTGAGCATCTCGACCAACAGATTCAAGAAAGCGTAGCGAAAGGAACGTCGCCAGAAGAGGCTCGCTACGCGGCCCTGCGCACTCTCGGCGGAATCACGCAGGTCGAACAGCAGTGTCGCGACGCGCGCGGCGGACACGTCATTGAAAACCTGCTTCAGGATTTGCGCTACGGTTTCCGCCAACTCGTCCGCAGCCCCGGCTTTTCAGCGCTCGCAATTCTCTGCCTCACCCTGGGAATCGGCGCCAACACCGCGGTATTCAGTTGGATCGAAGGAATCCTATTCCGTCCCTATCCCGCCGTAGCCCACCAGGAACGGCTTCTAGCCCTTGCCGGCACGGCCCGTGGCGAGACCGGCCCGACGCCACTCTCGTGGCCGGATTTCCTCGATTTGCAAAGAAGCTGCACGCTCTGCGATGCGTTCTTCGTCAGCAAGATTACGGGCAGCACACTCAATGTGGGCGACCGCGCCGAGGTCACGACCGGCAGCATCGTCTCCGCAAATTATTTCGACGCGATCGGCGTTCATCCCATTCTTGGTCGCGGCTTCGAGCTTGGCGAAGATGCAGGCAGCAACGGTCACCCGGTGGTCGTTATCAGCTATCAGCTTTGGCGAGACCGCTTCAAAAGCGATTCGCAAATCATCGGCAAGATGCAGCGCCTCGACAACGTTCCGCACACCATCATCGGCGTCGCTCCCGAGGGATTCTATGGAACATTCGTAGGCTGGGCGATGCGCTTCTGGGTTCCCGCGTCGATGGAGGAAACCTTTGAAGGCGGCGGATACAAGCTCGAAGATCGCGGCCAGCGCTGGATTGAATCCTATGTGCGACTCAAGCCAGGAGTCACTCGCGAGCAAGCCCAGGGAGAAATCTCGGCAATCGCGACCCGCCTCGAATCCACCTACCCGGCCACCAACCGTCGACGCAACATCACGCTGTGGCCATTGTGGCAAACCCCTTTCAATAATGCCGGCACTCTGCTCCCCACACTCGAGATCATGCTGGCCGTGGTGGCGTTTGTTCTTCTCATCGCCTGTGCGAATGTCGGCAACCTGCTTCTGGTCAGGTCATTTGCCCGTCGCCGCGAAATGACCGTCCGGCTCGCCATCGGGGCCAGCCGCGCCCGTTTGCTGCAACAACTCTTCACCGAAGGCCTGATCCTTGCGACGATCGGCGCCGCCTGCGGTCTCCTGGTTGCCTATTGGTGTCGTCACGCGCTCGTGCTCCTCCTCCCAGCGCGCTCCGGAGTGCCCATGTACCTCCCAGGAGAAATCGACTGGCGCGTGATGTCGCTGAGCGCCGCTATTTGCCTCATCGCCACGCTGATTGTCGGATTGGTACCCGCGCTTCAAACCCGCAACCTCGATCTCGTCGGCGCCCTGAAAGCGGAGTCCACAGGCGTGGTCAGCGCGAGGGGAACAGCATGGGTACGCTCGAGCCTGGTCGTTTTTCAGGTTTGTCTTAGCTTTGTTCTACTGGTCGGAGCAGCGCTGCTGCTGCAAAGCCTCGAAAAGATTCGAACCACCAGCCCCGGTTTCTCAACCACCAACGTGGTGCAGACCGGCGTCTCTCTGGTCGCGGCTGGATACGACGCGCCCCGGGCCAAGATTTTTCAGCAGGAATTGATAGATCGCGTCCGCGCCCTACCGGGCGTGCAGTCCGCCGCATTCGCTCGCGTCACTCCACTAGGCTATCGGTCGTACTCTTCTACGCCAATTGCGGTAGACGGCTACCAGCCTCCGCCGGAGGAGCAGCCCACTGTCGAGTACAATCAGGTCAGTCCCGACTACTTCGCCACCCTGGGTATCCCTCTGCGTTCCGGCCGCGAATTCATCAGCGCAGATGATCAAAACGCGCCGCCCGTAGCCATCGTGAATCAAACCATGGTTGCACGCTACTGGGCTGGACAAAATCCCATCGATCATCGCCTTCAGGTAAACGGCCGCTGGGTGCGAGTCATCGGCGTGGCTGCAGACTCGAAATATCAGAGCATGCGCGAGACTGCAAAGCCATTTTTCTACGTCCCGCTGTTGCAGGATTTCTCCATAGCGCCAGCCTTGAATATCCGCACAACTCAGCCTCTCGAGAGCGTTTCATCTGCTGTGCTCCGCGAGGTCCACGCACTCGACCGAAATCTCGCTCTCTACGAAGTGATCACCCTTCAGGAACAAGTGAATCGCTCAACCTCGCCGCAACTCGTGGCCGTAACCCTGGTTTCGATCCTTGGAGGCCTGGCTCTTCTTCTCGCCGCTATCGGCCTGTATGGCGTGATGTCGTATGCCGTAGCGCAGGCCAACCGCGAGCTCGGACTACGCCTCGCTCTTGGCGCCGGCGCAGCCAATCTTTTTCGTTTGGTGATTTCGCGCGGCTTAAGATTAACCGCCGCCGGAGTCCTCTTTGGCGCCGCTGCGGGACTGGTGCTGACACGATTATTCGGAAAGCTTCTCTACAACGTCAGCCCGAACGACCCGCTGGCCTTCGCATTGGCAATCGTAGTGATGACGATCATCTCAGTCGCAGCTTGTCTTCTCCCCGCCTGGCGCGCAACCCGCACTGATCCTGCCCGTGTGTTGCGCGAATGATCCTGCGGTCGGCTTACCCGTTGTGATAAAAAATAGTGTTCCCGTAACCCAGCGAAGAATGCGCGCCTCCGTCAATACCAACCCGCCGCAATCCGATCCGCAACCACCCGGCCCTCCATGCTAAGGGCAGCCTTCATAGCCCTTTCCGAGAGCCGTTCCCTCCGCGCCATTGCCGAGCGCTCCCGCTTCGGCCAGCGCACCTCGGCCCGCTTCGTAGCCGGCAAAGAAGTGTCCGACGCGATCCGCGCCGCCGCTGCCATGAATCAGCTCGGAGCCAGCGTCTCCATCGACAACCTCGGTGAAAACGTTACCAACGCCGACGAAGCGCGCGCCAGCGCCGACCTCTATTACAATCTGCTCGACCAAATCGCCGCCCAAAAGCTCAATGCCAACATCAGCTTAAAGCTCACTCACATGGGCCTCGACGTAGATGAGAAGCTGGCCTTTGACATCGTACGCGGCCTGGTCGCGAAAGCCGCCAGCATGTCGCCGAGAAATTTCGTGCGCGTCGATATGGAAGGCTCCGCCTACACCGAGCGCACCCTCAACTTCGTCCACGAACTCCACCGCGTTCCCGGCAACGAAGACTCAGTCGGCACGGTGATCCAGTCCTACATGTGCAGCGCTGAGGCCGATGTCGACAAGCTGCTCAGCGAGCGCATCCGCATACGCCTCTGCAAAGGCGCCTACAAGGAGCCCGAGTCGATTGCCTTCCAGAAAAAGTCCGAGGTCGACGCCAACTACGTCAAGCTGATGAAGACGCTGATGAAGAGCGGCGTCTATCACGGACTAGCGACCCATGACGAGGCCATCATCAACCAGGCCAAGGCTTTCGCCATCCGCGAAAACATCCCGCGCAACGCCTTCGAATTCCAGATGCTCCACGGCATCCGCCGCGACCTGCAGCAAAGCCTGGTCAAAGAAGGCTGGGGAATGCGCGTCTACATCCCCTTCGGCACCGAATGGTACCCCTACTTCATGCGCCGCCTGGCCGAACGCCCCGCGAATGTCTTGTTTATCGCCAAGGCCCTACTTCGGAAATAACTCCCTCTTTATCAATAACGTAGCGTTAATTTCACGACCCAAGTCAAGGCCTCGAAGAGCCCTTTGATTTTTTTTCCCAAAAGTGAAGGGAATGCTCACCCATTCTCGTTTTAGGAAGTGGAAACCAGCTTGGGTTGGATGCACCGCCTGCCCCCTCGGCACTGTGCTGTATCCAACTGAGACCAGTGGGTCCGTGGCTCGCGACGGTTTGTGCATCGAGACTCCGGTTTCCACTTCAATCCTCCGCACCGCCACGGGGAAGGGCGGGCGGAGGCTTTTTGTTTGGAGGTTGGCATCCTTCACACCAAAACTCACCCCTCCCAAACAAACGCGTCAAACACCCGCGCCTCTTCAAACCCAATCCGCTTGTAGAGCGCGATCGCGCGATCATTCGCCTCCGTCACCGTCAGCGAAATAAACCGAAATCCCCGCCCCCGCAGATTCCGCGTTGCCGCCGCCATCATCACTTCTCCGAGGCCCGCCGAGCGGTATTCCGGCAGCACGCAGACCTGGGTAATGTGTCCCACATCAGGACGCACCTGCGAACAAAGAATCAGCCCCACCAGCGTCCGCGACTTCCGCTCGTGGACCACAAACGATGCCTGCGGATCGAATGTTCCACACCCGGGAAAGCGCACAATGTTATTCAAAAAACGCAGCGACCCCGTCAGCGTCCGATACTGATCGTTGATCTCGGAATCGACGTGCCCGCGATATGCCGCCGTAATCAGCGCCGCCGCCGATTGATATTCCGCCTCCGCCCACGGACGAATCTCGAACTGCGCCGGAAACGCTGGCGTATTGGGCGACGAAGCCAGCGCATGCTTGCCGATATCGAAACTCATAAACACGCGTGGATGCCGGCTGAATCCCTGTTGCACAAAAGGCCGCGCCACTTCGCCCGTCGTCTGCGCCAGCAACTGCGCCTCTACTCGATGAATGCCGGGAGACTGCTGCAGCGTCTCGATGACGTGCGTGAGCAGCTTTTCTTCGACCTCGCGTTGGCCAATTTCGTGCCCGCCGCCGTCATGCCCGCCGCTGCGCGCGCCATTGCGCACAAACAGATCTCCGATGACGCCCTTATTCTGCTCATAAACAAAAAACGAATAACCAAAAATGCTGCCCCGCTCAATCGCCGCGTAACCGGGCAAAATCTTCGCATCCATATAGCGCAAAATCATCTCCGCCGATGTCGTGTAGTCCCACGACAGCAGCCGCCCCCACGTCGCGATCTCATCTTCCAGCAACGGCCGAAGGTCAGCGGAAGAGAAATGTCGGAGATCAAGAATTTCCATAAAAACGGGTCGCAGGTATTAGGCGTCAGGAAAATCAATAGATGCGGGAACCGATGCAGGGTTTGGTTTTCCTGTCACCTACGACCTTCCCTCACTTCTCCACCCAATACAACTCCAACTTCTGCGCCGGGATGCTGGTTAGATATGATACTCGGCGTCCAACAACGATTCTGGCAACATCGACCTGCGAACCTTGAGCGGCAACCAGCACATGCGCCTCTGCCGGAATGTTTCCATCTTCGTATTTCTCCGCCGCGCGATTGAGATAAAACTCCAATCCATACTCCTGCTCGCGATGGACGTGATAGAGCGCCACCGGCACCGCCTCCCGCGAAAAGCTCTGAATGCTCTCAGCAATCGGACGCGCCGATTGTGTAGCCTCGATCACCGGCGCCGCGAAGCGAATCACCGTCGCCACACTGACGACCACGGCAAACATCGTAATCCTGCCCATCAGCCGCACTCCATTGCGCGACAACAGTGCTGCGCCAATAGCAATTGCGAACGCTAGGGCAATACCCGCGGCAACATAGGTTGACTTTCCCCGCACCAGGTGATGACTGATTGCGACCGACGCCGCCGAAAGGGCAACGAAAATCAGTGCTCCGCATGCAGTTCCATGAACCGCCGCAAAGAGCAGCGAAAATCCTTTGTCGTCACCGGCGCTGCTTCCACTGCGTCGCCCAGCAATAAACTCACTCACCAGCAGCGCTCCCGCCGGAACCGCCGGCAGAATATATCCCGGCAACTTCGATTGCGAAGCGCTGAAAAATAAAACCGGCGCCAACATCCAGATCAACAGAAAAAGTACCCACGAATTTCCCGTGCCCAGGAAGGCTCGCCTTCTCTCTCTCTCTATCCAGACCAGTCGAATGCGCTCCCGCAGGGCCGCGATGAGTGTTACCGCCCAAGGCATTACGGCCAGCAAGAATACGGGCAGATAAAACCAGAATGGCTGAGGATGGTGGTAGACGTTCGCAGAAAATCGCGCCAGATTGTGCTCAAGAATAAAGACTCGGAAGAATTCCGGGTTGCGCAGTTGAACAGCAACGTACCAGGGCAACGCCACCAGCGAATAAAAAACAATCCCCGGAAGCCACAACGTACGCCAGATCGTCTGCCAGTCTCGCCTCAACGCGACAAAAAGAAAGATAATCAACGCCGCCAACGCAGGAGCAACCGGCCCCTTTGCCAAAGTGGCGAGCGCAACAAAAATATAAAAACCCGCGAGATAGCCGCGCCGCCCGCTCTCATACCATGCATACCAGCCCAGCAGCGCAATGGAAAAACACGCCGCCAGCGGCATGTCAGTCGCCGCCGCATGAGCAAATCCAACCACCCCGGCGCAACTGGCAGCGATCAGCGCGCCGTCCATTTCACTGCCCGGACGAAACCGCCGCAGAAAAAAGTAAATCGCCGCCACCAGCAAAGCCGCGTCGAACGCCCCCGGAAGCCGCGCCGCCCGGTCGCTCACTCCGAAGGCGTGAAACGAAACCATCGCCTCCCAGTAATAAAGAGGTGGCTTCTCCAGCCAAGGCTTCCCGAGGAGCGTGGGCGTAACCCAATCCGAGCGCTCTAGCATCTCTCGCGCGACCTGCGCATAGCGAGGCTCGTCCGCGCCCACCAACCCAAACGCCCCCAGCCCATAAAAGAATAGGAATCCGCAAAACGCCGTCAGCAACAACAAATCAGTGCGGCTTCGCGGACTCATTTGTGGATTCATTTGTGGTGAGCAGAATCGCTCGAACGACTATCGACCACCGACAAGCGCCGACTCCGCCCGCAACCGCTCGACAATGCGAGACACCGCGGCCGCCAGCGGCCCATCGACGGAACAGCCGCTCGCGCACTTATGCCCGCCGCCGCCAAACGATTCGGCCACCGTCGAGACATTGACTTCTCCCTTGCTGCGCAGGCTCACGCGAAAGCGCTGATCGGGCAGCTCACGAAAAAAAATTGCCACCTGCACGTCATCAATCGAAAGCGCGTAATTGACCAAGCCCTCGCAGTCTTCTTCGCGCGCTCCCAACCGCGTCATCTGTTCCTGCGTCACCCAAATCCACGCCAGCGCACCTTCGCGATGCAGATTCGACAGCGCCGCTCCAAGCAGCCGCATCTTGGCCGTCGAATGGCCAAAATAAATGTGCCGCGCACACTGCGCTGGATCGGCGCCCGCCAGCACCAACTCCCGCGCCACCGTGAAGGTATGCTCGTTCGTGCCGACGAACATGAAGCTGCCCGTATCCGTCATGAGCGCCGTATAAAGGCATGTGGCAATGTCGCGATCGACCGGAACGCACGCCAGGCGCGCCAGCCGAAACACAAGTTCCGCCGTAGCCATCGCCTCTGAATCGATCCAGTTGACATTGCCGAAATTGCGCCCGCTCGCGTGATGGTCAATATTAACGAGGAAACAGTTTTCCAGCCCCGCCAGTTGCGTGCGCTGTATACCGTCGCATTCCAGCAGAATCACCGCGTCATTCTCCGGAACCACATCCGCCTGCACTACGCGATCCGCAAAAGGAAGGTTCTGATAGATACGAGGCACACCATCGTGCATGACGACCTCAGCCTCTTTGCCCATCACCCGCAAGATCTGCCCGCACGCTAGAGCTGAACCTATGCCATCTCCATCCGGCCGAGCGTGCGAGGTCACCACAAACCGGCGACGCCCTCGAATCTCCTGTAGAATCCGCTCCAGCATCGAATGCTCTCAGCAATCAACTGCGTCGTTGGTCGCTCGTCGTTAGTCGCTCGGGATGACAGGTTGTACGTGCAAGCTCGCTAAGCTCTGCGCAACCAAACCTAACGACCATCGATCGTTGACCGTCGACTAACGACGTTCATTCCGCCTTCTTCTTCGCCCGCTTCTTTGCCCGTCCCAGCAGTTCATCCACCCGGCTCTCCAACTGATCCGCGCGATCCACCTGAAAATAAAGTTCCGGAGGCCGTCGCAGCCGCAACCGCTCCGCCAATTCGTGTCGCACATAATTCCGCGCCGCCGCCAGTCCTTCGAGCGTACGCTCCGCCTCGGCGTCATCCCCGGCCACGCTGACCATGATGCGAGCCGAGCGCGAATCCTGCGCCATTAGCACCGAGCTCACACTGGCCAGTCCAATGCGAGGGTCGCGCAACTCCCCTTCAAGAATGGTTTCAATCTCCTCGCGGATCGCCTCGCTCAGCCGTTCCCGATGATATTTCTGGCCCCGATGCTCCACCGCCCACCTCGTAGAAGAAAACTCGTAAGGATATCAGAAAAATGTAACGCCGCCGTCCCCGGCGGTTGTCCGGCGGGCGTCCCGCCCGCCGGAGGTCGTGAATCATTTCGACTTGGCTTTGAAGAAGTTTGAATTGCTTCGACGAGGCGTTAGCCCCTCACAGAAACTCCACAAAAGAATCCGTAACCTCGGCCCCCGCATTATTAGCAATGCGGCAAGCCGCGCGCTCCACGTTCTTCATCAGCCCATCCAGGTAATCGCGCGAGTGCGAAACCCCGACCACCCCGATCGTCGCCTGATTCCAGAGCATGCTGGGGTCAAGCTCCGCCACCGACACGTTGAACGACGATCGGAGCCTATCTTTAAGACTGCGCGTAACCTGCCGCTTGTCTTTAAGCGACTGCGCCGCCTCGATCCGAAGTTCCAGCGTAAGAAAAGCAATCATGATCGGTTGAATGCGACTGATGAAGACAAATAAGATGCCCGCCCAACTCACGCAGGGGCAGAGCCTGCCCCGAGCCCGTCAAAGGGTGCCTGCGCCACCTGCCTCAGCCGAGGCTAGGCGAGGCAACCGTATTTGACTCAATTCTAAAGTACTTAGAGGCATCCCCCTCGAAATCCCGCACATCCACCCCTCCGTACATATTGCTATACCGCTTGCCCGGCGAGCTGTGCTACACTGTATTCGCTAAGTTTGACTCACAGGCAGTTGCAGGCCGGTACCGCCAACCAGCGTCACCCCCTCTACAGCACAGCGAATCACCTTCAGCATATTTCAATCAAGTAACAAGAATAGGAACATCAATGGCAGAACAAGGAACAGTGAAGTGGTTTAACGACGCCAAGGGCTATGGTTTCATCAGCCGTCAAAATGGCGAAGACGTTTTCGTGCATTTCTCCGCTATTCAAGCTGGCGGCTTCAAGAGCCTGCAAGAAGGCCAAACCGTGCAGTTCGACGTGACCAAGGGCCCCAAAGGCTGGCAAGCGGAGAACGTTACCGCTGTCTAGGTAACGACCGGCTCGTCTGGTAACGATCTCTAGTTAAACGGTGCCCGAGATTCGAGAGAATCCCGGGCATTTTCGCGTGTAGAGCGGGCGCCCTCGCCCGCTGCCGTTGATCTTGATTTTGACCTTTATTGGAACCAACCGGATTAGGGTGCGCCACTTCTCGCGCTTTCGAGAAGTGGCCCGTCAGAATCCAGCGATATCTAACAGGCTCGCCCGCCCAAAACCCCACCGCCGCGCCCGCTCTGCCCTTTTGGGGGTTGTCCCGCAGCGCGGCTCGTGCTAAAACGCCTATACAGGAGTAACGGAAGCGTCCCCCATGACCCTCCGCAAGAAGGCGACCAAAAAAGCGTCCCGCAGCCCCGAAATCATCATCCCGGACAAGCTCTATTTCCGCATCGGCGAAGTAGCCAGCCTCTGCCGCCTTCCTGCCTACGTCCTGCGTTTTTGGGAGACCGAATTTCCCCAGCTCAAGCCCGTCAAAAGCAGCACCGGCCAGCGCATGTATCGCAAGCGCGATGTCGAGTCCGTCGTCCGCATCAAGAAGCTTCTCTATGAAGACGGCTTCACCATCGCCGGCGCCCGCGTCCAATTACGCGACGAAATAAAATCGGAACGCAGCCAGACCGCCCTGCCATTCCCGGTGAATCCCACTCCGAACGTGGCCCTGGTGCGCCACGAACTCCAGCAGATCCTCCACATCCTCTCTGCCCGACACTAACCGTCGTCAAAAAAATTGTCATCCCTCGCGAAGCAAGGAATCTGCAGTTCACCGCAACCTGCAACTCCGCCCCTTCGCGAGGGATGACAAAATGTGGCGATCGAATTACTTACGCCGTCTCCCGTTCCGCCTCGACCAGCGGCGCATTGACCAGGTGTTCGCTCACGAACCAAACCTGCAATTCATTGGTCCGCAGCACATTGCTGACCACGACATCATTAGTCCCAGCGTCACCAAGTTTGTCAGCCCGCTCCGCCAGTTCGCGGCAATGCTCAATGATGATCTCGTGCGCGTCCAGCAGCCGCGACAGCTGTACCGGAACCTCCTCGCGCCCCTTCGGCGGACGCTGAATCTTCGTCGTCTCCGCCACATCCGCCGCCATCGCAATGCTGATTCCGCCAAGCAACTGGATGCGCTCCGCAATCGTATCGACCAGTTCGCTCTGCTCTTCATAATGCTTGTCAAACAAAAGATGGAGTTGATAGAAAGTCGCGCCCGATACCTGCCAGTGCGACTTCTTATACAGATCCCGCAGCGTCATCGTGTCAGCCAATAGCTGATTCAGTTGCTCAGTCATTTCCAGCCGCACAGGCTCTTCCAGTTGCAACGGCTGCATGCTCGTCACCGTGCCAAATGCCTGAAGTTCGCGTGCCGATTGATGAAAGCGTGGTTGCGCCGATGCCTTGTGCGAATTGCCGGAGACAGGTTTCTTATTCATGGAATTCTCCTGAAATTACGAATTTGCGGGCAAGCCAGAAAAGAAGGATGTTTCCAAGAGCCGAGGTCGAAGGCTCCGGTCCGGTCTGCCGATTCACTTTCTTGGATGCCACCACCTACAAATCGGTTCGGGAAGGAACAGAAATTCCCCCCAAAATTAGCAGTATCCGACCTGTCAGAATTTCCTCCTCGCGAAGAAATCCTCTCCTGCAGTCGTGCATCTAATACAAACCGTAGAAACGTACTTCACCGGTTTCAATAAGACCGCGCCGTCATTGGAGCGCGGAGGAGTATTTGTTTTGAGCGGCCTCAAAGAAATCCTGGTAAGGGCTCGGAAGTTCTCCAAGGTGAACAAATTCTTAGCCCTTGCCTTTGCATTAGCCCTACCTCTTTGTTGTGCGTTGGTGAGCGCGCAGACTGGTCGGCCCATCGAGGACGGTCCGTTGGCCGGAGAGAAAACGACCGAGGGTCCTTCCCCGTCCACTTCGGATGGCTCGGAGCAGAAGACGCCGGAGCAGAAGGCGATCGATCCGGGCACCAATGCAGCCAAACCGGGAAGCGTCGTCGGTACACTCCTCGACCAATCGGGAGCGGTGAGCGTGGGCACGGTGATCCGGCTCACTCCCGAAGACAAATCCGCTTATCGAGAGGTCATTTCCGGCGACAATGGGCAGTTCGCCTTCTCGAACGTTGCGCCGGGCCACTTCCAACTTTCGGTGAGTTCGACGGGCTTCGGTAACGAAGTGTACTCGGGGGATCTCGCGCCGGGGCAGACCTTTCTTGCGCCGCCGCTCGTTCTCTCCGTGGCCACAGTCGTCACCCAGGTAAAGGTGACTGAAGACTCGGTGGAAGTCGCAACTGAAGAACTTAAAGAGCAGGAACACCAGCGTGTGCTCGGCTTCATCCCCAATTTCTATGTGAGCTACCGCCCTGATGCCGCGCCTCTGACGACGAAATTGAAGTTTCATCTGGCCTGGAAATCATCGACGGATGTGGTTACGTTTGGCGGAGCTGCTTTTCTGGCCGGGCTTCAGCAGGCGGGGGATGAATATTCAGAGTTCGGGCAGGGCGCGCAAGGTTATGCTAAGCGTTTCGGCGCGGTTTACGGGGATGTGTTTGTCTCCACGTTCCTCTCCGGTGCCGTTTTCCCATCGCTCCTGAAGCAGGATCCCCGTTATTTTTATCGGGGTACGGGGAGTAGGAAGAAGCGACTGCTCTACGCGATCGGTAACTCGGTCATGTGTAAGGGCGATAACGGGCGCTGGCAAGTGAACTACTCCAACATCGCGGGAGTCGTTGGCGGCGCGGCGTTTGCATCCACCTATTACCCTTCGAGAAACCAAGGGCGGGAGATCCTTCAGAACAGCCTGATCCGAATGGGCGAGAGTTCCCTGGCAGGCGTTGTACAGGAATTCGTTTTACGCAGGCTCACCAAAACGGGTCGTCGCCAAGACTCGCCCCTCTCGCCCCCGCCCGAAACCCTCTCGGCTTCCGTGCCCAGCAAGTATTAGGACTGCTTCCAGGCCGCCTGTGCTAACGTACCCATCATGACCCACATCGAGCCAGAAATCCTTGAACTTGCCAAAAGGGAATACGGGGATAACTGCGAGTTGGCGCGAAAGACAGAATGGTCATACTCGTTCAAGTGTGGGCCGAAATCGTATGGCAGCATTTCGCGATTCATGGTGGAAAAGGACTTCGAGGTGAGTGCCTCTGAGATTCGCCAACGCTGGTCGTCGATGGACAGTAGAGAGCGAACGGACTTCGCATTCAACTTCGGCCAGAAGAAAACGTGGAGTGATAACGACACCGAAATTCTCGAACTCATCATGAACGAGGGAGACGACCACATTTGGAGTAGCTGTGCGCTCACGATGCTGAGGCATTCAGATCGGAACCGGGCGGTGGAATTTCTCATCGAACGATTGCAACGCTGCGCGCCTGAGGTTCCACCTCTTAACTACGCGCAAGCACTGGGTATCGCCGGGGATCGGCGTGCGGCGGCAGCCATACGACCCTATTACGACAAGTACCTAAAAGCTATGGAAGCTGAGGCGGTGACAGGTGTACCTGATGATGTCTTCTTTGGCCCAATTCCTTACCCCGCATTCTTGTCGATTGCAGGCTCTCTTTTCAAGATTGAGGGTTCAAACGAATACGAGCAGGTCATCCGTAAATACTTCAACCATCCCAACGAGCAAGTACGATACTGGGCAGAGCACGCATTGAATGTTGAAGGGCCGACGACCGCCAAAAAAAGGGCTGAGCACGCGAACAAGCGTAAGCGATAATCCATCCGACCTTTGGCAACTGGCGAAAAATCCCGTGGGTGTTGAAAAACTCTGCGTTGGGGCCAACCTTGTGCTGGGAGTGGGGATGCTAGCGGGTCGTTCGTTCATTTTCTAGGAGGCAAGAAGCGTTGGTGCTGATGGTCGACTGAGGAAGCGCACCAATCGCTTGATGTTCTGCGCTGCCGCAGCCAGGAAGAACTGTTCCCGAACGAATTTCATGCGTCGTAAGCGCAGGCGACGCAGCCCGATCTGATTCTTGAGTTCCGCAAACAACGCCTCAACTTTCTTACGCTGGCGTTGTGCCTTGGAAAACTCGGGCGTGCCCGCCAACTCCCGAGCGCGTTGTCGTGCCGACTCATGGATGTGAATGGCGAGATATTTGTACCGTCCGTTCGTGCATTGCGCTTTTTGTGAGCAAGCCCCACACCGCTTGGCGCTGCCGATATAGGCGTGAGCACGATTGCGAACGTTCAAGCCGACGTAGTTCAGTTGCTCTCCGGGCCGGACAACGATAGCGGTTGCTTTCTGGCAGGTAGGTAAATCGTTCCGGGCCATAGCCCGGGTTGTTCTTTCTCAGAGCACTGTCTCGCGTGCGCATGTAAGGCGTGATGCCACGATCCAACAACCATTGCAGAAACTCCCCATTCCCGTAAGTCGCATCGGCCGCCACTGACAACGGCTCGCGTCCTTGCCATCGAGCGAAGCGAGCGAGCATGTCTTTTGCGGCGACCGTCTCCTGACTCATCCGGGCTGCGGTCCCTTGCACGCCCACGATCACGCAACTCTGGTTATCGACCAGATAGTTGTCGTAGTAACCCAGCCGGGCGGGCGTTCCACCTTTGGTCGCATAGGTCGAGTCGGGATCGGTCGTCGACACTTGTTCCTGCTCCTGCACCGGTTCGTCGGTGGGATTCTGCTGCTCCAGTTCGGTCAGGTACTGCCGGACGGTTTGGTTTACTTTTGCCGCTTCCGCCAGCTGCTCGCGTGGAATGCGGCTCTCCTTGCTGGCATTGGCTTCCACGAAACTGCCGTCCACCGACAGATTGTTGCCTTCGACTAATCCGGCTTCCAGACAGCGAGCCACGATCTCTTCAAACAACTGCTCGAACAACTTCGACTCCTGAAATCTTCCGTGCCGGTTCTTCGAGAACGTGGAGTGGTGCGGAATCTCTTGGTCAAACCCCAGCCCGGTGAACCAGCGCCACGCCAGATGCATGCGCAACTCCTCCATCAACTTGCGCTCACTGCTCATGCCGTACAGATAGCCAATCAACAGAATGCGCAGCAGGAGTTCGGGGTCAATGGATGGACGACCCGTATCGCTGTAACTCGCTTTCAGCTTTTCGCGCACAAAATCAAAGCTGATGTGCTTTTCGATCTGGCGCAGCAGATGGTTCTCGGGAACTTGATCTTCCAGCCGGAAGTAGTAGAACAACGCTTCAGAGCGCTCGTGTTGCCCCATCATGATCAGCAGGCCTCCGACAATCAGAATCCAACAGAGCATGGGCAGATGCTTTCTTCTAACATGCTTCTGCTGAATCTTATCCTGCTAATCGACGTGACTTTTTCAACACCCACTCCCGATTTCACTCATCGGCAGTTCAACGAGCAGCCATTGGAGTCCCGAGGCCGCAGTATCGTCGAAGGCGGAACAGGCTTTCCCGTCGGCTTACTTGCTGGTATCGACCATCGGAATCTGCGAGGACAACTGCAAATTGATCAGAAGGTCGATACGGCGATCGATCTGGTACCACAACGCAGTCTTCTTGGGCGAGATGACCTTCTCAAACACCGCCACATACCTCAATCGCAATCCGATGAGTTCCTCGTCAACGGCCGCCCATCTCTTGATGTAATTGTAAGCCTGCGCATCGGTCATGGTGTTGTGGTTCGCTACATAATCCTTGATCACCGCCCAGCGTTCGTCATTGGGTTTGATAGCTTCTTTTCTATACTGCTCAAAGATCGGCCAGAATTTAGTTGCCTCGTCCGGGGTGAGGTTCATGTTTTGCGCGACGATCTGCTTCCGCTGTGCGCGTATGTCCGCCCGCAGCATCTCGATGTCCTGGTCTGAAAGGTTATGCGGTTGTGCATCGGCGTCCGAAACGTCTGGCGCTGCGGGCTGGGACACCTGAGCGAACATCGATACGCTGCACACGAACAGTACGCTGAGGACAACCAGGAGAGCGTTGATACTCTTCTTCTGCATTGTTGTTTCCTCCAACATCTAAAGGACAGTCCGCCGCTAAAGACAACAGGCAAAGAATGTTAACACCAGCGGCATCTCGCGTCGCTTGTTGTTCGGCGTAACATCGCGATAGGGCTCATCGACCAACGGTCAAAACGTGTAATGGCCTGATTTCGACAGGCACCCGTTCGATTTTAATCGCAAGAAACGGTAGGGATAGCGATCAGAGGTATGGGCAAATCTTGCTTAGCATCCGCGTACGGCGCTGCGCTGGTTCTGTGGCTCGTTGTGGTTTGCGCCAATGCCAAGGGGCAGACGACAACTACTGGTGGCTCTAATGTCCGAGCCTCCCATAAAGTCACGAGTTGCAAAAAAGATTCGGAATGCCCTTACGGTCAGCGCTGCGGCTTTACAGGCGGCTGTGCGAGTAAAGGCAAATGCGTCGTCATCAGTCACGACGCACATTGCATCGATCCGGGTGGCCGCTGCGGTTGCGATGGTCGCCCCGTGGATATTTTTTGTGAAGTGGGCTCACGTACAGAATACGCATCGGCTCCCACAAATGCGGTAGGCCCGTGCCCGAAAACTTGCAGCGAGCAATCAGATTGCTTATCTGGTCTAGTGTGTCGGAAGGGCTCCTGCGTTAAGCCCTAAATACATCTTCCCGATAGACGGACACTTCCGTTGTTGGCGAAAAATCCCATCTCTAACAATGTCGGCGCTGTCAAACACTTTCTTGGGCATACTGCTCCGTGCACTCCGAAGAGCGCGCGATTTCGCTCTCGTTGAAGCTTTTGCTTTTGCTCTACCAACCAAGGCTCGCTCGCAATCAAGGTTCAGGTCAGGAAACTCGATCCGACCCATCCATCTCTTCGGTCACACTTTCAATCATGATTACTACTTCGAACTCCCCC
>DATHQD010000052.1:0-279665 GCA_035483045.1 Terriglobales bacterium
GATGCCCGATCCCGATAATTTTCATTACTGCGCACGGCGATACCAAGATGCGGATTCAAGCAATGTGCGACGGGGCAGTGGAGTTCTTGACCAAACCTTTTGACAATGCGGTGCTACTCGAGTTGGTCCATGCCGCGCTAGAGGATTAGCTCGCGAAGGCTTTCGGAGTCGAACGAATGAGAGTGGTTGAACAAGACCGTCGGGCCCGGCGATTTGAGCAGATCATCGGCAGTAGCCCCGCGTTGAAAGTCGTTTTGGAACAAGTCGAGCGTGTTGCATCAGCGGATACCACGGTACTCATTCACGGAGAAACCGGAACCGGCAAGGAACTCATCGCTCACGCAATCCACAATGCCAGTCCGCGCAGCGGCAAACCTTTGATCAAGCTGAACTGCGCCGCTATTCCTTTTGACTTGCTCGAAAGTGAGCTCTTTGGCCATGAGCGTGGAGCTTTCACAGGTGCCATTGCGCAAAGAATTGGCCGTTTCGAATTGGCCGATAAAGGGACACTATTCCTTGATGAGGTCGGAGACATACCACTCGCCTTACAGCCCAAGCTCCTGCGTGTTCTACAGGAGCAGGAATTTGAGCGCCTAGGGAGTGGTCGCACGCATTGTGTTAACGTGCGGCTCGTCGCGGCGACGCACCGCGATCTGGAACTAATGGTGAAGCGTGACCAATTTCGCAGCGACCTCTACTATCGCTTGAATGTATTTCCCATCCCACTGCCGCCGCTGCGTGAGCGAGTCGAAGATATCGGTCCTCTGGTGGAACATTACGTTGAAGTTTTTGCCCGCCGAGTGGGGAAGCATATAGAGAACATCCCTGCCGAATTTGTTAGCGCTTTCCAGTCGTATTCGTGGCCAGGAAACATTCGAGAGCTGCAGAACATGATCGAACGCGCGGTAGTGCTTTCTGATGAAGGCGTGCTTCCCAATCTTCTACGCACGACTCGCGTCGCCTCAATTATTGGATTTCCTGCGAGCACGACGCTCTGCGACTCCGAGCGTGCAATGATTTTGAGAGCTTTGGAGACATCGGGATGGGTGGTCGGCGGGCCATATGGCGCGGCCGCAAAATTAGGTATGAAACGCACTACGCTAATCGCCCGCATGAAAAAGCATGGACTTTTGCGGCCTGTCGAGGAGATTCGCGACCAGCCATTCAACAATAAACTGTCCGGCAGCCCGGTCTGGTAGACACCCGCTAAGCGTATTCAGCCATCGTGCTCGGACGCCGATCCGCGGCACCCCACCAGGGCTGAAGCCACTCGTCATTTGCCCAATCTTCTTCCGTACCAAGCGCTCTCCCCCTTTTTGCTGACATCGATTGATCGACGATCCTATGCACAACCGTCGAAAGCAAAGTGCACTGCAAGATGCACAAACAACCGGCGTCCTCCACTCATTGAACAAATAATAACTTGCATTCGACTCGACACAAAACCTGAAGTGTCAGGATCCTGCCACTGTTCACGTCTGGTCACGACTCGACCTGAGATGCGGATCACCGGCGCGGGACCAGCTCGATTTTCAGCCTTAATTGAATGGCAGAAGAATTGCGAAAGTAGGCTTGCGCCGCAGAACGGTGAGAGAGGTCAACGTTTGAAAAGTCACGAAAGCACTCCAGGCAGCCACCTCGCAATTGCGGTCGATCGCAGTGGCATGGAGGTCATCGTCCGCTTGAAGGGTCGCATCGATGTCGATTCGTCGCCCGATATTCGAGATTGCCTTCTGGCCATTCTATCGGGGAAACAATTAGTTCATGCGGTCACCATCGACCTGTGTGACGTCGACCACATTGAAGCGTCAGGAATCGCGACGCTAGTTGAAGCCCTTAAAATCGCCGGGCCTCGCCGGATTCGAATCCATTTGCAGGGACTGCATGGTTCCGTGCTCCGGCTGTTCGAGGTTACGGGGCTGCTTCCACTATTCGAAACGATTCATGGCGGCAAGGGGGTGGCGTAATGGCAAATGTTCTGGAAAATGTCGGCGAAAAAACCATCGAACATCTCGACTACATCGGAAGTCTGAACATTCAGTGGTGGGCCACACTGCGAGCGATGTTGCATTCACTTCCTTTTATCGGGAACCGCTACCGGTGGCGGGCTGCCGTGAGGCAGATGCTGGAAATCGGCGTCGATGCAATGCCGATGGTTTCCTTGATGTCCATATGCACGGGATTCATTTTCGCCATGCAGGGGGCATCAGAGCTTCGGCGCTTTGGAGCGCTGCGCTACGTAGTTGACTTGGTAGCAGTTGGCTTCACGCGTGAACTCGGCCCATTGATGACGGCGATTGCGGTAAGTGGACGATCCGGCTCCGCTTTCGCGGCCGAGATTGGGACTATGAAAGTGACCGAGGAGATCGATTCCCTCCGCGTCATGGCGCTCGAGCCAATAGAGTTTGTGCTCGCACCCAAGTATCTGGCCGCTTTAATTGCGGTTCCTTGCCTCAGCGTTGTCGCGAATGTATGCGGCATTTTGGCCGGGGCCCTGTTCATGTTCTTCAGCATTCGCCTGACGCCCGCGTTGTACCTCCGCTATGTGTTCGAGGCAATCGATTTGCGCGACGTAGTAATGGGGCTCATCAAGAGCGTTGTCTTCGGGACCATCATCGCTCAGGTTGGATGCCTGGAAGGCTTCCGTGTTCACGGAGGTCCAGACTCGGTTGGCCGCTCCACTACGAGCGCTGTTGTGAAGTCGACGTTCCTGGTCATTGTTGCGGATGCGATTTTCACCGCCATCTTTTACTACATGGGGAAACACTGATGCCAATCATTTCCGTTCGCGATCTTGTGGTGGAATACGACGGTCGCCGGGTGCTGAATGGATTGAATCTCGACATTGAGCACGGTGAAACCATGGTCTTGTTGGGCGGCAGTGGCTCCGGCAAGAGCACATTGTTACGCCAGATCATCGGACTGGAGCGCCCCAAATCTGGCAGCATCCACGTAAACGGAACGGACATTACCCGTTGCTCAAAGTCGGAATTGAAGAAGATGCATCGCTCGATCGGAGTGGCTTTCCAAAGCGCGGCATTGTTCAACTCGTTGAACGTCGAAGATAACGTTGCTTTGCCCCTGCGTGAACATACGCGGCTTGCACCTTCAATCATCGATCTGGTTGTTTGGTTCAAGTTGGCCGCGGTGGGCCTTGCAGACCACGGGAAGTTATTTCCCCAGGAACTTTCCGGCGGTATGAAGAAGCGCGCGGCGGTCGCGCGCGCTCTCGCGCTCGGCCCTGAAATCCTTGTGCTCGATGAGCCATCAGCTGGGCTGGATCCGATTGTCGCGGCAGAACTCGACGAACTGATGGTGCTGCTTAAGCAGACCTTACAAATGACGATGATCGTGGTGACCCACGAACTCCCCAGCGCGTTTCGCATCGCCGACCGCATCGCCATGCTCTATCAGGGCTCATTCAGCTCCATCGGTACAAAAGACCAAATCAAAGCGAACCAGAATCCGCGTGTGCGGCAGTTTCTGGATCGGATACCCGAAGACATAGCGAAATCGTCCGCCGTGGCGGCCCACTTCGAAAAGTATCTGGATTCTGCGGAGGCATATCAATGACCACAGAAGCAAAAGTCGGAGCCTTTGTCCTCGGATGCGCCTCGATCTTGGCGTTCACGATTGTCCATCTGGTTAACGCGCAGCTTAGCGGGCACACCTCTCCCTACCGCACATATCTCCGTTACGCGGGCGGGATAGAGCCGGGCGCCCAGGTCCTCTTCGGCGGAATCAACGTGGGCAAAATCACGGCGGTCCGGCCTTGGACATCAGATCCGACCAAGATCGAAATTCTGCTGGACGTGAAGGAGAGCACTCCTCTGAATGAAAAATCTGTAGCCAAGTTGGGGCTTGTCAGCGTGATGAGCGGCGCGGCACTGTCCATTTCAACAGGCAGCAATGATGCGCACCGGCTTCCACCGGGGTCGATCATCGCATCGCAAGAGGGCGCGAGCCTGGACGAGATCACCGACAAAATGGCTACAGTCGCCGACAATGCATCCGGCCTGATAACCGAGGTTCGGGGAGAACTGGGAGGAATCAGTGGAGATGCGCGGACGCTGCTTGCCAATCTGAATGAGGTAACCGGCAAAGCCAACCAGCAAAAGATTCAGGCCGTTCTGGATAACGTTAACGCAATGATTGAGACTGACCGCCCAAAGATTGATCGTCTGGCTGATGAATTGAATACGCTCAGCCAGCATGCGGATGAAACTATTCAAAACGTGAACGGCACGCTAAGCGATCTGCGTGAACCGATCCGCAACGACCTGGCCAGCCTGCAAAGCACGTTGTTACAAGCGAAGCAGCTACTCGCGGATATGCAGGTGCTGGTGCGGGCCAATGATTACAAGATTGATGACACGATCGAGCATTTGCGGACGGCGACAGAAAACCTGGACGAGTTGACGGACTCGGTGAAACAGCGTCCGTGGAGTCTTGTTCGAATCAAACAACCGGAAGATCGCAAGGTGCCGAAATAAATGAAGTGAACCGAGGATAAGTTTCCTCGCTTCCATCTAGTTCATCGGAGATTGGGCATGAGAAGAAGTCTAGCTATGGCCATCGCACTTTCAACCCTCGCTCTCTTGGCCGGCTGCGCGGGCAAGGTAGGGCGTACGAACTACTACACTCTCAACCTGCCTGCGCCGCCTGATCCACCACCCGCGGAAAACGCACACACTACGGTGGCCATCCGCGAATTCCGCGCGCCCGCCTACTTGAAGCAGGGGGCCATCGTGTACAAACCATCTCCAGAACAAATCGGTTTCTATGCCTATCACCGTTGGGCGATTGACCCCTGTCAATTTGTCACCGACTCGATCATCGCTCACCTTGGTGCTACAGGAACCTTTTTGCGCGTAAAGCACTACGACGGTCAGCCCGACGCTGACTACCTGGTCAGCGGACGATTGGAGAAGCTCGAGGAAATTGACTATGAGGGCGGTGTCAGGGTCGAGATCGCAGTCTCCGCCCAGATGACCAAACTTGATACTGGCACGATTGTTTGGAGCAAAGCTGTTTCGGAAGTGAGCGAGGTCAAACAACACGACGTTCCAACCGTTGTATCGGAAATGAGCACCACGATGGAACGGGCGATCGAGAAACTGCTGACGCCGGTGCCCGGAGCCTTGCCCGTTCCCTCAACGGCAGCGACCAACAGTAATTAAACATTCGACGGACTGTCAACGTACGGACACTGGCAATTTTACGTCGCACACAAACACATCTTTCGTCGCCTAACTGAAAACCATACAGCGACTTAGCAAGAAACGGACATAGCTTGTCGCGGCATTAGGCTTGCATTCCAGACAGTATGAACAATTTCGCTGCGCGACATAGATGACAGCTTCGCGGCGCTAAGCGATAACTAGCTAAAGGCTCGTCGTTGCTTCGTTCTAACCATAAATGTGCGTACAAGGAGACGCGATGGCAACTATCACCCAGACGGACACGATTAAAACTCTAACGACACACTACATTGATGGAGCATTCGCTGAGTCCCATGGCCGCGAAGTCATGGACGTCATCAAACCGACCAACGGAAAAGTGATCGCCCGCGTCACGCTGGGTGATGAGGAAGACACGCGGCGCGCTATAGCCGCTGCCAAACGTGCATTCGCCGAATTCAGCCGGACAACGAAAGAAAAGCGCTCACGCTACTTGCGCCAGTTACACGAGGCTGTCTCAGCCCGCATCGACGATCTGACAGACGTGATGATTGAGGAGTACGGCGGTGTCGCCCGGTTCGCCCGGCTCATTGTGGAGTCGGGTGTCGCCGCCTTCGCAGCGGCCGAAAAAGGACTTCAAGAGCTTCCGTTGAAACAGAGCTGGGGCAAGACGACGGTCACACTGGAGCCTGTCGGCGTCGCAGGTTTGATTACAGCTTGGAACGCGAACGCACTGTTCATTTGCCTCAAGCTGGCGTCTGCCGTAGCCGCCGGTTGTACGGTAGTTATCAAACCCAGCGAGATGAGTTCGCTGCAGACGCGAGTGATGGTTGAGGCTCTGAATGCGGCCGGGCTACCAAATGGCGTTTACAACGTGGTCACGGGCCTCGGGACTACCGTCGGTGCTGAACTGGTTCGCAATCCGGATGTCGCGAAGATTTCGTTCACAGGCTCGGTGGCCGTGGGTGAAACCATCATGCGGGATGCTGCGGCCACCATGAAGAGAATCACGCTTGAGTTGGGCGGAAAGTCACCGACAATCGTGCTGGACGATGCCGCGCTCGACAAGGCCATCCCGTCGGCACTCGTCTTGGCGTTTTTGAATAGTGGTCAAGCTTGCGCCGCGGGTACGCGGCTTCTCGTGCCAAAGAGCCGGCTCGATGAGGTAAAGCGGGCGATACAAGAAGGGATGCATGCCTACACAGTGGGCGATCCGGCGGACCCCAACATCATGGTCGGACCCATGGTGTCACAAAAACAGTATGAGCGGGTGGAGTCCTACATTCGCAAAGGCCTTGAAGAAGGTGCTGAAGTTTTGGTCGGCGGAGAAGGACGCCCGAAGGGTCTCGAATCGGGTTACTTCGTGAAGCCTACGGTATTCGTCAATGTGAAGAACGACATGACGATTGCCCAGGAGGAGATTTTCGGCCCCGTGCTCAGTGTGATCGCCTACGACTCCGAAGATGAAGCGATTCGCATTGCGAATGACTCGAAATACGGTCTTCACTCCGCCGTCATGGGAACTGACCTTGAGCGCGCACGTCGCGTTGCCTCTCAGCTGCGGGCCGGCCGCGTGGTGATCAATAATATGACTGATGATCCGCAGGCACCTTGGGGCGGATTCAAATACTCCGGCGTCGGCCGCGAATATGGCAAATATGGGATTGAGGCCTTCCTTGAGCCAAAGGCGATCCTTGAGTAATCCCAAACGCACAACAACTGAGAGGACAAGTTCATGAGCAAGCACGTCAGTATCTCTCCCAACGAAGCCGCCGATCGACTCGCTATACGCGAGCTCGTTGAGGCCTACGCACATTGCGCTGATCGCCGCGACGCGAAAGGTCAGATGGCGCTCTTTACCGCCGACACTCACTTCGTCGTGTACATGAACGCCCGGGACCCTAAGCCTTCACAGGAGCTGAACTCCCGTGAGGCTTTGGCCCCGGTTTTTGCGGATCTGAACAAGTATGCCGCGACCATGCACTTCGTCGGTCAGAGCACGATCCTCGGCCTCACACCGGACAGAGGCACAGGTGAGGCATACTGCCTTGCTCATCACCTAACTATGGATGGCGCGAAGCGAAAGCTGATGATCGCGGCACTTCGTTACGGCGACACATTCGTGAAGCAGGACGGGGCATGGTTATTCGCGGAACGCCTGTTGTACGTGGACTGGATCGAAGAGCGCATTCTGTCATGACAGCGACTAACGAGGTGGTTTCGAGCGCGTCGATGAGCATCCCCACTCTCGGCCTAAAGCATCTCGTCATTGTGGGCGCGTCCGGAATGGTGGGCAGCTACGTGCTTCGCTACGCCCTTAATAGCTCTGCCGTCAAGAGCGTCGCGTCCATCGGCCGCAAGAAGGTTGGCATTTCGCACCCCAAGCTGAAAGAGGTAGTGCATCAAAACTTCGCAGATTGTTCCGCGCTCACCGACGTACTTTCTGGCCAGGACGCAGCGGTGTATTGCCTGGGGGCATACACCGGATCGGTGTCAGACGCTGAACTCCACGCCATAACAACCGACTGCACAGTCGAGTTCGCGCGAATTCTACGTACGAGCAGTCCGAACGCCGCATTCTCGTTTTTGAGCGGGAAAGGTGCCGATCAGACAGGACGGAGCCGAATTGCCTTCGCCCGCTACAAAGGTGAGGCCGAAAGGGGATTAATCGCAGCCGGTTTCCCGCGCATTTTTCTTTTTCGGCCCGCATACATCTATCCGGTGCAGCCCCGTAAGGAGCCGAACTTCAGCTACCGACTGCTGCGGGCGGCGTATCCGGTGTTTCGACTGCTGTTTCCGAACCAGGTAATTCGAGCCGACGACTTGGCCTGGGCAATGGTGGATGTCGTGCTTCGACAAACACAGGAGCACCAAGGCTCGGTCTTCGAAAACCGAGATATAAGAGCCATGGTCAAGTCGCAGATGCCTGCGCGGGATCGCGCTGCGTGATTCATCACAGCTCGAGAAGGACCTGCGACCGAATCACAAAGTGAGGAAATAAATGAAGAGAATCGTGATTATCGGCGGCGGCTTTGCCGGGCTCGCTGCGGCCAAGGCCCTTAGGCATGCAAACGCGAATGTCCTAGTGATTGATCGAGCGAATCACAATCTCTTTCAGCCTCTGCTCTATCAGGTGGCGACAACGGTGCTTTCGCCATCTCAAGTCGCATCTCCGAACCGGGGACTTCTGAAGAATCAGCGAAATACGACCGTAATTCTTGGCGAAGTCAGCGGAATTGCTTGATTTTTCAGTTTAGTTGATCTCTTTATCTTTTGAAGCGCCAACCGGGTTTTCTGCCAATTTCCGGCGCGTGCTTTGTCGCGCCTTCCTCTCCGGGGCGACTGCGCGCGAACGTCTCGCCCATCCAACTTCTTGCCCACCTTGCCGAGGGCGAGGGACGCCCCTTCGGCGGGCTCTCGGGACAGCCCGTCAGATGCTGGCGCTACTTCGGTGGGACTTACGGTGAAGTTTGCTGAAGGTTGTTACAGGAAGTTATTAGATGCTACTTACTCAAAAGTAACTCGATTGTTAACTGCCGGAGTTAGCCATCATTAGCGCAAACAGGGCGGGCAAGTAGAAGATGGTCGCTTGCAGCAGGCGCCTGGCCATTGGTTTCGATGCCGGGGCGGTCGCGGGCAGTTGTTGATTGGCCATTGCCATGGACACACGGAAGAGTGCCACTCCCATCAGAACGGCTCCGACTAGATAGATGCGTCCGGCCATTCCTATGGCGACGGGCAACAGACTCACCGGAATCAGCGCTGCTGAGTAGGCCAGAATCCGCCATACCGTGGATTTCCCGTCAGAATCAACTACAGGCAGCATACGGATGTTGCCTTGCGCATAATCTTCACGATAAAGCCATGCGATGGAGAGAAAATGCGGGAACTGCCAGACGAACATGATGGCGAAAAGGATCAGGGTTTCGACTTCGAGTTTTCCTCGTACTGCCGTCCAACCCAGGACTACGGGCATTGCGCCGGGGAATGCGCCCACGAATGTGCAGATGGGAGAAATCTTTTTGAGAGGAGTGTAGGCCGCTAGATATACAAGAGAAGTCAAGAACACTAATAAGCCAGTTAGTAAGTTGGCATAGAACGCTAGATAGATCGAACCGCCCAGAGTCAGGGTCAACCCTACTGAAGCCGCATGTGCCCGGCTCATTCTTCCTGAAGGCACGGGGCGGAGAGCTGTGCGCCGCATCCTCGCATCCACGTTCGACTCGAGAACTTCGTTCAGGGCCGCGGTTCCGCTTGAAACCAGGGCGACGCCGAAAAGCGCATGAAACAGGCCGAGTGACCATGAGGATACGCCGGAGCGATGCGCGCCGAAGAAATAGCCGCACCAAGCCGTGAGCACGATTAGAGTTGTAATGCGCGCCTTGGTCAATTCGGCGTAGTCGCGCAGCCGAGCCGCAAAGTTTTGTAACATGAACCCCACACACTCGCGGGTTTGGCCCTTCCGCCGTTCACTCAGCGGTTTAGCACAAACCGGCAGCTGTTAAATCGGTTTCAAATCAATCCCAGAAAACTGCGTCAAGAGACAGCATTCGTATCGTGACCCGAATTCGATGTCAAGATAAAATTTAAAAGGTGCCGGACGTTCCTGTCATGATGCTCCCACTAAAAGCGGCCCTTGGCAACTCGGAGTGGGGCACGTTTGACTACTGACCTCCGCCGGGACTGGCAACATTGAAGGTTTCCGGCGGATCAAAAAAACACTGGTGCCAGAGGGCTGCATCTGAAAGCGTGCCGGCCTTCCACTTCTGCACCGTCGGCAGCGTGGCGGCGATCATGCCGCCATCGACCGAGTCGAAGATTAGCACCACTCCAGCGAATTCATGGGGCTTGGCAGCCAGTTCCGCGTAATCTTTATCGAGCAGAGACTTGGCAAATTCCAACTTGGCTTGCGCCCCGCTGTTCTTCTCGTCTTCCTGGATCTTTTGGACCGAAACAATTTTCACGTTCTTGCCGCGCAGTGGTTCCCAGTCGCCAGGGAACGGCCCGGTTTCTTCGCGCGTCACCTGGAAGAGGTCGGCCGCTACCGGCGCAGCTTTACCTCGATTCAGAGGAATGTCGGAAATGCCTTCGGGCATTTCGAGGCTGGTGCGCCAAATCCATCCTCGAGACAAGCCGGAGATTCGGACGTGAACCCAATCGGCGTTGAAATCCAACATTTCGAATTCGTCGTGCGCGCTGGCCAGGAATAGAGTTTTGCCACTCAGGCTTGGGGTAGACACCACGGGAGTTCCCGATTTTTTTATGGCAACAAGGTTTCTCGGGTGCGCCTGGTTCTTGAGCACATCTTCAAGGCTCGCGGCCTGCGCCTGGAGGCTGGTGGCGAGGGAATCTGGCTTCCGCGAATTTTTCGATTCAGACAATTGCTGTGCCGTCAGACCTGGCTGAAGCTTCGAAGATAACGAATGATCGTTTGTTGGCGCTGTGGGCATTGGCGCCGCGATAGCTGGCTCGGCCGCGTCTGAATTTGCCGAAGCAGAGTTTCCGCTCGGCTTGGCGGCGCTGTGGTTCGCCACACCTTTGTCAGCAACCGCTTTATCGGCGCCTGCGGGGGGATTAGCCCATGCTGCCGGTGGGGCGGACGCGGGAAAACTTTCACTAGCGCTCTTTTCGGCGCTTACGGCGTCGGCGCTTACGGCACCGGGCCGTGTCGCGAGGAGATCGTTGAGTTGATCGAGAAGGTCGGACTCGATGCGGCCATTCGAAATCAACAGTTGGTATCCGGAGCGTGATGGAGTTTGATCCGCATACCACGCGGTCACCTTGGTGGTGACGCGCACGACGGAGCCGCCTGACGGAACGGCGACGACATCCACGCTCGATTGGAAATAAGCGCGCTGGTAGCGGCTCAGCGGATGATCGGCGGGTAGAGCGAAGCCATCGAGAACGGGAAGGCGTCCGCTCATTGAGGGCTGCAATTCTTTCAGGGCTTTTTCAATCGCGCTTTTTGACTGACGAAATGTGCGCTCGTAGAGGCGTTGGGCGCCGCTTGCCTGGCCGAAGCTCCTGGTCGCGACCGCCGAAAAAAACACCAGCACTAACGCACAAAGGACTGCGGAACATGGCCGGCACGATAACCGGGAATTTCGTCGCGTCATGGGGCCAACTCCAACTCATCGCGACGAATCCATCCGTGATCGCCCTCGTGCGTCTCCACTCCCAGCCAATAGGGAGTATTGATCTCTAGCAGAATCTCGGTGCCGGGCGGGAGCGACTTGATCGTGGTTGCGGTATGAAAGGGAGCAGACTGGAGCGGGGCTCCGGGCTTTTTCACTACGCGCACGACCTGGCGGCGGAGATCCGCAATGTGTTGCTCGAGCGCCGGGCCGGTGAGTTCGTAGGCGAGTGGGGTTTCGGGAGACTCGGAAGCGGGCGAAGTTGGCGGAGGCACGGCTGGGGTGGATAACTCCTCGCTGCTCGTTTCCTGGCGTGGCGAGTTCAGCGAGTTTGCGCTTGTGCTTTCGCTATCGGCGACAGCGCGCTCGCCGGCCACGGAGGATGATTCGAGCGAAGAACTTTCACCGCTGGCGGATGAAGGATGTTGCTTCGCAGCGCGCTCTTCCTTCAATCGCAAAGCTTCGGCGGTTTCTTGCTTCACGAGTTCGACAGCGTTCAGGCGATCCTGAATGTCTTTGTACTCGGCGCTTTCGACGGAACCGTCGGAAGGATGGGTGACGTGGCGAAAATCCTCCACGAATACGGCGTCAATTCGCAAAACAGTGTTGGTGAGACCTTGCGGTTGCACTACATAGCGCACGGCGAGCGTACCGGAATCGCTGCTATCCTTGAAATTTCGCGGATCGATGGCGTGCTCTCGGACTTTGTAGAGCACCTTGCCACCCTGCGTCCAGGGGGCAAATGCCGTCGTCGATTTCGCCGCCACGGCATGGGCGACATATTCGTCTTTGTTGTATTCCTTGGTTCCGCGGATAATCGAGTTCTGGACAATGTCTTCGATTACCTGCGCGACTTCAGGCTCGGGGAGCGGGATGTTGACGATGAGACCGGCTCCGTATTGAAGAACTTTCTTATCGCGGCTGTGTGCGGGAACCGCCGCATCGATGACGAGGAGAAGTAAAAGAAACGTCACGAAGCGTCGCGGAAAGAGGGCAAATCGTGGAAGCGCAGGCCAGTTGTCACGCCTCATACCGCGAAATCTATTTTTCGTGATCACCACTGGCTCCGGGTTCCTGTTGCAAGAGTCTTATACGTTGGCTCGATTACTGTCAACCGGGCGCTCTGTGCGCTAGGCGTCATTCCATTTTTCATACCTAGTGATTTTTCGTACGCGGGGACACGAGCCAAAAAAAATTTCAGATACCCTATTGCACTTGGACGTGCACGGTAGTAGTATCCGTCCGCGAGTGGTGGTAGGACCACTTTACCGGAAAAGTTTTGCGGTATTTTACGCTGGCGCGGTAGCGAGGGCGGTAGTTTACGTCCGAGTCTGCGGCGCTTGTTATGTTCGTAAAGTAGAGTTTTTGAAAATCTGAAGAGTGTCTGAGGAGTGCAGCATGCGTATGTGGGCGCAGTCTCATCTCTGTCAGAAGCCGCGTCGAGTGAAGTCCGCGCTCGTCGTAGCTTTCGCGTTCGTCTTTTTGCTTCTGGGCGCCAGTCAGTCGGCGAGTGCCCTCCCTGCCTTTGCCAGAAAATATGGCCTGCGTTGTTCGGCTTGTCATGAAAGCTGGCCGATGCTGAATTTCTTTGGCCAAAAATTCAAAGACAATGGCTATCAGCTGATGAACGATAGGGATGCTCCAATCTGGCAGAACCCCGGGTATTGGCCGGTGACGTTCCGCATCACGCCGATCTGGCACCGGGTAAGCACGAACCTCGTTGCGACGGACCAAAGCCCCACGGGCGAGCAGAAAATTACTTCTTCCGGGTTCGATCTCAGCGGCCTTGATTTCCATACCGGCGGCACGCTTGAGAAGAACTTCTCTTTCTACGTGCTGCCCTCGTCTGACGCGACCGCGTCCTTCCACTTTGAGACGGTTATGGCGCGGCTCGACAATATTGGCGGCAGCTCGTGGTTTAACGTGAAGTTCGGCAAATATGAGCTCGATAACCTGCTATCTGAAAAGCGCATCCTGACGCTTACCGGGAACGGCGGCATTTATCAGCTCTATCACTTTATTCCGGCGGGTGACGCCAACATTTTTGGGCAAATGGGCGACAACCAGCTTGGCCTTGAAGTGATGGGACACTCCTACAACGACCGGACGCGGTATTCGGTTTCGTTGCTGAGTTCAAACGATGGCCAGGTGGGCTTGCCGTATGGAGCCGAATCGTATTCCACGTTCATCACTGGCAGTCAGGCATTCGACGCCGGCAAGCTGGGCGTGGATCGCGTTGGTTTCTACTTCATGGGGGGCGAGGCGCCAACCAGTTGGCTGACCACGGGAGGCGCGCCGATTGGTGGATCGGGTACGCAAAACAAGGGCTACAGCCGCGTGGGCTTTGTCGGACAGTTTTACTTCGGCGAGCACGTGGACGTGACCGTAGTTACCCAGCATGGATCGGACAATGCGTGGTTCGGTCAAGGCTATGGAGACTTCATCGATGGCTTTGCATCGAATCCGACGGGACTTTGCTACGCCAACAGTACAGGCGGAGTAATACAACAAGCCTGCAACAACACGCCGGGGACCCAGCTTCAGCCGGGTGCGCGCAATCCAACTTGGAATGGCGTCCTGCTTGAGCCACACCTAGTAATCAGCCCGCAAATGATTTTGCTAGGGCGCTACGAAACGATCCGAATGTCGCAGCAATCGAACGGGCCTGGAACGGTAAACCCAAGTCCTTCGAACTACGGCAACATCTCGACTTACACGCTCGGCTATCGCTACAACCCATTTATGACGAGCCGGGCTGGCTTCGCCTACCACGGCGAATACAACTGGTTTCATCAGGACGGAACCGCGCCTGACGGCACCAGCAACCTGACCAGCAGCGAACTGTTGTTTGGAATTGACTTCGACTTCTAACCATTAAGGATGAGCCGCCGGCGAACTCGATTCGCCGGCGCTGACTTCAGTTTAAGGGTGCTGACTATGAAGAGCTGGAAGCCAATGCGTTTTATGAGCGCGATTCTCGTCATCGCGATTTTCGGACTACTCACAGTTCTCGCCTTCGCCCAGGATGAGCCGATAGTTGGCCCGAAGCCTCCTGTGGTGGTGAAACCGATGGAAAGCCATATCGGCAATCTCACCGGACATTCGGTGGACGCGAAGTCTGACTACCGGCGCTATTGCGCCGGCTGTCACGGCGACTACGGCGACGGAAATGGGGAGAACGCGGTTTGGCTTGATCCGAAGCCGCGCGATTTTACCATCGCAACCTTCAAGTGCCGCTCCACCCTGACCGGCACCTTGCCGACGGATCAGGATCTCTTCAACACTATCGCGCGCGGCCTGACCAATTCCAACATGCCAATCTGGAACACCTTCTCGAAGCAGCAGCGGGCTAATCTGGTTGCTTATATCAAGATTTTCTCGCCGCGGTGGGACAAGGAGAAGGCTGGCACGCCAATCTCGATTCCGGCTGAACCTCCCGTCACCATCGAGAGCATCTCTCACGGCCAGGCACTGTTTGCGAAGCTCGAATGCTGGAAGTGTCACGGGACGCACGGCGAAGGCGATGGGCCGTCGGCATCGACCCTAACGGATAGCAAGGACAATCCGATTCGTCCTTACAACTTCTCGCTGGGCAAGAACGACTCGCGCTTTAAGTGCGGCAGCACGAATCAGGATATCTACAAGATCTTCATGACGGGCGTGGATGGCACGCCGATGCCGTCTTTCGCCGATGTAATTCAGCCGAATGATGCGTGGGATCTGGTGCATTTTCTGCGCACGTTGCAGGTTCACCGACACAGCAAGGAGAATGATGTTTTGATGGCGGCGCACGGGGTGATTCCTCCTTATCAGGATAAGTCCGCGCCAGCCGCTGCTCCGGCCGAGAACAAGGCGCCCGGCGGTGGTCAATAGCTAATATTCGGTGAATAATAAATATCCGTGGAGGAACAAATGGACACCAAGAAGATTGTATTAGCTCTCTCGACGTTGCTCGTATGTTCGTCATTGATGTTCGCTGGGACGGTTAGCGGCAAGGTGACGTATACGGGCACGCCAGTCAGACAGAAACCGATCGACATGTCGAAGGAACCAAGCTGCGCCAAGCAACACGCCACCCCGATCACTACGGAGACGGTGGTAACGGGGCCAAACAACGCGTTGGATAACGTCGTGGTCTACATTTCTTCTGGCGCGCCCGACGACGGCCAGGTGCCGACGCAAGCGATTACCTACACGCAGAAGGGTTGCCAGTATATTCCGCACGTTCTCGCGATGCACGTCGACCAGGAATTCCAAATCCTCAATGACGACCAGACATCGCATAACATCCACCCGCAGCCGAAGATCAACACGGAGTGGAACAAATCGCAGCCACCCGGAACCCCGCCCATTAAAGAGAAATATGACAAGCCGGAATTCATCCCGGTCAAGTGCAACATTCACCCCTGGATGCACGGCTGGTTCGTAGTGCTGAAGACCGCGCATTACGACGTGAGTAAAGATGGAGGCGATTTCAAGTTGCCGAATCTGCCTCCGGGTAAGTACACCATCACGGCGTGGCATGAGGACTATGGCACGCAAACGGCCGACGTTACCATCACCGGCAATGAAACCAAGGATGTGAATTTCACCTTCAAGGCGAAAGCGTACTAGAGAACTGATTGAAGATGGCGGCGGAGGTGCTTGCTTCCCCGCCACCTTTTATGTAGAGTGTCCGGCGCGGTGACAATCGGAGGGCAATCATCATGGCAAAAGTTTTTGCGATCACGATCATCATCATCGCGATTCTTTCCGCGATTCCTATCCTGCGGCATACCTGGGACTCGCCAGAGGATATTTCAACGCATGGCGCTCTGATCGATGAGCAGATGACGGAAACGATGGCAGAGGCTGGGATCGCGTTTCTCGCCGCGCAGTTCATCCTGGCGATTTTTATCTGGAAGTTCTCGAATCGCGGCCCCGACGCAAAGATTATGAAGTTTCCCGGCGGCGCCAAAGGACTCGTGATTGGAGCCTTGCTACTGGTCGGCGCAGAAGTGATGGCCCTGGGCATCTTCGGCGTGAAGGCATGGGCGAACGTCTATCTCACGCCGCCAGCGGCGGATGCCATGCCTATTCAGGTGCAGGCTGGACAGTTTGCTTTCTATTTCCGCTACCCTGGTCCAGACGGGAAGTTTGGCGCGATTCATCCCGAGCTTAGTAATGAAGGAACGCAGAACTACTTTGGACTTGACCCTGAGCACGATGTGGCTGCACGCGACGATATTGTGGCGGCCGAGATGGCAATCCCGGTGAACAAGGAAATTCATCTGCTCATGCATGCCAAGGACGTTGGACATTCCTTTTTTGTGCGCGAACTGCGCGTGCAGCAGGATTTCGTTCCCGGCCTGGACGTGACCCTACACTTCACGGCCACCAAGATTGGTAAGTACGAAATTGTCTGCACCCAGCTTTGCGGCCTCGGCCACTACAACATGAAGGCGTATTTGAACGTGCTGTCGCAGTCGGATTTTGACGACTGGATTAAGAAAGAACAGGCAATGCAGTAAAGCTCTGCCCGTCCGCGCTGAGCGCGGACGGATCTCGTTGAACGGATCTCATTGAGGTGAGGCCATGCACGACGTGTCAGCGCCAGCGGTGCACCACCATGCTCCCCCGACCAGTTTCATCCGGAAGCACGTTTTCAGTCTCGACCATAAGGTGATCGGCAAGCAGTACTATGCGCTCGCCCTGGTTGCTGCGCTGTGTGGAATGGCTCTTTCGTGGATCATGCGCATCCACCTGGCGTGGACGAATGCCGCAATTCCCGGCCTGCAGCTGCTTTCGCCCAACGGCGCGCCTGGCGGGGTGCTGACGCCGGAATACTACCTGCAACTGATGACCATGCATGGCACGATCATGGTCTTCTTTGTGCTCACGACCGCGCCCTTCGCGGCCTTCGGCAATTTTTTTCTGCCGATTCAAGTCGGCGCCGAAGATATGCCCTTCCCGCGCTTCAACATGATGTCGTTCTGGGTCACCTTCACCGCTTTCATCGTTCTGATGGCATCGTTCTTCGTGGGCGACGGACCGACGCTGGGCGGGTGGACGCAATATGCACCTCTCAATTCGGTGGGATCGGTCGGAGGGCCTGGACAGGGTCTGGGCGTTGTTCTCTGGATGACTTCGATTGCCCTGTTTTGTATTGGGCAGTTGCTGGGGTCGTTGAACTTCATCACCACCACGCTTGACCTGCGCGTCAAAGGAATGAGCCTTATGCGCCTGCCGCTTAGCGCATGGGCTTGGTTCATTACCTCTTGCATGGGGCTGACCGCGTTCGCGGTGCTCATGCCGGCATGCATACTGGTTATTCTGGACCACGTGGCGGGCACCAGTTTCTTTGTGCCGTCGGGTACGGTGATGAATGACCAATTGTTGCCGCACTCGGGAGGTTCAACTCTCCTCTGGCAGCATCTTTTCTGGTTTTTCGGGCATCCCGAGGTTTACATCGCGATCGTCCCTGGAATCGGCATTGTGTCCCATATCCTGATCACCAATATGCGCCGGCCGCTGCTCAGCCAACGGGTGATCATCTATTCCATGGGAGCGCTGGCCATTCTCAGTTACATGGTCTATGGCCATCACATGTTTGTCAGTGGGATGAATCCGATCTCCTCACTGGCATTCTCTTTCCCAACGCTGGTGATTACGATTCCGGCCACCATTATTGTGCTGATACAGATTTTCAGCCTGTACGGTTCGAACCTGCGGATTAACTCGGCGTCGCTTTTTGCGTTGGGTTTCATTTCCATGTTTGTCAGCGGCGGGGTGAGCGGATTCTTCCTGGCTCAGCCCTCGATCGACATCATGCTGCATGGGACGTATTTTGTGGTGGGCCATTTCCACATGGTGATGGGCGTGGCGGCGATGTTTGGCATTTTTGCTGGAACTTATTTCTGGTTCCCGAAGATGGCCGGGCGCATGATGAACGAGACTTTGGGAAAAGTTCATTTCTGGCTCAGCTTTGTCGGCGCCTATTGCATCTTTATGCCGTTCCATTACCTGGGAATGGCCGGGAACGTGCGTCGCTACTCGACGTTCGTGGATGACTATCTGCAACCGTTGATTCCTGTGCATCGTTGGATCACAGTGGCTGCTCTCATTACCGGCGCTGCCCAGCTGATTTTTGTCTATAACCTGATTCACAGCCGCTTCTGGGGCGCACCAGCGCCGGATAATCCGTGGGAGGCGACATCGCTCGAGTGGAGCACGGCTACGCCCCCGCCTTTCGATAACTTTGGCGGCAAGCATCCGATTGTTTATCACGATCCTTATCAATATGGAGTGAAGAGTTCGGTCGGCGATTATGTCATGCAAACTTCGCCGGAGCAGGTCGCGACGGAACACGAAGAGAAGTAAGTCGACATATAACTGGGCGGCAGCAAGAGCGACCTCTGGAGTAAGTGTTTGGATGGGGAGTTAGGAGTATTTATGGCAACCACAGTACATGAGCCACCGCGAATCGATCCGGACCGACTGCCTGAGAAAGGGCATACGGGGAACGGGGGTTGGGGGAACTTCGTCCCGACCGACGGTGACCTGCGTGTAACGCTGGAGTATTCGCCGCCTCCATCTTCTACTGCGATCTGGGTGGTTCTCTTTGCGGTGACGATGATGTTTGCCGCGTTTTCGAGCGCTCTGATCGTTCGCAAAGGCTCGTCGCAGGATTGGCAGAGCTTTACCTTGCCGCCAATCCTCTATCTGAACACGCTGATACTTCTGCTCAGCAGCGTGACGCTGGAAGTGGCACGGCGACGCGTCTCGGCTTTTATGCGCGGGATGACAAGTCGTACCGAGAACCCGGCGAGCTGGCTGTATATCACTTTAGCGCTCGGTCTCCTTTTCGTGGCCGGCCAGTATGTTGCCTGGACGCAATTGCGGGCGCAGGGATTGTATCTGGCCACTAATCCGAGCAGCTCTTTTTTCTATGTGCTTACGGTGACGCACGTAGTGCACGTAATGGGCGGTCTCGGCGGCCTTCTGTATGTCATTCGCAAATTGAGTAAGTCGTCGCTGCGAAGGAACGCGATGGTAGCAACGGCACGCTACTGGCATTTCATGGGCGGCCTTTGGGTGTATTTGATTTTGCTGCTCTGGTTCAAAATGTGACGTTCAAAGTGCGAAAGATCGAGCTATAACGATCCAGATGTAAGCGAAAACTTTAAACGACAAGATCTAACTGACCCGACCACTAGGAGGCGCCGTGAGCCAAGCGGACTTGACCATGGGAGCACACTCGACAGGACTTACGATCGAGCCACCCTTTGCGATCCCCACCAAGAAGTTAGCGATGTGGCTGTTCATTATCGCGGACACCATGACTTTTGCCGCCTGCCTGGTAGCGTATGGATTCCTGCGTAATGGAACCGCCAATTGGCCCCGTCCCTTCCACAGCATCATCAATGTCGCCACCATGACGGTCATTCTCCTCACCAGCAGCTTGACGATGCTGATTGGACTGCGCGAAGCGCGCGCTGGAAACAAAGACAAGGCCTTCCGCTGGATCATCATCACCGCAGTCCTAGGTATTCTTTTCGCTCTGCTGCATATTCGTGAGTGGCTCGGACTTATCGGCGAAGGGATGACCCTGTTTAAGAACCCGTGGGGAACGGGGCTGTTCGGAGCGTCGTTTTTCAGCATCACCGGCTTGCACCTGACCCACGTTACGTGCGGCATAATCGCTTTGGTCGCGGTGGGACTGCGCTATCGTACCGGCCGTTATAATGCCGACGACATCGAGGTTTTGGGGCTGTACTGGCACTTTGTGGATCTGGTTTGGATGTTTGTCGTTCCGTTAGTCTATCTGTTGAATCTGACACACTAGATCAGGAAAACTTGGGAGCAGAATTTTATGGCAACGACAACAACGGCAAAACATGAGAGCGGTGGAACTGGTAAATATTTAATCGTCTATGTTTGTCTGCTTGCGCTGGCCGGCCTGCAATTTGTCATCGCCTATCAGAATATCGACGCGTCGCAGATGTTGACGCGCATGCTGATAGTGGCCTGTGTCGAGGCGGGCCTGGCGCAACTGTTCTTTATGCATCTCTGGTCGGAGAAGCGGGCCTTCCTTTGGTTTGTTGTGATCTTTACGGTCTCGGTTCTGCTCGGGATGCAGTATGGATGGACCGACAGCTTCCGCATGCTGGTGGGCGCGGCTCCCTATTCCAGATAATCTATTTGGTTGGGGCAGGAGTGGAGGAAAGATGTTGCGAACAACTTCCAAGATGCGAGCGGCGAGATCTCTGCCACTTGTGGCGATTGCGCTGGGCGTACTCGTGATGGTCGCCGCTCCGCTTCCAGCTTTCTCGCAAAGTTGCGCGCTTTGTTATACGCAGGCCGCCTCAGCTGGGGCGCGCATGATTGATGCTTTGCGCAGCGGAATTCTGATTCTTATTGTCCCGCCGACGCTCATGTCGGTGTGCATGGTTTTTATCATGCGGCACAAGAGCAATCAGTTCAGACTGGAAAAAGAAGTATCCGATCGTGACCGGAACTGGTAGAGGCGGGATTCGCCTGTCGCTGCACAAAGTAATTCCCGACCTACTGGCTCTTGGGGCAATTGCCGGGTGCAGGCTGGCCATTGAACCTTGCCTTGATCCAACTGACCTGATCTGACGCGGACGCGGCCATGGCTCCGCTGGCATCGAGATTACGGTATTTCAAGAAAAGCACACGGCTTCCCTGCTGGCACATGCGGGCCACGGTTTTGGTCGTTATGTCCGCAGGTGCGATCGGATCAACCTCCCCAGTGATCACGAGCAGCGGAGCGCGAGTTGGTTTTTGGCCTGGAGAGTTGCGGCTGAAGAACTCCTTTATATAGCGATTGTTCTGCCAACTCGGTTTGAGCATCTCGCTGGTGAATTCGGGTTCGCGCTCGGCGGCGCAGGTTGTTGAGTCGTGCTGAAACGCAGGCAGCGCGCTGTCTTGTAGCATGTCACTGATTTGAAACTCCGGATAAAGCGTTTTGACAGTGGCGGCCACTGCTAACAGCTCGTAATTCGATGAGCTTAACGCGAGGCGGTCGTAGGCTTCCTGAGCATCCGCCAATCCCGAAGTGTCAATGCTGCCTAGATAGCCCGGATCGCGCACATCGCTCTCGGCGATAGCGACTGCGGCCAAACCACCCTGAAAAGGCCCGGCGGCAATCCACTTGGTTCCGATCTCTTTTACTGCGGTTCGGGCCGCGGGAATGGAATACATAATGTCGAGCGCATTCGCTTGCATGTCGAGCACGGGCTTACCATCGGCGCCGAGTCCGGCGTAGTCGGTGGCGATTACCGCGTAGCCCAGATTGGCATACATCGCGAGGATCGGCCCCTCTCCAAGATTTTTCATCAGCGAGGGAGCGCAGGTGCGTGCCGTGCCCCGGAAGTCGTGCGCCCACGCGATCACCGGCCAACCGTTGGAAGGTGGCTTGCCGTCGGGAATCAAAACCACGCCTGAGACAGCCACGTCTTCGCCGTTAGCAGTGCGCGAGTGATAGAGAATCCGCAAGGCGGATAATTCGTAAGGAAGGTTGTACTGATCGATCGACTCCGACCGAATCAGCTCTCCGGGCTTCCCTGCAGATAGTGGATGAGGCGTGTCATAAAAGCTGGTCAAAGGAAGCGTTGCGGGCGAACGGAATCGTTTGGCGGACGCGGCAGTCTGAGCTCGGATAAATTCTGCGTCTCCCAGCAAGGCGGGGACGATTAACAGGCTGGCGGCGATCGTAACGACAAACCGTGCGCGAAGGGGAGCCTCTAACCGAAACCGGTGAGATTTTATCATTCAGTTGCGTGGTAGAAGCTTGTCGAGAGCGGCTTTCAGCGATTCGAAGGCATGCTTCTGATAAGGCTCTGCATCTTTGCGAGTAAATACGGGTGCCGCGGACTGAAGATCAATCCGCGCAGCATCGTAATCATGGCGGCGGTACGCGATCTCGGCCTGGGAAAGTTTTATTCCGGCTCCCCAATCGGGATCGCCTGACAGTTGTGCTACCGCCTGCGCATCAATTTGCGGTAAGAGGGCGGCGGCTTCATCCAGTTTATTCTGACCGATAAGGCAGGTGGCCAAAGAATAGGCGGCGCCTCCAGTCAGGCCGGCACGTGGGCCAAAGGCCTTCGCTGACGCCGCATATGACTGACGAGCGTTGGCCTCGCCCTCGCGATAACGGCCGGCGCGACATTGCGCCAGGGAAGCATCGGCTAACGTTGCGGCCGCGAAAAATGAGAGCGATCCCTGCTTTTTCACGGCGAGATCGTGAATCATCAGATCGTCGCGAATGGCGTCATCCCACATGCCGAGGCTGCCCTCGGACTGCGCGCGCGTGGTTAATAGTTGCATGGTGAGTTCGTGATCGGGGCCGAGCCGCGAGACAAATTCGGGATAGATGGCGTTGGCTTCCTTGACCGCCTCCTCGTGCTTGTTCTGAATCATGAGAGCCTGCGCAAGATTCAGGCGGACGCGCAAAACATGGGGACTATCTGGTCCCGCAACGCGGGTGAAAGCAGCGATGAGTTCGCGAAATAATTGCTCGGCCTTGGCGCCTTCGCCCAGGCGGATGTAGGAGAACGCCAGGCGCTGCTTGAAAGTCAGGCGGGCGCTCTCGTCGAATTCAGGTAGGACGTCTGCCTTCTCTACCGCAATCTGAAAATTCTCAGCCGCTGATTTGGCGTTATTTTCGACGAGCGCGATCATGCCTTGCGCTGAGGCTAGCCAGACCGGTAGATCGGGCCGCGGATGCGCCAGCTTGGCGATCAGCGTTTTTTGCTGCTCGAGGATGGACTTGGCCAATGGCAGCGAGCCGGATTGATAGGCGCGCGCCTCGAGAGTCACTCGCTGAAGTTGAACGACGATCGCGTCCTGCGACAGGTCGCCGTCGACTTGCTGGAAGAGATGCGCGGCGCGGTCATATTCCAGGCGGGCGTCGGGATAGTCTGTGCGGTTGTCGAGCGCGCGCGCGATGGTTTGATGGAGGCGAGCGGCGACCAGCGGCTCGTCTTTGAACTGGCGGTCAATACTCGGCGAGGCTTGCTGGATCGCCTCCATCAGAGACTCAGACGATTTACCGCTGGAAAACGGATTGCCGCGGCCGAGCAGATCGTCGGAGAGGAAGCGGCTGACGGAACTGGCAATTGCGGTCTGGCGGTTGGCGATGTCGCGCTCGTGAGCAGCGCGGCGATACAGGGTAATGCTGAATCCGAGTCCGATGGCCAAGGCAATAACGGCTAGCGCGACCCATGGGCGGCGGGCGCGGGCGGCTGCGAGTTTTTGCTCGGCAACCTGGGCGCGTTGTTTTGCGGTTTCCAGTTCGTTGCGGCGGACGCGCCGCGTTTCGAGAGTGAGCAGGCGCTCGGCTAGATCGGCGGCGCTGCCTAAGCGACGCGCCGGATCGCCGCAGGCAGCATCGGCAATGTCTTCGCGCAGCAGTGGATCTTGAATTCCTGCTTCCCAGCCGGGCGCAAGCGGCTTGCGGAAGTCGCCGATGAGCAACTGATACAGGATGACGCCGAGAGCATAGACGTCGGCGGAGGCGCTTGGAGATTGGCCGGCCAGCACTTCGGGCGGCAGGTACATCAGCGTTCCAGTCAAAGCTGCGGCCGAACTTCCAGCGGAGCCGGACGGAGTTCCGGATGATTCCTTGTCAAGCGCAACGGTCTGCGTGAAGCCCAGGTTAGTGATTCCCAAGGCATGCAGGCGTGAGGGGTCGAAGAGCGAGGCGCTTCCGAAATCTGCGATCTTAATCTGCCAACCGCCGCCGATCCCGGACAGGGCAACGCCCGGAACTACCAGGATGTTTGCGGGCTTCAAATCTTTGTGCAGGACGCCAATGCCGTGCGCTGCGGCGACCGCCTGCGCGATATCGATCAGAAGGCGCAATCGAACGTCGAGCGCCATCTGGCTCAATCCGCCTTGCGCGACTGCCCATTCTGCCAAGTTCGGACCGGCATATTCGCTTTCGAGAAAAAAGGGTGATGTCTCGAAATTCCATTCCAGTATGCGAACAAATTCCGGCCGGTCGCCTAGCGACTCTCGCAGGAAACGAGAAACGGTGATTTCACGCTTCAATCCCTTTAGGCGGACGCCGTCGGCTGCGAATTTGAATACTCGCTGCTCGCGTGTCTTCGGATTTTCGGCTAGCCAGACTTCGCTTGATCCGGAAACATCCATGGGGCGAGTCAGACGCCACTGATCGCGTCCGGGCACGAAGTCGCCTGCTTTGAATCCGAGTTCGGGGCCGGCCGATGCTGCTACAGTCTTACAATAGACAGGCACCGCCAGCCGATAGCCGACCCGTGCGACCGTGACAATCACGGGGTGGTCTTCATCTCCGAGGGCCTTGCGGAGTTTCGAGACGGCAGTGGCTAGGGACGCATCCACCACCATTACTCCGGGCCAGACGGCGTCGAGCAACTCTTCTTTAGTGACGACCTCACCAGCGTGGAGTAGAAGCTGAAGCAGGATGTCGAGCGGTTTCGATTCGAGATCGACTGCCCTGCCCTTGACTCGCAAGACCCGTCCCAACTCATCGAATTCGTAATCGGCGAAGCGCCAAAGACGGCCGGAGCTCTGGGCCAACTCTCCGACAGCTTCTTTGTAATTCATAGATTTAGTCACACTTTAGAGTTCTTAAGAATTCCGTCAGGACATGCAGCGGGGGATGGTGCAGACTGTCATCCGACGGTCACCGGTAAGTAGAAATATTTTGCCACGAACTGGTGCGCCGGGCACGCAAAATCACAAAAAAGGGATGCCCAAAACTGGGGGTGATGTCGGGAAGGCTTCACTTCCAGGGGCATCTTCCTGCCCGCCGGCGGAATCTGTTGGCGGCAGGCCATCGATGGCCATGAGGCATAAGAATTTCGCTTTAAGGAGAGCTTTATGAAATACCGTGGAACCGCACATTCGATGTCTTCAACTATGCGTTCGACCCGATTTTCGCTGGCAGCCTTCATCCTCGTATTCTTACTGGCTGGCGCGCTCCACGCCCAGACTTTCCAAAAAATACCGGCCCTCGACTTCACGATGCCCTTCGGCGGCGCGAATCCATTGCCGCAGATTGTTGCCGCCGCCAGTACCGGCGCGGTCTTCAACTTTTATCAGCAGACGAGCACGTCGAGCGGCGGGAATTGGCTCTCGGCTCCGAACTGCAACAATGGCGATTACCCATGCGCAACGCCAAACACGGTTGCGGTCGTCGTGTCGGCCGCGGGGCTCGCTGCCGGAACCTACCAGGGTCAGATCAAGTTTACCGACGAAAACAACAGCACCACGCTGACCGTGGCGGTGACGCTCACGGTTGCGCAAACCAGCGCTCCGTTTTTTGACAATCTTCCGGGTGGATTGACGTTCTTCCTCAAGTCGAGCAGCACCACGCCAACGGCCCAACCGTTTCAGATTCGCAATGCAGGAACCGGAACATTGAACTGGACGCTGAGCACCAGCACAGCCAGTTCAAAGAATTGGCTCACCGCCTCGGCCACCAGCGGGACAGCTCCCGCCACAATCAGCATTGGCATCAACACTGCGAACCTTCCTTCGGGCGCTGGAACGTATGTCGGCCAGTTGGTGCTATCGACCAGCGGAGACAGCACGACCATTCCAGTCACGATCACGGTCGGAACGTCGATCTTCGAGCAGGTCGAGCCGCTCAACTTCACCATGCCGGTCGGTGGAGCGGCGCCGCTAGCGCAACTTATTTCGATAGCGTATGCCGATACCTCAAGCCATAATTTTTTCCAGACCACCGTCACCGCGAATGGCGGCAACTGGCTCTCGGCGCCCAACTGCAACAACAGTGACTATCCGTGCGCGAGCCCAAACGAGTTCCGGGTGGCGATTCAAAATGTCAACTCGCTCGCGGCCGGTTTCTACATGGGACAGGTAACCGTCTATCAGGATACCGATCCGGAAATGGCGATCAACATTCCTGTCACGCTCAACATCGTGGCTTCCGGGGCGTTCTTCAACAACCTTCCCGGAGGTCTGGCCTTCACCCTCGTCGCCGGGGGCAACGCGCCCTCGCAGACCATACCCATCGGCAATGCGGGCGGCAGCAGCCTGACCTGGACGGCGAGCACGTCGACCTCTGATGGTGGCGCTTGGCTCTCGGCGTCACCGGCCAGCGGCACCGCGCCTTCCGCGACCAGCGTCAGCGTCAACCCGGCGAACTTGCCCGGCGCAGGTTCGGCCGCTGGCACTTATATCGGCCAGGTGCTGTTGCAAACTGCGGGCGATGCCACGTCGATCCCCGTAGTTGTGGTCGTCGGCACAAATGTGTTCAATCAAGTCAATCCCATCAGCTTCACCATGCCCGTCGGCGGAGCCAATCCCCTGCCGCAAAACATCACCATCGCCACCACCGGATCGTCGGTGAACTTTTACCAGGCATCCACCACAGCCACGGGCGGGAACTGGCTTTCGACTCCAGTGTGCAACAACAGCGACTATCCCTGTGCTACTCCCAATCAGTTTGCTGTGAACGTGCAGAATGCCAGCACGCTTCCCGCCGGCACCTACGAGGGTGAAATCACGGTTTACGAGGACACGAATCCCAGCATGTCGCTGAACATCCCGGTCACGCTCAACGTCGAACCTTCCGGAGCTTTCTTCAACAATCTGGCCGGCGGCCTTACCTTCACGCTCCTGCCGAACGGTCCTGCCGTTACGCAGACCATTCCAGTCACCAACGGCGGAAGCGGTTCTCTGAGTTGGACGGCCACGACCGCAACTTCCGACGGCAACGCGTGGCTCTCCACCAGCCCAACCAGCGGAACTGCGCCCGACGAACTCAGCGTCAAGGTCGATGCCCAGTTGCTTCCCAATGGCGGACAGGTCGCCGGAACCTACACCGGGCAGGTCTTCCTGCAAACCGGAACCGACACCACCACCATTCCGGTTAACGTTACGGTGGCCACGGACGGCTTCAATCAAATCAATCCAATCAGCTTCACCATGCCCGCGGGCGGCGCGGCTCCGTTGCCGCAGATTTTGACGATGTCGACCACCGGCACAACATCCGTCAACTTCTACCAGGTCACGACGACCGCCACCGGCGGTAATTGGCTGTCGGCTCCCGGCTGCAATAATGGTGACTACCCCTGCGCCACGCCAAATGAGGTCGCAGTGAATGTACAGAATGCCAGTTCGCTTCCCGCAGGCGTTTACACGGGCGAAGTAGTCTTTTACTGGGACACGGATCCGTCCAGTTCCGTCGTCGTCCCCGTCACCCTCAACGTCGTCGGTTCCGGCGCGTTCTTCAATAATCTCCCTGGGCAGCTGAGCTTTACCATGCCGCAGAAGGCAACCACCGTCACGCCGCAAAGCCTTCAGATCGGCAAGAGCGGAACGGGCACGCTAAAGTTCACCATCACGCCGAGCACGGCTGATGGCGGCGCCTGGCTCACTGCGTCTGCCTTGACCGGCAGCGCACCCAAGACCGTCAGCGTCGAAATCAAACCGGCGTACTTGCCCAACGCCGGCGCCATCGCTGGCACGTATCAAGGGCAGCTTCTGCTACAGGCCGGTGCCGACAGCACGACTATCCCGGTCACGGTCGTCGTTGCCGCCAATGCCTTCACGCAGGTCAATCCGATCAATTTTGTCATGCCTGCCGGAGGCGCCAACCCGCTGCCGCAGATCGTGACCGTTACCACCATTAACGGCACCGCTTTGAACTTCTACCAAGTGACATCGACCGCAACCGGAGGCAACTGGCTGTCGGTTCCGAGTTGCAACAACGGTGATTATCCCTGCGCCACGCCAAATGAGTTTCTGGTGACCGTGACCAACACCAACAGCCTCGCCGCCGGTACTTACACCGGGCAAGTCACAATCTATTGGGACGCAAACCCTTCCTGGTCGATTACGGTTCCTATAACTCTCACCGTGGAGGCTGACACCAAGGCGTTCTTCGACGAGTTGCCCGGGCAGGCCAGCTTCTCGTTCGCGCCGGGCACCACCAAGACGCAGTCGCAAACCATCTATCTCGGCAACGGAGGCGAAGGCACGCTCGATTGGACCATCAAGACCTCAACCGCCGACACCCACAAATGGCTGATCGTGACTCCAACCAAAGGCGCCAATTCGGGCAGTTACACTGTCGAGGTAAGACCCACATACCTACCGAACAAGGGAGCCATCGCCGGCACTTTCCTGGGCCAGCAGGTGCTCTCCGCAACAACGGGAGCGGCGACGATTCCGGTCGTCGTCAACGTCAGCAAGCAGACCTTCGTTCCCGTACCGACGGTGGTTTTCGAAACCAGCCAGGGAGGCACTCCGCCGCCGCAAACCATCACCATCGCCAGCACCGGAGCTGCCATGAACTTCTACCAGGTCACATCCACCGGCAAGGGTAATGATTGGTTGCCGCTCACAAGCTGCAACAATGCCGATTACCCCTGCGCCACGCCGACCAATCTCACTCTCAGCGTCGTCTCCAGCGGCCTGCCGGTGGGAAGCTACTATGCCGAGATCAACATCGTTGAAGACTCAGATCCTTCGCAGTCGATGACGATCCCGGTCGTTCTGAACGTGGTGAACTGAAGGTATAACAGTGCCTGTGATTTTGACGGTGACACCGTAGAGGTTGTTCGTGACCGGTAGTGGTGCGGTTTGATTTCAGACTGCACCACTACTAATTTTTTGTGCGCTCCGCAGCTCGTCCCCGCTTCATTCCTATCTGATATAACATTCCAGTCGACCTTTAAATCAGACGAGAGTGCCCGCTCAGGCAGTCGCGGCTTGGCGGCCAGAAATCCATGGAAGCCCGTATCCTCGACCAGTTTCGCACCATTGTTGGCCGCGGCCTGATCACCGAAACCTCGCAACTGCACACTTACGAGTGCGATGGGCTGACGAATTTTCGCGTGTTGCCGCAGGCGGTTCTGCTTCCGACTTCGACCGAGGAAGTGCAGGCGATTGTACAGATCTGCCATCGCGAAAAGATTCCGTTTGTCGCTCGCGGCTCGGGCACGGGATTGAGCGGCGGCGCGCTGCCGGTGGACAAGGGCGTCGTCATCAGTTTGGCCCGCATGAACCGTGTCCTCGAAGCCGATCTGCCGAATGCGCGCGTGGTCGCAGAGCCGGGAGTTATCAATGCTGATGTCACGCAACGCGTGGCTCCGCACGGATATTTCTACGCTCCCGATCCATCGTCGCAGTCGGTGTGCAGCATCGGCGGAAATGTTGCGGAGAACTCGGGCGGCGCGCATTGTTTGAAATACGGATTTACGACCACTCACGTGTTGGCGCTTGAGGTGGTTCTCCCGGATGGATCGCTCGTGCATCTTGGCAGCCGCGCGCTCGATCGGCCAGGCTATGATTTGCCGGGAATTTTTGTCGGCTCGGAAGGAACGCTGGGAATCGCGACGAAAGTTGTGTTGCGCATCGTGAAGAAACCCGCGGTCATTCAAACTTTGCTGGCCGCATTCAATACCACCGAAGAAGCTGGCGCGGCGGTCAGCGGAATCATTGGCGCTGGAATGCTGCCCGCTGCCATCGAGATGATGGACAACCTGGCTATTCAGGCAGCGGAAGCCTCGGTGCACGCGGGATATCCCAACTGCGGCGGACTGCTGCTGGTTGAGCTCGACGGCCCGGCGGCTGAGGTCGCGAATTTGATCAACGAGGTCGGCGCGATTTGCACGCAATGCGGCGCGTGGGAGATTCGCGTGGCGCAATCGGAAGCCGAGCGCGCTATCTTCTGGAAGGGTCGCAAGGCCGCCTTTGCCGCAATGGGCCGCATTTCACCCAACTACATCGTGCAGGACGGCGTGATTCCTCGCACCGCGCTGCCTAAAGTTCTCGGCGAAATCGAACGCATGAGCGCCGCCGCTGGACTGCGCGTGGCTAATGTCTTTCATGCGGGAGACGGAAATCTGCATCCTCTCGTGCTCTATGACGGCCGCATCGCCGGCCAGGAAGAGCACGCCATGGAGCTTTCCATCAATATCCTCCGGCTGTGCGTGCAGTGCGGCGGCTCGATTACCGGAGAACACGGCGTGGGCGAAGAGAAAAAGATGATGATGGGCGAGATGTTCGCCGAGCCCGACCTCGCGACTATGCAGCTCGTGCGCTGCGCTTTCGATCCCGAACAGCTTTCAAATCCCGGCAAAGTTTTCCCGCGCACACGCCTGTGCGCGGAGCGAACAGGACCTTATCAGCCACATCCGTTGGAGATCGCAGGAGTCGCGCAGTTCTTCTGAGGATTATGGGAATTCATCCATCATTAAGAGACTCATCATCGAATCCGACCACAGCTGGTGTTGAGACTGCGTGGAACGATCTGCGGGCGCTCGTTGGTCCAGAGCACATGCGTGCCGGTCGTGAGCAAGACGCAGTCGATGGCATTGTCCCGCAGTTAGTCGTCGAGCCGGCTAATGGCGAAGAGGTTGCTGGAGCGCTGAAGATCGCGACCGACGCAGGTATGCACGTGATCCCGCGCGGCGGCGCCACTAAAAAGGATTGGGGCAATTGTCTTCGGCGCGACGGTCAGAGCGGCGAGTTGATTCTTTCTATGCGCCGTTTGAACCGTCTCATCGAACACGCATGGGGCGACATGACGGCGACGGTCGAGGCGGGATGCACGTTGCAGCGACTCCAAGAAACTTTGGCCGAGCATGGTCAGCGACTGGCTCTCGACCCTCTCTGGCCGGAGCAAGCGACCATCGGTGGAATTCTCGCGACCAATGACAGCGGCCCGCTTCGTATTCGCTTTGGGAGCCTGCGCGATTTGATTATTGGCATTACGCTTGCTTTGCCGGATGGCACGATCGCTAAAAGTGGCGGCAAGGTTGTGAAAAATGTCGCGGGGTATGATCTGCCCAAACTGGCAACGGGCTCACTCGGCACTCTTGGAATTATTACGCAGGCAAATTTCCGGCTTCATCCGATTCCTCGCGAGACGCGCACTTTGAGCTTCGAAAGTTCCGAAGGGCTTACCTCGGGTAAGGCATCCCTGCACGATTTGGTGCTGGCGATTCAGGACTGCGATATGGTTCCGACCGGAGTGCAGATTCGCGCGGCGAGTTCGTCGACAGAAAACGATCTGCACGAAATCGATTTGCGTTTTGAAGGAACGACTGCCGGCTGTGAAGCGCAGATCGAGCGGACTCTGCGTATGGCGCGCAATGCGCACCGCGTCGAACGCCCCGCGGACGTCTGGAACGCTTGTTCGACACTGTGGAGTGGCGGCGAGCCCTCCGTGGTATGCAAGTTCAGCCTGTTGCCGACCGATTTCGCCAGCTTTTTGGGCTCGCTGAAGAAACTTGTACAATCGCCGAACTTACGTTGGCGGCTCGTCGCGCAAGCGGTCGGAGTCGGTCATCTCCGCATGGAGAGAAGCGACAATGCGACACTTCTTTCGGCGCTCGTAGACCTGCGGCAACAACTGGAAGCCCGCGGTGGCTCTCTCGTCATTCTGCGCTGCCCGATTGAAATCAAGTCGAAACTCGATGTGTGGGGAAGCGCGGGCGATGCGCTGCCATTGATGAAAAGTATTAAGGCGCGATTCGATCCGAGGGGCACGCTTAACCCGGGCCGCTTCATCGGTGGAATTTAATGGTCGAGAAGATGTGATGGCGGAACCCGCGGACATGCTTGCGAACCCCTTGCGTAGCGGCCGTTCCAGCGCGTTCGACGCGCATCATCCTCCCTCTACCGATCTGATCAACGAGTGTGTACATTGCGGATTTTGCCTTGCCACCTGTCCGACTTATGCGCTGTGGGGCGAGGAAATGGACTCGCCGCGCGGGCGAATCTATCTCATGAAGCTTGCGTCGGAGGGCCAAGTTTCGCTTGATTCGACTTTTGTCCATCACATGGACAACTGCCTCGGCTGCATGGCGTGCATGACGGCGTGCCCTTCGGGCGTGAAATACGACAAACTGATCGAAGCAACGCGCGCGCAGATCGAGCGGAACTATCCGCGACCGAAAACTGATGGAATTCTTCGGCGCATGATCTTTGAAATCTTTCCGAGACCCGACAGGTTGCGCCTGCTGCTTGGGCCCTTGCGGATATTCCAGCGATCGGGACTGCAATCGCTTGTCCGGCGTAGCGGTCTGCTTAAGTTGCTTCCCGCAAGCCTGCGTGCAATGGAGAATCTCACGCCTTCGGCTCCACAAAAAGGTGCGGCATTGCCGGAACGCGTGCCAGCACAGGGCGAACTGAGGCTGCGCGTCGGTTTACTGCTGGGATGTGTGCAGAGCGTATTTTTTCCCGAAGTAAACGCTGCCACGGCTCGCGTGCTCGCCGCTGAGGGTTGCGAGGTGATTATTCCCAACCCTGAGAATCAGGGCTGCTGCGGCGCACTTATGATTCACGCTGGCGAAGAGAAAGCTGCGCTTGAATACGCACGGCGCACTATTGAGGCATTCGAGCGCGTGACAGTGGATGCGATTGTGATCAATGCCGCGGGATGCGGATCGAACATGAAAGAGTACGGCTACCTTCTGCGCGACGATCCGAACTATAGTGAGCGCGCGAAAGCATTTTCTGCGAAATGTCGCGACGTTTCGGAAGTGCTGGCGGCGCTCGCCCCGCGAGCACCGCGGCATCCCCTAAACTTGAAGGTCGCCTACCAGGATGCGTGCCACTTGCAGCATGCGCAGGGGGTGAGAGTGCAGCCCCGGACTGTGCTGGCGACAATCCCCGAATTGCAGATCTGTGAAACAGCCGAAGCGGCGCTGTGCTGCGGTTCGGCGGGAATCTATAATCTGGTACGGCCGGGGCCGGCCAAGGAACTGGGCGATCGCAAGGTGCGCAATGTGCTCGCGGCCGGACCGGATATCGTTGCCACGGGAAATCCCGGCTGCGTGCTTCAGCTGCGAAGCGGATTGAGGCAGGCTGGGAGCGATGTGCCGGTGGTGCACATGATAGAAATCGTGGACGCGTCGATTCGCGGATTGTCGCCGGAATCGCTGCTCAAGAAACAATAAATGACGCAGAATCGAATTTTCGCCGCAAGCGTTTCGTCAACTTCCCTCAGGAGGCTCTTTTGAATTTTCTTTTGAATTCGCTCCGTTTTCTTGTGGTATATCTCGCGATCCTAGCGATCGTGATGGCCGGCGCTCCGCTCTCTTTCGCGCAAACGCCGCAGACGCCCGCGCACGACAACAGCCGCTTGGCCGGCTACTCATCGCAATCTTCGGCTACAGAGCGGGACTGGGAGAAGAAATTCCAGACCGCCGTCGCCGCGGGAAATCTACGCGAGAGCATGCAGCGGCTGAGCGCTCGGCCGCATCACGTTGGGTCTGCTTACGATAAAGATAATGCCGATTGGATTCTCTCTCGGTTCAAGGAGTGGGGATTTGACGCTCATATCGAAACTTTCAAGGTGCTTTTTCCCACGCCTAAGGAACGCGTCGTTGAGATGATCGAGCCCTCGAAGTTTCGAGCCAAGCTGCAGGAGCCTCCTGTCCCCGGTGATCCAACCTCTGAGCAAACGGCCGAGCAATTGCCAACGTATAACGCATATTCCATCGACGGAGACGTGACTGCCCCGCTGGTGTATGTGAATTATGGCAACCGCGAAGATTATGAACAGCTCGACCGTCTGGGAATTTCGGTCAAAGGCGCAATCGTGATTGCTCGTTATGGCGAGGGCTGGCGCGGCATCAAGCCCAAGGTCGGCGCGGAGCACGGCGCCATTGGATGCATTATTTATTCCGATCCCAAGGAAGACGGATTTTTCAACGGCGATGATTATCCGAAAGGTGGATGGCGTCCGCGCGAAGGGGTGCAGCGCGGCAGCGTGATGGATACGGACTATCCTGGCGATCCGCTGACCCCCGGAGTCGGCGCGACTGAGAACGCCAAGCGACTCGATATCAAAGACGCGAGGACGATCACTAAGATTCCGGTGCTGCCGATTTCGTGGGGCGATGCTCTGCCTCTACTGTCGGCACTGCAAGGGCCAGTTGCTCCTGAAGCGTGGCGGGGCGCTCTGCCCATCACGTATCACATCGGGCCTGGTCCCGCGAAAGTTCACCTGAAAGTGGCGTCCAACTGGGATTTAAAGCCGGTCAACGACGTGATTGCCACTATGCGCGGATCGGAAGTGCCCGACCAGTGGGTGATCCGCGGCAATCATTATGATGCGTGGGTGAATGGCGCCGATGATCCGATCTCGGGCATGGTCGCCGTTCTGGAGGAAGCTCGCGTTCTCGGCGACCTGCACAGACAAGGATGGAATCCGAAGCGCACCATCATTCTTTGCGCGTGGGACGGCGAAGAACCCGGGTTGCTTGGCTCAACGGAATGGGTGGAAACGCATCAGGACGAATTGCAGAAGCGCGCAGTCGCTTATATTAATTCCGACAGCAACGGGCGCGGCTTTTTCTATGCGGGTGGAACGCACGATCTGCAACATTTCATTAACGATGTGGCTAGCGACATTCAAGATCCGGAGAAACACATCTCGGTTCAGCAACGCGCGCGGCTGCAGCGAATCGCCCGCGCAACCAACGCGGAAGACCGCAGCGAGATCAGAAAAAGTAATGATGTGCGGATCAACGCGCTCGGTGATGGTTCAGATTTCACCGCATTTATGGATCACGCCGGCATCTCAGCGCTCAACATCGGCTACGGCGGCGAGAACGATGCTAATGCTTATCACTCTGTCTATGATGACTTCGCCTGGTATACGAAGTTTGTCGATACCGATTTTTCTTACGGCCGCGCCCTGGCGCAGACGGGAGGAACAACGGTGATGCGCCTGGCGGATGCCGATGTGATTCCGTATGAATACAACGCCGAGGCCGACACCATAGGGCGATACGTCAAGGACCTGGAGAAACTGCTGAAGGATAAGCAAGACGAGATCACGGAGCGCAATCTGGAATTGAAAGAAGGCGTGTTCTCGGCGACAGCTGACCCGCGAAAAACGTCAGTTCCTCCGCCGACGAAAACGGTCCCACCATTTATGAATTTTGCTCCGCTGAAGAATGGAGTTGAGGCAGTGAAGAAGAGCGCGGAACGATATCAGTCAGCGTTTTCAAAGTGGCAGGCTGGTGGAAGTGATTTGCCAGCCGAGACGGCGGCCGCACTCAATGCCGATCTGATGCAGATTCAGCGGACATTTCTCACCGAGAAGGGACTGCCTGAGCGTCCGTGGTTCAGGCACCAGGTCTATGCCCCCGGCGCATATACGGGCTACGGCGCGAAGCCGATCGCGGCAGTGCGCGAATATATGGATCAGGAAAAGTGGAAGGAGGCGGACGCACAGGTTCCCATGGTCGGACAAGTGCTCGAACATGTAGCGGCCGCGATTGACAGGGTGGCGGATGAGTTGGAGAAAGCCACAACGCACGCGCAGTAAGCCCAAAGAAAAAGACAGGTCCGTGAACCCTCTAAAGACGAACCCGCCTCGAACTCATGGAGTTCGAGGCGGGTTCTAACCCTAAGGATGTGGCTTGGTAGTCGATCACTCAATGATTATCGGGGTGATCGTTGTCCCAGTTGTGTTCAGTTTCCCAGCGATTTTCTTTTCCGTTCCACCAACCGTGGTAGGCGGTCCAGCAACGCTCGCGCTCGGCGTTCAAATCGTGCCGGCGTTCCTCCGCTTCGCGGCTGTGCTCGCCCTTATCGCGGATCGCATGGTCCAATCGTGCTTCTGCTTTTTCAATCGCGTGACGGCACTTGTCTTTGTCGTCGGCATGCACCAGCGGTGCTGCGGCAAACATGAAAAGCGCCCCAGCGACCAAAGCTGCTACTGCTGTTTTTCCAAATCGTCGATTCAAGACACAGTCTCCTCTCGATTTTCAATCGCTAACAAACTTAGAGATTCTACGAAAGATGGCCGGGGCTGGCGATACAGTGCATCCGGTATACCCGAGTTGTAACAAGATTAGATCAAGGGACAGGCGGGCGCGGAAACTGACTATGAACTGACGTAGCGCTCGCTATTGGGCTTCGATCCGCTGACCGCGAAGAACAAAATGTAGAGATAGCAAATCAGGGCCCCGGCCAGAGCGTAATGAATGCCTTGTCCCCAACTGGTTTCGCCCTGCGTCATAGCCGGATAGTAGGCCCGGTTAATCACATCGGCGACTTTGCCGACCAGATACGGAACAATTGCGCCGCCCACAATCGCCATATTCAAAATACCGGATGCGTCTCCCGTGAGTGGGCCGAGTTCCGCGATGCCGAGTGTGAAGATGCAGGGGAACATGATCGAGTTGAATAAACCGACCGCGAGTATCGACCACATCGCCACATGGCCGCCGGTCACAACTGAAACACCCACCAGCAGCGCGGCCATCACCGCAAAGAGCGCGAGCAGGGTGCCGGCTCTTACTTTTTGCAGAACTGCCGAACCGATGAATCTGCCGATCATGGCGCCTAGCCAATACACCGATATGTATCGTGCGGCCTCTACCAACGCCGCATGGTAGCGCGTCGCTGGGTCGGAAATATTCTGAGCGAACCCGCCGATGTTCGGCAAAGCCAGATAGTTGGCAACGGAGCTTCCAATCGCGACCTCCCCGCCGACATACATGAAGATCGCAATCGCCCCGAATACCAGGTTCGGATGTTTCCAGACGGAGTCGTTTACCTTTTCTCCGATACGGTGTTCGGCGGACTCAATTTTGGGGAGCTTCGACAGGCCGAAACCGATTGCCAGCAGGAACAATGCCACAGCAAAGAAATAGACGTAGAGACGGATAATGGCATTCGCTTGCTGCGAAGTGCTCTGCGCGATTGCGTTGGTCGTCGTTCCGAGAATCACGCGAGCCCCCACCCAGGGGAACACGGCTGTGCCCAGCGAATTGAAGGCTTGCGTAAGAACCAGTCTGCTCGAAGCGGTTTTCGGGCTTCCCAGCACTGCAACATACGGGTTCGCCGCGACCTGAAGAATCGTAATCCCAGTCGCCAGCACAATCAGCGCCGCGAGAAAAAATGGAAACGAGGGGATCTTCGCGGCAGGATAGAATCCCAGACACGCGATCACCATCGTCAACAGTCCCACGACGATCGCCTTCTTGTATCCGAGCCAGTCGATGATCTTGGATGAGGGAACGGAAAAGACGAAATAAGCCAAGAAGAAAGCAGTCTGAATCAGCATGCTCTTGGCGAGATTGAGATTGAAGGCACGCTGCGCATAAGGAATCAGCACATCGTTCAGAGAGGTCAGCGAACCCCACATAAAGAAGAGCGTGGTTAGTATGGCCAAGGGCCCGCGATACGAAGTGGACGGCGCTGCCGCGACCGCTTTCGTGGGAGTTCCTACACCGACGTTTGGCACCATTGGCCTCGTTCCCCCTCAGTTCTTCCCTGCTCGGCAGCACGGGCACTGTCTGCCAGAAATTAGCGGCCGGCAACACATCTTACATCGGATGGCAGAATACGATAATGGCGTGAGGAGAATCAACGGTTGCCGTCTGTCGAAAACAGTATTCCGAAGATCTGCGCGCCGGAGCCTTTGGTGCTGTCCTTCCGAAGTCAACGAAAGAGCCTCATATCCACCGCGTTTCCCATCGCTTCGTGCCCCACCGCCCCGGGATGTAAATGATCGCCGCTATCATATTGAGGAGCCAAGTAGCTGGGCTTGGCTGGGTCGCGCAAGGCGGCGTCGAAATCGATAACGCCGTCGAAAGCGCCAGAATTCCGAATCCACTGATTCACGGCCACGCGCTTCGCCTCGCCTGATGGCGTCCACGCTGCCAAGCCCTGATAAGGAAGGATGGTTGCACCGAAAATCTTGAGGCTGCGAGCGTGCGTTCGGGCAATGATTTGTTGATAACCGGCGATGATTTCATCGGCGGTCACTTGCGTGCGGCTGAAACAAGAATTGGTGTTAGCAGCGGGAGAGTCTGGCTGCCCAATATCGTTGGTGCCCTCGAATAGAATCACCGCCTTTATTCCCGTCTCGGCTAACACGTCGCGACCGAGTCTGGCCAGTGCATTCTGTCCCCAGCACGGCGAACTGGTTAACACACGATTGCCGCCGATGCCTGCGTTCAGTACCGCCAATTCCATGTGGCTGGCTAGTATGCGACGCGCCAGAACGTCTGTCCAGCGCTCATTCTTGTCGGGGTGAGTCGAGGCGCCGTCGGTGATCGAATCTCCGAGCACGACAACCGCGCCCTTCACGTTAGCAGGCGCGAGCACTTCGACCGCCCTCAAGAAGTACCACGACCCAATTGCTTTGGATCCTGTGCCGTCGGCAAACGCTTTTCCGCTTTCGTCGGCCGCAAAGTTGCCCGGACCTGACACATAGTTGGTCTGAAAGGCCGATCCATGAACCGTGGCTGGTCCTGAGTCTTCAGAAATAAACAGACTGATCGTGAGATTCTTCTGGGGCGCCACAGACAAAGCAATCGGATCGCTCAGGACTTCCGCGCCTTCCGGAATGGAGATGAAGGGATTGCCTCCGAACATCACCTGGCGATTCGAGCTCGGAACTAAAGATGCGCCTCCGCCCTCCACCCCGGTGGCTTGCCGACCAATGAAAACCGCGTCGAACCGAATCGCGCGGGTTCCGAACGTGTTCGAAAGCCGAAGCCGAACCCCACTGCCACCGATGGTAGTATGGATAATTTCGCGAATTGTTTGATTGGAGAATGAGGCGGGGAGGTCACTTGCCGCATTCGCAGTGGCCCAGGTTGTGATCCAACGTTTGGGACTGTCATCTTTAACACGCTGCGCCGATAAGAGTCCGATTGCCAAGGCGGTGCTGATGAGCGCGAAAAGCAGAATTTGCGAACGTATTCTCAAGATCAACCGTCCTTTTCGCTTCAGGATTTGTCACGCGCACTTGGTGACCGCAATATTGCGATAACGATACCGGCAGGAGTGATGGTAATCAAATGCGGATAGGAAAAGGGAAACCTGGGTTTTGCGACGCAGTTTCACCCAGAACCCACGCTGTTGCTATTCCATCCGGTTTCCGAAAGATACACGCCCAAGATTTTCGATAATACGCGGCAGATCAGTAACGATGCGTGCCTTATCGACACATCCATCGGCGCCAGCCTTACGGGCGTCGGATAAGAACTTGTCAGCATCGTTATGGCTCATAATGATGATTTTGATTTGCGGCCACTCCTGGCGCAACCGACGTGAAGTTTCCAGGCCATCCATGCCGGGCATATTGATGTCGAGAAGAATAAGATGGGGAAGAAACTCGCGGGCCTTCTGCAAAGAATCAAGGCCGTCGGAGGCTTCGGCGCAAACTTCGCAGTGAGAGTAGCCGGATACAATTCGCGCCACCCCGCGTCGAACCAACTGGTTGTCATCCGCAATCAGAATTTTCATAAGGACGATACCGAGTTCGATTCTTCTGCTCCGATTCTAATGTGCGGGAGGAAGCGGTTCAATCGCAGTCGGCTTCTCCGAGGGCGCTTCTGAAAGCGGAATGCTGACAAATATTCTTGTGCCGGAGCCGTTCGATTCGATCCGCATATTACCGCGAAAGTGGCCCACGCGCTCCTGCATTCCTCTGATTCCGACACCGGACCCACGCGACTGAATCTCGGCCAGCTTCTCTGGCGAGATGCCCTTCCCCTGATCCTCGACCTCGATGGAAACCGATTCGCCTTGGCGAGCAACTTGGATGGATGCGCTCTTGCTCCCGGAGTGCCGCTGAATATTGGTCAGGCATTCCTGAACCACTCGGAACACGACCAACTCAATCTCCCGCGGAAGTCTGCCGAATTCCTCGGGAATCGCAAGCATGATGTCGAGGCCGCTCCGTTCATGGAGTCCTTCGATATACCAACTGAGCGCCGAGGCTAGACCGCTTTCATCGAGCAAGGGAGGATGGAGCAAATAGGAGGTCGTGCGAATTTCGCGGGTCAGTTGCTGCACCAGTTGTTGTGTCTCCTCCGCGTCTTTGGCGAGATGGGGCGCGTTTTGTTGCGCTTCTTGAAGAAAACGGGCGAGATTCATCTCCAGGACGGTTAGAGTTTGACCGGCGCTGTCGTGCAACTCGCGGGCGATATGCCGGCGCTCCTCATCCTGGGCTCGCAGCAGTCGCTGCGAAAGATCGCGCAGTTGCTCCGACTGTTTCAGCATGCCGTTATTGCGAGCCAGCAGTTCGTCCGTCTGCAGACGCACTTCGGCGTCGAGGGATTCTGAAAGTGCGCGAAACTTTTTTTCGCTTTCCCGCAATGCCGCGTCGGCGCGCTTGCGATCGATGGCAAAAGCCAACTGGCGCGCGATTGCCAGGCTGAGCTCAAGTTCATCAGTGCTGAAATCGTGGCGGCTGGGAAAGTACATCATGAATTTTCCCATCAGCTTGCCCTCGGAAACGAGAGGAATAAAAGCAAGGGCGTGGATGCCCTCCGCCTTTACTGTTGCTTTCAGCGCGTCTCCGAAATCGGCACCATCGATATCGCCGATACAAACCGGCTGCGGATTGTCATCCAGAGTTCGCCAAGGCGAGTGCCCTTCGACCGCGCTGCGATATTTCTCAGACAAACCTCGCCAGCTTACAAAACGCATGGCACCGCGATCGTCATAGAGCAAAATAGACGCTCGATCGCACTCCAACGCACTGCAAATGGCCTCAAGACCTGCGTCGTAGACATCCTCCATGGATAGCGCACGATGCAATTGGTCGGCCATATGAAACAGCGCTTTTTGCTGGCGCGCAGCGTCCGCCAGCGCTTTCTCCACCCGCTTTCGTTGGGTGATATCGCGAGAAACCCCGAGCTGAACGATGTTACCGTCTCGATTTTGCAGCGGCGCGGCATGCGTTTCCATGTGGCGATATTCGCCCTGTAGCCCCACGATACCGAATTCCAAGCGTCCCTTCTCACCCTGGCAAATCGTTTCGTTAAAAGCGCGAAATCGTTCCCGATCCTGTGGAGCGATTAACTCATAAACACTCTTACCGACCACCTTGTCCGCGGCATCGGCTCCCAGCATCGCCAGGCCGGAGGAATTCATGTGCAGCAGAGTGCCATCGCGGGCTACAAGCTTAACGCATTCGGGTGTGGTCTCAACGATAGCCCGGAAGCTTTCTTCACTGTTTCGCAAGGCTCGCTCCGCGAGCTTGCGCTCGGTAATGTCTCGCGCAACCTTCGACGCGCCGACGACCCGGCCCGATCCATCGCGCACCGGGGAAATGGTCAGCGACACGTCCAGGGTCGAGCCGTCTTTGCGCACACGAGTTGTTTCGAAATGATCAACCCGCTCGCCTCGCCTGAGGCGCGCAATAATCTGTTCCTCTTCTCCGCGGCACCCCTCTGGAATAAGAAGCATGATCGACTTGCCGATGGCTTCATCGGCGGTGTAACCGAAAATCCTTTCCGCGCTCTTGTTCCAACTGGTGATAATGCCATCGAAATTCTTGCTAATGATTGCGTCATCGGAAGAACCAACAATGGCGGCCAGTAAAGAATTTGCTCTCTCAGCCTGTTTCTGGTGGGTAATGTCCACCAGCATGTTGATGCCGCCGACGATTTTTCCGGACGCATCTCGCAAAGGCCGGGGATGAGGAGTAAACCAGATTTGGGTCCCGTCAGGCCGCTCCGCGATGCACTCCGCGCCTTCGATAATCCGGCCTTCTTGGAGCGCTACCGCCATGGGGCACTTCTCGTGCGGAAGGGGCGTGCCATCGGCCTGAAGAATCTTCCAACTTATGCACCATCGGTCGGTGCCGAGCTCTGGCACACGACCGGAAAATTTAACCGCCGCGGGGTTAAAGTGCGTAAGCCAGCCTTCGGCATCGGTCGTATAAATGGCGGCAGGGAGCGCGTCGATCATGGCTCGGAATTGTTGCTCGCGGTTCTGCTCTACGGCATCCTCTTGTTCCCCGCCTAATTTTCCCGGTTCGCCGAGCACTGGTTTTTTTTGCTCAGCCTCATTCGCCACTTGCCGATTGCTCAACGCTTCCAGCGCATCCGACAGATCCGGCGAAATCCTCGTCTTCTGGATGTAGCGTGAGGCCCCTGCCTGCAGAGCGGCTTTTTCCATCAGGGCCGTTTCATTTTGGCTGATAATCAGAATCTCGGACTCCGGTGTTTCCCGCCGGATCACGCGCGCCGCCTCGAGCCCATTCATCTTTGGCATCGATACGTCTAACAGCACCACATCCGGTTTCAGTTGCTTCGCCTTAGCTACCGCTTCTTTACCATCCGCTGCCTCGCCACAAACGTGCCAATCTGGCCGGGATTCGAGAAACATCCGTAAGCCGCGGCGGAACAATTCATGATCGTCCGCAATCAGGATTTCCATGCAACCCATGCTCAACCTTATCTATCCTTGAGATATTATCTTGTTTCGTTCGATGGTCTTTCGCGGGATTAACACACTACTCCCGGAGAACGACCATTCAGGATGCATCATCGGACGCTCTGGGGATATACCTTGTTTCCTGTATTGACCGAGTTTCGCTTTGGAGGCGACACGAGTGCCGGGAAGGTGGCCAGTGACGCCGCCAAAATTGCTGAGTTTACTTGGAACAGCGGCGAGATTTAAGAAATACCGGTCAGCAGGCGAACGAAAAGTACGAGAGACAATCCAATGGCGGCAATGCTGTTCGCTCGAATGGCGCGGTAGTTGGCCGCCCACGGAAACATCAAGACATCAAACAACGGCCGGAGTTTTTCTGGCCAAAATAATCCGGCTACTCCGAAGGCAAGACACACCTGGACGACGAGGCAGAGCTCCAAACTATTCATATTTACGATTCCGTTGGTTGGATTGCCTCTGTATTGAAACCTAACGGAGGCATACCTGAAAAATTACCAAAGTTTGGCTGTGGAAGCCAAGAAAAAGAACCTCTCTGGCCAGCAAAAGATTATCCTAGGCGGCCGCAGACGGCCCTTCGAAGCGCTCCCGCGAGAGTCCATACTTTTTCGCCAGGAAGGCGCGAAGGCCAGCTGGGGCGGAGTCAGTCAGTTCCTGCCAAGTCAAAATTCTGAGCTCAGTTCGCAATTCCACCGGCTTGACACACCGCATCACAGCGTACCAGGCATCCACCAGATCGGGTCGGCGATCGTCGACCAAAACGCAAAACGAATACTGCAGAGCATAGGCCGCGAGGACATTGCGGAGAAGTTGATAGCAAAGATAGTTATCGCCGGTCTGCGGAAGCTGCCTCGAAGCGAACACCTTGAAGAAATCCCGATAGGCGAGGAGAGCCCGTTTCGGAGCGCTCTGAAAGTCGTTCTCGGTCAGTTTCGCCTCGAGTAACAAGTTTCCCAAGAGGAGATCGACTTCAGTGCGATCGAATCCGCCATTGGCAAGAGGAACGCGTGCGCGATATCCAAAACACGGAGACAAGCGTGGCTCGACGCCGAGCAGCGCACAGAAGTTTTGGTCCCGCAAGGCACCTGGATGGCAGAAAATATTCATGAGCAAGGCATCGGAACTAGTACAGGTATCAAGCTCCATTCGGCGCCCGCGATCGCTTGCAGGGAGAGCCCTGTGGCCTAGAGTATGAACTTTTGCCAATCGTCTTCGCCAGGCAGGATTTTGGCAGATCGCCCTGTAACTCGGAGGGAAAAAGTTTCCATGGCGCAAATTATCCGGGAGGGGCTCGAAGCAAACGATGGGGGATTCGCCATAGCTAAGACAATGCGGCAGTGCTTTCGCCAGCGCGTATCTGTGAGCGCATTCAGCTAAATTACGACGTAGGACGGTAGCGAAACTCATGCAGATTTTTGCAATCGAAACGGCAAACTTTGACTTTTGGAATTATAGCGAACGAAAGGCGAATGCGAGCCCTCGCGGGATAGGAATTTTCTGAAGCTGGGTTACCTGTCGCTGCGGACTAGCTCAAGTTCCGACGCGATAAATCCCCAGGCATTCCAAGCCTCGCCCTTCACGACATTCTTAAACAGTTCGACGGCATCAGCGCCCTGGTGATGATAGATGCGCCAGTTGCCGACGCCATAGCTCACCGTATCGAAGGCAAGCTCGCCTTCAAGATCATCCGAACCGGCCGGCGGAGGCGGCAACACCGCCTCTGCCGTAAGCTGCCCCTGATAAAAATGCAGGAGGCGGAGATAGAAATAAAGATGAGGCTCCGTGTTCTTAACCTCCGGCGTGATGCGGGAGAGGGCCTGTTCCGCGTCTTGCTCTTTACCGGCGCGGCGCAGCGAAACATAGAGCCAATTCGTGCAGTCGATCAGGCTGTCATCATTTTTCGCGAGCGCGCGCGCTCGACCGAACGAAAGTGCGGCAGCGGCGAACTCACCTAAGAAATAATGCGCCAGCCCGAGATGATAATGGGCATCGAGCATGTCGGGCGCGAGCCGGGTTGCCTGCTCCAGGTCATTCATTGCTTGCTTGAACTCGCGCAGACCCAGTTCGCGGTGGCCGCGTTCGAGGTGAAGATCCGCGCTTTTTGGAGCAAAGGCCAAGGCTGCAGTCGTTGTCGCGACCGCTTCGCGATACTGCCTGCGCGCCGCATGAGCCTTTGAGAGCTGGATCACGCGGTCAATGTTCTTCGGATCTTCGGCCAGGCTCTTGCGAGCAGCGATAACTTTATCGTCGTCGGGCAGGGCGTAGAGTTTTCGGCCAAGGCCCGATGTAGTTTGAAATGCGCCCTGCGCGTCGCGAGACTGCGAATGCAGGTTTACTGTCAACCCAAGAACCGCCACAAAATAAAGTGCCGCAAAACCAATTCTCGATTTCGCCGATCTCATCACCGCTCTCTTTCTGTATAAGGAACAATACCGGCTAGTGGAATGCCACGATCTTCGCTTCTTCGCAAGCCTTCAGATAATCGGCCACAACGTCGAGCGGGATCGGGCCAAATTCCGCCGCGACCGCGTCGCGTATCTCGCCCACGGACCGCTTCCCGTCCACGAAGTTGACAATTTCGTAGGCATAGAGTGACCCGCGATCCTGCACGCGCAAGAGACGATTCGACCCGCCCTGAAGCAGCTTAATTTTTGCTACCCGCTCGCTGCCGAGGCGGTCTAGCAGGACATCGTCGTTCTGATAAGTTAGCGGACCAAACTCGGCCGTGCGCGCCGGCACGCGCGTCGCCTCCGGTTCACCATGCCACGGTGGCTGCGCAGGAAGATCGTGAGCGCCGCGTTCCGCGGCAATCTTGTCGATCCACGCATTCAGCATCGCAGCCTGCGCTTCCAGATCCTTACTAAACGTCGCGACATTCCCTACATCACTCTGGGTATAGGCGGAAAACGAGCGGAGTTCCTCCTGCTCGCGCCGTAGCATCTGCGTCATCAAGTTGCGCGCCTCATACCAGGCTTCTCTCGGTGGCAGCTGGCTGTCTTGCGCCAGGCTCCTCGCCCGCTCAAAACCCTCGGCCTGCCGCCGTTGCGCGCGTGCCGCAAAAAAGGAAGCCAAGCCCCGGCCTCTGGCGCCATCGACTGCCGCATACGTATATCCGGCGGCCGCACCCAGCAGCGCAACCCGACGCAGCTTCGTTGGGTCGATCTGTGCCAGCGTATCGTGATCGGTGTGAATATAAATGTCGGGCCAGTCGCGCAAGTAGAGCGATGGGACGGCGATCGTCGAAGAGTCGTAATCATCGTGATCGCTGCCTTCGGAATATGCCGTTCGATCGGCGAGAAATTCGTTGCGCGTGCCGGGCGCGCCGTTTCGATCCTCCAACACTGCGGCCTCTGAATGGCTGCCATCTTCGGCGTACACCGTCGCGCCATCCCGGATCGCCTCGGCGAACAATTCGCCCACATCGGTGACAAAGCTTGGCAGGGACCACGGCGTCTCGGTCACGTGCAGAATGGATTTGTTCTTATAAGGATCGCCGCCCACCATATCCATGTGTACATCGGCGCGCAGCGATTTCCGAATATCGGGGTGGGCACTCAAAAAGGCCATCGTGCCCTCGACCTCTGGTCCCCATATAAAACGCAGGGTCCGCGCCGGGCGCGGCAGTTTGCCGCTTCCAATCAACCGGTTCAGGATGCGCGCCGACTCCATAGTGGTCACGCAGCCGCTTCCGTTGTCGTTCGCTCCCGGCCGCTGATGATCAAGATGGCAGCTAAAGACGACCTCGCCTGCGCGCGGGTCTGTGCCTGGGATTGTCGCTGTAACGACGGTCCAATGCCCCGGCGTGACCTCGGCTTTCACGTGCGCGCTCAGCATCACGGGATGGCCGGCCGAAAGCTGCGCTCGCAACCCGGTCGCTGTTCCGTGCGAAACCATAAACGCAAATCCAATCGGCTGGAGAGCTTCCAGATGACCCCACCGCACGATCGTTGTGTCGAGGCCCGACCAGGCTGTCGTCTGATTCGGCATGTCGCTCACGATGCCTGCCGCACCATGCGCAATCACCGCCATGCGCTGCACCGTCGCCAGTGAACCATCGGCGAGAACGATCTTGCCGCGCACATCCTTCCCTGCGTAGTCCGCCTCGCTCGTTCCAAGGCCAATGTCGACCAGCGCGGCATCCACGTCCGCTGAGTGGCTGTAGTCGGCGAGGCGGATCGGATCCGTCGCCCAGTCGCCGAGCAGAGTGTGTTCCGGCTCGATTTCCCATAGGCTCGCCGCCTCCACATGCCACGCCATGTAGGAGCGCATCAACCCGTAGTGAATCTTGCCATCGATGGGAAACTGCTCCGCGTGCGCATCCTGCAGCCCATATTCTTTGGCACGCGCCAGCATGAAGTCGGCCGCCTGGTCGAACTCCGGCGTCGCGGGAACGCGGTGCAGCCGCGTGAGCAGACGCAGGTTCTCATACGGAGCGACCCCACTGGCCTCATCGCGGATCGCAGTCCACTGCGCTTCGCTGAAGAAAGGTTGCTGCGCGTAGAGCGGGCAGTTCAGAAAAATCAGCGAAGAAGCTACAAGGAGAAGCAGTCGAGGCGTGCCGAAAGTTTGCATAGGTTTGATGAAGTTCATGAGAAATGCCCTCGCACGTCGCGATAAACCTCTACATTAGAACAGACCGAAGGTCACGGGCTCCGTGGAGGATTCGAACGATTTGAAGCGGCTTCTTTTCCGGATTGTAGACGATCAGGTAATTCGAATATGGATGCACGACCCAAAAGCGGACCGGCAACGGAGTCAAGTCTTTCCTAACACGACCGGCGAGTGGAGAGTCGGCAAGCAATTCGCACGCCCGCAAAATCGCTTCCTCAACCCTGTCCGCCGCTTCTGAATTGTCTCGGTTTATGTAGTTCCAAATCTCGAAGAGATCGCTGACAGCTTCCGGCGTTATTTTGTACTTCTCCATCAGCCCTGCTGATGACCGGGTCCTGTTCGCTTAAGTTCGGCAAGCTTGGAACGCACTTCGTCGGGGCCCATCAATTCGCCGCGCTGTGCGGAGGCGTAGCCTTCCGCAATCTTCGTTTGAATATCCTCTCGATTTGCGGCCAACCACGCTTCCTGCTCATGCAGCATGGAAACAGCTTGTTCCACGAACTCATCGACGCTCTCGTAGGGGCCACGCTGGACGTCCTGTTTGATCAACTCCTCGAGTTCGGGGCGAAGGCGGATTTCCATGGGGGTATTCTAACTCAGTGCCGTTTATTCGATCCCCAACTCTTTCGCGAGGGCTTTCCACTTCCCATCCACCAATGCGCGCGTCTTCGCGTCCATCACGATCTCATCCGGCCAGGGACGCTCGAAACCTTCGGTCGACCACTTGCGTGTGGCGTCGATGCCCATCTTCGATCCGTAATTCGCCAAACGCGCGGCGTGGTCGAGCGAATCGACCGGCCCCAGCGTGAACTGTATGTCGCGCTCCGGATCGATATTGTTGAGCGCCTTCAGCGTGACATCGGCCACATCCTGCACGTCGACGTCTTCGTCGACGACGACGATGCACTTCGTGAACATCGCTTGGCCCAGCGACCAGATTGCATTCATCACTTTGCGCGCCTGCCCTGGGTAGGACTTGCGAATCGAAATGATCATCAGGTTGTGAAAGACGCCTTCGATCGGCAGATTGATGTCGACGAGCTCGGGGATCGTCAGCTTCATGAGTGGCAGGAAAATGCGCTCGACGGCTTTGCCCATCCAGGCATCTTCTTGTGGCGGCTTACCCACGACCGTCGTCGCATAGATCGGATCTTTTCTATGCGTCACGCAGGTGACATGAAAGACTGGATACTCGTCTTCGAGGGAATAAAAACCTGTGTGGTCGCCGAACGGTCCCTCGGTGCGCAGTTCATCGAGATTGACATAGCCTTCGAGCACGATCTCGGCGTTGGCCGGAACTTCTAAATCGACCGTCTCGCACTTCACCAGTTCGATCGGCTTCTGCCGCAAAAATCCGGCAATGACAAATTCTTCGACATCGGGCGGCGCCGGGACAATCGCCGAAAATGTAAGCGCCGGATCAGCGCCGATGGCCACGGCGACTTCCATTCTTCCCGACGGACGATCGCCATCGGCTAACATTGCGCCGCCCGATGACCTCGCCATGATGTCGACGGCCGCGCGCGGACGCTCGGCTACGCTATTGCTCGCCACACTCTGCCGCATATGCTCACGATAATGCTCGGCCGCAACCTTCTGCCGCTGCCAGTGCATCCCGGTCGTGCGCTCGTCGTAGATCTGCATGCGATACATGCCGACGTTGCGCTTGCCGGTTTTCGGATCGCGCGTGATCACGCAGGGCAGGGTGATGAATCTCCCCGCATCTTTGGGCCAGCATTGCAGGATGGGAAAATCGAGCAGCGAGAAATTATCGCGCTTGATGACTTCTTTACACGGGCCGGTTGCGACGGTCTTCGGAAAAAGCTTGCCCATCTCCGCTAGCATGGGCAGCATTTTCATTTTGTCGAGAAAGCCTTGCGGAGATTTCACGTCCATGAAAGCGCGTATGCGCTCGGAGATTTCATCGAGCCGATTCACTTCCAGCGCGAGCCGCATGCGGCGCGCCGAACCAAACTGATTCATGAGGAGTTGCGTGCCCGGATAGCCTTTAACGTTCTCGAAGAGCAGCGCTTTTCCGCCGACAGTTCCTTCCCGGTCACGGCTCTTCGAAACGCGGTCGGCAATCTCGGTAATCTCTAAGATTGGGTCTGCTTCCACGCGGATGCGCTTCAGTTCGCCCGCTCGGTCGAGCGCTTTGATCCAGTCCCGCAGATCGTCGTAAGCCAAAACTCCTCCTGGAAGGCCAGACGATTATATGACGGCGCGCTGGTTTTCTCCGCGTGCCTGACGCTGCACTCTTCCACATTTCGCGCTGTGCGACTAGGATATGAAAATCATTCGACAGCAACCAGCGTTCGATTAGGAAACCGACCGCGAAAATTGACCGGGGGGACAGATGATCCGTTTCAAAGTAAACGGCCAGGATAAAACGTTCGACGGCGATCCAGAGATGCCGTTGCTCTGGTATCTGCGCGATGTCGCGCAGCTCACGGGAACAAAGTTCGGCTGTGGCATGTCGCTTTGCGGAGCCTGCACCGTGCATCAGAACGGCGCGGCCATCCGCTCCTGCGTCACTCCGATGAAAGAGGTCGGGGAGGCCGAGATCACGACGATTGAAGGCATCGCGCCCATGCATCCCGTGCAGCAGGCTTGGATGGAGATCAGAGTGCCGCAATGCGGCTACTGCCAGACGGGACAGATCATGCAGGCAATCGCCCTGCTGAAAGAAAACAAAAATCCTAGCGATCAGGACATCGATGTTGCCATGTCGGGCAACATTTGCCGCTGCGGCACTTATCAGAGAATTCGAGCGGCGATTCACGAAGCCGCGAAGCATCCGGCTGCCAAGGAGACGGCATGAATCTCATCGAGAATGTCAGCCGTCAAGCAAGCCAGCATCGCTCGAGCCAGCCCTTCAGTCGAAGAGGATTCCTGCAGGTGGCGTTTGCCAGCAGCGCGTTTGTGCTCAGCGTTCGCTTCATTCCGCAGCCACTTTTTGCCGCGGAAGGGGAAGCCGCGCCAGCCTTTGATCCCAGCCTGTGGATGTCGATTGCATCGGACGGCACCGTCACCATCGTCGCCCATCGGTCTGAGATGGGATGCGGCAGCCGGACCGCCTTGCCTCTGATCGTCGCCGACGAACTCGACGCAGATTGGTCGAAGGTCAGGATCGATCAGGCGATTGGCGATCCGAAGTATGGCGAGCAGGATACCGACGGCTCCCATTCGGTTCGCAGCAGCTTTGACTTGATGCGCCGCGTCGGGGCTACCGGGCGCGTAATGTTGATCAGTGCCGCGGCTGCACAGTGGGGGGTTCCGCAAGCGGAGTGCGCAACTGAGCCGCATTTCGTTGTGCACAAGGCCAGCGGCCGCAAGGTTGGCTATGGCGACCTTGCCGCCGCCGCCGCAAAGTTGCCTGTCCCGCGAGAAGAGAATCTTCCTCTGCCGCTTAAGAAACGTTCGGAATGGCGCTACATCGGCAAAGAGAACAATTCTCTGTTCGATCTCCCTGAGATTGTCACCGGTCAAGCGGTCTTCGGGATGGACGCGACCATGCCAGGCATGGTCTTTGCATCGGTTGAGCATCCGCCGGTGCTCGGACAAAAGATCAAGTCGTATGACGATAAAGCCGCGCTCAAAGTCGCGGGCGTTCAAAAGACGTTGACGATCGACACTGTCGAGCCGCCGCATCTGTTCAAACCTTTGGGCGGAGTCGCCGTGATCGCCGACAACACCTGGGCCGCATTCCAGGGGCGCAAGAGCTTGAAAATTGAGTGGGACAGCAGTCCGCACTCGGTCTATAACTCGGGGCCGTTTCGGAAGACGCTCGAAGCCACCTCGCGGCAACCGGGCAAGGTTGTGCGCAATGTGGGTGATGTGGATGCGGCTTTCGCTCAGAGTGGCAAGGCCGGCGGAAAAATTATTGAGGCCGAGTTCTACACCCCGCACCTGGCGCACGTTTCCATGGAACCGCCGGTAGCCGTTGCCGAGTATCGCGATGGAAAAGTGTTGGCCTGGGCGCCGACGCAGAATCCGCAAGCTGTGCAAGAAACAATTGCCGGCGTCTTAGGCATCAAGAAAGAAGATGTGACTTGTCACGTCACGCTGCTGGGCGGCGGCTTTGGACGCAAGTCGAAGCCGGACCAGGTTGCCGAAGCCGCCGTTCTATCAAAACAACTCGGCAAGCCTGTGAAAGTTGTCTGGAGCCGCGAAGACGATATTCACTTCGATTTTTTTCACTCGGTGGCCGCTATGTATATGAAGGTGGCCATCGGCTCGAACGGCAAGCCCACAGCCTGGTTGCAGCGCACCGTCTATCCGCCGATCAATTCTACTTTTGACGCGTCCGCGAAATATGCCGACGACGAGATGGGGCTGGGATGGAACAATCTTCCCTTCAATATCCCCAACCATCGCGCCGAAAATGGTCCGGCTGATTATCACGTTCGCATCGGCTGGCTGCGCAGCGTGGCGAATATTTATCATGCATTCGCGATTCACTCTTTTGCCGACGAACTAGCTCACAACGCCAACAAAGACTCGGTCGAATACCTGCTTGATCTGATCGGGCCGCCGCGCATCGTCAAGCTTGATCTCACTGGCGAGGGAGCGGAAGACGCCAAAGTCTTTCCTCTCGATACAGTTCGTTTGCGCCGTGTGGTCGAGATCGCGGCCGAGAAATCAGGATGGGGCAAGAAACCGATGGGCAAAGGGCGCGCACTAGGTATCGCGGCTCATCGCAGCTTCCTTACTTACGTCGCAACCGTGGTTGAAGTCGAAATCGACAGCCGGGGACAGGTACACATTCCAAATGTTTGGACAGCGGTCGATGCGGGCACCATTGTCAGCCCCGACAACGTTCGCAACCAATTCGAAGGCGCGGCTGTCTTTGGAACGAGTCTCGCGTTGTTTGGCGAGATAACCGCAACCAACGGAGTTATTGACCAAGGCAATTTCAATAATTACCAGGTCGCACGCATGAATCGCGCTCCGCGCCACGTCGAGGTGACGATCGTAGAAAGTGAAGCGCCGCCTGCTGGCGTCGGTGAGCCCGGCGTGCCGCCGTTTGCGCCAGCGCTATGCAACGCGATCTTTGCTGCTACCGGCAAGCGGGTGCGCGAGTTGCCGTTGTCAAAAACGAAGCTCGTGTAAGTGAGAATTCTCGATGAACAAATTGAAGAAATTACTCACGCTACTTTTTCTGCTCACGGGATCGTTTGCATCTGCGCAGGAAATCACCGTGGCCGCCGCTGCCGACATGAGCGCAGCCCTTCCGCAACTGGTCGATGCGTACACAAAGAAGACAGGCCAGGCAGTGAAAATATCTTTCGGCGCGTCCGGGAATTTAACCAACCAGATACGCAACGGCGCGCCCTTTGACGTTTTCTTATCCGCCGATGAAGAATATCCCCAACAATTAATTGCCGAGGGGTTGGCATCGAAAGAAACGCTTTATCGTTATGCGGTCGGGCGCCTGGTGCTGTGGGTGCCATCCGATTCGCCGCTCGATCTCTCGAAACTCGGCATCAGCGCTCTGCTTGATCCCTCGGTGAAGAAGATTTCGATTGCCAATCCCGCGACCGCGCCTTATGGCCGCGCGGCAGCGGCTACCCTACGCCACTTTGGAATCTACGATCAAGTTTCGAGCCGTCTCGTGGTCGGAGAAAACATTTCTCAGGCCGCGCAATTCGTCGAATCGGGCAATGCCCAGGCCGGCCTCGTCGCGCTCTCCCATGCGCTCGCGCCCGCCATGAAAGATAAAGGACGTTACTGGGCGGTTCCGCTCGATGCGTATCCCACGCTGAACCAGGCTGCGGTCGCGCTTTCGAAATCGAAACAGCAGGATGCAGCTCGCAAGTTCCTGCAATTTGTGCAAAGCGATGAAGCCATCGCCCTGCTCGCGAAATACGGGTTTACCCTGCCCGCGGAAAAACCCTCCACAGGAGAAATAATGAAATGAACTGGGAGGCGTTCTGGTTGACGGTGCGTCTCGCGGCCATCGTCTCCACGCTGCTCGTCGCGATCGGAATTCCTATCGCCTACTGGGTGACCTACTCGCGCTGGCGCTGGAAGTTTTTGGTTGAAGCGGCAGTCGCGCTGCCCATCGTTCTGCCGCCGACGGTGCTCGGTTTCTATGTGCTCGTAGCGCTCGGCTCGCGCAGTCCGCTCGGCCGCTGGTGGGTGTCGCTGACCGGCCACACGCTGGCCTTCACTTTCGAGGGGTTGGTGATCGGATCGCTGCTATACAGTCTGCCCTTCGCCGTGCAGCCCTTCGCGGCGTCTTTCGGCGCGGTCGACCCCACACTGCTGCAAGCGTCGGCATCGCTCGGGCATTCTCCGCTGCAAACCTTTCGAAGCGTCGTGCTTCCCCTCTCGAAAGCCGGGCTGATCACGGGATTTGCGCTCAGCTTCGCGCACACGCTGGGAGAGTTTGGAGTGGTGCTCATGGTCGGCGGCAATATTCCGGGCGTAACCCGCACGCTCTCGATCGATATTTACGATCAGGTGCAGACCGCAAATTATTCCAGCGCGGACCAGACGGCTTTATTCTTGCTGATCGTGTCATTTGTCATTTTGTCGATTGTCTTCGGTTTGAATCGCTACGGTCTGAACCGGAGAAACTGGGCGGTGGGTCCGTGGCGATGAAGGCCCCGGTTGCGCCTCCGGCTACAGCTAAAATGTCAGCACATCCAATCTCTTCCGAGATTGAAGTCCGTATTCGCAAGCGCTTTCCCCACCCAGCAGGCAGATTCCTGCTCAATGTTCATTTCCGCGCGCTCGCCGGTTTTACGATTCTCTTCGGAGCCTCCGGCGCGGGCAAAACCACTCTGCTCGATTGCATAGCCGGCCTGGCCGATCCCGACGACGGCCGCATTGTCGTTGGCGGCGAAGATCTTTACGACGCGGAGAAGAAGCTGAATGTCGCCGCCTGGAAGCGCAACATCGGATACGTTCATCAAGAGCTGGCGCTCTTCCCGCACCTCACTGCCGACGAGAACGTCGAATATGGCCTGCGCAAGCTGAGCGCCGCGGAGCGAAAGAATCGCAGCCGCGAGATGCTCGAAGCATTTCGAATCGAGCATCTGCGCGATCGCAGGCCTGCGCAAATTTCCGGAGGCGAACGCCAACGTGTTGCCCTAGCGCGTGCGCTCGTAACCGAACCGCGCGCCTTGCTGCTCGACGAACCTCTGTCCGCACTCGACCGTCCGACCAAGTCGTCGCTCGTCGATGATCTTCGCAAGTGGAACCAGAACCATCGCGTCCCGATTCTCTTCGTCACCCACAACGGCGAAGAAGTGTTTGCTCTTGGCGATGAAGTCATTGTGCTCGACGCGGGAAAAATCGTGGCGCAAGGGCTGCCGCATGAAGTGATGCGGGCTCCGCGGCTGGAGACAGTCGCGAATCTCGCCGGATTTGAAAATATTTTCGACGCTAGCGTAGTAGGTTTGCATGAAGCTCGCGGCACGATGACCTGTCATTTGAGAAGCGGCACGGTGGAATTAGAAACGCCGCTGGTGCGGGCCGAAGTTGGCTCGCGGCTTCGCGTGGGCATTCAGGCTGGCGATCTGCTGCTGGCGACCGAGGAGCCGCGCGGGTTGAGTGCGCGCAATATTTTGCCGGGAATGATTCGGCGATTGATTCAAAGGGACGTCATGATCGCAGCGATCGTTGAGTGTGGAGGCACTTATTTTGAGGTGCACTTAACGCTGGCGTCCCGCGACGTTCTGCAATTGAAACCCGGGAAAGCGGTGTGGGTGGTGGTCAAGACGCATTCTTGTCATTTGATGGGGGTTTAGGAAGACCCAGTAAGATACCGCTCTCCCTGTCCCATTCCACTTGTCACTTGTCACCTGTCAGCCGAACCACTCCGCATCGCGATCACCGCAACCCACTGCCCGTACTCTTCCTTGTGATACATAATCGTTCCGCCAAAGCGTTGGGCAATCTCTTCGGGTGGCAAGTCGCGATGATAGCCGAAGAATTTTTCTTTGATGTGCTGCCATGCCTCCCAGTTGTCAAGCAGCGGGTGTGCAGGCTGATACTTGGTGGAGAAGACCAAAGCCACGTCAAACTGGTTGCGAGCGGCGGCGGCTATGTCGATTTGCGGGGCGGAAAAATCTTCGATGCGCAGCGCGCGGAAATGCTGACCGGCGCTAACGTAGCCGAGCCATGGCCGCGTCAGTTCATCGGACGCGGGCCACGCGGTGAGCACGCGCGCGCCCGGATATTGCACAGCCAGGAAGCGGCTCGCCTGCGCGTGAAGGACGATGTAGTCGCGATAGGCGAGATTGTCTTCGAGAGAAAATCCGTAAGGAGGATTGGTGAACAATCCGGCGACAAAAGCAATCGCGACCGCTCCTACAATTAACCACCAGTGGCGCGCGCGCCGCCAAAGAGTCGACACCATCACCAGAATCACCAGCGGAACGACCGGCAGCATGTAGCGCGCCAGCACTGCGCCTCCTACCGCCGACATGAAGGCGAGATAGGCGAGCGTGACGGAAAGAAATGCTGCTTGCACCCAGAAAGCGATCCGCGGTCGTTTTATTCCGGCCACGATCACCGGCGGACGAACCATCGCCAGCAGGCCGGCGAGCATCAGCAAATACAGGCCGAAGTATCCGAAGAGTTGCCACAGCCTCAGCAGGAAAGCCAGGGGAATGCGCAGCGGATTCAGAGTGGCGGCTACGTTGTAGCGAAAGAATTCGGGATTGCCGAGGAGAAAGCCGGTCTTTAAATAATGATAGGCATACCAGCAGGCCAAAGGCGCGATCGGAATTAGGAGACACGACCAGCGCGTGCGACGGCCGACGGGTGGCAGAATTCCTTGCCAGTGTTTCTCAGCATATTTGCTGGTACGCCGCCGCAGAAGATAACCGAGCAGTTCCCATCCTACTAGCGCAAGCGGCGCCACAATCGCAGTCTCTTTCGCCAATGCCGCCGCCGAGAACCAAAGGGCCGCTCCCCACGGATGATCTGCAAGATAATCGCCCAACGCCCAAAAGGTAAGCCCAGCCGCCGCCAGGTCAACCTGCGCCAGAGAGCTCTGCGTGAAATAGACGGGGTAGACGGCCAGCAACAGCGTGGTCGCCCATGCCACCGGCAGGTTCGCGGCTAGGCGCGAAAGTCGAAACGCTCCGACCAGCGCGAAGGCGCTCACTGCCAGCATGGCGGTCCGTGTAACCAGCGTTGAATATCCGAAGATGCGCCACGCTAGCGCCAGCCACATCATCACCAGCGGAGGATGGGCATTGGAAATCGTAGACCGCGGAATCGGCGATCCGGTCAGAAATAAATCGCGCGCGACCGGAACGTAGTAGCCGGCTTCATCCCAGAAGTAAGGAAGGCGCAGCAGCGGTGCGTGCAGCAGCATCAATCCGACAAAGAAGAGCGCGAAGAGAAAAAACTGCTGCGACCACTCGGACGCCGCCGACTTCGTTTTCGAATCGGAGCGCTGCGTCCGCGACCGGTCCATTAGTGGACTGGTCCGCCCGGAGTGCGCGGATCAAGCTTGATCTCGCCGAAGGCGGACTCGTAGTTCGCCACGTTCTGCTGCAAAAGCGCGGTGAGCGCTTTGGCCTGTTGCGGGCTGAGATAAATCCCCTGAAAATTTCGCATCTCGGCCTGCGTCTCCGAGCTTTGCTGCATGGTTCCGAAAACGAGGAAGAAATCCCAGACATTGACCCGTATCTGCACGCTGTTGGCATAGGTTTCGCGGTAGTCGGGCGTTTGCACAAACTTCACATTCGGTTGGATCGCCGTATTCATGACTGGCAGTGTAACGCGTGAGCCAAGATCGGAGCAAAGACCCTGCATCGTCCATCGTCTATTCGGCAACGACAGCCCGCGGCAGCTTCGTCGCTCCCGCGCGCGTTCCCTTTCCGCCGCGGGGGCGAACCCGACGCCTGCCAAAGCCGCGCCCATCACCCAATCTCTCGCAAATTAATCCTCCTTTAACACTAGCGCAACATTGCTGCAACACACTCGCTCTAGTGTCGCAATGGAATTATCACGACAAAGTTCTTTCTAAGCGGGCGTGTATGGCTCTCCCTCTGGCCATGGAAAATTTGGCGGCAGCCGATAAAGTGCGTTACTCCGACCTGATTTATGTGGTCGAAGACGATCCCGACGTGTCGCAACTGATCGAACACAACCTGCGCACCGCCGGCTACGAGGTTTCCACGTTCTTATCGGGAGCGCCAGTGGTTCCGATGGCAGCGCGCGCACAACCGTCGCTCTTTCTTCTGGATATCATGTTGCCGGGAATCAGCGGCTTCGATCTCTGCCGCCAGATTCGCCAGCACGAACAGCTGGCGAAGACTCCCATCATTTTTCTTTCCGCACGGACCCAGGAACCCGACCGCCTGCAAGCCTTTGACGTGGGCGGCGATGGATACATCACCAAACCCTTCAGTCCCCGCGAATTGCTGGCCCGCATCCGAAACGTTCTCCGCGCTACGCCGGATGCTCCTACTCACGAAAAGATCCAGCTGGGGGAGTTGGAGATCGATGTCGCTTCTATGACGGTGCGGGTTGCGGGCAAGACGGTGCTCACCACCGTGCGCGAATTCCGCCTCCTCGAATATCTAGCCCGGCATCGCGGACGCGTCTTTACCCGCGACCAGTTGCTTGACGCGGTGTGGAAAGAGGGATCGTTTGTGACTCCGCGATCGATTGACGTGTTCGTGCGCCGTCTGCGGGAGAAGATTGAACGCGATCCGCGGCATCCGCGTTATCTGAAGACGTTGCGCGGAGTTGGGTATCGGTTTGAAGGCGGGCGGTAAGGCATAAACCACCAAGGTCACGAAGGATCACGAAAAAAGTTGGACCGGCCTTCTGAATCTTGCGACCTTGGTCATCGTTTCCGCAACTACGATCCTATTTCCGCTGTTCCAGTTTAACCGTCGCGGTCACCGGTTGGCCGTCTCGCAGTACTTTGACTTCGACTACGTCGCCGACTTTGCTGCGGCGCAGAGCGTCGGTGAAGTCGTAGAGATTCTTGATCGGTTTGTCGCCGAATTGCACCAGGATGTCTCCCGCTTTCAATCCGGCCTTCGCGGCGGGCGAGTTTAGTTTTACGTCGGAAAACCTCACGCCCGCTTCTATCTCACCAAAATCTGGAATCGATCCGAAGTAGGGTCCGTAGCCGCCGCCTCCCGAGCCGCCGGACGGCTTGTCTTCGGCGACCACAATAAAGGACGGACGCGCCTCCGCTGCCGCCAACAATTCGGCTGTCTCGCCTACCACACCTAGCAAACGCGTTGCCGCCACCGGATCGATTTTCTCCCAGGTGTCCGACGGCTTGTGATAATCGGAGTGCAGGCCGGAAAAGAAAAAGAGCACCGGAATTTTCTTCGCGACAAATGAGGTGTGATCGCTCGACGAATATCCCCCCGGTGAATATTCGACCTTGAATCCAGAATTTGCAGCCGCCTCTTCGACGTCGGCCTTCAGCGTCGAGCCTGTGCCGACGCCGCCGATATAAACCTTCTGATCTTTGATGCGGCCGATCATATCCAAATTGAGCATGGCCACCGCCTTGTCGAGCGGACGGGTTGGATCCTTCACCCACGCGGCCGAGCCGAGCAATCCGAGTTCTTCTCCGGCGAAGTCCATGAACAGAATTCCGCGGCGCAACTTACCTTTCTGCGGCGCCAGCAGGCGAGCCAGCTCGAGCACTCCGGCTGTGCCGGAAGCGTTGTCGTCCGCTCCGGGATGAATCTGGCCGATCTGCGACGGCGCCAGCGAATCGAAATTGCCGCGCCCGAGATGATCGTAGTGGGCGCCGACAATCACGTATTCGTCGGTCTTACCCGGCAAATAGGCCAGCACATTGTTCACCGTCGCACGCGTCGTCTGAATCGTGACGTCGATCGCGGCGGATTCGTTCTCGGGCAGCGCGAACGATGCCGGCTTCGACGAATCGTCAATCTGCTTCTGCAATTCGACCAGCGATTTGCCCGCCGCCTTCAGCCAGCTATTGATCGCATCGTTTTTGACTTGGACAAAAATAATGCCCGCATTCTCCGGCCCGCTCACGCTGCCGAAGCGGGTCAGCAGATCGTCTTCGCCGGCGCCCAGTTTGCCGTTCACGAGCACCAGTGCTTTCGCGCCGTGGTTGCGTGCGTTGATCGCCTTCGTCACTAGCTGGGAGTGCTGCGTCATGACCTGACTCGTTATGCCGTGATCACTTCCCTTCGCGCCGAACGATGGAGGCTCGTAGCGCATTACGATCACAATCTTGTCCTTGACGTCGATGCCGGCGTAGTCGTCGTAGTGAAACTCATCGGCGGTAATGCCGTATCCGGCGAAGACAAGAGGGGCGCGCGCCGTTCCTGAGGCCGAAAAACTGAAGGGAACAAAATCCTGCTTGACCTTCAGTTCACTCTTCGGTTCGTGGTTCTCAGCGCCGGTCATCACCGCCAAACTGTTCTTCCCTTTCAACTGCGCTCCGGTGATGACGGTAAAAGGCTGCAGGTACGAGTGCGTGCCCGCGGGTTCGAGCCCCAAAGTCTTGTAACGCCTCTCGATCAGGTGCTCGGCCCGGGCTATGCCTTTTGTTCCGGCACCGCGTCCTTCCATGGCGGGGGTGGTCAGCGCCTTGATGTCATCAAGGTAGCGTTGCGGATCGGCGCCGGGGATTGCCGGCGGCGCGGCGGACGCAAGAAATGTAGTGATGAGGAGGATAATCAAAATTGCAACAGTCTTTGTTGCAACGGGCTTCGTCGCAACACTCCGAGAGGCAAACTTCTTGATCGCGAAGTCTCTTGACGCGAGGCCCGTCAAGTGTTGCGAAGAATCCTGACGGCGGGAGTGAGTTTCTGAGGTCTGCATAGCCACGCAAATCCTAGGTTGCAGGGACGCTAGTGTCAAACTCGCGTTCTGACCTCTTTGTTGTTCGCTTCCTGCTATCCTAGAACCCTTCGCCTGGTGAGAACCGACATGAAAATTAAATCATTGACTGTACTACTCACAATCCTCTTCGCAATTTCCGCTGCAGCCCAGACCTCGCACTTCGATGGCGCGACATGGTGGAACCATATCAAGTTCCTCGCCGACGACAAGCTCGAAGGCCGCGATACCGGCAGCCGCGGCGAGCGCGAAGCGCAGAAATATGCGGTCGAGCAACTCAAGCGTGCGGGCGCGGAACCCGCCGGCGTAAACGGCTACTATCAGCCGGTCAAGTTTGTCTCACGGCAGATTGTCGAAAAGGATTGCACCCTCGCCCTCATCCGTGATGGCCATCGCGAACCGCTCACGCTTGGCGAAGATGCCATCATTGGCACGCGCGTCATGCCCGCTCCGGAGGTTGAAGCTCCGCTCGTGTTTGCGGGATACGGACTCAAAGTTCCCGAGAAAAATTACGATGACTTCGCTGGCCTCGACGTTCGCGGCAAGATCATCGTGATTCTTGCCGGATCGCCCTCCGAAATTCCCGGTGCGTTGGCGTCCCATTACCAAACCGCTGCCGAGCGCTGGAAAGTTCTGCGAGCCGCTGGCGCTATCGGCATCGTTTCGCTCATCAATCCCGCCTCGATGGATATTCCCTGGTCGCGCATGTCACTCAACCGCGCCCATCCCTCGATGGATCTCGACTATCCCGAGTTCAACGAAACCGAAGGCGCGAAGATCGCCGTCACCGTCAATCCCGCGAGCGCGGAAAAATTCTTCGCCGGATCCGGCCATACGTTCGAGGAAATCGCCGCTCTCGGCAAAGACCGCAAGGTATTGCCACACTTTCCGCTTACGGTTTCGCTCGCGGCAAAAACAAAAATTGAGGTCACCAGAATCGAATCGGCCAACCTCGTCGCCAAAATTCCCGGCAGCGATTCGGCGCTGAAAGATGAATACGTCGTTCTCTCCGCCCACCTTGATCACATCGGCATTGGAGAGCCGATCAACGGCGATCGCATCTACAACGGAGCCATGGACAACGGTTCCGGCAGCGCGCTCACCCTCGACATGGCCGCGAGCTTTCAGAAGAATCCCGAGAAATTGCGGCGATCCATTCTCCTCGTCTTAGTCACCGGAGAAGAAAAAGGCCTGCTCGGCTCGAAATATTTTGCCGCCCATCCCACCGTTCCGCCGAAATCCATCGTCGCCGATGTTAATGTCGATATGTTCCTGCCCATCGTCCCGCTGAAACTGGTCACCGTGCTCGGACTCGACGATTCCGATCTCGGCGACCGTGTCCGCGAAATCGCCCAGTCACTCGGCGTGAAAGTTCAGCCCGACCCCGAGCCGCTGCGCAATCTCTTCGTGCGCAGCGATCAATACAATTTCATTCGCCATGGCGTGCCCTCAGTGATACTTAGCGTCGCTCCCCAACCGGGAACCGCCGAAGTGCAGCTTTTCAAAGACTGGCTGACGCAGCGCTATCACGCGCCCTCCGACGATGTAAATCAACCCGTCGATCTCGCAACCGCCGCAAAATATGAAGAGATTATCCGAGCCTTGCTTATCAATATCGCCAACGGTGACCGTCGACCAGAGTGGAAGCCAGATAGTTTCTTCCGCAGGTACGCGGAAGTTGCGACAATGAACTACTGACGCGGCAACATCAGCTTGGAGAGAACACTTGAGCGACTATCTTTTATCCGTGCTCTTAGGAATTGTCGAAGGACTCACAGAGTTCCTTCCCGTCAGTTCCACCGCACATCTGCGCCTGTCCGAAGTCCTGTTGCACGTGCCGCTTGATAGCGGCTACTGGAAGATGTACTCGATCGTCATTCAATTGGGCGCGATTCTCGTGCTGCCAATTTATTTCTGGGGCCACATCGTCAAACTCTTTTCCACATTCCCCGAAGGCGAGAAAAAGGACTGCACGATCCTGACTCACCCGCTGAGCCTGGTCATGATCGCATTCGTGATTACCGCCGGCCCGTCTTACCTGCTGACAAAGGTGATTGGCAAGAATCTTGAGAGTCTCTATGTAATGGGAACGTCTCTGCTTCTTGGCGGAATCATAATGTGGGTCGTCGACGCCATGAAAGCGCCATGGGAAAAAGCCGGACCTGGTGCGCCGGGCTCTCCCATCCACACCTGGAAAATGGACGATATCCACGGCGGACAAGCCGTGTGGATTGGCGCCTGCCAGATTCTCTCCGGCGTTTTTCCTGGCACCTCGCGCTCCATGGCCACGATTGCAGCGGGCCAACTGGCGGGAATGTCGCGCGCCGCCGCGCTTGAGTTCTCCTTTTTTCTCTCCATGCCAACCATGGCGATGGCCACGCTCTACATTCTTTTCAAGTCAATCCACGGCGGGAAAGACGAAAATCCCATCGGCGTCGCGCAGATGACAAGTCATGAGTGGGTCATCCTCGGCATCGGCTTCGTTGTGTCGTTCGTCGTCGCCTACGCGGCGGTCGCCTGGTTTATGGGTTGGGTGCGTACGCGCGGATTCGCTCCGTTTGCGGTGTATCGCATCGTGTTGGGAATTGCGGTGCTGGCGTGGGCAGTGATCGGACACTGATCTTCCGACACTAGTCCATGGACAACGACTGAAAAGACGATGATCTTTGGGGCGAACGAAGACAACGCCCCCACATTTCCCCCTACGCCATTTACAATCATTGCGACGAGGAACCCAATCAACATGATGCGTTCGGCTCGACCAAGAACCGCTAAAACTATGCTCTTATTTCTTACCTCACTTCTTCCCCTCGGAGCCGTCGCAATCAGCTCCGTGAATTCCGCCCTCGCGGCCACCGCCGACTTCGGCCCCGACAATCCCTTTTACGCGCCCAGCGCGCTCCCTTTTCACGCTCCGCCCTTCGACAAAATAAAGGACGACGACTACCAGCCCGCGATCGAGGCGGGCATGGCGCAGCAGCAGGCTGAGGTGCAGGCGATTGCCGATAATCCCGCCGCTCCGTCTTTCGACAATACGATCGTCGCCATGGAGAAGAGCGGACAGTTGCTCGACCGCGCCACCAACGCCTTCTTTGGAATCACCGGCGCAAACACCAACCCCACTCTGCAAAAGATCAGAAGTATCGAAGCTCCCAAACTCGCCGCGCATCAGGATTTCATCCACCTCAACGCCGAGCTCTTTGCGCGCGTAGCCGCAATTTATAAGCAGCGCGCCGATCTTCATCTCGATCCCGAGTCGATGCGCCTGGTCGAACGCTACTACGACGATTTCGTGCACGCCGGCGCCAATCTCTCCGAAGCCGACAAAACTGAACTCAAGAAAATCAACGAAGAGATGTCGACGCTTTCCGATGCGTTCAACACCAAGCTGCTGGCGGCGACAAAGGCGGGAGCTTACGTCGCCACCGACAAATCCGCGCTAGCCGGTCTCTCCGAGGCGCGCATCGCGGCGCTGGCGCAGACCGCGAAAGACCGCAAAGTCGACGGCTTTGTCGACCCGCTGCAGAACACCACGCAGCAGCCTGACCTCACTTCGCTGAGCAATCGCGCCACGCGCCAAGCGATCTTCGAACATTCATGGAACCGCGCCGAACGCGGTGACGCGAACGACACGCGCGACACCATCGCTCGACTCGCTCAACTGCGCGCACAGAAGGCGAAGCTTTTAGGCTTTCCCAGCTTCGCCGCGTGGAAGCTGGAAGATCAAATGGCCAAAACGCCGGAAGCCGCGTTGCAGTTCATGGACGCCATCGTCCCCGCCGCAACCGCGCAGGCCGCGCGCGAAGCCGCCGATATTCAATCTGTCATCGACGCCCAGAAGGGCGGGTTCAAGGTCGAGGCTTACGATTGGAACTTTTATTCTGAGCAAGTCCGCAAGGCTCGCTATGATATCGACGACGCCGAGGTTAAGCCCTACTTCGAACTCGACAGCGTATTGCAGAATGGCGTGTTCTACGCGGCCACACAACTATACGGAATCACTTTTAAAGAGCGCCATGATATTCCCGTGTATCAGCCCGATGTTCGCGTTTTCGAGGTCTTCGACGCCGACGGCAAGCACCTGGCTCTTTTCTATTGCGATTATTTCAAGCGCGACAACAAAAATGGCGGAGCCTGGATGTCTCAGTTTGTCGGACAGTCGCACCTGATGGGGACAACTCCGGTCGTCTATAACGTTGCCAACCTGCCCAAGCCCGCTGCCGGCGAACCCGCGCTGATCAGCTTCACTGACGTCGTCACCATGTTCCATGAGTTTGGTCACGCGCTGCACGGCATGTTCTCTGACGGCAAATTCCCGACTCTCTCGGGCACTTCGACGGCGCGAGATTTCGTCGAATTCCCCTCGCAGTTCAATGAGCATTGGGCCCTCTATCCCACCATTTTTTCGCACTACGCGAAGCACTATAAAACCGGCGCACCCATACCCGAGGCGCTAGCCGCAAAGATCAAGAAGGCGGAAACCTTCAACAAGGGTTATTCCATGACTGAACTTCTCGCCGCGGCCGAACTCGACATGCAGTGGCACTTCCTGCCGCCGACGGCTCCTCTCCAAAATCCCGACGATTTCGAAAAGCAGGCGCTGGACAAAACTCACCTCAACGTCTCCTATGTCCCGCCCCGCTACCGCTCCAGCTACTTCAGCCACATCTGGGAGAGCGGATACAGCGCCGGCTACTACGCCTACCTCTGGACCGAAATGCTAGCCGACGACGGCTATGAATGGTTCAACGAACACGGCGGACTAAGCCGAGCCAACGGCGACCGCTTCCGCCAGATGGTGCTCTCGCGCGGGAATACCGAAGACTTAGCCAAAATGTATGAGAAGTGGCGAGGCGCTCCGCCTAACTCGAAGGCCATGCTGAAGTATCGCGGGCTGGAAGGGTCCACGCCGGCGAAATAAGCGGTGAGGAGTGGAGGACAATAACGGTCGTCACGCTCCCACTAACTCGAGTCCGTACCTCCCACCAAATTCAGTCCTGAGGGCGCGGACATACCATTCGTCAAGGGAATCAAATGAATTCGCAACCGCATAATCTTTGGTGAGCGTCACAAACTTCTGATCAGATAGTCGAACGGCAGAGAGAAAAGATCCCTGCTGGAATATATAGAGGTCCTGCGGTTTTCCTTTTGCCGCATGCGCGGAATTTCTGCTCTCGATGTGGTCCTCGACGAAACACGAGTTGGGAATTGAAGGAACCGTCGGGCGAAACACAGTTTCGCTTTCGAAGATATCCCCGCCCCCGGTAAGTTCCCACAGTTCGATAAGGTCAGGAGGAAGCACCAGCGTACTGTGTTGCAACCAGTTTCGAAGTTCTGGCTTCGGAATAGCACCGAACGGAAAGAACACGCCGGGCACTCGCTGTGCATCCTGAAGAAGGATAAGCATCTAACAGGTTGTACATCGCAAAGGCCTCTGATCGCAATGTCTGATTCTCGAACTCGACTCTTTGGCCTTCGCGCTCTTTGCCGGAGCGACGCCGTTCGCCGTCATCCGGGAAACAAACGCGCCAGTGGCCTGTCCGCGCCTGCCTGTCCACAACCGAGACTCGCGACAGGCTGAAGAGATCCATCGCCCTAAGTAAGAAAGACTCCTATTCCCGCGCCCGAACCCAACTTGCCACCCCGTCCCGTCTCCCCCATTGCCCGAATCCTCCCTTCTTGGCATAATTATCAAGCTCTGGCCACGTAACGACGCTGTGGGGTGAATCTCGCTCCAGCAGCGCGTCGCTGCCCAATGACATTTTTCTCGAAGATCTTTTCGCCCACCAGGAACCGGCGTCTGAATGAGCTGATCGGATTCCTGTTGTGCGTCTCCGCGCTCCTCCTTTTCCTCGCGCTCGCGTCTTATTCCCCGCTCGATCCGTCGCTCAACAGCGCGTCCGTCCTCACCGGCTCGCACGCTGCCCGCAACTGGGTCGGCATCCTCGGAGCCTATCTTTCCGACCTCGTTCTGCAATTCTGGGGCGTTGGCTCGTTTCTGCTGCCCGTCTTCATGGTGGTGCTCGGAGCCCGCTGGTTCCGCTCGCGGGCAGTCCAGTCGCCCATTGCAAAGACGCTCGGCGCAATCTGGCTGCTGCTCTTCGTGCCCGCGCTGCTCGCCATTCTGCCCGGCCATCTGCGCTGGATGGGCTCGATTCCCATCGAAGGCCTCGTCGGCCGCATTGTTGGAGACGTGTTAATCCGCTACCTGAACGTCGCGGGAGCATACATTGTCTGCACGACGGTTCTCGCCGTCGCGCTCTATCTCACCACAGCCTTCTCGTTCTCGGCGATTGAACTGTGGGCGCCTACGCGGTTCGCCTTTGTCGTGGCGCTAAAAGAGCGCTTCAGAGATTGGCAGGACGAGCGTGAGCGCAAGCGTCAGCAGAAAGAACTGGAAAAGCGCCGCGCCGAGAAGCCCGTCGTTCCTACGCAACTCGTACCGGCGCGGCCGCGCGCAGAAAATCCGCGGCAGGAATCTTCGCAGGGCGATTCGCCGCACAGTGTGTCGAGGTATAGCGATTCGGCGCGGCACGTAACTGACGCTGAAATTGCGCCGATCTCTGCCCGCCCTGCAAGCGCTGTCCGCACCGGCATTGAGCGCATGAGCGAGGATGACGAATCGGCTTTCGCGCCTGCGCCTTCAGCGCAAACGCCAACTGCTCGCGTCGAAGTCGAAGTCACCGACCGCGCCGACTCCGAGCGCAAGGCGAAGACAACTCTCCCAAAAATTGCCGGCAGCTATAAGCTTCCGCCATCGAGCCTGCTGCATCGCCCCGATGAGCAGCAAGCCGTCCACGAAGAAGAACTCAAACTCATCGCGCAGGTTCTGACCGCGAAATATGCCGAATTCGACGTCCTCGGGCAAGTCACGCAAATCAATCCCGGACCAGTCGTCACCACGTTCGAGTTCAAGCCCGAAGCGGGAATCAAATACAGCCGGATCATCGGACTCACCGACGATCTGTGCCTGGCTCTGCGCGCGGAAAGCATTCTGGTGGAACGCATGCCGGGAAAGAGCACGGTCGGCATTCAGGTTCCGAACCGAGATCGCGAGATTATCTGGCTGCGGGAGAACATAGAGTCGCAGGAGTTTCTTGGCACCAAGTCAAAGCTCACGTTAGCGATGGGCAAAGACATCAACGGGCGCATCGCGGCCGCTGATCTCGCCGGCATGCCTCACCTGCTGATTGCGGGCTCGACTGGCACGGGCAAGAGCGTGGCCATCAATGCCATGATCATGTCCATTCTCTATAAGTCGACACCCGATGAGGTAAGGCTGGTATTAGTCGATCCGAAGCGGCTTGAGTTAGGTAACTATGAAGGCGTTCCGCATCTTTATACGCCGATCATCACTGAGCCCAAGCTCGCGGCGAATGCTTTGCGCAATGCGGTCCGCGAGATGGAGCGGCGATTGAAACTGCTGGCGGCGAAAGGTGTCCGCAACATTGATAGTTACAATCGGTTGTTCGACGACACGCCAAGCTTATTCAGCGACCAGACAAATCCAGAAGATGGGCCAATTCCGAAGATCGTCATCATCATCGACGAGTTAGCTGACTTGATGATGCTTGATGGCAACAACGTAGAAGAGTCGATAACTCGCCTTGCGCAGATGGCGCGCGCCGTTGGCATTCACCTGGTGCTGGCTACGCAGCGTCCGTCAGTGGACGTGATCACTGGATTGATCAAAGCTAACTTCCCTGCTCGCGTGTCATTCCGCGTAGCGACTAAAGTTGACTCGCGCACGATTCTCGATGCGAATGGCGCGGAATCGCTTCTCGGTAAGGGCGACATGCTCTATCTGCCTGCGGGCTCGGCGCGCGTGCATCGGTTGCATGCTCCGTATGTGACGGAAAAAGAGATTGCTGCGGTGGTCGAATTCTGGAAGGCGCAAGGACAGGCGCAGTATCAGGAGAAATTCCTGGAGACGCCGAAAGAAGATCGTGAGCCGTCCGCCGACGGCGCCGACGACAATGGAGAAATCTCCGCTGACGACAACGATCCTTTGTTTAATGGCGCAGTCCGCCTGGTAATCGAATTTGGCAAAGCCTCCACTTCCCTGCTCCAGCGCCGTTTGCGCATTGGCTACGGACGCGCCGCCCATCTGATCGACCTCATGGAACGCGATGGAATCGTCGGCGCTGCCGATGGACCGAAGCCCCGCGAAGTATTGAAGCGTCCGGATTGGATTTCGGAGATTGAAGAGTCGATGCGGTAGGAAGCTTCGAGATTTCAGCCCCTCCCCAGTTTTCATCCATTCGATATTAACGGCTTATAGAGAGCCGGCTGCGCAAAAGAGAGAACGCACGGGGCAGGCGAGGGGATAGGACGTCAAAATCCCCGCCCTGTGTCTGCACAGAACGCAGACACTAGGACGGGGCAACTTCGGACTACTTTAATTACCGCCGCTTGCTCCTGCGGCTTGCTGCTTGGCTTGCGCTTCGGCTTGATCGGCTGCCTGTTGCTGGTCTTGCAGCGTTTTTTCTGCCGTCGTATCGGGCGGCGGAGGCGGTACGTCGGAGGCAGTGGTGGTGGTATCCGGCGCCTTGGGCATGCCGTCGGTGCCTTGCTTCTTTGCCAGTTCGCCCAGGCCGTTGTTGAGTTGCTCGGCGAAGTGGTTTTGCATTTCTTGTAAGTCGTCCACTTTCACGGCTACGGTTTGCCCGGCTGCGCAGTCCGACTTCTTACTTGCCGAGACGCTGGCGCTGACCGTGTTGTCGGCGTCGGGAGAGTCGGTCAGGCGGGTAAGAACATCGCCACTGGTGAGTCCGCACTCCTGGCCGTTCGCCACTACGGTGAGATTGTTGTCGACTACAAAGGTCCGCCGAGCGGGATCAAGCGCCGGAGGAACTTCGTCGGTTGCGGGAGCTGCGGATGGAGCCGATGACGCTGGCGCGGAGGCTTGGCCGCCTGAGCCGCCATCCTGATTCGCCTGCGCTTGCTGCGCGGCCAACTGCGCGCTCACTTCGTCGGCGATGGCCTGTTTGACCTCGGGAGTTAATCCTACGTTGGTCGAAGCCGAAGCAGATGATGGAGGATATCCACCGTCGTCTCCGTAGCTCGCCGCGGCGTCGGCGGCCGCCTCTTGACGGGCTGCATAGGCTGATTGCAATTCGGCCGCAATCACGTAGTCTGTAAGCCAGAACGCGGGCCCGGCATAGTACGGATAGGGCGCGAACCAGCCGCCGTAGAAGCCATACCACGGTGCTCCTCCCCAACCCCATAGGCCCACGCCCCAGGCGAGGTGGATTCCCCAAGGATGGTAGCCCCAGCCGTAGAATCCGGGGTGATACCAGAAACCGGGATGGTAGCCGTAGTACATATGTCCGTGCCAGTTGTAGCCGCGATAGACGCCGGTATAGTAGTGGCCATTGTTGAAGTAGGTACGCGAATAATAGGCATGGCCGCCAAAATTGCGGTAGGGACGCTGCACGTATCCGGCGTGGGCGCCGGTGTTCACGACGCGGGCTCCGTTATGCATACCGACTACGGTGCGTCCACCATGCAGGCCATTACTGATGTGCATGCCGTTACGATTGAGAGATCGAACCTGCCCGTTAGAGCGGAAGCTCGCGGAACCACCGCCTCGCAGAGCGACGTTCCTAGTTCCTGCCGGAGTGTGACCGGCCGCGGCCGCGTGGCCGCCCGCTGCGGCTCGCCCAACTGCGGCTGGGTGTCCGCCTTCGGCGGCGTGGCCGCCTCCCGCTGTATGCCCACCCTGCGCGGTGTGGCCGCCTTGACCACCTTGGGCTGTATGCCCGCCCTGGGTTGCGTGCCCGCCTTGGGCTGTATGCCCACCTTGCGCCGTATGGCCGCCCTGGGCTGCGTGTCCGCCCTGCGCTGCGTGACCACCTCCGCCGCCTTTTGCTGGGGCCGCGTGGGACGCGGGCTTGCTGCCACCGGAATTGTGTTCCTCTTTAGGAGGTCCGCCGGCCGAAGCAACTGCGGTGATTGTGAGAAGAACCAGCAACAGGGGCCACTTCGACACGACACATGTCCTTAGGTCACGCAGATTCATTCGCTATTCCTCCGAGGTTACTTTCCGATGTTACTTCTGTTTTTCCACGAGAGATATGAAGCTTTTGATTACAACCCAGCAACAGGAAATAAGTTTCGTCCGGTCAGCAGCTTTCCGGGGCGGCGGGAAATTCTTGTCCACGACAACGACTGCCCGTGGTAAATGTGGGAGCATGAAATTCCACACAGAATACCTGACCCTGCACACGAAAACCAAGCGCGCCTATGTTCACTTGACTCCGCAGGTTGAGAGCGCGCTCAAAAAGTCTGGAATCAGGGATGGGATGATCCTCGTCTCCGCCATGCACATCACCGCCGGAGTCTATGTTAACGACAACGAGAGCGGACTGATCAAAGACATTGACCAGTGGCTGGAGACGCTTGCTCCCTTCCGGCAGAATTACCAGCACCACCAGACTGGCGAAGATAATGGAGACGCTCACCTGAAATCGCTGATCATTCATCACGAAGTGATCGTGCCTGTCACCAACGGCAAACTCGACTTCGGTCCATGGCAACAGATCTTTTATGCCGAGTTTGACGGGCAGCGCGATAAGAGGGTCATCATTAAAGTAATGGGAGAATAGGCCGTTTGATTTATTCTCAATAGCGTCGGCAGTTCTCAGTTTGCGGTTCTCAGTCTTCGGAAACGCTGGAGACGGATCGAGAACTGGGAAGGAGAAGCCATCTCATAATGAACATGGGAACTAAGCTGCCGGCTTCCTCAAGGGCTATAAAAGTCCTTGTCACTGTTGCCACTTTTGCGGCACGGCTAAAGCCATGCCCCGCCAAACCGATTTATGAAGTCGCTTTTGAGAACTCGACTGGAGTCCTAAGAGATGAGCGAAGAACTCGAGGAATTGCAGGAACACGCCGAACATGCCCGCAAGCATCCCGATCTTGCGCCGGTTACGTTGACCATGGCGGTGCTGGCGGTGCTGGTGGCAACCGCATCGCTGCTCGGCCACCGTACTCATACCGAAGAAATCATTCTGCAGAATAAGGTTACGGATCAGTGGGCCTATTATCAGGCGAAAAATATCCGCCTGCACACGGATGAACTGTTCGCCGATCTGGCGAGCGTGGTCCCTTCCAAGGATGCTGAAGGCGCGGCCAAGTTTCAGGAGAAATCCCGGGGCGAAGCCGATCGGTATAAAGAGGAGAAGAAAGAACTCGAAGCTAAAGGCCACGAACTCGAGCGTGAATTTGCGGTCACGCACCGCAAAGCCGACCGTTTCGATCTCTCGGAGGTTTTCCTGGAGATCGCCCTGGTCATCACCTCCATTACCCTCCTCTCGGGCCGACGGGTCTACTGGCACCTCGGGCTGTTTATGGCGACTGCCGGGGTGGTCGTCGCCGCCTCAGCTTGGATAGTGCGTTAGCGCCCCTCGGGATTCCATTTGGAACTTGTCCGCGATGGCGGGGGATCGATCAGGCGCGAAAGCCGCCTGCGACTTCAATTCGCCGCTTTGCGACGCTCTGACCAGCAGCGTCGTTCTGACAGAAATGACGGCCATTCGTCGGCGGTGACTATTCTCCGTCAGCACTACTTATGGGGCATGGTTCAGACTGTCAGCGTGCGCAGCTAACTTGCTGCAATGACAGGTTAGTAAATTTTTATCCCACGATGGCGGTTCGGTCTTGCACGTGCACTGGTCGTAGCGCTCTCTGGCTAAAACTCCACTAAAGAAAAGACTGGACCCAGCCCATGCTGCAAAAATGCGCCAACCCCACCTGCGCCGTTCCCTTCCTTTCGCTACGCGAGGGGAAGCTGTTCCTGGCGGAAATCTGTCCCTCTGATCACGCAGCTTTCGACGGAAGCCGGCGAAAGGCGAGGCGTCGCGAGCACTTCTGGCTATGCGACACCTGCGCCACTCACTTCACGCTGCGTTTCGATTCCACGCAAGGGATGATGACCGTCCCGCTGGCCGAGCGAGCGAGGCCGAACTTCCTCATGCGCGCTGCGGCCAACAGTTACTAGTGACCATGGGGAAGCTGATGGATTACTCAATCTCAAAACGTGCGGCCTGTTGCGTTTGCGGGCTCGATACGTTTCGTCACAAGGGATGGTTCCTGGTGGTAGAAAACCGCTGGCTTGATCGCCTCAAGATTCTCACATGGCATTCCTCGCTAGCGGCACAACAAGACATGCGGAGCGTTTGCTGCCGGCAGCATTTGAAAACGCTCATTGGCCACTGGCTGAACCAAGCCAGCCTTCGGCTTCCCCCTACCTACGACCCACCGCTGCCGATCGGCAGCGATCCGAATTTGGCTGATGTCGATCTTGGCCGGGACGCGGTGGGTCGCTTGCTCGGCGAGCTGGCGGTCCATCGCGAATCGTTTTCGCGCGTATGGTCAGGCTCCGCCGCCGCACTGGAATCTATTGTCGACGCCTTAATCACGATCGGAGATGAAAATCAACCGCATGCCCTCGAATTTCACCTTTCCGACCAATCGCGGTCCACGCATGGACTGTCGCTCCAATAAGGCGCTGGCAGAGTCTAGCTCTGCCAGCGCTCCCTCCACACTCGCCAGTCTTTTTCCATGACGTCGGCCATTTTCTCCGCTGCGTTGATCAGCCAATTCGCTTTTCGCCCGCGCACATCGTTCAGGATAGCCTTCCGCTTTTCTTCCGTGCCCACGTGAATATTCGCTGTTTCCCGACCCATCGCCTCGAGCAGTCGGCACTCGCCGCGGCTGGTGCCGAGCGCTTCCAGCTCAATCCGCGAACAATGAGGTGACAAGCGGCGCACGATCCAATGCCCGCGCAGCTGCACATAGGGATCGAGGCATCGCACCGCCCGCCGCAGAATCGCCTGGTACAAGATTTCGGCGGGCACCCGATCCGGATGAAGCCATTGCAATGCTGACGCGGTCAGTGCCTTCCCTTCTCGCGCTATGCGGCCGCCCTTCCATTCCGCGATTGCCACCAGGCGCACCCGACCAAGACTGCCCATGCCCGCTCGTCGCCTTGCAAGACGATACGGAATCCCGCGCTCCGGCAAAAGATGCTCGATCGCCTCGCGGGCGCTTTCCGGTATCTCCCCCTTGACCGTCGGCAGTCGGTCCATTTTTGCCCAGAAGACCTCGGGATCTCGCAGCTTGCTTTCCGCGATCTCGCGCAGCCATATGTGCCGCTCGCCCAAGATGAACGGCACGCCGCCTTCTTCCATGCCACGCACGTATCCCTCTAAAATTGCTTCCGCGGACTCTTTCGGTTTCATCGTCAGATGTTCTTCGCGGGCCGCCAGCAATGCGCTCGTCGCGAGTCGGACGAGATCCATGGTGTAGGGAAATAAACACGCTTCATCAAAATCATTGACGCCCCACACCAGGCGTCCATCGGTGTCACGCCAAGTGCCGAAGTTCTCGACGTGAAGATCGCCGACTGAGAGAATATGGGGCACGCGATCCAGTTCCGCACAAACCTCGGGCCAGACTTGCGCCCAGCGATAGAAGGTTCCGCGAAAAAACGGAAAAAGAGCCACTGCCATCTGCTCGTGCTTGAAGAGTAGATCAGGCTCCACGATGCGTATGCGCTCGCGCAGCCAGTCTTCGTACTTCTTCGTAGCCTTAACGATATTCATGATGGATTAACGATAACGGATAGCGGCGACAAGAAGATAGTCACATGCTGTCAAGTTAGAGAGTTAGCGGTGAGGTGTAGTCAAGGTCTTCGGTGGGCGTGCTACGATGAGCACCAAGACCAGCTTAAGGGAAGGGACAAGTTTGCCGGACGAATCAGGAGCCCTCGCTGACGACCCGTTCCTTGGCCGCCGCCCGAGCAGTCACGAACGAATGGCGGGACGGCCTTGGGATGCGTCGTACCACGACGGCCCCGCACCTTGGGATATTGGCCAGCCGCAGCCAGCCATAGTGCGTTTGGCAGCACAAGGAGGATTCGCCGGAGCGGTGCTCGACGCGGGCTGCGGGACCGGTGAGAACACTCTTCACATTGCGTCATTGGGAGTTTCGGGGGGATTATCGGTTCTGGGCGTTGACGTGGCAGAGACGGCACTGGCGATGGCTCGCAAAAAAGCCAGCGACCGTGGAATCGAGGTTGAGTTCGCCGCGGCTGACGCCTTCCAGTTGGAGCGCTTGGGGCGCAAGTTTGAGACGGTGCTGGACTGCGGATTGTTTCACACGTTTAACGGCGACGAGCGACCGGGATACGTGGCGAGTCTAGCGTCGGTCACCGAGCACGGTGGAACCGTGCATGTGTTGTGCTTCAGTGACGGCGCTCCCGACACTGGCCCGCACCCCGTCAGCGAGGAAGAACTGAGAGCGGCGTTCGGCCCCATCAACCCCAGCACTGGATGGAATATCGCGGCTATCAAACCGGAGCGCATTCAGACGCGATTCCACGGTGACAATGGCGCACCGGCTTGGCTCGCGACTATTAAACGGATCTAGACGGCGAAACCGCTCCAGTGCGGTTACCACAGAGGGCACGGAGGTACACGAAGAAATTTGAAATCGACTATCTTCGTGGTGCTCCATACCCACTGCTGAGAAATTCTGCCGTTCGCACTAGAATGTATTCATGTATCACTACAATCCAACGACCGCCCTGGAAGAACTTGCCGAAGATGCGACCCTGCCTAATCCGATTCATGTGCGGGACATGATGTTGCGGCGCAAGCTCAACGCCGATCAATCGCTCGAATTGAACCGGATATTTCTGGAATACCAGAAGTTCTTTGGGGAAGCGCAGAAACTGGGCAAGACACTCCTTCAGCGCCTGGCGGCATGACGCTCGCGAGCGAAGAGAATTTGCGGATAGTCGAGATATCCCTTGTCCCGGAAACTCTCATCTGATAACGGCCGCAGTTTGCCGCGGTAGCTCATTTCTATTCAAAGAGAGTCGACCCATGGCCCATGAGAACAAGGCAGCCCATCCACCAGAGGATCAGGAAGAACCCAGCCAGAAGAAAGAGAACAATCCCTTCAGCGAAGACGAAAAACACGGCCCGGGAGGCGCTCGCCGGTCGCCCAGGAACGCGGAGGAATATCAAGGCGATCCCTCGGTGCAGCGGCGGACTCCGGGGATTGAGGATGATGCAGAAGAGGATGAGCGACGGTCGGCGTAGGAATTGGCTGCGAGACCCTGGTGACGTCAGACACGGTGCAGGCGCAGTGTCAGCACGGACGCGTAATTCTGAAAATCCTGGTCCGTGGAGAAGATGGCCCAGGTGCGGCGGTGGGCGGCGGCGCAAATGAGAAAGTCGACCGCCGATCCGGCGATGCCTTTGGAGCGGCACCGATTGTTCATCTGGGCTGCTTCCTCATAGTCCGCGAGTTCAAGGGGATTTTCCGGGAACGCCCGCAGGTCGTCACGCAGCCTGTGAAACTGCGCCTCCTCGCGAAGGCCAGAAAGCAGCTCCTGGCGGATCGGACCCAACATCTGGACCCGGCCTTCGCGAATCAGTTCGGCCAGCGCTTGTGTCAGGTGTTGATCTTGAGGGCTGAGAGTTCCGGGCCGACGGCGCAGGGCCAGCGACCAAACAGGCGTATCGACCAGCACCATCATGAGCGTCGCCGCGATGTCTTTACTCTAGCCGCGCGGTCGTCCCGCTGACGCTCGGCCTTGTAATCATAGGCGGGGTCGACCGAAAACGTACCAAACGCGTCCAGGATGCGCATTTGCCTGCGGCGGTGGACGTACTCATCGAGTGCGGCATTGACCGCATCCTTCTTAGTCTTATGCTTGCCGACCCGGCGCGCTTCTTCGATGAGCTGGTCATTCAAGGCGAGGTTCGTTGGCATGTGTACATCATCACACATTCTGATGTGTGGATCAAGCTCGATAAGTGACGCTCAATCGTCGGAGCGCCGCCTGCTAGAATTTCGCCAATGCCTAAACCTTCAGCTGCCGCCCGCGCCCGCAAAATCAAACTGATTGTTTTTGACGTCGATGGCGTGCTTACCGACGGCACGATATGGATTTTTCCCGCTCCCGGCGATGCTCAAAACGGGGAGCCGAGCGCACTGGAGCGTTCCGCGACGGGCTTCTCGCCACAACCGGGTCGCACTACTAGCATGATCGAAGCCAAGGGTTTCCACGCGCATGATGGCACTGCCATTTCACTGGCGCGACAGGCGGGGATCAAGACTGGAATCATCACCAAACGCTCATCGGAAACGGTCGCTCTGCGCGCGCACGCGCTGAGGATGGATCACATCTGCCAGGGCGTGCAGGATAAGGCTGGAGTGTTAGCGGAGATTTTGAAAAAAGATGGACTCACCACCGCCGAGGCTGCTTTCGTGGGCGATGACGTGATTGACCTACCGGCGATGCGCATGTGCGGCTTGGCCATCGCAGTAAAGAATGCGCGCTCCGAAGTGAAAGCCGAAGCCCACTGGACTACGCCACATCGTGGAGGCGACGGTGCCGCGCGCGACGCGGTGGAGTACATCCTGAAGGCGCAAGGTAGGTGGAAGCAAGCGGTCGAGGATTATATTGCAAAGGGCTAGCGATCGGCCGAGGGTTGGGGTCAGCTGAAATCGCCCACCGGTTGCCGGTTTGGGGCGTGCTCGGGTTTGGCAACCGGTGGGCGGTCGTTCTCCTTACTCACCCTGTCGTTTTCAGGAGCAATGCAGCCTCAAACCCACCGGCCCGGCGAAAGTTTCGCGGGCCGCGAGAAAATTTCTAATTTCTTGTAACTTATTCGCCGCCCGCCATTTAATCGGAAATGGCAAGCGTCTTCGCGGCCATCAACTCGGTGAAGCGCGGGTCCTTGCGCAAGGTCGAGAACTCATTGTCTTTATAGACGGACTTGATGCCCGCGTAACCCTCTTCCATGGCCTTCTTCAGATAGTGCAGGGAACGGTCGGTCTCTCCCGTCCGCGCATACAATTTGGCGAGAACATAGTCGTAGTGAGCGCGATCTTCCGGCGACGGAAGCTTTGCCTGGACCCCGGCGTGCGAACTGTGTTCAAAGATCTCAGGATCAAGCTCTACCGCGTTTTCGTAGCATCGGATCGCCTTCTCGAACTCCTTCTTGCCGAAATACGCCGTGCCCATATTGCTATAAAACGAGGCAGCGTCATTCTTCAGGGCAACTGCCTTCTCGTATTGCTTGATGGCGGCGTTGTAGTTATGGACGGCGTAGTAAGTGACGCCGAGATTGTTGTAGGCGTCGGCATGGTTGCGATCGGCGTGGATAGCGTGCTCGAAACTCTTTCGGGCGAGTTTATAGTGCTGCATCATCAACTGGCAGATACCTATCTTATTGATGAGGGTCGCGTTCCCCGACGCGCGTCGAAGCGCGGCCTCGTAGTAGTCGACGGCATCGAGATAGTTTTTCTCGGTCCGCAGTTCGTCGCCACGGGCCTCCAGTTCAGCGGGCGAGGCCTGCGCCGGCGGAGGCGCCACCCTATGCAGCGGCGGAGGGCCAACTTCCAACTGCTCGGAGCTCTGAGCGTGAACTGGGATGATGAGAAGGCAAGCGAGAGGAACTACGAGAGAGCTGACGCGGATCCAGGAAAACATATCCCACCCCCCGGCCGAACCTATAAATCTACAGAGATTTAAGGCATTTCAGAGCAGGTTGCAGCTTGGCAGTCCTACTCCTAAAACCTCAACCACAAAGGACACAAAGCATCACGAAGGCTTTTGGTCTCAGTTGGTTCCTTCGTGCGGCTTAAGGGCCTCCGCGGTCAATGATTTCCTACATTACCTCACTACCAAACCAAATACCCACACACACCGCCAGCACGTTTAAGGCCGCAAAGCCACTATTGCGGCGGCAGGCCGCTGTCGCTCCCCTTAGACGGCGCGGGCCCGGGCTTCTCGCTCTTGTCTTTGTCCTTATCCTTGTCCGGAGAGGAGCTATCTCCCCGGAACACGCCCACAATCTTGCCGAAGAGACTCTTCTTTTTCTGAGTTTCATCCTCTGTAGATGGTTGGACACCGGAGGTGGTCGTTGGGTTCCCGGCGGTGCCCGGTGGCGGCAATGCCTTTTCCGAGTTTCCGCCGAAGACGCGGGAGAAGAAACCCTTTACGCCGCTGCTCTGGTCGCAAGTGTCGTGAGGCTCGGTGCCGGCGACGAAGGCAATCGTGTAATCGTCTGGACAGGCGGGCGTAGCGAGGCGGTTGGTGATCTTGTCAAGTTGCACGTCGATCACACCTTGCGGCTGGGTGAAGGGCTTTAAATCGTCATATTGAGGTAAGGCGACGGCCTTCTTCATGAACTCGGCCCAGATCGGAGCCGCCGTCTGCGCGCCGCTCAGGCGGATGTCGCTATAGTCATCGTATCCAACCCAGACGATACAGAGCAGATTGCTGGTGTAGCCGGCGAACCAGCCATCGTGCGAAGTTCCGGTCTTGCCCGCAGCGGGAGCGGTAAATCCGCGGCTGCGCACGCCGTAGGCAGTGCCGAAATTTAACACCCCCTCGAGCATGTTGGTCATAACGAAAGCGACACGCGGATCAAGCACCTGGGCTTTGGTGGTGCCAAAATTCATGATGATGTCGCCCGAGCTATTGCGCACCGAATTGACGAACACTGGCGAAAGCCGCAGCCCGCCATTGGCAAAAGTGGTATAAGCCGCGGTCATGTCGACGGGCGTAGCGTCGTAGGCGCCAAGCGCCATCGCCGGAGTCGCTTTGACGGAGGCGATCCCGGCCGATTTAGCCAGGTCGGCCACCTTGTCGTAGCCGACTTCTTCGGCCACTTTCACGGTGGCGTTATTCAGCGAAAGCGCCAATGCGTAGCGCAACGTGACGTCGCCGTGGTACTCCTCTTTATAATTACGCGGCTCATAGATCTGGTCGCCATAGGTGAAGGTCGAGGGCTGGTCGGTGACCGTGGACGCCGGAGTAATCACGTTGGTCGAGCCGTCGAGGGCCGTATTCAGTGCTGCCGCGTACACAAACGGCTTAAAGATTGAGCCCGTCGGGCGCTTGGCGAGCGCGTGATTCAGTTGGCTCATGCCGTAGTTTCGGCCGCCGACGAGCGCCTTGATTTCGCCGGTGTGCGGATCCATTGCAACCAGCGCCACTTGCGCCTGCGGGCCGGGGGTGACGGTGGTTTCAAATTTATTTTTGCCGATCTTCTTTTTGTGCGTGCGCATCTTCGTCACTTGATCGTCAACCAGCTTGATGCCGGTTTCGACAGCCTGCGCCGCCGCGCTTTGCAGATCAGGATCGAGCGTAGTGTAGATGCGATACTCCTGTTCGTTGAGTTCGTGTTCGTTCAGCTTGCCGACGATGGTGTCGCGCACCATGTCGACGAAATAAGGTGCATCGCTAGCCTCAACGTTCGGCGGTGCTAACTTCAGCGGAGTCGCTTTGGCTTTGTCGGCTTGTTCGCGAGTAATGTCATGCGTATCGACCATCGCCTCAATCACGGTGTTACGCCGTTCAAGCGCGCGCTCGGGATGGCGATAGGGAGACAGATAACTCGGCGCCTGGATCAATCCCGCGAGCAGCGCGGCTTCTGGCAGAGTGACGTCTTTGAGGTCTTTGTTGAAATAGGAGCGCGAGCCTTCGGCGAGCCCGGAGATGGTAAATGAACCGCGCTGACCCAGATCGACGCGATTCGCATAGAACTCGAAGATCTGCTGCTTGGAAAACTTCTGCTCCAGCTCGACCGCAATCAGCATTTCGATCATCTTGCGCTTCAAGGTTTTCTCCGGGCTTAGGAAAAAGGCCCGCGAAAGCTGCATGGTGATCGTCGAGCCGCCCTGCTGATGACGCTGGTGCGTGAAGTCAATCCAGGCGGCTTCAGCGAGCCGCAGGAAGTTGACTCCGTTGTGCTGAAAGAAGCGGCGATCTTCGATCGACGTGACCGCGTCGACCATGACTTTCGGAATCTCCTCATACTTGACCAGTTGCCGCTTGGATCGCTGCTCGGCATCGAAGAGGGAAGTCAACATCTGCGGCTCGAGTTCATAGGCTGCGAGGTCGCCAGAGACGCGGCTGTTAATGTTCGTGACCGCGCCGTCGGCGACCGTGATCGTCGCCGGCTCCGGACTGTGATACGAGGCGGGCCCAGGCTGCACTTCAATCGAACCGGTTTTGAGATGATAGCTGCCGAGCGGCGACTCGCCCGCCTTTTCGGTATAACCGGCGTGGCGCAACTCAGCCGCAATCTTAGTGACGGTTGCCTTCGACCCAACTCTGACTACTTGTGGAGCGGCAAAAATCTTCGCTGAAGCCGCGAACACGGGACTGCGAAAACGCTGCTCGATAATGCGATCGTACTTCACATACCAGTAGACAAAAACTCCGACCACCAGCATCGATACGCAAAGGAAACCAAGCAGAGCGAAGCGCAGCAGTGGGTCGTTAGCCAGGCGACTTGCACCGCGGCCTCTTCCCCGCTGGCTGGTGGTTCGAGATGACGGGATTTTCAGCTTAATAGCCATGGACACAACTGTGTTTCATGCTTGAGAGCAATTCTCTACCCGAAACGAGCGAAGTGGCGTTGTCACTGATTCTAAATCGATTCTAAATCACCGAAAGGCCCTAACTGCGATTGGATGCGTGTCAAAGGATGGACGGGGTGTGGGAGTGGATGGGGCGGCAAGCGAACGGGCATTTGCCTACTGAAAACCGACAGCCGAGAGCTGACAGCTACTCCTAGTACACGCCTTTGTTCTTCGTCGAAGGATGAAACTCGAGTGTGGTGGAGTAACCGGGCAGATCTATCGGAACGCTGTAATCGGCTTCGATGTTGAGGCTGCCACTGCCATAACCACCCACCCGTGATACTTTTACCTGCTTAGGCGTCAGCTCAATATCATAGTTGCGGGCCTGCTTGATTACCGTTTGGCGTATGTCATCTTCAGTACGCGTGGTGTAGGTGGCCTGCAAGGCTTCAGTCTTGATCGAATCCTCAAACTCGTAATTCGAGAAGTACGGCGGAAGCACCTTTATGCCCACCAGTATTAGCATGGCAAAAACGGCGAAGCCCAGGATTAATTTCAGTGTGGCCATAAGAAGCAAACGCTCAACTGCCGGTAGCGGAGTTCGATGGCGAGCTTTCCGGGATGCGCCAAGGGCTGTTTTTCCCAGCTACTAGGCGGTCGAGCGCAATCCCTGGAAATATTCGCTTATGGCTGAAATCTTAACGTCCTCCTTGTGCAGAGTCGAGCGCCGAACGACTTCGACGGTATCTTCGGTAACCTTCTTTCCCACATTGATTCTAAAGGGGATACCAATCAGATCGGCGTCCTTAAACTTGACTCCGGGCCGTTCGTCGCGATCATCGAGCAAAACGTCGTAGCCAGAGGCGTCGAGTTGCTGCGCGATCGCCTCGGAGGCGGAGCGAATCGCTTCATCTTTCGAGTTCGTTGAAACCACGACTACTTCGAAAGGCGCAATCGAAGGTGGGAGCCAGAAGCCGTTCTCGTCGTTACTCTGCTCGATGGCTGCGGTCAGGATGCGCTCGATGCCGATGCCATAACTGCCCATGATCGGGGCGACCTCTTTGCCATTGCGGTCGAGCACACGCGCGCCCATCGATTCCGAATATTTGTAACCGAGTTTGAAGATGTGCCCGATCTCGACCGCCGTATCGATGCGGAGGGGCGCGCCGCAATTCGGACAGTCTTCGCCGGCGGTCACGCTCCGCAGATCAACGTAGGCCGTTGGCTGAAAATTTTTGCCCGGCGTCAGGTGCTTGACGTGATAGTCCTCTTTATTAGCGCCGCCGATCAGGTTGGTGCGGCCCCCGAGGGCTGAATCAACCAGCAGAATTGGCTTAGCCGAATCATTCATGTCGCGAGCCCACTCGGTGCCAAGCGGACCCAGGTATCCCGCAGGCGCGCGAAACAGTCCGCGAATCTCATCCTCTTGCATGGGGCGCGTTGCCTTGCCTCCCAGCGCTGTCGAGAGCTTCGCATCATTCATCTGGTGATCGCCACGCATCAGGAGCACAAGGGGGCGGGTGCGAGTCTTTCCTGTTTTCTTATCCTCTTCTGTGATCACCATCGCCAGTGTTTTGATCGTGTGCTTCTGTGACACGCCCAGAAAGCGGGCCACATCTTCAATCGTCTTCTGCCCTGGAGTGTGCACCTCCAGCAGCGCACCATCGCCCTCCGTCGCCAAATCCTCGACGGAAGCCAGCCTCGACGCGGCCTTCTCCATATTCGCCGCGTAAGTGCATTTTTCGCAGCTCACAACCTGGTCCTCGCCCGCCGGAGTGCGCACCATGAACTCCTGCGATTGCGATCCGCCCATCGCGCCCGAGTGCGCATCGATCACCATATACTTCAACCCGCAGCGATCGAAGATGCGGCAATAGGCGTCGTAATGTTTGAGATAGGAAACGTCGAGCCCCGCCGCATCGATGTCGAACGAGTACGCGTCTTTCATGATGAACTGCCGCACCCGCAGCAGCCCTGACTTCGGGCGCGGCTCGTCGCGAAACTTCGTCTGAATCTGATACCAGATCTGCGGCAACTGCTTGTAGCTGCGCAGATCCTTGCGCGCGATGTCGGTCATGACCTCTTCGTGCGTCATGCCGAGACAAAGATCGGCTCCTTTGCGATCCTTTAGGCGAAACATGTTCTCGCCCATGGTCGTCCAGCGCCCGCTCGACTCCCAAATCTCGCGCGGATTCAAGGCCGGGAGATAGAATTCCTGCCCAATCTTGTCCATCTCCTCTCGCACGATGCCCATGATCTTCTGTGTGGAGCGGTTGCCGAGGAAAAGAAACGAATAAATCCCCGCGCCCAGTTGTCGTATATACCCAGCGCGGACGAGCAGCTTGTGGCTAGCGACCTCCGCGTCAGCAGGGGCCTCGCGAAGTGTAGGGATGAAGAGTTGCGACCAACGGTGCATGAGTAGGTTTCCAATCGTTCCGGGAGATACGAAAGAGAATGTTTGATTGTAAATGACGCGAGATTTGGAGTGACGACGCGACTTCCGAATTTGGGTGGCGCAGCGGACAACCTGCCCGCGATCGCTACATCGCGCTTCAGCAAAGTGTCGCGGACGCGATAGACTTCACCCATTCCGCTAGCACTCTGCGGTAATCGAATTTCGTATTGATCGAATTTCGAACCTGAGGCGATCGCCATGCACGCACCATCATTACGCGCGCGGGTTCATCGGAAGTCGTCGACTCAGAATCGTTGATCGGCTACAACGGAAGTTAGCCAGAACGCGCCTGGGGAGATCAACGGCGATCTCCCCGGAATGAGGTCGGTGATGAGAAAACTAAGGGTACAGTTATTAGTTACATTTTTGTTGATTGCGAATAGCCTGGTATACGGGCAGCAACGCCGGAAAATCATCATCAACCAAGACTGTTCGGGGCCCGGTGGCAGCAATATGCAAACGCTGTTGACCTTGATTCAATCTCCCCACGTGGAAGTGCTGGGGATAACCGTCGTCAGCGGGAATCAATGGCGCGATGAAGAGGTAGCGCATACTCTGCGACTGCTGGAGCTAATTGCTCGCACCGATATTCCAGTCGTCCCTGGAGCTGTGTTTCCGCTGGTGCATCGCCGTAAGGAAGCCCTTTTGTGGCAGGCGAGGTATGGAAAGGTCGCCTTCGCCGGCGCCTGGGATGATCGCTGGTGGCACGAACACGACGTAATTCCGACGCTGCCTGAAGGGCAGCCCACGACCCGCCCGGCCGATGAGGATGCCGCTCACTTCCTGATCCGCATGGTGCACAAGTATCCGCATAAAGTAACCATCTACGAGGGTGGCCCCATGACGAACCTGGCCCTCGCCAACGCTATCGATCCCCATTTTGCCGAACTGGCCGAAGGCTTGGTCTTCATGGGCGGAAGCTTGAATCCGCAGACTGACGATCCGGAGTTCATCAGCAGCCCACGCCACGAATTTAATTTCTGGTTCGATCCAGAGGCCGCCAAAAGCGTGTTACAAGCGCCCTGGAAGAAGATCGTTTGCACGCCGGTGGACATCTCCATCAAAACCAGAATCACTGATGAAATGATTGCTGAAATCAAGAAGAGCAACAGCGCCGCAGCGCAATACGTGGTGAAGTTCTTTATGGCAGACCAAGGTGGTTCCTATATGTGGGATGAACTGGCGGCCGCCGCCTGGATTGATCCGACGCTGATCACCAGAAAAGAAACCCGCTATATGAGTGTAGACATCGACCACGGTGCGGCCTACGGAAACACGCTGACGTGGACGGACAAAGATAACCCGAAGCTTGGCGCGCAACTGGTCGAAATCCAGATGGATTTGGATCTGCCAAGATTTGACAAGATGTTTGTAGATTTGATGAAGGCGCCGACTCCACCAGCCCATTGAGTTCGGTCTTCTCGCGAATTTGTATGCGACTGCGTACCGGTATCGTTTATTCTTGCAGGCATTATTCTGTGGTGTGACTGAAAGGCCAGACATCCCCTCCGAGACCCTGCTTCGTAAGGGATTTCTCCGATCGTTTGTTCGATCATTCGTTCGATGGCTTGCCATCGGTGTGCTTCTTGTGTGGTCGATTGCCGTGCTGCTCCTATTAGCCAGCCGGTGGATCGACCCACCGACCACGGCAGTGCACATGCAGCGCCGGTTGCAGTCATGGGTGCACCACACTCCGTATCACGAGCGCTATAAATTCATTCCGCTCAGCCAAATCTCGCCCGATCTCCAGCACGCAGTGATTGCCGCGGAGGATGCGCGCTTCTACCAGCACCATGGCTTCGATTGGCACCAGATCGAGATCGCGGCCGAAGACGATTTGGAGGGCGGTCGCACTCGAGGGGCTTCCACCATAACGCAGCAACTGGTTAAGAACCTATTCTTCGGAACGGGCCGCTCTGTTCTTCGCAAAGGTGCGGAGTTCACATTGGTACCGGCGGCCGAAATCGTCCTCAGCAAACGGCGCATTCTGGAGATCTATCTCAACGTGATCGAATGGGGCCCCGGTATTTATGGTGCAGAGTCAGCATGTCATTATTACGACGGAATCGCCGCTCGGAGTATCGGCCGGGAACAGGCGGCGCGGCTCGCTGCGATTCTGCCGGCGCCCCTGAAGCGGCGTCCCGAGCGCATGAATCGATACAGCGCGCTCATCCTTGAGCGAATGCGCGACGTGGGTTGGTAGTCGCGCAACTTCCAGTTTGCCGGCGACTGGGAGCAACGCTCAGAAACTCTGACGATGCACATTCGGACTGGCAGTCTTGCCAGTTAATTGGCGCACCGTCGTGCTTATAGACTGACTCCGCGCGCAGGTGTGCCTATTCCCAGAGGAAACTCCACTCGATCCTTTCGCGAGAAGGGGCGCTTGAAGAGAGGAAACTCTCCCTGAAAGCGGTTCTCCAGTTTTCTCTTGGCGGAAAGGCTCCAGTTTTGGCGGTAGGCGACAGCGTTCCGATTCGTACACCGTCTGAAAACTCCCAGGGCACGAACGGATGATATGAGTCTCTTAGCGAACTTAAAAATCCGGACCAAGCTGCTGGTCGCCATGCTGCCGCTGGCGCTGATGGCAGTTGGGGCAGCGGTGTATTCGTCGATCGAAAGCCAGAAGATCGACACCTGGTACGGCAATTTGATCGACAACTACGTCAAGACATTTCAATCAGTGACCGCAGCGCGAGGGAACACAATGCGGTTCCGTTTGGTGCTCTACCAACTCGTCGCCGAGGACAACCCCGATCAAAGGCAGAAAAACGACGAAGAATTGGACAAGGTGCAAGCCGATTACCGGGCATTGCTCGCCGAAGCGTTACGGCAGAACTCGGGTCGCGCTAATGAAATCAAAGCTGCTGAGGCGTTGTTCGATCAAGCTGCATCCGGTGCGCGCCCCGTCCGCGCCGCTGCCTTGGCTGGCAACCGTGAAAGGGCCATGAACATCATGCACGGGGGTGTCGACGCTGATTTACAGCAGGCAAGACAGGCTATGACCGACCTGGTGGACGACATGCAGCGGTCTGCAAACCAGGAATCGGACAAACTCACTTCCCGAACGCACCAAGCCATTATGATCACATGGATTGTCATCGTCCTTGGCCTGTTCACATCTTTCGTCCTTGCGCTCTCCATCGTGCAGGTTGAAGTGGTGCAAGTCGTGTCGTCGTTTCGGGGCCAGATTCTAGACGTGGCGGAGGGACGGCTAGACCAGCCCATTGCGAATCTTAACCATACCAATGAAATTGGCGAGATGAACCGAGCCTTGCGCGTCCTACAGGTCGCTGCCAAGGAACGGGAAACGCAGAGCTGGGTCAAAACCGAGGTGGCGGCTACTGTTGCCAGCTTGCAGTCGGCTGAGGACTTCGCGGCATTCTCCACCGTCCTTTTGTCACGAATCTCGGAAACACTGGATCTGCTCTACGGTGCGGTTTACCTCGCCGACGATAGCCATACGCGCTTCGCCCGCGTCGGCGCTTTCGCGACGGCGGTTTCGACGGAACCGGGAGAATTTTCCCTTGGCGAAGGACTGGTGGGGCAAGCTGCCGTTGAGCGGCGCAGTCTTCGAATTGTTTCCATCCCCGAGAAACCACTCCATGTCTCCGCAGGTGTCGGGATCGTGAGCCCTGCTTGTGTCCTTTTTCTTCCCCTGATTGATAACGACATTGTGCTCGCCGTCATCGAACTGGCGCCCTCGGCTCCGGTGTCGGAGCGTCAGCAAGCACTGCTGGACGCGCTGTTACCGAGAGTCGCCCTCAACACCAAGATTCTTATGACCACGATGGAGGCCAAGAAGTTGCTGAAGCAGACGCAGGTGCAGGCCGCGGATCTGGCAGTTGCGAAAGAAATGGCCGAAGCCGCCACCAAAGCCAAGTCTGATTTCCTTGCCAACATGAGTCATGAGATCCGCACGCCGATGAACGCCATCATTGGCATGACGCACCTAGCCTTGAAGACCGATCTATCTAAAAAACAAGCAGATTATCTGACGAAAGTGAAGTCCGCCGCTCACGCGTTGCTCGGAATCATCAACGACATCCTGGACTTCTCAAAGATCGAAGCAGGTAAGCTGGATATGGAGAAGACGGGGTTTCGGCTTGAGGAGGTGCTCGACAATCTATCGTCAATTGTCAGTCAGAAAGCTCAAGACAAGAACCTCGAGTTTCTCATCGGAGTGCAGCATGACATCCCGCCCAATCTGGTCGGCGACCCGCTGCGCCTTGGACAAATCCTGATCAACCTCGTGAACAACGCAGTCAAGTTCACGGAGCGTGGCGAAGTATTGGTATCGGTTGCGCTCGAGGAGCGACTGGCGGACCGAGCCAAGGTGAGGTTCTCAGTCCGCGACAGTGGTATCGGTATGACGCCGGAGCAGAGCGCTCGATTGTTTCAGGCGTTTGCGCAGGCAGACACCTCTACGACGCGCAAATACGGCGGCACCGGCCTTGGGCTCTCCATCTCCAAACGGTTGGTTGAAATGATGGAGGGCACCATCTGGGCCGAGAGTGAGCCCGGCACAGGCAGCGCCTTCCATTTCACTGCGTGGTTCGGCATTGGATCAGACGAGAAACGCAAACGCCTTATTCCTGATCTGGCAGGAATCCGGGCCCTGGTCGTCGATGACAATGCTCAGGCACGCGAGATTCTTACCGATGCACTACGGGCTTTTGCACTCCGGGCGGAATCGGTTTCGTCCGGGGAGGACGCTGTAAGGCAGATAGCCAGCGCGGATTCCCAGGATCCCTATCGACTGGTATTGATGGATTGGCACATGCCGGGAATGGACGGCCTGGAGGCAAGTCGCATCATCAAGCACGAGCATCGTCTCCAGCACATTCCGAAAATTGTGATGGTGACCGCAATCGGGCGGGAGGATATCAGAACGCAGGCAGAGGAGATTGGAATCGAGAGCTTTTTGTTAAAGCCAGTCAATTCGTCGTTACTCTATGACACGCTAGTGGATCTATTCGGGGTTGAGGGGCTTGAGGATCAGCGTTCTCGGGCGAAGAAAGACGACACCCCTGTTTATGACGCCACGGGAATTCGGGTCCTGTTAGTAGAAGACAACGAGATGAACCAGCAGGTTGCAACCGAACTGCTGGAGAGCGCTGGAGCGGTCGTAACCGTTGCCAATCATGGCGGAGAAGCGGTGAAAATCCTGACCGCAGGAAGTCAGCCTCCGCTCTTCGATGTGGTGTTTATGGACCTGCAGATGCCTGAGATGGACGGTTTTACCGCAGCCAGGATGCTGAGGCGCGATCCGCGTCTGCAGAACTTCCCGATCATTGCCATGACCGCGCACGCTCTCGTTGAGGAACGCCAGCGCTGCCTCGACGCAGGCATGAACGATCATGTGTCAAAGCCGATTGATCCCGACGCCTTATTTTCAACATTGATGCGATGGGCGAAGCCAAGGCCAAGGCTGGGAGTAGAGTCCCAGGCAACCCCGATTCACACAGCAACGACCCAGGCAAAAACCACCGGCGAGGTGATCCTGCCGGAAATCTCAGGAATCAATTTGGCCGATGGCCTGAGGCGCCTCGCGGGTAACGGCCGGCTTTATCGCGATCTACTAGGGCAGTTTGTCGCGCAGCAAAGCGGCGCAGCAGCGCAGATTTCGGCGGCACTCGAAAGTGGAGACCTCAAACTGGCGGAGCGCATCGCTCACACCGTGAAAGGCGTTTCCGGCAATCTTGGAGTCACAGAGGTGCAGTCTGCAGCGCAAAAGCTGGAGAAGGCAATCCGTGAGGGAGAGGATTCTGTCGCGGCGCTGCTTGGCGCCTTCGCGAACGTGTTGGGCACGCAGATTAATGCCATCGACCAGGCATTACGCGAATCGACATCTGCACCGCCGGAGGAAAGACCGCCGTCGGTGTTCAATGGCGAAGCGGCAGCCGCCGCGATCGCCCGCCTCAAGTCTTTACTCGATGCAAGCGATGGAGATGCCGAGGAGGCATTGCGCAGTGTGCAAGACGTCGTAGCAGGCGGCGTCGACAAGACGGACATGGACTCACTGAGCGCATCCATCAGAGACTTCAATTTTGCGGCCGCGCTAGCGAAACTTGATAGCATCGCCGAACAGTGCTGCACGAAAGGGATGCTGCAATGAAAACGGTTGATAAACTAAAGACTCTACTTCTGGTGGATGATGCTCCCGCCAACATTCAAATCGCGAACTCTATCCTTAAGGACACCTACAAAATCCGCATCGCGACCAACGGCGCAAAGGCATTGGAACTGGCGAATACTACGCCGTTGCCCGACCTCATTCTGCTGGATGTAATGATGCCCGGCATGGACGGATACGAAGTCTGTACGCGACTGAAAATAGCCGAAGAAACCCGGGATATTCCGGTCATTTTTCTTACCGGGCAGACTGAAGTCGAGGATGAGACCAGAGGTTTCAACGTCGGTGCTGTTGATTACATTCATAAGCCGCTTTCTCCCGCCATCGTCAAGGCCCGGGTACAAACCCACCTTGTGCTTCGCGGGATTCGTAAAGAGCTTGCTCTGCAACTGCTGACCATCCAGAAAGAATTGGAAACCGCACGCGAAATCCAGTTATCGATTCTTCCCGAAGAGATTCCCAGAATCGAAGGTCTGGAGATTGCCGCACGCTACATCCCCATGACAGCGGTGGCTGGCGATTTCTATGACTTTATAGTCGTCGATGAAAATCGCGTTGGGATTCTGGTTGCCGATGTCTCCGGGCATGGAATGCCTGCCGCACTCATCGCCTCGATGCTGAAAATTGCGCTGGCGGCGCAAGAGTCGCACGCTGCCGATCCGGCGCAAGTGCTATTGGGCCTCAATCAAGCGTTATGCGGAAAATTTCAGCGCCATTACGTCACTGCGGCTTATCTGTTTATCGACATGCAGAAGGGAACGCTGAGGTACGCAGGCGCGGGTCACCCCCCCTTGTTGTTGTGGCATCGGTCCGGGGGCGTTCGTGCTGTGGAGGAGAATGGATTGTTTCTCGGAAAATTCCCGCAAGCAGCCTATTCTTTCGTGGAGTTGCCGCTTCAGCCAGGTGATTGGGCTCTGCTTTATACCGATGGCATACCGGAAACCACGAACCCTTCGCAGATCGAGTTTGGTGCCGATCGCTTCAGACAATTTCTGGAGACGGATCAAAGCACCTTGCCAGACGATTTGGCGGATCGGCTGCTTAGAGAGTTGAGGCGGTGGTCGGGTCGCGACTCGGTTGACGCCGACGACGATGTTACGTTGGTGGCAATCCACGTAAATAACACCTGAGACATTTCGATGCAGGGCTAATCCCCGAGCCTTCAACGCGACCCTTGCATTCTTCAGTCCAGCGCGACCGTCAGATCCGCGCCCCACTTTTGGCACGCGGCATCAGGGAGTCGGGTTGACGTGACTGGCACTTCGGCTTATATACTCTTCTCCTCAGCTTACCGGACGCGCATGCTCATCCTTCGCAAACGCGGCTTCACGTGACGGTAGCTCCCAAAACGTCGGTCGGTCGTTGCGGTAATCCCTTTCTGACTGATTACCCGTTGGTATACTCTGCACGCATAAGTGTATGAATTCCCTGAGCGTTCGCAGCAAGCCGATTTTTTTAGCTTCCTGGTAGCCGCTTTGGCAATGGCAGTTTCCATCCTCATGGTCGCGATGAGGGGCGGTTGACCTGGTCGACGGGGAGATCTCATTTCTGCAGCTGCCGCAGGAAGATGGGCCGGTGAGTGCTCTCACGAAAATCTATGTCGAGATCGACGGCAAACAGTCCACCGATTGGACGCGCGAGCTCACTTATACAGAGAGGACAAAATAGTCGATAGTCGTTGGTCGTTTGTCGTTGGCAAACGGCTATGACCCAGCGACAAATCGGCTATGGCTAACGACCAGCGACTAACGACTCGCGACTAACGACCAGCGCACTATTTCAGAAGAGGAGACCACACGTGGAACTTTGGCGACCTGACCCCACTTTTTACCCGTCACCGAAAATGGCTATGCAAGCGCCACCGGAAAAGGTGGCATTTGTAGCGATGCTCAACGCAGAGAGCAACGGACGTCCCGACGCGCTCGGGGTCGTGGATGTGGATCCGGCATCCAGCACTTATAGCGAAATCGTCGGCCGCGTGGATATGCCTAACGCCGGCGATGAATTGCACCATTTCGGATGGAACGCTTGCAGCGCCTGCCTCTGTCCCTACATGCCACATCCGCATACGGAACGGCGATACCTGGTGGTCCCGGGCATTAAGTCTTCCCGAATTCATATTGTGGATACCAAGCCCGACCCGCGGAAGCCGAAGATCATCAAGGTCATCGAGCCGCACGTCCTCGCGGAGCGTACCGGCTACAGCCGGCCACACACCGTCCATTGCGGACCTGATGGAATTTTCTGTAGCGCTCTCGGTTCCACTACAGGCGATGGCCCAGGTGGCATCTTCGTAATGGATCCGGAAAGTTTTGAGATTCTTGGCAAATGGGAAATTGAGCGTGGCCCGCAATATCTCGCTTACGATTTCTTTTGGCACCTCGGCCTTGACACCATGATCACCAGCGAATGGGGAACACCGAATATGGTGGAGACTGGAGTGAATCCAGAGATTCTACTAAAGGGCGGCTACGGCCACTCCATTCATGTCTGGGATTTGCGAAAACGCCGGCACGTCCAAGCTCTTGACTTGGGCGCCGAACAACAAATGTCGCTGGAGTTGCGGCCCGCGCATGATCCGAGTCGCGCATACGGATTTCTCGGCGTCGTGGTGTCGCTAAAAGATCTGTCCGCTTCCATTTGGTTGTGGCATCGCGAGAATGGAAAGTGGGATGTGAAGAAAGTCATAGAAATTCCCGCGGAACCGGCCGACCCCGAGAAGCTGCCGCCCTTACTGAGGGGATTCAAGGCGGTGCCGCCGCTCATCACGGATATCAACCTGTCGCTCGATGATCGATTCCTGTATATATCCTGTTGGGGAACTGGAGAATTTCTGCAGTACGACGTCAGCGACCCTTTCCACCCTAAGAAGACAGGTTCGGTGCATTTGGGCGGCATTGTGCGGCGCGCAGGCCATCCCAAGAATCCCGGCGCGGCCTTGAACGGCGGTCCGCAGATGGTGGAAGTGAGCCGCGACGGACGCCGCGTCTATTTCACAAACTCGCTCTACTCACCCTGGGACGCGCAGTTTTATCCCGACGGAATTCAGAGTTGGATGGTAAAGCTCGACGCCAAGCCCGAAGGCGGTATGGAGATTGACCCGAAATTCTTTCTTGAATTCGGGAACCTCCGCGGCCATCAGGTTCGTCTGGAGGGTGGAGACGCGTCGTCCGATTCTTACTGCTACTCATGAACCACTTTACGCTGTGGCCCTGGGCCGCGATGTTTCTACTCGGGGCCTACCATGGCGTCAATCCGGGGATGGGCTGGCTATTTGCCACGGCTCTCGGTATGCAGAAGAAGAACGCGGCTGCGGTGGGGCAAGCCCTGGTGCCGATCGCCGTGGGACACTTCATAGCGATCGGGCTAGTTGTGGCCGCAGCCGTTGTGGCTGGCGCGGTATTGCCTTTGCAATACGTCAAGATAGCCGCCGCTTGCGTTCTTTTTGGTTTTGGACTCCAGCGCCTGATTCGCAAGAGCCATCGCAGCTGGGGCGGAATGCAAATCGGGTTTCGCGATCTCTGCATCTGGTCCTTCCTGATGGCTTCCGCGCACGGCGCCGGCTTCATGCTGTTGCCAATCTTGCTGAAAATGTCAGCGCTGCACTCTGCGCCGCAATCCGGACTAACGATGATCGCTCCTGCGCCCCATCTCCACGGGGACGCTTTCGAAGGACCGTGGACGGCGTCCGTGGCGCTGTTTGTACACACGCTGGGATATCTCCTCGTAACCGGACTGATCGCGGTGGTGGTCTATGAAAAAGTCGGCCTCGAGGTTCTACGAAAGGCCTGGGTGAATTTAGATCTGATCTGGGCCGTCGCTCTCATCGTGACTGCCGGCTTTACACTCCTGATCCCCACATAGGATTCCCCGCTAGGGGCTCGATTGGACACCCCCGCAATTACGCCTGAAGCAATAGGTGTGGGGGGACGGAGGTTAGCGGGCAATAGGCAATAGTCTGTATCATTGGCGGATCGATTCATAGAAATGCTATTGTAGCTGTCACTTAACAAGAGCCCGAGTCACCGAGCGTCTCGGAGACGACCATCTCTCCCCCAACTGGTTGATTTCAAGCAGGATGGTTGAAACCAGCCACTCCGCTTTCGAAACTTTTTCTCCCCATCCGCGTTCAATTCTGTAGGCGCTTCAGAAAGAACCGAAAGCTGAAGGACCTCCGAATCGGCGAATTGAGAATCAATCGCCCGACGGGAACGAAAGGGAGGTTCACAATGAAATACTTGAGATACGCAGTAATGGTCATCGCGCTACTGGCTCTGCCAGTCGCCTACGCGAACGCTGGAGTTGTGGTAGGAGTCGGGCCGGTGGGAGTGGGCGTCGGCGTCGCTGGCCCCCCGGCTTGCGCCTACGGCTACTACTCAGATTATCCATACGCTTGCGCGCCCTACGGCTACTATGGGCCAAGCTACTTCGTTAACGGAGTATTCATCGGCGCAGGCCCATGGTTCCACGGTTGGGGCTGGGGACACGGCTACTATGGACGCGGCTATTACGGACGCGGCGGCTATGTAGGCCGAGGATATGCGGGACACGGCTACGTTGCACGCGGTAACGCGGGACGCGGCTTTGAAGGACGCGGCGGCGTGGCGCATGGCGGATTCCACGGTGGCGGATTCCGTGGCGGACGCTAAAGTAATGCATCGGGTCATCTGACCATCGGGTCAACGGGCCATCGAAATTCGAGGCTAATTACTTCAAATGATCCGATCACCGATCTGAGGGAACGGCTGGCAGACAAATCTGCCGGCCGTTTTTCTTTGCTCATCGTGCTATCATCTTCGGCGTGCTGGGCGGACGCAGCAACGAGCAGTGGATTGCGCAGTACGCATCGAGCCATCAGCATCCGGCGAACCGCGTCTGCCACACGCTCGGCATTCCGATCATTCTTCTCTCACTGCCCGTGTTTATCGCCAGCGTCTTCGTTCACTCCCTGTGGATTTACGGCCTGGCTCTCTTTCTCATCGGATGGCTCTTTCAATTTATCGGACACGCTTTCGAAGGCAAGGCCCCAGAGTTCTTTCACGACTGGCGGTTTCTATTTGTGGGAGTGCGCTGGTGGTGGGCCAAAATCCACGGCAAGGCCTGATTGCTGGGACCGAGTGCTATTTCTAGCCTGCCCGCTCTTACTGCGCTGAACGGCGGGGCCTTTGCTTCTTTGAAATCGAACGAATGATAAGTTTTCCGCCGCCACTCTCCGGTAGGGGCGTTTTCGCTTTGGCAATCGCCGCGGCCAGGACTGCCGCAACCTCGGCACGCGCCAGCATCTCCGCTGACTCAAGACGGATAAAACGCGTTTGCTTGCCCGAGCCCTGCAGAATCTTATGTGGATCGGGAAGACTCGCGCCGTGGAAGATGCACAGCCCGACCCCATTCGCTGCGGCTGCGATCGAAAGGATCGCGTCCGAGGGCCTTTCGGTCGAAACGTAACCGATAACAAAGAAGTTATAATTGTCGTAGACCAATTCGTTGGCGGTGGGCAACCGCTTCCGTAGCTCCTTGCGCACCGCGCGAATCAAGGTCTGGTGCTTCGGCTCGAATTTCTCGATGAAGCTATCGAGCTGCTTCTTAGCATCCGCGGCTGTTGTTGAGACGAGCTTCGCTGCTTTCTTCATAAGACCCGTTTCTGTCTCTGTCCTGAGGCGAATATTTTACGAAACTGCAGGATCTATTTACAATGACTTTTATGCTGTCCGCAGTCTCCTCCTCGCTTGCCTGGGCCCACCCGTTGGTTCAGGAATGGTTCACGGCGCGTTTCTCGACGCCGACCGAACCGCAGGAGCAGGGTTGGCCGCATATCCTTGCCGGCCATACTACGCTGATTTCCGCTCCCACCGGGTCAGGCAAAACTTTAGCCGCTTTTCTTGCCTGCATTAACCGTCTCGTCTGCAAGGCGCTGGCGGGAGAGTTGAGCGACCGGACTGAGGTTCTCTACGTTTCGCCACTCAAGGCACTCGGCAACGACATTCAGAAAAATCTCGAAGTGCCGCTCGGCGAAATTTTGCAACTGGCTAGCGATCGCGGCTTGCTGATGCCGGAGATTCGCACCGCCGTGCGCACCGGCGACACGTTGATGAAAGACCGCCGCCTGATGCTGAAGCGGCCTCCGCACATTCTCGTCACCACTCCCGAGTCGCTCTACATTTTGCTGACAGCGGAGAAGAGTCGCGCCATGCTGCGCGATGTCGAGACGGTAATTATCGATGAAATTCATGCCGTCGCCGACGATAAGCGCGGCGTGCATCTGTCGCTGTCGCTGGAGCGGCTAGAGGCGCTGACCCACCGTCCACCCGTGCGCATCGGACTTTCTGCAACGCAGAAGCCGATTGAAGAGGTCGCGCATTTCTTGGCTGGAAATTGTCGTCCCGATCCGGTGATCGTCAACGTCGGCCACAAGCGCAAGCTCGATCTTGGCGTGGAGGTTCCGTCGACCGAACTGGGCCCCGTCGCTTCGAACGAAATGTGGGACGAGATCTATGAGCGCATCGTACAACTGGTGAATGCGCACCGTTCGACGCTTGTGTTTGTGAATACGCGGCGGCTCGCCGAGCGCCTCTCTCATCAACTGGGCGAACGGCTCGGCGAAGAAAACGTAGCTGCGCATCACGGCAGCCTGTCGCGCAAGTTGCGCTTGGAGGCGGAGCGCAAATTAAAAGAAGGCCAGGTAAAAGTTCTGGTCGCAACCGCTTCGCTTGAACTTGGCATCGACGTTGGGACGGTTGACCTCGTCTGCCACATCAGTTCGCCGCGATCGATTGCGGTCGCGCTGCAGCGCGTCGGCCGGTCGGGTCACTGGCGTGGCGCGGTTCCGAAAGGACGATTCTTTGTAACCACGCGCGATGACTTGGCGGAATGCGCCGTGCTGGTGCGGGCGATTCGCAACGGAGAACTCGACCGGCTGATTTTTCCGGAAGCCTCGCTCGATGTGCTTGCGCAGCAGATTGTCGCGTGTTGCGCATCGAGCAGCGCTGCCGTCCCGGCGGAAGTCGCGGGGGCGTCTCGCGCTCGAGAAAATGACCTTGCCGTCCCGAAAGCCTTAGAGGACGCTGGCGCTACCAATGACGGATGGGATGAAGACGCGTTATTCGCGCTGGTCAAGCGTGCCTATCCCTATCGCAATCTCACGCGGGAAACTTTCGACGAAGTGCTGACGATGCTCTCGGAAGGCATCGCTTCGCAGCGCGGGCGCTATGGCGCTTACCTGCATCACGACCGCATCAATCGCAAGCTACGGGCGCGCCGCGGAGCGCGACTGGCGGCGATTACGAGCGGCGGCGCGATTCCCGACAATGCTCTCTTCACAGTGGTCGCCGAACCCGATGGGGGAACGGTTGGCACAGTCGATGAAGATTTCGCGGTGGAAAGCAATGCCGGCGACATCATGTTGCTCGGCAACACTTCATGGCGCATTCGGCGAGTGGAGGGAAAGACTTCGCGCATGTTAGTCGAAGACGCGCACGGCGCGCCCCCAAGCGTCCCCTTCTGGCGCGGCGAAGCTCCAGCGCGCACCGAAGAACTTTCGCAGCAACTGGGCGAATTGCGGAAGGAGATCAGTGACCGCCTGCCTGGCGTGTTGCCGGTCGAAGGCTGGCGCAATCTACCAATCGTCGCCGAAACTGTGAACTGGCTCGGTGAAGAATGCGGCCTCGACTTATCAGGCGCTGAACAATTAATTCAATACACGCTTGAAGGGCGCACCGTGCTCGGCGATGTGCCGACGCAGACGACGATTATCGCCGAGCGTTTCTTCGACGAGGGCGGAGGGATGCAGTTGATCATCCACGCGCCCTTTGGCGGCCGCATCAACAAAGCCTGGGGGCTGGCGCTGCGCAAGCGTTTTTGCCGCGGCTTTAATTTCGAATTGCAAGCGGCGGCCACTGATAATGGCTTGAATATTGCGCTGGCCGAGCAACACAGTTTCCCGCTCGCGGATGTTTTTCAATTTCTGCACTCGGAAACCATGGCGCCGATCCTGGAGCAAGCCGCGCTCGCTTCTCCAATCTTTCAAACGCGCTGGCGATGGGATGCGACGCGCGCGCTGGCGCTACTTCGGTTTCAAGGCGGCAAGAAAGTTCCGCCGCAAATTCAGCGCATGCGCTCCGACGATCTGCTGGCGTCGGTTTTTCCTGACGTTGCCGCGTGCCAGGAAAATATCGAAGGCGACATCAAGATTCCCGATCATCCGCTGGTGCGCGAGGTCATGAAAGACGTGCTGACCGAAGCCCTCGATATCGACGGCCTCGGTGCAGTGCTGCGCGGAATCGAGCAGGGACGGATTCGATGTATCGCAGTCGATACGCCGGTGCCTTCGCAGTTTTCGCACGAGATTCTCAATGCGAATCCGTACGCTTATCTCGATGATGCCCCACTCGAAGAACGGCGAGCTCGCGCGGTCGAAATGCGTCGAGTGTTGCCGGCGTCGGTGCTCGAAGAAGTCGGAGCGCTCGATCCCGCCGCGATTGCGCAGGTACAGCAAGAGGCGTGGCCAGATGTGCGCGACGCCGATGAATTGCACGATGTGCTGCATACGCTGGTGGCGTTACCGGCGGAGTGCATTCAGCGGTCAGCACTCAAGAGTCAACCGAGCTTTCAGCTTTCTGCTCTCGGCTCTCAGCAAGCAAAACCTGTTGCGGACTGGGCTCCATTCTTTGATCTTTTGCGCGCCGCGAATCGCGCGCTTGTGGCGGAGATTGCGGGCAAACAGTATTGGGTCGCCGCCGAGCGGTTGGAATATCTCCAGGCGATGCATCATGTGGTGACGGGGATTGGCCCCGTTCCGCCGGAGCAAAGCTCCGCCACCACACCAGTCGGATTTGATGATGCTCTTTTGACTGCGGTGCAGGGTTGGATGCCGCACCTTGGGCCGACGTCTGCCTCTGAGGTCAGCGAGTTGATAGGTGTTCCCGCCTCTGAAATTGAAAAAGCTTTACTGCGCATGGAGGCGAACGGAATAGTCCTTCGCGGCAAATTTCGGCTGGGTAATTTGCATACTGCGAACTCATCGGCTGGTGAACCCGAAACGGAATGGTGCGAACGGCGCCTACTGGCGCGTATCCATAGGCTGACGGTCGCGACGCTGCGCAAACAGATCGCTCCCGTCACGGCGTCGCAATTCATGACTTGGCTTTTGCGCTGGCAGCACATCGCTCCGGGCACGCAGGTGCGGGGCGAGCATGGCACGCTGGAAGTGATTCGTCAATTGCAGGGCTTTGAAATTCCGGCGAGCGCGTGGGAGCGTTTTATTCTGGCGCGGCGAATCACGGACTACGATCCGACTCACCTCGATCAGTTGTGCCTGGCGGGCGCGGTAGGATGGGGCCGCTTGTCGCCGCATCCCGCGACTCTTGAGACCACGGGTACGGATGAAAACGGGCACGAGAACCGGCGGCGCGTGATTCCGACACGCGTCGCGCCGGTTACATTTTTTGTGCGCGAAGAGGCTGATTGGATGCGGCCGCATCATCCGGGGGCGGACGATTCTTCTACATCGTTTCTCAGTCCGGTAGCGCAGGCTCTGCTCGAACTGTTGAAGCAGCGGGGCGCGTTGTTCTTTCCGGACATGGTGCGAGCCACTGGCCGCCTGAAGGCGGAAGTCGAAACTGGTTTGTGGGAGCTCGTCGCGGCTGGTTTAGTGACCGCTGACGGTTTCGAGAATCTGCGGGCGCTAGTGACGCCGAAGAGCGCGAGTGGAACCGGGATCGGAAAGGTGCGCCGGCCGCGTCATGCGCCGGGCCGCTGGTCGCTCCTGCACACTGAGGGTGCGGATCGCGATCGCAGCGTCGAGTCCTGCTGCTGGATGTTGTTGCGGCGTTACGGCGTAGTTTTTCGCGACCTGCTGGTGCGCGAAACCAATCTGCCGCGCTGGCGCGAATTGCAGATTGGCTACCGGAGGCTCGAAGATCGCGGCGAAGTCCGCGGTGGGCGCTTTGTGGATGGATTTCTGGGCGAGCAGTTCGCGCTTCCCGTCGCGGTTGAATCGCTGCGTGCTCAGCGCAAGCTGCCGCATAACACAAACGCTGAGCGCATCGTGATTGCCGCTGCCGATCCGCTCAACCTGGTTGGAATCGTTGTTCCGGGCGAACGCATTCCGGCCATCTCAGGGAGAAGCGTGGCGTTTCGCGAAGGCGTTTGGGATGCGGATGAGGCGCTGCTCGCTGCGGGCGATTGACAGGGCTACCAGCGTTTCACGGCAACTTTAATTTCAGAAGCACCTGAGGATCTAAATACACGCCCTGCCAGCGCACGGCAAGATGGAGATGTGGACCAGTAGCGCGTCCGGTACCGCCGCTTAGTCCGACGGGCTGGCCCTTGCTGACATCGTCGCCTTCTTTGACCAGAAACTTTGACAGGTGCAGGTAGAGGGTCAGCAATCCCTGGCCGTGGTCGATCACAATACAATTGCCCTCGAAAAATAGCGGCTGCGCGAGAATCACGCGTCCGTCGTTTACTGCTGCAACCGACGTTCCGCTCGGGACGCGAAAGTCGAGGCCTTGGTGCGTGCTCTGCACCGATCCGTTGAAGACGCGCTCGACTCCGAAGACATCGGATATCTCGGCGTCGACTGGAGGCGCGAAAGATCCGTTCCATTCGCGATTTGGACTTACAGTTTTGAAAGCCTCCGTTTTCACTTCCTTGTCCTTTTCGATCTCGTGCTGATCTTCCGGGCTAGGCGCGGTGTAACGCGAGGGAACTTTCAGCAGCACACGGGGATAGTGTTGCGCTGCGACGTGAATTTTCCTTTCAAATGAGATCGCTTGTCCGGCGGGCGTCTCGGCGTGAAGTACGAGAGAATAATCCCCCGGTTTGGTTTCCTGTCCTACGCCGGCGAGCACGAACCACAATTTGTGAGTCGCATCGAAACTGAAAACAATCTCATGGCCGAGCCAGTTGCCCGAAAGTGAGCGTACCGGCTGTGGTGTGGTGACGCGGAAGAGAACCGGCGATCCGTTGACCAGGCGAACCGGCTGATTGAGCACCATCCAGTGGGCGGGAGTTGCTGCCGACCAATTTGCGCCTAATACTACGATGAGAAGAAGTTCAACAAATAGGATCGAATGATGGCGCTCATGCATCGCGGTCTTAGGCTAGCACTTGCAGAGCTGAACATACAGATGCCGGCGAACCGGCGATCCCGAAAGCTTACGCTGCCCCGTCATGACATTAGTAACTTGTGAGTAGCCCCTGCCCTCTTTTACCATCCTGACACTATGGATTTGAGCGCCCTAGTGGTGTGTTCGGATCAGGAATCGGCGGATCTGCTGACGCTTAGCCTGTCTGAACTGGGAATATTGGCGGAGCGCGTGTCGTCACCCGCCGAGGGACTGGAGCTGCTCGAAAGCCAGCATTTCAATGCCGTGGTACTCGACTATCGCGCCGATCAGAGTTCTGAAGAATTTCTCACGCATTTGCGCCAATCGCCGAAGAACCGTGCCACTCTTCTGATCGCGATTGTCGACAGCGGGTTTAATGCGCGACCGGTCTTTGGGCTGGGCGCCAACTTTGTTCTCTATCGTCCGCTGTCGTCCGAACGAACCCGCATCAGCTTACGAGCGGCCCGTGGCCTGATGCGTCGCGAGCGGCGGCGCGCTTCGCGCACGCCGGTAAATTCGAAGGCCAACGTTGCTTATCCGGGGGCGCCCGAACTGACCGCCGTTTTGACCGATCTTAGCGAGGGCGGGACTTCGCTGCAGACGAGCATCCGCATTCCCTCATCGTGCAAAGTTTATTTTGAGTTTGCGCTCCCTAACCAGGAGCAGACGATCCGCCTGTCGGGCGAGGTGGCTTGGCAAGACTCCGGTGGGCGGACAGGCATTCGCTTCCTCGACGTGCCGCAGTCTTCGCGCCGGCTCATGCAGAACTGGTTGCAGCAGAATAATCCACAGACGACATCGCTCGGGCCGGCCGCGGCGGCGGTCATCGAATCCGCTGCGAACCAGTCGCTTGCGACCCCGCCCCGCTCAGGCAGCGAGTCGCAACTTGAGGCGAGGGATTCCAGCATCCTTTCCAGTGCCAGCAACCGTCGCGGCGAGCACCGCTTCGCCTGCAAGCTCGGAGCGGAAGTTTACCGACTCGGATCCAAAGTGCCCAATCGCTGTGTTCTCTCCGATATCAGCGAGGGTGGTTGCTACGTCGAGATGCCGAGCCCGTTCGCCGGGCAGTCGGGCGTGGAGATTCTGGTGCGCACGGCCGACACAAAGTTGAGAATCTCGGGCCAGGCGATGACCATTCATCCCGGCTTCGGCATGGGCGTCCGTTTTATGTTTCGCGATTCCGTAGAGCGTGAAGAAGTGCTGCGCTTGCTGGCAATTCTCTCCGCAGGTCCTGAACTGGACGAGCAACTCCGCTAGGCCGGCTGCTCTTTTTCGGCCACGGCACAGCGAAAATATTCCAGCGAAAGTTTCAACCCCGCCTCCAAGTCAACCTTAGGCTCCCATCCCAGCAGTCGCTTGGCCTTTGAAATATCGGGACAGCGCTGCTTCGGATCATCCTGCGGCAGGGCTTCGAATTTAATCTGGCTCTTTGTTCCCGTCGTGGCAATCACTTTCCGCGCACACTCCAGGATCGTGAACTCGGATGGATTGCCGACATTCACGGGCCCATGCTCGTCACATCGTGACAGCCGCAGAATACCGTCGACTTCATCGCTCACGTAACAGAAACTGCGCGTTTGGCTGCCCTCGCCATAGACGGTAAGATCCTCTCCGCGCAACGCCTGCCACATGAAATTCGGGATCACGCGGCCATCGTTAATCTGCATGCGCGGGCCATAGGTGTTGAAGATGCGCAGAATCCGCGTGTCGACCTGGTGATAGCGGTTGTAGGCCATGGTCACGGCTTCCGAAAAGCGCTTGGCTTCGTCGTAGACCGAGCGGGGACCTATGGGATTTACATTTCCCCAATAGGTTTCCGTTTGTGGATGCACCATCGGATCGCCGTAGCACTCCGAGGTCGAGGCCATCATGAATTTCGCGCCGCAGCCGCGTGCGGTTTCGAGCGCCTCAAATGTGCCATATGATCCCACGCGCAGCGTCGCGATGCCGTGCGCGGCGTAATCTACTGGGCTGGCGGGGCTGGCGAAATGAAAAACATAATCAAGCTCGCCCCACTCGCCCGGCTGGCAGACATCTTTTTCGACAAACTCAAAGCGCGAATCATTCCGGAGGTGATCGAGATTGCTTGTCCGCCCAGTCAGCAGATTGTCGGCCGCAATGACGGAGTAGCCCTCGCCCAGCAGTCCGTCGCAGAGATGCGAGCCGAGAAAGCCCGCTCCTCCCGTCACCAGCGCGCGCTTCGTCTTCATCAGTTCAGGCACGCTCCTTTTTCTTCGGAAAGGTGGCCGCCGCCGATTCTTCCGTTAATGCCGCCGGACGACCCACGCTGTAATACGAGAACCCATGATCGACCATCTCTTGTGGATCATACAGATTCCGCCCATCGAGCACGATGGGATACTTAACCAGCGTGCGCAGTCGATCAAGATCAAGCGCCGCGAATTCTTCCCACTCGGTGAGAATCAACAGGGCATCCGCGCCGCTCGCGGCCTCATAGGCGTCGGCGGCAAAATCGACACCCGATTTCAGTACTTCTTTGGCACGCTCCATCGCGGCCGGATCATAGGCGCAAATATGGCAACCCTCGCGCACCAGATCTTGCACCAGCAAGAGCGCCGGTGACTCACGAATATCGTCGGTCCCACCCTTGAAGGCGAGGCCCAGGACGCCGAGCCGTTTGCCGCGGAAGGTCCAGAGCACGCCCCGCACCTTGCGCAGGAACCGATGCCTCTGTTCTTCGTTAATACGGATGACTTCTTCGAGGAGGCGAAAGTCGTATCCGCTTTCCTTAGCCACGGCCCGAAAGGCCATTAAATCTTTGGGGAAGCACGAGCCGCCATAGCCGATGCCGGGATTCAGGAAGCGCGGGCCGATGCGCGAATCCGTACCAATGCCGTCGCACACCTGCTGCACGTTGGCGCCCACCGATTCGCAGATCGACGCGACTGCGTTAATGAAAGAAATCTTCATGGCGAGAAATGCGTTCGATGCATGCTTAATCAGCTCGGCGCTCTTGGTGCTGGTGATGATCAAACGCGGAGGCGCCTTGTCCCTCGCTGATTCCGGCCGGGGAATCGCTTCGCCGCGACCGTAATACCATCCGCTGGTCAGCGGCCCGTAGAGTGCCCGCATGGTTTCCGCGGCGCGCTCGCTTTCGACGCCGACCACGATCCGGTCAGGATAGAGAAAATCAGTGACCGCGCTGCCTTCGCGCAGAAATTCCGGATTCGAAGCGACGTCGACGTGCGCCGGATCGGCGCCATTGCGCGTGAGTACTGTGCGGATCCACTGGCTCGTATACACCGGAACCGTACTCTTTTCGACCACTACCTTGTATCCATCGACGCCGCCGGCGATCTCGCGTGCGACCGATTCGACATACGAGAGATCGGCGTCGCCACTTTCAGTCGGTGGCGTCCCGACCGCGATGAATACTGCATCGCTGTCGCGCGTCGCCGCCTGCAAGTCGCCGGAAAACTGTATGCGCTCACCGCGATGGCGTGCCAGCAGTTCGGGCAGAAAACGCTCATGAATCGGTACCTCGCCGTTCCTGAGCGCGGCAATTTTTTTTTCGTCGTTATCGACCAACACGACCTGGTGCCCGAGATCGGCGAAACACACTCCCGTCACCAGCCCAACATATCCGGAACCAACGACCGCAATGCGCATAGCGAGCCTGCTCTCCTTGAATATTTTCTGGATTTTGCAAGAACACATCCGGCTCGTCGGTGTGCCAATTCTTACTTTAGCAGTCTTTTCGCGGCGGGCAGAGAGTCGAACGTAATTGTCGATTGCCACCGCTCGGGAATGGGAATTTGAACATCACAAAGGATTAATGGCCGCTGTCACACGAGCCTAAAGGTAACTATTTCCGGGAAAACGCCTGGCAACCCCGCCCGTGAAAGCAGCTAAACTACACAAAGCCGGCTCTTTCATGACGAGATATGCAGCCCTGTTTCTCTTTTGCGCGACACCGCTCTTCTGCCAGAGCAATAGCGGCGAATTGCGACTTAGGGTGACCGATCCTGCCGGCCTGGCTGTAAAAACGACAGTTCAGATCGTTAGCGAGGCGAATCATTATCGAAATACCTTGTCGACCAGCGATCAGGGGCGCCTCGACGTGCAACGCCTGCCTTATGGCGTCTATCAACTCGAGATCACTCAGTCTGGTTTTGCGCCCACGGTGGAGTCGGTCGATATTCATTCTTCGATTCCGACTGAACACACCATCCAACTTCTGCTGCCGACGGTGAGTCAGTCGGTTACAGTGAGCACCGACAAAACGCTGATCAATCCTGATCAAGCAGGTTCGGTGAATCAGATCGGCGCGGACCAGGTTCAGAACCGGCTAAGCTCGATTCCCGGCCGTTCCTTGCAGGACCTGGTGAATTCGCAGCCCGGCTGGCTCTATGAAGGCAATGCCGTCCTGCATCCGCGAGGATCGGAGTATCAGACACAATTTGTCGTCGATGGCATTCCGCTCACCGATGATCGCTCGCCCAGCTTTGGACCGGCGATCGATGCTGATGATGTGCAATCGCTGAGCATATATACCGCCGGCATTCCCGCGGAATATGGCCGAAAGATGGGAGGCGTGGTCGAAGTCAACACGTTGCAGGATTCACAGCCAGGTTTCCACGGCCAGCTAGTGCTTTCCGGCGGCAGCTTCGCTACCGCTAGCGCCGCCGCGCAAGGGCAGTACGCGTGGGGCAAGAACTCCTTTGGCACCAGCGCCAGCGGCAGTATGACAGATCATTATTTGAATCCGGTGGTGCCGCAGAACTATACCAATACGGGCACGCTGGGCGATTTTTCGGTCAATTATCATCGCGAATTAACCTCGAAAGATCGTCTGCGATTCAGCGTTCGCCACGAACTGTCGCGCTACGACATTCCGAACGAGCAGGTGCAGGAAGCCGCGGGCCAGGTTCAAACGGCGGATAACATCGAGACCATGGGAATCGCATCCTACGAGCACACGTTCTCATCCAGCGCGGTTGCTGATTTTCGAACCATGGTCCGCGATAACGCGATTGGCTTCAATTCCAACGACAGTTCCACTCCGATCGAAGTTTTTCAGAGCAATCTTTTTCGCGAGGGATACTTCAAGGGCACCGCAACCATCGATCATGGACGGAACGAGTGGAAGTTCGGCTTCGAGTCAGACAATCTATTCCTGAACGAAAACTTCCGCTACCACATTACCGACGCCACCCAATTCGACCCTGGGACTCCGATTGACTTCAGCTTTCTCGCCAACCGGCCCGACCTCGAGCAATCGGTATTCGTGCAGGATCAAATCCGGTTTAAAAATTGGACGATCAACGCTGGCTTGCGCTGGGACCACTACCAGCTTCTTCTAAACCGCCACGCGGTCGATCCGCGCTTCGCCATCTCGCGCTATTTTCCTTCTGCCGATCTGGTCCTCCATTTCTCGTATGACCGGGTCTTTCAGACTTCCTCTTTTGAAAACATTTTGCTCTCAAGTTCGACAGCGGTTGAATCAATTGACCCATCGAGTTTTCTGCGGCTTCCAGTCGAACCCTCGGAAGGAAACTACTACGAGGCTGGCTTAACCAAAGTGTTCTACGGAAAGACCAAGTTGGATGTCAACTATTTCCGTCGCCTGGTGGCCAACTACGCGGATGACGACCAGCTCGACAACACGGCCATTAGCTTCCCGATCGCCTTCCAGAAAGCCGTCATCTATGGTGCGGAAGCGAAAATCGACCTGCCTGACTGGCGCCGCTTCTCGGGCTTCGTCAGCTATTCCTACACGGTGGGCCAAGCGTGGTATCCGGTGACCGGCGGCTTGTTCCTGGGCGACAACGCTCAGGGACTGCCAAGCAGCGGCCATTTCCCCGATTCGCAGGACCAGCGCAATACGGTGCGCGGACGCCTGCGCTATCAGGTGAAAACGCGCTTCTGGGTTGCTGGCGGAATTCTATACGACACGGGCCTGCCCTTTCAGTTCGATGGCACCCAGCAACAGGCGCGCGCCGAATACGGCCAGCAGGTCATTGATCGCATCAACTTTGCCCGCGGGCGCATCTATCCATCCTTTAAGGTCAATGCCTCAGCGGGCGCCGTTGTGTATCAGTCGGACCATATCAAAACCAGGTTTCAGATCGACGGACAGAACCTGAGCAACGTTCTCGACGTCATTGACTTCGGCGGCCTTTTCTCGGGCAACGCCATAGGTCCATCGCGAAGCGTAGCCTTGCGCCTTACCACTACCTTCTAGCCAACTTTCGCCGCAATCTTGCATCCAACAGGATCGAAGTTGTGATTACGATTATGTTTTTGGATGTACAAGCCGATCCGCAGTTTTTTCTACCTGCAAGGAAACACCCGTTCTGGTGTAGTCTTTCGGCGGGTCAGTGGTTACGATGTCTAAGGCTATGTTGAGTAGAAACCCCACCCGCAGCCTGTGCTTACCTGTTCTTTTGTGCACAGCATGGATGTCGTCGCTGGCGCAAGTCACCATTCCCACCAGCCGTGTCGATAACGTCCGTGACGGCGCCAACACCGAGGAGACCCTGCTTGCGCGTGGCAACGTCAACAAAAACGGGTTCGGGCACCTGTTCAGTTTTCCGGTCGACGATGTGGTGATGGCGCAGCCTCTCTATATTCCTAACGTGACCATCTCGGGCGCGGTCCACAACGTTATCTATATCGTGACCCAGGCGGATTCGGTGTACGCCGTTGACGCTGCTGCCGGCACTCAGCTCTGGTGGGTCAACTTTACCAATCCCTCTCAAGGAATCGTTACGGCCCAAACCGCGAATAACACGCTGCCTTGCGGCAACGGCTTCGGTTACGAGCAGGAAGGGATCATTGGAACTCCAGTTATCGACCCCCACAACAACACGATGTATCTCGTGGCGAAGACGGTGGTCAACGGCACGGTCGAACATAACCTCCACGCTCTCGACATTACTACGGGCGCTGATCGCCCAGGCAGTCCTGTTCAAATCGTCGCGCAAACCACTTACGGGACGAAGGTGACCAAGTTCACGAGCCTGCACCAGAAAAACCGGCCTGGGCTGCTGCTGTTGAACGGCGTCATCTACGCGGCGTTTGGCTCCAACGGATGCAACGACGATAATGGCGGCTGGGTGCTCTCCTACGACGAAAACACGCTGGCGCAACTCGCGATCTTTAACACTTCCCCCGACCACGGGCTAACTTCCATCTGGCAAACGGGTACTGGCATCGCCGCCGACGAGGATAACAACATCTATGTCGAGACGGCTGAATCTTGCGATACCTGTTACAACATTCCGCAAGGTGCGACTTACAGCAATAGCGTGCTTAAACTTACTCCCGACCTCACTGTCGCGGATTATTTCACGCCGTTCGACGTGCAATTTCTTAACACCAACGATCTGGACTTGAGCTCCACTGGAGTTCTGATTCTGCCCGATCAAGGCGGCTCTTATCCACATGAACTGATCGCCGGGGGGAAGCAGGGCTTCGTTTACCTTCTCGATCGCGATGATATGGGAATGTTCCACCAGACCTATGACCAGGACATAGATGAGTTCTCTCTGATACCGGGAGAAGAATCTAACCAGGTCAAAGACGTTTTATTCAGTTCGCCCGCCTACTGGAATAACACCGTGTATTTTGCGCCGAATGCTTCTCCAATCCTGGCATATCCAGTGTCCAATGGGACGGTCGGAGCTCCCGCTTCAACACTCCAGAAATATACCGGCGCGCACTCTCCGTCGATTTCGGCCAACGGCTACAGCGAAGGAATTTTGTGGGACATCACGGGCGGAAATCTCTATGCTTTCAACGCTACGACCTTGCAACTACTTTATGCGAGCAATCAGGTCAAGGCGCGTGATGGATTGCCAACGCTGGGCCATTTCGTCACGCCAACCATTGCCAATGGCCGGGTCTATGTCGGGACTGAGAGTACTCTCGCAGTCTATGGATTGTTCCAGGTGCTCAACATCACAGGCGGCCTTGGACAGACGGCTACGGCCGGCACTGCGCTAAGCTATCCCATCCAGATTCAGGCCGACGACCCCTACTCCGGAAAACCGGATGTTGGTGTCACCTTGAACTTCAGCGATGGCTGTACCAAGAGCGGCAGCAAGACCTGCGGCACGTTCAACCCACCGTCCACGTCAACCGATGCTAACGGCAATGCGTCGACCACTTACACGGTTCCGGAAAAAGCTGGCGCTTATACGCTGACAATTTCGGGCACAAGTTCGAACGCGACTTTCGCAAATGCCACCACCACCGCAACCGCCAGCCCCGGTGCTGCCACGCACATGATTGTCTTCAGCGGCTCGAAACAGACTGGCGATGAGGGAACCACTCTCCCCAATCCGCTAGTGGCGCAGGCGCAAGACACCTACGGTAATGGCGTTTCCGGTGTCACCATAAATTTCGCGGCCAACAATGGCGCGATTCTCAGTTCGCCGTCCGTGGCCAGCGGCGCCAATGGACTGGCGTCCGTCAATCTGCAATTACCCGACACGGCTTGCACAGTTAATGTCACGGCCAGTTCCTCCGGCCTTAAGAATGTCGCGTTCATCGAATACTCCGTGGCCCCCTCCGCAGCCCACTAAGCATTCTTTTCGCTGATTGACTTCCCCCTGGTTTCGCGGGAAACTCGCTCTGAGCCTGCGTTCTCCGGCATCGTGGCAGGCTGCCCTGAAGCCATGGTGTTCCCGCAGCCTATGTCGAGGTCTGAGTTCGGCCCTGACGATTCGCGAGTTGATGATTTGCGGGTCGACGATTCGTCTCCGTTCGACCCGGCTGGCACCCTCGAACAGCACTTGCGCGCCGGCTTCCCTCCTGATCTTGCTCTCGATCTAGTGCTCAACGAGGTAGTGGTCCGCGCTGCCGAGGCCACCCATGCCGTAGCCGGAGCACTCGCGCTGGTGCGCGACGGACAAATGGTCTGCCGCGCTGCGACCGGGCAACTCGCGCCCGATCTCGGCATCCCTCTCAATGTGCGCGACGGCCTCTCGGGCGCATGTCTTGAGACTCGCCAGCCGCAGCTATCCGTCGACACCGAATTCGATCCCCGCGTCGATCCCGCCGTTTCGCGCCGCCTAGGCATCCGTTCTATCCTCATCGTTCCCGTGTTCGAAGACAGCCAAAAGAATGCTCAATTTGCTGGCGTACTCGAGGTTTTTTCCCTGTCTCCCGCCGCCTTTTCGCACCAGGATCAAGTTTTGCTTGAAGGTTTCGCAGCGGAATGCGCCCGAATTCGCCAAGCTGCCGTCGTACTCAGTCAGCGAAAACTGGCCGGGATCGCAAGAACCACGGCCGAGTTGCTTCCGGCCGATGCCGCCATACCGACGGCGGTCACAGCCCGGCCGCCCGTTGCGAACCGCCCACGCTATGAGGCGTGGACACTCGCCCTTGGAGGTCTCGCGATCTTCACCACCATCGCGGTCAGCTTCCTGATGGGCACGCGCATCGGATGGCTGCGCTATCCCCACGCCCTGGTCGCGCACCCGATCGCCGCAGAACCGAGTGCAGCGGGCAACCCGAATCCGTCATCCCCTCCGTCGTCCGCAAAAACATTTCGCCGAAACGTGCCAGAACCAAGCTTCGAGAAAACGTCTGCCCGTGCTACCAAGGCGCACTCGACCGTAGCGGCTGAGCCATCGACCGACGAACTAGTGGTCTACGAAAAAGGGAAAGTCATTTTCCGCATGAAGCCGACTCCCGCCAAGGCGGAGTCGGAGAAGCCAGGAAAAGCTCCACTCAACACATCGGCGCCTAATCCGGTCACATCCGATTCTATGACGCCCGACGGCAACGCGATCGTAAAAGCATCGTCCACGACCAGGCTGGCGCCATCCAGCGTGTGGCTCTCCCCAGCTCAGGCTGAAAAACTTCTCCGCAGCCGCACCGAGCCTCTCTATCCCCCAGCGGCGCTCGCCACTCACCGGGCCGGCAATGTAGTCCTCGAGGTACAGGTCGCGGAAGATGGCACGGTCATAAACATCCGAACGTTGAGTGGAGATCCGCTATTGGCAAGCGCCGCAGCAGACGCGGTGCGCAACTGGCGTTACCAGCCCTATCGCCGCCACGACCATGCCGCGCAATTTCAAACAGATGTAACTCTCAGCTTCAATCTTCCTAACTGAAATTGTACGAATGGCGACTGCCATCCGCTTGCCATTTGCTCCAGCTACGGGCGAAACTGATGACGATCCCATGCGAGTATTGGCTAGTTTTCTATTGTCGGCCAGCGACACCGCCCACTTCCCAGCCCCCACTGTGCCCGAGATCGCTTTTCTCGGCAGGTCGAATGTCGGTAAATCGAGTGTGATTAATTCGCTGCTGGGCACGAAGCTGGCGCGCACCAGCAACACTCCCGGCCGCACCCGCAGCATCAACTTTTATGAGGTGCGCAAGGCGGGACATCCTTACCCCGAATTACGCTTCGCCGACCTCCCTGGATACGGCTATGCCAAAGTCTCGCGCACGATTTCCGAGGACTGGGCGCGCTTTGTCGATCCCTATCTCCACCAGCGCTCGAGTCTGGCACTGTCTCTGGTGCTGGTCGATTCGAACATTCCTCCACAGGAAAGCGATGGCCAGTTGCTGGAATTTCTGGCCGCCAAAGAGCGTCCGCATCTGATCGTAGCCACCAAGTGTGACCGCCTATCGGGCAATCAGGTTCGGCAGGCGATGGACGCACTCGGCCGCGCCTACGGTGGCATTCCGATCATTGCTTTCTCGGCCAAGACGGGACTGGGCAAGGACGAACTCTGGCAGCGGATTCGGACGGCGGCAGCAAAGTTTCAAGCGGCATAACTTGATGCCTAGCGTAGCACCAGCATTTTGCCGGCTGCGTGGCGGGAGATCCTTCGACAGGCGCAGGACACGGCTTCTTCGGGAGGCTCCGTGCATTCTCTCACCTGCCGGGCGAGGGCGAGACGCCCTCGGGACAGCCGCCGGGACGGCGGCGCTACATTCGCACGCTAAAGCTTTCCACCGTTATTCCGATCAATCAGGTGTAGCACTTCGTCGGAGGACGTGGTGGATCCGCACATTCAACCTGAACGATTCGGAATCTCGCCGGAACCGGGTAAGGGCGAGGAGAGCGTGAGTTATCTTCGGCGGTTAAAAAGCGACCTGGCGCAAACTCAGCAACCTGTATCAGAGGCGAAGGCCAACGGCGCAGCCACGGCCACCGAACCTGCCATCGACTGGAAAGAACGCCGGCAAAGCCCGCGCCTGCGTTGTTCAGGTAGCGCCGAGTTTCGCGTCGCAGGCAACGACGTGCGGATGTGGGGAACGCTCACCGATATCAGCCTTCACGGCTGTTATGTCGAAATGAACACTACCTTCCCCGTGGGCACGCGAGTCGACCTTGTGCTCAAGTCATTCGGCATACGGATCCACACCCCGGGCACGGTTCGCGCCACCTACCGGTTTCTCGGGATGGGAATCAGCTTCAACGAAATCGACATCGAAGAACACCAGCGCCTGAAGCAGCTGATTGCGGCTCTGGCCGGACAGAAAGAGTTGGTTCCAAGTGTAGCGGCGGACGAGTCTGCCAAGAAACAATCGGTGGCGGCGGCCGACTTACCGGCGTTTTTTGATGCGATCGCCGAGTTCTATCAGAAACAGCAACTGCTCTCCCGCGAGGAGTTTTACCAGATCGCCAAACGAGTTCGCCGGCCCTGATCGATCCCTGCTATAGGCATAGAAACGATCATACCGGCTGGCGGACCGTTTGGCGGGCTCCGGAAGGGGCAGAGATGAGAAGTGGCGGCGCTCGGAGAATGATTACTCTGGTGACCGGCTATAGCACCTCGCGAGCCAATTCATCCTTTATCATTAAAAGCCTATGGCTAAAGTTCTGGTCACAGGCGCCGCCGGCTTCATTGGATCCTCGCTGGTACGCGCTCTGCTCGAACGCGGCGACGAAGTTCGAGGCATCGATAATTTCTCCACCGGGCGCCGCGAAAATCTCAGCGAAGTGCTCCAGCAGATCGATTTTCGCGAAGCTGACCTGCTCGATCTGAATGCCATACACAAGGCGTGCGCAGGAGTCGACTACGTGCTGCACGAGGCAGCCATCCCCTCGGTGCCGAAGTCGGTCCTCGACCCCATCGGCAGCAATCGCGCCAACGTCGATGGCACCGTCAATGTTCTGGTCGCGGCCCGCGACGCAAAAGTGAAGCGTGTCGTCTACGCCGCCTCATCATCAGCCTATGGCGATACGCCTACGCTTCCGAAGCAGGAATCTATGCCGCCCAATCCCATTTCGCCATATGCCGTTGCCAAACTGGCCAGCGAACTTTATATGATTTCGTTTTACCGCTGCTATGGCCTCGAAACCGTCTGCCTGCGCTACTTCAATATTTTCGGCCCGCGGCAGGATCCTTCTTCGCCTTACTCAGGCGTGCTCGCCAAATTCAGCATGGAGATGCTACGCGGCGAACAGCCGACCATCTTCGGCGACGGCGAAACCAGCCGCGATTTCACCTACATCGACAACGCCGTCTCGGCCAATCTTCTCGCCTGTTCGGCGCCCGCATCCGAATGTGCTGGCCGCGTCTTTAACTGTGCCACCGGACGCCGCATCACCCTCAACGAAACTTTCGCCGCCTTGAAGCCACTCACTGGCTATATGGGCGGGGTCAACTACGCTCCTGAGCGCGCCGGAGACATTAAACACTCACTCGCCGACATCACGCAGGCGCAAAAGCACTTGGGATATAAGGTGCTTGTGAACTTCGAAGATGGCCTGCGCCGTACGGTGGAGTGGTACAAGAACCAGCATCAGCCGGTGGGTGCCTGAGCGCAGCGCGGCCGCCTATGCTTCCGCTTCAGACTTCAGCCGCGTCGACCGTCGCCAAACGATGAGTTGATTCAGGTCGTCACGAAAGGGCCCATAGGCGCAGAAAGTCTTCTCGTCAAACAGCCGCTTGGCGCCGCAACTCAAGCATACCTGATACGAATATCCCTGCTCGCCAATCGGCCAACTCATCCGGCTATGCCAGCACCCTCGAAAGGCCATAGCGGCTGCCCCCGCCAAGGTTGTCACTACCACTCCGGGCCACCACCAGCTGGATTTCCTGGTTGTGTGCGGCTTTTCCTGCTCCACTAATTCGATCATCGATTCGAAACCTGATTCCTTTGCTTCCTACTCACCCTCTCAAGATAGGACGAATCGACGCGAAGGGCAAAATCTGAAGGGTCGTAGCTCGAAATGGCGGACTTCCGTTGATTTCGTCCGACAATCCGCAGGACATCCCGGCCACCCAATCGGACATGTACTACCGGACATTGCGATACCCACCCATTGACTATTACGCTCGAACTTACAGCCTCCGTCGAACCAAGGCCGGCAATGACCCTGCGTCGAGCCAGAGCTACGATAGAGAATTCAGAAAAGCGGCGCTAATACAGGTTTCTAAGCTGACCGCACAAGCTGACGCAACACGATGAGTGCCTACCCGACGACTGCCGATCCGATGACTACCGGTCAGACGACTACCGGTCCGATGACGAGCGATCCCGGCTCCCCGTTGCAGCAGGGCAACCTCGTCCTCGAATCGATCGCGCGTCAGGAGGCAATGCGCGCGCTGCTCGCCTTCTCCGAACTCCACGAACAGATCCGAAACCGCCGCGTAGCCACAGGCCATGAAGCCGATCGCGACTTATTCGAAACCGAGCGTTTCATTCTCGATGAAGTATTGCAGCTGATCTGCGACCGCGTGCAGACAATCACCCACGCCGACGCCGTCGTAATCGCTCTGGCCGAAGAATCGGATGTGAGATCGCAACGAGGATCGCAGCAAGACGGATCGCAGCAAGAAAGATATTTGCTCCCGGCGAACCCACGGTTCACCTGCCGCGCCGCCGCCGGTCCGCTCGCCGTCATGCGTGGAATTCACCTGATCGGCGAGTCCGAGTTTCTGCAAGATGCGCTTGATACGGGGCGCATTCTTCGCTGTGACGATGGAGAAATCGACACCCGCGTCGAACTTGATTTTGCTCACGCTCTCGGCGCGCGCTCCACCGTGCTCGTTCCCCTCCGCGGACGCCACGAGCAACTCGGCGTTCTGCAAGCGTTTTCGCGTGCTCCTTGGGCTTTCGCCGATCAGGACGTCCGCTCGTTCGATCTCTTCGCCGAACTCGTTCTCTCCGCGCTCAAGCCCGAGGATGAAGACCGGCGCATCCACTGGCTGTCAGACGTCGCCGACGAAGTCCTGCAAGCGAAACCCCTAACCGCGCCCGTTGCTGCTTTGGCAGAAAGCGAGATCGTCGAAAGCGAGATCGCCGAAGTCGAGCCCGTCGTAATCGCGGAGACGGCTCCCGCCGCGTCCCCGAATTCGACGACCGGGCCGTTCTTTCACGGATCGCTTCGAATTCCAGCGCCGGCAACGATGGAGCAACCGGCGCCCGTTCCCGTACTCGCGGATGAGCAACCGCAAACTTCGAACTGGGTGTTTGCCTCAACAGTCGCGTCGGAGGATCTTGCTTTGCACGGCGCTGCTTACGACATAGCTTCTAACTTCGCTTCGAAATTCGCTTCGGAATTCGCCTCTGACGTCGCCGACGAACCGCTCGCGAACCCCGAGTTCGAAGCGCAAGCCAAGCCGCGGCTCTTAGCATTCCTGCCTCGCCTTTCTCTCCCCAGCAGTTCACTTCCCGGCTTAAGCGTCGTCCTCGCGCTCGTGATCGTCGCCGCGCTGTTCTCTGCCGGCGCATGGTGGGGCCTGGAGAATCATGGCGCGACCGCAGTCAAGGCCATAGCCGGCAAGGTCGATTCTTTACCAGGATCGGTGACCGCGCCTCCCGCGCCCGCTAGCGTCGTCTCGCCCGTCGCCGACAATCTGCTGACTCCGGCCAAGCTCGATCCCGATTCGTCGCCACTTACCGCCGTCGCGGACAGCAAGCTTGCCGCGCTGCCCAAAATCACGGGCCTGCGCCATTGGTCGTCGTCCATGGGAAGCACGGTCGTCATCGACATGCAAGACCAGGTTCCCTACGAAGTTCATCGCCTCATGTCGCCTGAGCGCATCTACTTCGATCTGCATGACACGGCGCTTGCTCCAGACCTCGATGGCAAGACGATGGACGTTGGCGATGCATCTCTCACCCGCGTGCGTATCGCGCAGCCTGTTGCGGGTGTGACGCGCATCGTCCTCGATACCAAAGATGGATCGAACTTCTCCGTCAGCATGGAGTCGAATCCTTATCGCCTGATAGTCGAACTGCGCGGCAGCGAGAGAACGCTGATGGCGAAGCAGGTCGCTCCGAAAGCCGCGACGCCGAAGTTAACGCCTGTAAATTCCACTCCGGCCTCGGCGAACATTTCTTCGGCTCAGGCATCGACTCCGACATCGGCTCCCGCTGCGGCTTTGGCGGTGAAGGCGCCTGATCAGCCTCTACTCGCAAAGACGGGCAAATTTCGCATCGTGCTTGATGCTGGCCACGGCGGATGGGATCTCGGCACGGTCGGCCGCCAAGGCCTAATGGAAAAAGACCTCGTGCTTGACGTGACCGAGCGGCTCGGCAAGTTGCTCGAATCGCGCCTTGGCTCCGAAGTCGTCTTCACGCGCACCGACGACACTTATCTGCCGCTCGAGCAGCGCGCCGATATCGCCAACCAGGCGCAGGCCGATCTCTTTGTCTCTGTCCACGCCAACTACAGCACATCCGCCGAAGCGCGCGGAGTCGAGACTTATTTCTCCAATCTGTTTTCCGCTCCTGGCTCGCGCGAGGTCGAAAAGCACGATGACGGAAGCTTCCCGAAACTCATGCCTGTCTCGCTCTCGCCTGGAGCGTTACACGAAAAGATCGCTGAATCGGAGCGTCTCGCGGCCAGCGTGCAGCGCGCGCTCTACTCGACTCTGTCAGCGTCGAGTCCTGGGATTCGCAATCGCGGTATCAAAGACAAACCTTTTGTTGTGCTGACGGGCACGACCATGCCCGCGATTCTGTCCGAGATTTCTTTTGTCAGCAGTCCGGCGGACGAGCGCAACCTGCAAAATCCCGCCTACCGCCAGGAAATCGCGGAAGCTCTGTATCAAGGCATATCCCGCTTCGAGCAAACCGCGCCGCACGCCAAAGTAGCGCAGCTGCGGACTGCCGCTGCGCGGCAATAGGTACCCAACCCCCTAAAAAGTTGTCGTGCCAAGAAATCTGTCATCCTTCGCGAAGCGAAGGACCTGCTGTTCCTCCGTGACGGCGAATTTGGGGGTACCCCCCTCCCCCCCACCCCCCTGCTATGTCTATTAGAATCATGACATTAGCTTGAAGCGCTTGCAAAGTATTAAAAAATAACGAGTTAGCTGGGCCGGTGTTTTGCTGACTACTTTCGGGAGCTTGACAGCTGATCCCCTTGGAATTCGCGTTCTCAGCGGGTGCCGGCTTGTGGGGTTGGGGCCGCTCCGAGGAGCGGCTTGGGGTGGGCACACCTCTGCGCTGTCACAGGTCGGGTCCATTGTCGGCGATGGGCGAGTGGAAGGACGTGATGGGGCTCACTGGGCGGGTGTGATGAAGAAGTCAAAGGCCCCCACCCCGCCCGCGGTGCGCTATTATCTCCGCATGGCCGAGGAATACCTGAAACACAAAGAGTTCCCCAGGTATGTGGCAAGCCCGCTGCATGGGTTTATAGATTACTCAAAAGAAAGCATAAGACTTCTTGCATGTTTGCATGAATGGAATCGCCTTACATCAAGGAATTCCGCAAGCAATCAGCACTCTGGAGAAATACTACGAGGTTGTTCCTTCCGATGAAGCAGACGGTCGGGTGAGAAAAGTCAACACCGAAAGAGATTTGAAGCGCGCGGAAGCTGATGCTGAGTTTGCAAAGAAAGAGATCGAGCGAGGGTTTCCGCTGCTCCATGCCCACACCCTCGTGGGCCTATGGGGAGCATTTGAGGCCGCAATTGAGGACTGCGTCGTGGGGATGTTGATGAACGAGCCCGACGTCCTTCGAAGTGAGGCATTTTCGAAATTACGGATCCCGCTCGCGGAGTTTGAGTTGCTGGAGAAAGAAGACCGGATGAGGGTGCTACTCGCCGAAGTTGGGCGTGGCCAAGGCTTGGGGAAGCGCCAAGGCGTCGATTCCTTCGAATCTCTTCTCGCGCATGCAAAACTGTCAGGAGTAGTAGACCCGGAGGTAAAGAAGACGATGTGGGAGATGCACCACGTAAGGAACGTGAGTTCATGGAATGGGGGTCGTAGATCGTCGGTTTAGTCAGGCCTGTCCATGGATGGGGTTAAAGGTTGGCCATAGAGTCAGAATCGATCACTTTTTACTCGAACGCTATGATCATTCACTATTCGATTACCTTATGACCATCATTCGTCGACTTGGCGTAAAGTATGAGCTCGACGTTGATTGGAAAATCCAATTCACGTCGGAGCAAGAAGGGAAAGATGAAGAAGTCCGCGACCGTCAACAGGGACCTGTTGCAGAGAACAGAATGTGACGCTCCGCACGATTCCACCCGAGATTTCGCAGCTACCGGTGCTGGACTCCAATCTCTGGAGCGCGAGGAGCGGCGTTACGAGGCGAAGCTTGCGGCGCTGTGAGCGGCGGTTGAAGAAGGCGATGCTAGCGGTGTCGCCGAGGGGAATGTCTTTGGGCGCGTCCGAAAGGCGCTGAAGCTTCCTGCGTCGCCCTGATTGCATCTTTCGCGCATCGGCGGGTGGCCGACCTATCCGTCCGCGGCTCGGGATTCAGCCTAAACGCTCCCGCCCTTCGCTTCGCGATAGGACGGGCCACCCCTTCCAGGGGAATGTCTTTGGGCACCTCCCCAAGGCGCTGAAGCTTCCTGCGTCGCCCTGATTGCATCTTTGCCGAATCGGCGGGTGGCCCACCTATCCGCCCGCTACCGGGATTCAGGCTGACGCTCCCGCCCTTCGCTTCGCGATAGGACGGGCCACCCCTTCCAACTGAGCATTTCTTGCTGTGGACGTGCGCTTCGCCTATGCGACGCTTGGCGGATGGCCCGACCCTATCGCGAAGCGAAGGGCGGGAAATGTAACAACGACAATGTTCAGCCATCACAGTGCAGTCACCCCTGACGAGCCTACTCTCCCTAAATGCCTTGGGGATTGAAGCGCTACCAACAAACCCGCGATCTCCATTTTGTAACCTTCTGTTGCTATCACCGCAAACCACTTCTATCTGACTCGCAAGCGCGCGACATATTCGTGCAGACACTTGAAACCGTGCGCCTCTGGTACGACTTCTGGCTGGTCGGATACGTAGTCATGCCGGAACACGTTCACCTACTACTGAGCGAACCGGAGTGTAAGAATCTGGCGCTGGTCCTGCAAATGCTGAAGCAAATGGTCTCAAGAAGAGTGGAACTCACGCCGAAGTGTAGCTGCGAAAAGGGTGGCCCATCCTATCGCGAAGCGAAGGGTGGGGGCGAGCAGCAACCCTTCTGGCAAGCTCGCTATTATGACTTCAACGTCTGGAGCGAGCAAAAGCGCATCGAGAAACTGCGCTACATTCACAGGAATCCAGTGAAGGCGGGATTGGTCGATCGTCCGGAGGATTGGCTATGGAGCAGCTTCCGGCACTATCAGACGGGAGAGCCGGGAGTGGTCGAGATCGAGTCTCACTGGACTGCAGCTAGACGCGAAAAGCTTGGGATCTATCCTACGGTTCGACGCCGAGATTCAGCTTGACGCTCCCGCCCTTCGCTTCGCGATAGGACGGGCCACCCCTTTTTACTTTGGGCCAGCCTTTGACTCTGCGCCTCGCTACTGAGCGCTGGGTTGGGCGTTGCGGAGGGCATCTTCCAGGGGCTGGTTGCTGGGCATGTTCTTTTCGAGCACGCGCCAGCCATCGTCGTAGCTGCGGAAGGCTACGGTGGAGCGGTAGTGGACTCCGCTGTCGTAGAGGGCTGCTCCTACCTGATTGATGGCGACCCAGCGCCAGGTGAATTCTACGTCGGCGAAGTTGCCGGCCTTGCTGATGCCGGCGATTCCGAGGAGTTCGCGGCGGGCGGCCTGGATGCCGATGGGCCCGTTGTTGGGCAGCGCGGTGGCGATTAGCGGGCGGATGGTGTCGACTCCCAGGGGCGTTAGGACTACGTCCCAGCAGGGCGGAGGGTCGATGTCGGGGGGACATTTTTCTTCGGTGGCTTGAATCCATCCGCGGCGCTGGAGGACTAGGGATTCGGGAGAAGAGAAATCCTTGTTGGAGACCATGCCCTGACGCAGCCAGAACATTTGCGGAGATTTGAATTCGTCGGAGGCGGAGATCAGATCGGCGGCGAGGCGGCGGGTTAGGAAGTCGCGCGGGGAGCAGGCGATAGTCGCGCAGAGTATGAGCGCTAGCAGAAATTTTTTCGTCGTCGGCAAAAAGCAGGTCCTTCGCTTCGCTCAGGATGACAAATCTTAAAATGGTAATTATTAATGCGAGAGGATTTTAACTAATCGCGAGTGCTTGCGGGGCAGAAAAGGGGAGCTGGCAATTTGTCCGTCGAAATGGGCTGACCAGCGGCCGGGGACTCGCATGTGGCACGAGGGGCACGCGCCTTCTGCGGTCAGCTTATATTTCTTGATCAGATATCCGTAGCGCTGGATCACCAGTTCTCCGCAGTGGGCGCAGCGTGTGTCTTCCAGGTTGTCGACTTGACCGGGAAGGTTGCCGGCGTAGATGTAGCGCAATCCGGCATCGCGGCCGATGGCGGCGGCGCGTCGCAGGTCGGCGGAAGTGGTGTCGGCGGGGCTGGTCATTTTGTAATCCTGATGAAAAGCGGTGACGTGCCACGGAATGTCGGGCGAGACGCTGGCTAGAAACGCGGTCAGCTGGCGGAGTTCGTCGTCGCTGTCGTTGAATCCGGGGATGAGCAGGGTGACGATCTCCAGCCAGATACCCATGCGATGCAGGGTGCGAATCGTGTCGAGGATGGGCTGAAGGCGTCCGCCGAGCTGGCGATAGTGGTGATCGTCGAAACTCTTGAGATCGACTTTGTAGAGATCAATCCAGGGATGGAGATATTCGAGGACCTGCGGCGTGCCGTTGCCGTTGGAGACGAAGGCGGTGAGCAATCCGGCGGCGCGCGCCTGGCGGAAGACGGCTACCGCCCACTCGCTGGTGATCAGCGGTTCGTTATAAGTGCTGACCATGACTTTTGCGCCTTGGGCAACCGCGTCTTTGACTAGCAATTCGGGCGTGGCTTCTAGCGGCGGCGAGACGGCGTTGGGATCGCGCAGAGCTTGCGAGGTGACCCAGTTCTGACAGTAAGAGCAGTGGAGATCGCAGCCCAGCATGCCGAAGCTGTAGGCGAGGGCTCCGGGATAGGCATGGAAGAATGGCTTCTTCTCGATGGGATCGCATTGCACTCCGGCAACGTATCCCCAGGGAACGTAGAGTTGACCGCTGTGATTGAAGCGGACTTTGCAGACGCCGGGCTGTCCGTCGGGAATGGGGCAGCAGTGGCCGCAGGAATAGCAGCGGATGCGGTGGCTGTCGATCTTCTCCCAGAGCGCGGGATCGGCTTCGTGGACGCGCGCGTCGGCGGTCAGGATGTCGTGCAGTGTGGGCACAGGTCTATTTTACGGCTGTTTCGCGGCGTTGTGCTGATGGATCCACGTTTCGGCTTGTTGGCGAGCGGCGGAGATCTGCGCGCGGGTCATTTGGGAGGCTAGGCCTTCGAGACGAATCTTGCTGTTCTGGTCTCCGCCGGCGAAGGCGATTGCGGACCACATATAGGCCTTGGAGAGATCGGAAGGAACTCCGCGACCCGCCCAATAGTAGGCGCCGAGCGTGGCTTGTGCAGCGACGTAGCCTTGATCGGCGGCGCGCTCGAACCAGTGCATCGCCTGGGCGTCGTCAGGAGGATTGCTCGCGTGGCAACGAATGCCCATCTGCCACCGCGCGTCGGCATCGCCTTGATCGGCGAGTCGCTGCAATTCGGCGAGCGACGTGGCTTGGGGACGCTGACCCGAGGCTGATGAGGCCGCCTCGACGACTTCGGCGGAAGTCTGTTGCGCGGATTGGGGCGAGAGAAGCCAATGTTTGCCGATGATGGGCCCGATTACATATCCGAGGACGGTTGCCACCACAACTGTCACCAAGCCCAGCAGCGCGCGGTATACGAGGCGAGGTGGATCGCCAGGCGCTTCGGCGTGAGTTTCGGCGTGAGTTTCGGCGCGAGGTTCGGCGCGAGGTTCGGCGGCGGGTTCGGCGAGCTGGGTTGGACAGAGGATTGGTCGGGGCGTTGATTTGATCGGCATTGTTCCGTCCGGCGCTAGCACCGGCGTTCGACGCTCTGCGGGCTGAGGGCTTTTCAGTTGCGTCGTTTCAGGATTACTTACCTGCCGGTGAATGTTCGGGATCATTTCGACGAGGCGCTCGAGGATGGTCGCGTGCGCCGTCGCGAACGCGTGGGGATGAGGCGAGAAAACTTCGAGCAGTCCGACCACGCGGAAATCGGAGACGATGGGCACCGCGATCAGAGAGCCGATGCCGAGGGTGCGACCGACTTCGGGATCAATACGCGGGTCTTTGGTATTGGCCATGTCGTCGCAGGAGACGATCTGTCCCGTGCGAACGCATTCGCCGGAGAGGCCGTGTTTTATTTCGACGGGGGATCCTAGCGGCGGAGCCGGATCGCCACATCGCGCGCAGCAGAGCATCTGTTCATCATTCGAAGAGCAGTTCGAAGGGCGGGTTAGAAATGCGAGCGCCGCGCCGGTGGCTCCGGTGAGATTTCGAGCGCGCTCGGTAAGCACCTCCAGAACACGATCAACATCGTCCTCGAGTTCGCGGATTTCGTGCCGAACGGATTCGATCGGGACCGCTTCGATTCGCGGCGGCCTTCCGACCACTGAACTGGGTTCAGTCCTGATTTCCGGCTCTGATGCAGCCAACGGCACTGGACCGATGATTCTTTCTTCTTCGGGCCGCGGACATTGTCTGGATTGACTCGCATGATTATCGGAGGCGATCAGCAGATTAGCGAAGAGCCACTGTCTTAAGATTTGCCGCGAACGGTCGGAGAGAGCGCGGAAACGAATGCCCCCGCGGCCGCTCTGGTCACTCCATATAACCTCGCCACTGCTGTGAATGTAACTCTTGGTTTCGGGCAGATCGAGGCAGAGCGTTACGGTCCGATTCACTTCGAGGCGTTCCGCCGTTTGGACAGCAAAGCCTTCCTCATGCAAGTCGAGCAATTCACTCAGATCGACGGCGAGGCCAGAATCAGGACCATCAAAACTGACATAAACGGGCGAGTGGAGTTTTTGACGGGGGTTGCGGCGCCGATCTTGTGGGAATGCATCGCAGGAATCTTCGGGCTCTTCCGGTAATTTTTGACCGTGCGATCGCGGAGCGCTCGGGTCCATAGTTACTGTGATATTAACTCAGGGAGCGAACCGAAGGCACCTCTAGATCAGGAGGGGTAGCCAATTCATAAAGCCCGCTAAAGGTTCGCTGCGAGCAATGGGGTGTCGGCTTGGCCGGCAGCGACGAGAACCTCGGGCGTGGTAAGCGTGCGCTCAACAGCGTTGGCGAGGGTAGTGGGAAATTCTGAAGTCAGGAGGTTGACATCCAGTTGCAGATCGCGCTGGCTGTAGACACGATAGACGACGAGTGAGCCGCGATGGCGGTTCGAAGTTGTCACCAAATCGAGCGTCAGTTTCCACAAAGGCTGGCTGGCGAGAGCGGCCAACTGCGGGAACTTGCTCCACTGAAAATGACGATTGTTATCTGCCACTGACGCGTGATCGCCGGGAAGGGATTTGAGATGAAGTTCGAAGGCATCGAAATCGTTGCTGCGAAAGGCGGCGATGAGGATACTACGAACCTGATCGAAATCGGCGGCCACTCTTAATTCGGCAACCGCACGCCGCACCGAAAGATTGTTGATTACGATCTGCCGCTGGTCGATGGTGCGCTGCGCCACGCGCCGCAGTTCGCCAAACTCAAGGTAGTTGAGATGCTGCACGCCCAGCCAGATGCCGGTTCCGACGACGGCCAGCACGAGTCCAAGAGTGCTGCCAGTGGGCCAGAGCAGGAAGAGGCTGAGCATAGCGAAAATGGCGGAGACGGCGTAGAGAACGATGACCACCTGGCGATGCGAAAAACCCATCTGCAGCAGTTTGTGATGGATGTGCTCGCTGTCGGCAGTGAAGATCGGGCGGCCGCTGATCAGGCGACGCAGAATGGATAGCAAGGTTTCGAGAATTGGCAGTCCGAACGAAACTACGGGAATTGCCACGGCTACAAACGTGGGAGCTTTTTGCGCTCCGGCGAGAGCTAAGGCGCTGAGCAGGAATCCGATGAAGAGGCTGCCTGAATCGCCGAGGAAGATAGTCGCCGGATTGAAGTTGAAACGGAGAAATCCAAGGATGGCGCCAGCGAGGATCACGCTCATCAATGAACCCAGCCAGGAATGAACCACCAGCGAGACGACGAAAAATACCATCGTCGAAAACAATGCCGAGCCAGCCGCTAAGCCATCGAGCCCATCGATGAGATTGAAGGCATTGGTAACCGCAACCACCCACAGAACGGTGAGCGGCAATCCGACGAACCAGGGCAGCGAATGGGAGAAAATGAGAGGCAGATCGAGAACGCGCATGCCGCCCAGAAACAGCATGACCGCCGCAACCGCCTGCACGGCAAACTTCAGGTACGGGCCGGCCCCGTGAATATCGTCATAAATGCCGAGAGCAAAAATCAGGCAGGCGGGAAAGTAAATACGGAGAAGTGTATTGGGAGCAACCCCGACGGCGAGTCGCGGAAAAACTATTGAGAGCGCCAGCCAGACCGTTAAGCTAACTGAGAATGCCAGGAAAATTGCAACGCCGCCAAGTCGTGGCAGCGGAGTCTGATGGATGTGCCGCGTGTCGCGAGGAACGGAAACCCATCCCCGGCGTGTGGCCAAATCTCGCACCTGGCGAGTAGCGACAAACGACAAAGCCAACGAAAACGCAAATAATCCAAAGAACAGGAACGTCAAAGTCGGTGTTCCCTTCCGGCTGAATGCCCGGCATCTCACACGATGTGCTCTTACGCCGGGGTTCGACCAACTTCTCCTGGGACGGAATTACCCCTTTGTTGCGCTCGTGTGATGAATGGGTTGTTTGGAGAAATATACAACTCGCGGCAGTTGCACGGCAACTGTTCGGGCCGATCTTTTGATAACTTTCTAGAGTCGCAGTGGGCGCGAGGTCCGGGGTGGCGACGCAGTGGAACGGCCCGCTGGGCCCATCTTTGCCAGGTTTGTGCGATAGCGCACAGTTCATTATCGACTGGAGTCGCCTTGCACCATCGCGCGGAGGAGTTTGCGTTTGCTTCGCCACAGCGGATCCGCCAGACCAGCGTACATAAAGCGAAAATCGTGCGCGGGATAGGCGACCTCGATCTCGGTTCTCCAGATTAGTGACGGAGTGTCGGCGCGGCAGTCGACCGAACCGGGACAGGGCGCGAAGCAGAAGCGATGATGCTGCTGGATCAGTTTCCATGCTGCAAGCGTGATCGAATTCCACGAAAACGTCCAAGCAAATGCATCGACGGGCTTGCCAGTCCAGGAGGTGATTTGTGCGGCGCTATCGACGATTTCGTGATGCAGTTGGCTTTCAGCAAGGGTTGAGAGGTTAACGTGCGAGTACGTATGATTGCCGACGGAGTGCCCGCGACGCGTGAGGTCTGCAATCTGCTCGGGTGTCATAGAGCGCGTCTCTTCATCCGGCGAGTCGGGCGGATGCTGACGGGTATCGATACGCGAATAATAGAACCGCCGCGCTTCTTGCGGAGCGCATTGCACAAACTCTGGCACTACGAAGAACACACCGCGCGCTCCAAAAGATTCGAGCATGGGCGCGCCGACCGTGTAGTTGTTCAAGCGGCCATCGTCAAAAGTAAATAGCAGAGGCGGATTGCTGCGGATTGACGAACGAGGGTCGGCACGATACTCCTCCCAGAGACGGGCGAAAGTGGGGAGATCGACCAGGGTGAAGCGACGCGACGCCCACTCCAACTGTTCTCGAAATAAATGCGCATCCCGCTCTGGAGTCTCGTGCATTTCGACTACTAACATGCGGGGAGACTGGCCGCAGCGGACAAGCCAGCGGCGCAGAGCAAGCGCAAACTCATCGACGCGCAGAGCGGCGGCGGTGCGGATTAAAGATGATCGAGCAAAGGTCCTAGCGCTCAAACTGTCGCCTCATAGAAACATGTCGCCATCCGCCGGCACGAAATACCAAGACTTGGATGGGAGCAATCCATGCTTATCTATACACCAGGCTATGGGCGCGGCGAACCGGCGGAATTTAAAGCCGTGAGCGATTAGCGCCTGCTGCTGCGTTTGATCGAGGCACCGGAAAACCAACATATCGATCCGCTCGCGATATTCGTGCGCCAAAGCGGAAGCAATGGAGAGATAGGATTTCGGCGCGGGTTCTCCCCAGATGTCTAGAATTTGCAGCGCTCTTATCTGCTGCTTATATCCGCGATTTTGCAACTGCACTGCGATTATGAATTTCTTATCATCAGCGGCCGGACGAAAGGCGAAGAGGCGCGCGGTGGGAGTAACAGGCGAGAAGTAGCGCCACTTCAGAAACGCGGCATCGCGGCAATTGGTGATCTTGTCGCAGTGGTGCTCGGCGCAAACGCCGGCCGCCTCTTCGCAAGTGTGAAGCGGAAGAAGCTGTCCTTCTCCGGTGTCGCATCGCAACCCTCGCGGAGCGCGGAGAAACGGGGATGCGAACGCAGCCGCGAATTGTGCCATACATTGTGCCATACGATGACTAGCTGTTTGACGGTAGATGTTTTCCGCCAGCAGCGGCGACCAGCGCTGGATTCCAATGACTTCGTGGTCTGAATTTCCTAAGGGATAGCCGCCCAGCTTCTGCCACATTTCAGCGACCGTAGGGTTGGCGGAGCTGACGAATAGAGGGTAGCGGCGGCCGAGTTGCAGATACTTGAGGAAGATCGAAGCGCCGCCTCCGCGATATCGATCATCCACGTAAAACGAATTGGCCATCATCAGCGTGAAGGTCTTCTGCGCGAAGCAAAATTTTTGTGGAGCACAACACATGCAACCGGCGATCTCGCCAGATGGCGCGCGGAGAAGCCATCCAAAGGGATCGGTGGGCTCGCGCGCGGGATTTTCCAGCAATATCCATGCGAGGCGCCTGACAGCAGTTGAAAGGGGCGTGTGTGAGCCGGAGATGCGGGCGATGAACCCAGCTACTTCTTCGAGGTCAGCCGGAGCGATTTCGCGCAGTGCGAGGCTTTTGTCTTTTTCAGGCATTGTGACTTTCTGCATGCCTACACTACAGCTGCGCCCCGGAGAGCACGATCGATTGTCCGGAGATAAACGAGGCGGCCGGCGATAGAAGATAGCGGATGGCGCCGACGATGTCTTCGGTTTCGCAAATTCGACCCATGGGAATCAGCGCTTTTTCGCGCTTGATCTGCAGATCGTCCGCTTGCAAGTTCATTCCGGCAGGGACAAAAGTCGGGCAAACAGCATTGATGCTAATTTTCTTGCGCGCGATTTCTGGAGCCAAAAGGCGGATCGTGTCTTCCAGTGCTGACTTGGCAAGAGAGTAAGCGCCCAGGCCGAGCGCGGGCTTGTGATGGCCGGCGATCGATCCGAGGACCACAATTCGTCCGCCATCGGAGCCAACGAGATTGAAGAGCAGGCGCGTCAGGCGAACGACGTGAGAGGTTCCGAAGGCTAGCTGTTGCTCGATCAGTCGAAGATCGCTTTGCAGCAGGCCGCCCTTCGGCATGCCGGGCCATGCACAGTGAATGATTCCGTAGAGCGTACGGGCGCCGACGCAGTCCATGATCGTTTGCTCGAATTCTGGTGCGCCGAGGTCCGCCGACAACTCCACACTGTGGGGTGGCGTTTGATTTAATGAATGGCGATGCACTAATGCCAGAACGGAAAATTCTTCCGCGAGGACCGGGAGTAAGGCGGCGCCAATTCCTCCCGATGCTCCGGTGAGGATGATGATTTTTCTTTCCGACGAAAAGTCCGCTTCAGTCTTTGCATGGCCCTTTACTCGGGTCGCGGACGGCGCGGCGGGATGTTCGACTTTCTCCGACTGCAGGGTAAATGCCATCGTGATCTCGGACGCGGGTGCGAGCGATGCGTGGTCGCTCACGGTAACGCGAACGCTGCCGGCGCGTGAGGCGGCATTCCAGGCGGTCAGTTCTCCGCTGACGCGGACTCGGGATGGGAAATAAAGAGGCGAAAGAAAGCGGGCGTTGACGGAGCCGAGAAGCACATCGCGGCCGGGCAGGTGCATACCGATCAACGCGGAGGCCAGGCCGACTTGAAAAGCACCGTGGACGATGCGTTGTGCGTAGCGGCTGTGCTGCGCGAAGCCAGGGTCGACGTGCAGTGGATTAAAGTCTCCCGAATTTTCGGCGAACTCGAGTACGTCTGATTCGGCAATTTCGCGCTCGTATTCGGCGGTCAGGCCGACGCGAAGATCACCTGGCGCAATGATTTTAGGCGTAAGTGTCACGACGCTCCCTCGGGCGATGACTTTCGCAGATAGTCAAGAATCAGCTCGAAAGAGATCAGATCAGGGACATCATCCGGCGATATTGCGACTCCGAATTCCTCCTCGATCACGGAAATCAAAGTGATGCCGGCGAGTGAATCCCAACTGGCGATGGAGCCTGCGCTCACGGAAGGAATCTCGCGTCGATCTAACTCCGGAAAAACGATCGCGAAACAATTGGCCAGTCGGCTCTCGAGATCAGTCATCCGGCAGTTCCTCTTTTGTCAGATCTTCTATGGAATGACCCGAGGCAGGACAGTTTTGCATAAATTGCGCGCGAGAGAGGCGAGAGCGCGGCGCCGCCGGGGCGTTGAGAACCTGTTGTAGAAAATTCTGCATGGGAGTGTTGCGCGCAGTCGGCAAGAAGTCAAACTCCAACTCTTCGACACCCAGCCTTTCAAAAAGCCAACGTAGGCACTCGTATTCGATCAGTCGCGAAAAAGCTCGGCAACTCATGACCCATGTGCGAATGTGAAGCTCGCGTTTTTGTGAAGAGCCGCCATTCACATTACTGGCTTCAGAAAGATCGCCCGCGATTACTGCGATTTCCCCGAGCGGTCCGTACTTGTCGCGATAGCTTGCGGTCACGAGAACTGTGTCCGGAGCAGACAACCAATTCTTCCATTCCGCTTCTTCAAAGCGACGGCCATTCAAGTTGAACTGGTTGGTCTTGTTTACCAACTCGAGCGACCGGGAATCGAACGGCTCTTTCTGCGAACCCAGCGTAAGTTTGCCTTCGATCTGGCGAACAAAATCGTCCGCGGCTCCGGGCGAAGAAACCTCCCGGTCATGCTGTAACTCCGCATTTGCCCGCAGGCTGGCAGCGCGAAGGCCGTCCTCGTCTGAGATTTTGTCTTTGCCGAACAAATCGCGAAGCCGCTCGAGCAATTCATATGCGGCTTGCGGATTATCGCGAGGGAAGACTAGACACTCCGCACCGGTATGCACGGCTTTGATCTCGGCCAAATCCATGGGGCTGTCGTCGACACACACAACATCGTCGGCAGAGATGTTCCACGCACTGAGGATGCGCGCCACCGATTCCGACTTTGCGTTCCAGTGGACTTCGAATGGGAAAATGTCAGACGCGCGCAGGATAGTCTCTCGTTTGGTAAAAGTCTCTTCGACCAGAGACTTGTCGTTCTTGCTGGCGACTGCGATCAGCGTCCCCGATGCCGCGAGGGAATGCAGCAACTGCTGATACAGCGCATGAATGTGGCTGTGATGGTCCAAATCCCAAGAGACGCCATGCAGGCCCACTTCGCCGAGAATACCACGCCACAGAGTGTCATCGAGATCGGTGATCAGGCCCTTCTTCGGTTGCCGACTGAAAACTAATTCCGCAAGCACCTGGGCCAGCGCCGATGCATGCACCAGCGTGTAAGGGAAGCCGGTAGAGAGATCAGAGCTCACGTCGAGACGCCGCGAGCAGGAAATCGTATCGAGCCGTTGAGAATCGACAATTCGCACGCCGGGAAGGTGAGATAGTGAAGCGCCAAGTGAGGCGACGCGACTGCGAAGTTCTAGCGTGAACTCGCTGGCTCGAGTCAGCGGGACGAATGCAACCGGCGGCAAAGGCAAGGTTGGAAGAGATAGGACCAGCGGAATTGTGTTCGAGAGCGCAGCCAAACTCTCTTGCAGAAGTTCGCAACTATGGTTTGCTTCGCGCAGAATGTCCTGCAATTGAGATGGCTCCCAGCCACCAGCGCGGCGCAGGCCGAGCCGGGGATCGAGATCGGGCCATTCAATAACCACGACCGCGGCGGAAACATCCGCAACGCGCTCGACGTTGCCGATTAAATCATCGTACAAGCCGAGCTGGATCTTCGGAGAACGTGCGGGAAACAGCTGGCACAACTCGGCGCGGAAAAATGTTTCCAGATGTAAAGGAGTGAAACCACAGAGTAGCGCGACCGGCAGCAGAGGAGCCTGGGTTGGGACGGACTGAACAATCTTTAAGGCTTCCGCCAGCTTCATGCTCATTAATTTCGGTTTTCTTTATCGTTAAACTTGCTAATTAAGCTGGAAGGCGCGCGGAAGATATTCCGCGGTTGCCGCGAAGGAAGTATATCCCACACAGCGAACGTCGTTTGGCCCGGGAGCGAGCTAGACCGATCCGGAAGCTGTCTCAGCTACCGGCTCTGCGGGCGCTGTCACCGTCAAGGTAACGGGTGCGTTCGTGGGTTGATCGATTACCGGTTGAGGCACGACAGGTTGATAGGCTATGGGAGATGCGACGCTCTCTTTCAGTTGCAGGAACCATTCTTCATAATATTTCCGCGACAAGTAGGCCAAGCCAACTGCAGCAGCGCTCCCGAGTGCAAACCGCAGCACGACCAGGCCAAAGTGTTCGACCGATGGTTGCAGCGACGGCCAAAACATGCCCGTGAGTTTGTCATAGACGTGAAAGATCATGAGATGGATCAGATAAAGACCATAGCTGATGTAGCCGAAGAAGCGCAGCAGAGAGCTGTTAACGAGCCCCTTGAGCGAGCCGCTGCCGAGCACCAGAAAAAGGACGAGGAGTCCGGTAAAGAAAGTATTGACGAGGGTCAGTTGCAGACTGGCTCCGAGCAAGGTTTGGCGCGACAGCATTCCGAAGGAAGCGGTGGCAAACAATAGAATCGGCGTAACCGTGAAGAGAAGCGCAGCTCCGATTGACGCCTGTCTTCGGCTGATCGAACTGCGCAACACCAACGCTAAAAGGCTGCCCTCGGCGAGTCCGTCCGCGGTAAACCAGGTGTACCATTCTCCTCCCTGGAAGTGGCCGGAACGGAAGGCGAGCGCGCGTGCGACCGGGATGAGAATGCAGATGGCAAGCGAAAACACGGCTAAGAAACGAGCCTTCAGTTTGCGAACGACCGTTGGCCAAACAATGTAGTAGTGCTCTTCGACCGCCAGCGACCACAACGGGTGATAGTCCATGGACACGGCGAAAAAACTGGTAACGTTGGCGAGATAAACGAAACTCAATCCGAGAAATGCCGCTGAGGCCTGGTGCAGAAGGCCCAACAGGATCAGGAGCAAATAATATGCTGGCAAAATTCGAAGCGCACGGCGAGTGTAGAAACGGCGGTAATAATCGGGCCGCTGCTGCGAATCGAGGAGGATTCCAGTGATCAAAAAACCGGAGAGAACGAAAAATAAGTTGACTCCGAGAGCCCCGGCCTGCGTTGCTTGCACAAAAATTCGGCGGACTCCGGTAAAGGGGAGATCGCCGTACTCGGCTCTGAACCCGTGAAAAAATAGAACACCGAGAACTGCAATTCCGCGCAGCACGTCGAGTTCGGGCATGAAGCGGCGGATCAACAGATTGGTCAATGGCTCCGGCGCCGGTACTTCGGTCTTCACGCGATTCGGCCTCCGCTACCGCGGCTTTCAGTGGGTGATTTTTTGAGATTATAACGCTTTCAAAGGCAACGATCGGCGGATGAAATAGCGCTTTCTGCGCGAATTTCACGAATTGTCTTGTGTTAAACTCGACGCACGCGCAAATCCAGGAGTCTTGGTATGGTAGGGTGTCGTCGCAGATTGGTTCCGCGAAGCGGGTACGTGTGTCTAGTGATTCTCTGCGGTATGGCGTTGTGTAACTTGCCGCTTCTTGCACAGACGCCCGCCAGCGTGGCCACACCTCAGGCAGTGCCCCCCGAACAATCTTCAGCACCATCCTCAGATCAATCCTCCTCGGCGCAACCCTCCTCACCCCAAAACTCCGCGCCTCCTCCGTCTCATCTTCTCGCCAATTCCAACGTAAAGCTGGGCGTGGGTGACTTGATTGAGATCACCGTGTTTGGCGTACCCGATCTTTCTGTCAAGACGCGCATCAGTGGATCTGGGGACGTCTACCTTCCGTTGATCGATTATGTGCACGTTGCCGATCTGACGACTGACGAGGCGCAGGAGTTAATTCAAAAGCGACTGGAGGACGGTGGCTTCGTTCGCGGGCCGCATGTCTCGATCTTCGTCGACGAATCGGCGTCGCAAGCGATAACTTTACTGGGCGAGGTCATGAAACCTGGACCGTATCCTGCGATTGGCGAGCGCCACCTTTACGATTTGATTTCGGCGGCGGGGGGATTGACCGACAAGGCAGGCAGAACCGTGACCATCGAGCACCGCGGCGATGCCAACCAGAAAGAGGTAGTGCAGCTAACACAGAATCTGGCAGACGACAGCAAGAACAACGTTGAGGTTTTTCCCGGAGACATGATCATTGTTTCGCGAGCGGGGATCGTTTACGTCGTCGGCGATGTTGCGCATCCCAGCGGATTTCTGATCGAGGATACTAACCTCTCCGTGCTCAAGGCGCTGGCGCTGGCCGGCGGCAGCACGAAAACCGCAGCGTTGGGGAAAACCAGGATCCTGCGACAGACCCCGAGCGGAGTGCAGGAGATTCCTATTGATCTCAAGAAAGTGCTCTACGCGAAGGCGCCGGATGTACCGCTGGTTAAGGGCGACATACTGTTTGTTCCCGGAAGCGCTGCCAAGGCGGCAGCTTACGCAACTGCCAGCGCGGCGCTGTCTATGTCCACGGCGTTGGCAGTCGTAGCGGTGCATCCCTAGCGCTTACGATTCCAGGACAACAATATAGTCGCGGGCGGTCTTTTCGCGGGAGAAATTGTCCACAATATATTTTCGCCCGTTCGTCCCCATCCGTTCTCTTTTTGACGGGTCCGCTGCCAGTTCGACAATTGCCTGCGCCAGCGCCTTGCTGTTTTCAGGTTCGACAAAAATGCCGGCATTTGCTTGCTCGACAATCTGGCGGGCCTGCCCGTCGACAGCAATGATTACGGGACGCTCGCACGCCATGTATTCGAGCATCTTGGTCGGAATCACGGTCTTAAAGAGCTCGGCCTTTCTTAGTATCACGATGCAAATATCAGCCGCCGAAACGTAGGCTGGAATCCCCTCGCGCGGCTGTTGCCCCAGGAACCGAACATTGATCAGGCAGCGAGCAGCGGCGAGTGCCACAATTCGCTCCTTTTCTGCCCCTTCGCCTATCAGTAAGAACATTGCTTTGGGAAAAACCGTTTGCAGTTCTTCGGCCGCGTCCATCAAAGTTTCTAATCCGTGCGCGTTGCCCATGGTGCCGATATAACAAATCAAGAAGCGGTCTTCTAGATTCAACCGCTTTCGCACTTCGATGGCTGTCGGATCAAAACGAAAAAGATCGACCTCGACTCCATTCTCGACGGTAAAAATCTTTTCTGCGGAAACTTTCCAGAACCGGATCAGGTGACCTTTGAATGCTGGGGACACGACCACGATGCGGTAGGCGCGACGGTAAAGGAATCCGGCGATTGCGCCAAGAGTGCGATGGAGTAACGTTCCTTCCAGGCCAACACCCACGGCGGCAAGCGATTCGGGCCAGAGGTCACGAACTTCGAAAACGAAGGGGACGCGCTTCCAGAGGGCGATCCACCATCCCGCGAGCGCGCATAGCAGTTGAGGAGACGTTGCTATGACGAAATCTGGTCTAGGCAAGGCGGAACCGCTGACGGCTGCCGAGACGCAGAACGATGCGTAGTTGCGAATTCTTTCGTGCGCCTTTCGATTGGGAAGCGGCCAAAGCCAGGTGCGAACGACTCGAATTCCGTCGACGGTTTCCGTGTAGTGAAGTCGACGCAGGCGCGAATGCCACTCCTCGGGGACGACACCTGTCGGGTGGTTGGGAAATCCCGTAAGCACGGTAACCTCATGGCCCATGCGTGTCCACTGGCGCGACAATTCCGCGGCGCGCGCCGCTGGCGCTCCCATTTCTGGCGGAAAATATTGCGAGACGTAGAGAATTTTCACGCCAGTCTAACCGGAGATGAGCGCGATGGGCAATTCATCCGTTGCTCTTCGGAATGATGTCGGTTTAACAATTTTCTTCTAGCGGTCGCGTTGCGACTCTGCGACCGAAACGGGTCGACCTATAGAACGCGATTCTTCCAGCGCGAACGTGGCGAGCATTGAAGTCACGATCGAGGCGAGAGAGAGTGGAGAACCTGCGCCAGTGCTCACGGCGTCGACAAAAGCCTTCCATTCGCCGCGATGGCCTTTGTCCTGGCGCAGCAGCGAACGAAAGACCTGCTTGCGACCCTGACTGACAGTTTCGAGCCGCCGAAAATCTTCGAGAACCGCGACCGCGCCACCGCCGAAAACCTCGACCCGTTCTTTGGAATATGATTTGTCGCCATTGGCGAGGTAGCTGATCGTGCCCTGCGAGCCATCGGCAAAGCGTAGCGAACCGATCACGTTATCGTTGCTGTATTTGCCGGGGTTGGAGAGGCTGCGGGCTTCGACTTCGACGGGCGCAGAGCCTGTGAGGAAGCTGAGGAAGTCGACAAAGTGACAGACCTCACCAATGATGCGGCCTCCGCCCTGCTCAGGATCGTTGAGCCAATGGTCAGCCGGAATGAAGCCGGCATTCACGCGATAATGCAGAGCCAAGGGCTCATGAATTTCGCGAAGGAACGTTTTGAGACGGAGTGCGAGAGGAGCGAAGCGGCGATTGAAACCGACCATCAGCAGCGGGCTGCCGGCCGATGGCCGATCGTCCTGCCAGTGATCGCAGGCACGTAGGATTTCGCGCAACTCATCGTCATTCAGGCATAGCGGCTTTTCACAGAAGACGTGCTTGCCGGCTTTGACGGCCGCGACCACCTGTCGGGCGTGCAGATTGTGGCGAGTGGCGATCACGATTGTGTTGATTGTCGCGTCGTTAATGATTGTCTCTTCGTTGGCGGCCGCGTATCGAAATCCAAATTTCTTCACCGCCTGCTGCGAGTGCGAGCCATTGGCAGCACACACGCCGACCAGCGTTACGTCGCCCACTCGTTTGATCGCCGGCAATAGCGTGCCGGTGGCGAAACTTCCAGCACCGAGCAGGCCGATGGCAACTGATTTCGTGGCAGCGGCGGGAGCTGAGGATTTCACAGTTTCCGGGACAATGCGCTCCGTTTCGCCGGCGGACTCTGGATACGTAATCAAAACTCCGAGAAATTTCTCGCGAGACGTACCGGAGATGAGTTCGTAGGCCGACTGCGCTTCGTCAATCGGAAATCGATGCGTGATCAGAGCTCCCACATCGACTTTGCCATCGGCGAGAAGTCTGAGAAAAGCTTCCATGTTGCGAGTTTCCGTCCAGCGCACATAGCCGATGGGATAATCAATGCCCTTCTGTTCGTAAGCGGCGTCATAGCGGCCCGGTCCATAGGAACGTGAAATCCGGAAGTCAAGTTCCTTCTCGTAAAAAATTCGGCGCTCAAGAGACATGCCGACTGTGCCCACGGCAGTGATGACGGCGCGATCGCGCGCAACCTCAGCAGCCAGATTGATAGGATCGCTGCTGGGGGTTTGGGCCGTAATCAGGACAGCGTCCGCGCCGCGCCCTCCAGACACTTGCATGCATTCGTCAGAGAATGCAGTAGCAGAGACACTGGCGGCGTCAGCCCCGAGGCGGAGCGCAAGGTCAGCACGTCCCGGATCGATGTCCATCCCTACGACGCGGCAGCTGGCTGCCTTGAGAATCTGCACGGTCAACTGGCCGAGCAGACCAAGACCAATCACGCCAACGATGTCGCCGAGTTGAACGGCGGCGGTTCGTACGCCATGTAGAGCGACTGCTCCCACAGTCGTCGCGGCGGCGTGCTCGAGGCTCACTGCTGAGTCCGACGGAATGCGCGCCAGCAGCAGGCGGGGGATGCAGGCGATTTCGGCGTGCACGGCATGACCAGCGCCAGCGCATGCTACACGATCTCCGGGTTGGATGTCGGTGACGCCCTCGCCGGCGGCGACGACAGTTCCGGCGCTGCTGTATCCGGGAGCACTCGGTTGATCCATGCGACTGCGGACCGCGGCCACAGTCGAGGCGACGCCATCGCGGCGAACTTTGTTCCATACCTCACGCACCAGGTCAGGGCGCATCCGCGCCTTTTGCAGAAGATTTTTACGAGCGAACTCAGACGAGGCGCGCTCGGTGCCAACCGAAACCAGAGAAGCGGCAGTGCGAACCAGCACGCAGCCTGGAAGCAATTTCGGCGGGACAACTTCGGCCACTTCGATATCGCCGCCGCGGACTTGTTGCAAAACCTGTTTCATATCTTGTTGCGAGCTACATCGAACGCCAAGTGTTTCCGCCCGTTCCAGAATGCGGTACCGGTAATTGTACGATGGTTAGGGGTTCGCACTCTCCGTTTGTGGAGAGGCCAGACTCACTCGATAAACCTGCTCTGCATCGCGGCGCAAGATCAGTTCGCTATCATGCTGTTGAAGTTGTATCTCGTTGCGGGCAAGAATCACCGTCACGAATCTAACGGGCAAAGGTGCCAGCACACTGTGGAGGAGAGAAATCGCCGGGCGCAACTCGCCGTAGGTGGGCGATTCCCAGCCCAGCAATTTTTCGTGTTCATCGTCGTATGAAGGTTCCGCTGCAAGATTCTTTCCGGCTCGGATAATGGCGGTACTGCCCGGGGAACTGGAAAAAATATTCCAGTTGAGACGCACTTTTTGCGAAGAGAAGACCGCGCTGAAGGGCGCAGCCGATATCACTTCGAAAGGCTCGTCGGGCAGCAACCAGTGCAATCGCAACTTGTGCTCATTTACTCCGACGAGATCATCCACGACGACCCAGGCATCTTCGGTAACGCAGCGGACGATCCGCCGATGCGTCACGCCAATGCGACGGTAACCGTCGTGCTCGCCTTCGAAACAGTCTGGACTAGCGTTAGCCATTGAGGGTGTTGTGGAGAAAGATCTACCTGATGCCTGGGCCCAATCGAGCCAGAGGAAACGCCCGGCGCGTCGCATCTGGTCGCGGTTATCGACCGTCACTGCGTTATGAACGACCGTGCTTGTGAGGCCATTGTCCCAAGGATACTCGCCGTTGTAGAGATAGGTTCCGGCATCGCGGGCGAGATTGAGGCCATGCCACCACAAATCCATGTGCAGTTGATCGGCCTGAAAAGGGCGGCGCGTGTAGTGCGCCGCTTTGATCAGCGCCCACGAATTCCCGGAGCCCATGCGATGATAGCCCGCTGCGGAAACAGGGGCGGGCAGGGCAGATGCGCGCGCTGAGATTTTCGCGAAAGCGCCGCAAAACCACAGCGCAGCCTCGTCCCACGGGCCTGGTTGGAGCATCGGTGGACGATTCAGAACGCAACTCCCAAGACTCAACAGAGGACGAAAGTCGCCGTAGTCGCACGCGCTCACCGGAAATATGTTGCTGCCGTCGTTCGAGCCGTGATTGGGCGCGTACCCGGATTTGCGGTCGACGAACGCGCTTATGAAGTCGAAGGCCGACGAGGTACGCTCGCGAATCCTAGGATCGAGTTCGAGTTTATTAATTTCTGCGAGGCGAAGCGTCCACAATAGTAGATAAAGGACCATCCGCTGATAATTAAATGAATCCTGAAGATAAGCGCCCTCGGGCGTGATCTGATCGAGGGCCGCTTCACGCAAAAGTTGCGCGCCCTGATGCTGCCAAGTCGCTGCGGCTTTCACTTCCGGGTAGAGAGTTCCGGCGGTCCACAGGCCAACCGCTTCGCTGAAGAGATGATTGCTGCGCTGCGATCGCGCGTAGCCCAAGGTTTGGGCGCTGCGCCAGGCGTGGGCGGCGATCATCGAAAGCAACAGTGCCGCCCGTTGCGGCGTGGTTGCCGGCGAATCGAGAAAGGCGTAAAGCGCAAACGACCACGCTAGAATTCGGAGCGAAGATTCCTGTCCACATATCCAAAGGGGACCTGACATCGGCGGACTGCTGGCAGCCCAGTTTTCGATTGTCCTCCAGAAAGTTTCGGCGAAGCGTTCGTCGCCGCTGATGGAATAAGCGCGAGCCAGCGGATATACAAACAGGAATCGGGAGGGCTCCAAAATAAATTTGAGGTCACCGTATTCGTCGTCGGCAAAGCGCATCTGCGTCCACGGACGATTGGGCGAGACACTCTGGCCGGTGACGGGATTCTGAAACCATCGCGGAGGGAAACCGCAGTCAAGAGACAGTCGACCAAAGAAGGGCAAGCGACCATCAATAACCTTGTTCGCTTCGGCGAGGAGCGATTTTTCGCCGTCCGCGCCGAGAACTTTCTTGAGTGCAGGCGCGAGGCTGCGGGAATCCGAGAAAAAGAAAGGGCGACCGCCCTGGCGGCGAACGCTTAGAAAATCTTCCGCGGAAATCTGCGGAGCGATTCTTTTCAGATCCCATGATTCCCAGCCGCTAAAAGATTGCATGCGGCGCGCTAGCAGGCCGATGCCGCGCTGCGCTTCATATCCCAGGCGCAGTGTGCCGTCGCGCAATCCGAATGTCTGGCCGATTTGCCACAGGGTGCCGAGCTTACCCATCGTGCCTGCTCATCGTGCCAGCGGATTTGGCGCACGCGTCGAACCCGGGATTTACTTCGCCATTCCTGGGCTTCAGCCGGCGCGCGGCAAGAGTCTTCAGTCGTTCATGCATCACAAAATATTGATTATCTTTTTCGCGATCCACCTGCGGGGCAGCCGTAATTTCATTTCGATCCAGCGCCGTCAGGGCCTCGGCGATCAAATCGATTCCCTCGGCGATCATTCGATTGCGCAGGTCGGTCAGCGACTCGCACTGGCTGGCGGCTGCGAATTCGCGGCGCAAAAGGATAGGGCCAGTATCAACGCCGCTGTCCATGAAATGAATCGTTATGCCCAGCGGAACGTCACAAAGGAGCGCCCATTCCGGGCTGCTCATGCCGCGGATTTCTGGAAGTAACGCCAGGTGCGAGTTCAAGACACCGAGGCGGGGAATTCTTAGCACCTGATCGCGAAGAATGTTTCCACCCGTGAAGACGGCCACGTCGGGGGCCCATTGCTCGAGTTGTGCGACAGCGCGCGGAGAGTTTTGGTCCCTGCAGATCGCGACTGGAAACCCATAAGAGCGCGCCACATCTCGCAAGCTGCGGAAAATTCCGTTTCCATTTCGCAAGGTTTTCTCGAGATAGGGATTGCGAATCTGCGCTCCAGCTGCTCGCCGCGCCGGCGCGAGTTTGGAAACAGCGTAATTCAGGGAATCACGCATGCCCCATTGCCCAAATTTACGCATCAGCGTCGTGTGGTCCCACGAGGGAAGGGTCAGCGCTCCGACGGGAACATATCCGAGTTTCGCCACACAAGCGGCGAGGGCGCAGGTGGTTTCGCTGTACGGACTCGGGCAGAGAATCACTACGCGCATCCAGATGGCTCGGGCTTTCCGTCGGGTCTCTCATATGAATTGGCCCGTGACTCGGCCCGTGAGTTTTTCGCGGAGCCGGCCTCGAGGGTAGCTTCGACCGTGTGCGCAAGGCACTGTTCAAGCATGAGCGCGTCGGCCAGAAATTTACATCCCCAACTGATGAAGCGCATCGGCTGATACGCTCCCCAAATGGGGTAGGATCCGGCAACTCCTCCAACGACTCCACGATTGCCTTTGTTCGGCAGCGACTGTTTGAGCATCTCGTTCATTTTGAGGGCAGCGTTGAAATACCGGAGATCGCCCGTCACCTCGCACAAACGCAGCCATACGCAGCTCATTTGTGCATTCCCAGTGAGGCAGAAAAAATGTTGGCCGTTCTTGAAATCCGGTTCGTAGGCGCCCAATAACCGCTTGTGGGTTTCGAACTTGCGCAGTAGAACCCACGCAGATTTCGCCGCCGCACGGATGGCATCCTCGCGGCCGCGCAGAATACCGCATTCGAGCATCCCTTGAATCACGTAGGCGATGAAATGCAGATACGCGGGATGCCCGCACAAGTTGATGCCATCGATCCAGCCGCTGGGCTGCAGGTGTGTTAGCACCCAGTTGATATTTTTGTCGGCAGCCGCAGCATGACGGGAGTCTTTCGATTCGGCAGCCAACTGCGCGAGCGACCATGAAACCATGCTGTAGTAAGTATGGGCGACGCCCTGATAGGCGCTTTCACCAGTCCACGAACCGTCGGCTTGCTGGATCGCCGCCAACCAATCGCCAGCCGCCACGGCTTGTTCCAGAATTTTTGCGCTTCGAGTTTCAGTGTAGGCGCGCACGAGTCCCTGCAAAATCTGGCCGGTATTAAATACAGAGGGCCGGGTGTCGTGGCTGAGAGCGTTGCCGGCGTGATGAAGTCCGCCGGGAAACGCACCCGATGGCAGTTGCAGCGAAAGCAGCCAGTTAGTGGCACGTTCAGCGGCAAGCCGCGCGGTGACATCGTCCGTCTCACGGCCAAAATCGTATAACGTCGGGACGATGTAACCGGTCACCTCAGGATACGAATCAGAATATCCGGTGAACAAACTGTAATATGCCGCGATGCCACCATCTGGGTGTTGCGCCTGAAGAATCCAGTTAATGACGGAACGCAGCGCGTCGGCGGTCGGAATTGTTGTCGTCGCGTAGGAATAGAGGTGACGATGTTCGAATGTCGATTTGATTTTGTCCGCAGCAATCTTGGCGACTAGCGGAATGACACGTTGCGGGCCGCGCAGCAGACCCGAGGTTTCGCTCAACACGCGGCCGGTTCTGGTCGACATAAACTTGCGCCGAGCACTGGACCTAGGATCGCTCATTTGAGTGTGCGCTGTTCTGCATTGGTTCGAGGCGTGCTCAGGCGACGGTCAACTGTTGAGCGCCAATCTGCCGCTGAGCGAACGATCTCGCGCCGCCATCGATAAATAATTGCATCCAGATTTCGAGCGTCAGCAACTGCCAGATCTGCATCGACCAGTCCTCGGCGCCACGGCGCTGTTCGTCGACATATCTGCGAACAACCTCGGGGCGCAATAGTCCACGCTTGCGGACCTGGGTTTCGGAGAGCAAATCGTCCACCAGTGGGCGCAACTCGTGCGCGAGCCAATAGTCAACGGGCGCTGCAAAGCCCGCTTTCGGCTGCCGCATCACTTCTTCCGGCAGCATACTACGCATGGCTTCGCGGAAGATGTGCTTCGTCACTGGGCGCCACCTCCCTTTCAGTTTCCACTCCGGCTTTACATTCCACGCAACAAACTCGGCCAGGCCGCGATCCAGAAACGGTACGCGCACTTCGACCGACGACGCCATGCTCATCTTGTCGTTGTATGTGAGATTGAGCGTGGGCATAAAGATTTTGGTATCTAGATAGAGCATCTGATTGAGAAAGTCCGCGTGGCGAACTTGATCGAACGCCGCTTGATGCTGGCTGCCAGAATTGCCGTTCGTGGCCCATCGAGTTTGCGGGGCGTATAAATCCGTCTTCTGATCCGCGTCAAGATAAGTGCAATTCCTGATAAATGCTTGAGCTGGGCTAAGCCCGGCGCTGCGTGCCATCTTCTTGGCGAGGCGCACAGATCCCTTCATTCTTGTTCCGCGCAGCGAAGGCAATCCCAAAAGGATGCGCTCGCCGGCTAAACGAACAAAGCCGGGAACGCGTTTATATTTCTCGGCCCACGCTTGCGCTACGTGCTTGCGATATCCGGCAAAAATTTCGTCGCCCCCAACGCCGGACAAAAGCACGGTCGCGTTCTTTCGAGCTTCGCGGCACACCAGATATGCCGTGATGATCGCGGGATCGGCGGTCGGCTCATCCATGTGCCAGGTCAGGTTCGGCAAGAGTCCGACCACATCAGGCTCGACAACGATCTCGTGGTGGTCACAGCCTAACCGTCGCGCCAGGCGCTGCGGAACGCCGGGATCGTCGATCGTCGCCTCGCCCACCCGATATTTCTTGGGGAACGTGATGGTATAAGTTCGCACTGATTGCTTTCGCGCCATCGCAGCTACGATGCTCGATGAATCGAGGCCGGCGCTAAGAAAAGCGCCGATCGGAACATCGCTGACCATCTGTTGCTCGACGGAGGCACAGAAGCGTTCGCGAATTTCTTCCGCCAGATCCGCCTCGGTTCGCGTGAAGGAATAGTCCGCCGGAGGAAACGTCAGATCCCAATACTGTTTGATGTCAAGACGGCCATCCTGCCAAAGCGCATAGTGACCGGCGGGAAGTTTGCGGATTCCTTCGAACATGGTCAGCGGATCGGGCACCCAGAGGAAGGTCAGGTATTGATCGAGCGCTTCGAGATTCATGCTCGCTTCGATTCCCGGCACTTCAAGCAAGGCTTTGATCTCGGATGCGAAGGCTAGTTTTCCACCTCGCTCCCAGTAATAAAAAGGCTTGATTCCAAAATGATCGCGCGCAAGAAACAATTTGGGCGATGCTGCGCGCAGATCGCAGATAGCGAGTGCAAACATTCCATTCAAGCGATTGAGGCAATCCTGGAAGCGGTCGGGGCCGTACTCTTCGTAGAGATGAACGATCACTTCCGTGTCTGCGTGCGAACGAAAACTGTGTCCTTTAGCTTCGAGCTCGCTGCGCAGTTCGGCGAAGTTGTAGATCTCGCCGTTGTAAGTGATCCACACCGACCCGTCTTCGTTCGACATTGGCATGTGGCCTTCGGCAGAGAGATCAAGGATTGCGAGGCGGCGACTGCCCAGTCCGATGTAGCCTCCATCCGGGAAACGCCGCTCCCACAGGCCGGAGTCGTCGGGACCGCGGTGGGTTTGCACATTGGTCATCCGCGTGAGCGTCTCACGATCGCCACAGTTCGCGAGGCCACTGATACCACACATGGATCAGTTCCTCCCCGAGTTTAATTCTGATTTCAGTTCGTAAATCTTCGCTTTGGAGTGGAACATCTGAACGGCTTGAAACGAGCAGTAGATTAGTCCGGGAACACCATCGAGAAATCCAAGACGAAGAATATACCGGTAGAGAAAAAGCAAAACGGGAGAGCCGGGCAGCCGATAGAGATGACGCTTTAGCCATCGTCTGCGCTGCGCCTGAGTACCGAACAACGATGCGCTCATTTCTTCGGGACCGATCGCCGGGCGCAGGAGCACGCGCGCCTCCCAGTTCGAATATTCGTTATGCTTCAGGATGTAGCGCGACAACGATTCGACGTTATGATGGACCAGCGGATTGCGCAAGGCTGCCGTCGGTCCGTCGACTACCACGTGCTCATGGATCTCGATGTCTGCCATCGAAGCGTCCTGGTCTTTGAGTCGGCATTCGAAGCGGCCGCGCCCTTTGCGGAAAAGCGAAAGTTTCCAGAAACTCGCGTCGCAGTGGCGCAGCATTTTTCCGAGAAAAAGTAACTGGAGGCGGATGAAATATCCTTCTACCTTGGGATTTTGCATGGCCCAATGGATCTCTTTCACTAGATCAGGAGTCAGAACTTCGTCTGCATCCAGCAGAAGAATCCAGTCATAGGCCAACGGTAATGTATCCATGGCCCATTGACGTTTCTTGGGCCAGCCTCCCGCATAATGAAACTGGACAACATTCGCGCCATGGGCCTGCGCTATCGCGATCGTGTCGTCGCTGCTCTGGGAGTCGATGACATACACTTCGCCGACTCCGGCCAGCGCTTCAAGACAGCGCGGCAGATTGCGCGCCTCATTGCGGACCGGAACGATCACGCTGATCGGCAGCAGTGGTATCGGGGCGGTCGAGCCCGAGACTTCAATCTCTGATTTTGCTTCGATCAAATCCATTCTCGGCAGGTGAAGGTCTTCCTATATTAGCTGAACCGGGCATGGGATTGACGTTCGATTCGTTCGCATTGACTGCTAATCTGCAGATGCCTTACAGAAAGGAATCCCTGACTTCGCCCGCCAGGCTTGCTCGGACGATCGGGTCACAGATTCTGTTCACGCCAAGTTTTGTTGACACCAGCGCGCCAACACGAAAAGCGACCAGGGCCGCGACCAGGAGGTTTCACCGGCCAAAAATCGATTCCACACTTCGCGCACGGCGTGGGCGCTGATCGAGGCTTGCGCCCAATCGGCATTCAACAAGGCGTTCTCGACAACCGGCTTCATCTCGCTGCGGAGCCAGCGTTCAAACGGCAAAGTGAATCCGCGCTTCGGACGATTAACGATCTCGCGCGGCAACTCGACGCCCAGGCTGGCCAGCAGAGTGCTTTTCGGCGAGGCGCCTTGTAATTTCTTGTTCCCAGGAATGCGGAAGGAGGCCTCGACCAAGGCTCTGTCGAGAAAGGGTACGCGCAACTCGAGGCCATGCGCCATGCTCATGAAATCGGAATCCCGAAGCAGCGTGTTGCGCATGTAGAAAGTTGATTCGAGATAGGAGACACGATTGACCGGATCGAGGAATTCGCTTGCGGCGACCGATTCCTGCAGCGCGCGATTGAGAGATTGCTGCGACGCCTCGAAATTGTTCGCTGAAAATAATTCGTCGCGCTCCGCGGCTCCGAAGAGAGTGCGCACCAAGAAATACGGATGAACGAAGGATGGCTTCGCGCAATTATCTTCGGCAGCTAACTCGACCAGCTTGCGGCTTCGGTCTCCCTTGCCAGCAAACAGGGCCAGGGAAGCGGCGAGCGGCCGCTGGGCGAACTTTGGCAAGCGGCCAAATCTATTGGAAAATGTTTCCATTTTGGGCACGCGGCGAAAATTCGAGTAGCCGGCAAACATCTCGTCCGCGCCCAAACCTGTCAAGGCAACTTTCACTCCCGCAGCCCTGGTCTTCGCGGATACAAGATACGAATTGATACCGTCGATGGTCGGTTGGTCCATCGCACGCAAAGCGTCGGGCAATGCCGCGAGCGTGTCTTGCTGCGATATGGGAAGTTCGTGATGTTCGGTTCCGAAGCGACGTGCGACTTCGCGAGAATACTGCGCTTCGTTGAACTCCTCTTCGTCGAATACGAGCGAGAAAGTATTCGCGCGTACGCCGTTTTGCGCGAGGATGGCGACCAGAGCGCTGGAATCGATTCCTCCTGAAAGAAAAACTCCGACCGGCACGTCGCTCACTAGATGAGACAACACGGCCTCGTGCAGGATTGAAGGCAATTGCGCGGTTGCGGTGCCATTCGCGGATGGTGAATGCGATCGGTTTCGCGAAGCCGAGTGCAGCGGATTCCAGTATTCGCGGATGCTGACTGCGCCGCTTTCTACCGTAATTACGTGCCCAGGAGGAACCGACCTGACATCTTCGACCATGGTCCATGGCTCGTAGACCGATCCGAATGTCAGATAACTTAAAACGCCCGTGAGATCGATCTTTCGCGGCACGAGCCCCGTCTGCAAAAGCGTTCGCACCTCCGATGCAAAAATAAAATTCTGGTTTGACTGGTAGTAATAGAGGGGCTTGATCCCCATCGCATCACGCGCCAGCAACATGCGCTTTCGCGGAGCGTCCCAGAGGGCAAACGCAAACATGCCGCCCAATCGCGTCAGGCAAGCTTCGCCCCACACTCGATAGGCGGCCAGAATCACCTCGGTGTCGGAATGACTTTTGAATTCGGCGCCATTGGCTTCGAGTTCCTTGCGCAGTTCACGGAAGTTGTAGATTTCGCCGTTGAAAACGATCCAGCTGCCGGTGACGATATCCTGCATGGGCTGGTGCCCGAGCAGAGAGAGATCGAGAATCGACAATCGCCGGTGGCCCAGACCGATCTCGAACGGCTCGGGCTGCGTTTCTCGCAGCACTACGGTTCCGGAATCATCAGGGCCGCGATGCGCGAGCGAGCGAGTGGCTTGCTCCAGAACCCCGGGAGGGATGGAGCTTTTGCGCGTCATTATGCCAACGATGCCGCACATCTAGGATGCTTGTCGCTTTCCTGGCACTGTGCACCATCTTATCGCGAAGACAAAGCCTATTCGATTTCGCGCTGTATTATGGACAAATACGCGAAGGAGAAAGACATTTGTGTTGAAGGCCGCGAAGGGCTTGGTTTACCCAATTTCCGCCCTTTGGAACGAGGAATCCAACCGCGGTCAGCGAATTCAAAGACTGTCGATTTTTTTCTTCTGGCAATTTTGGAAGCGGATCGTTCGCAGACCCCTTACTGTTTCGCTTTTCAATGGGAAGAAGTTTAGAGCCTATCCCGACTGCCAGGTATCTTCTGGAGTTCTCTACGCTCGTATCCCGAACAGCAGATGCATCCTCTTCCTTAGAAAGTTTGTCTCGGGTGGCGCGCTGATCGATGTGGGAGCCAATGTTGGTTCGGTAAGTCTTCTGCTGGCCGACCGTATACAGGATGCGGTTTTATTTGAACCGAATCCGGTGGCGGCGGCGCGCGCCCGGGATAATATTGCTCGGAATGGGCTTGATTTCAAAATTTACGAATTTGCTCTTTCGGATACAACCGGCGAGATTAGCTTTGAATCCCATGGAAGCGTTGATGTGGGAGGGCACGTCATTGGAAACGCTCCTGGCGACAAGAGTGCCGCTCACCTAGTGCAGTGCATCACGTTCGACGAATTTCTGCGCCAGGAGGGTGATCCCGCTTTTCCGGTTTCTCTGGTCAAGATCGATGTGGAGGGTCATGAGAACTCTGTGCTTCGCGGCATGAAAAAGTTTCTTGCCGAGAAGAGACCCCCGCTGGTGATGTTTGAATATTTGCAGCGTACGAATCTTGGGGAGGCGCTCGAATTCTTCGCTGGAATTAGATACCGAGTTTTCGAGCTGGGGAGAAGTGGCCCCGTCGTCGTCAGCGGTCCAGTCCAACCCCTGCAAGACTTGTTTGCCTGTCCAGTGGAACGCATGTCTGCGATGGGGATCTCCGAGCCACAACCTGCAGCGGTTTAAGACGCCTCGACGTAGAAAATGCAGATCGACCGAACCTCCTAATAGAGCCACGGGCGGGGGAACCCGCCGCCTCAGAGGGCGGAGCTATGCTCCTCGACCAAGAGATCTTCGCGAGCAGCACTCCCATCAATCGTTTGCCTATCGGTCTGTTTCTCTCTGCGGCGGCTTGCGAAAATTTGCCGCAAACGAAGAGCGGGCTGTTCAACAAGATAGTAGGACAGGCATGCAAGTCCGATAGCAGAGAGCAGCTTGTAGGCAGGCTGCCGAGTCTGGGCGTAAAAAAATGGTTGTTGCCAAAGATAGAGGCTGTAACTGATTCTTCCCAGCCAGACCACAGGGGCAATATTCAAGGCGCGATAGGGACGCTGTATGACGTGCAGCACCAGTCCGGCGATCGAGCATTGCGAAATCGGGCTAAGGACAAACAGCGCGAATAGCGTGCGTGTTGGACTGATCGCGTCAAACCTCGGTAGAAAGACGACCGCGAGCAGCATCATAATTGCCGCCCAGCCGGGTATTCTCGGTATCCGCGGACTTAGAATAGCGAGCAGACAACCGATTGCAAGAGTATCGGCCACCGCCGGGAACATTCCAAACCCGGCACCGGGAACGCGAAAATGATAGCAGGCTGCTCTAAAGATGGGAGCAAAGGCGACCGCTGCCAGCAGAATCACAATTCTGTGCCGATACCATTTTCGCAGCACGCTCGGCCAGAGGAAATAAAACTGCTCTTCGACACCGAGCGACCATAGGTGGCCAACCATCCAGGGCCGATTCTGGTCGAAATTGACCAGATAGAGGAGCATGGCGGCAACGTCATACCAGCGAAGTTCGTGCCCATAGAAGGTGAAAGCAAAAAGCATAAAAATCGCAGCGGCGGGCAGGATACGATAGGCGCGGCGTATATAAAACTGGCGCAGGTCAATGGTCGAAGTCTGAGAGCGTTCGTTCAGCAAAAGAGTAGTGATCAGGTAGCCGGAGATGACGAAGAAAATCTGCACCCCGGTGATGGCATAGGCGCCGAAAAATTCCGGCACCATCTTCACATGCGTAAGATGAGCGATGCAGACCAGTGAGATGGAGATCGCGCGCAGGCCGTCGAGTGAAGGAATGCGTTTCACCACATCATCCTAGCATCCCGCGGGTGGCATGGATCGCGGCCATTTGAACGCTTCCACGTAAAGCGAATGCGGTAGATCTTTGCGATCGGTGGGCTCATAGGGCGGCACGCTGCTCCCGTACAAACGACTTTCTCCTTCCGCGGATTTTTCGACCTCGCGGAAGCCGGCTTCGCGGAGTTCTTCGCTGAGATAGCTGAAATCGAATGCCGTCCGATGCTGGCCATCGCAGAAGACGAAATTCGAAAACTTGCCGCCGATCGAATCAAAGTGATTCGGGAACGAATCGCAAAACCAATCGCTGCGCTCCTGCGTGTACGCGGCAATCGCGCTCTCCAGGCTGGGCACGATGAGCCTGATGCCGCCGCCATTTTTCAAAACGCGCACACATTCCTGAAGAAGCCGCTTGAGTTCGTCAGCATAGAAATGCTCGAACATATGTGTGGAATAGATAGAATCCACCGAGCCTGAAGGAAACGGGAGGCCGTTCCTCACATCCAACCAAACATCAATCTTGTTGAGAATGTTGCCGTCAATATTTAAAAAGCCGGGAAGATATTTGGTGCCGCAACCGAGATGCAGATGACGTTCACCCATCTCGGGGCGCGCGCGCGTCAAATAGCGGCGTAAGAAATAATTCGGAACCGTGGCCTTGGAGATACCCCAAAACAAAAGATCTTTATAACGTTGGTGAAGCAATCCATCCTCCGTCGTTGTTCAATGCAGAGCTCTCGCAAGTCGCGGCAAACCATAGTTTACATTCTTCCGACGCGGGGAAGCGGGCGACTCTTCAGCCACCAGTGCCGTTTCCCGATGCCCCACCCATCGATCGTGCAACGCTGTTCTTTTTATGCAAGCGCCTCGCGGTAAATATTTGACAGTCGCTGTGCCTGATCTCGCAGGGTCAACCCGTTCAGGATCGTCTCGCGCGCAGCCGTCCCGATGCGCGCAGCCGCATCGGCAGACTGAAGCAGGAAGGACATGCCGTGCACTAATTCGTCGAGTCCATCGGGGGGGATGAGCCAGCCGTTTTTTTCGTGCTGAATAATTTCTTCGATTCCTTGCCCGTAACAGGCGATCGCGGGTTTGCCGCAGGCCATTGCCTCGAGGTAAACGCATCCCAACCCTTCGTTGCGACTGGGAAGCACAAACAGAGAGCAGGACCGCATCGCATCCGCCACGGCGGCGCGCGGCTGACGACCTAAAAATCGAACCTGTGGGATGAGTCCGAATTGGCTCGCCAAGGTTTCGAAGTGCGCACGGTCGGGGCCTTCTCCGATGATCTGGCATCGCAATGCAGGAAACATATTTCGCAGGCGATCGATCGCCCGCAAGACGAGTTCGTGGCCTTTGCTGGCGATGAGAGTGCCGACGACAAGGACTTGTTTTTCAGGCGCGGCCAGTGTCGCCGCAATTGGCGAAAACAGTTCAATATCCGTACCGTTGTAAACAACAGTGCTGCGAACGCCGAGCGGCATCTCGAGATCCAGGATCTGCCGCACTTTTTTGCTAATGCAGATAACGGTCTTGGCATCCTGGTAAATTGCGATCGATTTCTGACGTCTCCACTTTGCGGAAATTCCGCCCCGGGCGCACAAGGCGAAAACATCTAGTCCATGCACGGTTACCACAAAAGGAATTCCGAGATGTCGCGAGAGCAATGCTGCCGCGTGGCCGCAGGGTAGCGCCCCATGAGCGTGGATCACATCGATCGGCTTCCGACCATGCAGTTTTTTTATTTGCCCCAAGAGGCGGGCGTAGAGCAACTTTCCCGCGGTAGAGAGTCCAAAATTTCCTGGAAGCTGCGGAAATCGCATCCAATCAGCCGGAGCCAACGAACTGGAAGATCGTCGCGCATAATGAATCGGCGACACTGCAATCACACTGGAATCAATGCCAAATTGTTTGAACTGTTCGATCGGTTCGGCGATGAAACAACCGTTTACCTGGTTTTCGTTAGACGGGAAAAATGGCGTAAGGGTCAATACGTGCAGAGGTGTTGGCGCATTCGTCGCTGCCGACATCAGTTTCGCGACCCTTTCGAGGCTGCCAATTCATGTGCCAGGGCCACCATCCTTTCCACGTGGTTGCTCCAACTGAAGTCGGATGCTCGCTCACAGCCGCGGCTGGACAGCTTCTCGGCCAACTCGGGCGAGTTATGAATTCTGAGAACGCACTCGGCCAGCGCTTGCGGAGAGAAGCGAGGAAAATAAATTCCCGCATCTCCGCAAATTTCGCGATGCACTGGCAAATCCGATGCCACCACGGGCAAGCCGCTCGACATCGACTCAATCAGCGGATGAGCGAAAGACTCGGCGTAAGCCGGCGTCACATAAATGTGGCAGGCTCGATAAAGATGATGCAGGGAACGATAAGGGATCGCTCCGAGTTCGACGACGCTCTCGTTGCTGGGCAGGGCATTCACTAAGGTAGAGGCGGCTTCGGCTCTATAGGAGCCGGGATTCGTGTCAGAGCTCAAGCGGCAGGTGAGAAACAGCTTAACTTTTTTCCCGTTCAAACGATCGCTCAGGATGGGCAAAGCTCGGAACAGAGTTTCGAAGTTGCGGTAGTAATTGTAGTGGCTCACAAAAAGCAGGCGGAGAGCGTCTTTCGCCTGATCGAGTTGAAGTTGGGCCGCAGCCGGCAAGGGCGCGGCGTCGCTCGTGAAAGCGTCAGGGTCGAATCCATGATGAACCGATAATACTTTCTTGCCGCTCCAGAGGCTGAGATCGTCGGCAAATGCCTTGCTGGGCGCTACGGTGAGGTCAGCGCGGTGTATGGATCGGCGAGCCAGCCAGCCCTTGACGATTGTGTCCGCCCATATTCCATAATCTCCGCGAGCACGCACATCGCGCAAGAAATCGCCGGATGTATACAGCGAGTTGCGGGAGAGAAGAATCTGCGGGATGGGAGAATTCCAGAGCGCAAAGTTACCGGCGGAGATCAATACTTCGGCGCCGCGCTGCTTGATCAGTTTGGGCAATGCTGTTTGCTCACCGATGAACCGCCGCAGCACTCCGGTGCTTTGCGAGGCTTCGACAAACGAAATGTTAGGCAGGGTACCAAACTCCGCCCGCATTGCCGGATTCAACCATACGGCGGATTCAGCGTCGACTCTGCGCGCGAGATGCGGAATCACGTTGCGCAAATAGGTTAGGCCTCCGCCAGCGCTCGCGGCCAGACCATTGATAAACAAGCGAATCATCGGTTGGGCACAACGGGTCCGAAACTGGCGGCCAACGGACGGGAAACTCTGGAAACAGCGCGCGGCGCCGGAACCGCGCCAGCATCAGCGACCATGTCCGCGAGCACAAAGGCACAAACCCAAAAAAATAAGGAAAGATAGGAACCTGCGGCAAACATCCAATCTTCGAAGTTGGCATGGACGAACCCGGACAGCACCACCATGGCCAAGGGAATGGCATAGGGGCGAGGATCGGCGGTTTGCTTCATGGCGGCGCAAACCTTCCATACATTCACTAGCGTCAACCCAATAATCGCAATAAACGGGAATACGCCCAACAGACCCACCCATTCAACGATGGTCATGTAGCTACTGCCATGCTCGCGCTCCGTATCGCCGGTTGAAGAGATTGTTCCGGGGGCGCCAAGAGTACCAAACCCGACTCCTGGATCTTCGCCCGACGGACTGGTGCCGTATCCCGTCCCAAAAAAAGGATGCTCTTTAATCGACGAGATCGTGTTATCCCAGGGCGTCCGCCGCGATCCCAGAATACCCTCGTCTTTATGCCCCTTGTAGAGAAATGCATCCTCAAGGTCTCCCAGTTGCTGATTCAAGGTACCCGGCATCAACATGCCGGCGAGTGCAACGAGTACTAGGACGAAGGCGGTTATCTTGCCGAGCAATTTGTATTGCCGCAGGCAAACGCAAAAAACAAGGGTGACGACCGTCGCCGAAACCATGCCGGCACGCGCCAGGCTGAACCGGATCAGGTAAACACAGAGGATCAACGCTACCAACCTGCGGGCTCTCACTGTCGGGCCATCACTGTTCAGCCATCCCCAGAGTAGGATCGGAAAACACGCGATGCTCATAACCGCGCCCATGGAATTGGGATTGCCCCAAATACTCCTACCCAAACCAAAATAACAGGCAGCTGTGCTGTAGACGAGGACTTCCACACCCCAAAGCAAGCCCCGAAAGAAACGATCTTCGCGACCGAGAACCGCCAAGCGCGCACCGGAGACACAATAAAGGAACAAAATGGAGAGGCTCAGGGCCTTCAGTGAAGCCATACGAACAAAAAGAGAAACGGTGGCGGAAACAAAGGCAGCGCAGACGCAAAAGAAAGCTAGCAGATGCATCGACCGAAAGGGCCTGCGCGGGCTCTTTATCCAGATAATGAAGCCCGCCAGCGCACCCGCCGCCAAAATGACCCAGCGGCCGGCGGTCCACGCGCCTTGCAGAGGAACGCGCAATCCAGCCCAAATGAAAGTCACGATCAGCAAAATGAAGAAACGCTGATCATACTTCCAGATGCTGGCAATGATGATCTCGAGCAGCAGAATCGCGCCGAGGAAAGACACGTCACCGAAATACTCCAAATGGGAATACAGCAAATACAAACCCGCGCTTATGCCGAGGGCGATGGCAACCAATGGTAGTGGTTTCAGGCCGTCCATCGACTCTCCGCTCCCGGCGATATCGCGGCGGCGGCCAGGCCAGTGGCACATGCTTCAGGCGAATAATTTCGAATCCGTTCCAAGCTTCTCGCGCACATTTGCTGCCGCAATTCACTTTGCCGCACCACGGAATCAATCGCCTCACTTAGTTGCTCCGAATCTCTCGGAGGCACAACATAACCATTCCATCCATTTTCGACTAGGCTCGCCGAACATCCGGCGACGCTGGTGACAACAATCGGAAGCCCGCAGGCCATAGCTTCATTCACTACTAATCCCCACGGATCGCTGTGCGTCGGGAGGACCAGTACATCCGCCAGAGCATAGAAACCAGCCAGGTCCTCGCGCTGCGCAAATCCAGGGAAACAAACCGTACCCGGATTGATGCGCTTCGCCTTTTCGGTCAATTCCGCCCGCGAGACTCCATCGCCCGCAAATACCAGCCCCACTTCGGAGCGCGCGCAACTATCTAGTTTGGCATATGCTTCGAGTAGATCAAAGACACCTTTTTCAGGGACTAGACGGCCGACAAACAGGATAAACCGCGAAGGCAATTTCAGTTTCTCTCGAAATTCGCCGGCGTGAAGCCTGACGGCCGCCGAATAATTCGCAAAAAGATCGTTATCAACCGCGTTCGGCGCCGTAGAGATGCTGCTTGCCGGCGATCCCAACGCCCTGAGATATTCGAAGGAGGACTTGCCGGGGACGACAAATCCATCGCAGCGCTTCACAAAATAAATCTTGAGAGACTCTACCCATCGCGACCCGCGACGAGCGTCATAGCGATTGCTTTCCGACCACAGGACAAATCTAACTCGGCGGCGCCTCGCCCACAGCAGAGATCTCCACGATGCAGCGTAGTTGTATCCGCCGCAGATAATTACGTGCGGGTCAGCTTTATTTAGTGCCGACGTCAAACCCCAGTTGATCAGCAACTCATTGCCGTGGAATCGCCACCGCCGCGAAGGAAGAACCTGATACGAGAAAGCAATTTCATCCTTATAAACGCGCCACTGCCGAAGCGTCGCGTTCGTCTCGGCCAAAAAAATTACGTGCAGATCGACCTCCGGCTGGCGCGCCAGAGCATTGAAAACCGGGATGCGATACGGAGCAATGATCTCCGTCAGGATCACCAGCCGGATGCTAGTTTTCGACATTTCACTCAGAAAAACGATTCTATCGCACGGCCACCACGAAGTAGTTGCTCGCGAACTGATCGCCGCGATAAACCTTTGCCGCCAACAGCCCCGCGATGTTGTTCAAGGGCCAGATGGTCCACTGGAATAATCGTTGCAACCAGGGCAGCGGGCTGGTGAGCAACTGCAAGTAGGTATTGATTACGAGAAAAATGCTGGGAACCGTTCCTGCCTCGCCCTGAACCTTTACGCTCTTAAAATCGCGCAGAATCCATTGCAAGCCTTGAGGCATATATCTCCAGTAATCGCCGGGCGAACCGTGTTGGGGAAAGATGGAGGGCACGCTCAACAAAAGTGTTCCGCCGGGTCGCAGCACTCGATGAATTTCGCCGATTACGGCGATTGGTTCGGGGATGTGCTCGAGAACCTGCGTGATCAGAACAACATCGATCGACGCATCGGCAAGTGGCATGCGGCGGCCGTCTCCGACAATATCGACCGAGGGTCCGGGTTCAACGTCGAGCACATAATGATTCGCCACGCGGCCGCCAAATAGAGAAGCGTAGGGCTTTCCCCTTCCGCCCACATCCAGAAGGTTTTGCACCTGCGGCAGTTTTGCCGCGTATTCCGCAATCAATTCAGCTCGGCGGCGGCAGTCGAGGTAAGCAGCCTCAAGAATCGAAGGATGGATCAAGTCAGTGCCACGCAGTTTCGGTTCGCTCTTCGAGCGGCGGACCCCATTGGAGTGAGGATCAAGCGTCATGCAAAACCTTCGACCTCTCTTTTGAGAAGATTGCGGCCAGCGGCAGCCCAGCTCATCACGTAGACCGCGCAACCTACGCCAACCAAGACCAGGGGCGGCAAATGCCTGGGAAGCGCGACCCACAATACGGCTCCCATGATCAGGCTGGCGACGACGGCAAAGCTCAGCAGCGGAGTTTTCGCGGCCGCGCGCACGTCGGGTGGACAGCGCAGGAAAGCGAAGAGCGCAACAGCGAACTCTCCGAAGACGAAAGCGACACAGGCACCGGCAATTCCAAACAAGGGCGGCAGGACGAGATAAAGAATGACGGATGTGATAGCGCCGGTCAGCGTGGAAAGAAAATAATCATGGTGGCGACCCAGTGCATAAAGAATCGTTCCAGCAAAGAGCGCCGCGGCAGGAGCGGTAAGTATATAAAGCGAGACCCATTGGAAAGCATGCACCGCCTCATGAAACTGTGCGCCCAGCAGCCATGGAACAACCACGGGAGCGGTCACGACAGCGCCCACCGTTAGCGGCACACCGAACAAAACCAGCACAGAAGCGGCGATTCTCGCGAGGCGAAAAAGTCCGTTGGGGGAACTTGCGTGCAAAGCCATACGCGGCATCATGACCGTCTGAACAATCGAGAGAAAGTTACGCAGTACATCGGCGAGTCGCGCAGCGGCAGCGTAAAGACCCAACGCGTGCTCGCCCAGATACCAGCGAATGGCAATCTGGCCGGTGCGATGGTACAGAGTCGACATGAGTGAAGACCCCGCGTAGTGCAAGCTGGGCACCAGAATCGCGGCCCAGCGCCGCGGTGATAGCCCGAATCGAAAGTGGTATCCCTCCCGCCACAGAAATATCCAGGCGATTGCGCTGGTCAAGAATGAGGACGCCACGATACTGATGGGTACCCAGATTACATCCTTCGCGGACTTCACCATGGTGAAAATGCCGATGGCGTAAAGGCATTGTTGCAAGATCAATACCAGCGATTGCACGTGAAATAATTCCATCGGGGCCAAAAGATAATCGAGGGAGAGAGAAGTGGTTAGTGCAATCGCCAGTCCATAGAATTTAAGCAGGAAGCGAACATCGGGCCGGACCTCGAAGCTCGCCACGATTAAGACCGCAACCATGGCAACCGCGCTGGCCAGAAGGCGAAGCACGAGGACGTCGGAAACAGTCTGAAACGCTTTTTGGCGCCGGGCAGCGACTTGTTGGGCGGCATAAGTGGTCAGACCGGGATTCGCCACCAATCCCGTAAAGCCGCAGATTGCAACCACGTAACTCCACAGTCCATAAACATCCACACCCAAGCGGCGCACCAGAAACGGAAAGGTGGCGGCCGTGAGTACGGTGCCCACAACCCGGGCGGTGGTCACGGAGAGTACAAATCCTCCGTAACGCAACAGCGACTTAGAAATGCTCAATAACCCATCCTATGTCCCAAGTTGCACGACCGGGTTGATGGCGATCGGCGAGGCGCGAAATCGATTGGACGATACGCTTCGACGATTCCGCGCTCTAATTTTTCTTACGGCGCTTCGCCGCCACATGGACAAAAACATTTTCCCAATCTCGCGCGATTTTATCCCAGTCGAATTGTAGGGCGTGCTCAGTTGACGCGGCCGACATCTTGAGTCGCAGATCTTGGTCGGCGAGCAGCAAGCCCAGTTTCTGGGAGAGTTCGCTCTCGGATTTTACCAAGTATCCGGTTCGATCATTGACAACATAATCTGGCCGGTAGACATCCATGGCGACCGCTGGCAGTCCGCAGGACGCGGCCTGTCCCAAAACTTGGGGATGACCTTCGAGCACGCTAGGGAAAAGAAAAACATCGGCATTGCGCATTTCCTCGGCCAACATTGACTGCGAAAGATGGCCAATAAATGTCACGTTGCGGCATCCTAATTTGCCCACTAGCGCGCGAAGTTTCTCATCCTCGACGCCCTTGCCTGCCAGGCGAAACTCAACGGAGGGCCAGTTGGCTGCCTCGCAGATCACGACATCCACTCTCTTCCGCGCCTGAAACGAGCCGGCATAAAGTACGGTGAGCTTCGATTCGTTCGTACGCCCCTGATTCGGCGGGTGGAATAATTTGCGGTCGATCCCGTCGTAAATCGTTTCGGTCTCAACTCCGAGACGTTCCTTGACCGTTTGCGAAACAAAGCGTGAATTGCCAACCACGCAATCAGCCTCGCGAATCGATCGACTCATGGTTGGCCCGACGGCGATTTCATTCAGCGCCATCACGATATATGTCACAAGGCCGATCGGCAGGCGCAGAGAACGCCGCAAGAAGAGGAACATTGCATCCAGCGGCCCCAGGCGCGGGAAAAAATAGATGTCAACGCGAGAGCGCAGAACGTTTAGCAGCCAGCGCGGAGTATTTCCGTGGCGATGATAAGGCAAGATCTCCGTGTTTTCACGAGAAAGAAGCCGCGGATCGGGAGCGTCGCCGCCGAGAAGGATTACCCGGAAGCGCTCCGGCGGAAGCCGACTAACAACTTCTTTCACCGTGAGGTTTTGCGCGTTCGTGTTCGCTTCATCGGCGAATGATGGAGTAAATATCGTAATCATCGAGTTTGGAAGTTGTGTCCAGATTTGCTGGCGGTTGAGCGCGCAAGGCTACACCTAATTTCAAATTCTTAATGCTGACGGGCATAGAGTGCAGTGCCAACCTCTCCATAAAACGGATCAGTAATAATATCCGGTGAATCTGCGGCGTATTCCTGGACGAACTGTCGAACTAAAGCATCGTATCGAACCTCGCCGGGCCTGCCCCACACCAGGATCGCATCCGGTTTCGCCTTGAAAACATCGGCAAGAAGCGCTGGAATTTCCTCTGCGCCCGGTAGCGTGTCTGTTGCGCCGATCAGCCTACGATCTCCGAAGAATGTTGACTTATACGCTGCCTCCCACCCCACCCCATGTTCGGGATAAGGTCCAGAACCGACGCTCACAACCGTCGAGCCAGGATGAGCGCTCAAGGTCTGACCGGCCTTGTAGCACGAGACCTGAAAATCGCGAGTGATGGTGCGAAAGGGAGAAGAGGGGTAAACCAGCGTGGCAAATATCCCCAGCACGATCAGAGCGATGAGACCTCTTCGCCAAAGCGGCGATCTCAACTGAAGGCTAAACCCCACGGCTACCGCGAGCAGAAGCGGGACTATCGGATAAAGATAGCGGCCATCGAAAACGAGCAGACAGTATGCCAATAAGAGACTGATCGTTCCCAGCACAATCACTGCGGCGAGAATATATTCGACGGGATAGTGCTTTTTTCGCACAGCTAAGTTCACAACCACAAAAACAACCGCGACCAGGCCGCCCGGGGTTACGACAATACAAAGTTCTTTCGCGGCTTTGCGCAGATTTTGAAACTCGCGCGCAAGGAGTTGCGGCGCCGCAGTCCTAACCTCGATCCGATAATGCCACGGCCACGAGCCTGGAGGCATCGGATCGTTCACGTGGTAGTCATCGATCGACGGCTTTGTATCTTCGAGCAGTGCGAAGGTTTTGGCCGCGTGTTCGTCATAGGCATGCGTATTCCATTGCAGAAAGTTGACTTTAAATTGTGTGCCAGTGGTGAACGCTCCATATTTAGAGTGAAGCGTTGCTGCCCATGCTGTCGCCACGAGCAAGGGCAAGACGCCCGCCAGGAGCAGGCGCACCCCCGCTCGTTTGCGGGGGGGCAACAGCAGGACAGAGACAAAAGTGGTCAGAGCCAGCCAGGGCAGCGCGAATCCTTTGGCGAGGAAGGCGAGGGCGTGAATTGCTCCGAGCCAAGCCCAATATTTTTTTTTGTCCGCCCGCAAACATTGCAACAAGACTAGAAAGTAGATCAGCACCAGCGCCGCAAACAAAAAGTCGGGCGTGATCATTTCGACGGCGGTCGCCGTAAGGCCGCGAGCCAATGAAAACCATAGGACCGCGACGCCGGCGAGTAATTCCGAATGCCAAAGGCTTTTCGTCAAAAAATAAAGCAGCACGGCGCACACGAGATAGCTGCCGATACTAAACACTTTCCCGATGACCACAAAGTTGTTAATGAAAATTGAGCCGCCGGCCATCAGCCAGGAGAGCAGCGGGCTGCGGAAAGCGTTGATTGCCGCCCAGAATTGATGATTCCGAAGGTGCCGCGCGATGCCAATGTAATCGATGCCGTCAATATCAATCTGATGAAAACAGCGGGTGCCGAACCAGGCGAGTTGAAAGCCGCAGCTCAAAGCGGCAGCGAAGAGAATCCAGCGGTAAGCGTTCGGGTTTGGAAGGGATTCGACGTTAACGTTCAACGCGCCACCAGCGCCCAACTGAGCGGCGTTCCACGTTCTACATCGCAGGCGGCGCGCTTTCCTAGAATTTCATTGAGGTGACGCGGGTGCAATCCGTCGGCTGGGCGGATGGAACGGATGTTCTGTTTCGTAAAAACGTCGCCCTTTTTTATATCTTCGACCGCAAACAACGAGCGCCGGAACTTCAGGCTATTGGCCTCGCGCGCACCAGAGGCAAACTGCACAGAGCCGAGAGCTTTTTCCGCCGTGCGGACCGCGTCGACCATTGCCTTAAATTCCGCGGGCTCCAATGAGAATGCGCCGTCCGGTCCGCCATCCGCTCGTCGCAGACAAAGATGTTTTTCAATGATGCACGCTCCGAGCGCCACTGCGACAACCGGAACCGCGACGCCCATGGTGTGATCGGAAAGTCCTACAGGACAGCCGAAACGCCGCGCCAGCTCGGGGATCGTAACCAGGTTCGCCTCTTCCGGCGGAGCCGGGTAAGCGCTCGTACATTTCAGCAACGCGATCTCGGTCGCGCCGGCTCCGCGCGCGGCTCGCAGTGCTTCGGCGATTTCATCTTCGCTCGCCATACCCGTTGACATAATTAGCGGCTTGCCGGTGCGAGCCATTTTTTGAATCAGCCCGATATCCACCAGTTCAAATGATGCTACTTTATGCGCGGGAACGTTCATGACTTCGAGAAAGTCGACAGCGCTCTCGTCGAATGCGCTCGAAAATAATTGCATCCCCAGTTCGTCGGCAATCGCTTTGAGTTTCGGCTGCCACTCCCAAGGCGTGAACGCCTCCTGATAGAGATCGTGGAGAAGACGCCCATCCCAGAGCGTGCCGCCTCCAACGCGAAAACATTCTTTGTCGCTGCGCAGGGTAATGGTGTCGGCCGTGTAAGTCTGCAATTTGACAGCATCGGCGCCCGCTTCCCTGGCAGCGTGCAGAATACGAACCGCCTGATCGAAATCCTGATTATGATTGGCGGAAAGCTCGGCCACGATGTAACACGGCTGGCCGCTCCCTACCTCACGGCTTGCAAGTTTGAGCGAATGGGAAAACTTTGCTCCGACCAGAATTCTCTCCGATTCTCTGATTTCTCGACTTCCAGTCTGGATAATAGCGACGAGAGGAAACACCTGCAAGACGCTCGTAACATATTTCACGGTTGGTCGTTTATGCTGTTGAGATGTTCGATTCCTCCGCACACTGGGATCAACTGCATGAAAGACCCCGATTTCGACCTCTTTATCCGACGGACCATGTCGTACGTTTTCTGATGGCGAATCGTGAATCGCTGAAGCATTACCCTGCGCGCTTCCTGGATATCGGCGTGGGAGCGGGCCGTCATACCAAGCTGGCCGCGGAGCTCGGGTTTCACGCCTTCGGTATCGATATTTCTTTTGTCGGTTTAAAACACGCTCGCGAACGCTTGCTCACGACGAAATTCCGGGCTGGCCTGGCGCACGCTTCCATGCTTGGGCTACCCTTTCGAGACTCCAGTTTTACCGCAGTCTTGAGCTATGGAGTTTTCTACTACGGCAACCATGAGGAAATGCAACAAGCGATTGCAGAAGTGCACAGAGTTCTTCTTCGCGGAGGCAAGGCTTTCGTCGTCCTGAGGACTACCGATGACTACCGTTTTGGCAGAGGTGAGCGGCTTGGGCATAATACTTATCATTTGAACATCGGCGACACCAACGAACTTCATACTACGCAGCACTTTGTCGAGGCGGACGATGTCCCGACATACTTCGCGAAGTTTTCCCAGGTGAGTTTCGAGAAGACAGAGACGACATTCGGAGATCGCAGCGGGGTAAATTCTGATTGGCTGATTACTGCTGAGAAGTAGTCTGTCTGGCGATGGAATCCAATTCCAGCCGCGTTGCGACTTCTGTCGGCGCAAAGGGTGAGCGCCGTCCGCTGCGCATGATCGACAATGAGTTTTCGCCTTCATTGAATAACAGATCGAGCACGCTGGCATGGGCTTCGAATGTAGGAAACATCTGGCGATATTGCGGATGCTCGTAATGCTGAAAAACCACGTCAACGCCACGGTCGGTCAAGATTGGGAGTTCGCCCAGCAGATAATCGGCGGACCCGAGCGGTGAGATGTAAGTCGTTGCTCCCAACACGCCACAAACCTCTGCCAGCAGTTGGGTACGCTTTCCGCTTACCGGCAGCTCTGATGATCGAACGATTGGTGTCGTGATGCCGAGCGTTTGTATTAACCAACGGAGGAGGCTGATGCTGAAGTCGGCAAGCCGAAGGCCCGACGATGCCGAACGCAATAATTCCTGCAATGCCGGAAAATATTTGTCGAAGCAGGGGGCACGGCGATAATTCAGCTCAATCGCGCGCAAGTGATGGCGCCAGAATTCCGGCTCCCGGATTTCGACGTCGACGATGCGCTGCCCTAGCCGTCCGCGAAAAATAACCGGCACAGTGAGCCACTGCAGGCCAGTCGGGGTCTTGATCCGATTGCGCTGCTGCCACGACTGTTTCTCAAACTGCACCGTATCGAGCAATACGAACTTATCCACCTGGTCGATCAAATCGAAATAGCCAAGCCAGGGCAGATACGTTGGCTGGGCAATCGCGATCTTCACACCGTGCTTTTGCGCAGCAGAGGGCGGGCCATGACTTTCTAGAGTGGTGCGAGGGATTCGAATCTCATTGACGTCAGCCTCGTTTCTCCACTCTCGCACAAACAGCAGGGCATCCTGCCCGGATACTTTTTCTGTCGCAACTCGCCGGTAACCCATCGCGTCGAACAGACGAACCGAAGCGTCGTTCTCCGGCTTGACGAACGCATCAATCCGCCGGATGGAACGCGTGCGCACCAAAGAGTGCGTGGCAAATGCAATCAGTCCGCGGCCCCAGCCGACGCTACGCAGGTGCCGTGCTACGCTTACCGACAGCACTGCGCTGTCACCTTTGATGTGAAATCGAACCATTCCGACCGGTTCGTCAGCGGCATTCTCGCCAATGTAGATAACGCATTCCGGGTCCCGGAGGCGCTCAGAGAACCACTGGACGTGGCTGTCCCAGGAAATCGCTGCAGATTGAAACGAGGCCGCGCGCGCCGCTGGCTCAATCGCCCAATCGAATAACAGTTGACAGTCAGTCTCACGTACTAATCGCAGCTTCAATTCACGATCAAAAAGCGCCGCGCACACGCGCTCGCTACCAAAGCCATCAACCAGTCCCCGGCCCGCATCGCTCATCGCCGCACGGCGCTCGGCGGAGTCAATTAACGATTCCAGATGAACTACAAACGACTCTGGCTGAAATTCTTGCGTTGTACCAGCGTTGATTGCCACTCCTGACGCTGCCAGACGCTCGGCGGCGAGTCGCTGGTTCTCGGCCACGATCAGCAGGAGCGATGGCAAACCCATGTAACAGAGTTCATAAGAGGTCCCTCCGGCACCGGAAATAGCCACATCGGCCCATGCCATCAAGGCAGGCATATTTAGCGCGCTCCGCACCAGGCGCACGGGAAATGATGAGCGTTTTGATGCTGCCTGGAGAGCGTCCCAGTGAGGATTGGTGCCGCCGACCACCAAGACCACTTCGAGGGCACGACGCGACAACGGCTCCAGGCTCTGAAGAATTCGTTCACTCGCATTGTCTGGATCGCTGCCGCCAATTGTGATCAGGACGTTTCGCGCTCGCTCTGGGATGGACCGTCTCCACCCCGTCCAGGGTAAGAACTCGTCGCGCAGAAGAGCGTACTTAGCGCCCAACAGTAGCTCGGTATCAACATTCTTATGGGAGTATGTTTCGGACGCCGCATAGGGGTTCTGGTTCAATACCCAGCGCACGGGGTAATCCGTGGCATGACCGTAGTCGTCGACCGTCAAAACGCGAATGCCCGTTTCGCTAAGTATCTCCTGCTCTCTCGCGCCAAAGCTGTAACCATCGAGTACGGCGATGTGCGGGCAGGCTTCGAGTGCAGCGCGGACAAAGCTCTCCGGGGATGATTCACTGCTATGCGGCAGCCTCTCCAGCGAAAGCCCTTCTGCGCTGACCCGTTCTTCGATTCCGACGTTTCCCTCAGGCAGCAGAAAGGTTACTGCGCCGCCCGCTCGCTTCCAGGCTTGGCCTAAGGCAACGCAGCGCATGACGTGACCCGTTCCAACCTTTACTCCGCAATCGGCGCAAACAATCAGGCGTTCTGGCCTCTTCACTGGAAACGCGTCACCTTTCTTACGCGCGAAAATCTACCGCGCTAACGTTGAATACCGGCACGACTCGTTTCTTCATTCGAGTCCGCGCAAAGCCGATGACCCGAAAGTACAGGATGAAAGGTTCTTACGCGACTTTGCGATAAGACAGTCAAACGGCTCAAGCAAATCGCGCTAAGTTTGCGCCCTATTTCTTGCGCAGAAGGAACATAGAGTCTACATTGTCGTTTTCCAAATACTTCAGGTGCTGCTCAGAGACTAACTCCAAATCGGCGAACATCTTCGTGTAGAGCCGCGCATAATCGGCCTTCCACAGAAGTTGGATCTGGCCTCGATACGGAACTTCGATCATCTGAGGTGAATAGTATTCAAACCCCCAAATCCAATGTTTTGCGCAACGATAGATCTCGTTCATGGCAACGGGGAGGTCCTGTGGAGCAATATGGATCAGTAATCCCGAGGTAAAAACTAAATCGAAGCTCGCGTCGGCAAAAGGCACTTTGAGTGCCGAGCCTTCCACTATGCAGCTTCCTGGAAGCCGGGACTGAGCCTGCTTTACGATTTCTCTCTGAATCTCAATTCCGTTGAGGTTCTGAAATCCCATTTCGTGGAGAAGGATTAGCTGGTTCCCTAGATTGCATCCGATTTCGAGAATAGAGGCTGACTTGGGAATATCTGCCAAAAAGCGCAAGTTAAGCTCGGTTCGTGTGGTCCCGTGGTTGCGCTTGTACAGTTTGTCGAGATCTGGCGTGCTGAATTCGTTTCGCAGGCTGTATTCGCTGCCGAATTCCCCTCGCCACTTCTCGCCTTGCTTCGTATCGGCAAAATTCCTGGTTTGCTCCTCTTGCATTCCAATTCTCCAATTCAATCCTATTCGGCCTCTAACCTTCGCGCATCGCCTTCTGACGCACATGTGAATTCAGAGCGGCGAGTTCAGGTTGGGTTTCCATAAGGTGGAGCACGTCGAGCCAGCGCATGTTATCACGGTTCCCGAAGTGCTTATAAATCGCGCGAATCAGCTCCAAATCCTCCGGAGTGTCTAGCGTCCATCGGTACTGGCTGTGATCGATCTCTCCGGCGGTCGAAATCACTTTGAGCGATTTGGGAGTCTCGTACAGATAAGGAGTAACGTGAATCCGCTGATATTTTTCTGTGGCGGAACTCCAGGCGCGCGCCAGTGCGTCGGCAGTGAACGCCTCCACATCCAGGCCACGCGGGTAACTGCGAACCAATGCGTTGGATGCGTAGTCGGCTTTCTGGTCGAAACGGGAACGAACTGTCGCATCAATCAAATCCGGATCGATCAGAGGACAGTCCGAGGTAATTCGTACGATTACGTCGGCCGCGAATTCTTGGGCTGCACGGTAATAACGATCGAGAACATCGAGTTCGTCACCGCGGAAACAAGCTACCTTCAGAGCTTCGCACTCCCGGGCAATGTCATCGTCCGCGGGAAGAACGGAAGTGGCCACGACAATCTCATCGACTAGCGCCGCGCGCCGCGTGCGATTCACAACCCTTGCTAGAACGGTTTCACCGCCCAAGTCCTTGAGCACCTTTCCAGGCAGACGCGTGCTGCTCATGCGCGCCTGGATTATGGCAACGACTCTCATATTTCGTCCAGCCTTAACGCTCCAACGCGCATACGACCGCAAGCCTCCGGCTGTTACGTTTTTCTGTAGTGGTCGACAACCTTGGCCACCGCGTGAATCACGTCTTCCACATCTTGCGCGGTCATGGAGTGAAACATGGGCAAACTGATCAGCCGCTCGTAGGCATCTTCGGCAACCGCAAAGCTTTCTGGCGACGGAAAGCGCTCGCGGTAATACGGGTGTTGATGCACGGGAACGTAGTGAACATTCACGCCCATGTTCTCCGCGCGCAAGGCTCGAAAGACTTCTGCTCGGCCCGCAGTCAGCGTTTCCAGGTTCAAGCGAATCGGATAGAGGTGCCACGCCGGATTGACATCCTCTCGCACGGCAGGAGTAACGACCTCGGGCAGGTCGCGGAAGGCTGTCGAGTATTTCTGCGCAATTTCCCGTCGCCGTGCTAGATTCGCTGAAAGTTTCTCTAGCTGTGAAATCCCCAGGGCGCAGGCTATATCGGTCAACCGATAGTTGAAGCCGAGCAGCACCATCTCATAAAACCACTGGCCCGCTTCCTGGCGCGCGCGCGCTTCGCTGCTGATGCCGTGATTGCGAAAGCGCCGCAATGTCTCGGCCAGTCGCGGATCGTTGGTCGTCACCATGCCGCCTTCGCCGGTCGTCAAATGCTTCACCGGATGAAAGCTGAATACGGTCATGTCGGCAATACCACCAACACGTTTGCCGTGGTATTCCGCGCCCAGCGCGTGCGAAGCGTCTTCGATGAGCAGCGCTTTGTGTTGCTTTGCCAGTTCGCCTAATTCATCGAGCTCGGCCGGATGGCCTGCATAATCCACCGCAATAACTGCCTTGGTATGCGAAGAAAATCTCCGGGAGACTTTCTGAGGATCGAGGTTCAGCGTGTCCGGCGAGACGTCGGCAAAGATGGGAGTCGCGCCTTGATACAAAACGCAGTTCGCCGTCGCACAAAAAGTCATCGGAGTCGTAATGGCTTCGTCGCCCGGCCTCAGGCCTGAGGCGAAAGCCGCGCCGTGCAAGGCGGCCGTTCCCGAGCTCAAGCTGACGGCGTGCCGCGCGCCCACCCGTGCTGCAAAACGCTCTTCGAACTCGGCGATCTTCGGGCCGGTAGTCAGCCAGTCCGACTTCAGTACTTCAACCACTGCGCTTATATCCGAGTCATCTAGACTCTGGCGCCCATAGGGCAATAACTTTTCGCGCACGGGATTACCCCCGTGAATGGCGAGCGTTTCCAGTTTGGTGGGCGAGGCAGACATGTTTATGCCGACGCTTGAATCGGTTCGGCTGTTTCTGGCGCCACCAGGTCTTCCAACTCGCGTCGCGTCAGCCAATGTTCGTTGTTGTCGCTCGCATAGCGGAAGCCTTCCGGCAGAGGCGTCGCGTTCAACCAGTTTTCCCGTTTCCACCAGGGATGAGACGGCTGGATTACATACATGTCTTCTGTCTGAAGCGTCTGCCTTGACTCGTCTTCGGATACGAGCACTTCGTGCAATTTTTCCCCTGGGCGAATTCCGATCGTCTCCACTTCGCAGCCTGGAGCGATCGTCTCGGCGAGGTCGAGCAGACGCATGCTCGGGATCTTCGGCACAAAAATCTCGCCGCCGTGCATCAGATCAAAGCATCGGATGACAAACTTCACGCCCTGGTCGAGGGTCAGCCAGAACCGCGTCATTCGCGGATCGGTGATGGTGATCTTGCCGCGCCGCCGCTGTTCCACAAAAACCGGAATCACACTACCACGGCTGCCCACGACGTTGCCATAACGCGCGCAACTGAAGCGGGTATTTTTCGCGCCAGCATAGGCATTGGCCTGCACAAACATTTTTTCGGCGCAGAGCTTGGTCGCGCCATACAGATTAATCGGATTGACCGCCTTATCGGTGCTGAGCGCGAGAATGCGGTGCACACCTTGGTCAATTGCCGCATCGATGACGTTGCGCCCGCCCATGATGTTGGTCTGGATCGCTTCGAACGGGTTGTATTCGCAGGCTGGAACCTGCTTCAAAGCCGCCGCGTGCACCACCAGAGTGACGCCCGCGAGCGCGCGCTTCAAACGATCCACATCGCGGACGTCGCCGATAAAATAGCGCAGGCTGGGATGATCGAAGCCCGACGTTCTCATCTCGTGCTGCTTCAACTCATCGCGACTGAAAATCACCAACCTCTGCGGCTGGTAGTCGCGCAGCATGATCTCTACAAACTTCTTCCCGAACGATCCTGTTCCGCCCGTGACGAGAATTGATTCTTGCGCCCAATTCACCATTCTTGTTTGAAACCTCTCCGGTGGGTCCCAGCCTGTTCTGCGCTTAACCAATAGCCTTTGGCGCACGCGCCCGAAATCCGTGGTTGGCGACGCTCGCATGTCGGAAAGCAGAGTCTGGCGCTTTCCTATGCTGGATAGTATATCCGACGAAAAGCTAGGAACCTTTGACACGCGGTCATGCCGTTGACCTCACCGAGCGGCGTTGCCGGAGGTGGATTAGTCGTACATGTCGAATGCATCGCAAACATCGTATCGTGAAATGTATCATCGACCATCCTAAGACCGAAGCGCATCGCCGGTGTGGCATACCGATTTAGGCGGAAATCTGCACCAGAATCAATATGCATGGCCTTCACTTTTTGCGTACTTCTGGTTCTCCGTAATGTTAAAATCAGCCAATTCCTCATAACAGCCCGCTCTTAAGTACCCGGCTTGCTGCGAAAAAGATCCGGTCGGAGCGGAGACCTGTGTGTGCCGGATGCGGCGAAAGTTGCGCATCAAGCCTGTGGCTGGTTAAGGAGTAACGATGTCATTGGGACCCCTGGTTCCTCGGAATAACGACCCACGAAATAACGGTGACGACGCACACAACGGCTCGCGCGGATTGATGCCAGCCGAACCACCCGAATTCCTCAGGCCTATCGGCTCGGCGCTTTACAACGTATTGCCAGCGCAGGAGTCCACCCTCCGCGAATACATGCGCGTCCTGATCAAGCGCAAATGGATGGTCATGGCGGTAATTGTTGGCATCTTTATGGTGGTCGCGGTGGCCAGTCTGCGCCAGACTCCGATCTACGAGGCGGTCGGTCGCATCGTTGTCAACAAGGCCGATTCCAACCTCATCACCTTCAAAGATTCGGGGCCCGTAGTCGATTACTACGATCAGAGCGATCTCGATACCGAGGTCCGCATTCTGCAGAGCGATCTCATGGCGTTGCAAGTGATCCGGCAACTGAATCTCGACAAGCGTCCCGAGTTCGGAGGCCGTTCCGACCAGAAGCAAGCCAACCTGGTGGCCGATCCGCTGCAGACCGATTCGACGCGAACGTCGGCTCTACTCGGGGCGTTTCGCGGGAACCTGAAGGTCACGCTGATTCCGAACACGCGGATCATGGAAATTCATTACTCCAGCACCGATCCGCAACTGGCGGCTAGCGCCGTGAACACGCTGGCCTCGACTTACGTGGAGCAGAACTTCAAAACCAAGTTCGAATCCACGATGCAGGCTTCGGACTGGCTGTCGAAACAACTCGTTGACCTGCAGATGAAAGTCGAAACCTCGCAGGAGAAACTCGTGCGCTACCAGAAAGAGCACGAGATTCTGGGGACGGACGAAAAGCAAAATATCATCACGGAAAAGCTTGACGAGTTGAATAAAGAAATGACGATGGCCGAATTTGACCGCATGCAGAAGGAAGCGGTCTATCGCCAGACTCAGTCCGACGATCCTGACCAGGTAGCGGCTGCGATTATTGCCCAGACCACGACGGGGGGCGGCGCGACGACAGGCCTGCTCGACAAATTGCGCGACCAGCAGGCCGCGCTTCGTATTCAGTCAGCTGAGTTAAGCACGCAACTCGGTCCGTCGTATCCGAAAGTAGCGCAGATCAATAGCCAGCTGAAGGAAATCGACCGGCAGTTAGAGACGGAAACTAACAAGGCTGTCGACCACCTCAAGGGACAGTACCTGGCGGCCTTGCAGCGCGAGAACATGCTGCGCGACTCCTTCGAGAAGCAAAAGCAGGAAGCGAATAAACTCAACGAGAGCGCGATCGAATACAGCATCCTGAAGCGCGATCTCGACAGCAACCGCACCCTCTACGAGGGGTTGCTGGAAAAAATGAAGGAAGCGGGAGTCACGGCGGGATTGCGCTCCAATAATTTTCGCATCATCGATGCAGCGCGCGTGCCCACCGCTCCCAGCGAACCCAACATCCCGCGTAACTTATCTTTTGCGCTGGTGCTCGGCATCATCTCGGGCGTCGGTTTGGCCTTCGTGCTGGAGAACATGGACAATACTGTCCGCACGCCGGAGCAAGCAACAGCACTCTCTGCCCTTCCCTCGCTTGGGATGATTCCGCTCGGCTCTAAGTCAGGAAATCATGGTCCGACGGGCAAGCGGTTGGCGCTGACGGCCTCGAAGGAAGTGGTCGAGACGGTCACGCAGGTTCGTCCTCAGTCACAGATGGCAGAGTCTTATCGCGCGCTGCGTACTTCGCTTTTGCTCTCGAATCTCGGCGCGCCCCCGAAAGTGATCATGGTGACGAGCGCGCGTCCGCAGGAAGGTAAGACGACGACCAGCATCAATACGGCGATCGTGCTTGCGCAGAAGGGAGTTCGCGTCCTGCTGATCGATGCCGACTTGCGGCGGCCAAGCGTTCACAAGACGTTGGGGATGGGTCCGCGCAGCGGTCTCAGCAATGTGCTTACTGGTAGCGCGACGACTCAGCAAACGATAACAACCTCTACCATCCTGCCGAACCTTTTCATCATGCCGGCGGGGACGCCGCCGCCGAACCCTGCCGAATTACTGGCCTCGCTCAACATGAGGACCTTGATCGCCGAGTTGCGGGGGCAATATGACCACATTGTGATCGACACGCCGCCGACCCTCTCGGTGACAGACGCCGTCGTACTCTCACCGAGCGCCGACGCCACAATTTTGGTGATTCGGTCGGGACAGACTACGAAGCAGGCGCTACGCCGTGCCCGCGATGTATTGATGCAGGTCAATGCCCACGTCGCCGGCGTGCTGCTGAACGCCGTTGACCTGACGTCGCCGGATTATTACTACTACTACGAATATCAGGGCAAATACGGTCAGTATTATCAGGAAGAGGCTACGGCCGCGGACAACGACGCGGAATCAAAGGCTGTTTGAAGCGCGATTGGAAGCGATGGCAGTCGTGGTGCGGGCGATTGAAGTTCACTCCGCGAATATCGGCCAAGCTCAGCGATGTTGGACCGCCGCCAGATCTTAGCTCTTGGATGTAACGGAATAATGGTCACTCCCCTTTCAAACCGGCAGCGTTGGCAGATCGGCGCAGGCGTGGTCGCGCTCGCCTGCCTCTATCTTCTTTTGACCGCAACCGAGTTTGCCGCTAGCGTCTTTGCGGGGAGCGAAAAAGTGACCGCCTTGCAGCGCGCGGTGCGGCTCTCACCAGGAAATGCGGACTATCGTCATCGGCTCGGCCGCTATTTTGCCTTTGTGGCCGGAGACCCGCAATCCGCCCTTGACAGCTTGCGAGCCGCGGTCGCGCTCAATCCTCACGACGCCAGTTACTGGTTCGACCTAGCCTCCCAGTATCAAGTTATGGGAGACATCGCCGGCCAGCGCACAGCGCTCGATCGCGCCTTGCAGGCTGAGCCTACCGCTCCCGATGTAGCATGGCAGGCTGCGAATTTCTTCCTCATCGATGGAGATATCGATCGCGCCCTGCGCGAATTCCGGATCGTCATCGAGAACGACAATGAACTGGCGGATGCCGCGCTCCGCGCCAGCTGGCGGGTACGCCCGGATCCGGACGCGATGCTGCAAGAGGTTGTACCGGCGCGCACCGATTCGCTCATCTCGTTTCTCTATTTGTTGATGGGGAATCGAAATACTGACGGAGCGATTAAGACCTGGACGCGGATTGCCCAGTTGCACGAAAAATTTTCCAACCAACATTTATTCGCATACGTGAACTATCTTATCGGAGCACGCCGTCCGGATGCAGCCATGTCCGCGTGGGAACAGACCGCCGATGCCTTCGGGCTATCCGCTTACACACCCACTGACGACAACATGGTGGTCAATGGCGATTTCAGCCTCGACATTTTGAATGGAGGCTTCGACTGGACTTATGTCAACCGACCTGGCGTCAAGCCCTTACTCGACCCCAGCGACTTCCATGAAGGCCACCGCTCGCTCTTTCTCACCTTCGAAGGTCCGGGGATCAACGACGCAGGGATTCAGCAATTGATTCCGGTTCACGGCGGGACGACCTATGACTTCTCGGCCTATTATAAGTCGGCGAATTTCGAAGGCGCTGGCGGCCCGCAAATTGTTTTGCGCGATGCCTACACCGGCGCGCCGCTGTTTGCCAGCAATTCGCTAAACGATGCCGACTTTTGGAAAGAAGTCCATTCCAAAATAACGACGCCGAACTCCACGACATTGCTGGTGCTGGCGATCGAGCGCTTCCCTGCCGGTTCGCCCATCCGTGGCAAGCTGTGGCTCGATGATTTCGAACTCGCTCCCGAGTCGGCTCTCGACTCTTCGGCGGATGAATCTCCCGGCGACACTTCTAGCAAGGCCATCGAAAGTTCGAAGGACAAACCTTGAGTTCAGCCTTGGCAACGCAGCCCGAACCCGCTCCGGCCGTCAAGGCTTCGCAACCGCGACTCACGAACACCGCACTATTCGTCGGCGCATGTGGCATTTTGCTGTTTGGGCCTCTCGCCTTTGGCGCAGTCGAGCCCTGGTCGATTTTTACCCTCGAAGCTAGCGCGATGTTGCTGCTCGCGGTTTGGGCATACCGACAGTGGCTGAACCGTGAACTCACTATCTTCGATCACCCGCTCTACCGGCCCATGGCCGCGTTTTTTGCGCTAGTCCTGTTGCAGTGGGTAGCGGGAACAACCGCCTACCGTCATGTGACCTACTCCCACTTATTGCTCTATGCCGCGTACGGCATGCTGGTGTTTGTGGTGACGCAAACCCTGCGCCGATCTTCTCAGTTCGAACTGATGGCCAAGCTATTCACGGCTTACGGAGCGGTGGTGGCTGCTTTCGCCGTGCTCCAAGGGTTGTCGCCCAACGGAAAGCTGTATTGGATATTTACCCTGCAGCAAGGCGGCTTCGTTTACGGACCCTACGTTAACCACAATCATTACGCTGGTCTGATGGAGATGCTGACACCCTTCCCGCTGGTGCTCGCGGTAACTCAATTCACTAGCGGAAATCGCAAAATTGCGGTAGCGGGAATCGCCGCGCTGATGGCCGGAACGATTTTTCTTTCCGGGTCTCGCGGAGGCATGGTGGCATTCGTCGCACAAGTCGTCGTACTCGGCGTGCTGATGGTGCGCCGGCGCGAAGGAAGCTGGAAACAACCCCTGATGCTGGGCATCTTTGTGACCGTGGTTATCGTCTTTCTAGTCTGGATCGGCGGCAACGAACTGACCCGGCGTTTGATCAGCATCCACTCCGAAGCGCGCGAAGAAATCAGTGGAGGAACTCGCGTTTCGATCGATCGCGACTGCCTGCGCATGTTGCTGAAGCGGCCCCTTCTCGGTTGGGGACTAGGAGCTTTTCCCATCGTCTATCCGGAATTTCGCAGCTTCTACACTACTTTTTTCGTCAACCAGGCCCACAACGATTATTTGCAACTGCTGGTCGAGACCGGGCTGGTGGGCTTTTCGATAGCCATCTGGTTTCTGGTGACGGTCTTCCGCCGGGCGGCGAGCAAGCTTAAGAATTGGACGGAAACTGCGAATGGCGCACTGACCGTCGCGGCGCTGCTCGGCTGCGTGGGGATTCTGGTGCACAGCCTGCTCGATTTCAATCTTCAGATTCCGGCCAACGCGGCGCTCTTTTATGTTCTCTGCGCGATCGCGGCCAGTGCTCCGCTGCAAGAATCGCAACGCCGTCGCGTGCTTCGCCGCCACAGCTTAACCATTGAACCCACGGTGGAGACCCCGGCCATGTAGTCCACTAGAAAATCCTTGTCATCTAGTGTGACTTTTTTCGAGCTATACTTTTCAGCCAGGAACCGGCGTTTCCGGAGTGAGGTTTCTATGCTCCCCATCAACTGGAATACGGCGATTCAGTATGGCGTCCTGGTGAAGATCGCCGAATCGGTCGCACCCACCGGCAGTTACGGGCAAAATGAAATTGGCGCCATCGGCAATGCCGGGTACACATTCATGCGAACGCTCTATGGAGACGACCTCGCGACCGATATGGACCCTCACGTCGGAGACGTGGTCACTTTCGGCTTTCTGGCCGTCTCCGCGTCAAAGGAATTGGTCGCGGTCATTCGCGGCACCGACACGATCCTGGAGTGGCTGCACGATGCCGAGTATTTGATGATGCCGTGCCCTGTCACCGGCTCTCGTGGCTTTAGTGAAGATGGGTTCACCGCCGTTTACCGATCGTTGAGAATCGGGCAAGACAACGCAACGCCGGCGGCAGTGGCTTCGATGAAGAGTTACCTCGATTCGGGAGCTGCAACCAGCGTGACCATCTGCGGACACAGCCTCGGCGGCGCGCTGGCCACGCTTCTCGCTATCGATGTGGCCCTGAACACCTCGTGCCATGCTCCCACGGCTTATACTTTCGCCAGCCCGCGCACAGGTGAGCATCTTTTCGCGGGCTCATTCAACAGCGCCATCCCTTCCCACTATCGAATTGTGAACCGCCAGGATCTGGTGCCCAAGCTGCCACCGATTCTTCCCTTACCCTATGAGCACGTAAATACATATTTCGAACTTGTCCCACCGCCTGCGGCGATCAATCCTACAATTCCCTGTATGCATCACCTGACTACATATTTGTGGCTGATGAGCCAGCAAGTGGCTGGTCAAATCGCCGCCGGTGCGGCTTATCAACTCGATGCCGACTGCGTGTCCAGAGGCCCGGCGCACATTTGAGGACATAATCTGAGAACATGCGGCAAACTACCGCCAATCGATCGGTTTTCCGCGGTTAACGGGCTGTTTGGCCCTACCTTCGCCGTGTCGGACCGGGGAGGTATCTAGTTCCTACTGAGATTACGAAGGTAATCAAGGCTTCTTTTGCAGTATTTTCCGTGATATAACGCCGTTAGCTGCTCGTCATTCCTTGGCTGGAAATTATCTTTGTTTCCGGCCTGCTTTTCTGCCTTTTCATTTGAGCGCAGAGCGACAGCTGAGGAGGAGTCGTGTCCGAAGCACGTACCGGGAAAAGGTTTCCGCTGCAATTGCCGATCAAGATTCATAAGGAAGATTCCGTGGGTGAGATCAGCAGCGGCATGACCGGCGATCTGAGTGCCGCCGGCGTTTACATCCGCGCTGATGCTGCGCTCGAGGTCGGCTCGCCCGTAGAGTTTGAGATTACTTTGCCGCCGGAGGTTACCGGGGGTAAGGAAGATGTGGTCATTCAGTGCCGCGGCCGCGTGGTGCGGACCGATGAGCCCAATGCCAGCGCCGGCACCGATAATCGGGGCGTCGCTTGTGTAATCGATTCGTACGAATTCGTTCGCAACGGTTAACCGGGAGCGATCTAACTGGGAGCGATTCAATGTTGAAGCTTATTTTGGCGGACAATCAGGCGATATTTCGCGCCGGCATCGCCAAGGTGCTGGCCGTAGAAGATGAAATGCGCATCGTGGCCCAGGCGCAAACGGGCGAGCAGATGTTCATGGCGCTCGACAAGTTCCGCGCCGCCGTGCTCATTATTGCGGGTGGTTTCCACGGCGATTTCAACGCCGTTCTTACTGCTGCCAATAAAAATAAAACACGTGTGGTCGTACTTGCCGACACCGGTGAGAGCGCCCAGCGCTACATGGCAGCCGGGGCCCACGGCGTGGTCTATCGCAACGTTACCAGCCCGGCGCTGGTCGACTGCGTGCGTAAGATTGCTCGCGGCGAAAGCTGGGTGCAGGACATGGCCGTGCCGAGCGAGCTGACCGAAAACGATATGGTCGGCCTGCGTGTCCGCGACCGTCTGACGGCCAAAGAGCTGCGGATCGTGGCGCTCATTGTCCAGGGCTACAAGAACAAGGAAATTGCCACCCAGTTGGGGACGACCGAGCAGGTGATCAAGAATTATCTGCGCAACGTCTACGATAAGATTGGCGTGTCCGACAGGCTCGAACTGGCGCTCTTCACCATCCACCACCGCATTTTGAACGAAGCCGCGGCCGCGACCGCAGCGGCAGCGATTCCTCAACCGCCGCAGAGCGCGGGGATTAGCAACTAGAATTCGTCGGCAATATAAAAGGCCGCCTGCGGGCGGCCTTTTAATTTTCGCTCGTTTTCGCTGCTATCCGATTTTTTCTCCGACGCTCTTTGCTTGTGTGAATAGATACAGATAATCTGGCCCGCCAGATTTGGAGTCGGTGCCCGACATATTGAATCCGCCGAACGGATGCGCGCCCACCATCGCGCCCGTGCATTTGCGATTGAGGTAGAGGTTGCCCACGTGGAATTCGCGGACTGCACGATCGAGTTTTTCCCGCGAACCGGAATAGACAGCGCCAGTCAATCCAAACTCGGTATCGTTCGCGATATCGAGCGCGTGGTCGAAATTCCGCGCCCGGATCACCACCAGCACCGGCCCAAAAATTTCTTCCTGCTCGAGCGTCGATTTCGGCGGGATGTCTGCGATGATCGTCGGCTTAATGAAGTAGCCTTCGCCAGCATTCGTGTCGCGCTCGCCGCCCGTGATCAGACGCCCATCTTTCTTGCCAATCTCAATGTAGCGCAGAATGTCGTTCATCGAACCTTCGTTGATGACGGCAGCCATGTTTGGATTCAGCGTAGGGTCGCCGATGGTCAGGCGTTCGACGCGCGACTTCAACTGTTCGATAAACTTGTCGTAAATGCGGTCGTCGATAATGGCGCGCGAGCACGCCGAGCACTTCTGGCCCTGGAAGCCGAAAGCAGCGGCAGCGACGCCTTCGACCGCCGCGTCAATATCGGCATCGGCATCGACGATGATTGCATCTTTACCTCCCATTTCAAGCACAGTACGTTTAATCCAGAGCTGGCCCGGTTGCTGTTGCGCGGCCGCTTGATTTATGTGCAAGCCCACTTCGCGCGAGCCCGTGAATGCGATGTAGCGAATCTTCGGATGCGAGACCAGTGCGTCGCCAAACGTGGTGCCGCCGCCGGGGCAGAAGTTCACCACTCCCTCGGGCATGCCGCACTCTTCGAGAAGTTCGACAAACTTCGCGGCAATTGTCGGCGAATCGCTCGACGGTTTGAGGACGACCGTATTGCCACTTACAATCGAAGCAACCGTCATGCCCGCCATGATGGCGCAGGCAAAATTCCACGGCGGAATCACGGCCCCCACGCCCAGTGGGATGTAGGTAAGCGTGTCGCGCTCTCCCGGCAGTTGCACAGGGGGCTCAGCCTTGGCGAAGCGCAGCGCCTCACGCCCGTAGAACTCGCAGAAATCAATGGTCTCGGAAATGTCGGCATCGGCTTCGCCCCAGTTCTTCGAAACCTCAAACACCAGCCATGCCATGTATTCAAGCTTGCGCTCGCGCATCACATCGGCTACATGAAACAGCAGCGACGCGCGCTCTTCGACCGACGTGTGGCTCCAATGACCAAAAGCCTTGCAGGCAGCCTGAACTGCAGGCTCGACGTGCTCCTTACCCGCTTTCTGGTGAACGCCAACCACCTCCGACGGCTTGGCCGGATTGATCGAGCGAATCTTGTCGGAGGTCTTAAGGCGCTTGCCACCGATGATCAAGTCATACTCGCGCCCCAGCAAGCCACGCACTTTCTCGATAGCGGAGCGCATCTTGCGCACGTTCTCTTCTTTGGTGAAATCGACAAAGGGCTCATTCTTGAATGAGCCTTGATGCAGGCGAACCTGCAGACGAGGCGGGGCTTCCATGGTTGCCATTGGAGAATCCTTTCCAGGGATGAGAAATTATCTCGGATGTTCGCGACCCTCAATTTTACACCCGCTACCGCGGGGGCGTGGATTTCAGCATGGCATTGACTGCCGCGATGAACTGAATCTGCATCATAACGGGCAAGCAACCCCGGCGGAGCTATGCGGGCGCTGCTGGCAGGGATAGGGTCTTGGTGCAATTGCTAAATTATGAACCGGAGATTAAAAGCACTAACGAAATGTTGACCCCAATGCTGACTTCGGGATAAAGTTCAAAATCAGGGTCCAATTTCCCCGCCCGTTTTATCTTCGATGGTTTGCATGCGCGCCGCTTTATTCCAACTCGCTGTCACGAAGCGTGTGCTTCTGAACCTCGCGGCGTTGCTGCTGGCCCTGGCAAGCGCGGCTTGGGCAGCAGCGCCACAATTTTCTCCGCAGCAGCGCGTAGGCCTCAACGGCGGCGATCAGTGGGAACCGGCCATTGCGGCCGATGGGTCGGGCCGGATCTATATTCTTTATCCCCACTACGGAACGATTGCCGACTGCGCGGATTGCAGCGTACCTACGATGTTGCTGGTGGCAAGCACAGATGCCAGCAAGAATTGGCAGGCTCCGCATATGATGCTGGAATCCGACTCGGGACAGTTTGACGCGCAGATCGCCGTTGACCCCGTCGACCGCCGCACTGTGTACGCAGCGTGGCTCCAGAATAAGAAACGCGTCGTCATGCTAGCGAAGTCGGTGGACTCGGGCGGGACGTGGTCTTTCACGATTGCGGTCCGGGGCGACGTCGAGCTCGATAAGCCGGCGCTGGCCGTGCGCGGCCAGAATGTTTACGTCGCTTTCAATCATGAAGAGGAAGTGTGGGTCGCGGCCTCGCAGGATGGAGGGCGCAGTTTTACGCCGACCCGCGCCAACGCGGAAAGCCGTACGGGGTGGTCATTGCTGGGAGCGGCGACGGTTGATCCGGCGGGCAACGCTTATCTGGCATGGGCTTCCTACTCCAAGGCTGGAGGCGCGCGGGGCGCAGTAAATCTTTATATAGGGAAGTCGGCGGATGCGGGCAAGACATGGAGCGCGAACTTGCTGGATGTTTCAGCTGCATCGCCCGGCTGCAAAGATGAAGACTGCGGCGAGGGATTCCTGGGCGCGCAGGTCGCTCTCACGTCGGATGCGGATGGGACGCTATATGCACTCTGGAGCGCGGGCAGCACGGCTTTCGGCCCGCAGCGAATTTATTTTTCATCGTCGACCAATGCGGGGGGTAGTTGGCTGCCGAGGGCCAGCATTTCGTCCGCTGCGCCGGGCGTCGAGCACGCCTTCCCGGCAATCGTAGCCGGAAACGGCGGCGATGTCCGCATAGCGTGGATGGACGCGCGCAATTCTTCCCGCCGCACACCGTATTGGAACACTTACTATCGCAGTTCGAGCAACGGCGGTGCGACCTGGGGGGACGAGACGAAAGTCTCAGGCTATGTGCCGGGCTATCGCTATATCAGAAAGGAAGGCTTCCGCTTTCCCTTCGGCGATTATTTCGGCATGGCTATCGACAATCACGGAGACACGCAAATTGTGTGGGGCGAAGGGATGAATTATCAGTCCCCCGGATCGATCTGGCATTCCAGCGGACGATAGGTCCGCGGAGGTTAGAGGTCAGATTGCAGAGGTAAGAGCCGATGAGCAAAGCGGTTTTACTCCGGCAATCTGAAATCTGACTCTAACCTTTTTAGTCAGTCAGCAGTCCACCGGTTAGATCGCTGAGCCGCTCGATGCGATGGTCGCTACAATACTCGGACAGTTCCTCCACCAACTTTTCAGTTGCCACCGGATCGAAGAAACTGGCGGTGCCGACTTCGACGGCGCTTGCTCCCGCCAGCATGAATTCCACCACGTCGACTGGCGTGGTGATGCCACCCATGCCGATCACCGGAATCTTCACGGCATGAGCTGCGTCGTAGACCATGCGCAGGGCAATCGGCTTGATCGCGGGCCCTGAGAGACCCGCAGTAACGTTGGCTATTCTAGGACGACGTGTGTCGGCATCAATCGCCATAGCTAGAAAAGTATTTACCAGGCAGATGGCGTCAGCGCCCGCTTCCTGCGCCACGTAAGCCATCTGCGCGATCGAAGTCACGTTGGGCGACAGTTTTACAATGATCGGGCGCGCGGCTACGCGCTTCGCCGTCCGCACCACTTCGTCAAGCAACATGGGATCGCTGCCGAACTGAATGCCGCCGTGCGCGGTATTGGGGCATGACACATTAATTTCATACGCAGCTATCCCCTCGCCCTCGTTGAGAATTTCGATCGTGTGCTCGTAGTCGCCGCGGGTGTAGCCGAAGACGTTGGCGAAGACGACGACGTTTTTCTTCTCGCGCAAGGCTGGCAATTTGTCCGCGATAAAGGCCGAGGCGCCGATATTTTGCAGCCCTATGGCATTGAGCATTCCAGCCGCAGTCTCATAAAGGCGCGGCGGCGGGTTCCCTGTCATCGGCTCTTTCGAGAGACCTTTGACCACGAGTCCGCCGAGACGGTCGAGATGCACGATGTCTTCGAACTCGATGCCGTAGCCGAATGTGCCGGAGGCGGCGATAATGGGGTTCTTCAGTTCGATACCGGCGACGTTGACGCTCAAGTCCGGATTGCCGATCGGCGTCATTCGATTTCTCCACCAGGCGGTGTGAGTGGTTGCAGGGTTTTTGGCGCAGGCGTGGATACGGGCGGCGCGTCCGATGCTCCGGAATGACGCGACTGCTGCAGGACCTCGGTCAGCACTCTTCCTGTGGCCAGCGCTGGCGCGTTGATTCCAAGCAACGAGGCCAGCGTCACTGCGAGATCGACTGGCTCCGCGTGGGTGCGATAGATTCCCGGCTGAAAAGCAAGACCATAAAAAGCAAGCGGCACGTGAGTATCGTACGAGAAAGGTGTCGCGTGATCGGTACCCTTCGTGATTCCCACCTGAAAAGGAGTGGGGATTCCGATTACATACCATCCACCTTCGGGCGAATAACTGTGAGCGTAGCGGCGCCCGATTTCGGTGGGCGGAATATCGCCACGCGCGAGTTGCGACTTAGTGAAGTATCCGGTCAGTCCCGCTTGCTTCATCGCCTCGCCCGCGTCGGCTTCAGCGACAGATTCGTCTTTGCCACCGGAAGTTCCGACAAAGGCTTCCGCGTTCAGCCATGCCAGCGGGTAATCGAGATCAAGCACGTAGTCGGCTTTCTTTGCATATTTCTTTGAGAGCTGGGAATTGATCTTTTCGCGCAGCGCCTTGGCGTCGAGATTAGCGGCAGGCAGACGAAGCGTTTTCGCAAACTCTGGCAGTGGCGCGATTCCGTGATCGGCCGAAAGCGCCATCCAGACATTGGCCATGCCGACTTGACGACCGAGGAAGGTGAAGAAGACGGCCAACTGACGATCGAGTTCGAGCGCCATGCTGCGCATTTGTGGCGAGTCGGGGCCAACCTGATGCCCGAGAATGTCGTTGGCTGAGAGGCTGATGACGAGCAGATCGGTCGTCGAGTTGGCACCCAGCTTTTCGTAGACCACCAGTTCTCTGGCAAATTCCAACTGATATTCGTTAGCAAACGGAGTCGAGCCGACCACCTCGTAGAAGCTGGCCGGAGAGCCGTCTTTAGCTTTGCGGGACACGGTCGAGCCAAGAACGGTTCCGTCGCGATCTTTCCATTCGCGATTCCAGAATTTTGCGGCGCGCCCGTCCAAAGAGCTGCTGCCGTTGAAATTTCTGACCCAGTCAGGAAGATCGGGACGGTAATAAGTAGAAGTGATCCAACTGCCGGACTTCGGATCGATCCAATAAGCGCCATCTCCCGAAAAGCCGGCAGGTAAAACGGCGGCGCGATCTTTAAGTGAAATGGCAAAGACGCGAGACTGGCCGCCTGTAGCCAGTTTCAGCTCATCGCCGAGCGTATCGCTCATGAGATTGTGCGGTGACGCTCCCGGGCCTGGATGGTCAGCGCCCAGGCCAACTGGTTTCGTGGCATCGTCCTCGACCGACGTCACTCGCTTCTTTTTCTGCGCATCCCACCATTCGTTTGCGAGGATGCCGTGCCCGCTGGTGTAGCTTCCAGTGAAAAGAGTGGCGTGGCCGGGGGCGGTGCGGGTATTGGCGTAATCGTAGTTGCAGTCGGTGAAATAGGCTCCGCGATCGAGAAAAAGGCGGAAGCCTCCATCACCGAGTTGATCGCGATAGCGTTCCAGATAATCGCCGCGGAACTGGTCGATGACGATGACGACAATCAGCTTGGGCCGGGCGTTGTAAGCGGACGCGAACGCGGCGGACGCCGACCAGAAAAAAGAACCGAGCAAGAGCAGCGCTATGCGAAGCGTGCGGGGGCGTGTCATCGCGATTTAGTTTACAGGAGAACAAGATATGTAACCGCAGGGAACGCTGAGCGCGCCGAGAAAATGGGGAATAAGAACCTTGGCGACCTTCGCGGCCTCCGCCGTTCAAGACACTGATCCTCTTTGTGCACGGAACCGCGCTTTCAGCTAAAGTTAGTAGAGAATGCTTGATCTGAATTTTGTTCGTGACAACCTCGCGTTGGTCGAAGAAAAACTGCGCCAGCGCGGAATGAATCCGACGGAAGTATTGAAAGATTTCGTGGCCATCGATGGCGATCGCCGGCAAGCCATCACGGTCGCCGAGACTTTGCTGGCGCGCCGCAACCGTGCTTCCGAAGAAATCGCAAAGGTTAAGAAGAGCGGGCAAGACGCGTCGGGGCTGATACAAGAAACCAAAGACCTCCGCCAACAAATCGCCGATTCTGAAAAAAAGGCGGCCGAACTGGAAGCACGACTATGCGAAATTCTGACGGCGCTTCCAAATCTTCCGAATGCCAGCGTTCCAGTCGGAAGGAGCGCGGAAGACAATGTTGAGGCGCGGCGCTGGGGCACGCCACCGCAATTCGATTTCAAGCCAAAGCCGCACTGGGAATTAGGCGAACAATTAGGAGTGCTCGACCTGGAGCGCGCGGCAAAACTCTCTGGCGCGAGGTTCGCCATCTACTGGGCGCTGGGCGCGCGTTTAGAGCGGGCTCTCGCCAACTTCATGCTCGATCTGCACACCGGCGAGCATGGATACACCGAGGTGCTTCCGCCGTATCTGGTGAATTCAGAATCGATGTATGGCACCGGCCAGTTGCCGAAATTTGCGGCCGATCTGTTTCGCGTACCGCATGGCGAGAAAGACCTTTGGCTGATTCCGACGGCGGAAGTGCCGGTGACAAACCTGTACCGCGACGAGGTCTTAGAGGCCGCACGCTTGCCGATTTCGCTGACCGCGTATACCCCTTGTTTTCGCAGCGAGGCTGGGTCGTATGGCAAAGATGTGCGCGGAATTATTCGCCAGCATCAATTTCAAAAAGTCGAACTCGTGAAGTTCGCGCGACCGGAAACTTCCTACGACGAGTTGGAAAAGCTCACTCACAACGCCGAGACCGTCTTGCAGAAACTTGGCCTACATTATCGCGTGGTCACGCTGTGCACGGCGGATATGGGGTTCTCTTCCGCCAAGACTTATGACATTGAAGTCTGGCTGCCGGGGCAGCAATTGTTCCGCGAGATTTCTTCATGCTCGAATTTTGAAACTTTTCAGGCGCGGCGAGCAAATATCCGCTATCGTCCAGAAGGCAAGGGCAAGACAGAATTCGTGCACACGTTAAATGGCAGTGCGCTCGCGGTCGGCCGCACATGGGTTGCCATCGTCGAGAATTATCAGCAGGCCGATGGCAGCGTGCGAATTCCGGACGCCTTGCAGCGCTATATGGGCACGGATTGCATTCCCGCAGGCGCCTCTGCGCTGCGTTAATCGGAGATTTGCCATCATATGAATTCCCAAATACACTTGCAGCAACCTGAAGCCTCTTTGGCGCTTGACGGTGCCATCTCTCCCATGGGCGCGATCTGGCGCACAATCCGCGGATACATTCTTTGGTCGTATGAGCGGGGCAGCCTGCACTACGACATTATGGTCACGCTGATTCTTCTGTTTATTTTTGTGTCGCCGCGCTTCATCAATTTCAAAGACAAACCGGTGGAGCGCAATCCGCATCTTACCGGCGTTGTTGTGATTCCCAGCGAGAAGGGTGGATTCGTCTATCAGATTCAGGCTTCGGCGGTGAACACGACTGCGGGCGGAGATATCCGGCGACAGCTAGAGCAGATCATCGAACCGATCTCGGGGGCGGTTAGCATCACCGATGTTGAGACGGTAAAAGACTCCAAGGGACATGCGTTGAGCTACAAGGTTTCGGTGCAAAAAGAGTAGTCGAGAAAGGTTTCAAGGGTTCAGAGTTTCAAAGTTTCGAAATTCAAGGTCCGGGATTCTTTCCCATGAGAGCGCTCAAGAAGCTTACGTTTGGAGCGGTAATGCTGGGCTGGCTGCTGATGACAACGGCGTGGGCGCAGATTGATTCTGGTGCACTTGAGCACGTTCTGAAACAGATGGATGATGCCGCGCGAAATTTTCGCAGCACCCAGGCCAGTGTCGTCTGGGACCAATACGATGCGGTAATTCGCGAGACCGACACGCAGACGGGCAAGATTTATTTTCGGCGCGAAAGCAACGAAATTCAGATGGCGGTCGAGTTTGACAAGCCCGACTTGAAGACTGTGATCTACAGCGGCGGCAAGGTACAGGTCTATCAGCCGAAGATCGATCAGGTCAGCCTGTATGACCCGGGCAAGAATCGCGGCGACGTGGAGAGCTTTCTGGTGCTGGGCTTCGGCGGCGCCGGCCACGACCTTTCCAAGTCTTACGATGTGAAGTTCCTCGGGACGGAAAACGTCAACGGAGTCGCGGCGGAGAAGTTGGAGTTGACTCCGAAATCCGTCAGCTTGCGAAACAATATCGCGCGTATCCTGTTATGGATCGACCCGCCCAAGGGGATTTCGGTGCAGCAGCAGTTTTTCGAGCCGGGCGGCAACTACCGGCTGGCAAAATATTCCGATATACAAATCAATCAACCTCTTCCCGAGGGTGCCTTTAAGCTGAAAACAACCAAGAAAACGCGGTTTATTTCGCCGCAAGGATGACCGGCCAGTGATGTAGGACGGACGAGTGTACGGTCAGTTCGGGGAGAGCTGAACCAACAGAAACAAGCTGAAAAAGGTGGTCGACGGTTATATACTTCGAAAGAGCCCGAAAGTTGAGTGCGCATGGCAAAAATGTTTACCATCCCCGTCCCTCCTGATCTCTCCCGCAAGAAACGGGAACGCACGACCGACCCGCGTTACGTCGACGGCCAGAAGACGCTCGTAAAGGCAATGAATTACCTGGCAAAGTCCGACCCATTAGCCAATCGCGCAGCTATCCAGTTGCTGTCGGAACACGTGCGCACTCGCTTCCGCATGACCGACTCGCCGCTCAGCTGATGTACTTCCCCGGTACTTTCTCGGCCCTATATTTCTAGTTTTTTAGCTCTAATCTTGCCTGCCGCCAGCGAACTGGCCAGAGCACTCGCCAGAACAATGATCGCGGGATAACACTCCAGCGTGTAGCGCGGCTCCGGATTTTCCAAAGTTCCGAGGAACGCCGAGCGCAACAGAACAAAACCAAGCAGCAATCCGACCCATCGAATTTTTGAATGCTTGCGAATGACCGCAAAGGCCGCCGCGAGCACATAAGCGAGATTCAGCAAACCGAACCCAACTGCGACGGCAGAATGTTTCGCGTCGTCGTTAAATTCCCACCAACGCGGATCGGGAGGAAGAATTTCAGTTCGCGGCCGCAGCCACATATCCGCAATGCGCAATGCCGGCAATAGGATGTAATAGCGCTGGGGATGGGCCGCAATTCGTTCAGCGGCAAGCGCGTCGAACTGCGCGTCCACAACGGGCGTCATGTCGTTGGCCTCGTTGTAGGCCGCGATAGCAGAGAGTGTTGCGTCTCTTTGCGCGGGAGTGTCAAAAGCGCGCGAGGGCAATTTGGCCGGATCAATCGGGTCGACAGAAACATTCCAGTAAACTTCTTCCACCGAAACGTAGTCGATAATCCAGGTTTTGACCCAACGATTGAAGCCCCGGGCAACCAACTCATTTGCGTCGCTCGCATAGCGCGGCGCCAACGGTTGAAAATGATGAAGTGTACGAAAATTACGAATCGTCCAGGGTACGAGCGGGGCCAGCGCAAACAGCGCAACGGTAATGAGAGAGATTAAAGCGAGTTTTGCACTGGCGAGCGACGGCAGTTTAGGCGACGCGATCAGCTTGAACGCCAGATAAAGAACAACCGCGGCGAGCACGAGACCGCCATCGGGACGCAGCAGGATACAGGCCGCAATCGCCGCACCGGTTGCAGCCCAAAGCGTGAGAGCGCCTCTTCCCGCCTCCATACGATTGAGTGCGGCCGCCGCGCCATCGAGTGCGAGGACGGTAAAAAAGATTTCCAAGGTTTCAGTCAGCTCAGCCGCAGCATAATTTGCCAGAAACGGACACAGCGCAGCGAGTAGAAACGCGATTTGTGCGGCGCGTTCGGAGACCGTGCGGCGAGCCAGATCGGCGATCATCAGGCAGCTGGCGACATCGAACAACAACTGCGCCAGCAATACGGCTTTATAGTTCCCCACGCCGACCAGCCAGAAGATCGCCACCAGAAATGCCGGATAGCCCGGCAGGCGTGCGTCAGTCGGCATAATCGGTTGGCCGGGAGGGCCGCCCGGCGTCTGTCCGTAAATGCCGTGCTGCAGCCAGGTGGTTGCCAAGTTGGCATAGATGCGAGAATCGTCCGTGATTTGCGGGAAATAGACGAAGAAAAACAATCGCAATACCAATCCGGCCAGCGTGACTGCCAGAAAAAAGCGCCGTTGTTCCCGGATCAGGCTCAGCACATTGGGAATATATCGCGACTGCGGGATTTTCCGAGTCTATTGCGAGAGGAATGTCGTCCGCTATTCGCTTTTCGCTCAGACCAGTTCCCCCATGATTTGGTATTAGCGACCGACGAACCGCCAACCCCGAACGACGCCTTTTCAGCGTTTGACCACCCGCTCCTCTCACCTTAGGATGAGTACACTACAAACGATGGCGAAACAGGTCTTCTACGATCCCAAGCAAGCCCGCTGGAAGCGGATCCGCCGCATTTTCGACGCGGCGGCACTGGCGTTTTCTCTGCTGGTCATTTTTTTCATCTATAGTGCGCTGCGGAGCGAACCCCTTCCCGATCTTTCGTGGCTGTCGGAGAAGAAGCCTTACCACGCTCTGAAAGAAGATGAAAAGGCGAAAGCCCGCGAAAAGAGGCGCCTGGCCACAGTCGCCCGCGCCGGTCACCGCCATCAAACCCACAAAGCTCCGTCACAACTGACACTCAATTCCGAGCAGGGGGTTCGCGCCGCATTTTACGTCTCATGGGATTCCGCCAGTTACTCTTCGCTGCGCGAGTATGCGCGCCAGATCGATTTGCTCTTTCCGACGTGGCTGCAAGTTCTTACTCCCGACGGTCATCTTCAGGCCGTCGATCCGGAGACGAACGCAATGTACGACGTGGTTCACGGCCAGACGGCGCATCACGTCGACGACAAGGTCATGCCGTTTCTCAAGAACGAAGCGCTCGACATGGACGTGTTTCCAGTAGTGCAGAATTTTGATGGCACCGACTTCGTTCCCGGTATTAGTGATTTTCTGAATAACCCTGGCGCACGCGCACGGTTTCGACGTCAGGTCGCGCTTTTTCTTGCCACTGACCACTATCGCGGCCTGATGATCGACTTCGAATCCTTCCCCAAAAACGGTCAGCCCGGCTACGTCGAGCTGCTCAACGAACTTTCCTCGGATCTGCATGCCAAGGCCATGAAGCTCTATGTCAGCGTGCAGGTGCGCAACGAGGATTTCGATTACAAAGCGATTTCGGCCGCGGTGGATGGCGTCGTCATCATGAATTATGACGAGCACTTTCCCGGTGGAACTCCCGGCCCTATCGCTTCGCAGGATTGGTTTACGGACAATCTTGAATCCGCTCTCAAGGAGATTCCGAAAGAGAAATTGATCTGCGCGATTGGCAATTACGGATATGACTGGGTGGAGAAGCCCAAAAAAGGCAAAGTCCCTCCTGGGGAGGCCGATAAGAGCGTTTCGGTGCAGGAGGCGTGGATCGGTTCGCGTGATGCTGAAGAAGATGTCGATTACGACGGCGACGCGCTCAATCCACATTTCAGCTATCGCGATGACGATAACTTCCGTCACGATGTCTGGTTTCTTGATGCGGTCACCGCGTTGAACCAAATGCGCGCCGCGCAGACGCTCGGCATTCAAACCTTCGCGTTGTGGAGACTGGGCGCTGAAGATCGCTCTCTGTGGCGGGTTTGGGATATGCCTGGGGAAGCCAATGCTTCCGATCGATTGAAGGACGTGCCTCCTGGGCAGGACGTCGATATGGAGGGCGACGGCGAAATCCTGCACATCGAGGCCAAGCCTGCCGACGGCGAGCGCACCTTGACCACTGACAAGCAAACTGGCCTGATTGACGGTGAAGAGTTCAAAAGCCTGCCGGAGCCCTATCGCGTGGCGCGCTATGGCGCCAGTAAAAACCTGCTATCGCTGACCTTTGACGACGGTCCCGACCCTGAGTGGACGCCGAAGATTCTCGATGTCCTGAAGGAGAAGCAGGCGCCGGGAACTTTTTTTCTGATCGGAATCCAAGCGGAAAAATTCGGCAGTTTGACCAAACGGATTTTCCGCGAGGGCCACGAGATCGGGAATCATACTTTTACTCATCCCGATATCAGCTCGATCGGCACCAGTTACATGCGGCTGGAGTTAAACCTCACCGAGGAATTGTTTGCCAGCCAACTGGGCATTCGCACCATGCTGTTTCGTCCGCCGTATTCGGTCGACGCCGAACCCGACACAGAAGACGAAGTGAAACCGCTCGAGGTCACACAAAATCTCGGCTACATCACCATCGGCAACAAGATCGACACTAGAGACTGGTACGACGATCCTCCGCTCACGCCGCAGCAAATCGCCGCGCGAGTGCTGGACCATCTTCCGCCCTGCCAGCCGAACGATCAGCAGTGCGGCAACATCATCCTTATGCACGATGGCGGCGGCAATCGGCAAAGAACTGTGGAAGCGCTGCCGCTGATTATCGACGGCGCACGGGCGCGCGGATTTGATTTTGTCCCGGTTTACCAGTTGATGGGCAAAACGAAGGCGGACGTCATGCCGCCTCTGCCGGCAAATCAGTTCTGGTCGGCTCGATTGAATTGGATAGGCTTCTGGCTCTTCAGCGCGACCATCACCGGCATCGCTCTCATTTTCTTTCTGGGTGACATCCTGATGACGGGCCGCCTGATTTTTGTCGGCGTTCTCGCCATCTATGACCGGATCTGCTCGCATGTGCACGGAACGCCAGAGCAGATCGCCGAGTACCGGCCACGGGTTGCAATTCTAATTCCGGCGTACAACGAAGAAAAGGTCATCGAACGCACCATACAGGGCGCGCTCGATTCCGATTATCCCAATTTGCGCGTGATCGTCATCGACGATGGCTCCAAGGATCGCACTCTAGAGATCGCGAGACGCACCTTCGCCGCCGAAGAAGCTGCGGGGCAGGTTGTGATTCTCACCAAACCCAACGGCGGCAAGGCGGAGGCGCTCAACTTCGGACTGGAGCACATCGGCGACGCAGAGATTTTTGTCGGCATCGACGCCGATACGATAATTGCTCCCGATGCCATCATCAGAATGGTGCCGCACTTCCTCGATCCCAAGGTTGCAGCCGTCGCCGGCAATGCCAAAGTTGGCAACCGGGTTAATCTGTGGACGCGCTGGCAGGCGCTTGAATACATTACGAGTCAGAATTTTGAACGCCGAGCCCTCAACACTATGGGCGCGGTAAGCGTCGTCCCTGGCGCAATCGGAGCGTGGCGCACCGCCGCGGCTCGCGAAGCGGGAAGCTACCACGTTGATACCGTCGCGGAAGATGCCGATTTAACCATGGCGCTTCTTCGCAACGGTTATCGCGTGGAATACGAAGATCAGGCTCTCGCCTTCACCGAAGCTCCCACCAGCGCCAACGCGCTTATGCGCCAGCGCTTTCGCTGGTCGTTCGGAATCCTACAGGCCATTTTCAAACATAAGGGCGTATTCGCGCGCAAGGGCACTTTGGGATTCGTCGCCCTTCCTAACATCCTCATCTTCCAGATTCTGCTACCGTTGGTCTCTCCCTTCATCGACGTGATGTTTGTGGTCGGAGTGGCGTGGTATTTCATACAGAAATACTTCCATCCTGAATCGAACGACCCGGCGAGCTTCCATCGGTTACTGATTTTCTTCGGCGCATTTCTGGTCATTGATTTTCTCGCGTCGGCGCTCGCCTTTGCGCTCGAGCGCCGCCAACCTGAAGCCCGCGAAGACGCGTGGCTGCTCAGTCAGGTGTGGTTGCAGCGCTTCGCCTATCGCCAGGTATTTTCTCTGGTGCTGTTCCGAACGCTGAAGCGCGCCATCCAGGGGCGCCCGTTCGCCTGGGACAAGCTTGATCGAACCGCTGCGGTGAAGTATGTGCCTGCCGAACGCAAGGATGCGGTTAAAGTCTGATCATGTGGCGCGAACACTGTCGCGAAGCGATTGGGACAATCCAGCGCAGCGCCGAGCACGCCACACCGTCGCAACACACTAAGACGCCGTCAGCAAAATCGGCGCGCCAGAAGTCACCACCAAGGTATGCTCGAAGTGGGCAGATAGCGCCCGATCGCCGGTACGCACCGTCCAGCCATCTTTATCGGTAAACACTCGCCCCGAACCGGCCGAGATGATCGGTTCAACGGTGATGACGAGGCCTTCGCTCATGATCTCTCGGGCGGTGGGATCTGGGTAGTTGGGCACATGCGGCGCCTCATGAATGGTGCGGCCAATGCCGTGTCCTCCTAATTCGCGGACCACGGTGAAGCCCGACTTGCGCACCTCGCGCTCGACAATCTTTCCAATCTCTAATACTCGAAAGCCGGCGCGCGCCACCAGCATTGCTTTGTGAAAAGCACGCTCGGCGCAGGCTATTAATTTTTCAGCCTGAGGATTCACTTGGCCGACGGGCACTGTGATGGCGGCGTCCGCCATGAAACCGTCCTTCTCTAGCGTCACATCGAGCTTCACCAGGTCGCCTTCCTTCAGTTCGCGCGCGCCGGGAATTCCGTGCACCGCCTCATCATTCAGGCTGATGCAACTGACACCGGGAAACTGGTAAACCATAGAGGGGGCAGAGCGCGCTCCGTTCTCCTGCATGACCTGCGCGCCGACTTCATCGAGATACCGCGTGGTTACGCCGGGCCGCACCTCGGCCCTCATGGCATGAAGCACCATTCGAACGACGCGGCCAACTGCTTTTAAGGACGAAAGTTCCTGCTCATCCTGAATGCTCACTGTGGCTCCCTTCATAGGAAATCATGAATAGAAGCTAGCGCATGACCTGGCATTTGGCATAGTACTTGTTATTTTTGAGTCTTCCCGTTGTCCTCATGCCCTTCGTGTAGGTTAGCGGTCGTTATTTCAAGCCCAGCCCGCCGTTAAAGTGCTGGATCACACCATAGCATTCGCAAGCAGCCTGTTCGAGGACCTTGCGGTTCAATACCTTTACGGTGCCGCGCATGTTTTCAATCAGTCCGGCGTTCTCAAGGACGGCGGCCGCCAAACTCACGCTGGGGCGGCCGGTGCCGAGCATCTGCGCGAGAAACTCATGAGTCAGTGGGAGCAACTGGGAATCGGCGCGATCCTGGCACATGAGGAGCCAGCGAGCCAGGCGCTGATCAACCTCATGCAGGCGGTTACAAGCGGCGAGTTGGGCGACCTGCATCCCATGGAGCAAGGCGAAGCGGCTGAGTTGCAAGCGGAGGGCGGGCGTACGCTGCAGTATGTCCTGAAAGATTTCCGCCCGTATGCGTAATCCGCTTCCCGCCATTTGAACGATGGCGCGAAAGACTATTCGACGAAGACCCATCGTCAAGGACATACCCACCATCCCCTCCCTGCCAACGATGCCGACTTCAACACTTCTGCCATCGGGGCTTAAGGCCACCAGCGAGGTCATGCCCTCATTTAGAAAATAGGCGAAGTCGATCTTCTCGCCGGGTGCATGGAGGACGTCGTATTGCGGCAGCTCGACGGGCTCCAGAAATGGCCGAAGTTGGTTGTACTCCCCATCTGGGAGCGATAGCAGGATTAGATTGCTTACGGCTTTGCCCGCCGCGTCGGAACGGGCGCCGCGATGAAGCGGAGCGGGCTTTATCGGCCTGAGGGCACGTTTGCCGGCCGGGGTTCCCTTTAAGTCCAGTGCATTCATGCAAGATTCGATGCGGCGGCGCGCGACGGCCAAGTTCACCGAAGCTGTAGTGACATCTACATTTTTTACCGATATTCAGAAAGACAGCAAGGGAGAACAGATGGAGAATCTATGTAGTTTCCGATGGGATCGTGTGCGGGACTAAATGTCGTCAGTCTTGTGCGGAGCGTTTTTCGAGCTTAGGAGGTTGTTCAACTCCTCAACCAGGAGAAGAAACTTTTGGGGGTCGTGTTCCGCCTCGATGAGCGAACACAGTTCGCGAATCCTCTCGCTGTCAAGTTTGTCCATGACCAGAGGAAGTATTGCAAGGCTCGCTCATTTATGTATGTTCGATGTCGAACGCTAGGGGTAGTAACAGTAATATGCCGAAGACCGCCTTTTGCGGATGGTAGCCGCGGATGGAGTCAACTGACCCCGGTGCGCGGAGCGCGAGGAGAATACAGCAGGAGCAGCAGGAATCCGCCTACATAGAAGCCCCAGACATTGGCGAGAGTAAAGCCGGCCATCCGCAAGATGAGCCCGAAGATACCCAGCAGCTCGCACAAGGCGTAGAGAACCAAATAGCCGGTTCGCCAGCGCGACACGCTAACGCGGTCGTCGAATCTGTCGCGCAACAAGGCTTCCGAGGGCAAGACCAGAGTGCGCCGCACGACCAGGCTCGCGCCTACCAACGTTATCGAAACTAGAGAGAAAGCGTGGAATAAAGTATTTTCTGGATTGTGGCCCATTCTGCGCGCAAGCATTTCTCCCGCCGCGGCGTACAGCACGATACTCACCAGCATAGTGATCTGTACCTGTCGCACCAGCGTCACTGCCGCGCCCATAGCTATAGAGTCTCCACCTAAACAACGGCTCTGTCATGCTGTATCGTCTCTGATATTCCTTTTGGTAACGTTTCCGCGATTCGTTTGAACTTATTCGCTTCGACTTACGAGCCGCCCTTGCGAAAGGCGGGACGAACTCTCAGGAAAATCTGAAACGACACCGGGCTTTGGCCGTATGCGGCATTCAAGACTGACGGCTTAGAGTAAAAAGTGAAGTCCGCCCCCAGCGCCAGCCTCCAGAGATGGCTTTGAATAAGGTCGTGTGCGCCGCCGAAGGTGTAGGCTCCGATCCGGAAGGCCGGCAGCGCGGGGTTGTCGGGGAATAGTTCGTCTTTATCGACAAGCTCCATTCGCGAGAAAGCATAATTGCGCTGCTTGAAGTTGGCTGTCGTCTCCAGCAAGTAACCGTTCAGATTGTGGTTATCAAATTGGTGGTGCACGCGGCCCCAAACTACGGAAGTTGCCCATGAGCCATTCGCGAACGGCTTCACATATTCCACCGCGGCCGTCTGGCGGCGCTGGCTGCCCGGTTCGAAGGCCTCAGGATGCTCCAATCGCCCGTAGCTGTATTCCGCCGTCCAGTTCTTCGACGCCGCCACGCTTAGCCGCCCCGACCAGGAATCAAGCGGTGCGAACTGGATCGTGTAACGCTTCTCATCCGGCTCGCGGCCGTTGAATATCGACCCCTCAATTTTGAAGCGGCTGACGATTACCCCCGTGGTAATTACTCCAAAGCTGGTATGCGTGGAGTCCTGCAAATGATGCGATAGCGGCGCCATGGGCAGTTCCGATGCCGACGCACGGTGCATGAAAGCAACTGGTCCAAGCGCCGGCTCGCCCGCCGCAGCACCATAAAACTCCCACGAAACTTTTTCTTTGAGCAGACTTGCGATGGGATGCGTGTAATCGAAGGAGAGTTCGGCAAAGACGTTGTGCGGATGCTGGTGATCAACCAGCGGCTGGCCATGATAAGTTTCGCCGGTCTGAAAGAGTTCAGGAAACCCCGGATGCGGCGAGGTCAGCGACTCGGCGGAAAACATTTCACGAAACAGCAAGTCGCCAGAGCCCAATCTAGGCTCTTCCATCAGCATCAGCCAATTAACGGACTCAGCCTTGCCTTCGCCTCGCGGACCGCCTTGCTGGTTGTAATCCACGAAGACAACTCCGTGCGCCATCACCTCCCAAGTCTCAATCGACTTCATCCACATGGGAGTCACGGTCGATGCTGGCTGCCATTCCGTTCCTGAGCCATTCTCGGGTGATGGCTTCCACTCGGGCTCGGAGTGCGATTGGTCTGCTGGCGGCATTTTCATTCCAGGCATATCCATCTTCTGTTGTTCCGTTTGATCCGTGTTTTGCTCAGTTTGCGAAACGAAGGCAACGCGCTGCGCCGCAGCCGGAACCGTTCGTGAAACGAAAAGAACGCTAATTAGGAAAGCATCGAAGAGAAATGCCCGCACGTCGAACTCCTCAAGCGCGAGAGCGCGCGTGAAAAATAAATTCGCCACTGGTTGTCCGTGAATGATTGCTGCGGCGTTTAAGAAAGGAAGATCAGATTCGAAGCGGAGTCGTACCGGGCGGGTCGTTGAGAGCAATCGTTCGAGGATCGTGCTCGCTCAAAAGCCATAGAGTTGACGCAGATTCGACTTGCGGAGGCACGCGAGTGAACTGCACAGGGGGCCGCGAACAATCGGAAGCATGTACTACCGCAACAGCGTGATCAGTAAGGCAGCACAGATAACTCGCGGGGGAACGAGGTGTCGAGGAATGTATAGGCGGAACAGTTAGACGCACCGCGCCATGGGCATGACAGGGTGGCACGCGGTCGCGAAGAGGGATGGGCGCGACCGGCGCGTACTCAGCGTTCATCGAAGGGCCCGTTGTAATCGCCAACACGACCGCCAGGATAAGCATCAGGCTCAGAATTTTGAAGGCAAACTTCATAACCTTACAACTCGAAATCGACACAACCAACTTCAACCTGCGGTTACGAACCCGTAAGCTTCACCCGTATTTCCTCGGGCAGGCGCTCGCGAATCTCGGCGGGCAGCCGGTCATGCACGTGGCGCGCACCAAGCTTCGCCACATCCACCATCACTGTCGGCACGGGAGTAGCGACCGCCACAATCAACCAGATCAATGCGGAGAGGGCGAAGCCCGCGAGTGCGCCGACCTCGAGCCAGAAAGCGTGGCGCGGCCCAAAATAACGGATCACGGCAAACGCCAGCAAAAACACGGCGGCCGATGCCGAAGCCAGCACGATCAGGGAAATATCGATGATGCGGTTCAGTTTCTGGCGGCTGCGGCAGTGCTCGCAACCGGCGAAATGCAGCTCGTAGTCACCGCGCATTTCCGGAGCCAGGCCGGAAATATCGTAGCGCCATCCAGCAAGGATTTTCCCTACGATCGGTTCCACGCAGTCATTCATAAAGAGCTAAACCGGACTAAGCGGCTATAACCGGATGGATTCGAGAACTTCGGTCTGGGTTGCCAGCAGCACACGGTTGTGCCACAGGCCCGGACGCCCCCCAAGCGCCTGTTCGGCAGCGGCTCGCGCGATTTCGGGATGGTTATTTTGTTCAGACAGATGTGCCAAAACCACGTACTCGGCCCCTCCATCATAATCGTTGGAGAAGAATTCCGCGAGGGCGTCATTCGACAGATGCCCCACGCGGCTCATGACGCGCTGTTTTACCGACCAAGGGTAAGGCCCGGAGCGCAGCATCTCCACATCATGATTCGACTCCATGACTAATACGCTGCAACCGCGCAAATGGTCCCGCACGCTGACGGGCATGTAGCCTAAGTCGGTGGCAAAACCAATTTTGACGCCCTCCGCACGAAAAGTGAAGCCGACAGGGTCAGCCGCGTCGTGGGGAATGGTGAACGGCATGACTTCGATATCGCCTATACGAAAGCCGCGCCCTGCGCAGAAATGCTCCGATTTGGGCAACTCGGGAATTACACCTTTTTCATCGCGCATCGCGCGGTTCCAGGCATGATGCGTCTGGGCGGTCAGAAAGACTGGCACATCGAGCTTCGTCGCCAGCCGCTGTAAGCCCGCAACGTGATCGGAGTGCTCATGGGTAATCAGGATGGCGGAAATCTCTTGAGCGCACTCACGATTACGATCGGCGTCACGGTCGGCGAGCGCGCGCAAGCGCTTGAAAGTTTCGCGACCGGAAAGGCCAGCATCCACCAGAATTCGTGTTGTGCTCGTCGCCACCAACGCGCAGTTCCCACGGCTGCCGCTGGCGAGCACTGACACTGATACTGCCATATACCCGTAAGCTTACCCCCACAGGCTGTGGAAACCCCAGCACTTTTTCAATTACTGGTACCTTTGGTGGGACTGGAGCGGTAGCCGAAAAGTCCTGGGAGCACCTACTTCTTCGGAAACAAATTATCCACCACGCCGCGGCCCACAGCCGCTCCGTAGGCGCCAGCGATGCCCGGCACGAACGCTAGAAAAGATTCGTAGATCTGGGCCCGTTCGGGCTTCTCGGAAAGAAAAAAGTAGGCCAGCCATTCGACGACCGGCACAAATACTCCAACCAGGAGCACCCAGCGCCAGGGATGCCGCGGGCTTAGAAATCCGAGGAGCATGTTTGCCGCGAGCACTACCATTGCCGTCAGCAACAAGTCGCCGACTTTAATATCGAGCCATCCCGCGGCTACCCCCGACGCCGCGGCAAGTAAATAATAAAAGCCGTCGGCGCGCGATTTTGTAATGGGGAGAAGCTGGTTCAGGTCTAATGCCATGGTTCATATCTTACGAGTACGTGTAAAAGCCGCGCCCGCTCTTCCGTCCCAGCCAGCCTGCATCCACCATTTTGATCAGCAGCGGACACGGGCGATACTTCGGGTCGCCGAAACCATCCTGCAACACACGCATAATATCCAGACACACGTCGAGACCTATAAAATCCGCGAGCGTCAGCGGCCCCATGGGATGCGCCATCCCCAGCTTGAACACTTCGTCAACTGCCTGTGCAGTGGCTACGCCCTCCATCACCGCATACATGGCCTCGTTCAGCAGCGGCATCAGCACGCGATTCGAAACGAATCCCGGAGCGTCGTTGACCTCGACCGGCGTCTTTTCCAGTTTCAGTGCCAAATCGCGCACCGTTTCAAATGTAGCTTGCGAGGTCGCAAGGCCGCGAATCACTTCCACCAGTTTCATGACTGGCACTGGGTTAAAAAAGTGCATGCCGATGACTTTGTCGGCGCGCCCGGTAAGCGCTGCAATTTTCGTAATCGAAATCGAAGAGGTATTGGTCGCCAGAATTACCTCCGGCTTCATAATGCGGTCGAGTTCACGGAATATCTCCGCCTTGATGGCAAACTTTTCGGTAGCAGCTTCGATCACCAGATGGCAGTTCGCAAGCTTCGCCCGGTCCAGGGTGATCGTAATTCGTCCCAGAGTCGCCGTCTTGTGGGCATCCGTGATTTTATTCTTTGCCACTTCGCGGTCGAGATTTTTCGCAATCGTCTGTAGGCCGCGATCGAGAAAACGTTGCTCCACATCGCAGAGCACCACTTCGAAGCCGCCGCGCGCAAACACGTGGGCGATGCCATTGCCCATCGTGCCTGCTCCGATTACACCTACCGAATGAATGGCCATAGGTTGCCTCCCTGGAAATTTCGACTAGAGGAAACTGTGAAGTTTATCAGAGCTGAAACTCGGCCTCGGATGGCGGGAACATGGTCTGGCGCTGAGGTCTAGGGTTGAGTAAAGGAAAAAAGGCGCGGCGTACTTATTCGCAGGAGATTCCTGAAGCAGGGTCCACTGCACATTGCTGCTCCCGCTTGCGTATTTCTTCTTTGCGCTCATCGAGCACTACGATGAGTTGATCGATGATCTCCAGTAATCGGTCCGGATCCGACTCAACGGCTGCGAGGGCGCACAGCTGTCGCCATTCTTTTTCATCGATAGTCATGTTATTGAGCAAGGGCACGAACATGGCCAAATCCGAATGCCGGGTCTGTGGACGACGAGATCATCAAAACCGCTGATGCCAAAAGAGTTGCTGCCTGGGCTTTAGTCATTCGTGGAGAACACAGTACGAAAATATTTCACGACTGAGGCGAATCGAACTAAGTCGAGGCGGCCGCGAAATATGCAGCTAGATCGAGGCTAGGCAACCTTTTTCCGCACTACGGTATCCGCAGTATCGAACATAAACGCGGCTACCCTGACAATCGAATATGCCCTCCTCCACAGATGGCCGCATTGAAGAACTGTGTGCCAGGATTCGTCTGCTTTGTTCCGACACTCTCACCCCTGCAGTCGAAGTGGAACTCAAAACGCTGGCCCAGCATCTCCGCTATGCGATCAAAGACCACGTACGCGCGGCAAGGAGTTCTCTGGCCGCGAAGAAGTCAGCCATGATTCAGCGCGATCCTGCGAACAAATAGATTTGCACAACAGATTTCGCGACCGGGTCCTCAAGAGATATTCACCTTCGACATCAATCGCCCCATCCCGCGATGCCCGCTCTCTGCTACCATTTCCCCTTCATGAAGCATGTGGGCGAAAATGTGGTGCGCATTGAGGCTGAAGCACTGCGTGCGCTGGCTGACCGGCTCGCGGGGCCAATGGCCGCCGATTTCAACCGCGCTTTAGAACTCCTGTTCGGATGCAAAGGCCGCGTGGTCGTGACCGGAATGGGTAAGAGCGGCCTGATCGCGCGCAAGGTTGCAGCGACGTTGAGTTCCACCGGGTCGCCAGCCCTCTACTTGCACCCGGTGGAAGCTCTGCATGGCGATCTCGGCATGATCGTGCGCGGCGATGTTGTGCTGGCGCTTTCGGCCAGTGGCGAGACGGAAGAAATTCTGCAGTTGCTCGCAACCATTAAGCGGCTTCAGGTTCCGCTGATCGCGATGACTTGCGAGGAGTCCACACAAAGAGCGGCGGATGAGGGCCCCTTCGACTCTCGCTCAGGGCGGGTCCGCTCCACACGCATGTCTACACTCGCCTCCGCCTCCGATGTTGCTCTGGACTGCTCGATTTCTCAGGAGGCCTGTTCGCTCGGACTGGCTCCGACCGCCTCCACCACGACTATGCTGGCTCTCGGCGATGCGCTCGCGGTCGCGCTTTCGGAAAAACGGGGCTTCAAAGAGGAAGATTTCGCCAATCTGCATCCTGGAGGAAAGCTGGGTAAGCGGCTGGCGCGAGTCGACTCGCTGATGCACTCCGGAGATGCGGTTCCGCGAGTCAAGCCACAAGCTAAGATGCAGGATGTGATCTACGAAATGTCGCGCAAGAAGCTGGGTATGACCACCGTAGTTGACGGTGATCGTTTGCTCGGAGTGATCAGCGACGGCGACCTGCGGCGTGTTCTCGAGCAGCGCGGCAAAGACGCGCTCGACCTCACCGCCGGAGATTGCATGACGCGCAGTCCGAAGACAATCCGCGCGAAGGAGTTCGCAGCCAGCGCGTTGGCGCGTATGGAGGAGATGAAGATTACCTCGCTGGTAGTGGTTGATGAGGCCGAGGGTAGGAAGGACGAATTAAGATTGCTCGGAATCGTCCATCTCCACGATCTGTGGGGCACCGAGATGGTGTAGTCCGCGCGACAACTTTCCCGCAAGTCCGCTAGTGGCAAAACCGCTGCAACTTCGGCGGCGGCGGGGTGGGAAACTCGTCAAACTCTCCATCCCAGCCAGAACATCCCCGGGCGGTCACGGCGCGGATCACGACCTGCTCCATGTCGCGGGCCTTCGCTCTTGCGGTCGTAATCTGATCGACCGTGAGCGCGCCGTTGTTGTTGAGTTCGCCGAGATCGGCATTCGCCGCGGCATAACCGGCATCGGCGGCGATGGAGTACCAGATGTAAGCAGTGAAAGGATCCTTCGCGATGCCGCGGCCGTCCTTCAGCGCTTTTGCGTAGAAATATTGCGCCTGGGGCAAGCCTTGATCGGCGGCAACTTTATACAGCGCCGCAGCCTTGGCATTATCAGCTTTCGCGTAATCCTTATCGTCCATCACACGACCGAGGTAGTAAACGCCGTAAGCGCTGTTTTGATCGGCGGATATTTTGAACCATTTTCGCGCCGCATCAAGATCGCGCGGCACTCCGCTCCCAAGGTAATAGCGCCGTCCGGCGAGCCAACCGGCCAGCGGATCCCCTTGCTGCGCCGCTTTCCGGTACAGGTCGACAGCCTGGGCCGGATCAGTCGCTACGACGGTTCCAGTTTCGTAGTAGTACCCGAGCGCGATCTGGGCCGGCCCGTAGCCGAGTTCGGCGGACTGTCGAAAATAATCGATACCGAGAGTGTCGTTGCGCGAAGGCCCCACCCCGGTTATGGCATCAACCCCGCGATCGTAAAGAGACTCGGGTGAAGAACTCTGCGCCCAGGCGAGCGTGGCCGCCAGCGAGAGAATTGATAACGCGAAAATTGAGCTCAGAATGATTCGGCGCATGGGTAGATTCTCAACCACCACTGCAACAAGTATAGGAAGACAGCGTGCGGCTGTAGAGTTACGAAAGTTCGACGCTCCACACGGACGGTGGAGATAGAACCAGAGCCAGCTTGGAATCGCCTGCCGATAATTTCTTGAATCCTAATATGGATGTATATACATCAAATTCGCATGCATGAAACTCTTTTGCCGGCGCTCCCCTGCCTGTGCGCTACTTTTCGCCGAACCGCACGGGCTCTTACGCAGCTCTACGAAAAGGAGCTGCGTCCCCTTGGACTTCGGGCAACGCAGTTCACCGTGCTGCAGACGCTTTCGGTGACGGGGGAGGTGACTCAAGGAAAACTGGGGCGAATATTGGCTATGGATAGCACGAGCCTCACCCGCACGCTGAGCATCATGAGCCGGCAAGGCTGGATCGGCAAAACACCTGGCACCGACCGGCGTGAGTGGCGACTACGGCTGTCGAAGGCCGGTGTTGTTCAGTTCAAACGAGCGCTTCCTCGCTGGGAGCGGGCGCAGGCACGATTGCAACGGCAACTCGGTGCTGACCTATGGGATCAGCTCACAAAATTAAGTAACCACGTGACGAACGCTGTCACAGATTGAGGAGACTTGTCATGACCAACAAAACCTACGCGAAGCTGACTGCCGGGCTGGTCGCGGCCTGGTTCACTTTCTCACTTTCTGCATCGGCGCTACATTTGTTTAAAACCGGTGCGGGCCGTCCGCCGCTTCCGCTTTTGCTTGCGGTGGTGATTCCGATTTCCCTGTTCTTTGTGTGGTACCGCAGCTCGACATCGTTCCGCGAGTTCGTACTCTCGCTGAACCCGCGAACCTTGACGAATATCCAGTCCTGGAGAATTGTGGGCTTCGTGTTCCTGGCGCTGTATACCTACGGCATTCTGCCCGGGTTCCTGGCTTTGCCTGCCGGGTGGGGAGACATCGCGATCGGTGCATCTGCGCTTCTTGTGGCCACGAAGCTGGCAGATCCGAATCACAAGACCGGCTTTGTCGTGTGGCAGTGGCTGGGGATTGCGGATCTGGTTTCGGCAATCAGCCTCGGCGGACTCGCTAGATTCATCGCGCCACCAGACCTTGCCGCCGCGAACGGGATCACCGCGACACCGATGACTGTGCTGCCCTTGAGTGTGATTCCAACTTTCGCTGTGCCCTTGCTGCTAATCATTCACATTATTTGCCTGATGCAGGCAAGACGATGGTCGAAGCCAGCCTATAGCGGCGTTCGAGAACGCGCGGCATCGTTTGCCGGTTAAAGATGAGTCGGATTTAGCAACAAGCAGGTTGTCTAGGTGTAGCGCTCGCTTATGAAGTCGCCAATCGCTGCGTAGGCGGTGGTCAGTGTCTTTTCATCCGGCAAGAACACGATGCGGAAATGTTTCGTTCCCGGACGCTGGCCGAATCCCGAGCCGTGCACGAGGGTCACGTGCTTCTGGCGTATCACTTCGGTGACAAAGAGATCGTCGCCTTCCGGGATGTCGATGCTGGGGTAAGCATAGAACGCTCCGCGCGGCGCCACACAACTCACACGAGGAGTCTCCGCGCACCACTTCATGGTCAGGTCGCGGCGACTACGCAGCTTGCGCTTCACTTCGACCAGGTGATCCTGCGGGCCTTCGAGCGCGGCCTTAATCGCGTATTGTTCGGGGTGGTTAGCGCAGAGTCGCGCCCGCAGAAGCTTGTTTACTCCTTCGAGATATGGACCGACGACTGCGGTCTCACCGCTGGCAATGCCCCATCCGATGCGCCATCCGGGCGCAAGGTAGTTCTTCGACAATCCGCCAAACGTGATGACCGGCACATCGGGCGCGACTGCAGCCATGGCAATGTGCGGTTCGTCGTCCATGATTAGCTTGTCGTAAATCTCATCGGCAAAAATGATCAGGTTGTGGAGGCGTGCCAATTCGGCGATCTCCTCGAGCATCTTGCGGGTGCAGACCGATCCTGTCGGATTGTTGGGATTGATTAATACGATTCCGCGCGTCCGCGGCGTTATCTTTTTACGGATGTCGTCGAGATCGGGCTGCCAGCCGTCTTCTTCGTTGAGGTAATAGGTGTTCAATCCGATTTCAAGCTTCGCCAGAACCGCCGAATAGAGCGGATAGTCGGGGCACGGAGTGAGCAGGTTGTCGCCGGGATTGAGCAGCGCGGTCAGGCAAATATCGACGGTCTCGCTGACTCCCGAGGTGACAAAAACATCTCGAATACTGGTGATTCCCCTGCAAAATGCTTCGCCGCGAATCGCATCGAGAGCCTGTGGAATGCCGGACGAACTTGAATATCCATTCTTGCCGTCACGCATGGCTCGATAAACAGCCTCAATCATGTGCCCCGGCGTCTGAAAGTCAAAATTAAGCGGATCGCCGATGTTGAGAGGAAGAATCTTATGCCCTTGCCGCGCAACCTCGTCGGCAATGCAGGCCAAATCGCGGATAGCGTAACGAACATTTTCCAGCCGAGCCGCAGGGGAAATGCCGCGAAGTTGAGTGACAGGCATGAGGGAATTCTAACCTCAGAAAGGTCAAGCGAAGCAGAGAAAACACGTCTGTGTCAATCTCGCGAAACTCGCCGAAGGATTGCCCGTTTGAGTCCGGCTTCAGGGGCTCTCAGATTAATGTCTGCTAAAATCAGTGGCCCCTTAACGTGTTCCCTTGAAATCCAGGAGTATGGCCTCGTTGCTGGCTGCAGCGGCCGGAGCAAATTTCCACGTCATCACGGCCTTCACCGCGCTTTCGGCCAGGACCGGATTGCCGCCGACGACCGAGATTTGCGCGACGGTTCCGTTTGCCAGAACCCTTGCATTGAGGCGCACAACCCCACCGATGCCCAAAGTTTTGAGGATTCCCGGATATTGGGGCTTCTGCGACTGAAGAATCTTGCGAGTGGGATGATCCTCAAACTGGGCTAGCAGCGCCGAAGGCGAACCGGTCGCCAGAATACAAATACAAAGGAGCAGCGCTAGCCGCGAACTCACCTTCCCAACGCCATTGTAGATCGAGGAGTCGCCGCCGAAATCAATGGCCAATCTATACCGCCGGCAGGGCCAATAGAACACTCAGCCCTGAACAGCTACGTTAAGTGCGGAGCAGTCAGCAGGCAAGATGACAGTTGGAAGCGTCCAAAAAAACACGCTGGCGGAGCCTGGAAAATCCTGCGGCTACTCTTGGTCTTGCTGATCGAAGCACAAAAAGGTGAACGAAAAACAAGACCAAAAGCGGTGGACAGGAGTGTCCGCCCCATACGACTGCTTACTCTTCCCGGTCGATCTGCGCCTTCTGCAGCTTGTCGGAGTAATCCACGTAGACTGACTTCCATTCGGTATAGAAATCTATTGCGCCGATGCCGCCTTCGCGATGGCCGTTGCCGGTCGCTTTCGTGCCGCCGAAAGGCAGATGAACTTCGGCGCCAATCGTCGGAGCGTTGATGTAGGTAATGCCAGCCTCGAGATCGCGCACCGCCGAAAATGCCTTGTTTACGTCTTTTGTATAAAGAGACGACGATAGCCCGTATTCGATCCCGTTGGCGATGGCGATTGCATCTTCGAGATCGTCGCAGGGAATAATCGAAACCACCGGACCAAAGATTTCTTCCTGGGCGATACGCATCTTAGGATCGACGTCGATAAAAACGGTTGGCTCCAGAAACCAGCCGTGCTGGTAATCACCTTTGTCCAAACGGTTGCCGCCGGCCACCATCTTGGCGCCTTCCTCCTTGCCGATCTCGATGTATTTCAGATCGGTTTTAAGCTGGTTCTCGTTCACCGCCGGACCCATCTCGACCGTCTCATCGAGCCCGTTTCCCACTTTGATCTTCTTTGCGCGGGCAACAAACTGATCGATGAACTTGCGATAAACACCTTTCTGCACGATGATGCGGCTGGTTGCGGTGCAACGCTGGCCAGTGGTGCCGAAGGCGCCCCAGAGGCCGCCTTCAATCGCCAGTTCGAGATTGGCATCGTCGAGCACGATCATAGGATTCTTGCCGCCGAGTTCGAGCGAGCAGTGCTTGAACGACTTCGCCGATGTAGTGCCGATTATTTTGCCAACCGCCGATGAGCCTGTGAATGAAATCGCACGCACCGCCGCATTCTCGAGCAGCGGCGTGCCCGCCTCGGGGCCATAGCCAGTGACCACGTTGATCACACCCTTAGGAATGCCGGCATCGGTCAGCGCCCGAACCAGATTAAAAGTCGACAGCGGGGTGTCCTGCGCCGGCTTGATCACGCAAGTATTACCGCAGACAACGGCTGGCAACAGCTTCCACGATGAGATTGCCATGGGGAAATTCCACGGCGTGATCATGCCGCAAACACCGATCGGCTGGCGGATGGCCATGGCAAATTTGTTGGGCAACTCAGACGGCACGGTCGGCCCAAAGAGGCGGCGGCCTTCGCCAGCGTTGTAATAAGCGGCGTCGATCGCTTCCTGCACATCCCCGCGCGTCTCGGCCAACACCTTGCCCATTTCGCGCGTCATGTCGCGCGCGTGATCTTCTTTGCGATCGATCAGAATTTCGGCGGCGCGAAACACCATCTCGGCGCGGCGAGGCGCCGGCACCAGACGCCATTTTGCAAAGGCGTTCTTGGCCGCGTCGACCGCGGCGTCTACGTCGTCCTTATTCGAGCGCTGGAAGATAGCGACCACTTCGCGCGCGTCGGCGGGATTACGGTCTTCGAAGGTCTCTCCGGTGGCGGATTCAACCCACTCGCCGTCAATGAAATTCTTGAAAACCTTAGTCTTGGTCGTGCCGCCATCGATCACCGGCTTGGTCATCGTATCGAACGCCGTATCGGTCGCCATAGAAGCCTCCTGGAAAAGTGCAGAACTTCCATGCTAACAACCGGTCTGAGGACGAGCAAGCGAGGAACCCTATGGCAGTGGCTCGATTTGCGAACCCGTTTACCACCAAGGTCACGAAGGTACACGAAGGAAACCTCCCCCGAATGCCTTCATGATATTTCGTGACCTTAGTGGTTCTAGGATTTTTTCTTAGAAAGGGCAGTTCCCAGGATCTGGTTCGTCAATTCGGCCTGGCTGACCTGCCGGAACCAGACGGAAAGCAATCACTGTCGCCTCAACACTGCCTTCGTTGCGGACAATGTGTGTGTGGGTACCACCAAGATCGACAAATGACATCCCCGCTGTGTACACGTGCGGCGTGCATTTGGGATCGTGCGCGTCATAGTGAGTTACCGCCCCTGCGGTGACGATGATCAGAGTATGACCAGGGTGCGTGTGCCAGCCCGTCGTTCCTCCCGGCTCCCAGACATTGGTCAAGAAATATTCATCTGACGCCCCTTTAGTCCTTTGCGCGGACAACCAGAGTTTGTCTTTGCTCGAAACGAAGTAGTTAATGACATCGAATGAGCCGACCCGACCCTGAGCGGTCGTTGTGCTCGTGAACCCTTCCGGTGGTGTCGCCAAGGCGCTTCCCGCAGTGGCGATGATCGCTGCACCAAGCAAAACCAACCACGCTAACTTTTTTCTCATATCGAACTCCTTTTCTTGGCGTCGCCATTTGGAGACGCTCGGACACAATCCGGCAATCTGGTGGTCGCGGTCAAAAGGCAATGCGCGGAATTGCAACCGCACCGTCGAATGCCGTACTTTGCGGTACCCGTCTGCGGACGCTACAATCGGGTTCCCGGGCTCGCGATAACCCGCAGATCGAGAACCCGCAGATCAATATCAACGAGGAGCGTACGATGGGCGAACCAGCCCCTGGAAAACCGTCGTCCGAACAGCCGCGCACAGAGCGGCTGGACTCCTGGAAGGAAATCGCAACCCACTTCAATCGCGACGTCTCTACAGTCCAGCGCTGGGAGAAGCGCGAGGGGATGCCGGTTCACCGTCACCTGCATGACCGGGCGGGCTCGATTTATGCGTTTGCAGCCGAGTTGGACGCATGGGCTCGCAGTCGCAATGTTCGGCTGGTGCAAGAGAACGTCAACGATGTCCCGCCGGCATCGGCCTTCACCCCGGCATTGCCTCTCGACTCGGCACTCCCCGCGTCTCGTGCCCAGTGGAGACTGATTCTGCCGCTGGCAGCCCTGACTGCGCTGTTGGCAATTGCTATCGGCTTCTGGATTGAGAAGGCAGAGTATTTCTGGCGCAGTCCCATCGCCGATGCGCGACTTCAAACAGTAACGGACTTCGAGGGAGTGGAGCAGGCTGCCGCGGTCTCACGCGACGGTCATTTGATAGCGTTTCTGTCGGACCGGGACGGACCGATGGACGTCTGGGTGACGCAGGTCGGTTCGGGACAGTTCCATAACTTAACCCTTGGGACAACCCCGGACCTCGCCAATCCATCGCTCCGCACCCTGGGATTCTCGCCCGACGGCTCGCTCGTTACGTTTTGGTCCCGCAAGCCAGACGGGTCGAACACCGGGGACATCGGCATCTGGTCGGTGCCAACGTTGGGCGGACAGCCGAGGCCTTACCTTGCCGGGGTAGCCGAATTTGACTGGTCCCATGACGGCTCCCGCCTCGCGTACCATACCCCCGGCCCCGGAGATCCGTTGTTCGTGACCGACGGTAGCCCGCAAGCCAAGGCGCCACCCATCTTCACCGCGCCCGCCGGCATCCACGCTCATTTTCCCTTGTGGTCGCCCGACAATGCCTTTATCTACTTCGTCCAGGGTTCCCTTCCCGACAAATTGGACATCTGGCGCATCCGCCCTAGCGGGGGCACTCCGGAGCGGATCACGTCACACAATAGCCGCGTGATTTATCCGGTTCTGTTCGACCGACGGACGCTGATGTACCTCGCCAGCGATCCGGATGGCGGCGGGCCGTGGCTTTATAGCATGGACGTCGAGCGCCGCATCCCCCACCGTCTGACTTCTGGTCTTGACAGATACACGTCCTTGGCGGTCAGCGCTGACAGTCACCGTCTGGTTCTTACAACCGCAAGTCCGAAGAGAACACTCTGGCGCTTGCAGATCGGTGATTCAGCCTCGAAAGTATCGGCAGCGGCTCCAGTCTCGCTGACGACCGGCACGGGGTTCTCGCCACGATTGGGTCCAAATTATCTTCTGTATGTTTCTGCGACCGGCGGGAGTGAGAGCATTTGGAAGCTCGCCAACGGAACTGCCAAGGAGTTGTGGAGCGGTCCCGGAGCACGAATCTTTGGCGGTCCGGCAATCTCCCCCGATGGGCAGAGCATCGCATTTTCCGTCCGTCAACACGGTCAAACGTTTTTATACTTGATACAAGCTGATGGCACGAACGCCCGGATCGTGACCGATGCACTCGACTTAGAGGGTGCTCCAGCATGGGCGCCCGATGGCCGGTTCATCACTTCGGCAGCAAACGATCATGGTGATCGTGGCGTTCCTCACCTGTTCCGCGTGTCGCTGGACGGTCGCCCACCCACTGTCTTTGTCGAGGAGTACTCGGTTGATCCCGCGTGGTCGCCCGATGGCCGCTTTCTTGTTTACTCGGGACCTGACATCGGCACCACATTTCCGGTTAAAGCGGTTACAACCGAGGCCGCAGTGGTTCCCCTGCACGCATTGACATTAACTCGCGGGGCGCGACACTTGGTCTTCCTGGCCGGAAGGCGTGGCCTCGTATTCCTGAAGGGAGAGATTGGGCATAAGGATCTGTGGCTGATCGACATGGAGACGGGCGCCGAGCGGCAGTTGACCAACCTCACTCCCGACTTCGATATTCGCGACTTCGACGTCTCCCCAGATGGCCGTGAAGTTGTCCTCGAACGAGTGCAAGAGCACTCGGATGTGGTGCTGCTGGATCTACCCCGGTCATAATCCGTTTCAAGCTCGGGGCCGGTTCAGGCGCCATCGCTCTTCATGTCACTTTCGTAACCCCTTCACCCCCTGACCCAAGTCTAATACCCATGCCCACGGGGATATGATGGTCACAGCGCGTGAGATATCCCAACTCTAATAATTTTGTAATGAGGTTGGCACCAGCTCGTGGCGACTAAACTTAAGCCGCAACTTTACGTTGCCTGGAAAACGGTAACGTATCGCAGCGTGATCATGGCGCTGCTTGGCGTCGCGCTGATTTTTGGCGCCGTCATGCACGAAGCATTTCCAAAATTTACCGACGCGACGGTCAAAGCAGCCGGACATTTTTCCACAGGAGTACTGGAGAAAGTCGCGGGGCTCGCTCCACCGCTTAAGGCGCCTTCAGCAGCGGTGGCGCAGCAAGCACACTTCACGGCGCTCGATGGCACCATTCGCGTGCGAAAAGGCAGCGGCAATAGCTGGATCAACGCCGACTACAATGTGCCTCTTGAAAAGGGCGACGTCGTGCAGACGGGCGCCGAAGGCATGGCGAAAATTGTTTTCAACGACGGCACGAACTATACCGTCAAGCAGGATTCGCTGATTGTCATTGAAGAAAACTCCGCCAACGATCAGCAACAAACCAACGTCTCGGTGGCGGTCACGACCGGCACGGTCGATCTCACGACGGCAACTTACGTTCAGGGTTCCAAGTCGCAGGTGATCGTGGCAGGAGCTAAGGCGTCACTGGCTCCCGATTCATCGGCCATGGTACACAATAATCCGAGAGAAGACAGTCACGAAATCCTGGTCAAGAAGGGCAGCGGTGAGATCGAACGCAATGGAGAAGTCGTGCGCCTGTCAAACTGGGAGAAGGTAAGCTTCCAGAATGACTCGAAGAGCATGGAGCGGGCTACGGAAATTGGCCCGCCAACGCCGATCACGCCGGGCAACATGATGCCGGTATTTATGAATGCTGGCGAGAAGGCGAAAGAGGTCGAATTTGCGTGGACGCCGATGGGAAACGCTGCCGGCTACCGCCTGCGCATCTCGCACAATCCATACTTTTCGTCAGTGCTGCTCGATCGTAAAGTGGAAGCACCGAGTGTGGTCGTGACCGGATTGCCAGTGGGCGCTTACTATTGGTCAATTCAGTCTTACGACGCCAGCGGGAAGGAGTCGGTGGAGAGCGAGAAGAATCGCTTCACCATCATCGTCAAGGCCAAGGAAAAAATAGAATTGGCGCTTGACATCGATCCGCTGGTGCAGCACGGGCACGTTATTGAAGTGACCGGCAAGACGGAGGCGGGAGCGCGCGTCATGGTCAACGGCAAAGAGGTGCCGATGATCAGCGACGACGGCTCTTTCCACTATTTCACACCGCCTTTGCCGAATGGCGAAAACCTGGTGACGATCACGGCGCAAAACGCCCAAGGCGGGGTGAATACGCACCAGGAAAAAGTGGTGATTCAGTAGAGTAACTAGTTTTCCTGCACATCGAAGTAGAATGAAAGAAACATAAGCTGCAAGATATTCAGGGGAGAACGACTCACGCGGAGACCGGCGAAGTCCCAGGTTCCAGGGGCGAGACGAATTCCCGGAAGAGAGAAGTTTTAATATGTCCAACAACGGGTTCAGTAACGGCTCATCGCGGTCCCACAATCTGCGTTCGCTCTTCAGCATGTTTTCGAGCGACCTCGCCATCGACCTGGGAACGGCCAACACACTGGTGTATGCGCGTGGCAAAGGCATTGTCGTCAACGAGCCTTCGATCGTGGCCATCAACAAGAACACAGGCGAAGTGGAAGCGGTCGGCAAAGAAGCCAAAGAGATGCTCGGCCGCACTCCCGGCAACATTGTCGCTATCAAGCCGATGAAGGACGGCGTCATCGCCGACTTCAAGGTCACTGAGAAGATGCTGAACTATTTCATCCAGAAGGCGCATAACCGCAAGATGCTGGTGCATCCGCGGATCGTGATTGGCGTGCCTTCGGAAATCACGCAGGTAGAAAAGCGCGCGGTCATGGATTCCGCCTATCGCGCCAAGGCGAGTGAAGTGCACCTCGTAGAACAAGCGATGGTGGCGGCGATTGGCGCCGGACTGCCCATCACTGAACCGAGCGGCAACATGGTCGTCGACATTGGCGGCGGCACCACCGACATCGCAGTCATCTCTCTTAGCGGCATCGTTTATTCACGTTCCGTTCGCATGGCCGGCAATCAGATGGATGAGGCCATCATGAATTACCTCAAACGCAAATATAATCTGTTAGTAGGTGAGCGGACGGCCGAACAAATCAAGATGGAAATTGGTTCCGCTTATCCGCTCGACAAGCCGCTAACCATGGAGATCAAAGGCCGCAACCTTATCGAAGGCGTCCCCAAAACAATCACCGTGGACGACAGTGAGATTCGCGAGTCGCTCAGTGAATGTGTCTCGACCATTATGAACGCGATTCGCGTGGCGCTCGAACGCACGCCGCCAGAGCTCTCAGCCGATATCAGCGACCGCGGAATCGTTCTGACCGGCGGTGGCGCGCTCATCAAGAACCTCGACAAGCGCATCCGCGAAGAAACGGGATTGCCCGTTTCGATTGCCGATGACCCGCTGTGCAGTGTGGTGCTCGGTACGGGCAAAATGCTCTCGGACTTCAAACTGCTCCGCAAGATCTCGATCGAATAGAGCGAGGAACTGCGAGCGAACTGCAGATCCCTCACTTCGTTCGGGATGACAATCTTGAGGATAAGGTCTCCGCGCACGAGACGCCAATCTCAGGTTGGACGGGTTCACCGAGAACTGACAACTGAGAACTGAGAACTGCTGTTATGGAATCCGTCCTCGGACGTTACCGCAATCTGGTCGTGCTGGTCGGAGTTTTATTCGCCCAGGTACTCGGCTTGGCCGTGCAGGTCAAGCGGACGACCCCTAGCGAGCCCACCCGCCTCATCCGCATTTGGGCAATCGGAGCGGTCGCGCCTCTCGAAAAAGCACTGGTATGGATGCAAACTTCCAGCGGCAACATCTGGCACAACTACTTCTACCTCCGCGGAGTCCGCGCTGAAAACCGCGCCCTGAAAGCTGAGATCGAACGGATGAGCCTGGAGCGGGTCCGCATCAGCCAGGACGCTGACCAGGCTCACCGTCTACAGGCGCTCCTCGGTTTCAAAGAACAATTCATCTCCCAGACCATGGCGGCGCAAGTCATTGGAGGGAGCGGCAGCGAATTGTCGCGTTCCGTCTTCATCGATAAGGGCAGCCGCGACGGCATCAAGCCCGATATGGCCGTCATCACCGCAAATGGCATCGTGGGCAAAGTGCTCCACGTCTACCGCGCCACTTCAGAAGTCCTGCTGATCAACGATCAAAGCAGCGGTGTGGGTGCCATCCTCGATCAAACGCGACTGCAAGGCATTCTCAATGGGACCGCTGCCGGCGAACTGGTGCTCGGCAGAGTGATGAGCGACGAAACCGTGCCCCCAGGAGAAATAGTACTTACGAGTGGCGGAGACAGTATTTTTCCGAAAGGTCTGCCTATCGGACGGGTGTCGAAGGTGTCGCCGGGCAGCGATTTGTTCCTCAATATTCACGTGCGCCCGGCTGCCGATCTTAGCCGACTGGAAGAGGTGCTGGTGGTAACGAAGATCGATGAAAGGCAGGCCCAGCCGGAGCAGGCAGGTGGGGCCCGCGCCATCGATATTCTGGCAGCGCGGCTGCCGAGCGTGCCTTCGAAGCCGGACGCCGTTGCCGCGAAGATCGCTTCTCCGAATACTGCGCCCTCGGGCGGCGTCGCGACCAAGACTCCAACGAATGGCGTAACCGCCGGCACACCAACTCCCGGCTCGGCTGCTACTGGCACCGCGAAGACGACTCATCCAGTTACTCCGGACGCTATCGTTCAATCCAAGCCCAAGGCGAAACCTCCCGATGCCAGTAACGGCGCGCCCGCAGCGGGAAGTGAGCCGACCGCCGAATCGCCGGTTCGGGATTCCTCCGGACCTCCACCCGCAAGCAAAGCTGCTACGCTTTCACCCACGCCGGCGAAGACGACGCCGTTGAAAACAATGGGCGATCCGAAACCGCCATCCGAATCGCCGGATTCCCCGCACTGACGTGGCCATCACTTACACATCGGGCGAGCAGGTTGAGGTCTATCGTTTCAGTATCCCTGCGACGGTGCTAATTCCGCTGGCCGCCGTTTTCCTGCAGGCGTTTCTGCCACTGCGCTTTCCTTTTTTGCTGATTTTCGATCTGCCGCTACTGGTGACCATCGGTTTTGCAACTGCGAGAAGGAATCCGCTGGCAGGACTGCTGACCGGAGGATTGATCGGCATCATGCAAGACGCGCTGACCCACCAGCCGATCGGCCTCTACGGAATTTCGAAAACGGTAGTTGGCTTCGGCGCCTCTTCGCTCGGCATCAAGCTCGATGTGGAGAATGCCGGCGCCCGCTTCCTGATTACGATCTTCTTCTTCGCCGTCCACGAAGTTGTCTACTTCATGATTGCCCGCGGCCTAGTCGGCTTGCGCATGGCGTGGAGCTGGCCGCACGAACTCCTGTCGGGCGTGGCCAATGCGGTGCTGGGCGTGCTGGTCTTCATGCTGCTCGATCGGGTCAAGCAGCGCACGTAAGCCAGTTCCCAGCTCTCGGTTCTCGGCAAAAACCAATAAGTCGCGCTTCCAACTGAGAACGGAGAACCGGGAACTTAGAACTTTCCCACAGATTCATACTGCCTAGACCGCATACGCCAGCACAGCCGCCGCCACCGTACCCGCGAAATTCACCCCCTGATTGCTCATCCATCCGCGGCGTTGCAACGTCGCACCAAGCACGCTGTCAATCAGCATTCCAGCAAAACCGGCGGCAATCGGAATCCAAATCTGCGCCGGGGAAATCATCGATCCCACCGTACCGATCAGCGCAATCACCACGCCCGCAGCTAAACCTGCGATGCTACCCACAATCGTGATGCCGCCATCGGTTCCCGCAGGGACCTGTTTCCAGGTTGTGATCATCCATGCGCGCGAGCTGCGATACTGTCCTATTTCGCTGGCCACCGTGTCGGTTGCTGCTTCAGCCAGAGCGGCCAGTGTGGTCACCATCCAGACTCTATTTCCGGTTGCGCCATAAATGGCTGAACTCAGTGCCGCAGCAGCCAGGTTGGCGAGGATTTGCCAAGCTGTCCGGCCCTCTTTGCGCTCGGCGAGCCCCAGCACCAGTTTGCGCTGATATCCCAGACGAGTCGTGGCCCAGGTCATCGCGAAAAGCGCGACCAGCGCGGAAAAAGCGGCAGGTCCAGCCCCAGCAAACAGCAGGAAACATGCGATGCCTCCAGCCACTGCCCCAGACCGATTGGCACCGCGCAAAGCGCGAGCCAGCACTGCAAACACTACTGTCACCACAGCCGCTATGGCCAGCAGCTTCGGAGATGATGCCCAGCGATAGACCAGAAACGAGCTAACCATAAAAAGTCGGCAACCTTCGGCTCCCGCTCAACTAGAATCTCACGTCGGCCGCCCACCGATAGCTCACGCTGACAGTCTGAAGGACGATTCACCCGATCCGCATTCGATAACACTATATTCGGTGCCTGATGAAAACCGACCCCGCCAGGTAGTGCTTGGCCTTTGGATTCGCCCCATAATCAGGCGGGCGCAACCGCGCCTTGTTTAAGCTAAACTTTGTAGGCTCGGCGAAGTTTGGGCATCTCAGATTTTGGCGCCGACGCGACGAGCCGCGTCCGTGATTACGATTTGCAGTGATGAAAACCGACGAGGCCTGCCTCGTCTCAACTTGAGGTGAAATGAATGGCGGCCTCGGTCTGGTCTGGCTATCTAACATTCGGATTAATCTCGATGCCTGTGCGGCTTTTCTCGGGCGCGCGCTCGAGCGGGATATCGTTCAACCAGCTTCACCGCACCGATCATCAGCGCGTGAAACAGCAACTCATTTGCCCGCTCGATAACCAGGTGCTGGAGCGCAGCGATATCGTCAAGGGCTATGAGTATCGCAAGGGCGAATATGTAATCATCGACCCCGAAGAGATTAAGAAGATCGAGCCGAAAACTGCGAAGACGATGGAGATCCTCGAATTTGTGAAGTCGAGCGAGGTCGATCCTGTCTATTTCGAATCGTCGTACTACATGGTCCCCGAAGAAGCTGGCCGCCGGCCTTACGCGCTGCTGACCAAGGCACTCGAGGAGAGCGAATACGTCGCCATCGCCAAGCTCACCATGCACAACCGGGAGTACACGGTTTTTCTGCGCCCGCATAAAGGCGGGATGATGCTGCACACCATGTACTATGCCGAAGAAGTGCGCGAGGTCGAATCGTTTGGCGCTCCTGACGTCGAGATTAAAGAGGCCGAAATCAAGGTCGCACACCAACTCATCGAGGCCCTCGCCGATGAATGGGATCCGGAAAAATATCACGACACTTTTCAGGACAACCTGAAGAAGCTGATCGAGACGAAACTCGAAGGCGGTGAAGTGCAGGCCGTTGAACAACCGAAGAAAGTCGCTCCGGTAGTCGATCTGATGGCAGCGCTGAAGGAGAGCCTCGCTCAGACCAAGAAGCCATCCGCCTCGGAAAAGGTCGCAGAAATGCCATCTCGCAGCCAAGCGAAAACGAAACGAGGACGCGGGTAAATACCGCGGGTAAATACAAAAGAGCCAGGTTTCGAAGTTTCACGGTTTCAAGGTTAAAAGGCAGGTCAGTTCTCACCTTGAAACCTATTCGTTGCCCGATCCCATTTCCCCTTCCGCCCTGGTTCCCGATACAATATCGTTTCCGCGTAAGGCCAACTTTTTCTATGGAGTCTGAATGAAGCGGTTTCTCTGGCTGGGGTGCGTGCTGTTGATTTATGTGATCTGCACAGGGTGCGGCGACACTTTCCGCCCGATTATTATTCCGAATCCTCCCGGATTTCCGAACCCGCAGGCGGCGCATACCGTGGTCGCGATCAACGACAATGCACCTGCTTCAGGTCCCGATACCGTCTTCGGCACCGCCATGGTCATCGATGTCTCGGGCGATTCGGATCAGAGCATCGCCAACGTCGGACTCGCTCCTGTTCACGCCGTCCAGCAGAGCGCCAGCGAAATTCTGGTGGTAAACCGATCCGTCAACGGTGCGCTGCGCGATTCTGTGACTAAGCTGAATTTTGGCAACACGTCTATAGGCAGCACGAGCACTATCAGCATGCCGCCAAATTCGGCGCCGAACTTCGTGGCGACCACCGAGTCCAGCGAGGCCTATGTCTCGCTGCCGAACTACCTGGACCCGAACACGAATACGGTTGTCCCGTCGATTGCCGTGGTCAACACCAACAGCAATAGCATCACCAATACCATTCCGTTGGGCGCGGGCGCCGCTCCTGTTGCTATTGTCGAAACCCCGGACGCCAAGAAGCTTTACGTAGCGAATTATGGTTCCGGCACAATCAGCGGGTTCAATACCGTCGGCGAATCGCCAAGGCTCATCAACGGCAACCTGTCGAATCCGCCCATCTGGTTGGCGGCGCGCTCCGACAGTCAGGCAGTGTATGCGCTCGAAGGAACAACCGGCACGCTCGCCTGGATTAATACTTCGACTACAGCCGGCCCCGACACCCTCGCTGAGACAGGTATCAGCGTTCCGGGCGCGAACCTAATGACGTACGACCCAAATCTGCTGCGTTTATATATTCCCGGCGGACAAGAAGCAGCAATTGTCGACATCTCGCAATCTCCGCCGCAACTGATCGCAACGATTCCCATCCCATCGTTTACGTTGCTCAATCTTCCGTCGGTGCCCGCGATTGCGAGTGGCGCCGCGGCCCTACCCGACGGAAGCCGTGCGTACGTATCTTCCTATGCAGTGCTGCCCAGCCAATTGAATGTCACCTCTGTTTCGGGAGATGGAACTAATGCCACCTATGCCTACACTTTGACGGCAGGTCATGATCTGACCGCAGGTGCGAGCGTAACCGTCGCCGGCACTCAACAGAGCGGATTCGACGGAACGTTTATTGTTGGGGCGATTGTGAGCGGTACGGCTATCTGCCCGGGTGCGTGCTTCCAAGTGCCCAACACCACGGCCCTAAGTTCGACTCCTGTCTCCGCTTTGGGCACTGGCAGCAACATCTTCCCGCAAGTCACCGTGGTGAATGCGACGTCGAACACAGTCGCGACCACAGTTGCCATTCCCGGCTTTCCGGACGCGACGAACCCGACTTACGCGAATGGCGTGTATTACGTTCCGAACTGCGCCAACACGCGTGATACCGTAGGACCGCTCGGCAGCGGCTTCCGCTTCATGATGGCGGCCGGTGGCGACAGCACGCGCACCTATTTGTCGAGTTGCGACGGGGGCCTGGTCGACATTATCAATACTTCAACCGACGCATATCTGGTGAATATAACGGCTCCGATTGGCATAAGACAGATCATTCCGCCAGCCCTGCAGAACCCGCCGATGAATCCGATCTTTCTGATTGCAGGACCGTAAGAGCAGCAGTCAGCACTCGGTAATTAGCTTTCGAGTGATTTTGCCGAATTGAATTTGTTGTTGAAAGAAAAACAAGGGTGGAATTGCTGATTGCGAATTGCCAAATGCTAACAGCTGACTTATCCCGCAACCGCAGCCCGATCGGCCGCCCGCCGCCGATGATAGCGCAACGCGACATTCATGAAAACATTTCCGCTGGAAGTTTTGAAGCCCATCACGAGAGCTTCCGTGTCTTCACTGCCTTTGCTTCCCTGCTCTGACGTATGTAGCGCGGGGGGCCGAACGTGAAAGTGGAATCCCTGGTCATTGAGGGTGGTCACGGCATTGCCGATGATCTGGTTGGCGAGCTCACAGACCGCCTCACGTATCAACTCGTCATTGGTCTCTGAGACCGCGACGCCCGCCAGACGGCTGGCCAGCTGGGCCGCCGCCGGCTGGTCCACATCGAAGATTATTCTCCCTTCAATCTCGCCGGTCAGGCAAACCTCGGCGGCGATTCCCTTGCGCCGGTAGGCCTCTTCTTCCATCGATAGGTTCTCGATGGAAATCGGAGATTCGAGCCCCTGCGCCAGGACCGCGTCGGCCGAGTTAATAAAAGGCTGAATCAGATCCATCCGCATTGACTTAGGCTCCCGCGCCGGCGCCCCGCGCCGTTGTTCCATCGTCCCGCATGACGTATTTGATTACTTCGTAAAGAACTTCTGCCTTCACCGGTTTCTGCACGAAATGGCGGGCACCGCGCTGCAAGGCAGCGACGATGTTTTCCTGATAGCCAACCGACGACACCATCACGATGCGCGCGCTTGGATGATCACGCACGATCTTTTCCGCCGCCTCAATGCCTTCCATCTGCGGCATGGTGATATCCATGAGAACGATATCGGGAGTCAGCCGTTCGTACTCGCTGATCGCCGACACTCCATCGCCCGCTTCGCCGACCACTTGGCCGCCGAAGGTTTCCACCATCCGGGCCAGGTTCTTGCGGGCGAACACGGAGTCATCCACGATCAGATAACGTACCGGTTGTCCGTCTTCGCTCCGTGTTACGGGCGCAAACTTTTCCATGGCACTCCTCCCCAACTATCACTTAAACACGAACCACACACTTTCGATAGATGACTCTAGTTACTACCAGCACTGGCCGTCCGCTTGACCTCGCCACTGTCCCCCGGGTTTGGCCGATCGGGCATGCACTGTTGTTGCAAAATATTCGGCAGATCCTGAAGGTCGAGAACGCGCATCGCGAAGCCACGCTCGATCGCCGCTTTAGGCATGCCATACACGACGCATGTTTCCTGGCTCTGCGCCACCGTAAATCCTCCCGCCGACCGTATTTCGCCCATGCCAATGGCTCCGTCTTCTCCCATGCCCGTCATCAGCACGGCCATGGCCTGCGGGCCAAACTCCTGGGCGACGCTGTGGAAGAGCACATCCACCGATGGCCTGTGGCCATTTACCGGGGCTTCCTCGCCCAGCAATGCAACGTTCCCGAGCGGCAGCTTTTTCACCTTCATGTGCCGGTTGCCGGGAGAAATAAGCGCGCGCCCAGCCACCAGCAAGTCGCCCGATTGCGCTTCTTTGACTCGTATAGGGCAGCAATCGTCCAGCCGCTTGGCAAACAGTTCCGTGAAGCCTTCCGGCATATGCTGCACCACCAGTATGCTGCCCGAGAATTCCACCGGCAGTTTCGAAAACAGATATTGCAAAGCATTCGGGCCGCCGGTCGAAACGCCTATTGCGATAATGTGAGTCGGCGCCAAAGGCTGAAGCTTGTTCGGCTGCTCCCCGCGAGTCTCGCCGGGCAGAAACTGCTGCTGCACGCCTGCACTCTGCGCCGCGGCATGAATTTTCTTGATTAACTGCTTCGCAATCTCCGGCATGCGCCCGGCCACATCCCGCGGCTTGGCCACAAAGTCGAACGCGCCGAGCGCAAGGGCCTTCAGCGTGATCGAAGCGCCTTCCGTGCTGTGCGAACTGACGACAATCACCGGCAGGCGCCAGCGCCGCATGATTTCTTTCAAAGTGTCAATTCCGTTCAGCCCCGGCATTTCGAGGTCGAGCGTGATCACATCCGGCGACAAATCTCCAATTTTCTTGAGCCCGAAATGGCCGTCCATCGCCGTACCCACCACTTCAATCGAAGCGTCGGCTTCGAGAATCTTCGGAATCAGCTTGCGCATCAGCGCCGAATCATCCACCACCAGCACCCGCACCGGCTTTTTCACGACTGGCCCCCTGCCGTGCCCCGGGCTTGCGCGGCGGCCGTCGCCATTCCGCTGGTGTTGAGCGATGCCAGACTCGACAGCAATCCTTGCATTCGCGGACCATTTGCATCGGCTCGCCCGCGAGTAAAGCGCTCCATCAGCGCCACCATGTTGAGAATGAGAACCACCCGGCCATCGCCCAGAATCGAAGCTCCGCTGACCAGGTCGGTGGTAACCGACTGGTCGTCGAGCGCCTTGATGACCAACTCTCCTTCGCCTTCAAGGGCGTCTACGACCAAACCGAATTTGCGTTCTCCGCTCCTGATCACCAGCACGAAAGCTTTGCGACGCGCCCGCTCCGTCCCGCTTGGCGGTTCCGAGCCGAGGCGCAGAAGCGGCAACAGGTCGTCGCGCAATTGCAGGACATCGTAATGCTCCACCTGATGAATATTTTCTTCGAGCGTACGCGCGATCTCCGCCACCGCGTTCAGCGGCAGAGCATAGAGCCGTTGCTCGACGCGGAACATCAACGCCCTTATGATCGCCAGCGTCAGGGGCAACCGCATACGGAAGGTTGTGCCCCGCCCCCGCGCAGTTTCAATCTGGATCGTCCCCTTCAGTCGCGTCAGAACGCTCTGCACCACGTCCAATCCCACGCCTCGGCCCGAAAGTTCCGTGATTTCTTCGGCCGTGGAAAATCCCGGCTGGAGGATCAGGTCCAGCGTCTCGCTTTCACTCAAGCGAGCGGCCTGCTCCGGTTTCAGCAATCCCTTGGCGAGGGCGCGCTGCCGAACCTTCTCCGAGTCGATGCCGCCGCCGTCGTCCGAAACCTCAATCACGACCTGATTCCCTTGGTGATAGGCGCCCAGCCGCAAGGTTCCCTGCGGCCGCTTGCCGGCACGAACTCTCTCCTCCGCGCTTTCTATACCGTGACCGACCGCGTTTCGAACCAGGTGCGTCAGGGGCTCGGCGATGGCATCCAGAATGCTTTTATCGAGATCGGTTTGCCCGCCTCGAATGCTTAGTTCCACGTCTTTCCCGCATTGCAGGCCGACGTCGCGGACGATGCGCGGAAAGCGCCGGAAAAGCTGATCGACTGGCACCATGCGAATCTTCATTACAGAGTGCTGCAGTTCGTTTAACACTCGCCCCTGAAACGCCATGGCGTCGGAAAACTTTCCCCGCAGGGCATCTTTCGGAAAGCGTTGCCCAAACTCCATCAGCGCCTGCTGCAACATCGATTTCGCCAGAATCATTTCACCGACCAGGTTGAGTACGCTGTCGATTCTTTCCGCATCGACGCGCAACACGTTGTCGGGACCGGCCGCAACCGGCGCTATTGGAGCTTCCGCCGCCAGTGGCGCGCCTTTTGCAAAAGGTTCCTCAGGGAGGCCGTCCGCAATCGTGGTGCCAGTGTCCACAGTCGCCGGCAAAGCGGCTTTGCTTTTCTTTTCAGGGTTAGAATTGCCGGCTGAAACAGGCGAGGCGCCGAACACCGGCACCGCAACCCGCAGAGGCGTGACCCGCACGCTTTGCGCTATGGTCGGGATACTGCACTTGGCACGAATCTGCTCTCCCGGTTTGTCCGACACCAGGGCAGCTTCGACCTGAATGATCGGATCGTGACTTCCCTCTAACGGATAAAGAGCCAGCAACTCGCCCATGCCCGTCAACGCCAACTGGATCATCTGCCGCCCGGCAATGGGCATGGCGCACTGCGAGTCGATCTGCACGATGATATGGTGAACCCGCTTGCCCTCATCGATCGCACGGGCAATCGCCATTTGCTCGTATTCGGACCAGCGGCAGACTTTCGCTGCCGTTTTCTTTTTCTTAGCTTTGACATTGCCCGCGCCGGACGACTCCGGACGAGCCAGACGGGCAATGTCGGCACGCAGCGTCTGGATGGCGGGAAGCTTGGTGCCCTTCTGATAGGACTCCAGCAGGGCCGCAAACACATCGGCGGCGCGCAACGCGATCTCCGGAACCAACGCAGCGGCCGCCGGGTTCTCCAGCGTCAATACATCTTCGAACTCATGGGCCAGTTCGCTGAGTTCGCGGAAGCTGCAGGCAGCCGCGTCCCCTTTCAGCGTATGTACCGTCCGGCGCAGGCTGCGCGCCGTTTCCGCATCGCCCGGAGTTTTCTCCAGCTGCATCGCCTCGTCGTTCAGCTTCTGAACGAGCTCCGCCGCCGTCTCGAAAAACAGCTGGCGAAGCTCGCTCATTCGATCTTCCGGAGGCAGGGTCACATCTTCACCTCGACCCTCTGATAGGCAGTGCCGCTGTTGCGATGCACCATCTGAAATTTGTCGGTTAATCCGAGCAGGCTCTCCGCATGGCCGACAAACATGTAGCCTTGCGGATTAAGGCAGCGATAAAATTTTTCCACCAGTCGTTTCTGCTCCGCTTCGTCGAAATACATCATCACGTTGCGGCAGAAAATCATATCGTTGCGCTGCGGCAGATATTCGGTTTTCAAATTGTGAAAGTCGAAGTGCACCAACTCTTTGACGGCTTTCTTAATGGCGTAACGGTCGCCCACTTTATCGAAGTAGCGCAGGCGGTAGCCGTAGTCGACTCCGCCCATCTGGTGCTCGCTGTAGGAGCCTTCCTGCGCTGCCCGCAAAACCGAATAGTTAATATCGCTCGCCAATATCTCAACCCGCCACGGCGGCGGTATCAGCGGCTTCGGAACCGGCGATTCAAAAGGCACGGCATGGCGCAGGTAGTAGTAAGACAGTGCGTCGGCCATAAGCATGGCCAGCGTGTAAGGTTCCTGCCCCGTAGAACAACCCGCGCTCCAGATTCGCACGCTAAAGTCGCGCCGCTCCGTCTTTCGCCGCAGGAGATCGTCAAGCGAGTCCTTCTGAAACAGCTCGAGTTGCGCTTTATTGCGGAAAAAACTGGTCTCGTTAACCGTCAGGTTTTCCACGAGCGCCGAGAGCTCCTGCTTCCCGTCCTTGCTGATGAGCAGGCGATAGTAGCTGTAGAAGGAATCGAGATGGCACTCTTTCAGCCGACGCAGCAAACGATCCTGCAGAAACGGGGTTCGCCGATCGTCGAAATGCATACCGCATTCCTGATAGACGAGCGTCTGGAGAAGCTTCAGTTCCGCTTCGGTGAGCGCGGGTGTTTCGTGCGTGTTCATGTGGATTCGGAACCGCTTGTTATTTTCCGGCCGAGGCGCCCTTCGTCGCCGTTGCCGTTGCCGTCACCGCTTTGCCATTTCCGGACGGAGCCGCCTTCGCCGCGTCCTCGCGAACTTCGCGCGCCGCCAGTACTTTGGCGATATCCAGAAGAATGATCAGCCGCCCCTTATACTTGCCGAGACCGGTGACACAATCCAGCCCGCCCTCCTGCATCATGGCGGGCGCGGGCTCTAGATCGCTTTCAGGAATTTTCAGAACCTCCGACGCCGAATCGACAATCATTCCCGCCAGCCGCCCGCGGTTTTCCACCACCAGGATGCGGCTGCGCCGGTCGAGTTCAGTGGCAGGCTGACCAAAACGCTTGCGCAGATCGACCACCGAAACAATCTTGCCGCGCAGATTGATCACCCCTTCCAGGTAATCGGGCGCGTCCGGCACAGAGGTAATCTCCGGCACGCGAACGATCTCATGCAGCGACGTGATGGGCACGCCATACGTCTCGCGACCCACGCGGAAGCCGACAATGTGCGTTTCCCGGCTCATGATTCCAATTTCCTCAACGAGATCCCGCCGTCGCGCTTCGCGATGTATTCCCGCGGCCCGGGGTGTTGTCGCTGCTCCAGTCACCCCCGCGGTCGTTCATTCTGTCGGTAGATCTGTCGTTCGGCCGGGGCTCCGAGCGGAGAGCAAAGCGATCCATCGAATCCAGCAGCCCGCGTGACATCTTGGACATCTGATCGGAAGAAGCGGCCAACTCCGTCGATCCCGAGGTCGACGCCTGCACCAGTTCGCGCATCCGTTCCATGGCCTGCACGACCGCCTGCGCTCCCGACGCCTGTTCTTCCACGGCGGAATTGATCTCATGCGTGATTTCGTTGAGGCGCGTGGTGGCGCGTGCGATCTGCGCCGAACCGTGCGACTGTTCGTTCGTGGCCGCGCCGATTTCCTGCGCGAACTTATAAACCTCGGTGACCACATTCGAAATCTTGCGCAGCGCTGCATTCAGTTCCTGCCCCAGATTCAGTCCTTCGTTCACGATGGTCGTGCTCTTCTCCATGTTGTCGACAGCCTTGCGCGCTTCCTTCTGGATACTCTCGATCAACTCGGATATCTCTTTCGTCGACTGCGCCGACTTCTCGGCGAGTTTGCGCACTTCGTCCGCCACCACGGCGAATCCGAGACCGTGTTCGCCCGCCCGCGCCGCTTCGATGGCGGCATTCAATGCCAGCAGGTTGGTCTGTTCCGCAAGGTCGTCAATCACTTCGACAATTTTGCCGATGTTGTCTGCCCGGTTGCCCAGCGCGTCAATGATTTCCCCGGAAGCGCTGATGGTCGTGTTGATCCGGTTCAATCCGTCGGTCGCCTTCTCCATGGTGCCGATGCCGCTGTGCACCTCTTCCCGGGAGCGGTTGGAAATATCCAACAAAACCTTGGCCGTGTCCGCCACGCGCTGGATCGAGGTCACCATCTGGTCGATCGAAGCGGACGTTTCGCTGACGCTCGAAGCCTGGGTCTGGGTGCTCTTGACCATGTTCTGCACGTTCACGCTCATCTCGTGCATGGTGCTCGTGACTTCGTCGATTGCCGATGAGGTCTGCAGGCTGTTGCGCGCCGATTCATCCGAAGAGCTGGCAACCTGGCTCGAGGCGGTTGCCACCTGCGTGGCGGCGTCGCGCACATTGCGCACCATTCCGCGCAGGCCCTCGACCATGCGGGTAAACGCGTTGGCCAGCGTATCGTTCGCCGAGCGAGGACGCACTTCGACCGACAGATTGCCTCCAGCGATAGCTTCAGAAACCGCCGCCATTTCCTTCAGATACTTCACCATCGACTCGAAGGTACGGGCCAGCTGCCCGATCTCGTCTTTACCGTGCACGTCAATGTTGTGCTCCAGGTCGCCGGATTGCCCGATCTGATCGGCTACGTGGATGAGGCGGGTGAGCGGTCCCGTGATTCCGATAGCAGTACGGTAAGCAATGACTACGCCTAAGGCCAGCGCAATGAGGGTGCTGAGGACGGCGACCAGAATCGTATAAGTCGTTGCCGACTGGTCGTCAGCATGGCGAGTTTCGAGCAGTTGCCGGTTCTCGCGATCGACTTCATCCAGCACATCGCTCGAACGCGCGACCCATGAGTTCGGATCTTTTTGCAGGTAGAAGATCTGCAGTTCAGCCACGGTGGCGTTGCCGCTATCGACCGCGCGCCGTTTGTCGACCAGCGGATTCGCGAAGTCGCTGCCCCAGGCTTGCTCCAACCCCTGAACTTTTTCCAGATTGCCACGCTGTTGCGCGGAATTCGCTAATTCGCCGGCGCGGTGCAGGGCTTCACTCAGCTGGTGTTCCCCGTCATTCATTTTTTCTACGTCGCGAGTGTCTCCGCTGAGCAGGTAATTCTGCAGATGAAGACGGTTCTGCATCATCTGGAAGCGCACCAATGATGTCGCCTCGGTCATTTCGATGGAGCGTTGCTCGGCCGCCTTGGTCTCATGCTCACGATGTACCCCGTAGAGGTTAATCACCAGCAGCACCAGCACCGTGAGTAGAATGCCTCCGAAACTCAGGTAAAGCTTTTTCCCAATATTCATGTTCAAACCTTCCTCAGCCAGCGCCGCAGGTCGAACTCCTTCTTCTTACCAGTTCGGACTAACTAGTTCGGACTAAAATGGAAATCTACAATTCCGGTCGTGTCTTCCGGTCCCGGCTCGAATCGCCATTTCTTGATCGCATCCAGTGCCGCGTTCGCCAAAACCGGGTGCCCACCCACCAGCCGCGCGCTCTTGACCGTCCCATTGGGCGCGACCGTAACCTGCAGTTTCACTACGCCGGTGATGTTCATGCGCCGCGCCAAGTCCGGATATGCGGGCGCCACCTTGAACTTTGCCTTCCGACTAATTTCGTCCTGCCCCGATGCCTGGCAAATACCTGTCGCGAGGCATCCGCTGATCACCAGCAGAAGCGTCGCGACGATACGAATCAGGGCTCGAAAAGACCTAGGGCCTCCCCTGTCTCTGTACATATCCCTATATTCCGGTAAGGGAGGCCCGACGCCTACCAAAAGTTCCTACTCTGCATTACTTTCGTGACGTGAGTGTGGAGCGGACACTCCTGTCCGCTGCTCTTGATTTTGATTTGGATTTTGATTTGGATTTTGATTTGGATTTTGATTTTGCTCCCGACTGCGGATGGTTGGGGTTTCAGCGTCACTCGCTCGTTTTGGCGTTCCTTGACGTCACGGAGCCTCCACTGCGAAGCGCTATTCCAAACTGACGACCGATGCCTGCACTTAGCAATGCATCACTCGCAGATTGCACAGAAGTGACGGAAAGCTCATGTGTCACTTTAGTGACATTTCACAAGTCGGCACTGCCTTTGCTATTCGCTTGACTCAATTTGAGAATACAGCGTACGTTTTATATGTAATTCAATTGTTTTCAACCGCTTAGATAAAGCGACGGTGCCTACTGAATAGCCCTGCCGGAAATTCAGCGCCTTCACCAGCGTCTCAATTTGAAGAGGCGTTTCAGAGGCTTTTGCTTGAGCTTTCCCGCGCCGCTTTTGAAAGCAGCGACCCCACCCAACTCATTCGTTCCTTCTGCGGCCTCACTCGCGTTTTTTTTCAAGCCAACGGGGCGTATTTTTGGAAACTGTCGCCCGACGGCGAGCTAGTCGGCGCCGAGGCCGATGCCGACCACGCCAACAGCTTTCGCGGCGTCCGCCGGCGCTCCGGTGATGCATCCATCGCGATGGATGCCGTGCTGAAGCGTCGCCCCTTCTTCGTCAATCACCTCGATGTGGCACGCTATCCTTGGATAACCGAGAGCCATGCCCACGCCGCGCTCGCCGCGCCCCTCGTGGTTTCTGGCGAAGTGGTAGGCGCGATTACCTTCCTACGGAGCGCTCCGGAAAAGGGATTCGACGAGGACGCGGTTGCGAAGGTCACAATTTTGGCGGCCCAACTCGGCACTGCCCTCGAAGCGCTTCGCCTGAATCAGCTCTCCCGCGAAGAGCATCGCCGCGCTAGCATTCTGGTCGAGGTGGCCAACGCGCTGCATGGCCTGCCCGACACTGCTTCCGTAATGGAGAGTATTGCCGACCGCTTGCGCGTGCTGCTGCATTCGCCCGCCGTCCTCGTTCTTCTTCACAAAGAGAAGGCCCAACACGAAAAGCAATTCCAACTGCAAGCGGTTTCAACCGAACTCCCTAAGCTCGCCGCCGCCATCCGCACTCGCTTCGAGCAGAATGACCTGCGCTCGGCACTCGAGATCGCCACCCGCGCCGTGGCCGCTGGCGAGCGCATCACCGTCAGCATCGACGGCACATCGCATTTTGGAGCCGATTCGCCGCCCGGAGTTCTCATCGCCGCGCCCTTCCGCACCTCGCGCTCGCACGGCGCAATTCTCGTCTACCCTCGCCTCGCGCAACCATTCAGTCAGGAAGACAAAACTCTGGTTTCCGCATTGGCTGGATTTGGCGCCGTCGCCATCGCCAATGCCGAACTCTACGGCATGGCGCGGGCTCAGGCTCACGAACTGCATGAAATCCTCGAGATCTCTTTTGAGCTGGGCTCGGCGGTAAAGCTCGATGAGTTCATGCAGACTTCCGCCGTACGCGCCGCCAGCTTCCTCGGCTTCGAGCGCTGCTTCATCGGCCTGATCGAGGATGACATCTTTCATGTTCGCTGGGGAGTGGAAAAGGGCGTAGCGCGGCCCGTCGATATCCCGCTGCATGACGGCGTGGCTACGCAGACACTGAAAAAAAAACATGTATTTGTCTCCCAGGACGCCGCTAAAACTCCCGGCGCGAATTTGGATTTCGTGGCCGCCTTCCAGATCTGCCAGCTTCTCGCCGTCCCTCTGCTCGGCTCGAACGGCGAAGTACTCGGAATGTTTGGCGTGCTCGACCGCATCGAGTCCGGTCCGATCAACGATGAAGATATTCGCCGCGCCCGCGCCCTGGCTGCGCAGGTCGCCATCGCTCTCGAACTGACCCGCAACCTGCACCAGTCTGAGGAGCACCGCCGCCGTGCCGAAACCCTGGTCACGATCGCTCTCGAACTCAACACCGTGCTCCACCTGCCGGAGTTCATGCGCAACTTCGCGCTGCGCGCGGCCGGCCTGCTCGGCAGCCGCTCGGTCGCGCTCAGCCTTTTCCAGACATCAGAAGCGGATACGATCGTCGTGCGCAGCCACTCGGAAGCCAGTAAGGATGCGGACGTCAAGGCCGGGGTCGACGTAAACGACCCGCAAATACTCCGCCGCCTGCACAAGGCGATCCAGGCGGCCCTGCCCAAATATTTAGCCGAGGTCGCTTTTGCCCCAGCCAGCGACATGCTCGGCCCAGCGCTTGCTTCCACCCTGGGCTGGACCGACTGCACGCTGGTTCGCCTCGCGGGTTCCTCCGGAGAGCTTGTCGGAGTGCTCTGTCTCGCCGATCGGGGCGCGCCGCCCACCATCGAAGATCATCAGTTGTTGCGCGCCATCGCCGGCCATGCCAGCATCGCGCTCGAAAATGCCTGCCTCTTCACCCGCATGCAGCAGGCTAATCGCCACTGGCTCGAAATCTTCGACGCCATTACTGACTTCATCGTCGTCCATGACGAGCAGCACAACATTCTCCGCGTTAATCGCTCGCTCGCCGATTTCGTCGGCATCGCTCCTGACCAGCTCATTGGCATCAACATGCGCGCCCTCGATGACCTGGCCACCGGCGTGTCTCCGCACTCCTGCCCCTTCTGCCGCAGCGGCGACGGCCTCGACGAATATGTGCACCCAGTGCTTGAGCGCACTTACCTGATTTCGACCTCGCGCATTCACGCCGCCAGCAGCACCCAGCTCCAGACCGTGCACGTGCTCAAGGACATCACCGACCGCCGGGAAGCTGAACGACGCTATCGCGAACTCTTCGACAATGTTCAGGAAGGCATTTACGTCTCCTCGCCCCAGGGCCGCTTCATCGAGGTCAACGACGCGATGGTGCGCATCCTCGGCTACAGCAGCCGCGAAGAAGTCCTCCAGCTCGACATTCCCAGCCAGGTCTATTTCTCCGCTGAGCGCCGGCAGGAACTCGCCGATCAACTCAAACGCACCGGCGAAATGCGCAATCACGAAGAAGTCCTGCGCCGCAAAGATGGCTCGCCCGTCCACGTATTCATGAATTGTCACGCCCTCCGCGACGCCGCGGGAAACATCCTCCAGCACCGGGGGCTCATGCTCGACGTCTCCAGCCTGCACGAATCGCAAACCGAGTTGCAAAAAGAACGTGATTTCTCCGGCAAAGTTCTAAGCCATACGCAAAGTCTTATTCTCGTTACCGACACCGACGGCGTCATTAGTTACGCCAATCGTCGCTGGGGTGGTTTGGGATTTCAGCAGAGCCAGATTCTCGGCCATGCGTTGCCTGATCTTTGCGCGGTGCCCCGCCGGGCCGCGCTTCGCGAAGCCCTTGCCGCCGTAGCGCGCGGCCAGCAAGTCGACAATTTCGATATGCCGCTGCTTCGCGGAGACGGCGTCAGCGGCCAGTTCTCCATCAATCTCAGCCCCATCAGCGCCGAAGACGGCCACGTCAGCAGCATCGTAGTAGTTATGACCGACGTCACCGACTCCGCCATGTTGCGATCAAAATTACTGCATGCCGAGAAAATGGCAGCCGTAGGACAACTCGTCTCCGGCGTCGCCCACGAGGTCAACAATCCGCTCACCGCCATCCTCGGATTTACCGATCTTCTGCTGGAGAATCCCGAACTCCCCGAAAGCGCGCGCCGCGATCTGCGGGTGATTCTGCAGGAGGCGCAGCGCACCAAGCAGATCGTGCAAAATCTGCTCAGCTTCGCCCGCCAGATGCCGCCGCAGCGCCAGTCGGTGCAGCTCAACTCGATTCTGCAGCGTACCGTGCACCTGCGCTCTTACGACTTCATCAGTCACGGCATTCAGGTTATTGAGCGCCTTGACGACACGCTTCCCCAGGTCGTCGGAGATTCTCACCAGTTACAGCAGGTGTTTCTCAACATCCTGAATAACGCTTACGACGCGGTTCGCGAAAGCGAAACCTCCCGACCCGCGCGCATCGAGATTGTCAGTGCGCTCGCAGGCTCGTTCGCCGAAATTTCTTTTCGCGACAATGGACCCGGCATCGTCGATCCCGAAAAGATTTTTGACCCGTTCTTCACCACCAAGGACATCGGCAAAGGAACGGGTTTGGGCCTGAGTATTTGCTACGGCATTGTCCGCGAACATGGCGGAGAGATTGTTTGTCACAACAACCTGGACTCTGACGGAGCGACATTCGTCGTTCGGCTGCCCATCGCATCCGAGGCGGCGTCCTTTGGAGCAGTTGCAGGAGTGCATCCTAAATGACACAAACCGAAGCTCAACTCGCCTGTGCGCGGGTTCTACTCATCGAAGATGAACCGGCCGTGATGGAGTTTGTCCGCTCGGCCCTCGAACGCAACGGTTACTCGGTCGCCTGCACCGAATCTGGCGCCGAAGCCCTGCGCCTGCTCGAAACCGGCGACTTTCACGGCGTAGTCTCCGACATGCGCACCCCCGGAGGCGTCGACGGCGCCCAGGTCTATGCCTGGATCGCCGCCAATCGTCCCGAACTCGCTTCCCGCCTGGTTTTCATTACGGGCGATATCGCCAACGAAGAAACCGCTGCCACGCTGCGCCGCACCGGTGCCCCTTGCGTGGAAAAGCCTTTTCGCGTCCTCGACTTCATCACCGTAGTCGAAAAAACCATGGGCAGGGCCGTTTCATGACGCAGAACTTAACCCAGAATTTGCCGACCCAGAATTTGACGAAAGACGACTTCCGCATACGTCTGCTGATCGTCGATGACGAGCAGACGATTCGCCGCCTCTGTATGACCGTCGGAGAATCGCTCGGCTTCGTCTGCCTCGAAGCGGAGAGCGGCGACCTCGCGCTCGCCCTGCTCGAAGAGCAACCCGTCCACATGGTGCTCACCGACATGGTCATGCCTCGTATGACAGGCATCGAATTCCTGGAACAGGTCAAGCGCACCTATCCGCGTATCGAAGTCGCCGTCATGACCGGCCACGGCTCGGTAGAAACTGCCGTGCAGGCGATGAAACTCGGCGCCTACGACTACATTTCAAAACCCTTTGCTCCGCTCGACGAGTTGCGCCTCTTCCTGCGACGTATGGCCGATAAAGTTCGTCTTGTCGAAGAGAATCTTTATCTGCGCGAGCGCTCCGAAACCGAGACCTCTCTGCACGGCATCATTGGCAATTCCACCGGCATTCAGAATGTGCTGCGCTTAATCTCACGGCTCAAAGACACGCACACTCCAGTCTTGATCTCCGGCGAAAGCGGCACTGGCAAAGAATTAGTGGCCCGCGCCCTTCATTTTCGTGGCTCTATGGCCAGCCGCCCTTTCGTCGCCGTCGATTGTGGGTCGCTCGTCCCCACGCTCATCGAGAGCGAATTGTTCGGCTATGAAAAAGGAGCCTTCACTGGTGCGCTTCGCTCAAAGCAAGGCCTGCTGCAATCGGCGGATACCGGAACGATTTTCTTCGACGAGGTAGGCGAACTTCCCTTGGAAATGCAAGCGAAGCTGCTGCGCTTCTTGCAGGAAAAAGAAGTCCGCCCCGTCGGCAGCAATCAAAAAGTCAAAGTCGATGTCCGCATCATGGCCGCTACCAATCGCGACCTCGATGCCGAATACAGAAAAGGAACCTTCCGCAAGGATCTGTTTTTCCGCCTCAACGTGGTCGCCATTTCTCTACCGCCGCTGCGCGATCGCCGTTCCGATATTCCGATCTTGGCCGCATTTTTTCTCGAACGCCTGGCCCCTGGACGCGGCGTCCAGCTCTCTAGCGCCGCCATGAAAGCCTTGCTGGCCTATGATTGGCCGGGCAATGTGCGCGAACTGGAAAATTGCCTGGAACGCGCGGTCGCGCTAGGCGATCAGCGCATTATTGAGATCAACGACCTTCCGCCGTCCATTGCGCGTTCAGATTCGGAAACAGAAACGCTCGACGCGCCACGATTTCCGGGCGCCGACCCGCGCACGACGGACCTCGAAGATATCGAGCGCGCCACCATCGAACGCGTCTTCTCGCAAGTGAAAGGCGACAAGGTTCGAGCCGGCAAAATGCTAGGCATAAGCCGCGCTACCCTTTATCGCAAGCTGAAGCGCTACAACATAGGCGCCCACGACGAGGCGCAGCCGCCCTCTACGCTGCAATAAGTTGAGAACTGAGACGGTTGTTTCATTCTGAGACTCAATTTTCCCGGAGCGCACGCGCAACCGCGACCTCCCGCTGACTCAAATCCGTTAACTACTTTTCTTTCCTCCACTTGCTCGGAGGTGCATGACCTTCTCGTTTTTGGCGTACACCGTGCATTGAAGAATGCCGATAAGGCAGATTGTGGGTCTCCCCGCAGTTCTTCCAAACCAGGAAGACGGGGAGACTCGACTGCTCAACGTCCCCCGGGATTGAGGTTACAGTGCCCAACCAGGCAACTGCTCGCGCTCCAGAACAGGACATCATCAACCGCTTGGCCAGATTCTTTCCCGACGCCACGCCCGTGCGTATCCCGGTCAAACTCAGTCGCACATTCGGCGAAAGCGGCAACGGCAATGGAAACGGTCACGAGCACAACGGCGACCACCAAAACGACGCGGTCCGGGGCCCAAGCGAGCAAGTCTTTTTTCAGAACACCGTCATCGAGTTTGGCACGCCGCGAGAAGTCCTGTTTGTGGTTAACCGCCCGCTCGAATTCGCCGACCGTGTCCTCGTCGAAAGTACTGACGGCTTTCTGCGCGCCGAAGCCTATGTCGTCGCGGTTCAGTATCACACGGAGCGAACGGCAGTTGCCGTCCGCTTCCTCAACCATGTCCCTAATTGGATTGTGAAATCATGACCCCATCGGTTCAGCCTTCTTTTGAAGACCGGGCAGCCACACTCTCTGCCCTCCAGTCCGCTTACGCCGCGCTCGTCCGCGAATTCGTGATCGACGTGCCCGCCAATCCCATGCACGACGAGGCGGATTCCGCGAGCACGCCTGAGTCCGTCGAGCAGGCCTTCGCGTGGCTGCAACAGGTGGACGCGCAGATTCAGGTGCACCAGTTGCGCCAGTTTCTCCAGACCACGCCGCTCGCCAATGAAGCCATGCTTCGCCATCTGCTCCTGCATCACTTGCGGAAACCGACGAAGTCTGGCAGTGACCGCGACAAAACCGACTTCCTGCTGGTGCAGTATTTTTCGCTATGCGCACCCTCCGGTCTCGAGGATGCCGACCTTGATCTCGATTATGTCGCCCAGGTCCTCGAGCCCGTCCTCGGCACGCCGGCGTCACAATCGAAGAGTCCGGAATGGCTAACTGCGCTCGAAACCATCCTGCAGTCGGCGTCGCGCAGCAAACGTCTCAGCGAACTGCTGCATAGCGGCACCATCGAGCAGGGGCGCAAGCTCAAGGCGGAGAATGCCGCCCGCTATTTCGAACCTGCAGCGATGGTGGCGTTTGCGCGTTTCAGTTTCATGATCCGGCGAATCTTCTTCCGCCTCATGCACGACGATCTCAACGCCATTCAGGATGGCTTACGCGAACTCGAACGCCGCGGCGTCAAAACCATCGACTGCCGCCGGGCCCAGTTCTCCGCCGAAGAGCCGATCGCCCGCCTGCGCATGATCTGCCAATCCTGGAAGGTGATGTTCCACGCCGAATACTCCTCCGGACAACCCCTGCGCATGCTGGTCGACCTCAGAGCGGCCGTCGACGATGCGCTGCAGAATGGAGCCCGGAAGATTCCGGCCGCCAAGAGTGCAGCCACCGCCGCGGGGACGCCTGGCAGCGGGAAGCAAAGATAATTCCTCGCAGAGACAATCCTTTTCAATCTGCAGGCCGGAAACTGTCTCTATTCTCTATTCGCAAGTGCACTATTGGAAGGCGACGATGAGCAATCCCCGGTCTACCGTTCTGATCCTAGCCAGCGATCCCGCGTTCGCGCGCGAGATCACCGCAAAATGGCCTGAGGATCACGGGTTGCATTCCGACCACACGTCGGATCGCCCGGAGTTCGTCGTGCTCGACGAAGCCTTCTCGCGCGACCTCGGCGGCAATCACTATGACCTGGCTATCGCCGATGTTTCTCTGCCGGAGAGGAATGCCAAGATCGACGAAACAGACAAGCCAATCCAAGACAGCCTAAGCAACGAGCGAATCAATCATCTGACGATGTCGCTCGCCGCCGCCGGCAAGCCCGCCATCGTAATCCATTCCGGCCATGGCAGCGATTTCTATACCGTCAAAGGGGCAGTGGTTGAGTTACGGCGCGAGCCGGGAGTGTGGGCTGCACTAGCCGGTCTGCTTGGGCGAGAAATTCTTCGACGCCGCCAAGCCGAAGCCAGCGCCCGCGAGTCCGAAACCCTCTGTGCCACCGCCCAAGCCGAGGCCACTCTGGGGCGTTACATGGTTGAGATGCGGACCAACGTCAACAATGCCCTCACCACCGTGCTCGGCAATGCCGAACTTCTCGTCCTCGAGCCGGGATTGCCCGCCACCGTACTCGCGCAATCCGATAGCATCCGCAACATGGCGCTACGTCTCCATGAAATCTTCCAGCGTTTCTCCTCGCTCGAAAAAGAGCTTAAGGTGGCCGCTCGCGAATCTGGCAAACAAGCCGCGCAGGCCGCGCAAGCCGCCGGCCACAGCTAAATATCTCCCCTGGATCGCGCCTGGCGCGCGACACCAGCAGAAAAATAAAAATGGGGACGGCCATCGGCTCGTCCCCACCCGGCAAAACCATCGCAAATCAATTACTGCAAAGTAACTGGCGTCACTTCGCCATCTTCAGCGACATGACATGAACCTGCATCTTGTCTGGATAAACATGCGCTGTCAGGATGACATGATGCCCCTCATGCCCCTTCACAGCCTCCGGATTTATGATCGTCCAGTTCTTCATGTCTTTGTCGCCGACAAACATCTTGCCATCCGCACTAATCTTTCCCATCACGTCCACTGTTCCCTTGGGCGCATCCGCCTTCATGCTGTCGCTCTTCATAGTGTCCTGGGCCACGGCGACGCCGAAGCTTAGAATGGCCGCCGCGAAACAAAGTGCTATCAGCTTTTTCATATTCGTCTCTCTCCTGGCAATTTCTTATAACGTTGCCGTCGGCAAGTATATGCTCGAATATGGGCCGCGCGATAAAGACTTTTTAACCTAGAAGGGCAGAACGAACCGGTTCGTCGCCATCCTCCGCGACTCCCACTGCTTCTCATCGTGCTGCTCCATTTATAATCATTGGTTTAACTCACCACGGCTAATTCAGCAGGACGGCTTTCACGGAACGAACTTCACCGACACAAATTTATTTACAGAAGGCGAAAACGTGCTCGATTTCTTAGGCGACCTCAAACGAACTCATATGTGCGGAGCGCTTCGGCTCTCCGATGCAGGTAAACAAGTTGTGCTCATGGGATGGGTCAACCGCCGTCGCGATCTCGGCCAAATTATCTTCGTCGACCTGCGCGACCGCTCCGGCGTGACGCAGGTCGTCTTCAATCATGAACTGAATGCGGCCGTGCACAAAAAAGCCGAGGCCCTGCGCAACGAATTCGTCATCGCGGCCATCGGCAAGGTGAAGCGTCGCGATGCCGATACCATCAATCCCAACATTCCCACGGGCGAAGTCGAACTGGTGGTCGACGAACTCCGCATCCTCAATGTATCGAAACCTCTTCCTTTTTTGCCCTCGGACACAGTCCTCGCCAACGAAGAGATGCGCCTGAAATATCGCTACATCGACCTGCGCCGCGACGCCATGCAATTCAACATCGAACTTCGCCACAAAGTCGCGCTGGCCATCCGCGAAAACCTCGCTGCGCAGGGATTTTTCGAAATCGAAACGCCCTTCATGACCCGCTCTACCCCCGAAGGCGCCAGAGATTATCTAGTCCCCAGCCGCGTGCAGCCCGGATCGTTTTACGCGCTGCCGCAATCGCCGCAACTCTTCAAGCAGATATTAATGATCTCCGGCTTCGACAGATATTTTCAGATCGTGCGCTGCTTCCGCGACGAAGACCTCCGCGCCGATCGTCAGCCCGAGTTCACCCAGATCGACCTCGAGATGAGCTATCCGCAGCCAGAGCGTGTTTGGGAAGTAGTAGAAAGCTTTCTCGCGGCAGCCTTCAAAGCCGCCGGCCACGAGATCAAAACTCCGTTCCCGCGCATGGACTTCGACGACGCCATCCGCCAATACGGAGTCGATAAGCCCGACCTGCGCATCCCAGCCTTCACGGACGTCGGCGATTGTTTCACGGCAGCCGACCTGGAAACGCTGGCCATCAACCAAGACCTACCCGTAATTGCCATTCGCATTCCGCACGTGGGCGAACTCTCGCGCAAAGAGCGCGACGACATCAAGTCCCTATTTGTCTCAAAAGGCGGAGCTCGCGTCTTCGAAGACTTCAAGCGGATCGAGACGAAGTTCCCCGATGCCGGCGCGAAGGTGAGAGAAAAATCTGGCGCTGCGGCTGACGATCTGCTGGTGCTGGTGGTCGGTTCGAAACAGTCCGTTCGCGACGATCATCCGGCCAGCAAGCGCAAAGTCACGCCCGCCGAACTGGCCATCTATGCCTCAGCCGGAATACTGCGCGTAGCGCTGGCGCAGAAATATTCCGACCGCCACAAACTTTTCCAGAAGGGCGATTTCCGCTTTTTGTGGGTAACCAACTTTCCCATGTTCGAATACGACGAAGGCGAAAAGCGCTGGATGGCCGCGCACCATCCCTTCACCTCGCCCCACGAGGAAGACATGGACAAACTCGAAAGCGATCCCGCCATGGTGCGGGCTCTAGCCTACGACGTGGTGCTGAACGGCACGGAGCTGGGATCAGGCTCGATCCGTATTCACCGGCAAGATGTGCAGAGCAGAATTTTTCACGCGCTAGGCATGACGGAAGAAGAAGCACGCTCCCGCTTCGGCTTCTTCCTGGAAGCGCTAGAATACGGAACTCCTCCGCACGGTGGAATCGCGCTAGGCCTCGATCGCATAGTAATGATTCTCGCCGGAGCGGAAAGTCTGCGCGAAGTAATTCCCTTCCCCAAAACCGCTGCGGCTAAAGACTTGATGATGGAAGCGCCCACGCCGGTAGCAGAGGCACAGCTGCGCGAGTTGGGGATTGGGGTTGTCAAGAAACCGTAGGCCGATGATGCGATCGGCGGCAAAAATCCTACTTGCTCGCGGCCAGCCGTTGCTCCACCAACCCCTCGACCCGGCTGAGCACCTCGTCTTCACTCATCTTCGTCGAGTCGATCAGCACCGCATCTTCCGCGGCCACCAGCGGAGATGCCGCGCGAGTGCGATCGCGCCGGTCGCGCTCGCGAAGTTCCGCGGCCATCGTTTCCGCCGGAGCGCCCCTCACTCGCTGCTGGTCGAGCCGCCGCTGCTCGCGAATCACCGGGTCGGCATCCAGAAAGATTTTCAAATCTGCATCCGGAAAAACCTTGGTCCCAATATCGCGCCCTTCCATCACTACGCCGCCGCCAATGCCCATTTCGCGTTGCCGCGCCACCATCCACTCGCGCACCCTCGGATGCACTGACACTCGCGACGCCGCCTCGGTTACATCGCGCTCGCGAATGCGCGCCGAAATATCTTTTCCGTTGAGCAAAACGCGATTGCCGCCGAGCGTGCTCTCGAGTTTAATTCGCGAATCTTGCGCCAGCTTCAGCAGCGCCTCTTCGTCATCAAACGACGCATCCCACTCGATCGCCCTGAGCGCGAGCGCTCGATACATCGCTCCGCTTTCGAGGTTCACGTAGCCGAGTTTGCGCGCTAGTCGTGACGCGATCGTGCTCTTGCCCACTCCAGCGGGCCCGTCGATGGCGATGATAACTTTTCTTGGGAATGGATCCGTCATCGTGGCGAATCAAGATTGTACACGGAGGGACGGAGCAATCGACAGCTACATCACGCGCTGTGGTCGCGGCTTGGGGACATACGCCTGCTTCGGAGGAGTCACCTGCAGCAACGACTTACCCCCGACATGAACGAAGCTCAATTCTCGGGCCGAAAGCAAAGCATGAATCGCTTCTTTAACCTTCGTACGAGGAACGAAGTGGGTCAGCAAGTTTTCGATTTCTCCCTCATCGACCGCCACCACGCAGTCGAGATATTTCGTGACCAGCGCCGAAAGCGCCTCTGGCACAGAAATTCCGACGCCCTCGCGCACTGCGTCTGGAGCCCAGCGCGACAGCTCATCCCACACTGAGCCTTCTTCGACCGTGTAATCGACGCGCGTGATGCGCAGCTTGGCCCATAGCTCGCTGAGGGCTCGATCTAGGCCGGCGTTCGAAACCGATCCGCCCAGGGTCTCGCCCAGCTTCGTTTTTGAAACGGGCCCGCTCCGCCGGATGATCTCAAACGCGTCAGAAGCCAGCGGCGAATAAGGAGATCGCGGCCCCGCCGCCGGCGGTTGCCGCGGATTGCGCTCGCCCACCAGCGAATAGAAATAAGGAAACACCGACGCGGAGACCAGAAAGGCATTGTTCTCGTCAATCAATGGAGCTTCATACGCGGCCTTATCGCGCAGCACGCGCACCATCAATTCGGTCGCTTCCTTTGCCCGTGCGTCCGCGTAGGCATGCTGCCGCATCGGCAACTTGTCATCGGCTCCTACCCAAGCCCCTACGAAAGTGGGCAGCAAAAGTGCTGGCCGCGTCGGATACATCAAACAGAATCCCACCGACTCAACCAACGCCCGCGCATCGTCAAGTGTGCGCACCGACTGTCCGTCGAGGTGCCACTTGTGCATGCGAGCTTGATGAAGTTCCGCGTCGGTCATGAATTTGATTAGAACACAAAGCAGCATTCGGCATTCGGCAGTCAGCACGTAGCAAATCAGTTGCCGTGATCTTGACTGATTGATTGCTGAGTGCTGAATGCAGCCGTCAGATCCGTTTAAACGCCTTCTGAATATCCTGCATCGAGTAGCGCAGCACCACCGGGCGGCCGTGCGGACAGGTCATGGGATGATCGGTCTTTGCCAGTTCGGCGAGCAGCCATTCCATTTTGTTTTGTTCGAGCGGCATGTTTACTTTGATCGCGGCGTGGCACGCGATCGAGGCCGCGATACGCGTCCGAATGGCTTCGAGATTGATGGCTTGATCTTCGCGCATGAACTGTTCAAAGATTTCGTTGAGCATGTGCTCGATTTGAGACGCGTCCACGCCTGCTGGGGCAATTTTTACAGCGACGCTGCGCGCACCGAAAGGCTCTGCTTCAAAACCATTGTGCGCAAGTTCCTTTGCAATTTCGCTGAAGATGGCTTGTTGCGCCGGAGTAAGTTCGATAATCAGCGGCATCAGCAAACGCTGGCTCTCCACTCGCTGCGCGGAACGCTGCTGCAGCACGCGCTCGAAGAGCACGCGCTCGTGCGCTACGTGTTGATCAATGATCCAGAGCCCGTCTTCGTTGACGGCGAGAATGAAGGAATTTCGAATCTGGCCTAACGGGCGCAGAGTTCGGAGCGACTCGAGCGTGGGCGCGGGCTGTAGCTCTTGCGCGATTGGCGGTGCGCACCCGTGGTCAGGAATCGGCTGCGGGTCGACAGTTGCCTCCAGCGCTCGTGCCAGCGAAACCGCCGCATTCGCCTCCACCGCAATTCCTCCTTCAAATTCAAGGCGCGCAGTTACGGCGGGCACAGTCGGCGCTTCCAAACTAAAACCGCCCGGTGCCGATGGCCCGGCCAGATCGCGCCACGGAGCGCGTTGCGCACCATCGCTGCCGCCCACGCCATCGGCAAACGGACGATTGCCCAACCCAGGGCTGCTAAGGCCAGGCATAGCCGAAGGCTGCGCTGCAATCTCGGTCAAGAACTGCGGTACTGGACGCGCCTTCATTAGCGCCGCCCGCACCGATTCGCGCACGAAATCGTGAATTACCGTCTGTTGCCGAAAGCGCACTTCGGTCTTCGACGGGTGCACATTCACATCAACTTCGACGCCAGGCATCTCGATAAAAAGCAAAACCACGGGAAACACCGTCGGCGGCAATATGTTGCGATACGCCTCGGTGATCGCGTGCTGAATGAGGCGGTCGCGAATCAGCCGCCCATTCACAAAAATAAAAATCGAATTGCGATTAAGCTTTTGGATCTCCGGCTTGGAAACAAAACCGTGCAGCCGCACCTCGCCAAAATCATGGCCGGCCTCGTGCGGCGCGGGCGCCCCCGCCCGCGAAGCCTCGTTCTGAATCTCGGCGGACGCAATGGCAGCGACTGGTTCGCGCCGCCACGGCGGAGGCTGCGGCAATCCAACGCGCTCGAGCGGTTGCGCAGCCGCGAGTGGAATCAACTGGTCGAGCGTCTCACGTCCAAAGACCTGGTAGACGCGCTCGCGATGACCAGCCACGGGCGGCGCGACCAACAACGCATTTGTCGCCGAGTGCAGCTCGAAAAGCTTATCCGGATGCGCCAGCGCATAGTGCGTGACCAGCGACGCAATATGCGACAACTCGGTCGATTCCGATCTTAGAAATTTCTTGCGCGCCGGTGTATTAAAAAAAAGATCGCGAATCGTAATCGAAGTCCCCAGCGGCAGACCGGCTTCTTCGACCCGAATCATCTTGCCGCCGTTGATTTCGAGAACGGTCCCGGCCTCTTCTCCCTCGGCGCGCGTTTCGAGATGCAGCCGCGCGACCGACGCAATCGACGGCAAAGCCTCGCCTCGGAATCCGAGCGTCGCAATACTCAACAGATCGTCAGTCTCTTTAATTTTCGATGTAGCGTGGCGCTCGAACGCCAGCATCGCGTCATCACGGACCATGCCGCAGCCGTTGTCAGTAATCTGGATCAACTTCTTCCCGCCCGCTTCAACCTGAATGCGTATGCGCGTGGAACCCGCGTCCAGAGCGTTCTCCAGCAACTCCTTCACCACTGACGCAGGACGCTCCACCACTTCGCCGGCCGCGATCTGGTTGGCAACTCTTTCCGAGAGAATGCGAATTCTGCCCATGGGATGCAGTTGTCAGTGTGACAGAAGCGAAGGCAGAGCGTAAAGGCGCATCGAAGCCAGCAACTGCGGCATCCAAGAAACGCATATCGTATAGTTTCTGGTAGGAGAGGCGAGCATGAAACATGCAATTTTGGGCGCTGGAGCAATCGGCGGCTTAGTCGGCACCGCGCTGGCATCTCTCGGCGAAGAAGTCACGGTCGTAGTTCGACCGGAGAAGTTGGCAACCTATCCCGCAAACTTGACGCTGGAACGTCCCGCAGGTTCGAACTCTATTACTGCTCCGGCAAAAACGGCGTCATCGCTCACAGGGCCAGTTGACGCCCTCTGGATCGCCACCAAAACGTATCAGCTCGAAACCGCGCTCAAAAATGTTCAGACGTCGCCGGGCTGCGTAATTCCATTACTCAACGGAGTCGAGCACGTTGCGGTGCTTCGCGCACGGTTTGGAAATGACCGCGTAATTCCAGGGACGATCGCGGTCGAGGCGGAGAGAACCGCTCCGGGACGGTTCATCCAGCGCTCGCCGTTCGTTCGCCTCAATCTCGCCAGCAGCGGCGAGAAGCTGTTGAGTCCGATCGTTCAACAGCTCACGAATCTCGGTTTCACCTGCCAATTCATCGCCAACGAACAGACTCTGCTCTGGAGCAAACTCTGCTTCCTCGGGCCTTTCGCGCTGGCGACGTCCGCCTCGGGCAAGAATATCGGAGAAGTTCTGGCGGATGCAGCATGGAAACAGAAGCTGAGTTCTGCCGTTGATGAAGCGTGCGCCGTCGCCAATGCCAGCGGTGCTGAGATCGATCGTCAAAAGTTAGAAGCGGCGTTTCAGGGTGCGCCCCCAGCGATGCGCAGCTCTATGCAGAAGGACGTTGTCGCAGGCCGCCAGCTCGAGTTAGACGCCATTGGCGGCCCGATTGTGCGCGGCGGCGAACGTTTCGGCATTGATGTTTCGACTACGAAGGGATTAATGGCGCAGATTCGTTCGAAGAGCATCGCCGCTTAGACCCGCAGAAGGATGCGGTCTAGGCTTAACTGCCGCCATGCGAATGATTTGCCTGCTACACTCTCTCTCCAATGAAAACCTTGAGATCGCTTTTGAGTTTGGCATTGCTCGCCGGCCTGCTCGCGACGCGGATGGCCTGTGCGCAGTCGACGACTGATTCGGCCACGGCTTTGGTTATGCCGGAGGAAAAGCATCTCCGCAACGTTCGGCAGCTCACTTTTGGCGGGTCGAATGCCGAGGCGTATTTCTCGGCCGACGGCAAGCGGCTGATTTTTCAATCGACGCGCGACAATTTACAGTGCGACCAGATCTTCATCATGAATACGGACGGCACCAACCAGAAGATGGTTTCAACCGGCAAGGGACGCACCACTTGCAGCTACATTTTCCCGCACAATGACAAAATCCTGTACTCCTCGACGCATCTCGCGGATGCCGCATGCCCGCCACGCCCGGACTATTCCAAGGGCTACGTGTGGGCGGTTTATCCGGGATTTGATATTTTCACGGCGAAGCTGGATGGGTCGGACTTGAAGCAGCTCACGACCACTCCGGGTTACGACGCTGAGGCCACGATTTCGGAGGATGGCAAGAAGATCGTCTTCACTTCGATGCGCAATGGAGATCTCGATATTTATTCGATGGATGCCAATGGCAACCATGTAAAACAGCTGACGCATGAACTCGGATATGACGGCGGCCCATTTTTTTCCAAAGACCGCAAATGGATTGTGTATCGCGCGTACCATCCGAAAACCGACCAGGAGACCGCAGAATATAAAGAACTGCTGCAAAAGAACTTGATCCGTCCAACGACGCTGGAAATCTGGATTATGAAGGCCGACGGAAGCGGCAAACGGCAGCTTACGAACTTGAACGCGGCAAGTTTCGCGCCATCGTTTTTTCCCGACGGCAAACGAATCATTTTCGCAACCAACGTCGGTTCGACCGGCGGAATGGGAAACTTCGAACTATACACGATCAACGTCGACGGAACAGGGCTAGAGCGAATCACCTACTACGACGGCTTTGACGGCTTCCCTATGTTCAGTCCGGATGGAAAGCAGCTAGTCTGGATTTCGCATCGCAACGGCAAAGCTCCGCGAGAGACGAACGTGTTTATCGCGGACTGGGTGGAGTAGGAAGGTCAGAGGTCAGAAATAGAAACATCTAGCGTTCCTCGCCTACGCGCAAGATCTGCTCTTTAATCTTCATGGGCAGACGCGAGCTATCGAGTAGCTCGCGCAGCGCTTCGGTCGGGATTTCGCTACTGAATTCGAGCCCGCAAGCCAGCGAGAGATGTTCAGTTCGCAAAAGCGCCACACGGATTTCCCTACGAGACGACCACTTGGCGTGGCTTGCGATCGCGTGCACGAGCGCGGCGCTCGCGTCGGCGCGCAACACAGAACTGATCACGAGCGCTTCGGTGAGTCGCGGATTGTCGAGCGCGGTAAGCATGACGCGAGTCCGCGGGCTCTGAGTCTTGCAGTCCGCGATCTTGGCCTCAATCGCCGGGACGTTAGCCTTGTCTCCGTCCAGCAGCAGCGCCGCTGCGACTCTGCCTGCTGCGCGGCGCGCGAGAGCGAGACGCTCGCCGATGGTCACCGTCTCGAGGCGCGCGATAAGAATATCGTCGACCGCAACTTTTACGTCAGCGGGAGCTCCCGGCGAGAGCGCAAGTTTCATAAGATCAAAAGTGTAGAACTGTCGCGCCAAGGGCACGGAGACATGGCGCGGCGTCCGCGGATGGCTGGCCAATGCCATCTTTACCTTGCGACTCTTGAGTACGCCGGCATTCCTCGCGAGCCGCTCCAAAATTTGAGGCTGCAAGTCGGCGCGCGTAAGAAGCGACAGAGCCAAATCTTCGGTTAACGCCGGGTCGTCAGCAGTTTGCGCCACATCCGTGGGCGCTACCGTGGTCGGCGTTGCGTAGGGTAATCGAGCGCTTTCGTCTTTGGCAATTTCGCCTTCTTCGACTCTTTGTCGCACATCTGCATCAGCCATATTTGTGACCTGAGGTCGTCTTCGAGGTCGATATTTTTATGCCCTTCTCGCTCTCGCCAGAGCGCCCTGTACGGGATCGACCAACTCATGGCGCACTTCGACGCCCGGGAAGCCCTCATGTAAATGATTGTAGAAAACTTCGCGCACACGAGACGACTGACGAAAGACGCTGCCCGTCATGGCGACCGGAAGCGTAGCAACCGGAAGGACTGGCGCGAGCCCCGGCGCTGGATTCGCATCACAGGCGGCGAGACGTCGAATTACAACGGAGGTCAGCTCAGCTAATTTTGTTCCCGCGTCGGACAGCAATTCGAGAGCAGCCATATCGCCCGCGTCGGCGGCGCGAAGAACCACAGGAAACAGCCGTGGAAACTCCGGCGGTGGCGTCGAATTGGCCTGCTGCACAAGTTCGTCAATGCTCGCGATTTTCCAAGCGTCGAGAACCGTTGCGGCTAGCGTCGTATCCAAACCTTGATCGCGAGCGTGGAGAACAACGGAAATCGCCCGCTGCCCGATCCAGTAGCCCGAGCCTTCGTCGGAGACGGCAAACCCCCAACCTCCCGCCCGCGCAGTTTGACCAGCGGCATCGCGACCAAAGACGATAGAGCCAGTTCCCGCAATTGCAATCACTCCGGCACCCGCACCGAAAGCAGCTTCCAGTGCGATTTCGTGATCGCCAATAACCTCGACTCTTGTTGGAGCACCTTCTGAAATCAATTCGCTGAGAATGCCCCGAATCTTGTCGGCAATCGCCGGCCGGGCGGCGCCGGTCACGCCGATGCAGACGGCGCTGATCTTATCGGTGGAAGTTTTGCCGGCGTCACACACCTGACGGATCGCAGCGTGCAGCGCTTCCCGAGCCTTCTGCTCGCCGACGCGAATCACACTACAGCCGGCGGTCATCGACCGTGCGAGCACCGCCGTCTCGTCTGCCAAAACACAGCACGTCTTGGTGCCGCCACCGTCGATTCCGAGATAATAGGCCATCGCGCTAGTTCTAACACAGGTTCCGCAACAAGTTTGGGCCTCAGAACATGCTTGTACAATGCTGCGAACTGGCTAGCATAGGCAGAAACGCGTCGGCCGCATAGTTAGATAGATCTGTACGTCTAAGGAATGATTTGGGCCTGAATCGGATCGACCTCCTGATTATCGCCCTGTACCTGGCTGGGATCACGCTGTTCGGGCTGCGCTTTCGCAAGCGGCAGCGGACGATGCGCGATTACTTTCTCGCCGACCGCAACATTCCGTGGTGGGCAATTTCGCTATCGATTGTCGCGGCGGAGACGAGCACGCTGACCATCATCAGTACTCCCGGCCTCGCCTACGATTCGAACTTCACCTTTCTGCAATGGGTGATGGGATACCTAGTCGGGCGCGTCATTATCAGCTTTGTTCTGCTACCGCAATATTTTCGCGGTGAATTGTATACGGCATATCAGCTGATCGAGCGCCGCTTTGGTCCCGAACTGCGCACCGTGACCGCAGCGGTTTTTCTGCTGACGCGAGCGGCGGCCGAGGGAGTGCGCGTTTACGCCGTGTCGATTGTGGTCTCGATCGCGCTCGGCACAGGCGAGGTTTCCTCGATCGCGATCATCACGCTGTTGACTCTGATCTATACGTTCGAAGGCGGGTTGGCGGCGGTGATCTGGACCGATGTAGTGCAGACCTTCATTTACGTCGGTGGTACCCTGGTGGGCCTGGTGACGATTCTTCGTCTTGTGCCAGGTGGGTGGGAATCAGTTACTTCAATTGCGAGCGGATTGCACAAGTTTCAGGTATTCAATCTTAACTTGTTCAATCCTGCCACGGCATCGCATTGGCCGCACTTCAATTTTGCGCAACCTTACACATTGTGGGCCGGAATCATCGGCGGAGCATTCTTTGTAACGGCTAGCCATGGCACCGACCAGCTCATCGTGCAGCGCCTGCTGGCGGCGCGCAACCAGCGCCAGTCGGTGCTGGCATTGCTTTCGAGCGGAGTCGCCGTCTTTTTTCAGTTTGCATTATTCCTTTTTGTCGGCGTGATGTTGTTTGTCTATTATCGGGTTCCCTCTTCTACCTTTGGACGCGCCGATCGCATTTATCCAATGTTTATCGTGAGCCGAATGCCGCATGGCATTTCGGGGTTGCTGATCGCTGCGATTCTCGCTGCTGCCATGTCAAACCTAAGCGCCGCGCTGAATTCGCTGTCATCGAGTTCGATAATGGACTTCTATCTGCGATTTCGTCCGGCCTCGACCGAAGCCCAACGGCTGCGACTGGCGCGACTGGCCACAGTCGCATGGGCGCTGTTGCTATTCGCGCTCGCGGTGCTTGCACTGCATCGAGTTGGGCGCGTGGTCGAAGTTGGGCTGCAGATCGCGTCGGTCGCCTATGGAGCATTGCTCGGAGTCTTCTTGCTCGGAGTTCTGACCAAGCGCGCCAACCAGCGAGGCGCCATCGTGGGCATGGTCTGCGGATTTGCCACGGAACTTTATTTGTGGGGATGGTCCAAAGTTGCTTTCACGTGGTGGGTCGCGATCGGTACCAGCGTCACATTTGCCGTGGGATACGCAGCCAGCAACCTGTGGAGCGTTCCATCGAATCCTGAAACGCAGAGATCGACGACAATGCAACGAGGGCTGACGTAAAGAAAAAATGGATATACCTCCAAACAACAGGCAACCTCGCCCCGAGCTGGTGCGTGATCTCGGGCTATCGCATGCCGGTGCGGTAGTTGTCGGAACCATCATCGGCAGTGGAATTTTTCTTGTCCCCTCCGAGATGATGCAGGCGGTTGGGTCAGCGAGGGTTGTCTATCTGGCGTGGATGGTCGGCGGCCTGCTCTCTTTTTTCGGCGCTCTCACCTATGCCGAACTCGGCGCAATGAAACCCCAAGCCGGAGGCGAGTATGTGTATGTGCGCGACGCGTACGGGCCGCTGGCAGGCTTCCTCTATTCGTGGACCTGGTTTCTTATCGCCAAGCCGGCGTCGATTGCGACCATAACAACCGGCTTGGTGCGGATCCTCGGAACTTTCCCCGTCTTTTCGTTTTTCTCGCGCCTGTTCATCGAGCGGCCCTTCACCGTCTCCTTCGGGCAGATTGTTGCAATCGCAGCCACGGTGCTGATCTCCGGGCTGAACTACATCGGCGTCCGCCGCGCGGGAGAATTTCAGTTTCTATTCACCTTACTCAAGGTCGCAATCATCCTTGCAATCGTCACTGTAGGCTTTTCCTACAGTGGAGGAACGTGGACGAATTTCGCAACAGAATTCGCCGGCGCAAAGGGCGGAGTCGCCGGATTTTTCGCGGCGCTCGTCGCGGCGCTATGGGCCTACGACGGCTGGAACGACCTCAACATGGTCGCTGGCGAGATAAGGAATCCGCAGCGCAACGTACCGCTCTCTTTGATCTGGGGAGTGGCCACGGTGGGCTTGCTCTATATTCTGGTGAACGCCGCAGTGCAATACGTGCTGCCAGCCGCGGCAGTCGCTGCGTCCCAGCGACCGGCATCGGACGCGGTAGCATTGGTGCTAGGTCACGCGGGCGCCAGCCTGGTTTCTGCCGGAATGGCTATCTCTATGCTCGTGACTCTCAATGGCACCATCATGAGCGGAGCGCGCGTCCCCTTTGCCACCGCGCGCGATGGCTATTTTTTCAAAGCGCTCGCCGAAGTTCATCCGCGCTTTCACACGCCATCAGCCGCAATTATTGTGCAATGCGGCCTGGCGATTATTCTGCTTCTGATCGGCGGCAGCTTCCGGCAATTCTTTTCGCTGGCGATTTTTGCGGAATGGCTCTTCTACATGATCGCGGGCAGCACCGTCTTCGTTTTTCGCCGCCGCGAGCCGAACACCGACCGGCCCTATCGTGTCTGGGGATACCCTGTCGTCCCCGCGCTGTTCGTGCTCGTCTCCGCCGTCCTCCTCTATTACACCTTCACTGACAATCTAAGAAGTTCGGTGGGCGGATGCATCGCTATTCTTGCCGGCATCCCTCTCTTCTATTATTTTGCGCGGCGCCGCACCCCGGAACAAAGTTCGGCACAGAAGTAAGAGCCCCAAAGTAATTGGCCTTCGGCCAAAGGTCAGGCCGATTGGCTGAATACCAAAGGTTGTTACCAAAGGACAGGCGCAGCCGACACGTTTACCCCCTGCCCATTCTCCCCTAAGGTGAAGACTCCAACGCCAAGCGCTCTCCCCAGCCTGGGCCCCCTTTTGGAGTCATTGAATGCCTACGTACGATCGCAGTTTTCAACTCGGCCTGTTGCCTGAACGGAAGTGGGACTGGCGCACCTTTGCCGCCAGCTACGGAATTCTTGCGGGCCTGATCCTGCTGCTGATCGTGGTCGGCATCATGGCGACCGATACGATTCTGCCCGGTGTGACCTACCACGTCACAGAGTTGATTCCACGGCCGTCGCTAAAGCCAGAAGCGCTGCCCAAGCCGAAGCCGCTGCCCGTGCATGCAAAGCTGTTGCCGCCGCCGGAACCAGTGTTTCAGGCGCCGAAATTGATCGTGCCGAAAGAAGTGCGCGCACCTAAGCCGCAACCGCAAGAGATCGAACCACCCAAGGTAGTGGTAAATAACTTTGCGCCCGCCGTGTTGAAGACGACAAATGCGGCACGGCCGGTTCTGATTCACACTGGCGAATTTGCCGGAAGCTCGGTGACGCCCACGGTGAATGCTCCGATCGAGAAGGTGCAGACCGGCGGATTCGGTGATCCCAATGGATTGAAGCCGAACGCCAATAGCAAGCCCAACGGAAAATTGATCGCTTCCACAAATGGCTCATTCGACATGCCAGTTGGTGCAGGACAGGGCAACGGATCAGGCGGCGCGAATGGCATTAAGGGAACGGTAGCGAGCGCCGACTTCGGCAACGGCGTGGCTACTGGCAGCCAGGGAAACGGACGCCGGAGCGGTCAGGGCGTGCAGACCTCAGGCTTCGGCTCGCAAGAAATCGCGCAGAACACGCCGCACGTGCCGCGCATGGACACCGGTCCCGCGGCCACGTCAGTTGAGATCACTTTCAAGCCGAATCCGATCTACACGGACGAGGCGAGAAATTTGAAATTGGAAGGTGAAGTTCTGTTGGAAGTGCAGTTCGCAGCGAACGGGCAACTCCATGTGAATCGAGTGGTCCGCGGCTTAGGCCATGGGCTCGACGAAGCCGCCATCGCCGCTGCCAACAAGATGCGTTTCAAGCCAGCCATGAAGAGTGGGCAGGCGGTGGATTCGACTGCAATTGTGCACGTGGTATTTCAACTTGCGTACTGAAACTTTGGAGACCAACGGTTATGCGGAAGTCTAGGAGCAGCACGATGAACACCACGAATTGGATGATCTTGGCTCTGCTGGCGGTATCCCTCGCGGCAGTGGCTCAGCAGCCGGCGTCCACGCCGCAGAACTCACAGCCGGTCGCCGCCGCGCCCGCCGCATCCGCACCCCCCGCCTCAACGGGCGACGCTCAGTCATCGTCGGCTCAGCCGGCACAGGCACAGGCTCCTCTCGCGCCGCCGACAACGATGGATCAGGTGGTTGATCGCGTCATCCTTCGGGAAAAAGAACTGGTTAAGTTCCTATCGCCGCGCACTCCCATCGTCGAGACCTATCTGCAAGATCTCGCCCAGGATCCGCAACTGGGGCCGATTCCACACGACGACCACTACTTCCTTGGCCGCATGGATTTGAAAGATTCGATCGATCGCAGCGACTACCTTCAGGATAAAGGCAAGAAGGACAGCGACGAAGGCATGGAGAAGCATCTGCTCGGTGAGTTCACCAAGAAATTCAAATTCCAGTATCAGCCGCTGGGATTTTCGTGGATGATCTTCGCCGACCGCAATGACTTCGACCGCCAGCACTACGATTTCCATTACGCGCGCCGCGAATTCCTCGGCGACGTGCGTTGCCTGGTGTTTGATTTGACTCCCAAAAAAGACGCTGGCCGCGGACGCTTCCTCGGCCGCATCTGGGTTGAGGACCAGGACTTCAACATTGTTCGACTGAATGGCACCTACTCACGCCCAGCGCGCAACAGTTATTTTTTCCACATGGATAGCTGGCGCTTGAATTTAATTCCTGGTTACTGGGTGCCGGCATACATTTACAGCGAGGAAGGCGATTTCACAGCCGGGCACGTCAACAAGATCGCGTTCAAAGCCCAGACCCGGATGTGGGGCTATAACTTGAAAACGGGAACGGCGAACGACGAACTTACCAACATCCGCGTCGACAGCGTGAAGGATGACACGCCGACCGCGCAGGATGCGACTCCGCTGGCCGCCGAGCGCGAATGGCAACAGCAGGCGGAGGATAACGTTGTCGAGCGCTTGGAGCGCGCCGGATTACTCGCTCCCGAGGGCGACGTCGACAAGATTCTGCAAACCGTGGTCAACAATATCGAGATCACCAACAACATCGAATTGCCGCGCCCGGTACGGACGCGCGTGCTGACCACTTCTCCGCTCGAAACTTTCAGCGTCGGCAACACTATCGTCGTAAGCCGCGGCCTGATCGACGTGCTGCCCGACGAAGGCAGCCTGGCCATGGTCCTCTCGCACGAATTGGCGCACATTGTTCTCGGCCATAATCTTGGCAGCCAATATGCCTTCAATGACCGCATGCTCTTCTCCGACGAGGGAACTTATCAGAACCTCGGCTTCAAGCACATTCCGGAAGAAGAAACAGCCGCCGACAAAAAAGCCATCGAGATGCTGAAGAACTCGCCTTACGCGCAAAAACTCGATGCCGCAGGCCTCTTTCTAAAAGCCCTTCAGCAGCGCGCTCCAACATTAGCCGCTTTGCTGCAAGCCCACCTTGGCAACAACATCGCGGAAAACGGCACCGTCACCCGCATGGCGCAACTCGCGACGTCTGCTCCTGCGCTCGACTGGAATAAGCTCGATCAGATTGCCGCGCTGCCTCTCGGTGGGCGTGTCAAGTTGAATGCATGGGATGACAAAGTGGAGATCGTGAAGGCGCAACCAGTCGCGATCACCTCGGCTCGCGACAAAATGCCCTTCGAGGTCACGCCGTTCTACCCACGGCTCTCGCGCAATAACAACGCGGCCGCGCCAGCCTCGAACCCAGCAGCAGCGACGACCACTACCACGCCGGCAACCACCGCTGACGCCAGCCCGACCCACTGAGTCACCTCTCAAGTTGAAAGAAGCGCAGGCCGGGACCGGGAGAAATTCCGGGTTCCGGCCTGAGGCTTTTGGCCGCATTTCGCGAGACCCAATCTGCCCCATGGCCATAGTCGTAAGTCCGAAACATACTCCAGATGCCGCTCTTCGCGGCGTGTTTCAGTTCTTGTACCCAACTTTGCCAACTTTTGCTATGATGGGGCGCCCACGCCTACCGCCCCGGGTATGGCTCATAAATAATCAGCGGTTAAAATTCTGTGGATAGTTCTGCGTCCGCTACACGGGCAGCAGTCAAGAAAGGTCGTGCCTCTTGTCCAAAACATTTATTCTCGCAGTTTCGATGGTTCTGCTGGTTGCGTCGAGCGCCGCGCTGGCACAGACGCTGACAGCGCTGAAGAATCAACCACCTGATGGAATCATCTACACCTTCCAGTTGACCGATGGCACAGTAATGGCTCAAGGAAACAACTGTTCCGATTTCTGGCGGCTCACCCCGGACATCACCGGAAGCTACGTCAACGGGACCTGGACGCAACTCGCCAGTCTTCCCTCTGGATATGCGCCCTATGCGACTGCTTCAGCCGTCTTAGCCGATGGACGCCTGCTGCTTGAGGGCGGGGAGTATTCTGGCTGTGGCGCAGAGTTTACACTTACCAATCAGGGCGCCATCTACGATCCCGTCGCCAACACCTGGACAACGGTGACACCGCCAACGGGTTGGACTTACATCGGCGATTCACCGTCGCTCGTGCTGCCAAACGGCGACTATGTGATCGGCAATAAACTCACCAAGCAAATGCGCCAGCTCAATCCCAAAACCATGAAGTGGACCAGCTTACCCTCGAAGGGTAAGAAAGATTTCGACGCCGAGGAGGGCTGGACTCTTCTGTCGAACGGCTCGATTCTGACGGCGGATGTGAAAGCGGCTCCGAACTCCGAAATTTATACGCCGTCGCTGAAAGAATGGGTAACTGCGGGAAGCACGATCGTGGACTTACATTCTCCGTCGCCCGACGGTTGCATCCATTATGGTCCCGGCGGAACACTATGCTATTACCCGCCGGGAGAGATTGGGCCGGCAATTCTGCGGCCGGATGGCACAGTATTCTACACCGGCTCTTATACCAAGGGCGGTACCGGCCCTGGAAATACGGCCATCTACGATACCCTCACGGGGACGTGGACCGCGGGCCCTGTATTTCCTAATGGCGACAATGCCGGTGACTCTTTCGCCGTTCTGCTGACGAATGGCGACGTGCTGGTAGAAGGCGCCTCAGGGACATCTTACCTGTTCAACGGGACCACGCTAACCGCCGGCCAGTCCACACCCGGAAGTCTGATGATATTGCCTAACGGCCAGGTGTTAGTCGGAGGCGGCCGTACCGAGGTTTATACTTCGACGGGAACTTATCAGACATCGTGGCAGCCCGCGATTTCTAGTTATCCATCAACTGTAACTCCCGGTTCGACTTACTCGATCTCGGGGACGCAATTCAATGGTTTGTCGCAAGCCGGCTCTTTTGGAGACGAATTCCAATTCGCCACCAACTACCCGCTCGTACAAATCACCAACAGCAGCACGAAACACGTTTTCTACGCTCGGACCCACAACCATAGCAGTATGGGCGTGGCCACAGGCACAGAGACCGTTTCGACGAACTTTGACGTGCCGTCGTCAATCGAAACCGGCGTCAGCACGCTGGTGGTGATTGCGAATGGCATTCCATCCGCGCCGGTTACTATAACGATTCAGTAACAAGAATAATTTAAAATAACTAACTGCCCTTGTAACTCCACTAACTGGGAGATATAAGGGCAGTTTTGTGCGAATAACATTCCGACATCACGCGCTAGAAATGATTTCGCAGATCGCCGAAACGTTCCACTACCAGTAGCCGCCGCGACGGCGGCGCGATCGTGAGTTCTTCATGCTCCAGTATCCACGTCTTGTCATGAGGAATGAATACCGCGTGCAGACCCGCCGCCAACGCGGGATTGATGTCTGACTTCGGGCTGTTGCCGACCATCCACGTGACGTCGGAAGAAAGACCATACTTGGCGACGGCCGAGCGATAAGTAAATTCGTCCTTCTCGGCGACGATCTCGATAGCAGAAAAATATTCTTTCAAGCCAGAGCGCTCAACTTTTCCCGACTGCTCCGCCGGATTTCCCTTCGTCATCATGATGAGATGGTGACGCTCGGCGAGATACTGTAGGGTCTCAGGGACATGAGGGAGGACCTCGATTGGATGGTCAGCAATCTGGTGGGCGAAGCTGCGAATGCGGTTGTGCAGTTCGGGCGTGACCGGCTCAACCGAAAGCTTTTCAAAAGTTTCGACCAGCGAATGCGCGAAACTGTGCAGCCCATAACCGTGCTTGACGATGGAGTTTCGCTCCACGTCGTTCAGTACCAACCGAACCGCCTCTGGTGGATGTTCGCGATGATCGAGGAAAGAAATAAAGTTCGCAATCGCCCGTTCGAAGTAAATATTATTTTCCCAAAGCGTGTCATCGGCATCGATGAGCAATGTCTGCGCGCCATTGTTTCCCTGCATATTTTTTATGATAGCCGGTAGGACCCATTCTCGGCTTTGATACACTGACACAACATGATGAATGATTTTACTAAAAGCTTTTTGTCACGGTTTTTTAGATTATTTCTGATAAATTGTTGGCCAGCTTTTCTTTTCCTGATCCTGCTGGCAGCGTCCAGCGCAGCACAACCAACAAGACTGATGACCGGCTCGGCGGCAAAAGCTGGCGCGCCCGCGAATCTGAAAGTCGCGCCCGACCTAGGGCAGCGTTTAGCTAAATTTCGGCGCGTGCAAATGCCGTTCAGCACAACCGGCCTGACTGCTCGCGAGCAGCAACTCGTCCGCAAACTGGTCGAGGCTTGCGGTTACCTGGAGAGCATCTACTGGCGGCAGACTGACCCGGAAGGCTTGACCCTTTACCAGTCTCTTATTTCGAGCCGCAACCAGCGCGATGTTGAACTGCGCCGCTATTTATGGATCAACGCTTCCCACTTCGATTTGCTCGACCAGGATAAGCCATTTGTTGGCAGCGAAGCCATGCCACCGGGGAGAGGGTACTATCCTGCAAACCTCACACGCGATCAGGTTGAACAATTCGTCGAGCAGCACCCCGATCAGAAAGCGGCAATCTACAGTCAGTTCACGATCCTGCGATGGCATGGAGGAAAACTCGAAGCAGTTCCCTACAGCATTGCGTTTCGCGCGTTTCTCGAACCGGCGGCAAAAGCTCTGCGCGCAGCCGCTGACCTCAGCGATGACATGGACTTCGCGAAATTTCTGCGGCTGCGCTCCGACGCGCTACTCAGCGATGACTATTTCGCCAGCGACCTGGCATGGCTCGATTTGAAGAATCCGAAATTCGACATCGTCTTCGCTCCCTACGAAACTTATCTGGACGGCCTGCTGGGCGTGAAAGGCTCCTACGGCGCGGCGGTGATGATTCGCAATGATCGTGAGAGCAAGAAACTCGAACTGTTCCAGCAATACGTCCCGCAACTTCAGGACGCACTCCCGCTAACCGCTGAAGATCGGCCGTCAAAGCATGGGTTACAAACGCCGATGGAAGTGATGGACACTCCGTTTCGAGCGGGTGACCTCACGCACGGCTACCAGGCAGTCGCCGACAATTTGCCAAACGATCCGCGCGTTCACGAGCAGAAGGGAAGCAAGAAACTTTTCTTCAAGAATTTCATGGATGCCCGCGTGAACTACGTCATCCTCCCGGTCGCGCGCAAACTGATGGAACCGGACCAAGCGGCAAAAGTTTCTGGCGAGGGTTATTTGCAAAGCACAATCATGCACGAAATCTGCCACGGGCTGGGCCCGGCATACGCGCGAACGGCGGCCGGCAAAGTCGAAATTAACCAGGCGATCGGGCCGGCATACAGTGGCCTGGAAGAAGCGAAGGCCGACGTAACCGGGATGTTCGCGTTGAAATGGCTGGTCGATCACGACGCGCTCCCGAAAGCAAAGCTGGAAGAATATTACGCATCCTACGTAGGCGGAATTTTCCGCACCGTTCGCTTCGGAATCGCGGAGGCGCACGGCCAAGCGGAGATGATGGAGTTCAACTATCTGTCCGAACGCGGCGCGATCACCCGCAACGCCAGTGGCAAATACGCGATTCAATACGAGAAGATGCCTGGCGCATTGGCGGATTTGGCCAAAGAGCTACTGGAGACCGAAGCCACGGGCGATCGCGTGCGTGCGGAAAACTGGTTCAAGAAATACAGCGCAATGCCGGAAGAATTGAAAACTTCGCTGAAAGCAGCCGCTGATGTTCCAGTGGATATTGATCCGGTATTCTCGTTCGCGGAGAAGGTGAAGTAGAGAGCTCGAGCCGCGACCTGCAGGCGAGACATTGAGTTCTGACTAGGAATTTACTGCACAACGTTCATAGCGGTCTGCCCAATCGGGAACTTCATTGTTGTCGCGGCATCGCGGCGCCCGCGGGGCGCCCGCGCCATACTATTTTTGCACGAGTCTTAACCTACTGCAACGGAGTGATACTGGCGTCGCAGGTGTTGATGGCGGTTACGGAGCTTCGCACTACGGCGTCCGCGAAGGAACAGAAATAGCGCGTTCCGGTTTGATTCGGCACTGACGGTGAGGCGATCACGGTATAGGTTCCCGCGGGGGTGCCCCCGACTCCCGATATGGTGTAAACGTAGCCGTTCTTCGTGCCAGAGGCGAGTTGGGTATCGATCAGGCAAGCGCTCGCCGAGGTTGGCGGAGCGCAGGCGGTCCCGCCCAGAGCGCCCAGCGTTGCGGCGAAGCCTACTGTGGGATAAGCGGAGTCGTAGGAAATCTGAGCGGTATTAATAGTACGTACCGCTCCAACGGCCGAGGCTTCGTTGGCCGACATGCGGGCGCGCAGCAGGTTCGGGATCGCAATCGATGCAATGATGAGAATGATTGCCACCACGATCAATAACTCGATCAGGGAGAAACCCTTTTGTCGCTTTTGTTTCGTCATCGGTTCACTCGATTCGCCTTCGCTGGAAAAACTTTCCCGCCTGCGGCGTAAAACGCCCAACCGTCGCCGCTTTCGGCGCACTCAGTCTACACCTATTGTGTTAGATGCACGCAGCAATATTCGGTCGTCTGCTGTTCGTTTGCAGTTTTGTGTCTAACTTTTGCGTTCACACGCAGCGATCCAGCGAGGCTGCCGAGCTTTGTTGGGCGCGGGCGAGCAGCTTCTCTATTGGAACGTCGCCCCTGCGCGAACTTGCGCATTAAGGCTGCGTGGGCAATGACTTTAGATAGGCCACGACCGCCTCGGCGTCGCTGCGCTCCATGCGGAATTGGGGCATGGGGAAGCGCAGGCGATTGCCGGTGGTCCAGATGCCGGTGGTTAAGAGCTTGACCATGTCGGCGTCATCGGCCGGCGGAGTGCCCCCGATGCGCGGAACGCGGACTGGCCAGTCCGAAGCGGATTCCGCGGGCATGAAGGGCACCGGGCCGCCCTGGAGCCAATGCTTGCGGTCGGGATTACCCTGGCTGTCGCGCGGCGTGTGGCATTGTCCGCACATGGCTACGCCTTCGACGATATATTTTCCGCGAGCCACGTCGCCGCCTTTTTCCGTGGAGCGTGGCGGAGTCTGCGCCTGCGCCTTGCCATGATCCACGACGGACGGCACCGCGAATATTGCCGCAATTGCGGCCAGCGAAATCAAGGCGACACGGGAAAGTGTAGATATGCAGGACAGCGCTTGAGAGAAACGCGAGGCCACTACTTTAGAGCGCATTATTTTCGATACCGTGATTTTAGAGAGCATGCTTGTGACTTTCCGAAGGCTGCGGTTCGAAACGCTGCCATTGTACTCGGTCAATATTGTACGCTTCGAGCAAGGTGAGAGTTTTACTTCATGGGTTATCTCTGGGTGCCCATCGGGATTGTCTACTTGCGCATTCTTCAGTCTTCATTTGTCACTTATCGTTTGCGACTTGTCATTGTTGTTCGGAGGATAAGCGCTGCGGGCTTTAGCGGACAGGCGTGTCCGCTCCACACTAACGGTTTTAGTCGCAAACGCTGCGGCTGGCGGGCTGGAAGCGATCCATTTGCGCCTCGCGCTGTGTGGTGACATGACCGTCGGCGGTCTTGCCGTATTGCTCTTCGCTGGGGCAATAGTAGAGAGCGGAGTGGGTATCAACCCAGACTTGGATGCCGGGGTCCCCTTGCAGGCGGACGACGGGCGGCGCGGGCGCTTCTGCGATTCCGAGAGTGATGAGTGTTCGCTCCCAGGGGCCGAGCGCATGATGGCGCGGCGAGGCGGCTGCCGGCCACAGTAGGGCGAGCACAGCTACGAAGAGGGATATTCCGAGATAGAGATCGGCGCGGTGGAAGCGCACGGTCACGCTGAGATCGGCGAGGCGCTGCATAAGGGTCTTAGGCGCGTCATCACAGGTAGCACTATCGTCGCTGGGATCAGTCCTTAGATCATTGCTCAGAAGATCATTGCTCAGATCGTTGTTCGCGTATCTGCTCGAATAATCCGCTGCGTCGTTGGCCGCACTTTCGGAGGCCCCATCGGCGGGAAAAGATTCGTCAAGCGCGGAAGACTCGAAGGAAGGTGCGAGACGATCCGAGGCTTCATATTTCTTCTCTTCGCCGGAAGTTAGTTGATCCACAGTCAAGCGCTCGGGCGCGGGGCTAGGAAGTGACGAGCTTTTGCCGAGGTGGGGGAACCGGTTAGGCAGACCTCGCCGAATATTTTCCACTGCGTGGTCGGTCTCGGAAGAGCGCTCCGGCCACAAGCCCTGTTGCTGGCTCATGAGCCACATCGAAGCCCAATTGCGCTGCAAGCGTTCGCCGGGGCGAAACTGATCGAGGCCGCATTTCGTGCAGGTGGATTGGTCGCGTTGCCTAAGTGTGCCGCAATGCTGGCAAATGGTCGTAGTTTCCGGCAGGAGGCTTGTGGGCGGCTGTTCTTGGTCAGGTTCCTCGGACGGTTGCTCGGATAGTTGAGTCCGGGGGTTCGGTTGGTTGAATTCTGCGTGTTCTTCCTGGAAATCGAAAGGTTCTTCAGGCCGCAGGATCTGCCCCGGTAGCGTGCGACCGGGTTCTTCCTGCCGTCGCCGATCATTGTGTTCCTGAATGGTAAAGGCAGCAGACAGAAGGCCCTGAAACGATTGCTCGTCCAATGTCAGGTGCAGGCGTGTCGGACTGGGTCGGGATGTGGACATGGCAGAACGAGGAGAAAGCGATACAAATCAACACTATTGTAGTGCAAGTTGCGAACGTGTGAAACGAAAGAAAAGGATAGCTTTTTGGGAGGGATTCCCTTTTGGGAGTGCCAGAGTGGAAGGAAGACATGAAAACCATTTAAGAAATGGAGAAGAAATGTCGAAGGTTAAGAGGTAAGAGAGTGGATTTAAAGGGAATTGGGGTGGAGCGAAGATTTGGCGAAGAATGTGCTAGTGGTTGAGTGTGGGTCGCGACCCCAAGACTGAACTGAAGGAGCAGACGAAACGCCAATGATCAACCTCAACAACATCAAGATAACGCCACGTGACCACGAGGTGTTGCATCTGCTGGTGCAGGGATGCAGCAACAAAGAAATCGCGAGCCACCTGAACATCAGCCCGCGGACGGTTAAACAGCACCTGCGCACACTGTTCCTGCGCGCCGGGATCAAAGAAGGCCGGAAACGCGTGAAACTCGCGACCGCCATGTTCATCAAGGAGCAGGTGCCGCCATGCAACCCCGTGATCGGTTGACCGCCAAGGAAGTGCAAGTGGCGACCCTGGTCTGGCAGGGTCTGACCAATAAAGATATTGCCGGAGTACTGCGAACCAGCGAGCAGGTAGTGAAGAACTATCTGCGGACTGCCTTTGACAAACTGGGAGTGTGGACACGGCTCGAACTGGCGCTGTATGTGGCTGGGCATGGTGGGGCAAACTGGCATTTGCAACTAGGCAATGGGCTGCTTCCGGTTGAAGAGGTATGGAGAACGGTGGACGGGGAGGCGCCACCACTTTCACGGACGAATGATTCGCGGAGCGGCAGCGAAAAGCACTCGGCCGAGGGAGCACTATTGTAGAGACGATCTCGCGCAAGCGGCGCTCCCTATGGCGCCGCACACGCGCACTCTCAGCTCGATGGCGTGCCGCTGAAAGGTGGCCACACACAGCTGCACGGCGAGGAATCGGTTAAGGATTGAAACCTAGAAACTGGAACGCGCGTGAGCGAAACAGATTTCACACTCTTTCCTGCTGCGGATCTTTGCCTGTATTTAACCCAACCTGGAAGGTGCGGCTCCCGCAGAACTAAATAGCATCTTTTCATAGGAATAGGCGCCCTAGTCAACTCCCGTAGCAGGCCAGCGCGCAAATGCCGTGGCCCTCGCATTCCCGGTAATCAAATTGCATAGTTATTTGAGTACGGGTTTGCTCGTTCGGGCTCGACTGGGGTGGGGATGGCGTACAAGGACATTTTTTGGATGGCCTGCGATTCGACCGAGCAATTGCGGGCTGAATACGGGCCATTTCATACCCGCGAAGAAGCGGAAATCGAAGCGCGCAAGTTAGGCTTTCGCTACTTGCTCCGATACGAACACATCTTGGGGCCCGACGAAGAGATTGAAGAAGTGCGTTGTATTTTCCTCGAACTGCAAGAGGCACAGACTTCTTATCGGCCGGGCGTCACTTTTCACACACGTTGTGCCAGTTGCGGCGAGGCGGCGGCGCACGAAAGAGCCTGGCAGGCAGAAGTATGGGCTGACATTCACGAATTCGAACATACTCGCCACAAAGTAAGGCTTTTCGAACACGCCCGCGGAGAAGGTCTGAAGGAAATCGGCAACTGGCGCGGCCATGCAGCCTAACGACTGATCAACCACGGTTGCGCTGATTCTGAGCATAAAGCCTATCCAAGCGTTTTCTTATTTCCTGGCTATGGAGAACCACAGTTGCGTTAAGGCTTGGCGGTATTGTTCGGAAGTTTTGGAGTGAGCCGCTTGATGACAAATTCTTGAAACACGTTGCCGATGGCTGTAGCTCCGATTCCGATGGCCGCGTTTTCGAAGGTTAATCCCGCTCCACTGCGATCCTGTGGAGGATAATAGAGATTCGAGATGCCCCCGGCTGCCATGCTTCCGAGGACATTCGAGTAATTTGGCTGCCATCGTCCGTTGTCGCCCTTGCAGATCAGAGAGTTCGCAATCGCGTAGAGAAACCGCGACGGCACGCTGCCGGTTCCTTTGTAGAAATAACGCGGATCCTGTTTCAGCAACGAGGGCAAAATCGCAGATCCGATCAGCGTGCCTGTGGTGGCATCGGCATAGTTAGCGCCGAAGCGTTTGGCGTAGCCTTGCGCTCCCTGGCCATATTCGGCGAAGTGATTCTGCGCCTGCTCGACGCCCGCGCTGCCGGCGACCATGACGAAGGTGAAGGGATCTGCCAAGGTTTTCCGGGCAAGATTGAATTTTTGTTTTGGACTAAGCGGAACGGGATGGGGGTCGTAGCTGACATAGAAGTTTGGCAGAATGCCGAGCACCCGCTGCTTTTCCTCAGCCTTAATCTGTTCTTCCGCCACCTCGGTCTGGGTGAGTGTGACCTCCATGTCGGCAGTATGGGTGGCGACCGCCAGCGCGGCCTCAGGGAGGATATCGACTTCGCCGGGGCGGAGGACGCCAGAGGACGTTTTGGGGGCGAAGCCAGCCGAAATGATTGTGAGCTGGAAGGGCCCGGGAGCTATATTGTTAAAGGAAAATTCCCCCTCTCCGTCGGAGAGAACCTGCTGGTTTAAAGACTGATCGCCGCCCGGCCGACTGAGCTGCACCTGGGCTCCAGCGATGACAGCTCCGCTTTGATCGGCGACGATTCCGCTTATGCATCCGGGCGAGGCTGGGGCCGGTGAGGGGGGTAGCGGAGCGATCTGCGCTTCACAGAACGACGTCCAACCCAAGGCAAACAACGCTAGGAGCAGGGGTGCAGATTGGGACCGACCGACCATGAATGACTAACTCTATCCCTTCCTGAACCTAGTCACCACATTACCTAGGTGATTCACTTCTGACTCGCGACGAGCCCACAACCGCTGGGCGGGATTCCACCTGACAACTAACTTGAGATTCAAGGTTTTCTGTCGCACTTCTCTTTCCAGCTTTGATGCAGGATATTAAGCCTACTCAGCCTCGGTTGGGCCGTGCCAGAAGACTTTTTTTCAGCAGCTTTCCGATTGGCGGGTGTAAGGAAAACGATCTCAAAGCGCGCCGATAGAGACGGGACAATCCCGTTGTCCTCAGCGCGCGAGTTTCGTAGCAGCGGGCTCGTCGAGCATCCACAACAATTTTCCGTCGGTGGGCTGGACTCTTTGCGAGGGCAGCGGCGGGGTGCTCTTGCCTTCGAGAACCTGATGAAGCATTTCGGCCTTGTCCGCGCCAGCGGCGAGAAACATTACTTCGGCGGCGCGATTGAGCACCGGGAAAGTAAAAGTGATGCGGTGAGTTTTGAATTTCTCGACCCAATTGGCGACGACGAGGCGCGATTTTTCCTCAAGCGCGGCAGAATCGGGGAATAGAGAAGCGGTGTGACCATCGGGACCCATCCCCAGTAGGATCAGATCGAACCGCGGGAATTCATTGGGCTTGAGTTCGAAGAATTTGCGAAGCTGAGATTCGTAGTCCGCGGCAGCGGTGTCGGCGTCAGGATTTTCGGCGGGCACGCGAAAGATATTTTCTGACGGAATTGTAATTTTAGAGAGCAACGAATCCTGAACCATGCGGTAGTTGCTTTCGGGGTCGGTCGGCGGGACGTGACGCTCGTCGCCGAAGAATAGAAAGACGCGGTTCCAGGCGAAGTTGGCGTAATTCGAGGCGAGCAGAGAGTAGAGAGCTTTGGGCGTGGAGCCGCCGGATAGAGCCACGGCGAAGCGTCCCTGGGCGCCGATGGCGGTGCGGGCGACCCGGACGAATTCCTCGGCGGCGGCGTGGTACAGGTCGGCGGCGGTGGCGAGCACTTCGATGGATCTAGTCGGCGGCATGGAAATTTTGTAATTTTGGCAATCCCGTAATTTTGTAACTTAATGCCCACGACCTGTCAGACCAAAGATAAATTACAAAATTACCTGATTACCAATTTACACAATCCGTTTACTTCTCAAAATTTCTCCAGCGACGGCCGTCGCGTTCCATCAATTCGTCGGACTCTTTGGGGCCCCAGGTTCCGGCGGGATAGTTGGGAAAATCACGCGGCGGCAAAGCCTTCCACACATCGAGCACGGGGTTGACGATGCTCCAACCAGCTTCGACCATATCGGCACGCTGGAAGAGTGTGGCGTCGCCAGTCATGCAGTCATGCAGCAGGCGCTCGTAGCCGGTGTTGGGGGTTTCCCCGAAATAGTCGGCATAGTCGAAGTCCATATTCACTTCGCCGAGCTGCATCGCTGCGCCGGGAGTTTTAGCGGCGAAGCGCAGCGAGATACCTTCTTCCGGCTGGATGTGGAGCACCAATTGATTGGGCATCAGGTTTTCGACCGGGGTCTCGCGGAAGAGCATGAAGGGCGCGCGCCGGAACTGAATCACGACATGAGTGTTGCGTCCGGGCAGGCGCTTGCCGGTTCGGAGGTAGAAGGGAACGCCCGCCCAGCGCCAGTTGTCGATCAGAAGACGCATGGCGACAAAGGTTTCGGTTCGCGAGTCGGGAGGCACGCCTTCTTCGGAGCGGTAGGCGGGAACGCGTTCGCCATCCATCATGCCGTCTCCATATTGGCCGCGAACGGTTTTGCTGAGCACATCTTCATTGCTGAAGGGCTGGACGGCGTGCAGAATCTTGGCCTGCTCGTCGCGCACCGCGTTGGCTTCGAATGAGATGGGCGGCTCCATCGCGGTGAGGGTGATGAGCTGCATGATGTGGTTGGGCACCATGTCGCGTAGCGCGCCGGCGGTGTCATAGTAGTCGCCGCGTTTTTCGACGCCTACTGTTTCGGCGACCGAAATCTGCACGTGATCGATATATCGGCGATTCCAGATTGGCTCAAAGATTCCGTTGGCGAAGCGGAGCGCCATTATGTTCTGAACCGTCTCTTTGCCTAGGTAGTGATCGATGCGGTAGATCTGGCGCTCGGACGCAACTTTCAAGATCTGCTGGTTCAACGCCTTGGCGGAATCGAGATCGTGGCCAAAAGGTTTTTCGATAATCACGCGGCGCCAGTGGCTGTTCTCTTCTTTCATGAGGCCGACGTTGGCCAGGCGCTCAACGACATCGCCGAAGTATTTGGGCGCGGTCGCCATGTAAAAGAAATAGTTGCCGTGCGAATTGTGTTCCTGGTCGACCTTGGCCAGAGTTTCTTTCAGCTTGTCGAACGTTGCCGTATCGTCGAAATTCCCACTGACGTAACTGATGCGGCTGACAAACCATTCCCAGAGCTTGGCGTCAACGTTGCCGGTGGCGAATTGTTGGAAGTCTTCGGTGACCTTCTTGCGCGCTTCCTCGTCGCTCATGGCATTGCGGCCGACGCCGATGACGGCAAACTCGCGCGACAGCAATTGCTGGCTGGCGAGATTGTAGAGAGCGGGAATAAGTTTGCGGCGCGTGAGGTCTCCGGTAAAGCCGAAGATGACCATGACGCAGGGATCGGCGACGCGGCCGACGCGGGGTTTAGCGGGCAGAACTTCTGTCTGAGCCATTATTTCCCTCGGATGATAATGCGCTGCGGGCTGCGAGCCAAGAGCTTCGAGCCGTATGATTTCGAATTACCAGAAACAGTCTAACCGCTGCCGTTCGATCGTGATCGCTGCACTCAGTTCGCGGCTGTTTACTTTTTCGTCGGCGGCTTCAGTTCGATGTGACCGCCGAATTTCTGGCGCATGGCGGAAAGCATCTTCTCCGCGAAAGTGTGATCCTGGCGCGAGCGGAAGCGCGTGTAGAGAGCGGCAGTCAATACTTCCGCCGGTACGGCTTCTTCGAGCGCTGCCTGGATCGTCCAACGGCCTTCGCCGGAATCCTGCACGAAACCGCTGTATTCGGACAGCGTAGGATTTTCGACGAGTGCCATCGCTGTCAGATCGAGCAGCCACGAACTCACGACGCTGCCGCGCCGCCAGACCTCGGCGATATCGGGCAAGTCGAGATTGTAGCGAATGTCTTCGGGCAGATCTTTGCTGGTGGCATTCTTGAAAATATCGAAGCCCTCGGCATAGGCCTGCATCATTCCATACTCGATGCCGTTGTGAACCATTTTTACAAAATGTCCGGCGCCGGAGGGGCCGCAGTGGATGTAGCCTTCCTCGGCGGTGCGTGAGGCGGCGTCCGCTAGTTTGTCGCGCCCGGGAGTGCGGGGAATGTCGCCAAGGCCAGGGGCGAGCGTTTTAAAGATCGGGTCGAGGCGCTGGACGGCCTCTTCCGGGCCGCCAATCATCATGCAGTATCCGCGGTCGATTCCCCAGACGCCGCCGCTGGTGCCAACGTCGACATAGTGGACGCCTTTGGCGGCACAAATTTTGGAGCGGCGCACGTCATCTTTGAAATAAGAGTTGCCGCCATCAATGATGGTGTCTCCCGCCTGCATGCTGGCGAGGAGCGCTTCGACGGTTTTTTCCGTCGGGTCACCGGACGGAACCATGATCCACGCGGCGCGTGGAGCGGTCAGTTTGCTGACCAGGTCGTCAAGAGAAGAGGAAGCGGTTGCGCCTTCGCCAGCGACACCCTTGACCGCGTCAGGGCTGAGATCGGAAACGACAAGTTTGTGGCCGCCGCGCATGAGGCGGCGCGTCATGTTGGCGCCCATGCGCCCTAGACCCACCATTCCGAGTTGCATTCGTGCTCCTTAAAATGTCCAGGCGACTGGTGAAACTACAAAACCTGTTTAACCAGTTCAGCGAGTTTAGTTAGTCCGGCATTGACGTCGCTGCCGATATGCACGCGCAGGGCGCGGCGCTTGCGGTCGGCTAGAACCTGAAAATCTCCGCGCGCCTGTGCTGCTTTCACGATTCCGAACGTGTATTTCTGCCCCGGGACGGGCAGGTCCTGGGCATCGTCGCAGGTCACTTGCAGGAAGACGCCGCTATTAGGACCACCTTTATAGGCTTGTCCGGTGGAGTGCAGGAAACGCGGGCCGAAACCGAGGACGGTCGCTACATGCTTGTGATCGCGGACGGCGAGGCGCAAGGATTGCAGTAGAGATTCGTGCTCGGCATTCATCTCGACGTAGGCGAGCAAGGCGAAATAGTCATCCACACCGAGACGCGCCATGTGCGCGCGCAGGTAACTCTTCAGCGCGCCGTCGGAGGAACTTCCCGCGGCTCTTGCTAGATCAGTGGCGTTGCGTTCGTCGGTGAAGAGTTTGAAACCAGATTCTTCGACGATGGGTTTTTCCGCGGGAAGCGCGCCTTTGGTTTCGTATTCGGAGGTGAGTTGCTTGGTGACGATTTTGCTGGCCTCCACGTCGGGCTGATTGAAGGCGTTGATGCCGATGATCGAGCCGGCGACGGCGGTCGCAATTTCCCAGCGGAAAAATTCCTGGCCGAGGCTGTAGGTGTCGGAGACGGCGATGCGCACTACAGGCTGTCCGGTTTTTTCTATGGCGGCGACCTTGGCATCCTGCGCGGGGTCGGACGCGCCTTCGAGGCGAAGGTAGGCGAAGACGCGGTCGTTTCCGTAAACATTGGGCGCGCCGAGAGTTTCGCGATCGACGGGAATGATGCCCTTGCCGAGTTTGCCAGTAGACTCGGCGATCAGTTGTTCGAGCCAAGCGCCGACGTCGGAGATTCCAGGCGACGTGATGAGCGTAATTTTGTCGCGGCCGAGTTTTGCGGCGGTGCCGAGGATGACGCCGAGCATCGCCCCGGGATTCTGCTCAACCGCAGTCGCGGGCTGGCAGGCTTCGACCATTTCTTTTGTACGCTGGAGAAATTTGTCGATGTCGAGGCCCATGGCTGCGGCAGGAACCATGCCGAAGTTGGAGAGCGCGGAATAGCGTCCGCCGATCGAGGGCAGGCCATAGAAGATGTGGCGGAAGTGATCGCGCTCAGCGACCAATTGCATCTTCGAACCGGGGTCGGTGATGGCGATAAAGCGGCTGCCAGCTTGGTCGGCTCCGATGGTTTGTTGCACGCGCTCGAAGAAATACTGCTTGTAGATATTGGGTTCGAGCGTGCTGCCGGATTTGCTGGAAACGATGAAAAGCGTTTTCGCGAGGTTGACCCTCTTTTCGACGTCGCGGATTTGTGCCGGGTCGGTCGAATCGAGAATGTGGAGGCGCGGAAAACCCGGCGTCTGCGGATAGGTCAGCGAGAGCACTTCGGGACAAAGGCTCGAACCGCCCATGCCGAGGAGGAGAATGTCGGAAAATCCGGCAGCCTTGACTTCGTCGGCCAGCGCTTTCAGCTTGGCCGCGTCGGCGAGTTGCTGGTCGGTGATGTTGAGCCAGCCTAGCCAATTAGCCTCGTCATCGTTGGTCCAAAGCGAGGCGTCGTGCTGCCAGAGGCGTCTTACTTTTCCCGAGGCTCGCCAGTCGTTAAGGTTTTTTTTTACGGCGGCGTCGAGATCAGTCGGCAGGGAGGCGCTTTGCGCGTTTACCTTGGGAGTGCTCGAGCGCTTGGTATTTTTTTCGACCTCGGCCAGCAGGGTGTCGAAGGCGTCGGCGAAGAGCTTTACGCCGTCGGCGGTTAGTTTGTCGGTGACGCCTTTCATGACGATGCCAACGGCGGCAAGATCGGCCATGGTCTGGCGCGCAGCCTCGACGTTTTCGGTGAGACTCTGGCGCGGGTTGCCATGATCGCGGAAGGCATCGAGAGTCGCGGGCGGGACGGTGTTGACGGTGTCGGGTCCGATCAACTCTTCGATATAGAGCACGTCGCGATAATTCTTATTTTTTGTGCTGGTGCTGGCCCAGAGCACGCGCTGCGTCTGTGCGCCTTTGGCGGCGAGAGCTTTCCACCGCGAAGTAGAGAAGATGCGCTCGTAGGCTTCATAGGTCAGCTTGCCATTGGCGATGGCGACTTTGCCCAGAATACCCTGAAGCTTGGCTTTGCGAGCCGCGTCCGTTTCTTTCTTGAGTTTGTCTTCGACGAGCGAATCGACCAGCGAGTCGATGCGGCTGATGAAGAAGCTGGCTACGCTGGCGACCTTGCTGACATCGCCGCCGGAGGCAGCGAATTTTTCTACTCCATCGATGAAGGCGGCGGCGACTTCTTCATAGACGGGCTGCGCGAAGAGTAGGGTAACGTTGACGTTGATACCTTCGCTGATGAGCTGGCGAATTGCCGGTATGCCTTCGGCGGTGCCAGGAACTTTGATCATCACGTTTTCGCGGGAGACGGTCTTCCAGAGGCGGCGCGCTTCGTCGAGGGTGCCGTTGGTGTCGTGCGCGAGGTAGGGAGAAACTTCGAGGCTGACATAACCGTCGCGTTTCTTGGTGCTCACATAGACAGGACGGAGCAGGTCGGCCGCATCCTGAATGTCGCGAATGGCGAGCAATTCGTAGCGGCCTTTGGCGTCGAGATCGTTGCGTCCGGCGAGCGAGTCGAGGAAGTCCTGGTATTGGCCTCCAGCAATCGCCTTCTCGAAGATCGACGGATTGGAGGTCATGCCGCGCAGGCCGTCTTCGGTAATCAGGCGCTGCAGTTCGCCGCTTGTCATCAGGTCGCGACGAATGTAGTCGAGCCAGATGGACTGGCCGAAATTCTGAAGCTGGACAAGAGGGTTGACGGCTTTTGCGGATTCGAGAGTGCCGACTGGATTCATAAACGTCTCCTAAGCTGAGGCAGGCACAGGATAACTGCCTGACGTTAATAAACGGTTACTGCTTGACCTGCTCGCGTGCGGCCTGGACCACGGCGTCAACCGTGAACCCGAATTTCTTTTGCAAATCCTTTAGCGGGGCGGAGGCTCCGAAGGTATGCATGCCTATGATGCGGCCTTTTTGTCCGGTGTATTGCGCCCAGCCCATGATCGACGCCATCTCGACGGCTACCCGTGCGGTTATGTCGGGCGGAAGAACCTGGTCGCGATAACTTTGGTCCTGATGCTCGAAGATGTCCCATGACGGCATGCTGACGACGCGGGCGCGGATGCCGTCGGCCTTCAGTTTTTCGTAGGCGTCGATGCAAAGGTAGACTTCGCTGCCGGTCGCCATCAGGATGACCTGCGGCTTGCCGCCTTCTGCATCGGCGAGGATGTAGGCTCCGCGAGCTAGGCCGGCGGCGGAGGCGTATTTTGTCCGATCAAAAGTTGGGAGTGCTTGCCGGGTAAGGGCCAGCGCCACCGGATGCTTCGTCTGCTGCATGATCACCTTCCACGCCTCGACGACTTCGTTCGCGTCGGCGGGACGCAGGGTGATCAGGCCGGGAATGGAGCGCAACGTAATCAATTGTTCGATGGGTTGGTGGGTCGGCCCATCTTCGCCGACGCCGATGGAATCGTGAGTGAAGATCCAGATCGACGGAATTTCCATGACGGCCGAAAGGCGAATCGGCATCTTCATGTAGTCGCTGAAGATGAGGAAGGTGGAGCCGTAGGAGCGAAGTTTACAGAGCTCCATGCCATTGACGATCGCGCCCATGGAGTGCTCGCGGATGCCAAAGTGGAAGTTGCGCGCGTTGTAATGATTGGCTTCGAAATCGCCGGCACCATCGAAGGTGAGTCGCGTCTTGGTCGAGGGATAGAGATCGGCGGAGCCGCCCATGAGCCAGGGATGATTCTTGGCGATGGCGTTCAAAACTTTGGCGGAGGAATCGCGCGTAGCCAATCCCTTGGCGTCAGGCGCGAAGGTAGGCAGTTCTTTATCCCATCCGTCCGGTGTTTTGCGCTCTTGCATGCGCTCAAATTGAGCGGCGAGATCGGGGAATTGCGCGCTGTATTTGGAAAATAGCGCCTTCCACTGTGCGTTTAATTGCTTGCCGCGCTTGCCCATGACATTGCGGAAGTTTTCCTGCACTCCGTCGGGGACGAGGAACTTGGCGTCTTCGGGCCAGCCGTAGAAGCGCTTCGTGAGTTTGACTTCTTCTTCGCCGAGGGCTTCGCCGTGCGCTTCCTTGCTGTCCTGGCGGTGCGGTGATCCGTAGCCGATGTGGCTGTTAACGATAATAAGCTTTGGACGGTCTTTTACTTCGAGAGCCTCGGTGTAGGCCCTCGACAGAGCGGCCAGGTCGTTGGCGTCGGCAACGTGTTGCACATCCCAGCCGTATGCCTGAAAACGGGTCGCCACATTTTCGTCGAAGGCGAGATCGGTATTGCCTTCGATGGTGATGTGATTGCTATCGTAGATCCAGCACAGGTTTGAAAGCTTGAGGTGGCCAGCAACCGACGCGGCCTCCGAGGAAATACCTTCCATCATGTCGCCATCGCCGCAGAATGTCCAGATGCTGTAGTTGAAGAGCTCGAAGCCGGGACGATTGAAGTAAGTGGCGAGCCAGCGTCCGGCGATGGCCATGCCGACGCTGTTGGCGACTCCTTGACCGAGCGGGCCGGTGGTGGTTTCGACACCCGAGGTCAATCCGTATTCGGGATGGCCGGGAGTTTTGCTGCCTATTTGGCGGAAGTTTTTGATTTCATCGAGCGACAGGGCAGGAGTGGAAAGAATTTTGCCCTCGGGACTGACTTCACGGATGCCCGCTAAATAAATCAGGGAATACAGCAGCATCGAGGCGTGGCCGTTCGAGAGCACGAAGCGGTCGCGGTTCGGCCAAATCGGGTCTTCCGGATCGTAGTTCAGAAATTGTTGCCACAGGCAATAGGCGACGGGTGCCAATGCCATGGGCGCGCCGGGATGCCCGGAGTTCGCCTTCTGAACTGCATCCATCGAGAGAGTGCGAATAGTGTTGATGCACAGCTGATCGAGCTGTGTTCCGGTGGTGGCGACGGACTGGTCACTGACGGCCATTCTTTCTCTCCTGGCAAAGCGGCTTACATTGGCCCCACTCTGAAGTTAGATGAATCCCTCCGCAAATGGATACACCAGGCCAGATGTCTCAGTTTACCTCGGGAACGAGAAACGAGACGAGGCACGAGTAGACTACGCTTCATTTTATACCGGCACGAATCTGGCTGGGTGCTGCGAGCGCCAGAAGAATGGGCAGGGGCCTTTATCTTTGATCCTTAAGTCTTTATATCTTTGCCGGGGAGAGGGATATCAAGGTTCGGAGAGTTTGCTTTGCTTGACTCTTTGCTGCAGGGTCGAGGCTAATTGGTCGATGTCTACTGCGGATAGGTTCATCATTGTGGGATCGAGAATCGGTAGACGATTAGTCCCAACGGCGTCACGGCGCACCTGGATCAGCAGAGCATGGAGTACCTGAGCGTCGTATTTTTGCGGCGTCAGGCGGATGAGTTCCTGTAGTGCCGCTCCAACCGGAAGGCGTTCGCGGTAGGCGCGCTCGCTGGTCATGGCGTCGAAGGTTTCGGCGAGCGCGACGATGCGCACAGCTTGCGGTATCTCATCGCCACGCAAGCCGTCTGGATATCCCGAGCCGTCGGCGCGCTCGTGGTGCCAGCGTACAATTTCTGGAATCTGCGGCCAGGGAAATTGGACCTGGCTGACGATCTGATGGCCAACGACGGTGTGATCGCGCATCTCGCGATACTCGTTCTGATCAAGTTCCGATGGTTTCTCGAACAGCCGCCGATCGACAGCGACCATGCCGATATCGTGCAGGTAGGCGGCGGATTTCAGAGCAGCGGCGTCATTGGGGTTCATGTCCATAGCCTCGCCGATGGCTTGGGAATATCGGCCTACGCGCAGCGAGTGGCCATGAATGTTGACATGTTTGACGTCGATGGCGGTGGCGAAAGCCTCGAGCGCGTTGTCGTGAAATTCGTGGAGCGAGGCCGTCAGACGCAGGTTTTCTGATACCCGTTGCGCGAGCGACTGGCCCAGAGTGTGATTCTGAATGGCCAGCGCAATATACGGGCTCAGCATTTTGAGAGCATCGAGGGCGTCTTCTTCGTAGACCGCGTCGCCAGTGCGGCGTCCGAGAGCGATTACTCCCGCAAGTTTGCCGCGGACTCTCAGCGGGCAGACGCACTTGAACAGTTCGGGTGCCACATTTCCGTTCGAGCTCAGAAAGACGTCGTGGGTGGAACTGTTGAGAAGGATGGGACCGGAGGCAGCAGTCAGGGTGTGCACATGGCGAGGCAGGAGGCGCATCACTGTGGGGTCGGGCATCAGGGTGAACCCCTGGGAGTCGACGGAGGAAAGCAGGGAACGCCGGTCGTCGAACGAAAATAGGACGGCCTCGCGCGCACCTGCTGCTTCCATGATGGCCGTCAGCATGGTGCGAGCGGTTTGGCGGAAGTCGCGGTCCGCTGTAAGTTCAGGCCCCAAATCCGTCAACGCTTCGAACGTCTTGAGAATCTTCTTAAAGTCGGTTCCTTGCAATACCTCGCGCGGAGGAGCCTGCGAGAAACCAGAGCGCAATAAGGTTAGCATCGCGATTACGAGCCTATTGTTAGTTAGTTTGGTGCGAAAGAAGCGTCGGGCATCGGGTAATCTGGCCATGGGTGAGTGTCATTTCACGTTAATATTCATAACTTTGCCGGACACTTAGAAACTGGGGGTTTCAGGTCGCCGACGGTCCCTCCAATCCGGCGACTTGCCTTGACAGGCGCGCCAAGTTGGCTCATACTTCGGGCCAATCGCGCGCGCCGCTTGCGTTTCGCCAGTTTCGTCCGGCAACTTACCAACTGAGTGTTGATAGAGAGATTCCGTGGTGTCGTCCCAATCCAAGTCGCCCTCTGAGAAAAGAATTCCTGTGTCCGATCGCGATTCTTCGCCAGAAAATTCTGAAGGTGGCGGGTCCGTCACCTCTGAAATTGACCCAAACGCCTCGCTGTCGTCGCTGAAGGATCTGATCGCAGGCGGAGACCGCCGTCTGGAACCGATATTGGGGAGCATTACGGACGTCGCGCTGCGGCTTACGGGCGCTACAGGCGCGGCGCTGGCGATGTGGAAGAACGGCGCGATGGTATGCCGTGCGCGCAGTGGGACAACGGCTCCCGCTCTGGGTGCGCGGTTGAGCGCGGACACGGGGATTTCGGGGGAGTGTTTGCGCAGCGGAAAAATTCAACATTGCGTCGATACCGAAAGTAATTCTCTGGTCGATGTGGAAGTCTGCCGCAGCCTCGAATTGCGCTCGATTGCGGTTTTGCCGATTCAGGGCTGGCGCGGGGTGAACGGAATTCTGGAAGTATTCTCGACCACGCCAGCGGCTTTTACCGATGAGCATATAGATCATCTCGTACAACTGGCAGCGCTGGCGGAGAGAGCTCGAGCATCGCAGCCCCATGGCGCGTCCCCGGCCGCGCCGAAGATTCCGTCTGCGACGGAGAAGACAGAGCCCACTGGGCTGCTGCCGGCGTCGGATCGCGTGGGGGACGTGGCTCTGGCGGTGGTCGGAAAGCGTTCGCGCCCGTTTGTTTCGATCGCCCTTGCGCTGGTGTCGATCTCGCTGGTTGGCCTGGCGATTTGGCTGGGATGGAAAGGGCCTGCCGAAGGAGCTGGCAAGGCGCAAGCGGCGATGCTGGATTCAGTTAGCGCTAATGTCAACGCCGCTGCTCCTGGTTCCGCGAGTGAGCCACCGACGGGGTCGCAAAATTCGGCGCAGTCTTCGCTTAACTCTCAGTCTTCGTTCAGGAACGATCCAGTCTGGAAGCCGGATCCGGGTGGGCAGCCGCTGTTTCCGACCGCCGGAAAGCCGTCTGCCGGAGATCCGGTGAAGTACGCTGCAAAGGTGGACACGCTTGCGGAGAAAAAACCTGCCCCGGGCCGCATTTCCGCCGCTCAGGTGCCGGTTGATCACTCATCATCGTCTGACGGTTCTTCTAACAAAATGGCTGGCAAAGTTGCGGCGGATACGATGATCGTGCATCGAGTTCCAGGCTCGCGGGCCCTGTCGCAGGACGATTCGGGCGTTAGCTCAGTCGAGACTCATTCGAATGAGAATGCGCCGTTGGTACCGTCGTCCGGCGGCGAGACGAATCATTCCGCTCTTAATGGAGTTCTTTCCGCTAAGGCATCATTGCCCGGCCTCACGGCGCCGGTGTCGGCCGGGGTTTCGGGCGGTAAACTTCTCCACAGGGTCCCCCCGGTTTATCCGACAGAGGCACGCGTGATGCGCATGGGAGGAACCGTCGTTCTGGCCGCCACGGTGATGGAGGATGGAACGGTGGGAGCGGTCAGGGTGATCGATGGCCCGCCGATGTTTGCGCAAGCCGGCGTCGAAGCGGTGAAGCATTGGCGTTACAAACCCTTCGAACTCGATGGAAAACCGGTGAAGAATGAGATTGGGATTACTCTTCACTTTAAATACCCCCCAGACTCCTCTTCGCCATGAATGCGTTGACGATGGGACTGTCGAATCGCTTAGCCAATCGTTAAATTGCCGATCGCCCGATGGCCAGATCGCCCGATGACCCGATGACTACACTCCGACCGGGAAGGGCTTCGTGTGGCGCTCAGAGCCTACGGCGAGGCCAGCGAAGCGGCCTTGCAGCAGCGACATCAGGCCCGTCACCCAATAGCCCAATACAAACAACATGAGGAAGGGAACGGTGAAATAGTTCTCGTTGCTGATGGCGTAATAGATGGCGAGTGCGAAATAAGTTCCGATCAGGAGTTCGATCCACGGCACCCATCCCAGGCGCTTGCGATATTTTGTTCCGAGAACCTTGTCCTTCTTGGATTCGACACGATACTTGGGAGTGCGGGCGAAGGCGGTCTGTTTGCCGACCACCGCTTCGAGGACGGCAATTGTGTTGGTGACGGTTAAGCCGATTCCCAGCGCCATCAGAAGGGGCAGGTAGAGAAGCGCTCGCGGCCAGCTTCTTGGGAATAGCTCTTTTTGCGATACCAGGTAGAAGCTGGAAATCGAAAAGGTCGACGCCATGAACAGGGGCAGGTCGATATAGAGCATCTGGAACCATCCCTGATAGAAGCGGATGATCATGGCCGGCATCAGCAAAACCGAGAGCACGATCATCAACGGATAGCTGAAATTGGCCGTCAGGTGATACCACGCTTCGATCTTCTGATGGCGCGATACGTCGCTCTTTAGCACTTTGGGAAGGATTTTTTTTGAGACTTGGATCAAGCCTTTGGCCCAACGCGCCTGCTGCGTCTTGAATGCGGTCATTTCCACCGGCAGCTCGGCTGGGCATTCGACGTCTTGCAGATAAATAAACTTCCACCCTCTTAATTGGGAGCGATAAGAGAGGTCGGTGTCTTCGGTTAGCGTGTCGTGCTCCCAGCCACCGGCTTCGTCAATGGCGCGGCGGCGCCACATGCCGGCGGTTCCGTTGAAGTTAAAGAAAACACCGCTGCGGGAACGGCCGGAATGTTCCAGCACGAAATGGCCGTCGAGCAGGATGGCTTCGACTTCGGTGAGGAACGAGTAGTGGCGGTTGATGTGGGTCCAGCGCGTTTGGACCATGCCGACTTTGGAATCGGTGAAGTGGTGGATGCACTTCAGCAGAAAGTCGGGCGGCGGAACAAAGTCAGCGTCAAAGATGGCGACGAATTCACCCTTGGCGGTTTTGAGGCCTGCCTCCAGTGCTCCGGCCTTGAAGCCTTCGCGGTTGGTGCGGTGAATATAGCTGACGGGATTTCCCAGCGTGGCATAGCGATCGACCAGAGAGCGCGCGACCTCCACGGTTTCGTCGGTCGAATCGTCGAGCAACTGGATGTCGAGCTTCTCTTTCGGGTAATCGAGACGGCAGACGGCATCGAGCAGGCGGTCGACAACGTATTGCTCATTGAAAATCGGCAATTGCACGGTGACGCGCGGCAGGTTGTCGAAATGAGCCGGCGGCTCCGTAGTTTTTTTCTTCTTGTGCTTGTAATAAAGGTAGACGAGCCAATAGCGATGGCCTCCGTAGGCCGCCAGAATGACGAGCACTACGAAGTAAGGAATCAACAACGCCAGATCGAAGGCGTTGACCTGATAAAGACCTTGAAAAGTTTTATCGAGAAAATGTTGGCGGAGATAGGGGCCCAAGCCTTTGGTGGCCAGAAAAAAACCGAGGAACGGTATGGAAGTAGGCGTCAGATACATGAAAACAGATGGACAAGAAGCAAAAGTGAAGACCGCAGCCTAAGAATTGTACCTGATTGGTCTCGGATCGTTAGTCGTTGGCAAACTCCGCGAGAGCCCAACGACCAACGATTAACGAATAACGGCCGTTCTCACTCCTCGACCGCCGGACTTAATTTCATCTCGATTCTCTGACTGGAGCCTTCTTCGACTTTCAACGTTGTGCCATTGGCTTCTTGCGACCTCAAAAAGTCGGGATCGCGCCAGAGGTCCTCATCGACATCTTGCCAGGCATGGAGAGTGTAAGTGCCGGGGGCGAGGCCGCGAATCACAAAACGGCCATGCTGATCGCTCGATCCGGTGCCGAAGTGACCGGGAAGTTTGCGATATTTTTCTTCCGGGACGGCGACCACGGTAGCGTTGGGCGCGGGATGATCGTTGTCTACATCTTTTTCTTTTTCGACAACCACACCCTCGATCGTGCCCCCCTTGGAACTCAGCCGCACATCGAGCGAGACTGGGCCACTTGCGCTAAATCCCGTGGCCACATCTCGTCCGGCGAGGGTTATGGATTTCACGTAGAAATTGACCTGCGCGGCGGCGCCGAAGACCTGCACGATGTAATTGCCCGGGTTCACGCCCTTCCACTGAAAGTAGCCCTGCCGATCGACTTGGGCATTCGTGCCGAAGAAGTCCTGCGACATGAAGAAGCCGGGATCTTCGGGCAGTTCCGCCTGACGCAGGTTTACTACGAATTGCGCCGGCTCTACCGACACTGTGCTTTCGATCAGAAGATGGCCCGAGACGGTGAAGGAAGGCTGAGGAACCAGCTTGACGCCTTCCAGATCAGCGGCGACGACGTTGAGATCCTGGTGCGCTGTCAGCGCCTGGGGGCCCGATTCAGTCGCCACTTTCATAGTGTAGGCTCCGGGAGGGACGCCACGAATTTCGAACTGGCCATCCGTTCCTATCTCACTGGTATTTGCCCTCATCGAATCTCCCGCCTTTGAGAACAACTCGACGGCCGGTTTCTGTCCGGCGGGGATACCGGTCACGGTGCCGCGGATCCGATAGGTTCTGGCAGGCACGAGCGTGAGATTGACGGGGATCTCGTCGCCGGCCTTAACCTCTACTGGCGTGGCCTGCGCCGGATCGTTGGTGCCGGGATAGTAGGTGGAGAGGTAGCGAGTGTCGGGCGTCTCGGCTTGGCTGCCGTTTTCGGCAGCGGTCGAGGGCGGTTTTTCCGACGCCTTTTCGTAATCGCGAAAGTCGGGAGGAGGCATGGCCAGGATCGAATACTGTCCGGGAAATAAACCGGTGAGGCGGTATTCGCCGAGGTCGTTGCTGGCATTGCTGGAGACAGCTTCGCGCGTTGATTTACCCGGTTTTTTTCGGAGCGCAAAGATTCTCACGCCGGACATGGGATCGCCGTCTTCGTCGGTGATGCGGCCGGTGATCGTGGCTGTGGGCAGCATGCGGAAGAGCAGGTCTTCCAGCGATTGCCCTGACTGGACGGTGACTACGTTGACGTCGGACTTGCGACCCCGGTTGTTGACACCGACGAAACCGGTACGTTCGAGGAAGATACTGTAGCGGCCGGGAACGACACCTTCGACGCGGAAATGGCCGTCGGCGTCTGTTGAGACAGCGTAACTTTCACCTTGTCCTTCGGCAACGACCTGTATCAGAACTTTTTTGAGCGGTTGACTGCCGGGTTCTTTTACTACTGTGCCTGCAATGGACGACGTCTTCGACGCCGGTACGGAGTCCTGCGCGCTCGCCAGCAACACGACGGTGCAAAAGAGCAACGCGAGAGTGAGCGACCGTTTCATTCGACGTTCTATATCTAGAGCTGAGTCCGCGAGTGCTTTAACCACATGGGGTACCGGGTTTCACAGGGGCAGCCTGCCAGTCCGCGCGTTTCTCTGTGTCCCCTATGATTAAGGCTTCTGCCGGTCTCGCGGGAAAGTCAGTTCAGAAAATACTGCCGATACAAAGTATCGCGTTGCGCTGGACGGAAGCCCGCATCGCGTATGATGCGGCGCAATTCTTCTTCGGTTGTGCAGTTGGTCACACCCGCTGCTCGAACGACGTTTTCTTCGAGCATCACTGAGCCGACGTCGTTGCCGCCGAAGCGCAAGCCCATCTGGCAGACTTTTAATCCTTGCGTTACCCAGCTGGATTGCACGTTCAGGAAATTTGAAAGATAAAGCCGCGAGATGGCCAGCACTTTTAAGTATTCGACGGCGGTCGCTTCGTCCCATTTGCGGCCGCCGAGGGCGGTGTGCTGCGGCTGGAAGCTCCATGGGATGAAGGCGGTGAAACCACCGGTCTCCTGCTGCAGGTCGTAAAGAACCTGGAAGTGATTGATGCGGTGCTCGATCGACTCGCCCACGCCAAACATCATGGTCGCGGTGGTGCGCATACCGAGTTGATGCGCGGTGCGATGGACTTCGAGCCAATCGGCGGTCAGGCACTTCAGGCGCGCAATTTTGTAGCGGACTTCGTCGTCGAGAATCTCCGCGCCTCCCCCAGGGATGGAGTCGAGGCCAGAGTCACGCAGGCGCGCAATCGTGTCGCGGATGCTGAGGTTGCTGTATTCGGCGATGGCGAGGATTTCGGAGGCGGAATAGCAGTGGAGATGAATTTTCGGGAAGCGCTGCTTGATGCCGCTGAGCATCTTCTCGTGCCAGTCGATTTTGAGGTCGGGATGGAGGCCTCCCTGCATCAGCACGCCGGTGCCGCCGAGTTCGACGGTCTCGCGGATCTTTTCGTAGATGGTGTCGAAGTCAAGGATGTAGCCCTCCTTTGCTGCGGGGCCTTTTAAAGGACGATAGAAGGCGCAGAAGGTGCAATATTCGGTGCAGAAGTTGGTGTAATTAATGTTGCGGTCGATGATGTAGGTCACCGTGCCTTCGGGATGGAGTTTCCGGCGAACCGCGTCCGCCTCCATGCCGATGCCAATCAGGTCATCGGAGCGAAACATATCGAGCGCTTGCTGTTTGGTCAGGGACATTCTCGTTACTCCACTCTTGAACCCTTATTTTAGCTGGTAAGAGAACATAACCACAAAGGGCATGAAGTTACACGAAGGTTTGAATGCTAGGCAGTTCGGCGCCGGATTTGCGGACGCGGGCGGGGAATTTTTGGGCGGTCGCCGGTCCGGCTGCGTTTGTATTGATACAGGCCATACATGCTCGCGGCTACTGCACAAACGATTAAGACGATCATTACCGGCCAATAATACTGCGAAAAGAATTTCACGATGGTTCGGCCGTAGTGGTAGCCGAGATAGGCCAGGATGGTGTAGCGAATGCCACGCCCTACGGCCAGCGCAGTCAGAAATTTCTTTGTGGGATACTGCATGGCCCCGGCGGCCAAGAGCATTGGGGTGATGGGAAAGGGCGGAGGAAGGATGGCCGGGATGGCGACGGCGGCGAATCCCCAGCGTTCGAAAATCGCATAGACCTTTTTTACTTTTCGCGGAGAAAACTTTTTTTCGAGCGTTTCCTTGCCGCCTTTGCGCGCCATTCGGTAAGTGAGAAAGCCGCCGAGGACGGCTCCCGCAGTAGCCATAATGGTGTAATAAAACCAGGGCTCGCGACGGTGGGCGGCGAGAAGAATGGTGACAACATCGGTGCTGCCGGGCAGAGGGATGAGCGAGTTATCGGCAATGCCCAGCAGAATGAGGCCCGGGCCTCCGAGATGGATCAGCCAGCGCATGGCGCTCTTTTGTGTCACGAGCAGGATGCTGGCGATCCAATGCATGATCTTTATTAGAGCAGGTTTGCGGTGGACTAGTTGCAATCTAAAGAGCTAGTCGTGTTGGTAGAGACAAAAGTTTACAGAAACCGAAGTTCAGGTGCGGGCGGCAGGGCTCCGATTTCGGCGGCGAGTTGGTAGTAGAGATGAAGGCCCTCGAGGCAGGGAGGGTCGAGATAATAATGGATATTTTGCGTGAGATAGACACGAATCACTTCGATGTTGAGGCCGAGGCGCGGCGCCCACTCCTGGGCGATGGCTTCAAGACTTTTTGGCGACAGGCCGTGATCACGCGATTGCTTGAAGACATGCGCGATCGCGCGGGCATCTCGCCCTTCGAGCGCTTGCCGGCGGATAGCCCAGAAGGCGAAGACGAACGATTTTCCCGTGCGCTCGACCCATTCTTCCGCCAGGTCTAGAGTGAGGTGGCGGGTGCGGTCGATTTGAAGAGCCGGGTCTCCGATCAGCACTGCCGCATCGCATGCCTCGAGCATGGCGTCGAGATCCGGAGCCATCGGCTTATAGGCGCGCTCTCCGCCGAGCCACTTGGCAAAAAGAATTTTGGCCAGCGCTACGGACGTCATCGAAGAAGTGTCGAGCGCAACGGTGCGGATGCGCTGCAACCATTCTTCTTTTGGCGGCGGATTTCTTGACGAGTGGCCATCTGGCTCTGTGCTGGGCATCTTGCGGACGAGCAGGATCGAGCGCACAGCGCGGCGGGCGGCGATGGCGACATCGGGGATGATAACGAGATTCGGAACGCTGGCATAGGCCGCGGCCGGAACGATCCCGATGTCGGCCGATCCCTCACGCAGAGCCTCGGCGCAGGCTGACGGGATCGTGTAGGAAACATCGTAATCTGCAATTTGGCCGGCGTTGGCTTCTTTGTTCTCAAAATCCCACATCAGAGGAGCCGTATTCAGGTAGGAAATAGCTGAGATCTTTAACCGGCTCATCACTTTGCGAATTGTACCAAAGGCGGTGTGAGCGGCATCCTTGACAGGCTTTTCGATTGCAGACTAGGGTCGCGCAATATGCTGAATAAGTCTGCTGCCTATGACGCGGCTCTTGTCGCGCCCACTACGGTTTCTCACCAAGGTCTCTATTGGCTCGCATTGGCGCTGACCGAGGGATTGGGTCCGACGCGCATCAGAAAAATGATCGAGCAGTTTGGCACGGCGGAGCGAGTGTTTCAGGCCAGCTTGACGGAACTGGAGGCGACGGGGATGCGCGCGGTTTCGGCGCAATCGCTAGCGACGGGGAAGTCGCTTGAACTGGCGCAGGCCGAATGCGCGAAGGCGAGCGAAGCGGGCGCGAGAATCGTTGCGCTTAGCGATCCCGAATATCCTCCGCGGCTGAAGGAGATTTACGATCCTCCGGTAATTCTTTTCGTGAAAGGGAGCGTCGAGGTGCTCGCTCAGCCTGGTATCGCGATGGTCGGAACGCGACATCCGACGCCTTACGGCAGCGCCATGGCGGAACGCCTCTCGACCGATCTCGCGGCTCGAGGATTGGTGATCATCAGCGGATTGGCGCGCGGAATTGATACTGCGTCGCATCGCGGCGCGGTCGCAGCGAAAGGGAAGACTGTTGGCGTGCTCGGCACGGGAATCGATGTGATGTATCCCAAGGAAAACACGCGGCTCACGGAACAGATTGTTGCTCTTGGAGGGGCGCTCGTGACCGAGTTTCCGGTGGGAACGCCGCCGACGCCGCAGAATTTTCCCATTCGCAACCGGATCATCAGCGGGATGTCGGCCGGCGTGCTGGTAGTGGAAGCTGCGGAGTATAGCGGCACGCGCATTACGTCGCGACTCGCGCTCGAGCAGAACCGCGATGTTTACGCCGTCCCGGGCAACGTCACCAACAAAAATTCCTGGGGACCGAACACGCTGATCAAGCAGGGAGCGAAACTCGTTGCCACTTGGGAAGACGTGTGGGAAGAGCTGCCGACGGATGTACAGAATGTGCTCAGCTCGAAGCAGAATGAATCGCCAGAGCCGGAGACCGCATCTCTATTCCCGGACGAGGTGAGATCGCCCCACGAAAAAAATATCCTCAAGTTGCTGAAGGCCGATGAATCCACGCACATCGATGAATTAGTGGAGTTGCTGGAGAACGAAATGTCTCCCTCGGAAATCTTTGCTGCGCTGTTTGAGCTGGAGCTCAATGGGAAGGTGAAGCAGTTGCCGGGGAAGAATTTTGTGAAAAGCTTTTAGCTGTCGGTCGTCAGTTATCAGTTGTCAGTCTTCAGTTAGACCGGAGGGCTCGTGCAAAGCTTTCGTACTCTTAGAGTATGGGAAAAGTCTCATCGATTGACGCTCGATATTTACGCGTCGAGCAAGACGTTTCCACGGGAGGAAATCTATGGACTCACGAGTCAGATGGGACGGTCCTCAGCTTCTATTGGCACGAATATCGCGGAAGGGTGCTGCAGAAACGGCAACGTAGAGATGGGGCGGTTTCTGCAGATCGCGATGGGCTCGGCAAGTGAGCTTGAATACCAACTTCTGCTGGCTCACGACCTTGATTATTTGCCGAATCCGGCATACGAAAGGCTTTCTGCGCAAGCAGTCGAAGTAAAACGATGTTGTAATCCCTGATGCAGAAAGTGAAGGCCACTAACTGAAAACTGACAACTGAGAACTGAGAACGGTTGTTGCAATCCGCCAATTCGTGCTAGGGTCAATTCCAATACCACCATACTGAGGAACCATTGTCCAAAGGTCTAGTCATTGTCGAATCGCCGGCTAAGGCGAAAACTATCCAGAAATATCTGGGCAAGGGATTCACGGTCGATGCTTCATTCGGCCACGTAAAAGACCTGCCCAAAAGCAGTCTCGGTGTCGATATCGAAAACGATTTCGATACGGAGTATGTCGTCATTCCGGGAAAAGAGAAGGTTCTTGCCAAGCTTAAAAAGCTGGCGCTCTCGGCGGATCATATTTATCTAGCGCCTGATCCGGATCGCGAAGGCGAGGCCATCGCTGCTCATCTCGCCGATGAACTCACCGAAGAGTCGGGTAAGAAAAAGAAGGGCAAGAAGAAAAAGATCGACGACATTGGCGACGACGCGCGCATCCGCCGCGTCACCTTCAACGAAATCACGCAGCGGGCAGTGAAGGCCGCGTTCGAGCATCCTCGCGACATTGATCGCAATCTGGTTGACGCGCAGCAGACGCGCCGCGTGCTCGATCGACTCGTGGGCTATCAAGTCTCTCCTCTTTTGTGGGATAAGGTTCGCCGCGGTCTTTCCGCGGGGCGCGTGCAAACGGTCGCGCTGCGCCTGATCGTCGACCGCGAGCGCGAGATCAAAGCTTTCGAGAAGAAAGAGTACTGGACGATCGACGCCAATCTCGCCGCGGCTAAGCCTCCGGCATTCGACGCTCGCTTTATTGGCAAGGGCGACGACAAAGTTGAGGTCACGAATGGCGAGGACGCGGAGAAAATCCGGCTGGCGCTCGAAAAGGCTGACTGGGTTGTGCGAACGGCGGAGAAGAAAGAGCGCCGGCGAAATGCCACGCCTCCGTTCACGACCAGCAAGCTGCAACAGGATTCTTCGCGCAAGCTGCGTTTCAGCGTGAAGCGCACGATGATGATCGCGCAGCGTTTGTATGAAGGCGTGGAGTTGGGCGAAGAAGGGCTGGTTGGCCTCATTACTTATATGCGTACTGATTCGACCCGGGTGGCGCCCGAGGCGATTCAGGAAGTGCGCGAGTATGTGGGCAAGGAATATGGCGCGAATTACCTGCCGGAAACGCCGAACACATTTAAAGAGAAGAAGGAAGCGCAGGGCGCGCACGAGGCCATCCGTCCGACTTCGGCGATGCGGCATCCGGACCAGATGAAACAGTACTTAAAAGAAGATGAGTTCAAGGTCTACAAGCTGATCTGGCAACGCTTTGTGGCTTCGCAGATGACGCCCGCGGTGTTTGACCAAACCACGGTCGACATAGACGCGAAGTCGAGCGTAGAAACGTTCTGGTTCCGTGTCACTGGTTCAGTGCAGAAGTTCGATGG
>DATHQD010000053.1:0-129908 GCA_035483045.1 Terriglobales bacterium
GCCCTGATGGCGGCGGAGCGTATGGCACCCCTGCATATACTCCCTATTCTTCCGCACACCTGATCAATTTCGAATGGTTGCAGCACGGCGCGGGAGCGAACAAGATTTTCCCCGCTTCGGCCGATCTTAAGGATGCTGCCGGGCGAACCGTGGTTACCTCATACGTGGTCAAACGTCCTGACGGGAACTGGTCGTTAATGCTGATTAATCATGATTTGCACGCGCCCCAGCCCGTTCATATCGTCATCGACGATGCCAGGCACGTGAGCCATTCACTCGTCGGATCTGTGGCTCTTGTGCAGTATTGCAACACTCCTGCTGAGGATAAGAACATCACGATTGCCGCCACGCCCGACGGCATGTACACACTCCCAGCGGGCTCGATCACCGTGATTCGGGGGAAGCTGCGCTAGCTCAGCCGGCCGATCGTTCTTGATCGAGACTACGCCTCTTCGAACGAGTACTGCGACAGACACCTGCTTACGTATAACGGGCAATCCGCAAGTCATACCCCACCAGTGCTGTGTGCCGCTGGTGGCCATTTGGTCACTCGCAATGAGGTTTCTTCATCGCTCCCGTTAGAAGGACGGAAGGACATGATGCGATTGGGTGACACGCGCACGACCTGGACCCGACCTGCTTTGGACGTGCGCAGACAGTAGTTACAGGAATTTCGATTGTCGCCGTCACAACTGGACTCCAAAGATGGACATTGGCCTTCATACGTTCTAGCATTTCGTACTCATGGAGCCGCCTTCCGAGTTCGCCGGTCGCATTCTCGGCCACTATCGCATCGTCGAACAAATCGGCGCAGGCGGCATGGGCGTGGTGTATCGCGCGCACGATGAGCAACTGGATCGCGATGTCGCACTTAAAGTGCTGCCGGCAGGCACATTGGCAGATGATGCGGCGCGAAGACAATTCCGCAAAGAAGCGCTGGCGCTCGCCAAGCTGAGTCATCCGAATATTGCTACGGTTTTCGAGTTCAGTTCGCAGGAAGGCGTGGACTTCCTGGCGATGGAACTGATTCCCGGAAGGCCTTTGAGCGAGCGGCTCCTCAGCGGCGCAATGCCGCAGCCCGAGATCGTTCGCCTGACGACGCAACTCGCAGAAGGCTTGGCTGCGGCGCACGATCAGGGAGTCATCCATCGCGATCTCAAGCCGGCAAATCTGTTTGTGACGCCGGACGGACGGCTGAAGATTCTCGACTTCGGGCTGGCAAAGCACACGCCCAAATCGAGCGGAGCCGACGTGACGCGCAGCATCACGGCCGATACGGGTACGGTTTCTGGCACCGTCCCTTATATGTCGCCGGAACAGTTGCGCGGATTGCCGGTCGACCCACGCAGCGACATTTATGCAGCCGGAGCAGTTCTGCACGAAATGGCGACGGGCCGCCGCGCATTTCCGCAAGGCCAAGCTGCGGAACTGATGGGCGCGATTCTGTATGAGTCTCCAGCGCCGGCGCGGTCGGTGAACAAATACGTTTCTCCGGGGCTCGAGAGCATTATTTCCAAGTCACTGGCGAAGGATCCATCGCAACGCTATCAATCGGCGCGCGAGTTGCGAGTGGCGCTGGAGGGACTCTCCACCGGCACGAGTGATTCGGCCGGATTATTGCCGGTTGAGCGGCCCAAGAAATCGCGGGTCGCGATCGCGATTATTGCTGCCATCGTTCTCGCAGGCTTGGCGATCGGCTTGAATATTTTTGGAGTTCGCCGCCGACTTTTCGAGCACAAGGAATCCGCAACCACCGGAGTATCGGGGCCGGCGGCCTCATTAGCTCATGGGCGGCGATCGGTGGCTGTTCTCGGGCTAAAGAACGTTTCCGGGCAGGCGGACAAGGCGTGGCTCTCGACCGCACTCGCGGAAATGCTGACCACTGAACTGGGCGCGGGCGAGGAATTGCGAACCGTCGCCGGCGAAAACGTCGCGCAAATGAAAACCAACCTCGCCCTGCCCGATGCCGACAGCTATGGCCGGGAAACACTAGCCAGGATTCACGAAAATCTGAACGCCGATGAAGTTGTCGTCGGGTCCTTCGTTCCGCTGGGCAAAGATCAGATCCGGCTCGATCTGCGACTGCAGGACGCGGTTGCGGGGGAGACGCTGGCATCGGTATCCGCCAAAGGACGCGAGGATCAAATCGACGATCTGGTAAGCCGCGCTGGCGCGGAACTGCGGCAAAAGTTGGGTGCTGGTGCGATTTCGGCGACGGATGCGGCAGCAGTGAAAGCATCCTTGCCATCGAACGCGGAAGCGGCACGCCTCTATTCCCAGGGGTTGGCGAAGCTCCATGCCCGTGACACTTTGGTGGCACGAGACCTGTTGCAAAAATCGTTGGCGCTCGAACCTGGCTTCGCGCTAGCGCATTCGGCGTTGGCAACGGCGTGGACGACCTTGGGCTACGACGGCAAGGCAACGGTGGAAGCGAAGACAGCATTTGATTTATCCGGTGGGCTGGGCCGCGAGGACAAGCTGGCGATCCAGGCACGTTATTTGGAGGCGAACCACGACTGGGAAGGCGCGATCGGCATTTATCGCACGCTCACGCAGTTCTTTCCTGACAATCTTGAATATGGTTTGCAGCTGGCGTTGGCGCAAAATTCGGCGGCCAAATCCAAAGACGCGCTGGCGACGCTCCAGGAACTGCGGCAGTTGCCGGCTCCAGCGTCGCAAGATCCGCGACTCGACTTGGCCGAAGGCGGCGCCTATTTTAGTCTCTCGAAATTCAAAGAGGCCGGCGAAGCAGCGTCGCGCGCAGCGTTGAAGGCGCAAGCCAGCGGACAGCGACTGGTGCTGGCGCAGGCGCTGAATCAGGAAGGAGCTGCCTTTCGCTATCAAGATCGGGAGGATAAGTCGAATGCCGCATTACAAGATGCACAGCGAACTTATACCGAAGCGGGAGACCGATTGGGCGCAGCGGGAGCCACCATGGGACTCGCAACCAATCTCTATCAACATGGGGACTTGAGCGGTTCGCGGCAATTGAATGAGCAAGCGCTGGCCGTCTTCCGCGAAGTGGGCTCGCAACGCAATACGGCTACCAGTCTGCTCAATATTGCGATCGGACTCTACGATCAGGGCGATCTTGCGGGGGCGCAAAAGCTGTACGAAGAAGCGCTCAGCATTCAGCGAGAGATCGGAGACAAAGACAGCCAGGCGAATACGCTCAACAGCATTGCGAATGTGTTGGCCGATAAGGGCGATCAAGCGGGAGCCAAAGCGAAATACGAAGAGGCGCTCGCAGCCTTTCGAGAGACGGGCAGCCAATTCCAAATTGCCATGACCATGGGCAACATCGGCGAGTTGTATCTGGACCAAGGCGATTTGCCAGAAGCCAAGAAAATGTTCGAACAGGCGTTGGTGATCAAACGCAGCCTGCACAATCGTCATTCTGAGGCGTACACACTTTCGGCGCTAGGCGATCTCCTGCTGTACGAAGGCGACATCCCGGCAGCTCGGAAAGCGCATGAAGACGCGCTAGCCATACGGACGCAGTTGGGAGAAAAAGGAAGAGCGGAGGAGGATTCGATGGCGCTGGCGCGATTGACATTAGAGGACGGGCATCCAGAAGCAGCGCTGGATGATGCGCGCAAGGCTGCAGTGGATTTCCACGCGCAGAACCAGGCCGACTATGAAGCAGCTGCCCACACGCTGATCGCCCTCTGCCTGCTGCAGTCGGGAAAACTTGCCGAGGCAAAGCAGGAAATTCAGCAGGCGCAAAAGATGGTGAAGACGGACGATCACGTGGCGCATCTTCCCGTAGCGATCGCCAGCGCCCGAATCGCAACAGCGTCTGGAGATCTCGCAACCGCTCGAAAAATTCTCGATGAGGCGCTGGCCGAGGCGACGAAAGCGAACCTGCTCTTTTTTCAATACGACGCGCGGCTCGCCTTGGGTGAGTGGGAAATCAAATCCGGCAAGGTAGCCGCCGGACGTGCACGGCTGACGACACTGGAGAAAGACGCCGAGGGCAGGGGATTTCTATTGATCGCACGAATGGCTGCTACAGCATTAAAGGGATAGTATATGTTTGGTCGGTTCAATTTTCGGTGTCAGATTAGTGCTGCGACGCGGAGTCCGTAAAGTAAAACACCGGAAAACATTCACGGGCTCGACACCGTTTCTATCTCTCAGCCGCCTTCTTCCCCTCGGATCTAACCTTCGCCTACCGCGCTTTTTGAGGGGCCGCAATCTTCCTGCGAGCTGACGCCGACATGGTTCGTTTCGTAGGAGCAGAAACGGTTGCTTTTCCCACGAGTATCGGCGACTGTTACCGAATACTCGCCTATCGCACCTTCTGCGCCAGTGCCATCTTTCGCCGCGAAGCTGCTGATATGATCCACGCAGTCTCACCAGATGAACCAGTGCGTCGTGCTTGTAAGCGTAGTTCTGCTGGCGTTCTGGTAAGGAAAAATCACTCACCAGGATTCCAATTCTCAGACGTAGACCTGCCCTGCGACAACTAGGTAAATCCCCAGCTGTTCTTTGATTTTCGAGAGCGTATATTTCGTCCAAAGAAGAGTTTCCGCCAGCTGGTGGCCGACTACTGGAGGACCTAAAGTAAGGAGATGACTCATGGAGAATCCCCATTCTGATGCGCTCGTCTTCTTCGGTGCCACAGGAGATCTCGCCTACAAGAAGATCTTTCCGGCGCTGCAGGCCATGATCAAGCGCGGCCACCTCGACGCACCCATCATCGGTGTGGCTAAGGCTGGCTGGAACCTGGACCAGTTCCGGGCACGAGCAAAAGACAGTCTGGAAAAACATGGTGGGGTGGATTCGGCGACTTTCGAGAAACTAAACGGTTTGCTGCGCTACGTCGACGGCGACTATGCGGACGCCTCGACGTTCCAGGGTATCCGCAAAGAACTTCGGGGCTCACAGCATCCGGCACACTATCTTGCCATCCCTCCTGCGCTCTTCGGAACGGTTGTGCAACGTCTTGAAACGTCGAAATCCTCGGATGGAGCCCGCGTCATCGTCGAGAAGCCCTTTGGAAGTGATCTCCAATCAGCCCGCAAGCTCAATCAGATTCTGCTCGGCACCTTCGATGAAAAAGATGTCTTCCGCATCGACCATTATCTCGGGAAGCGGCCCGTGCATAACATGGTTGTCTTCCGGTTTTCGAATGCGTTTATGGAATCGTTCTGGAATCGCAACTACATCGAGAGCGTCCAGATCACCATGGCGGAAAGCTTCGGTGTTCAGGGCCGGGGCGCTTTTTACGATCAGACCGGCGCCATCCGTGACGTTATCCAGAATCATCTTTTTCAGGTGTTGTGCAACTTGGCTATGGAGCCTCCGGTGGGAATGGACAGCGAATCCCTCCGTGACGAAAAGGTTAAAGTTTTGAAGGCCATTACACCACTAGAGGAAAGAGACGTTGTTCGCGGGCAATTCAATGGCTACCGGAAAGAAAAAGGTGTCGCGCCAGACTCAAAGGTTGAAACCTTCGCGGCACTACGACTGGATGTTAACTCGTGGCGCTGGAAGGGTGTGCCTTTCTTTATTCGGGCCGGAAAGTCGTTGCCTGTGACGTGCACCGAGGTGCTCGCCCGCTTGCGTCTGCCTGCCACGGCGCCAAGAGGAAGTGAGCTGACGAATAACTATCTTCGTTTTCGCATCAGTCCCCAGGTAACAATCGCTCTCGGTATGACGGTCGTGCCTCCCGGAGAGGAAACGATGGGCCGAAACGCAGAAATGGTCGCCAGTCGCGATCCTCAACCGGATGAGATGGATGCTTATGAACGAGTGCTGGGGGACGCGATGGAAGGTGATGCTACTTTGTTTGCCCGTCAGGACTATGTTGAAGAGGCCTGGCGAATCGTGGACCCCGTGTTGAAAGCGACCACTCCGATTCACGAATATGAGCCTGCCACCTGGGGACCGACCAGCGGCGACGATCGAGTTGTACCTGAGGGCGGTTGGCACAACCCGACAATCGAAATAGTAGGCCGTCCTAGGCAAGAAGCAGAATTGGGGATTTCGGCATGAGTCTCGTGAGCGAAGTCGAGGCCTGGCAAAGCGCATCCTCGGCGTCCGTGCCGCACAAGTATTGTTCACGATTCAGTTCGCAACACCTGCCAGGCCGAACCAAAGAAGTGCACGCAGAGCAGCCGACGGTCTCCGTGTTTGTTGTTCAATCGATTTGTTAGCTGTCACTTCTAGCAGTAGCGGCAACTATACCTTAGGGGTAACCATTCCGTATCTTCGAAACTTTTGACTGGAGGCGTCGCCATGGCTGCTCGACCTCTACCCCCTCCTGAGCCGGACTCAACTCGCAAAAATACCGGCACTTCGGAAACTGCAGAAAACTCTATAAAGCGGCCGTTCCTTGACGTGATTCGATCCGTTACGAGAGTACCGGTCCTCCAGAAGCAGATGTACCCAGTTATGAAAAAACGTTGGTTGCGGGTTGCGGGAATCGTGATCGCAATGCTTCTAGTATTACTGATCGCGCTCCCATTCCTGATCAACGTAAACAGCTTCCGTCCGAAAATTGAGGCAGAGGCATCGAACGCTTTAGGACGTCAAGTTAAGTTAGGAGACCTGAGCCTCTCAATCCTATCAGGCGGGGTTAGTGTTCAGGACATCAGCGTTGCGGACGATCCTGCCTTCAGCAAGTCACCATTTGTGACGGCAAAATCGCTGAAGGTAGGCGTTGAATTGCTGCAATTGATTTTCTCTAAACAGCTCAACGTGACTGACATTACGCTGGAGGAACCACAGATCACGCTGCTGAAGACAACCAGTGGGAAGTGGAACTTTTCGAATATCGGCGGGGCTTCCACCCAGAAAACACGAGAGGCTACGAAACCCGGCGAATCGGCACATTCGAGTTTTTCAGTGGCAAAACTAAATGTGAAACATGGAAAGCTGTTGGTCGGGAAGACGAATTCGTCAAAGTCGGTGGTCTATGACAACGTAAACATTTCGGTGCGGGATTTCTCTTTCACCTCCCCGTTCGCATTCGACCTACAGGCGCAGCTACCAAGTAGCGGCGACGTAAATATCTCAGGGAAAGCCGGACCGATCAATGCGGAGGATGCCGCGAAGACCCCAATGACGGCGGACGTAAAGGTGAAGGATATGAACATAGGGGCCTTAGGACTCATCGATCCTGCCAGCGGCATTGCAGGTCTCGCGAATTTCGAGGGGACTCTGAGTTCCGACGGTAGCCGGGCTCAAGCCGTGGGGCTGTTCACCGGAAAGCAACTGAAGTTCTCACCCAAGGGCACGCCAGCACCAAAGATCGTAGCTATCAAACACAGCGTTGAAGTTGACCTCGAAAAGCACTCTGGCACCATTTCCCAAGGTGATATTGCCATCGGCAAGGCGAGCGCCCATCTGACAGGCGATTTCAAGACCGAGGGCGAGACCGAAGTGGTCCATCTTAAGCTGGACGCCCGCGAAATGCCTGTAGATGAATTGGAACCCATGTTGCCTTCGATGGGCGTGGTTGTTCCGTCGGGATCGCAACTCAAAGGGGGCACGCTGTCGGCAGAGCTGGCAATCGCGGGCCCCTTGGATAAGTTGGTGATCACTGGGCCGGTCCGGCTGTCAAATACTGAACTGGCCAACTTCGACTTGGGATCGAAACTGGGGGCGCTGTCGATGTTTGCCGGGAAAGCAGCGTCCAATCCCAATACTTCCGTCCAAAACGCGAGCCTGAATGCGCAGGTTTCTCCGACAGGTACGAAAGCGGACAACATCAACCTTAATGTTCCTTCCATCGGCGTGATCACAGGTGCCGGGGAGGTCAGCCCTTCAGGTGCGTTGTCCTTCAAGATGTTGGCTGATTTGCACGGAGGTATGGTGGGCGGGGTTTCGAAAGTTGCGGGCCTAGGCAGCGCCAACGGTGGGATTCCTTTCGCGATCGAAGGAACGACGTCAAACCCGAAATTCATTCCCGACGTCGGGGGAGCGGTCGGCGGTCTTGCAAAGAACGAGCTGGGCAATGTCACCAAGGCAGTTCCGGGAACTAAGAACGTGACCAAGAGCCTCGGTGGGGTGTTTGGAAAGAAGAACTAGTAAGGGCGGTCAGTGGAAAACAGGCGCAAAAAGGGAATCGAGACTTCCCGTTCCCTTTCGAGCCACGTTTCACAAGAGTCGTTGGTCACAATATCCGCGTCTGAGGCGGCTTTGTCGCGTCGACGTGGGGCGTGTTGGGCGCTGGTAGTTTCCCGTCTCCGTCTTTACGGGTAGGGATACCCCTTGGCAAGCGCCGCCGCGAGTTTGGCATCGTGACCGTAGATGTCATCGCTGAAATGAACGTCGCCGTTCTCATAGGCGAGCGCCGTACCGTACACGATGAAAACCGGAACTGGCTTCACCAGATTCACAGTGATATTGTCTTTTCCGCTCTGCATTCCTTGCTGCACCCGCTCCAGCGTCCAACCAGGATTGTTACGCAGAGCCCACACGGCCAGTTCAGCGGGTTTTTCGACCCGAATGCAGCCGTGGCTGAAATCGCGACGGGAGCGCGAGAATAAAGTCTGAGAAGGCGTACTGTGAAGATAGACGTTGTACTCGTTCGGAAAAATCAGCTTGATTAGACCGAGTGCGTTGCTAGCGCCGGGCTTCTGCCGCACCGCTAATTTGCCTGTGCGAAGTTGCGTCAACACATCATCGGAAATATCTCCCGACGTGACCACCTTCCCGTCATTTGTAGTGACCTCGTAGTTTTTGCTTGCAATGTAGCCACGATCGCGCTGGATCGCGGGAACGATCTCGCTGCGGAGAATACTCGGAGGCACGTTCCAGTACGGACGCATAACAACGTAGGTCATATCGCGCGTGAAGACCGGCGTTTGGGTGCGCATTGCCTTTCCGACTACCACGCGCATATCCAAAGCGACGTTGTTGCTGCCATCAAGAGCGCGAAGCCGGAAATCAGGGATATTCACGATGATCGGCGGCGCTGAAAATTCCGACGGTAACCAGCGCCAACGCTCCAATGTGAGTTGTAGTTGCAGGACCCGGTCCTGTAGTGGCACGTTCAGTTGTTTGATGGTGGCGGCACCGAGGCGGCCATCGGCGTCGAGCCCATGGCGACTCTGAAAACGTTTCACCGCATTCACCAGCGGCCCGCCGTAGGTCTGAGTGTCAGCGGGAAGAGTGGCATCAGGCGGTAAGTCGCCCACCAATCGCAAAAAACGGGCCAGACGAGGTACACCGGCGTACGGCTGGTCGGGATCGATGGGTTTGGTAACGGCAGGAAGCTTGTCTGCGTCGTCAGCACGCGCCAGTTCGATATAGCGCGCGAGTGCCTGCTCGGTTCGGCGATAACCTGCAAACGGAGGTTCCACTTCGTCTAACACCACCTGAAGCTGCGAAGCGGTCATGATTTGGTCACGTACAAACCGCGCCAAATCATATTTCTTCTGCTCCACACTCAATCCAAACTCGAGATGCCGTGGGTTAATCCGGCCAATGTGCAAATCGGACACATAGCGCATGGTGCAGAGAGTGAGCGCCACGTCAAAACGCGCCACCGCTGGGTCACTCGATGAGCTTTGCAGCGCGCGGACTCTCTCCTCCCACCGGGAAGCGTCGTAATCCTCGGGGTTGAGCCCTTTCTTCCCAGCGACTTTGAAGACCTCGATGAGGGCCAGGGCCTGCGCTAATGGCTGTGCCCCTTGGACCCACGCAGGCGCAAACCCTGTGGGCTGGTAAAACGTCTGCAGCGCGTTGCGATAGTCGCTGAAGTTCGGCCAGCGCATGTTTTCCAGGTTCCCGCTCGCGACCAGATTCTGGATCTCCGGTTGTTGGGCAGCACTGAAACCTGACAAGAACGCGAAAAGAAGGGTGGTTCTCAACGCGAAGCGTATCCGATGGCCGGCCGCGCACACTTGGTACCTCCTCCCTCACTCGTCGCTCAATTGAGACAGTTCACCAGGCACGTTCAAGTTGACAGCTGCAGTCTACAAACACCGTGCCGCACCGCTAACTGGTAAGAATTGCAGGCGTCACCAGGCGCGAGTACAAGACTGCGGCAGTCGGGTGGTTCTTGGGCGACACCATCGGTCTGTTAGCCGTTGCACCGTCTCTTCTCATCCATGTATTGCCGCACGTTGCGCAAGTGGCTTTCGACGCCATCTCCGGTTCCGGCGCCGAGAGAGCGTTCCAATCGAACGAAACTCACTTTCAGTTCCTGGGCTAAAGCTTGTGCTCAAGCTCTAGCGATAGTCGCCGTCTGTTGGGCGATGTTCCGGACGAACGACGGACAATGATAGATATGCCGGGCTTGTTCTCGGAAACCCGCTCCCAGCAAGCAAAGTGACAATGCGTTGACAATTCTGTGACAAGTTGCCATCCCGGCTCTGATAGCTTCGCTCTTCAGCAAGCGCCCGTCCGCTGTCCGTCGGAGCTAATTCTCAAACGCTCCCTGAAGGGCGCAAGCAATTGGCTACCAACTCTCAGGATTTTCAGGAGGAGAAATGCGCTTTCACAATCACGCTCCGATTCCGGCTCTGGTTCGCGTGGCGAGCAAGGTTCTTGCTTTCTCATTGCTCGTATCTGGCTTGGCTGTCGCTGAGTCGCCTGCGTCACCGCACAGTATTACAACCATTGCTTCCACTGTCCCCGCGAACGGCGATGTAAACCCCTATGGCATTTTCGTCGTTCCGAACACGGTGGGAAACTTAGTGAAGGGAAACTTGCTCATCAGCAATTTCAACGCCGCGTCAAACGAGCAGGGAACCGGCACTACGATTATGCAGATATCGCCGGGAGGCACAGTCAGCCAGTTCGCGCAGATTGATGCTTCCAGTCTGCCTGGCACTTGCACGGGCGGTATCGGTCTCACAACGGCGCTGGTTGCGTTGCGCGCCGGCTGGGTGATCGTCGGCAGCTTGCCCACAGCAGATGGCACCGCGGCAACGGCCCAAGCGGGATGTCTACTGATCCTAGATTCTATGGGAAACGTGTGGGAAACAATCTACGGCACGTTGATCAACGGACCTTGGGATATGGCCGTGCTTGACCACTCGAATGGCAACGGAGGCGGGACTGCATCGCTATTCGTCACCAACGTGCTGAACGGCACGGTGGCCGCCGGGGGGAGCGTCGTAAATCAAGGGACAGTGGTTCGCGTCGATCTCACCCTTTCAAAGTCGGCGGCACCCTTCGTGGAAGCGATGACCGTGATTGGTTCGGGATTCGCCGAGCGCACCGACCCAGCAGCGTTGGTGATCGGCCCGACCGGAGTGGCGTTGAGCGCGGACGGCTTCTCGCTGTATGTGGCCGACAGCCTCAATAACCGTATCACTGCAATCGCCTATCCCCTCTCTCGCCAAACGACCGACCACACCGGCAAGACAATCACGAAAGACGGAGGCCTGAATGATCCGTTGGGTCTGACAGTCGCGCCCAATGGCGATATCCTCAGCGCGAACGGAGATGACGGCTACATGGTCCAGACTACGCCCGATGGATTGCAGGTTTCGAAGACTCTACTCGACAGCAGCGGCAGTCCTCCGGGTTCCGGCGCGCTGTTCGGCCTGGTTACGGTCGGGCAGAGTGTTTACTACGTGGACGATGCCACGAACACCCTGAACCTTTTCCATTAGAAAAATCAATCACGACTGAACCGAGAACGACCGGGGAGCGCACCGCAGCGCTCCCCGGTTTTTTTGCGGTCGCTTTCGTTACCAGCCCGACCGAGCAGCATGCAACAACGCGTCAGCAAAATAAAAACAATATCTTGACACACGCATGACAACGCCTCGCGCGGGATTCTCTAGCGTGGTCTCAGCCCCCTTTGGTGGACATTGTTATGAAAAAACTGACGACGATCTGTCCGTTGCTTCTTTCGGCGGCTTTGATGCTCGGTCAAAGTGCCGCCCGCAAAGATGCTCCGATCACGGCTGTGACTGGCGAAAGCTGGCTCCATCACATCAATCGGTCGTTTGACGAAACCAGCATGGGTAAGACCTGGCGTTTGGGGCCGGCGACGGACGAGTCCGACCCACGATCGCTGCGGTCATCGCGGCAGTCATCGCGGGGGTCTATGTTTCCCGCAACCGGGCTTCCCGACTCAACTGGTTCCGGTTCAAGAATGGAGACTCTTCGCGGCTCTGATTTGTACCGCCTGAATTGCCAGGGATGTCACGGTGAGCATGGCCTAGGGGCTCCCCCAGAAATCGGATCGGTAATCGACCCGGTTCGCGCAACCTCTCTTGTGCTGGTCGCGCAGCGCATGAAAAAGACCGGCATGGAGTTGAGCCGGCGGGAGACGGAGGAGTTGGTGAAGCAGTCGAGAAGCGCTTTGCTCAAGCGCCTGCACGAGGGCGGAACGGATATGCCTTCATTTCATCATTTCAGTGAAGCGGAAATTCGTTCGCTGGTTGCTTACCTCAATCAGCTTGCTGGAGTTCCGGCTGCTGCGAAAGAGCAGGTTGCGATTCAAGAATCGCACGCTCGAGTGGGCGAGTTGATCGTCAAATCCACCTGCCACGTCTGCCATGATGCGATGGGACCAAATCCAACTCCCGCGCAGCTCTTGGATGGAACCATCCCGCCCCTGAGCGCGCTGCCCATGCGTGTGAATAAGACACAGTTGGTGCGGAAGGTCACTCGTGGCGCGCCGGTGATCATGGGCACAACATCATCCGTTTACCGCGGCCGGATGCCCGTCTTCAGCTATCTCAGCGAGAACGAAGCGGCGGATGTTTATGAATATCTTACGCACTATCCGCCGCACTATCCGCCCATCGAGTTAGCAAGCATCCACTACATTCCTCAACCATCTCAGCTCGATCAGACAAATTTGCCGTCCGATCCCGGCGGGCCAATGGCTGCGCCACAGCCTGGGGATCAAATCACGTCTGGCCCCACGTCTCGCTCCATGTTTCGCTCCCCGTCTCAACCGGCGTCGACTCAAGTTTCAATTTCGCGGGAACAGACGGCATCTGCCGTTTTGCCGATCTGCATGGGATTGTTCACGACGGCCCTCCTGGCGCTAGGGTGCTGGATCACGTTGCGTGAGTTCAAGAGGCTTTCGGTCGGGAGTCAGGCGCACACAGCCTCGCGCCGCGCAGGGAAAACGCCGGCGATGCCGGTCATGTTTCGCCCCGCAGTCGAAATGCTCGTGGGTTCCCCGAGCCCGCGGGCTCAGTCGATGGAACAGAAACCCTACGATTGGTTGGATGAGGAAAAAATCTCGTAACAGATTAAGGAGATCACTGTTTTTCGGAGACAAATCATGGGATTCCAGATAAGAAAAATCGCGACCTCTTCTCTCGGGACAGTTGCGATCATGGGTTTGCTGTTCTTTGCCGCAGTGAATCCGCCGCGTGCGTTGGCGGTTCCAAGCTTTGCGCGGCAAACGGGCTTGCCGTGCAGTGGTTGTCACTACACGCCTCCAGAACTCAACCCTGCCGGACGAAGATTCAAACTACTCGGCTACGTTGATAGAGCAGAGGGGACTAAGGTTGTCACATCGGACGGAAGCAACACGCATGCAGCGCTTGATCTTCTCGCTTCGCTGCCCCTTGCCGTGATGTTTGAGACCTCATTTACCACAACCAAATCATCGGTGCCGCAGACCCAAAATGGCAATTTTGAATTTCCTCAGGATATCTCGCTCTTCCTTTCTGGGGCATGGACAAGGCATGTCGGCAGCTTTCTGCAAGTGACTTATGACACCCAAGCCGACCATTTCAGCATAGATAATACAGATATCCGCTATGCGAATAAGACGAAGCTAAGTGGCAAAGAGCTGGTGTACGGCTTAGACCTCAACAACAACCCAACCGTAGAGGACCTGTGGAACACCACGCCGGCATGGGGTTTCCCGTGGATTTCCAGCGACGTTGCACCCACTCCCACCGCGGTTGCCATCATTAATGGTTCTCTGGCGCAGGACGTTGCCGGAATCGGCGGCTATGCGATGTGGAACGATCACCTGTATCTGGACTTAGCGGTTTATCGCTCGGAACACGTTGGCGGACCTCAGCCGAATCCGGGAATTGGTTTTCCATTCAACATCCGCGGGGTCGCGCCGTACTGGCGCGTCGCTTGGCAGGAATCAAGAGGGACGACACAGTTTGAGATCGGCGCTTATGGAATGCATATGAAGACCAGCCCCAACAATATAACCGGCCTCGAGGATGGGTACACAGATTGGGCCATAGACACTCAGTACGATCGGACATTATTCAGGAAGGACGTGCTATCGCTGCGAGGCACGTATATCCGCGAAAATTCCAACTTGGCAGCGAGTGCAGATGAAACTCCAACGCCCGCGGCATCCCCGGGCAGACACCACCTGAATACTTTCATGCCCAACGCCGAATTCCATTTCGGCAATCGTTATACCGGTACATTCGGTTGGTTCATCACTGGGGGCACTGTGGATCCCTTGCTGTATCCGCAAGGTGCGGTGACCGGCAGTGCCAATGGCGATCCTAGAAACGCCGGATATATCGCGAACTTCTCGTATTGGCCGTGGCAGAATCTACAACTCGCCGCGCAATACACCGCATATACGCGCTTCAATGGCGCTGCCACTAACTACGACGGTGCGGGTCGCAGCGCGAGCGCCAACAATACTGTTTATCTAGATGCGAAATTCATATTCTGACGCGCACGCCAGCGACTACCCATTACAAGTGCAAAAAAAACAGAAAATGACGAGGAGAGAAAATGATACGCAGTTTAATTATGGTGATGACTGTAGCAGCAGTTATGAGCTTGACTGCCCAGGCGGCTACGCTGAGCGGCAAAGTCACGGGAGTATCAGGCGCGTCGGTGGTCTATGTTGATGTGATTGCGGGAAAGACCTTTCCGGCTCCAGCGCAGTCACCAGTCATGGCGCAGAGCCACTTAAAGTTCGAGCCGCATATCCTTCCTGTACAGCAGGGCAGCTCCGTGGAGTTCCTCAACAGCGATAGTGTCGCGCACAATGTTTTCTGGCCTTCGGTAGGCGGTAACAAGAAGCTCGGACACAATCTGGGCACATGGCCGCAAAACGAAAAGCGCGCGTTCAAGTTCGACAGCGTCGGCGCAGTCCCACTGCTATGCAACGTGCATCCTGAGATGACAGGCTACATCGTCGTGGTGCCAACGCCGTATTTCGCACTAACTAGCGAATCCGGCGACTACAGGATCGAGAACGTTCCCGATGGAACTTACAACCTGACGGTTTGGCACGAAGGCACCAAGAACCAATCGAAGCGCCTGGACGTCGCCGGTGATGTCAAGGCCGACTTTACTCTGAGCCGGTAGATGTAGACACCATCCAGGACGAAGGTTGGGGGTTGAGCATCGCGTCGTGGAGGTGGGCTACCGAGGAGGCAGAATGTTGGACTTGATCTGTGCGCGTGCCGAGCTAACCAGCGCGGCGGCTACAGAGTGGAGGCGCGGGCCGGAATCGAACCGGCGTGTAAAGGTTTTGCAGACCTCTCCCTTACCACTTGGGTACCGCGCCCAATTCACAACTCTTTCTGTTTCCGAGCAGCGCAACCTGTGCTAGAACACGAGACATGAGTTCATCGAGCCCCGGAAGCGGTTTGCTCCGAAATCGACCCGCTCGCCACACTGGGGCACATCCGACCCCGCCAAACGCAATTCTTATCAATGTCGCGCCTGCGAATGTGAAAAAAGACGCATCCTCCGTCTGCCCCAACTGCTCGACCGAGTTGCGCGGGCGTCGTTGCAAGGTGGTCTGCAAGAAATGCGGATTCTACCTGAGCTGCTCCGACTTTTACTGAAGCGCCGCCCGCCCAACGGAAAACGCCATATGCGTACAATTCCGTACGTATGCTGTGTACTTTAGTATGTACACGCGGAGTATGTACAAAATCAGCTGCATAAGGTTCCACGTGGAACATTTTCGCTATTCGTACGCTATCCGAGCTTCGCGTCCATGGTGATCTTGGCGTTGAGGACTTTCGAGACCGGGCAACCCGCCTTGGCATTCTGGGCCGCGGTGTTGAAGGCCTCGGCGCTGGCTCCCGGCACCTTCGCTATGACGTCGAGATGGACGGCAGTGATTGCCCAACCCGCTTCGAGCTTTTCCATGGTGAGGGTGGCCGACGTGCTGATGCTCTCAGGCGTCAGATTGGCTCCCCCCAGTTGTGCCGACAGCGCCATGGAAAAACAGGCGGCGTGCGCTGCCGCGATTAGTTCCTCGGGGTTGGTCCCGGGGGCATTCTCGAATCGCGTCGTAAAGGAATAGGGCGTGTTCGCGAGAACGCCGCTGGCGGACGAGACCGTCCCTTTTCCGTCTTTAAGACCACCCTTCCATACTGCGCTAGCTTTCCGTTGCATTGCCTGTCTCCTGAATTGAAATCTCTAATCTATAGGCATCGTACCGCACTTCGCTAAATGGTTTCACCACCAAGGCACGAAGGTCCACGAAGGAAAAAGCTCGGAGTATTGATTCGATTTTGGCCTAGCTTTGGGAGCGGAGGAGTTTTCGTAGCTTTTGGTTGATGCTTACTGCTTCCTGGGATGCCTGGTCGATTAATTCCACCCAGCGGCGAGTGTTGTCGGGTGGGCCGGACTGCGAGATCAGGTAGGTAGCCTGGACGATGGTCTCCAGCGAATTGCTGAGATCGTGGGCCAGGGTGCGGAGTTCTTTGGCCAGTTCGGCGGGAATTTTGTTGGGCGGGTTGGCCATGGCGCTTGAGTCTTTGCAGCTCTTTAGATTCTAAATCCGTTGCGGCAAAAGGCGCTGGTTTGACAGGCGCACGGCAGCCAGTAGAATATTAGTTAGTCGCCTTGATAGAAGGCCCTGCCGATTTTTTCTCTAATGCGGATATGGCGGAACTGGCAGACGCGCTAGGTTCAGGTCCTAGTGATCGCAAGGTCGTGGAGGTTCGAGTCCTCTTATCCGCACCAGAATCAGTTCTCAGCTTTCAGTTGTCAGCTCTCAGTTCAAGCTAGGATCAGGCACCCGCGGATAGGCGATGGGTGCTTCTGGTCTGGGCTATGCCGTATTGGCGGATTTTGTAGAGGAGGGCTTTGTAGCTGATCTTTAGTAAGGCTGCGGCTTGCTTGCGATTCCAGTTTGTCTCTTCTAACGCGCGGGAAATGGCTTCGGCTTCCGCTTCATCTTTGGCGTTGCGCGAGACGGATTTCAGTCCGCCGGAACCGTCGGCGTTGACTACAGCAGCTCTTCCGGCGGTATCGAAATGCATTCCGCTACCGCCATCGGGGCGGGGCTGCAATTCGGATGCGGCTAGCGTTTCGTCTCCTAAAACCAGATAGCGTTTGATGAAGTTGCTGAGCTCGCGCAGGTTGCCGGGCCAAGTGTGGCGCAGGCACGCTTCCATCAATGGGCCGGATAAAGGTAGCGGCGGCCGGGCGTAGGATTCGGACATGCGCGACATGAAATGCTTTAAGAGGATGGGAATTTCTTCTTTGCGCTCGCGCAGCGGCGGGAGCGACATGGTGAAGGCGTTCAGGCGATAGTAGAGATCTTCGCGGAGGCGCTTGTTGGCGAGGGCTTCGGGAATATTGATGTTGGTCGCGGCCAGAATGCGGACGTCGACCTTGATCATGGTGCGGCTGCCCAGGCGCGAGAAAGTCTGATCCTGGAGAACGTGGAGCAGCTTGGCTTGCAGGAGCGGCGGCATTTCGCCGATTTCGTCTAACAGGATCGTACCTTTGTTACACAGTTCAAATTTGCCGGGCTTGGGATGAGTGGCGCCGGTGAAGGCTCCGGCTTCGTAGCCGAAGAGTTCGCTTTCGAGAAGATCGGCGGGGACAGCGGCGCAGTTCACTTTGAGGAAGGTGCGGTGAGCGCGCGGAGAAAGCTTGTGGATCAGGCGCGCAAGAACTTCTTTGCCGGTGCCGCTTTCGCCTAAGAGGAGAACGGGTATCTCGACGTTGGCGACGAGCGCGGCTTGCGAGCGAATCTTTTTCATTGCGGGGCTGGCGGCGACGAAGAACACGTCATCACAGAGTTCTTCGACCTCGCCCGCATAGCTCTCGCCTTTCGCGGTGCCAATGCACTGCCCGATGACGGCGTCTAATTCGGCTTTCTGAAAGGGCTTGGTCAGATAATCGACGGCGCCGAGGCGCATGGCCTGTACGACTTTGCGCGTGTCGTTGACGCAGGAGAGCATGACCACTTTTAATCCGGGCTTGAGCTGGCGCAGTTTCTCGAGAGTCTGCAAGCCGTCGATCCCGGGCATCAGGAGATCGAGCAATACGAGGTCGGGATGAAGGCCCTTCTGAACGTGTTCGACGGCTTCTTCGCCGGTGCTGGCGGTTTGAACTTTGTGCTCGTCGACTTCCAGCAGGGTGCGGATGTAGCGCAGCATTCCCGGTTCGTCATCCACCAGCAAAATGTTGGCGGTTTCGCTCATTCGGCTCCTCGTGGCGAAGTGTTCAGAATAGGCTTCAGGGGAATGAGAAAAGAAAATTTGCAGCCCGCGCCCGGTTCGCTTTCGACCCAGATCTTGCCGCTCATGCCCTGAAGAAGACGGCGCGCGATGGCGAGGCCGAGGCCCATACCTTCGGCGGATTCGCTTCCCGGCAGGCGGAAGAAATCGTCGAAAATTTCGAGATGAAATTCGGGCCGGATTCCGGGGCCGGTATCGGCTACGCTGACTTTGACGGCGTTCGGCACATTGGTCGCTTGGCGGCGGCGTTCCCCGTTAATGGAGGATGCGCTGGGGCCGCGACGCTCCCACATGTGAGGCTCGGCGTGCAACCAGACGGTGCCACCCTGGGGCGTGTATTTCGATGCGTTCTCTAGAAGATTCGATATCACGCGCTGGATCTTGGGGCCATCGAAGGCAAAGGGTGCCAACTTATCATTGGCGAGGAAATAGAGAGCGAGGCCGCGCTCTTGAAAACGGCCAGACCAGAGGCGGCAGACTTCCGAGAGGCATGCGTTCATGTCACCTTCGATGTATTGCATGCGCAGTTCGCCGGTTTCGAGGACGCTGAAGGTGAGGAAGTCCTGAATGAACTGCTGCAAGCGCTGACCGCTGGAGAACATGTCTGCCATTACCTCGCGCTGGCGCTCGTTGAGCGGACCGAGCTTTTGGCTGCGCAACAGTTCGATGTATCCATTGAGGATGGCGAGCGGAGTTTTTAAATCGTGAGCGGCAGAAGCGAGCGCATTGGTGGTTTTGCGAAAGCGATCACGCAATTGTTCGAGCTCGCGCGTGCCCTCGTCCTTAAGAGGGGAGGCAAAAGCAGGCGCCGCTCCGGATGCCGGAGAACGGTCATTTGAAGTTGTGCCAGCGAAAGCGGCGGCTGGGCTTTTCTCGCTTATCGAAGACATGGAGGATCCCAATCAACCAACTGCGTGGGGAGGAGCTACTACCTTCAAAACGTGGGGGTTTAGAAGCATCATAGGGGAGCAAGTCGAGACTGTCAATTACAAACCATGCACTCGAGGCCGCCGAGAGGAAAACATTTGCACTTTTTGTTTATGACTGAAGGTCAACCATAAAGTCGAGAGGACGGTGGCGATTTTGCGCAATTCGGTGCGGGAGGCGAGGTTTGGACACGTGCGAGGGAACGCAGCGATTCGAAGACGTTTGGCCCCCTAGATGCGGCCCTCTACTTGCAATATCCCTTGTTAGGAGCCGATAGGACCTTGCCTCGCAGATTATCCAAGAAGGAACAAAGAAAATGGGCACGGCTGCAGCTGGCGATACCGGTTTTTATCCGTGCGCGAGACGGAAGCGGCAAGGATTCGCTGGAGTTTGCCACTGCGATTAATATAGGAGCGGGTGGCGCTTTGGTGGCTGTCCGGCGTTCTTTGCCTGAATCTGCCGTAATTTCAGTGGAAATCCCGAGCGCACCGCTGGGCTCGACGCACGGGCTGAAGACCTCGGCTCGGATCATGCAGGCGAAGACTGTCTGGATAGCCCATACCGACGAGCATCATCTTCTGGGGCTGAAGTTTGCTCGGCCCCTGAACACCGATGCAGAGGCAATATCGAGCAAGCATTTGAGGAAAGTCAGGTCATCAGTGTGAAATGTTTTTCCTCTCTACCACCCGTCTCATAATGGCACTTTGGTGCCATGCCACTCCTTAGCGCTTATGGGCTATGATCCTTCCAAGCCATTCATAAGTTGAGCGCTTAAGGTCAGACTAACAAAGCGCCCAGCCTTCTTCCCTAGTTTGGTGCTTGGGATGCACTTTTAGTGCATGCGGATGAACACCCTCCGCAAACGGGGCATTCACTCCTATGACCACACTTTCGGTAAGCTCCTTGCAGCAATCGTTGGGCGAGATTCCCCCTGATAACGTCATTTTTGGCCACACTGAAGTAATGCAGGCGGTGCGATCGCGGCTGAGCAAGGTGGCCGCAGCCAACGTTCCGGTGCTCATTACGGGCGAAAGCGGAACCGGAAAGGATATCGTCGCCCGTCTGATTCATAGCCTTTCGCCGTGGAAAGTCGGGCCCTATGTGAAGGTAAACTGCCCGGCGATTCCCGGGACGCTGCTGGAGAGCGAACTATTTGGCTACGAAAAGGGAGCGTTCACGGGTGCGGTTGGATCGAAGCCTGGGCGAGTGGAAATGGCCCATCGTGGGACACTGTTTCTGGACGAAATTTCTGAACTGGATCCAGCTTTGCAATCGAAGCTTTTGCAGCTCTTGCAGGATGGGCAGTTCTGCCGCATCGGTGCGCAGGAAGATAAAAAGGTTGAGGTGCGGGTGGTTTGCGCGACCAATCGTCACCTGGAGACGGAGATCGAATCGGGGACCTTCCGGCAGGATCTTTATTATCGAATTAATGTGGTGAATATAAGGATGCCGGCGTTGCGTGAGCGGCGCAGCGACATTCCGGATTTGTGCGCTTACTTTCTGGAGTATTACAACCGCAAGTTCAATTGCCGGGCTCGGCCTTTGTCGGGCGAAGTGATGGCGGTGCTGCAGAAGTATCACTGGCCGGGAAATATTCGCGAGTTGGAAAACCTGATCAAGCGCTACGTGATTCTGGGACATGAGGAAGTGATCACGAATGATCTGGTGGCGCGGGAGCCGGACTTCTTCAATTCGGAGATTTCGCTGGATGGACCGATTTCGCTGAAGAAGCTGACGCGGCAGTGCGTGCGTGAACTCGAGCGCAAGGTCATATTAAAGGTGCTGCAGCAGCATCACTGGAATCGGAAGCAGGCGGCGCGTACGCTGGCCATCAGCTATCGCGCGCTGCTCTATAAGATCCGCGACGCGGGGTTGCCTTCTAACCGCGCGCTACGCTTGCGGCAGGCGGAGAAGGACAGCGCTAACGGGACTAAGGGAAACCCGACCAACACTACGAGCGGCGCTGCGGCGGATTAGGAATTGTTCGCGTGCGAGGTAGAACGCTCCACCTACAAGCATCATTGCGAAGGGGCGGTCTGAGATTGCGGAGGGGGTAGGGGTCCTTCGACTCCCCAGCACGATCCGCTTCGCGAATCGTGTTGCTCCGCTCAGGATGACATGAGATAGATTTAGCGACTGACGCTATGTGAGTCTTTCTTCCAGGTCTCGGAGCACCGCGCTCCACTCGTTTAATCCTTCAGCTTCTAACCACAAATCCTTGAGCTCGGAGCTGGTTCGCACCTTCTCTACTGCGCGGCGCGCGAGCTCCGACATTTCGGAGCTTGGACTGCCTTCGATCTTCGCGATCCAGTCAGAAATCTGGATCGGCACAGCGTGTGGAGGGTTGCCCCTTGCCGTGGCGACGATCTCGGCAACTACGATCGCGACCGTGCCTTCCGGCGCGTCCAAATAATCATGATCGCTGGCGCGAGCGAGAATCGGCGACAGGTCCTCGATTCCCAGAGAATTTAGTTTGGCTAGAAAATTCTGCGCCTCTTCGTTTTCGAAACTACCTGTACCCCAGCCTGGCATTAACGCTCCAGTGTGAATTATAGAATGCCGGGAGGTCGATCAAGTCCAGTAGGTGCGATCGAGGGTGCGGTACTGGATCGCTTCGGCGATGTGTTTTGGCTCGAGCTGGGGAATGCTGTCGAGGTCGGCAAGGGTGCGGGCTACCTTGAGGATGCGGTCATGGGCTCGGGCGCTGAGGCCTTGCTGGGCCATGGCGCGTTCGAGGAGGCGTTCGCAGTCGGCGGAGAGTTCGCAGAATTTGCGAATAAGCTGGGTGGGCATCTGGGCGTTGCAGTAGACTTTCTCGCGCGCCGAAGAAAAGCGGTTCAATTGGACGCCACGGGCGCGGACTACGCGTTCTAGAATGCTGGCGGACGTTTCCGATTCTTTCGTGCTGCGCAATTCTTTATAGTTCACCGCCGGAACATCGATGTGAATGTCGATGCGATCGAGCAGCGGGCCGGAGATTTTAGACATGTAGCGCTGGATCATGGGCGGCGTGCAATGGCATTCGCGGGTGCGATCATTGTGGAATCCGCAGGGACAAGGATTCATGGCGGCGGCAAGCATGAATCGCGCGGGAAAGGTCAGTGACATGGCGGCGCGCGCGATGCAAACGGTGCCATCCTCGAGCGGCTGGCGCATGACATCGAGAACGTTGCGTGGGAATTCGGGGAATTCGTCGAGGAAGAGGACGCCGTTGTGGGCGAGAGAAACTTCGCCGGGGCGCGGGATAGCGCCTCCTCCGATGAGGCCGGCGTCGGAGATGGTGTGATGAGGGGCGCGGAAGGGGCGCAGGCCGACGAGTCCGGCGTGGGCGTCGAGGACTCCGGCGACGCTGTGAATCTTGGTGGTCTCCAGGGCTTCTTCGAAAGTGAAGGGCGGAAGGATGGTCGGCATGCGCTTGGCGAGCATGGTTTTTCCGGAGCCGGGAGGGCCGATCATGAGAATGTTGTGGCCGCCGGCGCAGGCGACTTCGAGTGCGCGCTTGGCGGTTTGCTGTCCGCGAACGTCTTTGAAATCGACGTGAAATTGTTGGGCCTGGCAGAGCAGTTGGCCGGTGTCAACCTGCAAGCGCGAGACTCCGTTGCCCGCGTTGATGAGATGGATGACTTCGGTCAGTGACTTGACCGGGTAGACCTCGACGTCGCCGACCATGGCGGCTTCGCGGGCGTTGACTTCGGGCACGATGAGGCGCTTGAGCTTGGTGCGGCGAGCCTCGATGGCGATGGGCAGGGCTCCGCGGACTCCGCGAACGCGGCCGTCGAGCGAGAGTTCGCCGACGAAGAGCGCGTCAGGGACTTCTTTTTTGTTGAGGCCGCCGTAGGCTCCCAGAATGCCTAGGGCCATGGGGAGATCGAAGCCAGAGCCTTCTTTGCGAATGTCAGCGGGCGCGAGATTGATGGTGATGTGGGTGGGAGGAATATCGTAGCCGCAGTTTTTTAGCGCGGCGCGGACGCGGTCGCGGCTCTCGCGGACGGCGGCGTCGGGCAGGCCGACGGTGTGGAAGTAATCCTGATCGGTCTTCACGCCGGAGACGTCGACTTCGACTTCGATGATGTTGGCGTCGATGCCGTAGACGGCGGCGCTCAAGGTTTTATAGAGCATAGGGGACTCGTGGGCACACGAAGGGGCGAGCGCGAATGGGAGATCCTTGGGGAGATCATAGTCCGCCCCAGATGGGGGCGATGTGATGGCCATCACGGCGTTACCGTGATGGAACATGAACGAACGTTCTCGCATGAAGGGTGGGTTTCGGTGCTAGGCTAAGGCAATCTCTTTCTGACAAAGACGATGTTTCAGGAGCAGCCGTTCAGAGAACATTTGGCTGTTTCGGAAAATTTGTTTGCTGAGGCAGCGGAGTTGCTGAATGGTCGACGAAGATCCCACTGCGAAACGGCCCGATCCGGCGGACCGGCCCGCACCGGCACCCAGCCGGCTCGAACGCGAAGAAAGCCAGCTTTGGCGGTGGGCGCTCTGGCTGCTCGTCTTATTTGCGGCTGCGGTGGCGGCGCTGTCGTGGGAGCAACTCAAAGACCTCCCTTACAGGTTGTGGGCGATTCCTCTCGGGCTCTTCGTGCTCGCAGTCTTGTTTGCCAGCTATGCGTTCGGGCGTAAGCGCGAGGTTGGCGAACTCAAGCAGATTCTGAAAGGATTTCAGGATCGGGGCGGAGTGACGCCATCTGAAGAGCAACTGGATCAGCTGGGCCAGCTGATCATGCGTTCGCAGCGCAACTTCAAAGAGCTGATCGATTCGCTGGACGATGTGGCACTCGCCATCTCGCTCGATGGAACGATGCGGACTGTGAATCGGCGGGTCGCGGAGATTTTTGGCGTGTCTTATTCCGGTCTGGTGGGCCACAAGCTTGAGGAATTCCTGGGTGGACCTTTGCGCACCGAGGATGCGACCAGCCTAGAGCGGTTTTTGGAGAAGCGCAACTGGTCGGGGGTGGTCGAGGTCCAGCTGAAGAATGATTCGCGGCGGCATTATTACGATTGCGTGGTCAATGCCATCGTGAAGGGCGGCGACGTGACCGGGGCGAGCGTGCTGGCTCGCGACATCACCGGGCATAGGGAAAAAGAACAGCGCTTCACACAGTTGTTCGAGTCATTGCAGGAGGGCGTTTACATCAGCAGTCCGGACGGCAGGCTGCTGGAGGTGAATCCGGCGCTGGTTTCGATTCTGGGATACGCGAGCAAGGAAGAATTATTGAACCTGCCACCTGAGCAAATCGGAGTGGAGGCGGGCGGCGATCCGCTGCTGGGCCGGAGTGGGAGCCAGAGCGGACGCACGCGAACGCGCGAGATTCGCTTGCGCAAAAAAGACGGGGGAGTGGCTGTGTGCGTGGATACGTCGACGGGCGTGATGGAGAGCGGAAAATTAATTCGCTACCACGGCACCCTGGTGGACGTTACAGAGAAGCGCACGCTGGAGCAGCAAGTGCGGCGGCAGGAAGAATTCCGGCGGCGGCTGCTGGAAAGTTTCCCTGACCTGATTCTGGTGCTCGATCTGAAAGGGCAATATACGTTCGTGAGCGCGCGCATTGGCCAATTGCTGGGCTATGGGCCGGAGCAGCTGTTAGGAAAAAATGTTGGGGACGCGGAGATCACTTCGCCGGAACTTGCCGCGCTTTTTCGCGCCGTCGCGAGCGGTGAAAGCAAGTTGACGTCGTGCGAATACGGCTCGCGGCATCGCGATGGCAGTTCGCGGACGATGCTGGGCATGGCCAGTCCGATGCTCGATGCGGAGGGGAAGCCGGCGGGCGTGATTATTTCGGTGCGCGATGTGACGACCGAGAAAAAACTGGAGCAGCAGATTATTCAGAGCGAGCGGCTGGCGGCGATGGGGCAGATGATTGGCGGATTCGCGCATGAGCTCAATAATCCGCTGACCAGCATTCTGGGGATGGCGGAATTGCTGCAGGAAGGCGGGATCAGTGAAGGCGCGCGCAAACAACTTGCGGTGCTGCATCAGCAGGCGCGACGCGCGGCGGAGATTGTGCAGAACCTGCAATACTTTGCCCGGCCTCCGGCTCCGGGACGCAGCCCGGTCGACCTGAATGAACTGGTGCAGCGGACGGTGCAGATGCAGGCGTATCCGCTGCGCAAGAGCAATGTCACGGTTGACTTTTTGCCCGAAGCGGCGATTCCGGCGGTGGTGGCCGATCCGAATCAGCTGATGCAGGTGTTTTTGAATCTATTGCTGAATGCGGAACAGGCGATTCGCGAGAGCCGCGAGAAGGGGACGATTCGTGTGCGGCTGGGGCGCGGCAGTGCGGGGAACGATGTTCCGAACTCGGACTCGGTGTGGATTGTGTTTCAGGATGATGGTCCGGGAATTGCGCCGGAAAATCTGGCGCACATTTTTGATCCGTTCTTTACGACGAAGCGACCGGGGCGTGGGACAGGGCTGGGGCTTAGCATCTGCAAGACGGTGCTGCGCGAGCATGGCGGGAATATTGAGGCGGCGTCGGCGCCGGGGGGCGGGGCGATCTTTACTATTACGCTGCCGGTGGGGACTGAGGCAGGGGCGGAGACGCGCACAGTTAGCTAGTCGAAACTGCTATCATCGGATCGGAGCCGGTCGACACTTTTAGCCCAATGAACATCAACTTAACACCCGAACTGGAGCGGATCGTCAACGAGGAAGTGAAATCGGGTCACTTTCGATCTGCGGAAGAGGTAATTGCGAAAGCTCTCGTCGCGCTGCGTGAAAAAGGTAGCTCGCCATTCGCTGCTAGCAGCACTGTCGATGACCGCAGCCGCGCGGTCCGCGAGATGATGAATTTCGTGGAAAAGAACCGGGTTCCTTTGGGCGACGTGTCTGTTAAACAACTGATCCGCGAGGGTCAGCGGTTGTGAGTGACTTGGTACTGGATGCATCATTGGCGCTCCAGTGGTTTCTGGAAGACGAAGCTGATCGGCAGTATGGTCTCAACGTGCTTGCCAGTCTTTCCACCGAGCGGGCAGTAGTTCCGATGCTGTGGTTCTATGAGGTGGGCAATGGTCTGCTGATGGCCTACCGGCGGAAGAGAATCACCTTCGATTTGATCGAAGGTTTTTTGGCCCGGCTCAAAGACCTTCCGATTGAAGCCGCCTCGGAATCTCCTGCCGAAATCCTCGAGTTACCTCTGCTCGCACAAAAGCACGGCCTCACCAGCTACGATGCGGCGTATTTGGCGCTCTCGCTGCGCTTCCGTTTGCCGTTGGCGACGACCGATGCCGACCTGCGAAAAGCGGCTGCGAACGCGGGCGTTGAGGTCGTCACGCGTTAGCTGCTTATGGCGTAGGTCGGATTGGGATTGAGTACGTGAAAGACCGTGCTGCACGAGCATGGCGGGAATATTGAGGCGGCGTCGGCTCCGGGGGGTGGGGCGATTTTTACTATTACGTTGCCGGTGGGGACGGGGGAGGCTACGCCGAAGTGACGCACGTCTCCTGTAATTTTGTTCTGAGTTAAGTCGCCTAGTGAAACGCTGGAATCTCTGGTGTCTTCGGAGTAAATTGCTGTCCATGGCGAACGCGAGTATCGGCAGGGTCCCGCTGCTGACTATCTTCTTGATTTTTGTCGCGGGCAATCCGATCGACTTTCCGCTTTTGTCACGCAATTCTGCCCTGCTTGCCGGTACAAGTGAAAAGCAGTGGTCGATCGATCTTGTCCCCTATGGCTTTCACGTGGGAGAGAGCGGGGACGAGAGCGATTACGTTTCGGATACGCGGGTCGCGGCGTCAGACAACGTCGTTGCTTTGGCGATGCAAAAGCTTTCCCCTGCATCGCGGATCGAGAAGCCGCGACGATACTTGCAGGCTCGGTGGGACGTGTTCCTGTTTCTTTTCGACGTAAACACCGCAAAGCTAACGGCGAAAAGCGGGCCGTGGACCGGAGGTTTAGCATTTGATCTACTTGCTACTTCACAAGGACGCTTTCTCTTGCATCTTTGGGACTACCGCGGGTCGGGCGCAGGGGCGAAGGAGGGCGAGGCTCTCCTCCTGCTCTCGCCTTCTGGGGAAAAGATAAAGGAGCTGCATCTTGCGGCAGTGGAGCCTGCAGGCCGTGATTGGGCGGTTTCCATTTCACCCAGCAGGAAAATGCTGCTACTGACGGAACCCCGGGTCGACGGTTATCACTACCAGATCGTGGATGCAAACACGCTAAGCAAACAGTCCGAATGGAACGACACTGATCGCAAGGACCCAGTAATTTTTGCGGTGTCCGATGAGGGCTTGTTGGGTGCGAGTCAGCCTGTAACGCAAAGTGAACCTGCGGAGGCCAAAGGAAAGTACGAGTTCTTCGTTCGGACTTTCGACGGCCAATGGAGTCCATTTCGAACGTCGGATTGCACCTGGCAGTTTCTTTCCGACGATGTAGTCGCTGGCTTTGAAGAACTGCGGGGCAGTGGGAACGGGGCCGGAGTGAACGGATATCGTCTAGTTGTGACCCGCCTCAAAGGCACGGATATCTTATCGCGCAGCATCCAAGAGAACCATCACGAGTTCTCCCGGAGCGACCCGTTTGTCACGTCGGCAGACGGTCGTCGCTTAGCCTCGCTGATTGACTGGCAGTCGACTGCGTGGCTTTGGAAGGACCTTGATATGGGACCCGGAGGCTCCATTCTGTACGTTTGGGCACTCCCAAATCCTGACCCTGTCCTCAAAGCAAAAGTGAGCGACCCTTTTGCGCATTACAGCTTTTCGCCAGGGGGCGATTGGATCTATATAGCAGAGCAACACACACTAAAGGCGATTCGGATTCCTGCGTAACTAGAAGCACTGTAGGTGACGTTACACTTGCGACGTGGAATCCCTATCGCTCGACCGCCATCGCCACCGCATTCCCTCCGCCTAGGCACAACGCGGCGATTCCTCGGTGCACGTCGCGGCGGATCATTTCGTAGATCAGGGTCACCAGGACTCGGGCTCCGCTGGCGCCTATGGGATGGCCTAGAGCTACGGCGCCTCCGTTGACGTTGACGCGGTTGAGGTCGAGGCCGAGTTCGCGGATCACGCCTAGCGCCTGCACGGAGAAGGCTTCGTTCAGTTCGTAGAGATCGACTTCGTCTTTCTTCCATCCGGTTTTCTGCCAGATTTTTTGCACGGCGCCTACGGGAGCCATCATCACCCATTTTGGATCGACTCCGCTGGTGGATTGGGCGACGATGCGGACCATCGCGTTTGCGCCCAGCTCTTTGGCGCGCGCGGCGCTGGTCACGACCAGGGCGGCGGCTCCGTCGTTGACTCCGGGAGCGTTGCCGGCGGTGACGGTGCCATCTTTCTTGAAGGCGGGCTTGAGCGAGCGCAGCACTTCGATGGTGGTGTCTTCGCGCGGACCTTCATCTTTGTCGAAGATCACGGGAGCTGCACCTTTTTTCTTTGCGGGCAGTTCTACGGGGACGATCTGCGCCTTGAAGCGGCACTCTTTTTGCGCGGAGACGGCTTTGCGATGTGAGTTGACGGCGAATTCGTCCTGCTCTTCGCGGGTGATGCCGTATTTTTCGGCGACGTTCTCGCCGGTGAGACCCATGTGATAGTCGTTGTAAATATCCCAGAGGCCGTCGTGGACCATGGAGTCGACGAGCTGTCCGTTGCCGAGGCGATAGCCCTTGCGCACGTTGGGCAGAAGGTAAGGCGCGTTGGTCATCGACTCCATGCCACCGGCGACGACGATGGAGCTGTTGCCGGTTTCAATCGCCTGGGCTGCCAGCGCGACTGCTTTCAATCCGGAGCCGCAGACTTTGTTGATGGTCATGGCACCTACTGCGGGAGTGAGACCTCCGAAGAGCGCGGCCTGGCGCGCGGGATTTTGACCGAGGCCGGCGGTGATGACGTTGCCCATGATGCACTCGTCAATTTGTTCGGGCTGGAGATTGGCGCGCTTCACGGCTTCACGAACGGCGACGGCGCCGATTTGCGGAGCGGTCATATCGCTCAGGCTGCCTTGAAATTTTCCGATGGGAGTGCGGCAGGCTGCGATGATTACTGGGTTGTTTGAAGTGGACATGATTGCGCTCCTGCGAATGCAAAATTCGTCTTCATTATAGATGCTGGGAGGGAGTCGTTGGTCGTTCGTCGCTAGTCGTTGGCAAAACATTGCGAACGACTAGCGACGAACGACTAACGACGACTATGCGCAATTTTTTCGCGCGCGTGTCACGCTCGGTGACTTTGGTACAGCGGTGCATGTATCTCTTTCAATCATTTTTCTCTTGACTTCGTTCTGCGATGACTCTATACATCAACTAGTTGCAACAAAACATCGTTGCGAAATTCCATGAAGAATGGAAAAGGGAGAATAGATCCATGGCAACCAAAAAGAAAGCTGCAAAGAAAAAGAAACACTAGAACCTGCAACAGGCAACTGTAACGACCAAGGGGACGCGATGAGCGTCCCCTAAGTTTTTTTGTGGCATCTGGTGATTTCGCAACTCGCGCACACTAGTTGAGGCGAGACTTTTTCTGGGGGGATGCGATTCTCACGACCTTTTCCGTTGCGGGGCAGAGATTGCGATAAGGACAAAAGGCGCAGTGATATTTGGGATTGGGCGGGAACTCTCCGCGGGCGACGGCGGCGGCGACCTTCTGAACGCGCAGCTTGGCTTCCTCCAGCTCTGCATGGTTGCGCGCGGTTGAGATGGTGGTGTTGTTTTCGAGATTGTGAAAGATCAGGCGGTCGGCGCGCTTGCCCAGCGTTGCTTCGGCGGCGATGGCGTAGAGGGAAAGTTGCAGGCTCTCGTCGGCATCGTCTTGGGTCTTTGGCTTGCCGGTCTTGTAATCGACGATAGCAACTGAGTCGGGGCCGGTGCTATCGATGCGATCGACGCGGCCGGTGAGTTTCGCAGTTCCGACTTGCAGATCGAATTTGCGTTCAGTCTCGATGACCTCGGGAAGTTTGTCATCGCGGGCACATTCGAAAAACTGCCGCAACTGCTCGATGCCCTGCCGGAGATAGAGGTCGTATTGGTAGCGATCGGCGATGCCGCGCGCGGCCAGGTCGGAGCGAAATTGTTCGAGGAGTTCGTCGTCGGTGATGGTGCGTTGATAGCGATGGGCATCGTAGAAAGTACGGAGCACGCCGTGCATGGCGGCGCCATAGTGCAAGGCTGCGGAGACCTCGCGGGGCAGGTTCCATTCGCGTTCGAGTTTGAAGCGGAGCGGACACATCTCGTAAATTTCGATTGATGAGGCGCTCAGGCTGGTGAAGAAATTTGTGGAGGGATCCATGAGCAGCCAGGCGGCGACGGTCGACTGCTGCAAAGCAATTTTGTCTTCTTCTTCGGCAAACAAGGTGTCTTGCACGGCAGCGGCTGAACGGGTCGACCAGAAATGTTTGAATCCAGGATTGATCATGAAGTCACGGAGGAACTTTGTCGGCTTGGGATCTTTCTTGCTTAGGCCCTGGTGGGCGTAGATCGCAAGAGTGTCTTTGGCGCGTGTCATGGCTACATAAAAAAGTCGGCGCTCTTCCTCTTCGTGCAGCGTTTTGTCGTCGGGCAGGTAAGCCCTGGAACTGGCGTCGGTGCGGCGCAGTTCGGGCGGAAAAGCGATGAGCGGCTCGTGATAGGCGGTGGGGAAAGAAACAGATGAGCCGCGAATGATAGCGACGTGGCGGAACTCGAGTCCTTTGGCGGCGTGGGCGGTCAAGAGCTGGACGGCGTCGTCTTCGGGGCGAGGAAGCGCTATACCGCCGCCTGCTTCGACGTAGTAATCGAGATACTCGAGGAATTCGGAAGCGCTGCCAGTCTCGGCGATGGTCTTTTTCTGCCAAGTCTCGACGAAGGTGACCAGTGTATCGACAAGATCTGACGGTTCGAGATTGAAGTGGCTGATTACTAGTTTGACGGCGTCGTCGGCGCGCACTCCATCTTTCTTTATTTCGCGATGAATTTTTTCGACTTTGTCGAGCACGGCCGGACCGCCAGCGAGTTGCGACAGAGCTTTGCGGAGATCGAGTTCGCGGCGGCCGGCACGCATGACGGCGCGTAGTTCGACGGGGTTGATGGCGAAGTCGGGCAGCGCTGCTACGCGAAACATGCTCGCCGCATCGCTGGGAGAGACGGCCGCGGTGAGGCAGGCGATTACGTCGCGAACTTCGGGAGTATCGAGGACGTCGAGTCCTTCGATGGAAAACGGGATGCCGCGCTCGGTGAGTTCGTGGACCAGTTCATTGCGATTGCTGTGCTGGCGATAAAGGACGGCGAAGTCGCTCCAGTCGCTGCGCTCGTTCTTGTTATCGCTATTCTTATTCTTGCGCATCTTTTGGATGCGACGCGCAAGGTCGGCGGCTTCGACTTCTTTATCTCTCCAAGTAACGATTTCGACCGGGGTTGGGGGCATGGAGTCGCCATTTTGCTTTGCCTGCTCATCGCGAAGAGACTCGAGGGACGTGCGCTGGTAGGTATTTCCGTTGGCCGCAAATCCTTTGGCAAATGCCTGCGGGTTGCAATTCACGATTCCGAAGGCGCAGCGGAGGATGGGCGAGAGCGAACGGCGGTTTTTGTCGAGGGCGACGATTTTCATCGCCGGAAATTTTTTCGCGAAAAGCGCGAAGGCTTCGCTGGACGCGCCGCGGAATTGGTAGATGGCCTGGTCGGGATCGCCTACGGCAAATACGTTGGCCTCGGGGCCAGCGAGAAGAGAGAGAATTTCGACTTGGGCGAAGTTCGCGTCTTGAAACTCGTCGATCAACAGGAACTTTGTGCGGCTGCGCTGGGTCTCGAGCAAGGCGGCGTCATTCTTCAGCAGAAGATAGGCGTTGGTGATCATGTGGCCAAAGGTGCCGAGGTTTTTTTGGCGCAGCATGGTTTCGACGGTGCTGAAGACGCGAGCGATCTCCAGGCAGCGCTCGATGATTTCCTCTTTCTCTAAATCTCCCTGGTGTTTTGATTTGGCGACGCGAGGCAAAGGGAACTCGCCGTTTGCGAGGCGCTCGACATAGCGTGCGTAGTCTTCGGGACCGACTAGTTCGTCGTGACAGCGGCGCATGAACTCCAGCAGGCTGTTTAGGAATTGTCCGACGTTGGCGGCGCGGACAAAATGTTTGAGTTGAAGGTCGCGGATGCGGCGACGCAGGAAAACCCAGAGATCTTTATCATCGAGCGCGTTGAAACCGGCATCTCGAGTCTGAAGCAATCCGTTGCACCAGGCGTGAAAGGTGCAGGCATGGAGGCCGTCGATGTTGGTGCCATGGAGTTCGGCGCGAACGCGAGCCAGCATCTCGGCGGCGGAATTGTCGGTGTAGGTGAGGGCAACGATTTCGTCGGGGCGGGCGTGACCTTCGCGAATGAGGTTGGCGACGCGCTGAACGAGGACGGTTGTCTTCCCAGTGCCGGCTCCGGCGATGACGAGCATGGGACCGGCGACGTGTTCGATGGCCTGGCGCTGGCGTTCGTCGGGGACGATCTTGCTGGTCTTCGTTGCAGCGGTCTTGGTTGCGGGGAAAACAGTTACGGCCACAGGAAAGTCTCTAGCGGGAGAATATCAGAGGTAGTTGTGGATTGCTGGTTCGAGTTGAAGTTAGTCAGATATGCGCTAGCCTTCACCCGAGCCCGCATTTCGGTTGCGGTAGGGGTCCTTCGACTCCGCCGCGCCATCCGCTTCGCGGATGACGTGGCTTTGCTCAGGATGACAACGTGTTTGTGATTCTGTGAATCGAAGATGCTTTTATCGCAGCGCTTCTAGTGCTAGAGCGGTGGCGACGATGGCGGCGGTTTCGGCTCGCAGGATGGTGTGGCCTAGCGAGGCTGCGGTCCATCCTTCATCGTGGAAGCAGGTTAGTTCTGAGTCGGTCCATCCGCCTTCTGGGCCGATGGCGAGTACAACTTCGGTCGTGGGCGAACTTGATTGCAAAACTGCTGTCAGGCGAGTTTCGTCTTTGGACTCGGCTAGAGATTCAGCTAGCACAATGCGCGTCGGGCCGGCGGCGAGAACGGGTTCTGCGGCTAGATCTTTTAATTCGACTGGGGCTGCGATCACCGGCGGAGCCTCACGGCGCGACTGCTCTGAGGCTTGGCGAACGAGGCGCTGCCAACGGTCGTGGCGCTTTGCGGCGGCTGCAGCCAAATGGGCGTCGGTGCGGCGGGCGATTATGGGGATGATGCGGGAGACGCCGATCTCCGTGCATTTTTCGATGGCCCACTCCATGCGGTCGAACTTGAAGATGGCCAGGGCGAGCGTGATCTTGGGAGCGGTGGGATTTAAGCTTTGCTTGCGACGTGGCGTCGCGCCGAGCGCGAATTCGACGCGGTCGTAGGAGATAGTCGTGATGGTGCCGCGACGAACTTCATCGCCGGTGGCGATGTCGAACTCCTGGCCGACCTGCGCGCGCAGGACGCGAGACAAGTGAGCGGCGTGATCGCCCACGAGAGCGGCGGTATCTCCGGTTATTTCGTCGGCGATCCAGCGTCGGCGCATGGTGAACCTGTTGTCAGCTCTCAGTTGTCAGTGCTCAGTAAAACCTTATTCATTCGAGGGCGAGGTCGCTCGCGACCAATACTGACAACTGAGAAGCGGGACCTGAGAACTGCTTTAGACGAACATGTCTTTCACTCGGCCCAATAGGGAGCGGTGTTGCGGTTTATTTTCTACTGGAGATAATTCTCCCAGTTCGGCTAAGAGATCCCGCTGACGTTTGTTTAGTTTTCCGGGGGTTTGGATTCGTACTTCTACGTAGAGGTCGCCTTTGCCGTGGCTATTCAACATGGGCACGCCTTTGTTGCGGATGCGAAATGAGGTTCCGGACTGCGTGCCTTCGGGAATTTTGAGCTTGTGGTCTCCGTCCAGCGTTGGAACGATTATTTCGGTGCCTAGCGCGGCCTGCGGGAAGGAGATGGGAACCACGCAGTGGATGTCGTTGCCTTCGCGCTCGAAGAAGGCGTGCTCTTTGACGTGCAGGACGACGTATAAATCGCCGGCCGGTCCGCCGAATGCTCCGGCCTCGCCAAGACCGGTGAAACGAATGCGAGTGCCGTCTTCGACTCCGGCGGGAACTTTGGTTTCTACGGTGCGCTCGCGCAGCTGGCGGCCTTCACCTTTGCATTTGGTACAGGGATCGGTGATGACGCTGCCTGCGCCCTGGCAGGTGGGGCAAGTACGAGCGATGCTGAAGAAACCTTGCTGATAGCGGACCTGACCTCGCCCGGCACAGGTCTTGCAGTTGACTGCGGCTTTGCCGGGGGCGGCTCCAGTGCCGCGACACACCTCGCAGGTTTCGTGGCGGCGAACGCTGACTTGCTTTTCGGTGCCGAAGACGGCCTCATCGAATTCGAGATGGAGATCTTCGCGCAGGTCAGCGCCACGCTGGGCGCGACTGCGGCGACGGCCGCCGCCTTGACCAAACATATCGCCGAAACCAAAGATGTCGCCAAAAATATCGCCGAAATCCTGGAAGATGGCGGGATCGAATCCGGCCGCTCCTCCGGAACTGCCGCCGATGCCGGCGTGGCCGAAGCGGTCATACAAGCTGCGCTTTTCGCTATCGGCGAGGATGGCGTAGGCTTCGGTAAGCTCTTTGAATTTTTCCTCGGCTTCCGGATTATTGGGATTGCGGTCAGGATGATAGGTCATCGCCAACTTGCGATAGGCGCTCTTGATCTCAACATCGGTGGCCGCACGGGCGACGCCGAGTACTTCATAAAAATCGCGTTTTGTATTAGCTGCCAGAAAACTTCTCCAGAATGAATTGGTGGTTTGTCGCTTGGCGTTTGTCGTTTGTCGTTCGCTCTATCACCGGCTATTGCGCGCTACACGCACCATCGCAGGACGCAGCAGGCGGTCTTTATATTTGTAACCACGCTGCAATTCTTCGAGAACGTGGTGATCGGGCACATCTGTTGTGTCGACCATTTCGACGGCCTCGTGAATCCGCGGATCGAAGGGCTGGCCCACGGCGACGATCGGCTGCACTCCGGTTTTCTGAATAGCGTCCTGCAACTGGCGGTAGATGAGATCGATACCGCTGCGAAATTCGTTCGAGTTGGAGTTCGAATCGCCGGCGACTTTCAGCGCGCGCTCGAAGCTATCGAGGACGGGTAGAAAGTTCTTGATGACGTCGGCGGCGGCATATTCGCGGAAATCCTGCTGCTCGCGCACGGCGCGTTTGCGGGCGTTGTCGAATTCGGCCTGAAGACGCGCCAGGCGGTCGAGGAGCGCGTCGCGCTCGGCTTTGAGCTTTTCTGTTTCGGATACTGCGCCAGCGTCGCCGGCGTTGATCGGGATCACGTTGGGCGCTGCACCTTCTCCAGCCTCGGCGGGCGGGAGCTCGCGATCCAAATCTAGATCTGTGTTGGTTTTTCCGTTTCCTTTAGCCATACGAATGCGTTACTCCGGTTCATTTAAGAGTTGGTCGAACAAGCGCGCGATATAGGAGACAGCCGACATCGTGTGCTGATAATCGAGGCGGGTTGGCCCAATCACCGCTAGAGATCCCATGACTTCGCCGCCTACGCGAGCGGGCGCGCCGATGAGGACGAAGTTCTGCAAATTCGAAGCGGGCAGCGCATCGTCGAGGCCGATGACTACGCGGACCGCTTCTTGCCGCGTGTCGAGATAGGCGCCCAGCAGCTTCACAACTTTTTCTTTTTCTTCGAGCGTGCGCAGCATTTCTTGCAGGCGCTGTCGGCCTTCCTCGCCGGTCACATGCGTGCCTACGAGGTTGGCCGCGCCTTCGACAAAGACGGCTTGGGTGTCGTCGCTCGACGCCAGTGCGCCCTGCTGATAGAGCTGCTGGATCGACTTCATGAGGCGGTCGTATTCGCTGCGTTCCAGTTCGAGGCGGCGGGCGAGTTCGGCGCGCATGTCGCCCATGGTCCAGCCGCGAAAATTTTCGTTGATGTAGCGCGCGGCCAGATCAAGATCGGACTGCGGAATATCAAGGCGCAGAACGCGATCGCGGACCACTCCCGAGCGCGTGACCACGACGGCCAATACTTTCTGATCGCTCAACCGCGAGAAGTAAACGTGATCGAGGGCGTTGCGCGGCCCGGTGGTGGCCACGGTGACGCCGACGCCGTGCGAGATCAGGGAGAGAACGTGGGAGGTGCGTTCCATGAATTCCTGCACGTCGGTGACGCCGGTCAGAGTGTCCTGGATAATGCTTTGATTCTCATGCGAAAGATGGGCCTCGCCGCTGAGTTGCTCGACATAATAACGATAGGCCTCGGCGGTCGGAACGCGGCCGGCTGAAGTGTGCGGCTGCTCGAGAAATCCTGCATCGGCGAGATCGGCCATCACGTTCCGGATGGTGGCCGCACTCAGGCCTTCGCGACTGGCACGCGCAAGTGTGCGCGAGCCGACCGGCTCTCCGCTGGCTATAAATGTTTCGACGATGGCGGTCAGGATTTCGCGTTCCCGTCCGCCGGATGGCCCTGCCGGCATATCAACCCAAGTCTGGGAGCGGATGCGCTCCGTAAATACTTTAGATGCAGTGGCTTAGATTAGGATTCACCGCTGCTATTGGAATTCTAGGGAGCATGAGCTGGGGTGTCAAGGAAGAGAATATAGGGTGCTGCAGGGGGATACGCGGGTGGCGCTCTTTGCCGTCCAGATCATAGGCGCGATTTCAACTACAACTTCATTACAATTCGTCGTACACTTCGGTGGATGTTCAGGCTCGGCCACGATGAACGATATATTTCGACTACTTCTAGCGTCTCTTAAAATCCGGCTGGGCCCGCTTGAACAGAAGCTTCTGTCCGCGATATGGCAGGAGCCAGACGGTATCACGATACGCGAGCTCCAGGACCGTGCTGACATCGGGCGCGCCTATATCACTATTGTGACCACGTTGAATCGCCTGCGGAAGAAGGGATTGGTAGATCGGATCGCCATCGAAGGAACTAAGGTAGTGACCTTCCGCTACGTGCCTCGATACACCATGGCCGAAGTAGAGCGAGATGTCGCAAGCAATGCCATTCGACAGCTTCTAGGTTTGGACGTGGCGGGGCCCCTACTGCTTTCACGCATGGTGGAAGAAATCAGCAAACACGACGCTGATCTGCTCGATGAGCTGGGGCGCCTGGTGGATGAAAAGCGGCGTAATAGCCCAAAGTAGTGCGCGAATGTGCTTAGGTTGAGATTCGAGCGGCAAAAGCGGAAACCCGTTTCGGCAGTGTGGATTCGGAGCTAAACGATACGTTGTTTTTCACTATCAGCGAGCAGTTGGAAGGGTGTATGATCGTCCGTTTTTGACACAAAACCTCAGCCGAACATTGGAAAAGATTTGCTCATGGCAGACGTGCCGGGCCGATGATCACTAAAAAATTCCAACTCCTGGTCGAACACAAACGCTGGAAACCGAAAGACCAGGAAGACACCTGGGAGCAACGCTGATGTTTGCCCTGCATGGAGTCGCGGTTTCGCTCGACTGTTTCGTGCTGCTCTACTGTCTGCTGTCGGCGCTGGTAGCGACGGTATGGCGCGCCCTGAAGCCTTCGGATGTGGCACAAGAGAGTGTGGCGACGATCCTCTTCGGGTTGCGGATTGTCCCCCTTATATTCTCGGTGATCATTACACTCGCTTTGGTGGTGCCGTCGTTTGAGTTGCTGCAACCGCTGCCGATCACCGCGGGCATGGGAGCCATACCGGTCGCACTTGGGGTTTGCGCTCTTCTGTTGATTGGCGATGGCTTCTTCCGCGCAATCATGGCTCAAACCAGGACTACGCGCGTAGTAACGCGCTGGCTGGAGGGAGCGTGCCCGCTGCAAGCCACTGCCAACTTCGCTGACACTTTTCAGTCTCGACGAGAGAGTCCGCCGCTGATTTTGGTCGGCGTTCGCCACCCGAGAGTATTGGTTTCAGAATCTACGGTTGACCTGTTGACCCCTGACGAACTCCGGATGGCGCTGCAACACGAACTGGAGCACATGAAAGCTCGCGACAACCTGAAGCGGCTCATCTTTACATTTTGCCCGTTTCCGGGGATGACGCAATTGGAGAGCGCATGGTCGCAAGCGGCCGAGCTGGCCGCCGATGATGCAGCTGTCTCGGATCATCGCGATGCTCTTGACCTGGCCGCAGCGTTGGTCAAGCTTTCTCGTCTGGTTCCGGTTAAAGCTGGTCCGGTCTGCAGTACAGGCTTCGTGGATGGTTCCATCAGCCAGCGCGTCGAGCGCCTTCTTGTGTGGGACGAAGCGAGCAAAGCCCGGCGCGTGCACATACGCACCTGGTTCGTGATTCCATTTGCGGTTGCCGTTTCTTTATTCGTGAGCGTGGCCCACCGCCCGGTGTTGGCGCTCACTCACGAGATTACGGAGTGGCTGGTGCGGTAGCTCTTCCACCGGCATCAACGATATATCGTTCTCTCCATTGCCCTAGATCATCTGCTGTCGGGACGGAAAGCCGCGGCGATATATACTGCGCGTGCATGACCGTTAAGCTTCACGTTGCTGTTATCGGAGCGGGTGCGTTTGGGGGATGGACTGCGCTTTATCTGCTTCGCGGCGGGGCTCGGGTTACCTTGATCGACGCGTGGGGGCCGGGAAATTCTCGGTCGTCTTCGGGCGGGGAGACTCGGATCATGCGAGGAGCTTACGGACCGAATCAGCCTTATACGAAGCTCGCGGCGCGGGCTCTGGAGATATGGAAACAGCACGAAAGCGAATGGAAACAGAAATTCTTTTTTCCTGTCGGAGTGCTGTGGATGGTCGAAGGCGATGGCGCGTTTGAGCGGGGGTCGTTGCCTTTATTGAAAGATGCTGGAATTTCTTTTGAGGAGCTTGGCGCCACGGAACTGGCGCGACGCTGGCCGCAGATCAGTTGCGAAAATGTGGAGTGGGGAATCTACGAGCCACAGAGCGGATACTTGCTGGCTCGCGCATCGACGCAGGCGGTGGTCGATCACTTTGTGGCTGAGGGCGGAGAGTACCGGCAGGCAGCGGTCGCGGCGCAGGATTTGGATGCGGGCGATTGGAAGGAGTTGCGGATCGCGGCATCTGGTTCGACGGCGAGTTCTCAAGCTCCGATCATCGCGACTGATCGCATTGTCGCTGATCGCTACGTATTTGCCTGTGGGCCGTGGCTAGGGAAGATGTTTCCGCGAACGATCGGTCCGCATTTTGTGTCGACGCGGCAGGAGGTATTTTTCTTTGGCACGCCGACGGGAGATCGAAGGTTTGACGAGGAGAATTTGCCGGTGTGGGCCGATCACGGTGAGCGCTTTATGTATGGCATTCCGGGAAACCAGGGACGCGGGTTCAAGCTTGCCGATGACACGCGCGGGGCGAAGTTTGATCCTACTTCAGGTGAGCGGGTGGTTAGCGAAGAGGGACTCGCGGAGGCTCGGCGATATCTCGGGTATCGTTTTCCGGGGATGAAGGGTGCACCGGTGATTGAGACGCGAGTCTGCCAGTATGAAAATACGGTCGACCACAATTTCATCATCGATCGGCATCCGCGCAATGCGAACGTGTGGATTGTCGGAGGCGGCTCGGGGCATGGATTTAAGCATGGGCCGGCGGTGGGAGAGATGGCGGCCCGGCTTGTGCTCGAAGATGAAACGGCGGATCTGTTCTACTGCTGGGCGCGCCTCAAAGCATAGAAAAAGAAGGTCGTAGGGGAGCTAAGCCTCTGGGGGCGAAGTTCTGTCGATCGTCTCGCTAAGAATATTTCTCCAGAGCTGTCGATTGTCGACAAGCGAGTTCGACTAGCTGGAGAACAGGCAAGGAGGCCTGAAGAAAATGCAATATCTACTGCTGATTTATGGAAACGAAAGCCATTGGGACAAGAAGGATGCAGGAGAACGGGACAGAGTACTCGAAGAATACGGCGCATTCACACAGAGCGTCGCCAAAAGCGGTCATCTTAGAGGCGCCAACGAGCTAGACACCACTTCGAAAGCCACCACGGTTCGAATCCGCGATGGCAAACGGCTGATTACGGATGGTCCCTTCGCAGAGACTAAAGAGCAGCTCGGCGGCTACTATCTGGTCGAAGCCAAAGACCTCGACGAGGCCATCGGCATCGCTGCCCGAATTCCCTCCGTGCGGTGGGGCTCAATTGAAGTGAGGCCCATTATTCCGCATGAAATTCCCAGCTAGCGTCACAGCGTGCTCGCCAGCTAGGCTCGATGCAGGCGGGCCGGTGAACACCGAGCAAATTGCTATCGATAAGATTTACCGCGAAGAGTCGGGAAGAATTCTGGCTACCCTGATCCGCCTCCTCGGCAGTTTCGACTTGGCCGAGGAGGCGACGCAAGAAGCTTTTGCGGCGGCACTGGAACAATGGCCGCACCAGGGGACTCCGATGAACCCGCGGGCGTGGCTCGTCTCCACCGGACGGAACAAGGCCGTGGACCTGCTGCGGCGGCGAGCACGTTTCGAAAACAAGCGCGAGGAATTGCAGAGGCTAGCCGCGATCGAGGAGCAACTGGCGCTTGATCCAGAAGATGGCGTCCTGATTGGGGAAATCGAAACGTTGAGCGATCCTATGCAACGCGACGATCGATTACGGCTGATCTTCACCTGTTGCCATCCCGCACTGATGCTCGAAGCTCAAGTTGCACTGACCTTGCGTACTCTTTGCGGACTGGCCACGGACGAAATCGCCAAGGCATTCCTGGTCCCAACGCCGACGATGGCGCGGCGGTTGGTGCGGGCAAAGGCGAAGATCCGGGACGCACGTATCCCTTATCGCGTTCCTCCAAAGGAGGAACTAAGGGACCGACTCGCAGCGGTCACACTCGTGGTGTATCTGGTGTTCAATGAAGGCTACAACGCGGCGTCCGGCGACGTCATGATTCGCCGGGAGCTTTGCGCCGAGGCCATTCGCCTGGGCCGATTGCTCTGGGAGCTCCTGCCCAGAGAAGCGGAAACCGGCGGGCTGCTCGCCCTGATGCTGCTCCACGATTCACGCCGCGATGCTCGCATGAACGGGGACGAGGAAATCGTACTTCTCGAGGAACAGAACCGCAGCCTTTGGAAGCAGGAGCAAATTCGCGAAGGCCTCGCGCTTACAGAGACAGCATTGCGGAGTGCGCCGCCCGGTCCATACTCCGTACAGGCGGCCATTGCTGCTGTTCATGCGCGGGCCAAGAGCGCGGAGGAAACGGACTGGGCACAGATTGCCGCGCTTTATGATGTGCTGCTCCGCTTGCAGCCTTCTCCGGTGATCGAACTGAATCGCGCCGTAGCCGTCGCCATGGTGCGAGGGGCTTCCGAAGGAATTCGTCTACTCAACGAATTGGAACTGAAAGGAGAACTTCGCGGCTACTACCTGCTGCCCGCGGCACGTGGAGATTTCTCGCGGCGTCTCAACCAATGGGTCGCGGCAGCCGATGCCTACCGTCAAGCGCTCTCGCTCGTCAGCAACGACGCGGAACGCCGCTTTCTGGTGAAACGCCTGGCTGAGGCTGAATCGAAGATGGAGTAGATGGCAATGCAAATCTCCGAGCCAGCTTACTGAATCTGAATCACGTTCTCTGTGCTGGCGGCTTTTAGCTCATCTACCCGCGACGCCACGTTGCGGGCGAAGGCGAATAACGATTTGGCGTGGGGTGAATCTTCTCCTTTGAGTACGGCGGGGGAGCCTCCGTCGCCGGCTTTGCGAATCTCAGGATCGAGTTCTACGGCGCCGAGGTAGGCGATGCCGAATTGCTTTGCGGTTTTTTCGGCGCCGCCGCGGGAAAAGATATCGATTTCATGCTGGCAATGCGGGCAGACAAAGTAACTCATGTTCTCGACCATGCCGACGATGTCGACCTTCATCTGGCGGAACATTTCGATGGCTTTGCGGGCATCCTGCAAGGCAACGTCGGAGGGTGTGGAGACTACTATCGCGCCGGTCAACGGAACGGTTTGAATCAGGGAGAGCGCAACGTCGCCAGTTCCGGGAGGCAGGTCGATGACGAGGTAGTCGAGTTGGCCCCACTGCACAGAGCCCAGAAATTGTTTCATGATCGAGTGGAGCATGGGGCCACGCCAGATGAGCGGCTTGTCGCCCGGGTTGAGGAAGCCAACCGAGATCACTTTGAGGCCGTGGGAGTTGATGGGAGCTATTTGATTCTCGCTCATCACCTTCGGCTGCTCGTTGGTGCCGAGCATGAGCGGGACATTCGGGCCGTAGACGTCGCCGTCGAGCAATCCTACTTTGAAACCCATTTTGTTGAGGGCGATTGCGAGATTGACGGAAAGGGTGGTCTTGCCGACTCCACCTTTGCCGGAACCTACGGCGATGATGGCGCTAACGCCGGGGAGAGGTTGCGGAGTGGGCTGCTGCTGGCCGGGATGGGAGTGAGCGCTCATGGATTGATTATACGAGAAGCTGTCAGCTATCAGTTGTCAGCTCTCAGTTGGTCCAGCGATTTTTCTGAATGGTGAGTGCTGAATGCTGAACGCTCAGTAGTGTCCTTCTCCCACTGGCACCTTGCCGCGAAATTTCCAGTAGACGAAAACGAAGTAGGCGACGGCGAGGATTGCACTGAATGTCCACCAGACCAAGCCTACGCGCAGTCCGTGACTCCCAGCGGCGCTGTTGTAGATGGTGAGATCGTATTGGTGTTCGCGCGCGGAGAGCAGGACTGGGTAGAGAGCGAATGCTGCGCCCACCAGCATGAAGGCGATATAAAGGCCGGATGCAATGAATGCCAATCTCTCTTTGCCTTTGGGGTTGGCCCACAACATAACGGCGAGACAGGCAACGACGATGATTGGAATCAGGATGCCGATTGGATGATTGCGATAGTTTGCCATGATGGTCGGACGGATGAAGTAAGTCGCGACGAGGGCGCTGAAGGTCAGAAAAAACTGCAGGGGCCAGCACAACAAGGCGAACCCTCGGGCGCGGCGGCCGAGATCTTCGTCCGTCTTGAGAGCTATGTAGTAAGAGCCGTGCGCGGTCAGAGTAACGAGCGCCATCACTCCTATAAGTACGGTGTACCAATCGAGAATGCCGATGTCGGCGTTGAGTTTGAAGTTCGTCCACAGCGGTTCAAAGAAATAGCCGGTGGCATCGAGCGGGACTCCGCGAACGACGTTGCCTAAGGCTGCGCCGAAAAATACAGCGAGAAGAATACTGGACATACAGAAGACTACGTCGAAGAAATCCTGCCAGATGGCGTGTTCAATATGAGCCCGAAATTCGATGCCGATGGCGCGCAGCATAAGGAGCCACAGGACCATCATGAGAGGCAGGTAGAATCCGCTAAAGCTCGACGCGTAAAGTTTAGGAAATGCGAAGTAGAGTGTGCCTCCGGCGGCGAGCAGCCAGACTTCGTTCCCATCCCAGACGGGGCCGATGGCGCGTAAGATGCGGCGGCGCTCGTCGTTAGTTTTCGCCGCCAACAGATAAATCGCGCCGGCGCCGATATCGAATCCGTCGAGTACGACGTAAGTCACAACCATGGCGGCGACAATCCAGAACCATAGACTCGACATATTACCTCACCTCTCTTGGTGCATCGGTCGACGGCTGAAGATTGGATAAGGATGCGGCGGCTGGGCCGTGGTCAATTTCTCGCCAGAGCAGGAAGAGGCCGAGAATGCCGAGCACCATGTACATTCCCATGAAGCCTAAGAGCGTGAAGAGGCCGTTGCCGGCGGAAACTAACTTGGAGTAGCCATCTTCGGTGCGCATCAATCCATAGACTATCCAGGGCTGGCGGCCGAGTTCGGCGGTCATCCAACCGGCGGTGTTGGCGATGTAAGGGAACGGCGCGGCGAGCATCAGAATCCAGAGCATCCATCGTGCGTTGAAAAGCTTGCCGGTCCAGAGCAGTAACAACGCAAGAGACATAATGGCGATGAAGAACGAGCCCAGGCCGACCATGATGTGGTAACTGTAATAGAGGAGTGGAATGTTGCCGGGCCAGTCTTGTTTGGGGAAGGCATCTAATCCGCGGACGTGGGCGTCCCAGCGCCTGTAAGTCAGCATACTTAGGACTCCCGGAACTTGAAGCGGGTTATCGATCTTACCTTGCTCTTCGTTAGGCTGGCCGAGGATGAGTAATGGCGCTTGCGTTTGGCCGTGAAACAATCCTTCCATCGCCGCGAGGGTAACGGGTTGCAGCTCGGTTACCATTTTGCCCTGGCGGTCGCCGGTGGGGAAAATCTGGAGCACGCTGAAGATGCAACCGGCGATCACTCCGGTCTTAACAAAGATGCGCGCGTGCACGGTCCACTTATTGGAGAGTAAGTAGAAGGCGCCCACTGAGGTCATGATGAAAGCGCCGGTAATGGCGGCTCCACTCATGTTGTGAGCATATTGCCATCCTGCCCAGGGATTAAGAACGAAGGTCCAGAAGCTGGCCAGCTGCAAGCTGCCATCTGACGCCTTGTAATAGCCGACGGGATATTGCATGAAGGCGTCGGTCGCGATGATGAAGTAACCGGATAACCAGGATCCGGCAAAGACTCCGAAGGCCGACCACCAGTGGGCGCGCGGGCTTAGCTTCTTTTCTCCGAAGAGAAATAGACCTATGAATGCGGACTCCAGAAAGAAGGCGAACATGCCTTCCATGGAGAGAGTCTGGCCGATTACGCCTCCGGCGAAACGCGAGAAGTGGGACCAGTTGGTGCCGAACTGGAATTCCATGGGAATGCCGGTTACGACTCCCAAGACGAAGTTGATGCCGAAAATCTTTGCCCAGAAGCGCGCGGACTCGTGATACACGGGATCATTGCGCCGCAATGCGATTGTTTTGAGGACCACGATTAATAACGCGAGGCCCATGGTCAGTTGGGGAAAGAGATAGTGGAAGGTCGCGGTGAAAGCGAAATGCAGGCGGTGAATTAAGAGTGCGCTGTCCATAAACTCAGCTTTCAGTTATCAGTTATCAGTTATCAGTTATCAGTTATCAGTTGAAGCTTGAAAACTGAGAGCCTTATAACTACTACGTCGTTTCAATTGGAACTTTCTTCTTTCTCGCCGATTCTGCTCTTCGTATTTCGCGGCGGCGCGCGGCGCCTTCGTAGCGGCGTTTTTCGTCTTCGGTCTCGGGGATGACTTGCGGCACGGGCACGCGATTTCCGACGGCGTCGACGGCGACAAAAGTCAGATAGGCGGAGCTGACATGACGGTTCTGTCCGGAGCGATAATTCTCTACCCAGGCCTTAACGCCGACCTCCATTGAAGTGTGATAGACGCGATTGACAGACGAGCGCAACACCACGAAATCGCCAACGCGGACGGGGACGAGAAAATCCATGTGATCGACGGAAGCGGTGACCACGTAGGCGCGCGAGTGGCGATGGGCGGCCATGGCGCCGGCTAGGTCGATCCAATGCATGAGGCGTCCACCGAGGAGTGCGTTCAGCGGATTGGCGTCGTTGGGTAGGACGATCTCGACCATCTCGGAGATCGATTCGCGGACGGGACGCGGGCGCAGGGCTTTGTCGTCATTATTCATAGGATTTCGGTGCGAGCTTCGCTGCACCGTTCGGCGGCGGCGACATCCATCCGCGCGCGATAGGCTTGGAGATAGCTCGCTGCGAGCCGGAATATGCGCGGATCGGGATTGGGGCTGAGCCAAACTTCTCTCGTCAGATCGAAGGTTAGTTTGCCGTGTTCAATAGGAGCGTGATCGAGTTCGCAGACAAAACAAATAGTGACTTGCTGCTGGCTGACCTGCGACACGGAAAAACGAATTGCATCCCAGTTACGATTTTGCGGAAGGTTGGGGCAGGCGGTCGCATAGCCGAGATTGCAGAATTCTCGTATGTGGAGATCTGAGGCCGGTTGTTCGTGACCGGTGGCGGCGCAGGCGCCGGTCCATCCTGCTCCCAGGGGAAGGCGCGACGGATGCGGCCAGGAGCCGTCGTTTAGGATTTCTTGCGGCACAAAGAATGGGCAAGCCAAGTTGGTCTCTCGGAAAACAGCATTGTAGCGCGGGATGGGATGGGAATGCGGTGATATGAATGTAGAATCGTGGGACGGCTCTTGGTTCTTGGCTCTTGGCCGTTGGGTCTTGGCTTGGACCTAAGGCTTAATAATTTGGGACTTCTATGGATCGTATTGCGATGTTGAGTGAAATCGTGGCGGCGAATCCGGCGGATTCGTTTGCTCGCTATGGGCTGGCCATGGAGTATTCGAAGGCCGGGCGTATTGAGCAGGCGGTTGCTGAATTTAAGACGCTGATTGAGAAGAATCCGGATTACACGCCCGCGTATTTTATGGCGGCGCAAGCGCTGGCGAATGCGAGCCGGGTTGATGAGGCGAAGCGCTGGCTGGTGGATGGGATTTCGTCGGCGCGGAGGACGGGGAATAATCATGCGCAGTCGGAGATGACGGCCATGCTCGAAGAGCTAGGCAACTGAGAGATCGGCGGAGCTTCGCTCCGCTGGGCAGACGGGGGCGTCTGCCCCTACGTGATTCTTGGCGGATGCTACACTCTTCTGTTTGCCGGAGGGACTGATGCGCCGCTTTGCTTTTGTTTTCTTTCTTCTCTTCTTTTCTTTTCTTTCTCTTTTTTCACTTCCCGCATTTTCTCAGGCTAAGCATCCTTTCACTTTTGAAGACATGATGAGGCTGAAGCGGGTGGGCGAGCCGGTGCCTTCTCCGGATGGAAAGTGGGTGCTGTTTGCCGCGGTCGATGTGGATCTGGCGGCGAACAAGAAGACTTCGCATATATGGCTTGTGCCGCTGGACGCCGACTCCCACGTCTCCCAAAAGCAGGGAGACATGGGGCACCCAGCGGAACGTGTGCTGATTGCGGATCAGGATGGGGACCGTCCGCGGTGGGCTCCGGACGGGAAGCGGTTTGCTTTTATTTCGAATAAGGAGGGTGGGTCGCAGGTTTGGATTGCGGAGTTCGATGGTGCTGCTGGGGCGGTTAGTGGCGTGCATAGGTTGACTTCGATTGCTACTGAGGCTGGCGGGGAACTTTGGTCTCCGGATGGGAAGAGCATTCTCTTCACCTCGGATGTTTATCCGGAATGTGACGGCGCGCCTGAGGCGGAAGCGGCTTGCAATGCTAAGAAGGTTAAAGAAGTGGAGGAGTCGAAGGTCAAGGCTATCATCTTTGATCGTCTGCTTTATCGGCACTGGAATTCTTATAAGCGCGGCTTGCGCTCGCACATTTTCGTGGTCGCGGCACCCACCCTCCCCTCCGGGGTAGGATGGGCCACCCCTGTGGCGCGCGATCTTACGCCCGGGGATTACGATGCGCCCGTGTTTTCGCTCGGCGGGCAGGACAATTATGCGTTCTCGCCTGATGGGCAGGAGATTTGCTATGCGTCGAATCATGACAAGGTTGAGGCCACTTCTACTAATAACGATCTCTGGATTGTTTCGGTGAATGGAGGAGCGGCCGGCTCTATCCGAGCTAAGAATATTACTGCTGACAATCCGGCCAGCGACTCGACTCCGCTTTATTCTCCCGATGGCAAGTACATCGCGTATCGCGCGCAGCAGCGTCCGGGATATGAGAGCGACCGGTTTCGGCTGATGCTGTACGACCGCAAGACGGGGGAGAAGAAGAATCTGACGGAGGGTTTTGACGCATGGGTGGGAACGTTCGCATGGGCTCGTGACTCAAAGCGGGTCTACTTTAACTTCGAGAACGATGGGTATGCGCCGATAATATACGCCAACATTGATCGACCTCTAAAAGTTTCTCACGCTTGGTTCGACGTCCAGCGTAGCGGAGCAGCCGCCGACGTTTATCCGCCACTGGCTACGCCTACGTTCGACGACGACCTAAATCCCTCGCCTGACGGCAAGGTTCTATTCTTTACGCGGATGTCGCTGCAGCATCCAGCCGAAATTTATAGTGAATCGCTTGAAGACTTCCGTTCCGGTAAGAGCGACTCCCCGGGCAAGCCACTTACCCACTTGAACGACACGCTTTTGTCCCAAGTCTCACTGTACCCGATCGAACCTTTCTGGTTCACCGGCGCTCACGGCGATAAGGTCGAGGGCTTTCTCGTTAAGCCACCGAACTTTGATGCTTCTCATAAATATCCGGTGAAGTTTCTTATTCACGGCGGGCCGCAGGGGGCTTGGGGAGACGACTGGTCTTACCGGTGGAATCCGGAGTTGTTTGCTGCTAACGGATATGTGGTGGTCATGATCAACTTTCATGGGTCGACTGGGTATGGGCAGAAATTTATTGACGCTATCAATGGCGATTGGGGCGGGGCTCCGTTTGAAGATTTGATGAAGGGGCTGGATTACGCGGAGAAGACTTATCCGTTTATTGACAAGGAGCGGGAGTGTGCTCTGGGCGCCAGTTATGGGGGATACATGGCGAACTGGGTGCTTGGGCATACGGACCGATTCAAGTGCATCGTGTCGCATGATGGCATGTTTAATACTGTCTCGGCCTGGGGGACTACCGAGGAGCTTTGGTTTAATAATTGGGAGTTCAAGGGGACTCCTTATACGAATCCGGAGATGTATGAGAAGTGGAACCCGCGGAATTCGGCTAAGAATTTTAAGACGCCTACGCTGGTGGTTCATGGGCAGCTTGATTACCGGCTTGATGTGAGCGAAGGGCTCCAGCTTTTTGATACTTTGCAGGTGATGGGCGTGCCTTCGAAGATGCTTTACTTTCCGGATGAAGGGCATTGGGTGCTGAAGCCACAGAATTCTCAGCTTTGGTATAAGACGGTGAATGACTGGGTGGATCAGTGGGTCGGGGGCGGTCGATAGTCGTTCGTCGTTCGTCGATGGTGATTCGTCGTTTGTTTTTCGGTGTTCGCCCTGATTCTCCAGGGGCTTCACTTTCTGGAAGCTGTCTCATCTAGTGGCCGACAGCAGTAAGCACACTCTTCCCTCAGGGGCTAAAGCCCTCGTGTTAATTGACTTTGCTCGGCCCGGCTGAAGCCGTGCCCTTTCAAAACCGATTTATGAGATTGCTCTTAGTCACTGTGTTTAGTAGATTCTGAACACAAATTGGCCTTCGTTTTGTGCGAAGCGGCAGTTTCGCTTGTCTTCCAGTATCCAGGTCAGCGGTGAATTGCTGACTGAGGCATCGGCTACGCCGGGGAGATTCGCGGATGGGGCTTCCGAACGATGTTGCGGGGCGCCGTCCGGCGGGTCGGATTCCGTCGAGTGCCCGGGCTTCGTTGTTGATAGGTTCGGGGGCGAACCAGCGGGCGATTCATCTGCGGGCCGAGCTTCGATTTTCGGCTGCGCTGGCGGCTGACACGGAGACCTGGTGTCGGCTAAGTTCGAGTCGTTGCTCGACACGTCACTCTCTCGTCCTTCAGGGCACGTGTCTTGGTGCGACACGAAATCGTTCAGCGGAATACTTTCGGGAACTTCATTCAGCGTGGTTGGCAACGGCTGCGGTTGGGGCGGTTGCGCGGCGAACAAATGATCGATGGGCACGGCTCGCGGGGGGACAGCGACAATTTGCGGTTGGGGTAGAACGATGGAGGCCAGGCTTTCCAGTTGAAATTGTGCTGATGCGTTGCCGGTAGTCACCACGATGAACAGATTGCACACGACGGTTGCGGCGGAGGGGATGATGGAGGCGGTGCCATCCTGGGCGGTGAGTGCCTGCGATTGCGATCCGCCTAGGATCACGGATTGCCCGCCTGGGTTGGGGCTGGGACGGGCGAGGGTGGTGGCGAAGGTCAGGTTGACTCCCATGACTGGATTGTCGGCGGGGGAACCGTCGGTGACCCGCATGACTAGCTGTTGAAAGGGCTGGTTCGCGGGAACGGCTTGGGAGGAGCCGCTGACGGTTTCTAGCGTCCACAAAGATGGGGGCGTCGCGAATAAGGTGAAGGTCTGGCAGGGTGCGTTGTTGGGAGCTACGCAGGCGGTTACTTGAATATTGGTGCTCAGGGTAATGAAGGACGCGGTGATGGCGGCGAATCCTTGCGCGTTGGTGGTGGCGCTTGCGGCCGAGAGAGAGGCTGTGCCGCGGGTGAGTTGGAAGTTGACGGTGGCATTCGGCAGGGGTGCGCCCAGGTTGAGGGCTTCGACGGTTAGGGGAACGGAGAGCGATGCGCCTTGAGCGATCCAGCGGGTGGGCGCGACGGCGGCGAGGTCGAGGGTGGTCGACGTGGCTACGACGGTTGCCAGCTGCGCTTGTGGCGGCGAGTACGCTGCGGGAGCTAGGGCGATGGTGACGGTGCTCGGGCCGGTCGCGGTCGGAGTAACGTAGGTCGAAGATTCTCCGGCTTCGTCGGTCAGGACGGAGCAAGAGGACGCGCCGCTGCAGGCGGAGAATTGCAGGCCGTTGGTGGCGCTCCAGGCGATGGTTGCGCCGTTGACGGGGGTGACTCCATCGGCGGCTACGGCGCGGACGCGGAGGGGACTGGCAGCTACGGAGCCTACGGGGGTGGCCGGTTCGGCTCCTTGCAGAAGTAGCAGGAGGTCGGTAGCGGCGGCTCCGTAGGTGAGCGCGCCGATCATCTGGGAGAATGCGCCGTTGGCTGGATCGGTGATTTGGATGGTGGCTGTTCCGTCGAGTGAGGCGGCGGGTAGGGAGGCTTGGATCTGGCTGGCCGACGCTGAGAGTGTGGCGGCGTTGTTGCCGGCTACAGTGACTTGCAGGGCGGGGCTGAAGCCGATTCCTTTGAGCGTGGTGATGCCGCCAGCTAGGCTTAGGCGCGCGGGCGTCAGCGAATCGGAATAAAGAAGGTTGGCTTGATAGAAGTAGTCGGGGCGGCCGTCGCCGCGCCAATCGGCGACGCCTATGCGGAAGGCCTCGGTCGTGCTGAACTGAGCGTCGAGGCGCGTGGTGGCAAAGTAGATTGAGTTGAAAGCCGAGGGAGTCGACGCGGGGGCGGGATCGCCGCTCTGATCGCTCAGTTCCCAGATTCCGATGACGGGCATGAGTTTGTTTTCAGTGGGCTGGCCAGCTTCGCCGAGCGAGACTACGGCGACGGAGGCGGTGCGGTTGGCCTGCGCGGTGAATTGAAAGTAGTCGGTGCTGCCATAGCCGGAGATCCACGATCCCCAGGAGCCGCCTTGAGGAAGTGCGGCGGGAGTTAGGTAGGTTGATCCGCTGCCGGGATGGGTTGTGGCGATTTCGTCCTGCAACATCAGAATGTCGCGCTCGGCCTTTGAGCCACTGGTTACGGTGACTACGACGGGAGCGAACTCGCCGGACGGAGTGACTTGATTGGGGGCGTAGGATATGACGCCTAGTGACCAGTTGGGATCGAGGCCTTCTACGCTTAGCTGATATTCGGCGGTGGTTTGGCCAGTGGGAATCGTCAGTTGGCCTAGATCGAAGAAGCCTTCGAGCGAGGGGTCGCTCGATCCCCAGATGTTGCAGGGAAGGCCGTTGCCGTCGAGGTATCCGTCGATGATGTTGCCGGCGTTGCCGCAGAAGGAGAATCCGGAGACAGAGGTCGCGACGTACTGGCGCGAGGGCTGACCATTGACCATCAGGCGGGCGACTACGTTGACACCTTGCATGGGCTGGATGGCATTGCCTGATTCGCTGGTGAAGTAAACGCTGCCGTAAACTCGGCCGGTTGGTTGGGGATTGCTACCGGGGTAGAGGCGCGCGAGGGAGTCCATGTCGTCCATGGCGGGAGTGTCGGGGTTGGGATAGCAAGCGGCGATGGGGACGCAGGCGATGGAGTCGGTGAAGTGCATCACGGGGAATCCAGCGAAGTCGGCGGTGCTGGGAACGGGGTTGCGCGTCTGGACGTTTACGTTGGCTTGCGACCAGCCCATTCCTATGGTGCGACCGAGGCTGCGGATGAGGCGGTATTGAACATCGGGGAGCTGGGCGGTTGTGGCGGCGCAGATTCCGTTGATGACTACGAGGGAGTGGATGATGTTGCCGGCGGGGGAGAAGTTGTCAGGGCCGCCGTAGACGGCATTGGTGAAACAATCTTCGATGCCTCCGGCACCTTCGCCGAGGATGGCGTCGGTGACGGTGCCATCGTAGTCGTAGACGATGCCGACGGGAGCGCTGGTGTCGGACGAGGTTATGTCGGCGGGGGCGGTGACGACTCCGTAGCCGTTGGTTTGGATGTTGCTGCCGTTGACGTCTTCGGCTAATTGGCCGCCTGAGGTAGCGGTGAGGGCGACGCCGGGGATGGTGGTCCAGACTGCGAAGGTGGCGGCGACCAGAGCATTTGCCTGGCTATTGGAGAGGATCGGGCTGAGGCTGCCTTGGTCGGTGAAGTACTCGATGGAGCCGTTCGCCCAGACGAGGGCTTGGCCTTCGACTCCTGAGTTGTAGCCGGAGCCGGCGACGAAGGCGGGGCCGCCGGCGCGGCTGAGGGGGGCTGCGCATATGAGGAGGACGCTAATGGCGAGAAACCTTGCGCGCATGGTCACTGCTTTTCTTTTTCGCTTCTGGCGGCGCGGATGGCGCGCCCTAGCTGCAGGACAGTGGTGCTTGCCGTGGGAGGCGATTGCTGTTGCAAAGAGGATTCACCTCGCGAAGACATGACTGCGGCCCGCTCTAAAGCGTCGGCGGAAATGTTCTCGCCACTGGAATCGAGGGCGATCTGACCTAGCGAACCTCCCACGGGGCTGGTTAAACCCAATCGACTTGGCGGATATAGGAAGATCAAAATGCGCTGGCCTTTGGTCATCGGGCGCTGCATTGACCAGACGCCTGACCACTCGTGAACGGTGAGAATTTGGCCGCGCTTCACTCCGGCGATGGGCTCGTCGACGCGAAAAATCAGTTCGATGGCTGGGATCGCACCGGCGGCTTTTCGATCGGGCGAAATCGAAGTGGCGAGCACGGTGCCGGTGAAAATCGTTCCTGCTCTGCGTGAGAGCTGCTGCCAGCGCGGGCCCAGGACGCGCGCGGCTATAGCCCGATCAGATTGCTGAACCGATAGCTGGGCGGCGGCGAACGTCGTCAGTAGAGCGAACGCAGGGGGAAGCCAGCGTCCGAAGACAGGCATAGCGAATCTCTTTCTGGAAGGAACGGGACCGGGAGTGGTCCTGGGAGTGGGGTTAGATTAGCCGGTCGGGATGATTGTGGATGTGAGGGTGATCACTGTGGATTTGTGATGAATCGGAGCAACGGGAACGGTTAACCATCCGGCTGAGATCGAGCGGCAAAGAACGCGGGAATTTACCCGCGGTGGCGGTTCGCTTTCTTGCTGGCTTTGCGTTGGGCTTTCGCGGCTTTCTTCATGGCTTTGTTTTGTTTCTTGTTGGCCTTGTTCAACATCTTTTGCTGATGCTTGATCGCCTTGCGGGATTGGCGAGCATTTTCCTGAGGGCTGATGCGCTGAGCTTGAGCAGGGATTGCGACGATGACACATACAATGACCAGCAACATCAAGGTAGCGATTCGTTTCATAACGTCTCCGAACGGATGGTGTTTGAAGCGATATTACACCGAAGCGGGCTGCGGGCAGCATAGTCGGTGTTACTTCTGTAATCCGGTGTTTTAGCACCGTCACTATTGCGTCGATCTCGTCAGATCCCTCAGGGGCTAAAGCCCCAAGTACTTATAAGATCTTTTGCGGCCCGGCTAAAACCGGGCCCTTTCAAACCAAGATTTGCGAATCAAGATTTTCAAAGCACGTTCTACGCGAAGCGAGTGAGGCCACTTTCTTGGAACGATCTATGAAGCGCGTTCTTGCAGCCAGGAATGAGGTGAGCCGTTTCAAGGGCCACCTACGGAGATAGGATAAAGATTCTAGTGGATTGTTTTAGTTTTGCGCGACATGTAATCCATCAGCAAGTATTGGCCCAGGGTGTAGGGGGTGGTGAAGTAGGCTTTGCCGCGGCACATCTGGGTTACTTTTTGCACGAACTGGACGAGGCCATAATCGGACGCGAGCATGAAGGTGTTGATGAGGACGCCGGCTCGTTTGCACTTGGAAACTTCTTCGAGGGTCTGGCTGACCACTAAGGGATCGAGGCCGAAGGCATTTTTGTAGATGCGGCCGTCTTCGAGCGTCAGGGCGGAGGGCTTGCCGTCGGTGATCATGACGATCTGCTTCATGTCTTTGCGCTGCCGTTGGAGGATGCGTTGCGCCATACGCAAGCCTTCTCGTGTATTCGTGTAATAGGGGCCGACTTTGACGCGTGCCAGTTGCGAGAGCGGGACTTCTTCGGCCGAGTCGTGGAAGAGGACTAGCGACAGCGAGTCGCCGGGATACTGCGTGCGAATTAGCTGAGAGAGCGCCATCGCGACTTTTTTCGCGGGCGTGAAGCGGTCTTCGCCGTAGAGGATCATGGAATGCGAGCAGTCGAGCATCAGGACTGTGGCGCACGAGGACTGGTATTCGCACTGGTGGACCCGGAGGTCGTTGTATTCGAGATTTAGGGGAAGGCCCAGGCCTTCGCGCTGAATCGCACTTGAAAGGGTTGCGGTGATGTCGAGGTTGAGCGTATCGCCGAATTCGTATTGCTTGGAGGCTCCGCTGGCTTCGATGCCGGTGGCCATGTCGCGGGTATCGTGGCGTCCGAAGCTGGATTTGCCTAGCGAGCCTAGGAGATCCCGGAGGGCTTTGAATCCGAGGAAGTCCAGGCTCTTGTCGGTGATTTCGAATTTTGCCTGCTGCTGCGGGTCGCCTACCTGGCCACCTACGCTTGATCGCTTGGATGGGTCGTGGGGCTGATCGATCGAGATATAGTCTTCCTGCTGCATGCGCTCGATCAGCTTTTCGATCAGCTCTTCGAGTTGGCCGTCCATCTGCATTTGCTGAAGGCGGTCGCGCATCTCTTCGTCGAACATTTCTCCGTCGAGGAGCGCTTGCTCTAGGGCGCGCTTTAGATCATCGAGGGTTTGTTCGCCTTCGGGGAGTTCGTACCAGAAATTGTCGTTGAATCCGCTTTGCAGAAGATAGTCGGAGAGCGCGCTGAGCAGGTCCTCCATGTTCATTTCGCCGGCGGGATCGGGGACGTATTTGCTATAGCGGATTCTCTTCATGGGGCAGCTTTCAGCTATCAGTTGTCAGTCGTCAGCTTTCAGTAACACCCGCAACCTTTTCTTAAGAAGACTGGTGCATCTGTTTTGCACATCGGTTCTTCCACGCTGTGGTCTCCCAGTGAATCATCGCACCTAACCTCGCGAGAGTTTCAGAAGGTTCCGGGCGAATTGTGTAGTCAGCGTTCACATCGGCTGAACGTATGATGCCTTCCTTATCGAGAATGTAACGCGCGGGCATGGGCAATCGGTATTCGGGTTCGTCGTTGAAGCGATCCAGAGAACTGCCGAACGATTTGTAGAGCTCGCGCAAGTAGTCCGGCAGTGTAAAGACAAGCCCGAACTGTTCCGCCGTTTTCATGTGAAGATCGGAGAGAATGTCGAATGTCAGGTTCAACTTCTTGTGCAGCGCGCGCGTGTACCGCTCTAGTTCAGGGGTCAGCACGACGATCTGCGCTCCCAAGGCTCTGACGTCGCTATGGATCTGTTGTAGAGCCTCCAGCTCCATATTGCAGTAGGGTCACCAGTGACCTCGAAAGAAACTGACAACGAGCGGGCCAGATTGAAGGAGCTCGCTCGATGCAACCTGGACATGATCTTGATTGAATAAGGTAAAGCTCGGAGCGCGGTCTCCGACCTTGAGCGCACGACCTTCGATGCCGGACGCCTTGAGCTCAGCCGTGGCTCGGTGCATGGTTTCGATTGCTTCACGCGGCGCGTTGTAGGGCGGAGCGCCGGATTCAAATGCCTTTTTAAATTCGTCGAGTCGTTGCTGAAGAGTTGGCATTGTTTCACCTCAAAAACAGATGCGAGCTACGAACTCAATTGAATCCTCGTTTTCTACCAAATTCTGATTCGTCGCGATCGAATAGGGGCTTTTCGGGGACCTTTACCGGCTTTTCTCCGGCACTAAAGACGCGTTCTTCGTTGCGGCCGATTTTCTTGTGGGCGTGCAGGCCTTCGAGGACGAACTCGGCTGCAGAGACTTGGATTTCGGCGGGCTCTTTTGGGCCTACATTGAGTTTGCCGAGCTTTTCCATCAGGCCCTGAATCTGACGTAAGCCTTCGAGAACTTCTTTGGCTCCGGCGTTGTCACTGAGTTGGATTTCTCCGCCGAGATCGAACCACTGGACTACTTGATTGAGGTTGACACCGTGGAGGTAGGTATCGAACGTCTTGGCGATAGCGGTGCGGATCAATTCGCGGCTGACGTGATCGGCGCCTTTCATCTCGCCTTCGTATTCGAGTTCTAGTTTGCCGGTGATTGCGGGCAGCGCGGCGTAGATGTCGCTGATACGGGGGACGACCAGTTTTTCTTGATGAGTGAGGGCGCGGCGCTCGGCATTTGATATTACGTTTTCGATGGCGGAGATGGGCAGGCGCTGGCTTACTCCGGAGCGCTTGTCGATTTTCTTGTCGTCGCGGGCAGCGAAGGCGATGCGCTCGATGACTTCCTGGATGTATTTTGGAATTTGCAGCCGCGAGGCGTTTTCTGCGCTACCCATCTCCTCGTCGGTTTCGTGATGGAGGCGATCAATCCAGGCCTCCTGCGCGGTGATGGCGATGCCTTCTTCGACGGTCGCCGGATAGTGGGTGCGGATTTCTGAGCCAATGCGATCTTTCAGCGGCGTGATGATTTTCCCGCGGGCGGTATAGTCTTCGGGATTTGCGCTGAAGACGATGGCTACATCGAGGGGGAGGCGGATGGGATAGCCCTTAATCTGCACGTCGCCTTCCTGCATGATGTTGAAGAGTCCGACTTGAATTTTACCGGCTAGATCGGGGAGTTCGTTGATGGCGAAAATTCCACGGTTGGCGCGGGGGAGCAACCCGTAATGGACGGTGAACTCGCTCGACAATTCGTGGCCGCCGCGCGCGGCTTTGATGGGATCGATGTCGCCGATCAAGTCGGCGATGGTGACATCCGGCGTGGCTAATTTTTCCACGTAGCGGTGCTCGGGCGTGAGCCAGGCGATGGGAGTGACGTCGCCTTCTTTCGCGATCAGTTCGCGGCAGCGGCGGCAGATGGGAGCGTAGGGATTGTCGTGGATTTCGCAGCCGGCGACGTATGGCATCTGCGGATCGAGGAGCGTGGTGAGGGCGCGCAGGATGCGGCTCTTCGCTTGTCCGCGCAAGCCAAGAAGGATGAAATTATGACGCGAGAGGATGGCGTTGATGATCTGCGGCACGACGGTGTCGTCGTAACCGACGATACCCGGAAATATTGGGCCGCCTTCGCGCAGGCGCGCCATCAGGTTTTCGCGGACTTCATCTTTTACGCGGCGCGCGGTAAGTCGCGGTTCCGAGAAAGGACTTCGGCGCAATTCGCCGAGAGTCCGGGAGAAACTCATGGTGGGAACCCCCCAAAAAAGCCTTCTGCGGATTATACCGCTCAGGGGAGTTGCCGGCTTTTGGCTGGGCTCGCCGTGAGGTCTGAGTGACCTGCTACGATTGATTAGCTACAAAGGAGCAAGCATGCGCTGGTACCACTGTGTGGCCTATTTTTTTGGAGGCGCATTCCTCGCGAATGCACTGCCCCATCTGGGCAATGGAATCTCGGGGCATCCCTTCCAGAGCCCCTTCGCATCGCCACCTGGAGTTGGGTTGTCTTCTTCTACGGTCAATGTCATATGGGGACTGTTCAACCTTGCCATAGGCTACTTGCTGGTCTGCCGGGTTGGCAGTTTCGATCTGCGCAAGACCGAACACGTGCTCGTTCTTGGGGCAGGCATTCTGCTCATGTCGCTGAACCTGGCGCACTGGTTCGGGCGGCTGCATGGTGGGCTTTGAGGCGCGGATCTTCCGAAGTTAAACCGCAGAAGTTAAACCCCGGAAGTTAGCCTCTGGAGGCTAGACTCCGGACGCTAATTCCAGCGCGCTCTGGCAGCCCGTCGCAGACCGGGCAAGACAGCTTGGAGATAGCCGACTACGGCTTCCAGGCGTTTGGCTTCGGAAAGGGTCGAGAGCAGGCTCTGCTTGAAGTCGAGATCGAGTGGAAGCGATCCGGCAAGCAAGAAGGAGAGATTGCCGGCTTGTTCATCGGGGCCGCTGGGCTCGGTGCCGGCTAGTTTTGCGATCTCGGCATGGAGGCGGACGGCCTGGGTCACCATGTCGGCGGGCGGCTTTTCGGGTTCGTCTTCGACTACTGAAATTTCAGCCTGCAAGAAAGAACGATCTTCGTTGACCTCGATTACCTCGAAGCGCTCAAGGCCGCGGGTGATGATATCCATTCGGCCGTCATCGTATTTTCTTGCGATGGACAGGATCTCAGCGGTGCAGCCGATGTCGGCGACTCCATCGGAAGAGGCTCGCACTACGCCGAAGGGCTTTTTCTGCTCGAGGCACTCGGCGATCATTTCTTTATAACGTGGCTCGAAGATGTGGAGGGGTAGCGGGACGCCTGGGAGAAGGACTAGTTCGAGCGGGAAGATGGGTAGGAGGGAACTCATGGCGTTTACTTGTGCAGACGATTTTACGCTATTGGAGCAGCTGTCAGCTGTCAGCTGTCAGCTATCAGCTATCAGTTAAACCAAAACCTAACCCACGGAGGCTCTGCTGTTACTGAAAGCTGATAGCTGAGGGTTGATAGCTTAATCTCGTTTGACTTGCCGCGCTCGGCGCGATACAAGGGTCGCGATGGAAATGGATGGGAAGGTTGTGGTGGTGACCGGGGCTTCCATGGGAATTGGGGAAGCCGTTGCCAAGGTTTTTGCGGATGCGGGAGCTCGAGTGGTGTTGCTGTCGCGAGACGCTGGGCGCGCTGAGGCTGCGCGTCAGCGGATTGGTCATACCGAGCGCACGCTGGCAATGGCTTGCGATATTCGCAATCGCGAAGAGGTCGACCGGGCGCTGGCCCTGACGCTGCACAACTTCGGTCGCGTCGACGTCTGGGTGAATAACGCGGGGGTGGGCATTCGCGACACGGTGGCTGATATGCAGGAGTCGGCTTGCCGCGAATTGTTGGAGACGAATTTCTTTGGCGTGATTCATTGCATACAGGCGGTCGCTCCGACGATGCGCAAGGCGGGCGACGGCGCCATCGTTAATATTTCCAGCGTTGCGGGGCATATTCCGGTGCCGTTTATGGCTATCTATTCGGCGAGCAAGTTTGCGGTGAACGCTATTGGCAAGGGGGCGCGGATTGAGTTGAAGCGGGATAACGTTAATGTGCTTACGGTTTGTCCGGGATATGTTGCCACCGACTTTGGCGCGCACGTGGTGGCGAATCGGCAGGGGAATGTGAGGCCGGCGTCGGTGCGGGGGATTACGGCAGAGCGCGTGGCGCGGGCCGCGTATCGCGGGTATCGCGCAGGCAAGCGCGAGGTGATTGTGCCCTGGACGATGATTCCTGCAATCAAGCTGTATCAGTTATGGCCGGGGCTGATTGAGTGGGTGATGGCCAAGGCCGTTAAGAATCCCGGCAGAACGGAGAATTGAAAGTTCGACTCAATGCGCGCGATGGAATCTGTGGGTCGCACTCGCCGAAATGCGAAGGTCCCTTCGGCGGGCTCAGGGCAGCATCTTCGCTTCGCTCAGGAGCAGAATTCAGGGATCTTTGCCGGTCGAACCGTCGGCGTGGCTGCAGTAGGGGTCCTTCGACTGCGCGCTGCTGCGCTGCGCTTGCAGCGCTTCGCTCAGGATGACAAAGCATAGGCGCCTCTCGCTGTTCCTTTTTCGTTAGAATAGGGGTATGAAACTCCCAGTCCAGTTCTTGCCTCTGTCGCGCTTTTCACATCGCTTACTTCTAGCCATACTGGCGGGTGCGCTTTTATTGGCGGCGGTGCCGACGCGCGCGCAGGAGGGGCCGCTCGACAAGTCTGAGCCTAAGGGGACAACGGTCGCTGAGATCATCAAACGTTTCTCTTTGAAGGAAAAGGAATTTAAGGAGGCGCGGGATCAGTACACCTATCGGCAGGACGTCAAGGTGATGACGCTCGATGGGGACACTCCCGATGGCGTTTATCAGCAGGTGTTCGATGTGACTTTTGATGACAAGGGAAAAAGGGTCAAGAACGTGGTGTTTGCGCCGCAGCCGACTTTACAGCGCATACAGATGACTGAGGAGGATTTCGACGACATCGAAAATCGCCTGCCGTTTGTGCTGACCTCGGATGAGATTGGCGAGTACGACATTATGTACGTTGGCCAGCAAAAACAGGATGAACTGAACACCTATGTATTCGACATTATCCCCAAACAGATCGTGAAGAACAAGCGCTATTTCCAGGGGCGGATCTGGGTAGACGACCACGACTTTCAGATCGTAGAAACTTACGGCAAGACCGTGCCCGATGTTCATCCGGGGAAGAAGGGCCAGGAGAACTTGTTCCCGAAGTTCACCACATGGCGCGAACAGATTGACGGGCAGTATTGGTTTCCGACTTATACGCGAGCCGAGGACACGCTACAGTTTTCGATGGGCGGCGTGAAGATCCGCGAGATTATCAAGTACACCAACTACAAGCGCTTCGGATCGAAGTCGAGGATTACCTACGACGGGCAGGAAGTGCAGAAGGCGCAGCCTAAGCCGGGCGATCAGAAGCCGGCTGAACCGCCCAAGCCGCAGTAGGGTTTATTAGTGCACGGGGCGGGCGAGACGCCCGCCGGACAGCCGCCGGGACGGCTGCTCTACAGTTGCGGTGCGTAGAGTGACAACGGCGCTGGTGAGCGGCTAGACTGGCCGCCATGAAATCTCGGCACTTCTTTTCCTTAGCCAACGGCCTATTTGGTTTTGCTTTTCTTATGGCGCTGGTGATGCCGGTGCGCGCGTCTGGTCAAGACGGCGCTTCTTTTAATTCCCACGAAGTGCATGCCGATGGAAGGATCACCTTCCGCTATCTCGATGCGACTGCCGGAAAAATTCTGCTCCATCTCGAAGGTGCGGCTGAGGCGCTGCCGATGGAGAAGGACGGCGTTGGTGTGTGGAGCGTGGTCACGGCTTCGCTGGCGCCGGAGATTTACGGGTATTCGTTTGAAGTGGACGGGCAGGGGCAATTCGATCCGCATAATTTTGAGATAAAGGCCAATCTGGTCTCGGTCGGGAACCTGGTTACTATGCCGGGTGCGACTCCGCAGCTTTGGGAGGCGCGCGATGTGCCGCACGGCTTCGTGCATCATCATTTTTATACGTCAAAGGTGGTGATTGGCTTGGCGGATGGGCAGAGCGACTATTACGTCTATACGCCTCCAGGCTACGACGCGAAAAAAGGCAAGCGGTATCCGGTGCTGTATCTGCTGCATGGGTGGAGTGACAAGGCCGACGGCTGGACGGCGGTGGGCAAGGCGAATTTTATTTTTGACAATTTGATTTCGGCGGGGAAAGTGAAGCCGATGGTGGTGGTGATGCCGCTTGGCTACGGCGATATGAAGTTTGTGCTGAACGGGCACGGTGGGTGGGATGACAACGCGGTCATAGATCGGAATGTGAAGCTTTTCAGCCAGGCGCTGCTTACTGAAATATTGCCGCAGGTGGAGTCGGAGTATCGCGTTTCGAAGAAAAGGGATGACCGCGCGATTGCTGGACTGTCGATGGGAGGATTGGAAAGTTTGACGGTGGGGCTGACGCATCCGGAGATGTTTGGGTGGGTGGGAGGATTCAGCTCAGCAGTGGGACACAATGACGAAGAACGGTTCGTGGCGCTGAATGGGAAGACGGCGAATCTTCGTCTGCTTTGGATTGCTTGCGGGACCGAGGAACAGCTTCTCGCGCCAAACCGCAAGTTTGTGGCGTGGCTCAAATCGAAAGATGTTGCGGTGACGGCGGTTGAAACTCCAGGGATGCATACGTGGATGGTGTGGCGGGATGATTTGGCGCGCTTTGCACCGGTGATTTTTCAAAAGTAGTGGCGCTGTTGATGTTCTTGTTGCTGCGACAGAAAAAAGCGGGTCCTTCGCTTCGCTCAGGATGACAATTTTATGGTGGGGTTAATTGAAAACTTCCTAGTAGAACAAATATTTTCTCCACTTATCGTCGGAGTGGCCCATCAGGCGCATGATGTGGCGGCTGGTGTGGAGATTGAAGGAGCGGGGTTCGCGGGAAGGGCGCATGTTGGCTTCATGCGGGAGCTGGTTGCCTTTACGGCGGTTGCAGGAATGGCAGCAGGCTACTAGATTCTCCCAGGTGGAAAGGCCGCCGCGGGAGCGTGGGATTACGTGGTCGAGCGTAAGTTCGCCGGAGGGAAGCGTGGTGCTGCAATATTGGCAGGTGTTGCGGTCGCGCAGAAGAATGTTTTTGCGCGACAAGGCGCGCGACTGGTGCGGGATGCGGCGATATTCGAGCAGGCGAATGACGGAAGGTACGCGCATGGCGACGCGGGCGGCGTGAAGGAAGTGTCCGTTTTCTTCTTCGGTCATGGCAACTCCCTTGAGCACCAGCACAATCGCGCGGCGTGCGGCGCAGACATTGATCGGCTCGTAGGAGGCGTTCAGCACCAGGACGGGCTGATGCAGGGCATGGCCGTCATTTTCCTGGTGCATACCGGAGGCGAGGATCGCCGCCGGAAGGTGTGAGCGCATGCCGCCAGCGAAATTGTGTATGCGCAATGACATAAAGTCAGTTGTCAGTTCTCAGTAAGAACTCCTGCCGAAGGCTGACAATCTGGAACTAAAAAATCTTTTTCTGCTAACTCGATGACATTCGAGAGCTTCAAGGTGCGCGCCACGGTTGCCACCCACACCCTCGCCGCTCCAGCGTGGAGAAGGATTCGGGCGCATTCCGATGCTGTCGTCCCCGTGGTATAGACATCATCCACCAATAAGATGTCGCGATTCAATATTCGCGTTGGATCATTCACACTAAAGGCACCCCGGAGGTTCTCACGCCGTTCATGGCTGGTTAGGCCGATCTGACTGCTGGTATCGCGAGTACGCAGTAAGACGCCGGTGCAAAGCTCGAATCTCTTCGGGCGCGCGAGTTGCCGCAGCGCATGGCGTGCGGTCATCTCCGCCTGGTTAAAGCCACGCTGGGCTTTTCTTGTTTTGTGCAGCGGGACTGGGACCACGCCGATGGTGCCGACCGGCATGGCCGTTTCGAGGCTGGCGATGGTTTCAGCCAATAGGCGTCCCAGAACCTTGGCGGCGGGACGAACCTGATGAAACTTGAGCAGATGAATCAGGTCGCGCAGTCCTGCTTCATAGCTGCCGTAGGCTACCGCGCGTTCGAAGGGAGGATCGACGCGCTGGCAGAGCAGGCAGCGGGGATCTACGTCTTCGCCTTCTCGACGGGTAAGGGAAACTGGCGGCGAAGTCTGCCCGCAGACTGGGCAATAGGATCCTGGTAGCGGGCGGAGCGCGGTTATGCAGGAATCGCAAACCGGAAGGCACGAAACTTGAAGAAGAGGGAAACCACAGATCCGGCAATCGGCGGGGAAAAAAGTAAAAAACAAACTCGCAGCAGCGCGCTCGGCGAAGCCAGCCAACCGATGGCCCGTCGAGGCCAAATGGTCCGCCGCTTGGCCCTGGGCAGCCCGTATTTGAAACCCAGTACCACTACTGCTGAAGACGGCCTCCCGCATCCGGCATGCAATTCACACTCTGCCGGTCGACACTTCGCCAGTATAGCCGCGGCGCATCTTTCTACGCAATGCGCTAGGCAGTGCGGCTAGGCAATGCGACGATCTGACTTTGCATCGCGTGGTTCGACCTGCGACTGTTTCCGCTCGAGTTCAACTCGCTCGATCGTAGGAACTGTACGCAACGCGTAAGCCCGGTGATAACAGCGCTCACACCGAACCGTCTGCAGTAACAGCAACGGAAGCACATGCTTCTCGAAGAACCCTCTCGGCCGGGAACTGTATGCCTCTTGTATGCCGCACCCGCGGCAGCGGAATTCCTCGAAAAACCGGCTCCAAGAGGGCCCGACATCGGTAGCCACAGATAACCTCCTGGATTAGGACTATTGTAACCCGGTTTTAGGCAGAAAGTTGCGGGGCGGGGACGTTTTGGCGGGGGCACGGATTGCTAACGAGCGTACGGAGAGCGGGAACTACAGAGGCCACCGAGGTACACGGGGAGGAGCCTCCGCGTGGAACGGTCTTACGGCGTTTCCTGATCATGAATGATAGGTGAGAGACCGCTAATCTCACTTTACTAAGTGATGGCTAACACTTGTAAAGCGGCTATCCGACATGATAAGGTGCGCCGTCGCGCCTACTGATAATCTTTAATGAAATTTTCGAGGATCAAGAGGATCTTATGAGCACTCCTATGGGCGGTGCCCCTGGAACGATTCGCAAGCATCGCCCTTACGTTCCAGAAACCATGCAAATGAAGGAACTAACGCTCCGGGCAATGTTTCTAGGTCTCATTCTTACGGTGGTCCTCGGAGCAGCCAATGCTTATTTAGGATTGCGGGCCGGCATTACCATTGCCGCGACCTATCCGGCGGCGGTGATTTCGATGGCGGTTTTGCGGGCGTGGAAAGGATCGCTGCTCGAAGAAAACATTGCTCGAACTGCGGGGTCGATCGGCGAGAGCGTTGCCGCGGGCGCGATTTTCACGCTTCCCGCTTTTGTGCTTGCTGGTGTGTGGCCATCGTTTTGGTCGTTTGATTCTTACTGGAAATCGACTGCGTTGATTATGGTGGGAAGCATTCTTGGGGTGCTTTTTATTTCGCTGGTGCGGCGCGTCATGGTGGAAGATCCGGAGCTTCCCTTCCCGGAATCGGTGGCGGCGTCGGAGATTCATAAAGCTGGGCAGCGCGGCGCGCAAGCGGCTAAGTATCTCTTTTGGAATATTGGCGTCGGGGGACTCGTTTATATCTTAGGAAGCTTTGGGCTTTTTGCTCCGGGTAAAGATTTTCATTTCGCGGTGGGAAGCCTGGGACGCAGCCAGGTTCGGCTCGGCCTGGCGGGAAGCAAAAATATCGTGCCGACTGGGGGTATGAGCACATTTGCCGCGCCGCTCGTGAGCCCGGCTTATTTGGGTGTCGGTTACATCATTGGATTGCGGTTGGCTTCGATTCAGTTTGCGGGCGGGGTGCTGGCTTGGGGGTTGATGGTTCCGCTGCTGATTTATTTTCTCGGGCCGAATATCAAACACTATCTTCCCGCGGATACTTCTGATAACTGGTCGGCGATGGCGATTGCAGTGTGGAAGTTTGTGGTGCGTCCGATAGCGGTGGGCGGAATGCTGGTGGGGGCGGCTTACACGTTATTCAAGATGGGCAAGAGCCTTACTGCTGGCTTCGGAAAGGCGATCAGCGATTTGCGGCAGACGGCGGACCAGCGGGCGCAGATGTCGCGCACCGAGCAGTATATGAGCTCGAAGGCAGTGTTTGGGCTGATTGCGCTGATGTTCGTGTTGATGTGCGTGCTCTATGTGCATCTCACGGGTCTGCTGTGGCCAGCGCTTCTGGCGGCGGTGGTTCTGATTATCGTCGGCTTTTTCTTTGCCACAATTTCGGGAAATCTTGTCGGGATGATTGGGTCTTCGAATAATCCGATCTCGGGGCTGACGCTTTCAACTTTGTTGATTGCCGCACTGCTCATGGTTTCGCTGGGAGTCTCGGGATCGTCTGGCGTGCTGGCCGTATTAAGCGTGGCGGCCGTGGTTTGCGTCTCAGCGGCAGTCGCCGGTGAGCTGTTGCAGGATTTCAAAGTCGGCTACATTCTCGGCGGCACGCCGCGCAGGATTCAGGTAGCGGAGTTGATTGCGGTGGTGGTGGCGAGTCTGGTCATGTATTTTCCGCTCGCGCTGTTGAATAAGTCGTTCGGCTTTGGAAGCCGAGATCTTGCCGCGCCACAGGCTGGACTGATGGCTACGCTGGCGGTGGGCGTGGTGGGCGGAGACATGCCATGGCCGCTTGTGGTCGTCGGCGTATTCATGGGCATCGGCATGATCATGATGCAGGTGCGCAGCCCCATGCTGGTGGCGGTCGGGATGTATTTGCCCTTCGAGACAACATTTGCGATTTTTCTGGGAGGCGTTTTCCGAGCGTTGGGAGACTGGCTGGCGAAGCGGCGCGGTTTCAACTCCGCGCAATTGGCGCGCGTGGAGAATGCTGGAGTGCTGACCGCCTCGGGATTGATTGTTGGCGAATCTCTTCTGGGACTGGTCTGGGCCGGGGTTGTCGCGATCGACAAAAGCCGCAATTGGGAGATACCACAGATTTTTTCGCATCCCTCGTATCTGGCAGGGCTGGCGGTGATGGTTGCGCTGGCCGTGCTGATGATTCGGATTCCACTGTCGAGCGCGGGCGATCCGAATGAACCGGCGCCGCCGGTCGGCATGATGTGAGGTTAGAGGTTAGAGGTTAGAGGTCAGATTGCAGAGATGAAACCCCGCTGTATGCTCTGTGGTTAAATCGTCTCAGTGTCAATCGCCGAAAATATTGCTGGCGTCCAGGAACGCCTGAAAGCGGCAGCTCGCCGCGCCGGCCGCAATCCGGCGGACATCACGCTGATGGCGGTGAGCAAGACCTTCCCGGCGCAGAGTGTCCGCGAGGCTTACGCAGCCGGGTTGCGAGTTTTTGGCGAGAACCGGGTGCAGGAGTTTGCCGGGAAGGCGGCTTCTTTGCGCGATTTGAGTGACGTCGAGTGGCATCTCATCGGACATTTGCAGACCAACAAAGCGGCGAAGGCAGCGGAGTTATTTGACGCCGTCGATTCGGTTGATTCTGTGCGGATGGCGGAGAAGTTGAACGCTTCTGCTGCGAGCGGCGGCAAGATGTTGTCTGTGCTGATTGAGATCAATGTTGGTGGCGAGACGGCGAAGAGCGGAGTGGCGCAGGACTCCAGCGAACTGGAGCAGCTTCTGAGGAGCGCTGCCCGCTGGGAAAATCTGCGGATTCGCGGCTTGATGACCGTACCGCCTTATGCGGAAGATCCGGAAGGCTCACGAACTTTCTTTCGGCAGATACGTCAGATTCGCGATCTCATCGCCGCTCGCTCGCTGCCTCAGATTGGTATGGCGGTTCTCTCTATGGGTATGTCGCACGACTTTGAGGTCGCGATCGAGGAGGGAGCGACTTGTGTGAGGGTGGGGACGGCGATCTTTGGGGAGAGAGCAAAGGCTTAACCACTAGCAAAGGCTTAACCACTAAGGACACGAAGTTACACGAAGGAGAAGCCACGCAGGAGTTTCCTCCGGATCTTTCTGCCTACCCTGCCGAAGGTTTTCGATGATAGCGATTAATGACTCTCCGGAGGGTGTAACTTTCGCGGTCAAGATTCATCCTCGTGCCAAGAAAAATGCCGTCACCGGTACGGTCGGCGATGCGCTGAAACTGTCGCTTATTGCTCCACCCGTGGATGGCAGGGCCAACGAGGCATGCATTGATTTTTTAGCAAAAGTTTTGGAGGTTCCCCGTTCGTCCGTTACTATTGCAGCCGGCCAGACTAGCCGGAATAAAGTGATTCGCGTGGCGCGGCTGTCGGCTCAGCAGGTGCGGGAGCGGTTGGGCATCTAGCGAAGGGCGTGCGGGCGGGGGCGCCCGCTCCACAACTCCACACTAAAGGTTTGAGGAGATACTTTGAGCTTTTCGCAACGCTTCGAGGAGATACGTACAGGGTTTGAGCGGCCGTTTTGGGTTGCGAACATCAGCGAGATTTTTGAGCGTCTCTCGTACTACGCAGTGTTTGCGGTGCTTGTGCGTTATTTGCATGAGGCGCTGCAGTTCCCGGTCGATCAGGCGACGAGTCTAGGCGGATTTTTTGGCGCGGGCGTATGGGTGATGGCGATTTTTGGCGGCGCAGTGGCCGACCGCATCGGCTTCCGGCGGGCGCTTTCGCTGGCGTACTTTATTTTGAGCTGCTCTTATTTTCTGGTCGGCTCGATCGCGGCCCCGTGGCTCGGGCCGGTGCGTTCGGTGGTTCCACTTGGACTCCTGGTCGGAGTCGTATTGTTTCTGCCCGCCTTGGGCGTGGCGATGGTGAAACCTAGCGTGGTGGGTACGACGGCGCGATGTTCGAAAGAGAACGTGCGGTCGATTGGGTACTCCATCTACTACACGCTGGTGAATATTGGCAGTTTTATGGGGCCGTTTCTTGCGGGTTGGGTCCATTCGCGGATGCGAGTCGAGAACGTTTTTCGTCTCGCGGCTCTTAGCGTGTTCCTGATGTTTATCGCAGTTCTGATCTTTTTCCGCGAGCCTCGGCGATCGGGTGAGCAGGCGACCGCTTCAGTCGCGCAAGTGGGACGCAATTTTTTGACCGTGCTGGGCAACTGGAGATTCGTTCTGTTCCTGCTGATCTTTTCGGGCTATTGGATTGTGTTCTGGCAGCAATATCTTATTCTGCCGGTCTACATCCACGAATACGTGGACGCCTCGGCTAACACGGAACTGATTCTGATCGCCGATCCATTGATCGTGATCACGCTTACGGTCGCAGTCAATGCTCTGACGCGGCGAATCTCGCCGCTTCCCGCGATCACGCTGGGAACGCTGGTCACGGCTTTAGCGTGGCTTATTCTTGGATTGCATCCGCACGTCTGGACCGCGGTTGTGGCGCTAATGGTGGTGGCGCTGGGCGAGATCATTCAGTCTCCGCGATATTACGAATATGTTTCGCGGCTTGCGCCTCCGGGGCAGCAGGGGACGTATATGGGGTTCGCGTTCTTGCCGATTGGGATTGGATCGCTGATCGCCGGCAAGTTTGGCGGGGTGATTGTCCATCACTTCGGAGAAGTCACCCACCAACCGGAGCGCATCTGGTGGGCAGTGACTGGCGTGGGCGTCGCTACGGCGGCGTTGTTGTGGCTTTATGACAAGGTGGTGCGGACGGGCGGTACTTCGACTTCTTGAGTTTATGACGAAACGCGCGACAACTCCGCGGCAGGCGGCGGCTGAAATTCGGGGCGTGCTTAGGGGTGGCGGATCGGACGAGCACGCGGCGGGCGTGCAGTGGTTCTTCAAGGAAGAAATCAAATCACATGGATGGTATACGGCGGCGCTGCGAAAAGCTGCGAGGCAATTTCGGCGCGGCGTGGTGCGCGAGCGGGGGATGGATTTTGTGGTGCAGGTTGCCGACTTGCTTTTTGTAGGGCGAAATCTTGAAGAGAAGGTTTTTGCCGTCTTTCTGCTGGAAGGGCAGACGCAGAATTTTGGCGATGACGAGTTTCGGCTTTTTGTTTCGTGGCTTGACCGGGTCTCGAGTTGGGCCGATCATGATGCGCTGGTGCATGACGTGCTGGGGCCAATGATCGCGGCCGAACCTGCTCGTTGCCGGGAAGTTTTTTTGTGGGCTGAGTCTCCGAATCGCTGGCGGCGGCGGGCGGCTTGCGTGGCTTTGATTCGCGGGACGCGGGAGCGGCGATTCTTTCCGGAGATTGTTCGACTGTCGAATCAGTTGTTGCGGGATGAGGACGATATGGTGCAGAAGGGGCTGGGCTGGTTGTTGCGCGAGACGGGCAAGGCCGATTCCGCTCGCGCCGTGCCGTACTTGATGAAGATTCGAAAGAACGCGCCGCGGCTGGTGCTGCGGACGGCTTGCGAGACGCTGAGTCCGGACGCGCGAAAGCGCGTGCTTGGGTAATAGCTCAGCTTACGGCACGGCTGAAGCCGTGTCCTTTCAAAACGAATAAAACTGAGCCACTATGCGTTCTAAGGCGACTTTGCATCGCAATCTAAGTGCGCATTGTTTGTGGCTACCGGCGCTGCCGAGCTTTGCTCGGCTGGGCGGACGAGGCGTCCGCCCCTACGTGAGTTTCGGCGTCGTGAGTTTCGACGTCCGCCCGTACGTGAGTTTCGGCGTCGAGAGTTTCGACGTTCGCCCGTACGTGAGCTTGGCGCCTGCCGATTTGCTGCACAAATTTAGGCGGCCAGGATTTTTTCGCGCAGGCCCCCGTATCGCAGGGTGTTTACCATTTCCTTTTCGAAGAAGTCGTGGGGGAAGCCCATCTCGATGGCGCTCGCTTCATTGAGAGTGGTGACCTGTTCGGGAGTCAGCTTCAGCTCGAGGCTGGCCAGGTTATCTTGCAACTGTTTCACGCTGCGCGCACCTACGATGGGAATTATCGGAATATCGCGGTAGCGCAGCCATGCTAGCGCAACCTGCGCGGACGAATAGCCTACCTGCTGGCTGACTTTGTTGAGCGCGGCTACGACTTGATCGGCGCGCTCTCCGGTGCGCATGAAAGACTTGGCCATATCGGTGGAGTATCGACCGCCGGCGCCCTTACCTGAATGGTATTTGCCGCTTAGGAGGCCTCCGGCTAGCGGCGACCAAGCCACGAGACCCAGGTTGAAGGCTTTGGCCATGGGAATTAGTTCGCGCTCGACGGTGCGCTCGATCAGCGAATATTCGATTTGGAGGCCGATGAATCGGGTCCTGCCTCGCAGCTCGGCCAGTGTGTTGGCTTGCGCGATCCACCAGGCGGGGGCGTCGGAGATGCCGATGTAGAGTACCTTGCCCTGGCTAACGAGGTCGTCGAAGGCGCGCATGACTTCGTCGGCGGGAGTCATTTGATCCCAGTTGTGCAACCAATAGAGGTCGATGTAATCGGTTTTCAGGCGGCGCAGCGAAGCTTCCACCGACTGCACCATGTTCTTGCGGTGATTGCCCGCGGCGTTCGGATCAGTGCCCGGCACGGCATTGGTGTACTTGGTGGCGAGGACGACGGAGTCGCGGTGATCGCGGATGAATTCGCCGACTAGAGTTTCGCTGGTTCCGTTGGTGTAGATGTTGGCGGTATCGACAAAATTTCCTCCGGCTTCGCGATAGGCTTCGTAAATTTTGCGCGAGTCGTCTTTGGGCGAACCCCAGCCCCAGTCTTCTCCGAAGGTCATGGTGCCGAGGGAGATTTCGGAAACGCGCAGGCCGCTGTTGCCGAATAGGCGATAGTTCATGGATTTCACCTCAGGAATTTTAGGATTGCAATGGTGGTTTGGATTCAATTGTCGCGGGACACGATACAAAAAGTTGGGTTGGCGCAGGTGATCTCTAACGGTTGGGAATCAATAGGGGTCCTTCGACTTCGCCGGTCCATTCGCTTCGCTCACGGCTCGGTTGCGCTCAGGATGACATCACAATCAGGATGACAACAAAATCCCGATCAGTGGCCTTCTTCTTCCAGATATTTCTCGACTTCGAGGGCGGCCATGCAGCCGGAGCCGGCGGCGGTGATGGCTTGACGGTAACGGCGATCCTGGACGTCTCCGCAGGCGAAGACGCCGGGCACTTTCGTCAGGACATTCTTATGCGTGACCAGGTAGCCGTCGGCGTCGGTTTCGAGTTGGCCCTCGAAGATTTTGGCGTTGGGGATGTGACCTATGCCGAGGAACATTGCGCTCGTAGGGAACTCCCAGGTTTCGCCGGTCTTTAGATTGCGCAGGCGAAGGGCGGTCACTTCTTTCTTGCTGACATCGAGAATGTCGTCTACCACAGTGTCAGTGAGAAACGCGACCTTGGGATTTGCCTGGGCGCGATCGAGCATGATTTTCGAGGCGCGAAACTCGTCGCGGCGGTGAATGAGGGTTACCTTGCTGGCGAAGCGCGTCAAGAATGTGGCTTCCTCCATGGCGGAATCGCCGCCGCCAATTACTGCGATTTCTTTGCCGGAGAAGAAGAAGCCGTCGCAGGTGGCGCACGATGAAACGCCGTGGCCGATGAGGGCGTGCTCGTTCGGAAGGCCTAGCCAGCGCGCGGATGCACCGCTCGCGATGATGAGGGTACGCGTTTGGATGGTGTCTTTACCGACGATCAACTCGATCGGATGCTTAGTCAAGTCGGCTTTGATCACGTGGCCCATGCGATAGTCGGCTCCGAAACGCTTGGCCTGCTTGCGCATGTTTTCGATCAGCTCGGGTCCCTGGATGCCTTCGGGAAAGCCGGGAAAGTTTTCTACGAGCGTGGTTAGGCCTAATTGTCCGCCGGGTTCGTGGCCTTCGATGACGAGGGGCTTGAGGTTGGCGCGGGCGCTGTAGAGGGCGGCGGTGTGGCCGGCGCAACCCGAGCCGATGATGACGACGTTGCGTATATCCATAATTTCTCAGGAACAGCGCTAATAGATAGATTCAGGAAAACAGATTTCGCTTCAGGTGCACGCTACACACCCCTCGGCTGAAGCTTGCATTTGAAAAACTCCACTCAAGCCAAAGGCAGGCTTGAGTGGGGCACCGACTTACTTGTTTCTTTTGTCGACGGCTGCCTTGGTCGAAGGTGCTGTCGGATTTTTTATTCCTAGCCTCGCCAGTTCATCGGGAATCATTTTGCGGGCACCGAGGGCTTCGCGATAGCGATCCATGATCGAAGAGGCGGCGCGGAAAATTGGTTCGTAGGCGCTCTGATCGGTCGCGGGATTGCCTTCGTTTCCGGTGCAACGCGCCAAGACTACTGACGGTTTTCCGAAGCGCTCGAGTTTGACGCGCGCCACTGGCGTGCTGGTCGACAACATGGCTCGCGCGGAAGCGACGGCGGAAGCGCTATCTTCGATCGCGATCTGCATGACATCTTTTGGATCGCGCACGCGCAACACCAGCGTCTCTACCATATCCTTCGCATCGATGCTAAAGGAATATTGGACATTGCTGAACAGGGTTGCGTCAGGGAATTCGCGCCGAACTCTCACCCAGTCGGCTGCCGAAGTGGCGCCGGGAGGCAGGGGCTGCATGCCGGGGATGGGAGTGTTCGGATCGAGCGTGGAGTGGCCGCGGGCCACTTCATAGTCTCTGGCGAAGGCGGGTTTGGCGGGCACGGACGCGAGCGCCGCCGACAATTGCTTCTGTTCGTCGGCCGACGGAGAGCAGACATTGATGACATTCACTTTCACTTGCGGCTGCGAATTTGCGGGAGGCTGCTGGGCTGGTGCGACCAAAGCCAGGGCTGCCGTCGTGATCAGAATTTTGTGAAGGAACACGGCGAAATTGTATCAGGGGAAGGCGGAGGTCAGAGGTTCGAGGTCAGATTGCAGAGGTGAAAACTGGTGACATCACCTCCGCAAACTGATCTCTAATTTCTGCAATTCTATCCGGTGATTTCTTCAGTGGCGCCATGACGCCGCAATAACTGAGGCAGATTCTGCGAAAAGGCGGAGCGCGGCAACACCATGTCGCAGCCTACCTCATGCGCTTTCTGCTTTAGGTCACCCTGCACGTGGGAGAGAAATCCTATGATGGAGGTTCCCTTCTTCAGTTTGCTTTTGAGTTTAGGAATCAACGACAAAGGCTTGGCATTGGCGTTATTCAAGTCGAAGATAATGAGCGAGGGCTTTTCTTCGCCGTTCGACTTCATGCGGTCGGCGAGGTCCTTTTCGTTTTTCACGAACTCGACCTTCACGTTCATCTTTTGACCGGTGGCCTGAATTTTACTCAGGAAAAACAGGTCTTCGACGAAAGCGAAAACGCGGGACGCAGAATCTTCGCGGGGAGCTGGCAAAGGCTCGGGATCGACCACGGGATAGGCCGAGGAAAAGCCGGGCCGGCGGGATCCACGGTTACCATTACCACTATCGCCATTTAAATTGGCGCGGTAGCTGTGATCCATGGGCGCGGTGAAAATGCCCTGTTGCTCCTGGCGAGCGCGGCCCATGGGGCCACCCGCGCCACGTTTCGGCGGACGCCGTCCTCGGCGCCGCTTGTGTCTACCTCCTCCAGCGGAGGAGTGTCCGGGTCCTGCATTCATATTTTTCTCTTGTGAATCGTTGAAGTTATTCTTTGTGCTTGTTTCTCGGGCCAACTGCCAGAGCCATCACAGCCTGACTGTTTCGTCTTGCTGGCGGCCGAACGTTCAACACGAAGTCCACGCGCACCACAATGCGCGTGGCTCATGGGAGATCGCCTGACGGCTGGCCCAAACCCCACATCGGCTGGATGCTGTTCGAGAACAAAGGTTCGAGAACAAATGTTCGAGAACTGTGCTCACACTGTCGATGTTACAAACCGTGACGCTAAAACTGTCGATGCTTAACGATAACGATCGATGTTTAAACTTTGCGAATGTTTAAACTCTAGCGCCTGGAGTTGTGCTTGGCGCTCACGGCCCGCCTGGAAGCATGGCCATTTGGGAACATCTTGATGTTACTCATGAACTGTCTCCCTGCGCAAGGGGGGAAGTGCCTTAAGTTTTCCACATTGGGGCATTACTAAAGTTGGTCGGGAACCGCACATAGCCGCAGTGATGAGTTTTGATGGGTTCGCGAATTTTCGGCGGAGGGCAATTTTCGCGGTTTCGCGGAGAATTTCTGCTCCCCAGTGCAGGCTGAAGTTCCAACATCAGCACGCCGATATAAGAGTTGTGAAACCCGCCTCCGCTAAAGAGAAAGCCGCGCAGTCCGCGCTGTCGTTACCGGGACAGCGCTTCGTCGCCCGCCAGCCGATTTTTGACCGCGAGCAGAACGTATTCGGTTACGAGATTCTGTTCCGCAACGGCGTCGAAGACTTTTTCAATGCCGACCCCGAAATGGCTGCCCGATCCACGCTGGATAGCTCGCTGCTTTATGGAATCAACACGCTTTGCGACAACCGCCGCGCCTTCGTGAATTGCACGCGCGAGGTCCTGTTCAAGGATCTGATCACGTTATTGCCTCCGAGCCAAACGGTGGCGGAGATTCTGGAGACGGTGGAGCCAGAAGATCGTGTGATCGCCGCCTGCAAGCGGCTCAAAGCGGCGGGCTATCTGATCGCGCTCGATGACTTCGCGCCGAACGATCCGCGCATACCGTTGGTCGAATATGCCGACATCATCAAAGTTGACATTCGCGCCACACGGCCCGAGGAGCGGGCGGCGATGATGCGCCGCTTTGCCACTCCGAAGTGCAAAATGCTGGCGGAGAAACTGGAGACACCGCACGAGTTTTATCAGGCCCGCGACCTCGGTTTCGTCTATTTCCAGGGATATTTTTTCTGCCGGCCGGAACTGGTGGTTGGCCGCGAAGTGCCGGCCAGCCAGTTGCACTACATGAAGCTGCTCGAAATGGTCTCGCGCCGGGAAATCGATCTGCTCGAACTCGAAGGCATGCTCAAACAGGAGGCGTCGCTCTCCTACCGGCTGTTGCGGTATCTCAACTCGCCGCTTTTCGGATTTTCGCTGGAAATCACGTCCATTCGTCATGCCATGGCGGTGCTGGGAGAACGCGAGATGCGGCGCTGGATCCGGCTCGTGGTCACGGTGGGCGCGGCCGAACAAGCTTGCAGCGAACTGGTGCTGATGGGATTAGCGCGCGCCCGGTTTTGTGAGCTGCTTTCAAACCGCCTGAAATCAAACTCAGATTTGTTTCTATTGGGGCTGCTCTCCGTTATGGACGCGATCCTCGAAGTCAGCCAGGACGCACTTCTGGACCAATTGCCCGTGGACAAGGAAACCAAGGCTGTGCTGCTCGGCCAGAATAGCACCCTGCGGCCACTCTACCAGCTTATGCTGGCCCAGGAATCGGGAGAATGGGAACAGTCGAGCAAACTCGCGAAGGAATTAAAATTGTCGGACGAGGAAGTTGCATCGACTTGGTTCCAGGCGCTGCAATGGGCGCAGGCGGCCACGGCAGGCATGTGAGAAATGTTGTCAGTTGTCAGTTATCAGTTATCAGTAAAAACGCCCAAGTTCTCTCGTCATGCTTTTACTGAAGACTGACAACTGATCACCGACAACTCTCTACGGCGCTTCGATCAATTCCATTTTGCCGTCTCGGGTGCGGTGCAGGACCATCAGCTTGCCTTGCGGATCGCGAAAAACGAAAACATCTTTGTCGCGGAAGTGGGTTTCTTTGATTGCTTCTTCGAGCGTCATTGGGCGCAGCGAAACCGAATCTCGGCTGTGCACCAGATGCACTTCGGTGGTTCGCGCCACGGAGGGGAACTTATGAACCAAGACAGAAACGGTCGTATTTTCCGCTAACCCGACCACCGCCTCCAAGTTCTCCTCCGGCGACTGGCCGTCAAATTTCTTTACCGCCTTGCGCTTCTTGCTCAGCCATTTTGTTTTGTGCTTGAGCGCCTGCTTTTGCAGATGGTCGAGAGCTTCGTTCACGGCGGACATCATGTTGGTGGTCTGGGCTAGCCCAATGATCGGGCCGTTCGGCGGATTGATGGTGATTTCAGCTTTGTGGCGGCGCTTTTCGACGGCCAGAATTACCTTGGTCTCAAAGCGGTCACCGAGAATTTTGCGGATTTTATTGAGGCCGGTTTCAACTTCTTTGCGAATGGTAGGAGTGATTTCGTACTTCCGTGCGGTGTATTCCACGTTCATTAAGCAGCCTCCGGGAGGAAGGTCAGAGGGTAGAGGTCAGATTGCAGAGGTGAAAATCAATCCGAACGCAGCGATTGGGTTCACCTCCGCAATCTGACCTCTGACCTCGGCAATTATTTTTTAACTCTTCTTTGATGCGTGCTTGGAATTTTCATATCTTCGCGATATTTCGCAACGGTGCGGCGAGTGACTTGGATACCCTGGGATTGCAGAATGCGAGTGATCTGTTCATCGGTTAACGGACGGCTCGGGTCTTCTTCTTCGATCAGCTTCTTGACGCGGCGTTTCAAAATCAGGAGCGAGGTGCCTCCGCCTTCGGGGCCCTGCACGCTCTCGGAGAAGAAATAGCGCAGTTCGAACACGCCTTGCTGCGTATGAACGTATTTGTTGGCTACGGCCCGGCTGACGGTGGAAGGATGAACGCCAATTTCTTCGGCGACCTCCTTGATCATCATGGGCTTCAGGTGGTCGATTCCGCGGTCGAGAAAATCCTGCTGGCGCGCCACGATCGAGTAGCAAACCTTCGTGATCGTCTGCTTGCGCTGTTCGATGTTTTTAATGAGCTGAATCGCGGATTTGTAGCGATCTTTGACGTAGTTGCGGGTGTCGCGGTCGTTGCCATCGCGCGTCAACAAGCGCTTGTAAGCTGGATTCAGGCGCAATTGCGGCAGGTCTTCGTCATTCATGATGACCAGCCATTCGTCGCCGTGCTTGACGAAAGCGACATCGGGCTCGATCAAACGGGCTGGGACCTTGTTGTAGCGCAGGCCGGGCCGCGGATCGAGAGTGCGGACATAATCGAGCGCCGCCAATACGGCTTCGATCGGACGGCCTATGGAGCGGCCGATTTCTTTGAATTGCTTGAGGGTCACGGCGCGGAGATGTTGATCGACGACGGCGATTGCGTCTTTTACGACCTGCTCGGTGGTTGGCTCGATCGTTAGTCCGGTCGTTAGCTGGGTCGCTGGCGCAGTCATTGCCTCGGCCGTGGGCTCGGCCGTTTGGTGAGTCCGCGAATGGCCGTTGCTATGCGACTGCAATTGGCCAAGATGGTAGCGCAACTGGTAAAGCAGGCATTCGCGCAAATCCCGGCAAGCGATGCCTGGCGGATCAAACTGGCGCACAACCTCGAGCGCTTCGTGGAGATCGGCGACGGAGAAACTGACTGGAATGCGGGCAGGTGCAGTGGCAGCGCCGGTCGCTGCTGAGCCGGCAGTGCCATTCTGGTTCGCTAATGGCGGCGCGGTCGCTTCGGCGGGAAAGTCCACGGCGTGAGCTGGACGATGAACTGACGCAGTATAGGCCGCAGCCTCGGGCTCAATAAAAGGCTCGCTCCCCGCGTCATCTGCCAATTGGCCAAACGCGAGATCCGTCATGGCTAGATCGTCGGGCGCTTGAACGGACGCTTGCAGGTTAGAAAGATCTTCTGGAGTTTCGGTTACGCCGTCGATAGCAGCATGATCTGATTCAACCGCGGAGACGGCGAGGCCCAAGGCTTCGGCATCACCCACAATCTTGGCCGCCACTTCGACATCGGCCTCAGGAGTTGCGACGGGAGCGATGCCGAGCAATTCTTCGTCGCTTGCGATCAGGTAGCCTTCGTCGTTCAGGTTTCCAATAATCAGCTGGGCGGCCTGATGCACCGGGGGACGCACGGAGATGGCTCCCAGCTGCCAAAGTAAGTGGTCGCTCAGGTTTCCGGGTTTGGAGAGGAAGTTTTCAAACGAGGGCTTTTCAATCTCTTCCATTTCGCCGGAGCTGCGATAGCCGGGATCGAGATAGTCCTGGAAGAAGGAACCAAAGTCGATCTCTTCGAAGGGATCCTTTTTCTCGTCCGCGATGGTGGGCGGACCCTCTTCTGGGTTGGTGGCCTTGGACGAAAGCCGGTCGCGTTCTTCTTCCTGGCGTCCTACATCGTCAAGCAAAGGGACGGAGTCTTCCAGTTCTTCTAGAACGGGATTCTCGACCATCTCGGCATTGATCATGTCCTTAAGCTCGAGCTTGTTGAGCGCGAGCACGGAGACCATCTGGACGAGGCCCGGCGTCAGGATCTGCCGCTGTGAGAGTTTGACGTTTAATTTGTGTTGAAGAAGAACCATTGCTCCCCAAAAAACGCTGTCAGCTATCAGCTGTCAATTATCAGTACGCCTGTTGCCTTCATTGTCTGGCACGGCGTTGTGGAAAACTTAGCTTCTCATGCACCTGGGTCGATCGTCTGGGCACGAAAGGACAATGTGCCCACGCCGAGGTAACCAGGAGCATCGGGTGATCGAAGGTCAAAAGCATCCGAAGTTCGGTCAGCCGATGATCCGATCACCCGATGGCCCGATGCTCTTACACCAGCGAAAAGCTTTCCCCCAAGTAGACGCGACGTACCTCCGGGTCGCTTCCTAGTTCTTCGGGCGTACCCGAGCGGAAGATGCGGCCCTCGTTGATGATATAGGCCCGATCCGTCACCGACAGCGTCTCGCGGACGTTGTGGTCGGTGATCAAAATCCCTATGCCGCTAGCCCGCAGATCGGAAATGATCTTCTGCAGGTCCAAAACGGCTATGGGATCGATGCCCGAAAAGGGCTCATCGAGCAAAATGAACGTCGGATTGATGCAGAGCGAGCGCGCAATTTCGACTCTTCTGCGCTCGCCGCCCGACAAGGCGTACCCGCGATTCTGGCGAATGTGTTCGAGCCCGAGCTGGTCGATCAGCTTGTCGGCCTTTTCGCGGCGCTCATGCCACGAGATGGGCTGGACTTCGAGCACGGCCAGAATGTTCTCTTCGACCGTCAGCTTCCTGAAAACCGAGGCTTCCTGAGGGAGATAGCTGATGCCGTACTGACGCGCCCGTAAGTACATGGGAACGCTGGTGATATCGTCCTGATCGTACAGCACTCTACCGGTGTCGGGGGGGACCAGACCTACGATGGCATAAAACGAAGTGGTCTTGCCGGCGCCGTTCGGTCCTAGAAGCCCCACGACCTCGCCCTGCAGAACCTGAAGGCTAACTCCGTTGACTACGCGTCGGCCACGATAGGACTTGCCAATTTCGTCGGTGGCCAGCGTGTGCATTTATCGTGCCACTTGTGTCTTGGTGACTGCCGGAGCCGTTTCTCGTCCTTCCACGAGCACCCTATCATCGTGTCTGTAGAAAGTCAACGAATCGCCGGTGATCTTGCCTCGTTCGGCATCAAAAATGCTAGGCGCTCCGCCGGTCAGGACGAATTTGTCGTCGGAGGCTGTATAGACCAACTTGTCGCCAGCCGCGTGGCGCGTCGGTTGCGTGATCACGACGCTGTTTTCGGCGATGATTCGGTCAACTTGGCCGGGCAAACCTGGCCCCGTCCCGCTTCCGGCTTTTGCCCGACTTTGGGGCAGGAGGAACACGGTCATCTGTTGGGAGGTCATGGTTGTATCGGTTGTTTTGGCGGTCACCCCACCATCGAGAAAGACTTTTCGCTCCAAGTCGGTATAAGTGAGACGCGCCGACGTGATGTGGACCGGAGTCACTTTTCCTGTTTTATCCACCTGCACGAGCACGGTTGAAACCTGCTGAGGGACGGCGTTCTTATCGGCGCTTTTATCCGAACTCCTGGCGGCGCCTTGGGCCACGAGTGAGCGATGGTCCCGATCGAATTGGAGCGTCGGGGCCTCGACAATGTTCGCGTTCTGCCACAAGCGGGCGTCACCTGTGTATAAGGCGATTGCGCTGGTCCGATGAGCGGTCATGCTCCGGCTGGTGACATGGATGGGGTCGGAACTGGCGAGCATAGCGCCATCTGGCAGCGGCTTCAGTTCGGAGTAAGTGCTCTTTACATTTCCGTCGGCAAGGGCGTCGTCGGTCGCTCGGTTGATGCGGACGATTTGGGCGGTCGTGGTCATGCCGGCGTCGACTACGCGAGGAGAGCCGGAGAGGACTACCATCTGATCGGCGGTCGTGTAGTCTCCGCGCTGCGCCCAGGCTTTTTGCGTTCCGTCGACGTAGGTGAGTTGGCCGGTTTGGGTAATCGAACGGATGCCACCCGCGGGCAGAAAGAGGACGTCGAGCATCTGACTGCTGGACACACGATCGGCCTGGGCGGCGATCTCCTTACTCCCGGCACCCGATGACCCGGCGGCCACGACCTTGGTCGGATCGATCAAGCTGCTCACGATCTTTGCGTCGGGCTCGCCGTGCAGAGTGGCGAGGCGATTTTGCTCGGTGAATCTGGCGGTAAACTTCGCGGCGGTGACGACCGTTTTCTGATTCGCGGTCGGCTGCGTAATTGTGATCCGCGGGGGGCCGGTCGTTTCGGCAAGATCGAGCAGGCGGCCATTTTTCACCGTGAAATCCATCACGGGTGCGGTCATCTCGAGCTGCTGATCGCCTGGACTTGTCTTGGCTGGCGCCGCGGCCGTAACCAGAGTGGCGTTTTTACTCGCGTTCTGTAGCAAGCGCACGCCGTCCTCGGCGTGAACTGTCTTCAGTAATTGCTCTCCGGCGCGGCTCGGCGCGAAGTTCAGTTTTACTTGTCCGGCAAAAGCTTCTGCCGGCTGTTTCGCGTCCGCTGGCGCCGCTGGCATTGGTGGGGTGTCTATTGGCGCCAGACTCCCTGGGCGGGCGGCAGAGAGGGTCGCCGCGTCTCCGCTGACGAGATGCACGTTGCCGGTGAGGATAGCGGTGGTGAGCTGGTTGCGCGATCCCGTCAAGAAAAGCTCGGCGCGATCGGAACGTTCATGGGTCTGGGATCCGGGCGCCGCTGAATTAGATTTACCAGCGCGACCGTGAATCTCGGTTCGTACATCGCCGTCGGCGAGAACGCGCTCGACTGTGTTGTCGGGGCGGAGGAAGAGGGTTGCTTGATCGGACCACGCTTCCTGTTGTTCGCGCGTCATGTGAACTGTGGTGAGAAATACCTGGCTCGGTTGCTTCGAAATCACGCCGCAATCGGCGGTCAAATGCACCGGCTGCGGCCGCTGGACCGACATCACGACGGTGGAGAGCAACTCCATCGTGCCTGTCTTGGCGGTGTAGCGAATGCCAATTGCGGAGCCGGTGGCCTGTGCAGTCTGAAATATCACGCGACCGGTGGCGGAGGCGTCGCCGGTGTTCTTATTGAAAATGAGGCCGTCGGTCTCAACGTGCAGTGGTTCTTTGGTTTCTTTCGGTGGCGATTGGTCGCTTTGGCGTATGCCTTCAGGATTTGCTTCCAGATCAATCAGCACCTTGCCCTTGGCACTCACGTTGCCGGAGGTGGGATCGAACTCGAAGTCGTCTCCGCTGATGCGATCGAAGCGGCTGGCATCTTTTCCGTAGACGATGATCTTGACGTTGTGCAGTTCCGCTTTTCCGCCTTCTTTGAGTTGAACTGCCTTGGAGGCGCTGACCGTGAACTGCGTGCGGCCCTGTTCCGACTTCGAAATCGAAAAGCCGTCGGCGGTTTGGCGTATCTCGATGCCGAGTTTCTCTGGGATGGTACGGACGGCTTTGTTGAGGCTCCAGCGCGCGTAGAAATACATGCCCGCGACGGTAGCGATCATCAGAATCGCGATCAGGGCGAACCAGCGGCGCAGGCTTGAAACGGAGGAGGCCATCAGGGGTTAGTGTAACGCGGGGGGATTCCCGGTTCTCAGTTCTCAATTGTCATCAAGACCTTTTGCCACCGAGAACTCAGAACCGGGAACTGAGAACTGACCTGCTAGGACCGCAGCACTAGCGTGCCAGCGAGGAGATCATGCAAGCCCTGTTTGCGCTCGGTCAGGCCGACCATGATGTAGCCGATGCCGAGGATCATCGCGGACAACCACTTGGCAAAGTGCCTTCCGGTAGCGCGCTCGAAGGAGATGCGGTTGCCGTTGAGGTCGGTAACTTTCATCCCCAAGATCATCTTACCGAGCGTCGCCTGATAGGACGAGCTTTCCATGAAAGCCTCGTAGAGCCAGGAACCGAAAAACAGAAATATCAAGGTGACGCCGCCGCCTAAAAGAGCGAGCGGAATGTGGGGAACCCGACCCATCATCGAGCCCGCCAACCCGACACCGCCGAAAATCATACTGATCGGGGCGACCACAACGCGCAGGATGATGGCATCGATGATGGCGGCAACCACGCGGATCCAGAAGCCTCCATAGCCGACGGCGGCTGCGGGCGCAACCACTGCGTAGGGAGCGACGGGAGCGGGGTATGCGGGTGCGAAGTTTGGCGAACTGGGCGGGGCGGGAAAGGCGCCCGACGCTGGCGCGGTCGACGCTCCGCAGCGGCTGCAGAACTGCGAGCCCGCGGCATTCTGGGCGCCGCACTTGTTGCAGAAGAAAGCTTCGCTCATGCCCGGCACTATAAGGCTCGATTGGCTTCTTGTCAAAGACTGAAATATGAGGTCAGCGGAGGAGCTGCGCTGACCGGACATCAGCAAGTGCGTCACTGCGCGCGCATCAGGTCGCGCAAAGTAAGCTCTAATCCGCCGAATTCTGGGTGGTCGTTCATGCCTAGGGAGTAAGCGATATCAAGGCGGTCGCCGGCTAACAGCTGCAGGCGATCGCAGGATTCCTTCAGGCCCCAGCCCATGGCTTTGAAAGCGATGTTGTCGCGCCAGGAAGGCAACGGCGTTGATTGTGTAGCGACGCGGGAATGATCGGCTGCGATGCCATTTCGTTTCGGAATCGCGGACGCGTCGGGATGGCAGCGCGGCGTGAAGTCCTGAGGTGCCGGGACGGGGCAGAGCCCCGTCACCACGCTATTCAGGGCCGAGGCCAGGCGCAGGCGAACGTGCTTGTCCTTGACTGCCTGCGGAGGCGCCATCAGGCGCACGGCTTTGGCGGCAAAAATGGGTTCCCGGTTGTCTATGCCAAATGGCTCCAGCAAGAGCAATGCCTGGTGAAGCTCAGGCGTGACTTCGCTTAGCGGCAGTTCTCGGTCGAATTCGAGGTGCGGCTCAAAATCGGCGGCGGTGAGCCTCTGTCGCGCGTAGCTATCGAGATGCTGGCGGAGTCTTTCGACATTCGCGCTGGGCAGAGCGAAACCTACGGCGTGGGCGTGTCCGCCATAGCGGGAAAAGAGATCGTGGCACGATTCGATTGCGTGGAGGAGATGGAAGGCGGCGATTGATCGTCCGGAGCCGTGGGCTTCGTCGCCTTCACGCGAGATTACGAGGGTTGGGCGACCGTGGCGCTCAACTACTCGCGAGGCGGTGATCCCGATTACGCCGCGATGCCAGCCTTCACCATCGAGGACGACGCAGTACGCCTCGCGCAGTGCCGGTTCTTCTTCCAGACGATGCTCGATGCTATCCATGATGCGGCGCTCTTCTTCCTGACGCTCGGCGTTCAACTGATCGAGGCGGCCAGCCATCTGGCGGGCGCGCTCTATATCTTTCTCGTTGAAGAGGTCGATTACATCGCGGGCCACGTCCATGCGTCCGGCGGCGTTGAGGCGAGGCGCTATGCGGAAGGCGACGTCGGTCGCGGAAAGAGCGCGGCCATCGCCGAGTTTCGCGACCTCTAGCAAGGCGCGCAGCCCGACATTCACGGGGCGACGCAGGCCTTGCAACCCCAGTTTCGCAAAGACACGATTCTCGCCTAGCAACGGAACGGCGTCGGCGATGCTCGCAATGGCTACGACTTTCATGAACGACATGAGCAGGCGCGACTGATCTTTGGCGTCGAGGCGGCGCTGCATTAATCCTTGGGCTAGTTTGAAGGCCACACCGGCGCCGCATAGATGTTTGCAGGGATAATCGCATCCAGCCTGGTTGGGATTGATCACGACTAACGCCTGGGGAACGCCGTCAGGGCCGGGGAGGTGATGGTCGGTGACGATGAGGTCGAGGCCTAATCGGCGGGCAGTTTCGGCGGCGGGGAAGGCGCGAATGCCTGTGTCAACGCTGATGATGAGGCGCACGCCGTCGGTGGCGGCGCGCTCGATGACCTCGTCGCGCATGCCGTAGCCTTCGCGGATGCGATGAGGAACGTGAAAGTCGGCCGCTCCGCCGCAGAGTTCGATGGCCGTCTTGAGAATGACGATTGCCGTGGTGCCGTCGACGTCGTAGTCGCCGTAGATGAGGATTTTTTCTTTGCGCTCTAAGGCGGCTTCTAGGCGGTCGAGCGCCGGTTTCATCCCGGACATCAGCAGAGGGTCGTGGAGATCGCCAAGCGCGGGCGCAAGGAAATGCGCGGCGGTTTCCGGCTCGTCGATGCCGCGCGTGACGAGAAGGTCGGTGAGGACGGGCAAAGCCGAAGCGGGAATTCTCAATTTGGAATCCTGCAGGGCGGCGGCCAGGACTCTGGCTTTCGCGGAATTCGGCGGATTAGAGATCCATCGCATTGCAGTGAAGTGGGAAGAAACAGATTAACAGGATGGCGCGGCTGCAGTAACAAAGCTAGAGGACGGTGGAGAATCGCACCCTTGTAAACGCGGTTCAGACTGACCAGTAAATTGGAGGCCGCGAATCAGAGGGGCTACGATCCAGAGTGATTCACGATTTAGTTGAGAGCAGCCGATGAGACAGACACGGGAGAGATGCGATGACGCCTGCGCCAGGTGCAGCCAAAGTGAGCCCTCCGGTTGAACTCCATTGGGATCCGGAAGGGATTCCGCCTTTCCCGGCGGTGGCGCTCAAGGCGCTGAATCTGATGTCTGGGACTGACACATCTTTGATTGAACTGTGCAATTTGATTCGTTCCGATCCTGCATTTTCGATGGCTGTTCTCAAGGTAGCGAATTCGCCGCTGGTGGCATTTCCGAAGAACGTCTCGAGCGTTCTGCAGGCGTCGATGCTGCTCGGCTTTTTGCGGCTCAGGCGGGTGGTGGTTACGGTCGGCCTGAAGTCGTATTTCGAAAATTCGTTTAGCCTGCTCATAAGGTCGTGCTGGCGTCACAGTGTCGCCTGCGCCATTGTTGCGGAGCGCAGCGCCAAGTGGAGTTCGCTCGACGACGAATTCGGCTACACAGCGGGGATTTTGCACGATATCGGACGTGTGGCTCTGGCAACGTTTATGCCAGACGCCTATGCTCGTGTGCTGAAGCGCGGGGTCGATCGACCTGAGGACCTTCTCATGGTGGAGCGCGAACTATGCGGAATCGATCATTGCGAGGCTGGGCGTTCGCTGGTCGGTGCATGGAATCTTCCCGGAAGCTTTCTCGAGGTCACCGCCTGCCATCACGAGCGGGAGGTGCGCCCGCCGGGAACAGCTTCATTGATTCCGCCAAGTTGTGAGTTGGCGGACGCGCTCGGGTTCTCGGTCATTCACTGCCGATCGCCGCGCAGTTACGCGGATATTCTCGCTGATTTTCCCGAGCGGGCGCGAAACCGCTTCCCGACGAAGGCCGAAGAGCTGGCCTTTGAAATCACAAACGAGATTAAAGTGATTGAATCGGTGTAGGTGGAAGTTATTGCTACAGAGAGCTACCGTTCCTCATCCTGATCCGGCTCGTCGATCATGAATCCGCCAGCGTCGTCCGCTAACTCGCGCAGATGTTGATAGTGGGCATACCATTCCGTGCCCACTTCGTAGACGAAGACGCAACCCTGATACGCCCAGCCCAGCTGCACGAAGCCAGTCTTGCCGATGTAGGTCTTGAGCCAGCGACTTTCTTCGAGGTCTTCTTCGTTACTGAACTCACCATCGGCCAGGCGCTGCGAGAGGCCATCCAGTTCTTCGCGCTCGAGCGCCCAGGAGTGCATGGTCAGGAAGGGCGCGCCGGTCGATTTCGCCAGTTCTACGAAATCTTTCCAACTATCGGGATTCTTGCCCGAGTCCCAGAGGACGCTGGGAACCTCGTCGCATTCAACGTAGCCAAAGAAACGGCGCATGCCCAGGCCTTCGATGAAGGCCGTCATATCGTCTTTCATGCCCGTCAGGTCATCTGAAATAGGAGACATGTTTTTCGTTTCATTGTAAGGCTTGGCGACAGTCAACCGCCACTACACGTCTTCATTCTTGCCGCGGCGGGGGGCGCCCGCCTGACAGCCGCTGGGACGGCGGCGCTACAATCGTTCGCGGACAATTTGGCGGGTTGGAGCAGTGGATAGGAGGGATAGCTGTCATGTTTTCCCTGGTGAGGATTCTGGGCATCGTCGCTGCTCTTGGTGTTTGCGCGGTCGTGTCGTTCGTTTCTTCGCAAGCGGCAGCGCAGAGCAGACGGATCGTTATCGCCGCCAGTGCGATGCTCGACGGCAGGGGGCACTTGCTGCACGACGTTCGCATCGCGATCGAGGGTTCGAAGATTGTGGCGGTGGATGTTATATCTGATTCGAAAAGCGCTTCAACAACTGAGCCGGTAGATTACGACCTGCGCGGCCTGACGGTCTTGCCTGGCTGGATCGATGCGCATGTCCACATCACCTGGAGCTTTGGGGCGGACGGGAAAAATGCGGGTCAGGGAGGAACCACGCCGGAGGCTGCGTATGCTGCTGCTTCGAATGCCTGGATGACGTTGATGGCGGGATTCACGACGGTCCAGAGCGTGGGATCGCCGGCGGATATCCCATTGCGGGACGCCATCGCGAAGGGATCGATTCCTGGCCCGCGCATTTTGACGGCGGTTGAGCCACTTTTCGGGCAGGGTGAAAAAACCGGAACGCCGGATGAGATTCGCGCGTTTGTGCGAAAAGAAAAAGCGGCGGGCGCGGACCTGATCAAAATATACGCGTCGGGAGGCATGACACGGGGCACGATGACAATGTCACAGGAGCAGCTGAACGCGGCCTGCGACGAGGCGAAGAAACAGGGCTTGCGAACGCTAGTGCACGCTTATCGAGACGCCGTTCGGGCGGCAACTCTTGCCGGATGCAGCGAGATCGAGCACGGTCTGGGTGCATCTAGCGACGATCTGAAATTGATCGCCGAACGTGGGACATATCTTGATCCGCAAGCGGGAATGCTGCTGGAAAATTATCTCCGCTACAAGGACAAATATCTCGCACCGCCTTATTACACGGAAGAAGGGTTCTCTGCGATGAAGGAGCTGATCCTGGCGCATCAGAAGTTTATTCAACGTGCGTTGCGAATTCCGGGATTGAAGATCGTTTATGGAACGGACGCGGTGGCTGGCGCTCACGGGCGGAACGCGGAAGATTTTATCTATCGCGTGCGCGATTGCGGAGTCAGCGCCATGGCAGCGATGGTCTCGGCCAACTGGCTCGGAGCGGAGGCGCTGGGCATGGCCGACCAGATTGGGTCAATTGCGCCCGGCTTGCAAGCCGACATCATCGCGCTTGATGGCGATCCGCTGGCGGATATTACGTCCGTACAGCGGGTCATGTTTGTGATGAAGGGCGGCGTGGTTTACAAGAATGTTGCGCGTGGCGCGATGGGCGCTCGGTAGTCTCCCTCGTCGGCTAAAGCCGTTATCGAAATGAGGATCTGTCGCTCGACAAGAACGAAATATGTGTGCGCCGCGATGCGCAGGGCCCGCAATCGCAAGCGGCGTTGTGTTAAACTTTCAGTTCACAAAAAAGCGTTTTCATCATGCTCTTTTCGAAAGAATACGTGGGCTATCTGTCCCGCGAAGTTTCCAAAAAACTGGTGGCGAGCGGTCTCATCGAGACTAAGGCGATGCCTGCTCTGAACGAAAAGGTACACGCCGCGATGCTCGAAGAACTGGCGCTCGAGGACCGCATCAACGACGAGGTGCGCGTTATTCTTGAAGCGTATTCCGAAGAAATGCAGAAGAGTGGCGCCAATTACCAGGAGATGTTCCGCAAGGTGAAGACGGAACTGGTGAAGAAATATAAGGCGGTTCTTTAGTATGAATTTCAGTATGAATGCCGCTACGAATCTCGAACTTACGAGGACGCCTCTGCCGTGCGATTAACTCGCGACAAAGTCAACAAGCTCGCCCATGTGGTCACCGACGCGGTGGCCGACTTGGACGAGGTCGAGTTCATCGAGGACCGCAACACCATCCGCCTCGAAGTCCGCAAGATTCTTGAAGAACTCTTAATGCAGGAAGCCCGCATCGACCAGGCGGCGCGCCAGAAAATCGAAAGCCAGCGACGCACCATCATCGAAGGCTCGGAAGAATGGTCGATCCTCTACCGCAAGTATTACAACGACGAAGTGAAGAAACTGGGAGTATAAGTACCCAGTACTCTGTACCCAGTACCCAATCTTTTGATTTTTTCTGGGTACTGGGTACCGAGTACTGGGTACTTTTTTATGGACCGCGTCGTCTTTGAATCCGTCGACAAAAGATTTCGCCATCGACCGGCGCTCTTCAATTGGCTGGGCAAGGAGCGGGGCGGCGAAACGGTTGCATTGAAAAATGTTGCTTTCTCGGCAGTCGGCGGCGAGGTATTGGTGCTGTTGGGGCCGAACGGCAGCGGGAAGACCACGACCCTCAAGCTGATCTCGACCATGCTGCTGCCCGACGGCGGATCAGTTCGAGTGGGCGGCTTCGACACGCAGCGGGATGCGGGTAAGGTGCGGCGGCAGGTTGGCATCGCTGTCGCCACGGAGCGATCGTTTTTCCCGCGTCTCTCGGCTCGCGAGAATCTCATTTTTTTTGCTGCGCTCGACGAAGTGCCGCGCCGCGAGCGAAGGCAGAGAATCGACGAAGTACTTCGCGACACCGGCCTTGACGAACAAGCCGACACGCTGGTCATGAAATTTTCCAGCGGCATGTACCAGCGGCTCGGAATCGCGCGCGCGCTGGTCAAGCGGCCGAGCGTGCTCCTGCTCGACGAACCGACACGCAGCCTGGATGCCGCCACCACGGCCCACTTCTGGGCGACGATCCACACGCTGGCTGTGCAGCAGACGACCATTCTGCTCGCCACCCACAACTTTGCGGAAGCGACAGCGGTTGGCGATCGCCTGCTCCTGCTGCATCGCGGGGAGATGCTGGCCGACCGCTCGCTGGGCGAGGGTGAAAGCGCCGAGGCATTGCGCTCGTTTTATTTTCAAACCACAGGCGAGATCGATGAGAGAGTCTTGTGACCACTCTCGACAAACTCTTCGCTATCTTGCGGCGCGATCTGCTTACGGCGGTCCGCCACCGTAGTGGCTTTGCCTTGACCTTCGTTGGAGTCTTCACCGAGCTGGCGGCTTTTTACTTTCTCTCGCGCGCCATTGGGCCCGGCTTTCGGCCCGGCGGTGTCGAGTACTTTCCGTTTCTGCTGGTCGGGACCGGAGTCTTCACTTTTTTTGTGATGAGTGCGCAGGCATTCCTGAGCGCGGTGCAGGAGGCGCAACAGACGGGCACGCTCGAGGTACTGATGACGACTTCAACAGCGCCGGCTGAACTTGTCATTCTCAGTTCGATCTCGGCTTTTGCTGGGAATCTGGTCAATTTGCTGATTTATCTGGTGGCTGGCGTGGCCGTTTTTCGGGCGTCGATTCACGCCGATTTCTTCTCGTGCGCTGTGGTCATGATTTTCTCTGTGGCCATCGCGCTTGCCTTGGGAATCGTCGCGGCCACGCTCCAGGTGGCATTTCAGAAGGGAGCGGCGCTGCTTTGGTTGCTCAGTTCCGGCATCTGGTTTCTTAGCGGAGCGATGTTTCCGGTCGAAAGTTTGCCGCGGCCGCTCGAACTGCTGGCGCGCGCCGTTCCTTTGACTTATGCGATTGATGGGATGCGCGAGGCGCTGCTGGAAGGGCGCTCGGTGATGGCGATGGCTCCTACACTGGCTGCCCTGGCTGGGTTTGCGGTGGTCATGCTGCCGCTTGCCCTCGGCGCCCTCTCGCTCAGCCTTCGCCGCGCGAGGCAAAATGGAACCCTTTCGTTTTATTGAGGATGTTGATTCGAGCGTGGCTAATTGTTACCAAGTCATTATTGGCACCGCCAAAACCGTGTAGTACACTGCGTTTAATCTTATCTGAAATGTGGGGGATAAGCCGGTTAGCGATGCAACTGGCCGACCAACTGTTAAGGCCCATCGCGAGAAGTCTCCCTGATGCTCGAAGAAATCAAAAGTTCGGCGCGTTTGAGTCGCAGCGCGGAAGGCTCCGCTTTGATCGCGGATGCTTTACGTACCGGCGGTCGATTTTTAGACGGCGCGGATCGCTTTGTGCGTCTGAAAGTTTACGGGGAAAGCATGCTCCCCACTCTTTGGCCGGGCGATGTCGTCGAGATCGCCGCCTGCTCGCTCGAGGAAATCCAGCCGGGCGATATCGTGCTCGCAATACGAGATGGCCGCCTCTTCCTTCATCGCCTCGTCGCCGCTCAACCTAGTGGCTTCGTGCTGCGGGGCGATTCGGTGCCACGTCCGGATCCGCTGTTTCCTCCGGAGGCACTGCTGGGCCGCCTTGTGCTCAGTGGGCACCACATCGCAGAACCCAGGCGGCGCGACCGTTTCAGAGTGAGCGCAAAATGGTCGCGCGCGGCGGGAATGTTGCTTTGCTCTTGCGGCGTGGCTCGACGTCTCGCTCTAAGACTTCACAGCCGGGGCAAAGCGTCGGCGAGCAATCTTCGAGATCCGGGAGCCATAGGGGCACTCGCCTCCATCGAGTTGAATTCTGCCGGGGTTGACGGCGCGGAAGGAAAAACCTGTTGATGGCGGGACCGCGAAAATCCGCGTGCGTGGAGATCGGAGCGATTCCGATTGCTCTCTCTACTTGCGAAGACGGCTTTCTTGATCTGCTGCGCAGGCGTTATGACGGGTTCCTGAGTTCTTCGCGCCCCGAGTTTGAATTGGAGTTTGATCTTTCTGCTGCGCGTTCGGCTTCCGATGAAGATGTACGGGTTTGCCGCGAGGGTGAGGGGTGGTCGCTGCAACGTGGCGATTTTCGCGCTCGCTGGGACCCGCGCTCCGGACGCGGCACGGTGCGGCAGGATGCGAATCCATATTCGCTCGACACAGTACTGCGTATTTTGCACAGCCTGATTCTTGCCGAGCGCGGCGGTTTCCTGTTGCACGCTGCCAGCGCGATTTGTAACGGGCAGGCGTTTTTGTTTTCGGGCGTGTCGGGAGCGGGTAAAACTACGATGACGCGCCTCGCGCCGCCCGATGTTACGCTGCTGACCGATGAGATTTCTTACTTGCGGCCGAGCGCTGGCGGGTATGCGGCTTTCGGCACGCCTTTTGCGGGGGAACTGGCGAGATCAGGTGAGAACTGCACAGCTCCCGTTTTCGCTCTTTTTTTTCTGGAACAGGGACCGTCGAATCGCATCGACGAGATCTCATCCGCGGATGCGGTGCGCAGGCTCATGCGTAATATTCTGTTCTTCGCCGAAGACCAGTTGCTGGTGGAAAAGCTTTTCGCGACTGCGTGTGACTTTGTGGCGAGAGTTCCTATCCGGCGCTTGACCTTCTATCCTGATGGCAGGGTGTGGGATGAGGTTCGCAATTTCGCATCTAACTTGGACGAGGTGCCGCAGCATGCCTGAAACTTGCACTTATATTGCTCGCAGTTCGGCGATCGCCGCGCGCGCGCTGGCGGGTGAAATGATGGTGATGAACTCGGCTGACTCGACGTTTTTTACGCTGAACGAAGTCGCCACCGCTATTTTTCAAGCGGCCGACGGACGGACTCCGCTGCGGAAAATTGTGCGGGAGCGCATCTGCGAGCAGTTTGATGTCGAGCCCGACGAGGCTCAGGCCGACGCCGAACAGTTCGTCGCTGAACTCTCCCGGCACGGAATTCTGAAGGTTTCTAGTCAACCCCTGAGTTCGGAGCCGGCGCGATGAGCCTGATGGCAGAAGTTGGCCAGAAAGCGTTTAACCTGGGCGTGCCCATCGCTGTGCACATGGATGTTACCTACCGGTGCAACGAGCGTTGTGTGCACTGTTATCTCGATCACGACGATCACGGCGAGATGACTACCGACGAGATCAAGGGCGTGCTCGATCAACTGGCCGAGGCTGGCGTTTTCTTTCTTACTTTCAGCGGCGGCGAGGTTTTTATGCGCCGCGATTTCTTTGAACTGGTGGAACACGCGCGCAGCCTGATGTTTAACGTGAAGATCAAGACCAATGCGGTCATGATCCACGAAGAAGAGGCGCGTAGGATTCGTGAGCTGGGCGTGGACACGATTCAGATCAGCGTCTACTCGCATCGCCCCGAAGTGCATGATGCCATCACCAAGCTGCCGCACTCTCTCGAACGAACAGTCCAGTCGATTCGTTTTCTGCGCGAGCAGGGCCTGCGCGTCACCATTGCCAATGTGTTGATGACGGCTAATTATCCCGATCATGCCGGAGTGCAAGAACTGGCTGCCGAACTTGACGCCCAATACACGCTCGATCCCACCATCACACCCATGATGGATGGCGACACGGGGGTGCTGGCGCTGCGCATTCCGGGCGAGGAACTGAAGCAGGTTTTCAGCAATCCAGCGCTGGTTGAAAATCAGGAAGAGTTCTGTGCTCCTCCAAAAGCGCCTTCAGAAGAGGATCTCGAGGGGTACTCGTGCAGCGCGGGGCATTCTTTCTGTTACATTTCGCCTTACGGCGATGTATTTCCCTGCGTGCAGTTTCCGCTGCCGACGGGAAATCTTCGTCAGCAGAAATTCCTGGATATTTGGAATTATTCTCCCCAGATGCAGGAGGTTCGCTCGATTCAGGCGAAGCATCTGACCGTCTGCTCTTCCTGTTCTCATGTCACCAGTTGCTCGCGCTGCCCCGGGTTGGCTTATGTGGAGGGGAATATGCGGGGTCCGTCGACCGCGGATTGCGAGAAATCGTTCTATCGCACGGGCGTGCCTACCGCGAACATGCTGCGGTTGGGGTTGTCGAAGCCGCACAGTACCACTGCCAACACGGAGCACCTCATTCAGATCCGGCCGATTGCCGTTCCGGCATAACCAATAGCTTGGATTTAGGGAAGCTTTAGAGACGGTTTACAGGATGCGGCCGGCAGCAGCTTGGCCTCGTTTGAGATCCACAATGCTTTCCGCGCTTGCCAGCTTGTCCAAAATACGCTGCAAGGCGCTCCGCACCTCGTGGGTCGCCTCATTGAACTTCAACGCGGCGCCGATGCCCATGTCCATGCGCACAACTTCGGTTTCGATGGACACTTTGATTTGTTCATGGGAGAAGGCGAGCTTGAATTGCGAACCGGGCAATAGAAGACCGCTGGTTTCGACGTAGCAACCGCCAAGGCTGAGGTTGGTAATAATGCCCAGCGCCTGGGGCTGGCCATTGCCGGAGATTTCGGTGGTCAGGCGGCCGCGAACCCGCGGATACAAACGACGGTTCTTCGGAGTGGACTGGCTGCGCTTTTGCAGGTACATGCGCTTGTCCGCCTCGGATAGAATTTTCTCGGCATCCATGCCGTCATCGGGATAAACGGCGCGGCCAACGCTGAGTGACAGGATGTCCTCGTTACAAATATCTTTTCCGGCCTGTTGGGCCAAATCGCGCATCTGTTCGGCTTTCCGGGTGGACGCTTCGACGGTGAGACCGGGAGCGATCACTACAAATTCGTCTCCGCCCATACGGGCGACATAATCGTATTCACGGCTGGTTTCTTTCAGGGTATGCGCAAAGAGGCGCAACACGCGGTTGCCTTCCAGGTGTCCAAAGCGGTCATTGATCTGCTTGAAGCCATCGAGATCGGCGACCATTACGGTCAGGTTTGTGTTGTCGCGCTTGCAGCGCGCCATTTCACGATCGAGTTGCAGGAATAGCGAGCGCGCGTTGGGCAGTCCGGTTAAATAGTCGGTGACCGCCGAATTTTCCGCCTGCTCATATTTCACTGCGTTCTCGATAGCCATCGCCATCTTCGAACTCACCGCCAGCAAAATGCGCAAGTGGTCGGACGTGAAGAAATCTTTCTCGGCGTGGTAGAGGGCGACGACGCCGACCACGCCCTGCAAGCCTTCGAGGGGCACGGCGAGGGCTGAGTTCAGAGTGCTGTACTTTGAAGCGTCATTCAGATAGCCGGGCTCGACCGAAGGATTGCCGTTGAGAATGGGCTTAAGATTTTGCGCGACCCACCCTGAGAGCCCTTGTCCCATCGGAATGCGCAGCGAGGCGAAGAGGCGGAAGTTGTCGCCGTTTACATATTCGGGAACCAGTTCGTCGCCATGGCGCACGTAGATCGCAATGGCATCGTAGGGCATGGCGCGGCGTAGTTTCACCGCAAACACCGAAAGTGTTTCGCCGAGGCTGAGCGACGCTCCCAAGTCCTGGCTGAGCTCGAAAAGAGTCTGCGCTTCCTGACGGGCGGCTGCGATCGAGCCGAGGAAACTGCGCTCCGGGACCTGTCGTTTCCCTTGTTTCTCGAAGCCGGCTGCCGGCTTGCTGGCGGGTTCCGTCTTCGCGTTGGGATCGATGTCCTTCACTTCTGTGGAAAGCTTCTGCTTACTCATGCTGTCGGTACGCTGGTGGACGAGTTGCTCGAGGTCGACGTAACGGCGTTCGAGCACTTTGACCACTTGCGGATCGAATGACTTACCCGATTCATCCACCAGGCGTGACATCGCTTCATTGAGAGGCAGGGCGCGACGATACTGGCGGTCCGAGGCGAGCGCATCGAGAAAATCAACCGCCGCGAGAATGCGCGCGCCAATCGGAATCTCAGCTCCCTTCAACCCCAGCGGATAACCTGTGCCATCGTACTTTTCGTGATGGGCGCGCACGATGGGCACAACCGGATAGGGAAATCGCACGCGCTCCAGAATCTCGGCACCCACGAGCGGGTGGATTTTCATTTTTTCGAATTCTTCGGGAGTGAGACGGCCGGGCTTGGAGATGATGTGCTCGGGAATCGCCAGCTTGCCGATGTCATGCAGAAGGGCCGCAGCCTGCAAGGCTTCCATCCCCTCGCGATCAACCTTGAGATCTTTGGCGACCTCGACGGCATACACGCGCACGCGCTGCAAGTGGTCGTGCGTGGTTTGATCTTTGGCTTCGATGGCCAGCGCCAGCGCTTCGATGGTGCGCATGTGCAGATCAGCCATTTCTTCAACGTGCCGCTTCTCGTCTTCCAGCTTGCCGAGATAAAGCCGGTAGGAACGATAGATAAGATAGGCCACAGGAAGCGTCAGCAACGAAGTCTGCCAGTCGGTGAAGCCATGCAGCCAACTCATCATGCCGGCTACGCCGGCACCGACGAGGTAGTAGGGAAAGCTCCAGAAATAACAGTCAGACCAGATTTTGCGCAGCGATTTGCGCTCAGTTAACGAGATCGCGGCCGCCACGGGCAGAGTGTTAGCTACGAAATAGACGCAGGCCACCAGAAACAACAGGGTCGAGGGATTCCCCACTACGTGATGCACGAGCGAGTAGCGATAGGCGGCAAAGGTCACCGCAATCGCCAGAGCAGTCGAGCACACGTTAAATGCGACTTGCACCGGACTCGGGCGGTCGCGACCGAGGCACTGCACGACGACTGCGGCGCAACCGAGAGCCATGGTCTCCGAGAGGCTCAGCTCCAGCACTCCCAGCAGCAAGAAGAGAAAATTAACCGACATGGTTCCGGTGATGCCGGGGAGATTGACTTTAAGCCGCGACGCCGCTAGCGCAATCGCGAGGTAGCACAAGAATTTGACTGGATTTTCGCTTTTGCCGTGCCAGACGGAATAACTGAGGACGATCATCCCGCACACTACAACCACGCCTATAAAAAGGCGTGGCGCCGCGCTCATATCCCGGAAGGATTGAGGACGGGTTTTCATCGGGACGAACTCCTGCGCGGAAGCCGGGCGGTAATTTCCATACGCGAGGTACACGGCAACATCTCATTAGATAACAGGGGGTGTTGGGGCACGAAAGCATTCAGGAGTGCGGGGGAAACTTCCGTAACAGGGAAGAGTAACCTTTTAGCGACTCGCCGGCGCAGTTCGGGGCTGGAGAGTCAATCCCAAACCGCAGAAAACAAATCAGTAAACGTCACATTTGCAAACCAGGAACCGATCGGGGCGCCGCTTCGTATAACGGTCAGAAGGATACCGGAGGGAGTCCTCGTTCGCTTTAGCAATGACCTTCCTCCGCGTGATTGACAAAGTGGGTGCCAAGGTTTGACTTGCCAGAACGTGCGGGCCTACGATGAATAACTCACTTCCAGGAGCGTTCCCAGGCATGATTGGCGGCGAGACAATGATCGGCCAAACGATCTCGCACTATCGCGTGCTCTCGCAACTGGGCGGCGGCGGGATGGGCGTGGTCTACGAAGCTGAGGACGTCAACCTGGGCCGCCACGTCGCGCTCAAGTTCCTTCCTCCAGAAACAGAAAAAGATCCCGTCGCGCTCGACCGGTTTCAACGCGAAGCGCGCGCCGCCTCCGCTCTAAATCACCCGAATATCTGCACTATCTACGAGGTGGGCGAGGAGGGCGGACGGCACTTTATTGCTATGGAGCTGTTGGAAGGCGAGACGCTGAAGAAATGCATCCAAAACCAACCGCTCGAACTCGATCCTTTGCTCGATCTCGGCACGCAGATGGCCGACGCACTCGATGCCGCGCATGCCAAGGGCATCGTCCACCGCGATATCAAGCCGGCTAATATTTTTGTGACCAGCCGGAATCAGGCGAAGATTCTGGACTTCGGACTGGCGAAACGCACGGGAAAAGGTTCGATTCACTCCGCCGTTACTCTGGGATCCGCGGAAACGATCGATGAACCATTCTTGACCAGCCCCGGCTCGACCGTCGGCACTGTCGCTTACATGTCGCCTGAGCAGGCGCGAGGCAAGGATCTGGACGCACGCAGCGATCTGTTCTCTTTCGGCGCGGTGCTTTATGAGATGGCGACCGGTGCGGTGCCTTTTCGCGGGGAAACGTCCGCCGTTATCTTCGACGCGATTCTGAATCGCCCGGTGGCGTCCCCTCTGCGGCTGAACCCCGACTTGCCCGCGCACTTCGAAGAAATTCTTAATAAGCTGCTGGAAAAAGATCGCGACTTGCGCTATCAGAGCGCTGCCGATGTGCGCTCGGACTTGAAGCGTCTGAGACGCGATTCCACCTCCGGCACATTGCTGGCCGCGGATTTGCCCAATTCCGCGCTTCGCGGCTCCGGCATTCACAAGCTACCGGCGCCACGTCGCAAGACTCCGGTGTGGCTCATTCCGGCTTTGATCGTCGCGATTGTTGCTGCCGGTATTGGCTTCGTGTCTCTGAAACGCGGGCACGCGCTTACCGAAAAAGATTCGATCCTGATTACCGACTTCGTAAACACTACCGCCGACCCCGTCTTCGACGGCACGCTCAAGAAAGCGCTCGCTGTCGATCTCGGACAGTCGCCGTATCTGAACGTCTTTCCGGATCAAAAGATTCGCCAGACGTTGCAGTTCATGGGTCGCGGACCGGATGATCGCATCACCAGCGATATCGGGCGCGAAATCTGCCAGCGCGATGGCATCAAGGCGATGTTGAACGGCAGCATCGATAACGTCGGCGGACAATACATCGTCACGCTAGAGGCAACCAACGTAGCTTCGGGCGATTCGCTGGGACGGGAACAGGCTCAGGCGGATCGAAAAGAAGATGTGCTCAACGCGCTGCACAGCGTCGCAACCAAGATGCGCGGGCAACTCGGCGAATCGCTTTCGATGGTGCAGAAGTACGACATGTCGCTCTCGCAGGCCACGACTTCCTCCCTCGACGCCCTGAAGGCTCTGAGCCTGGGCGACGCCAAGCACAACATCGGCGATGAACTGGCCGCGCTGCCCGACTATCAGCGCGCGGTTGAAATCGATCCCAACTTTGCGATGGCATATGCCCGCCTGGGCGCCGTCTATAACAATCTGGGACAAACTCAGCTTTCGGAGCAAAACCGGCAGAAAGCATTCGAGCTGCGCGACCGGGCGAGTGAGCGCGAAAAGCTCTACATCATGGCTCACTACTACGGCGATAATGGCCAGCTCGACAAAGGCATTACCGCTTACGAACTCTATCGCCAGACTTATCCGCGCGATTCGACGCCGTTCAGCAATTTGGCGAACATTTATAACCAACTGGGGCAATTCGACAACGCGCTGGAGAACGCGAAGCGCTCGGTGGAAGTTGACCCGGATTCGATAACCGGCTACGAGAATCTGGCCATGGCGTATGAAGGATTAAACCGAATCGAGGAGGCGCGAGCCACTTTCAATATGGCGCTGCAGCGCAAGATAGCTCCGATGCAGTTTCATGTGGGCTTGGCTAGCTGCGATTGGGCCGAAGGCAAAGATGCCGACATGGAAAAAGAACTGCAGCTTGCCTCGGGGACTCCCGAGGGAGACCTGGCCGTTCTCGCATTCCGGGCTGGGCTGGCTACCGACCGCGGTCAGTTGCAGAAGGCGCGAGATCTGACGCGCCAGACTGCGGACGCATTCGAACGGTTGCATTTGCAGGGCCGCGCCAATCTCGAATCCAGTCTTGCCGGCTCCGAGGCGCTGGTGGGCAATCACGGTGAAGCCATCGCCGAAGTCAACGAAGCGCTGCAATCCCCCCACACCCTTAGCATATTGTGGAATTCGGGCATGGCCCTCGCCATCATGCGCGAAGACCAGAAGGCGATTGCCGTGGCGGACGAGATACAACGCGTGCATCCGAACGATACGATGGCGGTGAACGTGGCCGCTCCCATGATTCGGGCCATTGTCGCTCTGCGGCCGGCCAATCCCGCCAAAGCCGATCCGGCCAAAGCGGTTGACTTAATCAACGGCGCGGCGCTTTACGCTCGCGGTAGTACCGGTATTTTTTTTACGCGAGGATTGGCCTATGAGTCCCTTGGGCGATATCCCGAAGCTCGGCAGGATTTCCAGAAGGTCATCGACCTCAAAGCCCGCAGCGGCCCTGATCCGATTTATGAGGTGGCGCAATTGGAACTGGGCCGGCTGTCTCAAAAAGAAGGCGAAGCACCGAAAGCCCGCGTCGCCTATCAGAATTTTCTTGCCGACTGGAAAGACGCCGATCCCGATTTGCCGCTGCTCAAAGAGGTCAAGGCCGAATACGCAAGGCTGCAGTAGGGATGCATGCCTCAGAAATAGTGGATTGGCGTAATGAGCAGTGAACAACAAAGGGCACGCTGGGATCTCAAATACGAGCAAGGCCTGCCTTCGCTCACCGAGCCGGATCCCTTCTTTATCTCGACTTATGATGAGTTTGTACGTCCCTCATTTCCGAACGCGGGAGTAGCGCTCGACCTGGCGGGTGGTCTGGGCAGACATGCGCTGTGGCTGGCGAAACGGGGATGGCAAGTAAGCGTCGTCGACGTTTCCGAAGTAGCAATCGAAAAACTCAACAAGGCGGCTCTGCAAGAAAATATCGAACTCGACCTTCTCGTGGCGGATGCCTCCGATTACAAGTTTGAACCTCAACGATTCGATCTGATCGTGCTGTTCTATCATTTCGACCGCAACCTTTTCCCTAAAATCGTTTCTGCGTTGAAGCCTTACGGTCTACTCCTCTGCAAGATGGCTCTGCTATGGAGCGCGGATGTGAACTTATCCCGAGAAGGCAAAAATCCATTGGTCAGGAACGAATTGCCCTCACTCGTTCCCGGACTGCGCGTCTTACATCAACAGGAACGACAGGTACGCGATCGCGGTGTCGTTGAGTTTGTGGGAAGGAAGATCGGAAAATAAGGGCAGTACAGACTGGGCCGTACCGCGCTCACTTGGGGAAGGACATCTCTTAGAAGTGGAACCCCAGCTGCGCTGTCAGTGCGCGTGGCGTTACGAAGTGCGTCCCGCTGAAGGTCGAAAGAAAGTTATACAGCGCCACTTTGTTGGCGATGTTGATGGCGGTGAGCGTTAGACTCCATTTGTAATGATCGCTTTTGAACAGGTTGTCATCGCCCGCCGAAACATCGAACAAGCTGCGCTGAGCGATCCGCGGCGGGTTGCGATCGTCGTTCTGGGTGTTAGGCGCGGGAACTCTTATTCGGTTGGATCCAAATTGCGACGCCAGGCAAGTGGAGGGCAGCGGAGTGGTGGGAGTTGCAGAAGCGCCGGCGCAGGTAAATCCGGCCTCGTATTCCTGGTCGGCGCTCAACGGATTACCAAAAGAGTCTTGCAAGAAGACCGCTGGCTGCCCGCCGATTGTGGTTGACTGCGGGCAATCGTTCCCCGGAAGCACACCGTAGCAGGGAGCGTTACCCGCAACCAGGCCACTGTCATAGCGCCAGTTGAAGCCGAACCATGGACCCCGCTTCCACGGCTGATATTGCAGGTGCGTCGTCTCGTTGAATTTTTCGTCGTGATCGATTCGAAAGGGAAGGTTGCTGGTCGACACGGTCGCGCCTGCTCCGCCGATCTGGGGATGGAAGAAGCGCGCGGCCACGCTCGAGAAGACCATCTGCGCGGAGAAGCCGTGCAGATTCGGGACTCTTATGCTACCCGCATATCCGGGGATCTTTGCATTGTGCCATTCAATCGGAAAAGTGATAGGAGTGTTGCCGAGCACGCTGAAATCGTAACCATTGTGCGTGTATTTCGTGATCCACTCCCCGGAAAAGACAAGGTAACGGGAGAACGCCTGCTCGAGGCCGAGATGAAACTCGTTACGGAAACCAGGATTTAAAGGATTCGCCTGAAACGTGCCTGGTACGACCGGCGAACAAGCAAGCAGTGGACTCAAGACCGGGTTGCTGCATCCGATGCTGGAAAGAATCAAATTCTCATTAAACGGAGACTCCAGGGTGCGCGCATAAGATGCGCGCAGAACCGTGCCAGTCTTCTTTATGTTGTAAGAGATTCCGATGCGGGGCTCGGCCTGGCTGGCTTGAGTAAGGCCATTGTAGACGTCTCCGCGCATGCCAAGGTTCATCGACCAGTGCCCTACGGAGATTGCGTCCTGAATGTAGAGAGCGAGTTCCTTCACGTCCGTATGCCCCTTGAAGACGTATGGAGCGCCACCGCGGGTCAAATCGTAAGGAGCGAGGATGGGATTGAAATTGGGATAGAACGCGGTGCCGGTCGAATTCGCCGCGATGTTTTCCTGATAGCCAAAAGTGGCGCATTGTGACGGATCGGTGAAGCCAGGTACTGGAACGTTAGGCGTGGCTGCCGACGCCAGCGTTATGCACGGTGCGTTGTAGGCTGGGTCGACGATTCCTATGCTGTCATTCTCGTTGAGAAACGTCTGTTCGTAGGTGACGCCTGCCTTGATGTTGTTTTTGCCCTTGGCATACGAGATATCGGATCGAATGCCAGTGTTGGTGAGCGTTCGGTTCTGACCTACGGATTGCCTCTGCAAACTCGGAGGGCCAAGATCTGCAAATGGATTATTGCTGGGGTAGTAGTTGTAATCGTCGCGACGCACAAAGGCGCCCAGCGTAAATACGGCGTTTGTGCTAATGAGGCGCGTCCACGAAGGGGCGATGTTGAAAGTCCCAATCTTGGAGCGCTGGTCAGCAGAGCCAACTGTGACGCCAGGAATGAATCCTGTCGGAGTGCCGATGGGAACAACACCGTTGTAATTCTGGGCGGGTGGAAGAACTCCGCTCAGCCCGCTCCAGGCAGTTGCATTTTCGGCATCCAGCGAATTCGGGGTCTGGAACCAGCTTCGGCTGTAGCCGAGATTGAGATGAATCGAATCGCCCTGCGAGAGCTGATAGTCGATGCGGTCGAATAAATTCTGTTCGTTACCCTTGTCGTGAATTACCGCGAATTCCGGCGCGTCGAGAAACCGGCCGCTGTTCAGTCCGGCAACGGAAATAAAGTTTCCCCAGTTCTTTCCGCCATAGGCGAGATCGGCCGCCAGATTGGTCGAACCGAACGAACCGTAGGAAGTGGAGATGCTGCCGTGAGGAGTGGTCGATCCCTGGCCGGAGCGAGTGGCCGCTACGATCACGACGCTCGTCTTGCCTCCATATTCTGCGGGCGGCGCACCGGCGATGACTTCCATGGATTGAATCGCATCGACAGAAACCTGGTTGGAAAATGTCTTGCTCGACTGGTCAGTCATGGGCTGGCCGTCGATGGAGAATGAATTCTCGGCGTGGTCACCATAGCCGTGGATTTGACCGTCAGAATCGGAAGCGACGCCGGGCGTCGCCAATCCAACCAGCGTACTCATTGAAGACGACCCGCTGCCCATAGGCAGCTTGTCGATCAACTGTTTGTCCACGTCGGCGTGAAAGGTCGGATCGTTTTCCACCAGGTCGCCGGCGGCTTCCACCGAAACCGTAGTGGCCGAGGCAACTACTTGAAGATTGACTTGAGCAAAGGCTGGCACAACCGAACGCACCTCCACATCCTGCGCGCTCTTGGCGAAACCCTCGGCTGTCACCGTCATATGGTAGTTGTTAAACGGCACGTTCACGAAGGTGAAAGATCCCTTGGCATCGGTGGTAGTTTTGCGCTCAAAACCGGTGACGGGGTTATGAATTTCGACGACGGCATTCGAAACCACCGCGCCAGAGGGATCGAGCACGCTGCCGTTGATTGTTCCCGCGCTCCCGGATGACGGCGCCGCGGCCGCGTTCGTCGGCTCCGCGCTCAGCGTTCCGGCACTTAACATTACAGCTACCGTCGCCGCCAGGGTTGCCGCGGCCAGATAACTCTTATAAAGCGAATGCATGATTCCTCCAACAAAGGGTTCTGAGGCAAGTTCAATCGAGATCGACAGCTGATCAAGGTTGAAGAGTCGCGGGCCGTTTCGGAAATAGCTACGGGTCAGGCGCGGGCTCAGAACGCGGGTGGAGGACGAATGAACTGGGTGGTAGCTGGCCGGAAGGTCGGCGATACTTCGGCTACGAAAATCGCCAGTGGCGCGATGAATAAAACTGGCGCGGAGGCAGTCGTCTGGGTGCTGATTCCAGCGTGAGCGCCAGCGCAGATCGAACAGCTATGGCGGGCGGTAGCGGAGTTCTCATCGTTGTCATTGTGGGAGTGGGCGGCTTGAGCCATCCCCATCACACACATCAACGAGATCGCGAGCACACAGACAGCTCTAACGAATACGCCCCGATTGGAAGCACTGCTCGACATGCTATCTGGTAATTCTATCCTTAGATGGTCGTCCGCGGGAACTCGGCGCCCGGAAAATGAGCCTTCCGTAACCTATCGCGTGTCGGACGAGAACCATTGCCGGGATCGGGCGAGAACCAACAAAAGCACTATTACAGCCGCGAGCCTTCCTCGACAATCGAGACAATTGTTGTGTCAGCGCCGGCACATCGTCATGGTTGCGCCACCTGCGTCTTAATTCGATCTTGCCAATCGCCGTCTGCGCTCTGCGCGGGCGCCGAAGACAGACTCAGGGAGAAGTAGTTATGTCGGGACAAGTAATTCTGTATTTTGAAGATCAGGCGGATGCCCTCCGCTTTGCCTTAGCGGCTGGCTCTGTCATGGCAGGAGATGGAAGCTGCGCCACCGATAATCTGGTCCAAGAAACGACACGAGTCACGCGCATAAAGTTGGACGCCGCCAACAAGGGCGCCTCCGGGAAGAACAAGCATCCTGCAAATCCCCATGCCAACGGACAGGTAGCGTAGCTGCGGGCGCAGTCGTTTCCGCCGCGCCAAACGCTTAGCTCTGAATAAAGAGGCACCGTCGCATTAGAATGTCTGCTATGCCAACTGCTGAACAGGCGTCCTCTTCGTCGTTGTCTTCTTCATCCTTATTTTCGTCTGCGTCGCTTGATCTCGACTGGGTGCGCGCGCAGTTCCCGGCGCTCGCGCAGAAAGTGAATGGGCAGCCCGCTGTTTTTCTCGACGGCCCTGGCGGGACGCAGGTGCCGCAGCGAGTGATCGACGTGATTGCCGATTATCTTTCGCGGAATAACGCGAACACCGGCGGTGCCTATCTCACCAGCCGCAACACCGACCGGATGATTGCTGAAGCGCGGGCGGCGATGGGCGACTTCCTGAATTGCGACGCCGAGGAAATCGTCTTTGGACAGAATATGACGACGTTGACTTACGGTATGAGCCGCGCGCTTGGGCGCGATTTGGGGCCCGGCGACGAAATCGTGGTTACGCTGCTCGACCATGATGCAAATTTTTCTCCCTGGAAGGCGCTGGAAGAAAAAGGCGTAACCATACGGGCGGTGAAGTTCAATGAAGCAGATTGCACGCTCGACGTGGACGACCTGGCAGCGAAGATCGGCGAGCGCACGAAGATCGTGGCGGTTGGCTATGCGTCGAACGCGGTGGGAACGATCAACGATGTTGCAGAAGTGGTGCGACTGGCGCGGCGAGTGGGAGCGCTGAGTTATATCGACGCCGTCCACTACGCTCCGCATGGAGCGATTGATGTGCGTGCGCTTGATTGCGATTTTCTAGTTTGCTCGACTTATAAATTTTTCGGGCCGCACATGGGAGTGCTTTATGGCAAGCGCGAGCATTTGAAAAGATTGCGGCCCTATAAGGTCAGGCCGAACACCGACAATATTCCAAACTGCTGGGAGTGGGGCACGCTCAATCACGAGTGCATCGCTGGGATTAAAGCTTGTGTGGATTATTGGGAAGAGCTTGGACGGCGCGGTAATCCCGCGCCTGCGAGCCGACGCGCCGCGATTCTCGCGGCACATGCGTCGATTCATCAGCATGAACGCAGGATGATAGAGAAGATGATCGCTGGCCTGTTGGCGATTCCGGGATTGACGCTCTATGGCATCAGCGATCCGCAGCGCTTCGACAGTCGTTGCGCGACATTTGTGGTCCGCATCGAAGGCCACACGCCGCTGGAACTGGCGACAAAGCTGGGCGAGCGCGGCTTCTTCACGTGGGATGGAAATTATTACGCGCTGAATCTCACTGAGCAGTTAGATGTGGAGCGGCTCGGAGGATTTTTGCGGATCGGGCTGGTGCACTACAACACGATGGAGGAGGTGGAGAGGTTGCTTGCGGCGCTGCGGGAGATTGCCAGATGAGCCAACGAAGACTCTAAGAGAAAACATTCGCCCCTCAATTCACACTTTCGCCGTGCTCTATGAGGTCCTGTATCTCAACCCGATCCCAGCATCCTCGAATTTTCTCTTCAGGCGGATTCAACGAGTAGATTTCACCGGTCTCCTTGTCTCGATACCACTCCAGTTTCGGCGAAAATCGGCTAGGCTTCATCACGGGAACCTGTTCGACGTACCCTCTTGAAATCGCCTCAGACAGCATCCGGCGTAGTTCCCGGTATTCCCAATCCGAATTAAAGTGTCGCGTCTCGTGCATCTCCTTAAAGATTCCCATTGATTGCACCACCTCTGCTCAGTTCTTCCGGTGGATTTCCTCGACCGAATTTTCTTTTCCTACTAACGCCAACTTCGCAATCCCAATAAACAGCCCGTGTTCGACGATGCCCGGAGTGTCGCTTAACTCCCGCGCCAATCCCGCCGGGTCCTCAATCTTTCCAAAATTGCAATCGAGAATCTGATTGCCGTTGTCGGTGATGAAAGGACTGCCATCGGGCTTCGTTCGCAACTTGGGCATCGCGTCTAGCAATACGATTTTCTTTTCGATCACGGTTCGCGCAAACGCAATGATTTCGACCGGCAACGGAAACTTGCCTAGCGTCGCAACAACCTTCCCCGCGTCGACCACTACCACCATTCTTTTCGAAGCGGTGGCGATGACTTTCTCGCGGGTCAGCGCGCCGCCTCCGCCTTTGATCAGGTTGAGTTTGGGATCGACCTCATCGGCTCCGTCGATGGTGATATCGATCTCGGGGTGGTCATCGAGGGTGGTCAGCGGAATGCCGACGGAGCGCGCCAAGTCGGCGGTGCGCACGGAGGTTGGGATTCCGATGATTTTCAGTCCGGCCTTCACGCGCTCGCCCAGAGCCACTACAGCGAAGCAGGCGGTCGAGCCAGTGCCTAATCCGACGATGTCGCCATCGCGAACAAGCGTTGCTGCGGCACGACCTGCGGCTTCTTTTTCTTGTTCATTCGCCATTGATTAACCTGGTGAAACTCAGAACGATCGAGGGCACACTCACTTATTGTAAATTTCGATGTACACGAGGTAGCCGGCCAAGACTAATCCGAAGAGTCCCAGCAGGTAGGATACAAAATCGATGACGAAGCCGGCGGGCTCAAAGCTATTGGACTCGAGTTGCAGCTTGGTTATGCGGTAGCGCCTTAGGCCAGCGAGGATCAGCATGACTCCTCCGACGGTGGAGATGATACCGAGCCAGGTGGTGAGGCCGGGTGTGGCGGTGGAGCGCCCTTCAAACTTCAGGAATTCGCGCAGCGCGATGGAGAAGCGGCCGATGGCGAATCCAAAGATGATGGTGGCGACGCCGGTTCGCACCCAAGCCAGAAAGGTGCGTTCATTGGCAAGGTGATCGCGGGCGCGATTCGGATTGGAATTGTCGGGCATGTTTGACAACCGAGTCTAGCAGCCGGCCATTATTCCACAGCCTTCTGAATGAGCGCACTAACACCCGAGATATTCTTCAGCAGGTCGAAGGGAAAGCCATGCCGTTGCTGAAGATACTCCGGCGAATTGTACGAGAGCCAGACCTGCCCCTTTTCGTCCTGCCAGGCGAGCGCTTTCAGCGGAAGGTCGATAGCAAGCCGGGGCGCGGCGACCATCAGAGGCGTGCCGCCCTTCGGACTGCCGAAGATCAACAACTGCGTCGGGCGCATTTCGAGGCCAGCCTTCTCCGCTTCTCCGCTGTGGTCGATGAGCGCAAACACTGTCATGTCCTTGTCTTTGAGGATCGCCCGCAGTCGGGCCAGCGTGTCCGGCACAGAGTAGCGACTGGGCACGTCAATGATTCCGTTGTCCATAGGGCATCTCCAATTTGTGCGAAGTGCGTATTCGAGTGACTCGAGTACTTTCGTTTCGCAAGTTCCTTCGGATGAATCGACCACACGCGGCAGATCATCCGTTATTCTATAGAAGATACTTATGGCAACTTCAACTCGCAATGCCACCGGGAGAGCAACTCGCACGATCTCATCTTCATCAGGCTTAACTGCATCTGGCTCAACTCCATCGGCCTCAACTCCGTCTATTTCAGAGAATTACGAACGCGAACGCGTTTTTAATCTCTTTCGTCAATACGGGTATCTGGAGGCGGAACTGAATCCGCTGGGCCTGTTGCCTCCGCAGCCGCATCCTGATCTCGCGATCGACAATGACTATGCGCGGGTGGCGCGGCGCATTTATTGCGGCAGCGTGGGCGTGGAATTCATGCACATTGCCGACCCGGAACGCCGGCGTTGGATTCAAGAACGAATCGAAGCCGACGCGGCCGCCATCGTCATTGATCAGCAACGCGCGCTGGATTTGTTGGTGCGCGCTGACCTGTTTGAGCAGACATTGCAGCAGCGCTATTTGGGCAACAAGCGCTTTTCACTCGAAGGCGGCACATCGCTGCTGCCCGCAATCGATCAGGTTCTGGATGTGGCCGGCGAACTGGGTGCCGTCGAACTGGTGATGGGCATGAGCCATCGCGGCCGGCTCAATATGGTCATTCACGTGGCCAATCGTCCGGCCGAAGAGGTCTTTGCCGAGTTTGAGGATGTCGATCCGCGCAGCGTCCTGGGATCGGGCGACGTGAAATATCACATGGGCGCGACCGGCGAGTATGTCACGAAGAACGGGAAGAAAATTCATATCCATCTGGCGTCGAATCCGAGTCACCTCGAGGCTGTCGACCCGGTGACTGTTGGGCGCACGCGCGCCAAGCAAGATCGTGCTGGAGAAGGCGGGCGGGCAAAATATCTGCCGCTTCTAGTGCACGGCGATGCGGCATTCGCTGGACAGGGCATCACCGCCGAGACGATGAATTACGCCGATCTCAGCGGCTACACCGTGGGCGGAACGATTCACTTCATCGTTAATAATCTGATCGGCTTCACGACCAATGCCCGCGAAGAGCATTCCTCGCGCTTCTCGGCGCAACTGGCGCGTCGGCAAGCGATTCCTATTTTTCACGTCAATGGCGAAGACGTCGACGCGGTGATGCGGATCGCGCGCATGGCAACCGAGTACCGATATAAGTTCGGCACCGATGTAGTCGTCGATCTCATCGGCTATCGGCGCCACGGGCATAGCGAAGTGGACGATCCTACCGTGACTCAGCCGCTGATGTATAAGGCGATCAAGGAGCATCCGCCGCTTTATAAGATTTACGCGAAAGGCATCGGCTTAGATGATGACAACATCGCCGAGCGTGCGCAGTCGATAAAGAAGGAATACGAAGCGGCGCAGAAGGCGGCGACGAAATTTACCAAGAAGCCGTTGTTGCGCGATCTGCCGAAGTATTGGGACAACTACTTCGGAGGCCGCTACAAAGCGCAATTCGAGCAGCCCACCGGCATAGCGCGCGAAGAGTTGGTCGAACTCACCGAGCGTTTGACCACGTATCCAGAGGGTTTCCACATTCATCCCAAGGTAAAGAAGTTGCTCGAGCAGCGGCAGGAGATGGGGACGGGCAAGAAACCGGTCGACTACGGAATGGCTGAGGCACTGGCTTTTGCCAGCCTCGTGAAGCAAGGCATTCCAGTGCGACTCAGCGGGCAGGACTCGCGGCGAGCAACTTTCAATCAGCGGCATTCGGTGCTGATCGATGTGGAAGATGAGTCGGAGTATGTTCCACTGCGCCACATCGCAACTGGCCAAGCTGCGTGCGACATCTATAACTCGACGCTTTCGGAAGCCGGCGTGATGGGATTTGAATACGGCTACAGCCGCGATTATCCGGAGGCTCTGGTGCTCTGGGAGGCGCAGTTTGGCGATTTTGCCAATGTCGCGCAGGCGGTGATCGATCAGTTTGTATGTGCGGGTGAAGATAAGTGGAACCTCTTGTCTGGGCTCGTGCTGTTATTGCCCCACGGCTATGAGGGCCAGGGGCCGGAGCATTCGAGCGCGCGCATTGAACGATTTTTGCAGCTGGCGGCGCGCGACAACATCCAGATCTGCCAGCCTTCAAATGCGGGCCAATATTTCCATCTGCTGCGGCGGCAGGCCCTTCGCAAGTGGAGGAAGCCGCTGGTTGTCTTCACGCCGAAGAGCATGCTGCGGCATCCGGATGCGCTCTCTCCGCTAGAGGATCTAACGCATCAGAAATTTCTGCCGGTAATTCCAGACAGCGAAGTGCAGGATGCCAAGCGGATTCTGCTTTGCACCGGCAAGATTGGCCACGAATTGCGCACGGAGCGCCAGAAGCGCAAAGAAAAAGATAACGATGACGGCAGCACAGCGATTGTTTTCCTGGAGCAGATGTATCCCTTCCCGGAAGCTGAGCTCGCGGCCGAGTTCGAGCGCCACAGTTCGGCGCGAGACATCGTTTGGGTGCAGGAAGAGCCGGCCAACATGGGAGCGCTCTCTTATATGCTGCCGCGCTTGAGGCACATCGCGAACGATCGGCCCGTCCATTCAGTGAAACGATCTGGAAGCGCCAGCCCGGCGACCGGGTCGGCCAAGGCGCACGAGGTCGAGCAGAAGACCTTGTTAACGCTGGCGTTTACGATGGTGGACTGAAGCGGGTGCCGCGGATGGACAGACAGCTGAATATCGTAGTGGATTTTAGAGTTGGCAGACGCCGAGGTCGGTTTGCATTTTAGAGACTTCCCATCCCAGCGAATTGCCGGTGCTCGGCTTGATCTTTTTGCCCTGTAAGGTCAGGCGCTCGCCCGGCTTTATTCCCGCGATATCGCCTGAAAGCGTGTATGTCCGGTCGTTCTTTTCGTCGCTCACAGTCATCCCGTTGGGCGTGGGTTTCACGCATCCAGTAATCGTGCGTTTCCGGGAATAATGAATGGCTACGATCGCGACGACTGCCACCGCCGCAACCACGCCGACAATAACACCAACGATTGTTCCGGTGCCTACACCACCGATTGTGCCACTGTCAGCGTGGGCAGGCTTGCAGAGGATGAAACTCAGAACAAAAACCAACAATCCAGCGAGGAATTTTGAGGCCATGTTGTCCCTTGACGTGGGTGGTGTCGACGGGCGTCACATGGTACCACTTTCCTGAACTGAAGTGGTCATCCCCACAGGCGGACCCACGGGGTGTGCCCCGTTTCTATTGCGAGAGGCGGCGTAGTTTATGGCCAGCGCTTAGCGGCGTCTTCCCATCCCGCGACCCTTGCCGGGGCGCTAGTTCCCTGGGCAGCAACGACTGGCGGAATTCTCACTGGTTGCGGCGGTGGAGCTGCAGTCAAACTAGGCTTGAGAGCTTCCATCTGCTGCTCTTTCTCGTCGGAAAGCAGCGGAGCGGCGACGCGCAAGGCTTCGACTTCTTTTTCCAGCCGGGTCAGTTCCAGTTCCTTCTGCCTTAAAACCTCATAGACATTCTTCATGCTTGGCCACCTGTCTGTAGTAACAAACGATTAAGCGCAGAGTATGGCTTCGAAAGGCGCTTTGTCAAGGAAAACGGCACTTTTGAGTGCATGAATGGTTATCGAATCGGCGCTATCGAAAGACAACCACCGCGACCAGAATACCCAGAATCAAGACCACAATCGCCAGCAGGTTGACGTGGTCGGCCAGCCACGATTCCTGCGCAGGGGCGGCATTTGCCAGGAAGGCAGGTATGAATTCGGGTTGCGTGCCCTCGGCGGGCGCTAAGTTGGACGCGTGCTCGGCTCCGGCGGGCGCGACTGCCGGTTGCACACTCTCGCTCCTATTTTGCTGCCGTTCGCGCTCGCGCTCTTTCTCCTCCAACGTTTTCTTCTCGGTGTCCTTCTTCTCGCAATCGAGGCATAGGGTTCGGCCCTCGGAAACAGGAAACCCGCACGCAGCGCACTTTTGCACTCGCCGCATCGCCTCGGGAACCGCAGCGGCAGCAACGTCGGCAGGCTCGGACGGTGGCAGAGTTACTGTGGGTGGCGTCATGCTGGGTGGCGCCATGCTGGGTGGCGTCACGCTCGGAATAGAAACGACAGGGGCGTCGACGACCGCTTGAGTTACGACCGGGAGGGCAACCGGAGGTTCAGAAATACCTGGAGCAGTGCTGGAGAGAGTCGGCGGAATTTCTGCAGCAGGAGACAGGCTGGTCTCAGCAGGCGCCGCGCTCGCCGCGGAACTTGCAACCGTCGTATCCGGTTCGCGCCGGACGACGGCTGGCACAAACTTCTCGCGTTGTTCCGCCAGATCAAGCGCGGTCACGGTGAGCGCAGCCATGCGCTCCAGAGCGATCAGGTCGCGCTCCTCGAAGGCGTAAGGATGATCGGAAAAGAGCTCGAAGAGCCCGCGCACCTCGCCATTTTTCCGCAGCAAGGGCAACACCACGATGGATGCAATGCCCAACGTGCGGCAAGCGTCGAGATTCACACGCGGATCAGACTCGGCATTATCGCAGCGCAGCAATTGGCGCCGCGCGATGCTCTCGCCCGTCAGTCCGGAGCGAACCTGGAGCCGCGCACCGACGCTCGGCGCCGAAGCGCCCGCGCTGGCGCGACACACCATCTCGTCACCTTGCGGCAAGGCGAGAGCCGCTCCGGTAGCGCCGGTTATGTATTGCGCCCGGTCGACGAGCAATTGGAGGGCTGAGTCTAACTCTGTATCCGCAAGCACGCGGTTGCCATTGGTGAGATCGCTATCTGAGCCCAACGGCCCGGCTGATCTTTCGTCGCTGGTCGTTTGCTCTAAGCGATCTGGCTCTAGGCGATCTTCGGGTTGGGCGGATCCGTGCATGAACAAAGTTACTGCCAAACATCGCGCTTCGCCGAATCGAGAAGGCGGAGAGTTTATTGCGAAGGGGCTGAATTGAGTCTCGCCTTGGAGACTCAGACTGTCAAGGGCCGGCAGCGTTGGATATTGGAAGAGGTGACGTACTCTTTAGAAGACTGGCTGTCCATTTACCTGCATTTTTTTCAGGTTAAATTCCTGGAGAATTCGTTGCTGTCCGATGACGTTGACTTTGGGGTGAATAAACTCCACGGCAATTTTCTCATTCGAATTAAGCTGTTGTGGGCGAGGGAAAGTGAACTGAAAGGTATTTTCCTTGACGCTGTACTCGAGCAAACTCAGCCTTTGTTTGCCCGCATCCAGAAACGTCGACATGGCCAGCGTCGCGAGGTTCTGACGCCCCCAATAGGCTCGCAGTACGCCCTCATAGTCTTGCACATTGGTTTTGAAGGTTACGGCAACCACGACATGGTCGGGAAACTTGACCGCCAGGAATTTACTGGCATTGGCGTCAAAGGCTGCTTTTTGATCAGCACTCATGGCATCATAGTGCGACTTAAGTTGGAAGGAACGGACCTGCGCCTCTCGAATTGGCTCCGCCGAACGGAATTGCAGAGTGTAGCTAATCGTGGGGTTGGTTTCCATTTCACCGCGATATTTAGTGTTCGTAGGGCGGTCGCCACTGGTTATATCCGTCTGAACACTGCCCAAAGATAAGGTCGTGGCCCAGGGCGATTCTTCGAGCATGCGGTCCGTTTCTTTCGCCGACCAATGGTCATAAGCTTTCTCTATCCAGAAATCGGCCGCCAACGCAACCGGCCCGACGAGCGAAACCACCAGGACTAGAGAAGTAAATTGATAGAGGGCGCGTTTTGCAGGCACATCAACCTCCGTTTTGACGCGAAGACGGGCAGCACTACCGGAGTAGGAAGACCGGCCCTTGACAGTTCTCATCTTAATCTTGGCTTTTCGCTAGTTGCGATTCGCTTCCAGCCGAGCATGGTAGCCCTTGCGAGCCCGCACCTGCAACCGTTTTCCGCCTTTTTCGGCGACAATACTGATCATGCGATAGCGCCCATCTGGCTGGAAGTCAGCAGGTCGATAGGCGATGAAGTAGCGACTTCGGATTAAATCGTGGAGCTTATCAAAGGACTTGCCGAGAGTGAGAATATCGCCGGGAAACAATGCCTCGCCTCCACTGCGCTCGGCAAGTAATTCCAAAACCTTGTCGGCATCGGTTTTGTCGCCACGATCCTCTCTGGTGCTCACCGTGTAAATCGTGACTCCGGTCTTCTCCGCGGCCTGAATGCTCTGCTTCAGGCTGCCACGGCTGGAATTATCTTCACCGTCGCTCAAAATCACCAAAACTTTTGCAACATGCTCGTCCTCGGGATAGGCTGCCAGCTTCCAACATGCGCTAGACACGGCGTCGAACAGAGCTGTGCCTCCACCATTAGTCAACTTGTCAATGCCCTTTCCCAGCTGACCTGCGTCCGCGCTGAAGTCTTGGGTGATCGTCGTGTCATTGGCAAAGCCTGCCACGAAGGCGAGGTCGGAGGCGCCGCTTAACATCTTCTCAACGAACTGAGCGGCCGCATGCTTTTCAAACGAAAATCGGTCGTGCACCGAACCGCTCGTGTCAATCAGCAGAGCAAGCCGTAGTGGAAGCTTGGACTGCGGAGCAAACTGCAAAACCTTTTCTGGGGGCTTGTTGTCATCGCGGACCTGGATATTGGACCGTTCCAGATCGTTCACCATGTGTCCGTGGTTGCTGACGGCAAAAAACAGCGTCACTTCGTCCACATTCTTGTGGATTGTGAATGTGCCCGTGCCGCCGACATCTAGAGATGCATCGGAGATCGCGGACGCATTCCCGCCCGCGCTAGCTGCGTTCGATTCGGCCAGAGAATCGCAATCGCCGCAGCTTCGATCGTCGGCCTCATCCCCCAATGCGCTTAACTGCGCCTTCAAGCGATCGGTGTTAGGGAAGGTTTCGGTGCGGACGGAAGCAACGAGCGGTGTTGCAACCGGAGAATTGGCAGCCCTTGCCGCTACGACGCCCTTATTGTGTGTGAGAGCAGTCAAATTTTGGCGGGCCACCGGAGCAAAGGCGTTAGTGGGGTCTTCGCTTAGAAATAATCCCAACTCCCGCTCCATGGCTTCAAAATCATGCAGCGCCATGGCCGACGACGCCGCAACATAATGTACGTTGGCCATTCCCTTGTGATCGGCAGCGTGCACGCGCCGAGCGGTTTCTAAGGAATGTTCGTAGTCATGAGCTCCGTTTTGCGCATACGCCAAAATAAAGAGGACCCGGGAATCTTTGGGCCGAAGGGAAGCAGCTTTCTCAAGAGCTGATTGCGCGCCGTTAAAATCCTTCAACGACAATGCCAGCTGCCCCAGATGAATGAAGGACCCTGGAAACTTGTCATCTAACTTAGCGGCCGCTTCGAACTCGCTCCGGGCGTGGACAGGATCTTCTTGATCAACATAGGCAAGCCCTAAACCCACATGCGCTGAAACGAAGTTCGGGTAATCAACGATCGCCTTTTGCATATACTTGATGGCTTCTTTCGAGTTCTGCCCTTTGAGTAGTGAATTGCCGCGGTTGTATTCCTCTACGGCTTTGTTGGGAGCATCCAGATCGAGCGCCGATACGACCCCGGAATCAACCAGTTCCTGATCCAGCGCCTTCTGATGCGCAGTAAACCTGGCTTTCTTGTTCATCTGATCCAGATACATTCCCGCGAAGTCAATCTGCGCGAAGGCGGAATCCGGACCGGCGTTCATATAGGGCAACTGTGCAAGCAGAGAGATATCACCGCATGCCGACAATGCAATGATCCACACTAGGAGCCGCTTCACAAACCGTGAAGGAGAAAATTGGCGCGCAAAATGCACAAGACCCACCCTGACCGCCAACGATTGTATCGCAATTTACGCGGCCCCTTGTCACTTTTCCATGCGTGCTCAACAACTATTTTCGATTTCGTCTATCGAAATCTATCGACGGGCGACGGTTTGGAAGCCGCGCTAAGTCGACCTAAGGGCTAAAAATACGAGGCAGAGAAGATGAAAGAGGGCGCGCTATGTGAAACTTATTGCGCTTTATCTTCCTTGTGTCGCAGCCATTCGATGAACATCTGTTCCTTGGGCTTGTCGTAGGCCATGAGCAGGTGGCGGATGCTGCGTCCGCTGACGAAGTGGCAGACTTCTTCCGCCAGATTCTTGGCATGATCGCCCGCGCGCTCGAGAGATTGGGTCATGAAGATTACTTGGAGGCTGGCGTGACGCGCGACATTTTCCGGGTTCTCGATGTGGCGCAGGAAGATGATATTTCGCAGGCGGTCCATCTCCGCATCGGCGCGCAACACGTCGATTGCTTTCTTAACATCTTTTTGAGAAAACGACTGGCCTACGTCGGCTAGCATTTTTTCCAGGACGGTTGCCATGTGGGTCAAATCGCGAGCGTCCTGCGAGTCAAGCCGCCCGCCCGCTGCCTGCGCACTGGTGGCGAAACTCAGGAGCAAATCGCCGATGCGCTCTAGTCCGATCATCACTTTCATGCACGCCAGCAACTGACGTGTCTCATCCTCGGGCACGTGGCTGATGGTCGTGGTCACGCCGGAATCGACTTCTACGTCGATGGCATCGAGATCTTTTTCACACTGACGTATGGCATTCAGGCGAGACATCGATCCGGTGGCAATTCCCTCAGCCGCTATGGCAGCGGCTTGGCGGGCCAGTTCGCAGGCTTCGACCGTGCGTTGCACCAGGCCTGAATGCGAGGGCTCAGGCGTTTTGACGCTGGCTGTACTCATAGGGATAACCGCCTAATTGCTCGATGCCAGAAAGTGTGCCACACATCTTGTGAAAAGCATAATTCCCGGCCTCCCGGGGTAGGTTACAGACCGGTGAATTTCTTGTTATCCCTCAGGGAAATTGGGCCCGCGACCAACGTCCGGCCGGTTTGGCAACAAAGCGTTTGCCGGAGTCTTCTATCGTATATCGTACGTTTACTGTTCAGTACGCGGTGCTGTCTTCGCACGCAGTCAAGGTAAAAAGAAAGCTCGAGCCATGGTTAAGTTCACTCTCGGCGTGAATCGTTCCGCCATGCGCCAGCACAATGTGCTTGGCAATAGCCAGTCCCAGCCCGGTACCGCCTGATTCTCGCGAGCGCGCTTTATCAACGCGGTAGAAGCGCTCAAAAAGCCGCGGCAGATGCTCGGAGGAAATGCCCGGCCCGAAATCTCGCACATAGAATTCGACGCCTCTCTCGGCGGCGCGCGCCCCGAGAATGACCTTTTTCCCCGAGGCCGCGTACTTTAACGCATTTTCAATCAAGTTGGAAAAAACCTGATGAATCGCTTCGCGATCCGCATTCACATCGCCGGTGCCGACGGCATTCTCAATCGCCAGCTCAGCTCCGTAAGAACGCGCCACCTCGCGGAAACTCTCGAGAGCATCCTGCAGCAGTTCTTCGGCGCTCACCCGCTGCATGTCGAACCTGTGCTCACCCGATTCAACTCTCGCCAGTGTGAGCAGATCTTCAGTGAGCCTCGACATGCGAGCCGCGTTCTTGCGGATGATCTCCAGAAAATCGCGGACGTGATTATCGACCAGCGCTCCGTCAAGCAGCGTCTCCGTGTAACCCTGGATCGAAGTCAGGGGCGTGCGCAGTTCGTGAGAGACGTTGGCGATAAAATCGCGGCGGCTCTTCTCCATGCGTTCCGTCTCAGTAAGATCGCGCAACACGGCCACGGCGCCGCCTCCGGGCATGGGTGCAGCGGTTACGTCGAAGATGCGTCCCGCGGCAATTGTGTTCGAGCGCGCCGATGTGACCACCTGCTCGCGCGCTGCTTTGCGAATCGCATCCAGAAAATCGGGGTCACGCACGCTATCGATCAGCGGAGCATTGAGCCGCGGAGTGCGCGGAACCAGACGATTCATACCGCGATTGGCCCACTGCACCCGGCCATCAACATCAACCGCAACCACTGCGTCCTGCATGCTGTCGAGCAGCGTTTCCAGTTCGCGCTGGCTGGTTTGAACGCGGGCATAACTTTCCTCCACGCCGCGGGTCGTTTTATCGAGCGCAGCCGCCACCTGCCCGATCTCATCAGTTGAGGTAGATGCGATTCTGGCTGCCAGATCGCCGCCGGCCACACGCTCAGCAAAATTGACGATCCGCTCCAGACGCCGACCCATATATTGGGAAGCCGCGGCCGCGACGATCAACGCGAAAACGAAAGCGGCCAGCGATCCCCAGAACAGAGCCACGGCGAGCGGACGATCGGTTGTTTCCATTTCGGTTAGCGGATAGGCCAACCGCACAGCTCCTCCCGAAACCGGCGCGGCTACATACAAGAAGGGAACGCCCAAGGTTTGACTGTTGCGCTCATCCACACCAACTTTGCCGCTGAGCGCGGAGATAATTTCCGGACGATGCACATGATTCTCGGCCACGCTCGGATCGGCCTCTGAGTCGGCGAGCACCTGGCCCGTCGGATCAACCACGGTGGCGCGCGCGCCCGCCGCCTGTCCCTCTTGCGCGGCGATATCAGCCAGCGAGTGTTGACGGTCCGACTCGACGTGTAAGGCGAACATCAAGGTTTTCTGTTGCAGATTGCGCTCGATCTGCTCGCGCAGAGTGCGCTCCCACACGTTGTGCACGGTCCATTGCAACGCGACCGCGCTCGCACCGATCACCAGCAGAAACACAAACATCAATTTGAAGAAGATGCGACTTCTCAACGCGCAACCTCAAACCGGTAGCCCGCGCCCCGCACCGTCTTGAGGTAGCGCGGGTTCTCGGGGTCGGGCTCAATTTTTTCGCGGATGCGCCGCACATAGACGTCCACCGAGCGCGGCGTCACATAAGCCGTGTCGCGCCACACCGAATCAAGCAACTGGTCGCGAGTAAAGACGCGCCCCGCGTGCCGCATGAAGTGGTCGAGCAATCGGAACTCGGTGGCGGTGGTCGGAACCTGCCGGCCCCGGACGGTTAAGGTCATTGCGCCGGGATCAATGTGCACTTCATCAATCCTCGTCGGCAACGGCGGCAAGGGACGTTCGAAACGCCGCAGCACTGCCTTCACTCGAGCCACCAGTTCGCGCGGACTGAAAGGTTTGGGGATATAATCGTCGGCTCCCAATTCAAGGCCGAGCACGCGATCCGCTTCGCCACTCTTCGCCGTCAGGAAAATAACTGGAATAGACGCAAGCGACACCGACTGGCGAATCTGGCGGCAAAGTTCCAATCCGTCTTTCCCGGGCACCATGATGTCCAGGAGAAATAGCGCCGGACGCTGTCTCTCAGCATCGACCACGACCTGGTTGCCGGTGGAGTAGAGCCGAACATTGAAGCTCGCGCCTTCCAGATGATGGCGCACCAGGCGAGAAATATCCGGGTCGTCTTCGACCACATAGATCGTAGGCTTCACGCGACCATTGTAGCTGGGAATTGTGTTGATTCTATAAAAGATGAAGTTAATGGCTGGGTTAGTGCGGTATGTCGCCGCTAGAGGAGCGCCGGGACGGCGGCGCTACATTGACCACGTTCAAATCACAACTTTAAATTCTTCAGATAGTCGCGGAATTCTCCGCCCAGATCTTCGCGCTTCAGCGCGAACTCGACTGTAGCTTTCAGGAATCCCAGTTTATCTCCTGTGTCGTGGCGGCGGCCTTCGTAGACGTAGGCGTAGAGCTTTTCACGCTGGAGCAGCCCACGAAGCCCATCGGTGAGTTGCAGTTCGCCGCCCGCGCCAGGCTTGATGTTTGAGAGGGTGTCGAAAATCGTCGGCGTCAGGATGTAGCGGCCGATCACCGCCAGATTCGAAGGGGCATCTTCGCGCTTCGGCTTTTCTACCAGATCAAGCACTTCATAGAGCTTTCCACCAGAGCCTTCGACCTCTTTCGCTTTGATCACTCCATAAGAAGAAATCGCCGGGCCCTCGACTACCTGTGTAGCAATCACCGAACAATGTTTTTCGTCGAAGACATTCATCAACTGCTTAAGTACCGGCACTTTTGCGTCGATGACGTCATCGGCAAGCAAAGTCGCAAAGGGTTCATCGCCAATAAGTTCTCGCGCGGTGAGTACGGCGTGCCCCAGGCCAAGTGCCTCTTTCTGGCGCACGTAGGCGACGTAGATCATGTCGGAAATCTGGCGTACGATTTTGAGCAGATCGTTCTTGCCCTTTTCTTCGAGCATCTTTTCCAGTTCGTAGCTGACGTCGAAGTGATCTTCGATGGCGCTCTTACCGCGGCCGGTAATAATGATGATCTGGTCGCATCCGGCGGCCACGGCCTCTTCCACGCCATATTGAATGATGGGCTTGTCGACCAGCGGCAGCATCTCTTTCGGCTGCGCCTTGGTGGCGGGGAGGAAGCGAGTGCCTAACCCGGCGGCGGGGAAAATGGCTTTGCGGACGGACCTGATCTTGCGCCGGTCGCCAGTTGTTCGTCGTTCTTGCGTCGGTTTCATCGCAGATTATTGTAACTGTTCTGGCGTTTACGCCTCGCGCACGACTTCCTCGCGAGCAGCTAGTTCTTCCAAAAGATCGCGCAGCGTTTGCAGAATACCTTCCGCGCTGTCGATTTTGATAGAGAATTTCAGCGTGCCGTCGGGAGTAAACTGCGTGCCGCGCTGCGACGCAACAAAGCGCGCCAACTTCTCCGCATCGATCGAGGCATTCGGGCTGAACTTGATGCTCACGAACTCGCGTTTTCGTTCAATTGCGGTTGCGCCCACTCGCATCGCCTGTAATTTGAGCGCGGCGTAATCGAGCAGGTTGCGAACGGCGCGCGGCGTCTCGCCGTAGCGATCGATCAACTCTGAACGTACATCGTGCAATTGCGATTCGGTCTCAACGCCGGCGACACGCTTGTACATGCGCAGGCGCTGGTTCTCTTCCTTTATATAGTCGGAGGGGATGCGGATGTTGAGGCCGAGATTGAGCTGAATTTCCGTGACCTCAACGCCCGACTCACCCTTCATCTCGCGCACGGCGCGCTCCAGCATTTGCGTGTAAAGCTCAAAGCCTACGGCTTCGATGTGGCCGCTCTGTTCGCCGCCGAGCAGATTACCTGCGCCGCGCAATTCGAGATCGAGGGCCGCTATCTTGAAACCCGCGCCGAGATCGGAAAATTCTTTGAGCGCGGCAAGACGGCGGCGGGCGATCGGCGTCAATTCAATTTCCGAGGGCAACAGCAGATATGCGTAGGCGCGCCGATTCGAGCGGCCAACGCGTCCCCGGAGCTGGTAAAGCTCCGACAGACCGAGCCGCTCGGCGCGATTGATCAGGATCGTATTGCAGAGCGGAATGTCCAGGCCGTTCTCGATAATCGTAGTCGAGACCAGAATGTCGGCTTCGTGATGCATAAATTTCAGCATCACTTTTTCGAGTTCCCCTTCGCCCATTTGCCCATGGCCCACGGCGACCCGCGCGTTTGGGACCATGGATTGAAGTTTGGCCGCAATTTCCCAGATGGTATCGACGCGGTTATGCACGAAATACACCTGGCCACCACGATCAAGTTCCTGTTCGATCGCCGACTGGATGAGCTTTTCGTCCCAACTGGCGACGACGGTCTGAATCGCCATTCGGTCTTTGGGCGGGGTTTCGATTACGCTCATGTCGCGCAGGCCGACCAATGACATATGTAGTGTGCGTGGAATTGGCGTTGCCGACATGGTGAGCACGTCGACTTGGGTACGCATCTGCTTGATGCGTTCTTTGTGGCGGACTCCGAAACGCTGCTCTTCGTCGACAACTAACAGGCCGAGGTCAGCAAACTTCACATCTTTTGAAAGCAGGCGATGGGTGCCGATCAGAATGTCGACTTTGCCCGCCTCGACTCTCTGCAGAATTTCTTTGACCTGCTTCGGCGTGCGAAAGCGGCTGATCATTTCGACCGTGAGCGGAAAGGGGGCGAATCGTTGCTTGAAAGTTTCGTAGTGCTGGAAGGCGAGAACGGTCGTCGGCGCCAGCACGGCGACCTGCTTGTTGTCGCTTAAGGCCTTGAAAGCGGCTCGCATCGCCACTTCTGTCTTGCCGTAACCGACGTCGCCGCAGAGCAGACGATCCATGGGAAGCTGCGACTCCATATCACGTTTTACATCGGCGATAGCCTGCGCCTGGTCGTCAGTCTCGTTAAATTCGAATGAGTCTTCGAATTCTTTCATCCATTCCGTATCCGCCGGGAAAATGTGACCGCGCGCCGACTGGCGCTGCGCGTAGAGCTTGAGCAACTCGTCGGTCATATCCTTCATCGCCTTGCGCACGCGCGCTTTGGTCTTGCCCCACGCGGCGCTGCCGAGATGATTGAGGACGGGCTTCGCACCCTCAGACGAACGATACTTCTGTACTAGGTCAAGGCGCGTTAGCGGAACGTAGAGGCGCGCCGCTTCGGCATATTCGAGCAGCATGAATTCCGCGGTGCCGTCGCCCTGGTTAATTTCTTTCAGCCCGTGATATTGGCCGATGCCGTGCTCGACGTGGACGACGTAATCGCCGACCTGCAAATCGCGGAAGTCGGAAAGAAAGGCAGAGACTTTCGATTTCTGACGCTGCGGCCGCGAAGCAACAAGATCCGATTCGTCGAACAGATCGCGTGCGCCAAAGATCGCAAGGTGCGCCTCGGGCAGAACAAAACCGTCGGGCAGATATGCTTTCAACAAAGTCGTGGTAAGCACGTCGCCGGCAAAATACGAAGTCTCGTCGGCGTAGCTTTCTCCGCTGCGTGTCCGGCTGCCCAGACGATAGGACGCGTTGTACTCGGTGAACATATCGGCGAGGCGTTCGACTTCTCCGGTGTTGGGGACCGCGAGAATCACCTGTGTGCCGCCGATTACCATTTTCTGCACTTGCTCGATCATCGCCGGAACGGCGCCGTGAAAGCGGGTCGCGGGCTGCGAAAGGAAGGCCGCCTCGGATCTATTCTCGCCGGCTTCGCCGGACTCGCGCGCGAGCGCCAGATATTCAAAATCGGCTCCAGCGAGCGCCGCGGTTTTTTGCTGCCAGCTTTCTGGCGTCAAATAGAGATCCGCTGGGCGGACCAAGTTTCCGATGCCACTACGTTCGTGCGCTTCTTCAACTCGCGCCCAGACTTTATCGAGCTCCAGTTTCAGCGTTTCAGGTTCGTCCAGAATCACGCGTGCGTCCGGCAGCAACTCAAAGATAGTGCGATCGGCGCCAGCCACGGGAGCATAGAACTCCCACCCGGGGAAAACTCCCGCACCGGAGTCGCGCATTGTCTGCTCGATGATTTCCGGCGATCCGGTAATGCGTTTGCCCGAAAGGCGCGCGTTGATCGAGCCGAGCAAGTCTTCCGTGACCGGCGTTTCCGTCAGCGGCAGAAGCAGGGCTTCATCTACTGGGTTCGAAGACCGCTGACTAGCGGGATCGAACTTGCGCATCGATTCAATTTCGTCGCCGAAGAATTCGACGCGCACGGGCCTATCCGCTTCGGGCGAATAGACGTCGAGAATGCCACCGCGAGCGGCGTACTGCCCTGGCATTTCGACCACGTCAGTTGCGCTGTAGCCGACCGTATTGAGGTGCTGCAGGAGTTTTTCCAGCTCGAAAGTTTCTCCGCGACGCAAAACCCGCGCCAAGTCGGCGTAGTACTCGGCAGGACGAAGCAAAATAGTGGTCGCGCTCACGGGTGAAACCACGATTGCGGCGCGGCCGGTTGCAATCTTCCACAGGGCAGTCGCGCGCTCTTCCTGAATCTCGGGGTGGGGCGACAGATTCTGGAAGGGCAGCACATCGCGAGCGGGGAGACTAACGACGGACTCAGGGTCTGCCGCCTCGGTTAATTCGCAGAAGGCCCGCAAGACAGGGAGCAATTCTTCGGCGGCGCGATTGTCGGCCACGACCAGCACAAACGGCCGCTCGATCGTGCGTCGCAGTAAAACTATGATCAGCGCCTTGGCGGCCGACGATAGTCCAGTGACACTCATCCGCCCCGCGCTTTCCCGGAGGTGGGAGGCGGCACGCGTGAAGGCGGGCAATTGTTCAACGTCCGCGAAAAGTTCGCGGACAAACGGCAAAAGCATTCCTAGTGATTCTACCAAGTTGGGCAGAATGGAGCGACGATCCGTTCCCCACGCGCGTTGTTACGGGGAACCTACCGCCGCCCAACCGGGAGGACAGGTTTTAATTCTTGGTGCTGTCGGTCTTTGCTGGCGGAGTAGCAGCAGCCGGCGGCGCCGCCTGCTGTTTGGCTAGGGACTCATCCACGCGCTTCTTGAAATCACCTGCGTCGTCGTGAACAAGGCCGCTGTAGGCGGTCTGAACCTGCAGTTCGCAGGTCTCGCCCTTTGCGTTCAGCACGACGGAATTGATACGTTTTCCGCCGAGCGTTCCACCAATGACAAATGACGCGGTCATCTCCGTGTTGTCGATACCCAAGATCCCATACTTCCCGGAGTTGCGAAGCGTATCTTTCACGGCGGACCATAGGACGGTGCAGGGTGTGGAATAGATGTCTTTGTGAGTCTTGGCGAACGATGGTGCCACGACGATCAACAGAGCTAGCGCGGATGCGACGATTCGTCTCATGATATGTCCTTCATCGGCGCAGACATATTAACACCGAGACTTAACTTTCGCAGAGATAGTTATTTACTTGTCAAACAATAATGATTTATCTCCGCAATAACGGTCGAGTCAGGCACGTCGGGCCACCGGCGCCGTTGATGCAAATCTCGGAGCCGGGAAATGTTCGCACATCGAATCCCGCTTCGCGCAGGCGCTGATTGGTTTTGGCGTTTTCTTCGAGCGCAATCAGTCGCTTCTCACCAAGCGCAAGCACGTTGCAGGCGAGCGTGTCGCGTTCGGAGTATTCAATCTCAAGCAAACGAAACTCGTGCGCTTTTAGCAATTCGACGGTCTCTACCGCCAGCCACGGCAAATCAACAAGAACGGTCTTCTCATCGAGCAGGCTCATCAGTGACATGAGGTGCAGACAGGCAGATGGCCCCGGACCGTAGGGCAGTGGCGCGGACCGCACATCGACATTCTTCGCGGAGAGTATTCCGTGCATCTGATCGATGCCGGCCTTGTTTGTTCGATAGCCTTCGCCAATAAGCAACGTTCGCGGATCGAGCCACACCATGTCGCCCGCTTCAGAGCAACCTGGAAGCCGTATTTCGCCGAAGACCGGAATTTCCAGTTGCCGGTAAAAGTCGGCGTGCGCTCTCGCCTCAGACTCCCGACTCTTCTTTCCCGGATTCATCAGCACTGCGCCAAAATCAGTAGAGAGTGACGCGTCGTGGGTATAGACGGCGTCGAGGGTAAGGGATTCGGCGGCAGGCAAGCGCACGACTTCGGCGCCAGATTCACTAAGGAGGCGACACAGCGCATCGTGCTGCTCTTGCGCCAGGGCAAAGTCTGGAGCGTGGAGAAATCCCAACTCACGCCATGCCGCAGCTTTCTCTGGGTTATTCCATCCGGCATGACCCGGCGGACACACCATGACCCGCAGCAATTCGCCCGTCATGGAATGGCCGTTGAATTTTTCCGGATGCGGCAGCGACGGCACAAGAAATATCTCTGACACGACGGTCAATCACTCTCGGGAGAAACTTTGGCTTCTAGAAATCTAAGCAAAGCTTGCCCTAAACGCAATGCAAGAACGGCTGGGGCAAGAGTTGGTGGGGTTTGGAAGAGAAGATTACCGCGCGAGTTAGCGATCAACGGTAATCCAGAATTTTGGCGAGCGCTACAACATGGATCTCATCACCGACATGTTCAACATCTTTAATGTTTACAACTACGCAGCCGTCAGCCCGCTGTTCACCAATGACGGCCAAGCCACCGCGGCCTATGATCCCCGCCAGTTTCAGGTCGCGCTTAAATTGAACTGGTAGAATCGGATTCGTCTATGAGTGCGCCGAAGGGGGCTGGTTGCTGAAAGACTCGGGGTTTGGACGGATTTCGGGGCGTTCGATTTTGAGGGGGGCGGCGCGAAAGCGTGGCATTGATGTTATTTTCCTGAGTGCGATGCTGGCATTGCTATTCTCTACTTTCGCTTTCGCCGAGAGCGCGTCCGATACTTACAAGAAAAGATGTTCAGCCTGCCATGGAGTAAGAGGCGCGGGCGAAACCTTGCTCGGCAAGAACCTCAAACTTCGGCCTCTCGGTTCATCCGAAGTACAAGACAAGTCGGATGCCGAACTTACCATGATTATCAGCAAAGGCAAGAACAAGATGCCGCGCTTTGATGACAAGCTTTCTAAAGATCAGATCCATGCGCTAGTCGACTACATTCGTTCGCTGAAACATTGAACCGTTCGGAGCAGAGTTTCAAAACCCTCAAAAAAAGAAAAGCCGCAACTGAATTGCGGCTGTCCTCTGGCTTTCAATCTTGTGCGTTTAACTACTTATTCGAGGCTTTGTCTTTCGCGATGCTCTTGCTGATGCGGTTCTGCTGGCGATTGATTCCGTTCTGCTCAGCCTTGGTGAGATGGCCGTTGTTCTTCGCCATGTCAGCCTTTTCGCGATTCTGCACGTTGTTCTCGCGATTCTCCAGGTTGGCGGTCTGCTTCGCGTTCAACGTCCCGTTCTTCACACCGTTGCCGATACGTTGCTGCTGGTTTTCTTCACGCGTGTTGACTTCATTAACCCGCGGGTGGCCAGGATCGACAACGCCCGGGCCCGCGCCTGAGGTGGTTGAGGTTTGAGCAGAGGCGGAACCGGTAAGCATCAGTCCCCCAACTGCCAAGAGTAAGAGCGACTTAGTGAGTGTGTTGGTCATGTAGATAGAAAACCCCCGTGAGAAAGATTAGTTGCGAAGGTTCCTAGGTGCGAGGTTACCGAAGGGATAGTCCAGAAGTTACTGTGCCGAGCGACTCCCTCGACTCGACTAGGGCGGGCTTGGTCCGCCGCTGCTGACCTGGCAAGACTGAGATCACTAGGAAAAAGGGTAGCGCTATTGCGCTACCCTGACATCCTCATCGGTCTGCTCTCGTCGCCAACCGCTTACTGCATCTTAGGGAGTTGCAGCAGCATGTTGCCCTGTCCAGTCTCGACTGTCGGCAACTGACCATTCCAGCGATCAATCAATGCCCGCTGGTTCTCGATTTTTCGCAGTTCGAGCAATTGCGGAGTCAACGAACTTTGGCGAATCTTGTTAGCGTCGGCTTCGCCCTGCGCGCGCGTTACCGATGATTTCGCGTCTCCATCGGCTTCGGCAATCTTCTTCGCTGCTTCGGCTCGAGTTGTCGCCAGCTCGTTCGTCGCACGTTCGGATTCCTGAATCGCCTGCGCCTTCGCGGTTATCGCTTGCGCAATAACATTCGGGACTCGAGGCGCTCCGATGAATCCGAATTGCTGAACGCCAACGCCGACGTTCGACACCTTTGCCTGAATCTGTTGCTCTACCTGATTCAGAAACTGCGCTTTCTTCTCGCCATAGATATCCTCCACGGTATAAGTCGACGCCACTTCGTTCAGCGAATTCCTGACTATGTCGCGCAGAATGCCATGGGTGAAAAGTTCGAGATTATTGACTCGATACTTCACATAAAAATCCGGCACCCGATTCGGTTCGATGGCATACGACAACGACACATCGCTCGAAATCTCCATCCCCTCTTTGCTGTTGAAGCCCATCTCTTCATTCATGGCGCGCCCCTCATTCAAATCGCGCGTCCATTTCACCGTCTGCACATACGTGGGGAACTCGATGATCTGAGTCGTAAGCGGGCTGTAAAAAACCCATCCCGTTCGCACTGGAATCTCGGCCGCGCCGCGCTGGCTACCCGCCAGGTTCACTTCGATTCCCACGTAGCCGGCTTCAATCCGTTTGGCGTCCACTAAGAATGAGGACACAAACCAGACTGCTAGCAGTCCGCCGACGCAAAGCGCCGCCCAGAACAGAATCCTGCGCGCTGGAATAACGCCGCTAAATTGATCGATCACGCGATGCTTGCTATCGCGATCGTCATCCCTGTTATTGAATATCGTCATAGTCTCCTCCAGATCGAAGTAAGCGCAATTGGAACAACCACCAGCAGCAGAAAGATCACAGCAATTCCCCCGAAGACGGCCGTGTTACTCGGAGCGTTCAATAGCCGGAAAGCGCCGAGCAGCGCGACATAGGCAGCCAAACACACTACCAGCACAGCCACCAGGCGCAAGTGATGCCTCATGGTCGTAACTCCTCGCCGGGTAAGTTATACCCGAACTCTTTTTACTTTATTGTGAAATTCGCCGGAACCGGCTTGGAATGGTTTTCGACATGGCCGCTGAAACTCCTTCCAACGACACTTATGAGATGGTAGGGCGGGGATTACGATTCAGATTTGATTTGGCTTGGAATCAGGGGGTTGCGGGGTATGCTCCGAAACTTTCACGATTCCCAGCTCAAGCCAAATGTGGGCTTGAGTGGCTTCTGCCATTCATTTCCGCTGCCGAGCCGCGATCGGCATTTTGATTTGGTGGCGGGAAACAAGAGGGTCGGTTGGTAAATTCGCCCCTCTGGGCCTCTTTGAATTGCAACGAAGCCACCCGGCATGAAACAAAAGGCACTACGAATGTCCCGCAGCGCGTCGGCCCACTTCTCGAAAAGCGCGAGAAGTGGGGCACTCGAGTAGTTATGGTGCCCCCGACAAGCCATCGGAAGTGGGCCACCCGTCCGTTCTTTGCGCGCAGGAGCCTCTCATGATCACGGGCACCTGGTACCTTCGTAATCCTCCCCTCGCGAATTCGCTAAGGTGCGAGCATGGATCAGCCAATACTTCTAGTATGAGGAATCTTTCGATTTTTGCCACGCTGCTGTTCTGCGCCTTGGCCGCGAACTCGTATGCGCAAGATCTCGCTTTCTACTGGCGTGCTGCAGACAGTGAGACGATCCCTTTGGCGCCCGCGGGACTCAACGCCGGCCACGTCTACCGTCCCGCAGTCGGGGGCGGAGACATGCACGTGCAGATCGACTCCAGGTACCCAGTCACCGTGGCCATGGCTTGGGCCGACGAATGGTACGCCGCCATGCGCTCCGGAGCCTCTGCGAATTTCGGCTTCCTCTGCGTGAGGGAGCATGTCACGAACGCGATCTACGAGTGTCATCTTCCCTCCGAACGCCCCATGATCATCACCTTCCGCGATGAGCGCAGGCCCGAGAAGCCCGCCCTCGCCACCATTGGCGCGATCCTCGGACCCGCAGCTCGGCAATTCCTTTCCCCCAACGATCTCCACATCCAGTACTACAATTGCCTTCAGCCTGAGTTCAACTGGCGACGCATCCTCGACGAAAAATACCAGATAACTCCGGCACCTAAGGTCTACAGTCTGATGACTCCAGACCACGACGGCCAGGAACTCAGCGTGAAGATCAAGTCACCCATCCCGCTCACGGTCGCTTTGCTGCCATCGCATCTTGCCGACCAGGTGTACGACAAGACCATGACCCTCACTGACGCACTCGACAAAACCGGCTGCAAGGAACGTGGCGTCCAGTCCATGAGCTTCAACTGCACTTTTAACGTCGCCAATGGGGCGCAAACGTTGCTGATCCTCCCCGACATCGATTTTTCCGGCCACAAGAAAGCCACTATCGAGGCCAACACGGTAAAGTGCGTCGAGCATTGTGAGTTGTTGAGTCCGCCTCCGAATCCGTAGAGCGGAAAATCATGGCTCCAAACGGAAAAGGCCAACCTGATTTCTCAGACTGGCCTTTATTTATGCCGGCAACTACCTACTCTCCCACACACTTTCGCGTGCAGTACCATCGGCCCAGCGGGGCTTAACTTGAGGCGCTTTGCGGGCGTGAGCGAAGCGGGAGCCCGCAGCCGAAATCCCGAGCGTTTTGTGCGAGGGATCTGTGAGCCCGCCCGTCGCAACGCTGAGCGGACGCGGCGAGTCCAAGGATCTCTCGGACTCTTGGATGTCGCTGCAGTTCCGGGTCGGATCGGTGTCTAATTAGCTTTGGAGGCTTGCGATTTATGTTGCACAGGGACAATTTAATGCCAAGCATGATTGCTTTGATCGCTCTGCTATTCGTGTTTACTTCAGTCGCGACTTGCCAGCCGAACACTCCGGCGAGTCAACGTTCTACTGACGGGCAAGACATCCGAGAGGCAGTGATTCGAAAGCAAATGGAGGACTGGATTAAAAGTAGCGACAGGAATGAGGCAGAGGCAAAAGACAACGAAGAAAAAGCAATCGCAAAAAAGCTGAATTTCAGAATATTCTTTGTATCCCTCGACGGCGAGGACCCCAGCGACGAATTCCTGGCCAAGTTCAAAGATGTCCCCCGCATTGTCAAGAAAGTCTCTGATTCTGAGATCGGAAAAGTCCAACGAATGCCGGTCGTCGATAAGTCGTCCGGGGAGCGAGGAATCATATTTTCGGCGGACAAGGTTCACTGGCGCAGCAAGGACTCTGCGGAAGTTGAGGGCGGGTACCATTGCGATGGTCTTTGCGGTGCCGGACTCAGATTTCGCGTGAAGCGCGAAAACGGAAAATGGATCGTCAAGAGCAGCAAGATGGACTGGATTTCCTAACAAGAAGGAAACGGAAAAGGCCAATCTGATTTCTCAGACTGGCCTTTATTTTATGCCGGCAACTACCTACTCTCCCACACACTTTCGCGTGCAGTACCATCGGCCCAGCGGGGCTTAACTTCCGTGTTCGGGATGGGAACGGGTGGAACCCCCGCGGTAAGATCACCGACAACTTGTAGCAGCGGTCGTTAGTCGTTGGTCGATTGTCGTTCGATATTCGACGACAGCCAAAGACCTCGCTGCAAACTTGTAAAAGAGCGTGAGGACGAAGCCTCACAACTGAATAGATTGGGTACTGCCTCAATCACTTGGCATATCATTTCCGTCGGCGCGCAGTCGTCAGTATTGCTTCTCAGTCATACAGGTTCTTACGACTTATTAACAACGTTGCTAATTCCAGTTCAGGTCTAATTTCAGGTTCTAACTTAGAACTGGGGAACTAGTAACTGAGAACTGACAACTGCTTTTCTGCACCGAGTAAATTTTATGGTCAAGCCGAACGGGCGATTAGTACAGGTAAGCTACACGCGTTACCGCGCTTCAACATCCTGCCTATCAACCAGGTAGTCTACCTGGGCCCTTCATTACCCTTAAGGGTTGGGAGATCTCATCTTGAGGAGTGCTTCCCGCTTATATGCATTCAGCGGTTATCACAACCGAACTTCGCTACCCAGCGATGCCATTGGCATGACAGCTGGATCACAAGAGGTTCGTCCATCCCGGTCCTCTCGTACTAAGGACAGGCCCTCTCAAATCTCCTGCGCCCACAACAGATAGGGACCGAACTGTCTCGCGACGTTCTGAACCCAGCTCACGTACCGCTTTAATAGGCGAACAGCCTAACCCTTGGAACCTTCTACAGCTCCAGGATGCGATGAGCCGACAT